>NZ_JBIWOU010000001.1:0-52795 GCF_044767915.1 Streptomyces sp. NPDC101191
CCGCGGGAGCGCTGGCGGGACGCTGCGCGTCCCGCTCACCCGGCTTGCTTCGCAAGCCGGGTGACGGTCCGTTCGCTGCGCTCTCCGACCGGCGGGACTTTGTCCCGTTGACCTGGCTTCCGCTTCGCTCCACCCAGGTCGGGCGAGTCCGCTGCGCTCCCCCGCCTTAAGGCCCCCTGCCGGCGGCGCCTCCAGGGGGCCTGGGGCCCCGGCCTGCCCGGTGGCCTCCGCTGCGCTCCAGCCACCAAGGGTGCTGGGCGCCCTGACGGTGCGCCACGCTCTGCGCGGCCCACCGAAAGCAGCGGCCACTCGGGTGGGGTCGGGGGCGCGTCAGTTAGGTGGATTGGGTGGTCTTCCGGCCAGGGTGTCAATGCATCCTTGATACCAGTCTTCTTCGGTATCGGGAGCTGTTCCCGTCCTGCCGGGAGGGGCAATGAGCTGACATGCGAGCCGTGCGGCATCGTCGACTTGGACAGTCAACGGGTTCACCCTGCCGGAGTGGAGTGCGCCGAGTGCTGCTCCTTCACCACCGTGATAGGCCACCGCATGCCGTGATGGCTGTTGCGGACTCTTCTCGTTACCCCTGGGGGTGGCCTCCCCTTGTAGCAGGCCCAGGAGGGGCAGGCCGAGGGCTAGGAAGAAGGCCAAGAAGATGACGCCTTGACTGAAGGCAGGTAAGGAGCAGAACCATCCGTAGAGGCTCCGCCACGATGTGGCTTGTCTCATGCCCGTCAGCCTAGGGGGCGCGGACTCTGCTGGGAACCAAATTGTCTTCGGTATCCGGATTCGCAGTGTGCTTCAATCTGTATCCAGGATAAACTCTGGAGACAGATGATGTCACCTTGGGTTCTTAAGAGACGGCATCGAGATCCACCTAGCGCGTTGCTGGTGTTCCGGCGGGGCGGATGAATCAGCCGATCGCGTCAGTCCAGTCGTAGCCCCTATGGCTTCTCTACGTGCAGTTTTCCCGTTTCCGCCGCTCGAATCGACCAGACGGCACCGCAGGAGAAGGCAGGCGAGATGTCGAGCACAGACCACGCTGATCAGCGCGAGGCAGCCCAGCGAGAAGCCATTGACGCGGTCGTGCGCGCCCTCGAATTGCCAGCAAGATCACTTGTGCCCGAACGAGGGCTTCGGACACAGGTGATCATGGCGACCGGGTCCGGGAAGACCCGGGTGGCGGTCCGCAGCGCGGAGGAGCTCCACGCGGGCCGTGTGCTGGTGCTCGTGCCCTCGCTGGACCTGCTCGCCCAGACCGAGGCCGCGTGGCGCGAGGGAGGCCGCCGGGGCCCGATGATCGGGGTGTCCTCGCTGCGGGGTGAGGAGGTGTCCTTCCCCAGCACTACGGACGTGGACGAGCTGGTGGAGTGGACGCGGGGCCTGGACAAGGTCACGGTGTACGCCACGTACGCCAGCCTCGGTCTGGGCACGCTGGAGCGGGCGCACGCCGGGGGCCTCGCGGCCTGGGACCTGATCGTCGTGGACGAGGCCCACCGGGTTTCGGGCCGGATCGGCAAGCCGTGGGCGGTCGTCCACGACAACCAGAAGATCCCGTCCCTGCGCCGCCTCTACATGACGGCCACGCCCCGGCTGTGGCAGCTCGGGGACGAGGACGAGGCCGGCGCCCCGGGCGAGCTGGTGGCGAGCATGGAAGACGACCCCGAGGGCCCCTTCGGCAGCCGCTGCTTCACCCTGACGCTCTCGGAGGCCATCGACCGGGGAATCTGTGCCCCGTACCAGGTCGTGTGCGTGGACGTCACCGACACCGCCCTCCAGGCCGCCCAGCTCCTGGGCGCCGAAGGCCGCTCGGCAGAGGTCCGCGGGGCCCGGCTCGCCGCGCTCCAGACCGCCCTGGTGAAGGCGTCCGCGGAGGAGGGCTTCCGGCGCACGCTCGTGTTCCACCACGTGGTGAAGGAGGCCGAAGCGTTCGCGGCCGGCCTCCCGGACGTCGCCGCGCAGCTGCACGCCTCGGACCCCGAGCTGTACCCGAAGACGATCTGGGCGGACTGGCTGTGCGGCGACCACAAGCCGCTCCACCGCCGCCGGCTCCTTGGAGAGTTCGCGGCCGGGATCGCCACGGACGGCACCGTCGTGGAGAAGTGCTTCCTGTCCTCGGTGAAGGTCCTGGGCGAGGGCGTCGACACCAAGAACTGCGACTCCGTGTACTGGGCCGACGTACGCGGCTCGATGCCCGACCTCGTCCAGGCGGTCGGCCGGGCGCTGCGGATGCAGCCGGGCGAGGGCAAGATGGCCAGCCTGGTCGTGCCGGTCCTGCTCGGGCCCGGGGAGACAGCGGACAACATGCTGACCTCCCGGGCGTTCGGCGGGCTCGCCAAGCTACTGGAAGCGCTGCGGGCGCACGACGCCCGGATCGTGGAGACCCTCGCGGAGCAGCAGGCCCCGAGCCGCTACAAGCCCGTCAGCAAGGACGAGAGCGGCAAGAACACGGGCGGGAGCGGCGAGGGCTCCGGAGGCGTCAGCGCCCCCGCCAAGGCCCTGCTGAAGTTCTCCACGCCCCGCGACCCGGCCGCCCTCGCCGCGTTCATCAACCTGCGGGTTCTCAACCCGGAGCACGAGCACTGGCGGCGCGGCGTGGAGGCCGCTGTCATCTTCGCGCGCGAGCACGGGGACCTGAAGGTGCCGTTCACGTACCGCGTGCCGGAGGGTGAAGAGGCGGAGGGGGTCGGGTGGCCGGCCTCGCTCGCCAACTTCCCCCTCGGGCAGTGGATCGCGGACAACCGGCGCTTCTACGCCCGCGGTGACATGGACGAGGACCGCATCGGCCAGCTGGAGAAGCTGGGCATGGTCTGGTCGCACTTCGATGTCGCTTGGGAGGAGGGCCTGTCCGCCGCGCGCGGGTGGGCCGAGACGAACGGGCACCTCCTGGCCCCGCTCGATGCCACGTACCAGGGGTACAAGGTCGGCATCTGGCTGAAGAACGCGCGGGCCGCTGCCCGGAAGGCGGCCGAGATCGAGCAGCGGCGTGCCGAGGGTCTGCCGGTGGAGTCGTCGGCCGGGGCGCTGTCGGACGAGCGGCGCGAGCAGCTGGAGGACATCGACCCGTCGTGGTGTCCGGCCTGGCCGGTGGAGTGGCAGCGCGCCTTCCACCTCGTCCGGATCCACCTGGAGGAGGTCGGCGGCACGCTGCCGACCGAGCCCGGTGAGGTGATGCACCAGGGCGAGGACCTCGGGCGGTGGGTGCGGGCGCAGCGGCTGGGCTGGGACAAGCTCACGGCCGTGCAGCAGTGGATGTGTGAGCAGGTCCTCGGGATCACACCCGCGAGCGAGGAGGAGAAGCCTCAGCCGCGCCGTACGCAGGCTGACAAGTGGGCGCTGAACTACGAGGCCGCCCGCCAGTTCTTCGAGCGCGAGGGGCACCTGCGGGTGCCGAGGAAGCACGTCGAACGGATCGTCGTCGGCGAGGACCAGGAGGAGCGGGAGTTCCGGCTCGGGGCGTGGGTCGGGAACCAGCGCAGCAGGGCCGCGACGTTGTCCCCGGAGCGGGTGGAACAGCTGTCCGCGATCGGGATGCGCTGGACGTCGGCATCGGGGGGATGATGATCCCGTGATCAGCATTTTGGTGCAGGAAGCGTTACCGCGGGCCGAGTGGCTCCAGGAGGAGTCGTGGCAGGCAATCTCTGACCACTATGGGCGCCTTGGGGCAGCCATCGCGGCAAACGATCGTCCTCTGGTCGTAGGTTCGGCGAAGGAGCTTGTCGAATGTGTCGCACGCGTCGTCCTCGTGTCGCACGGACGTGTGACAGGGGACAAAGACGAATACGACAAGGTCCTCGCTCACGCACACACCGTTGTCGAACACGCCGCTGAAAACGGTCTGCCGCCGAACGACCCCCTACGACAGATCCCGAACGCCGCGAAGAAGATGGCGTCGCAGCTTCGTGAACTGCGCAACCGCTTCGGGACCGGGCACGGCCGTCCCGTTGTACACGAGATCACCGCCGAGGTAGTCGAGGCGTGCGTGCACGGCGCCCTGCTGTGGGTGCGGTGGGCCCTGGCGAGACTTCAGGCCGTGCTCCTAGGCGCTGTTGAACCTTTGGTACATGACCTGCGCGAGGGCATCTTCTCCAGCGGGGACCTGGCTGCTCGACTGGATGCTGCGAATGTCCCGGGCCTTGAGGAACCAGAGCAGCGGCGCCTCGGAGTGGCCGTGGGCCAACGGGCGGCCCGCGAGACATTCGTTGTACGCAACGATGGCATCCGAGCATGCGCAGACAACCCAGAACGCTGGCCAGACGCCTACCGGCAAGGAGTCGTGGAGGGCCTGTTCCTCAACGAAGACGGCCAGGTGGAAGCACGGCCCAGCATCAGTCCAGATTGTGCTGCCGACGTGCTGCGGCATCACTCAGCGCCTGAACGGGTCCTTACCGAACTGCTAGACGTCCTCCGTTCGGCATCCTGGTCATTGCGCTTCCAACAGGAGCATCCAGCAGTCCTCACCGCCATGCGTGAGACACTCCCGCGCCTGCCGGACTCGGGACAACAGCCGTGGACCGACATCATCAACGATCTGAAGGCCCGCGCGCTTTTCGAGCCGAGATGAGGCCGGTCGAAGAGTAGCCACCCTGCTGTGAAGCAAGCGATCATGTCCCGCCATGCCCCGCAGCGTCAGCAGCATTCGACTCACTAGAGATCATGTGGGCATGGCGAAGGCCCGGACCCGGTGTCCGGGCCTTCGCCATGCCCCGGATCTTTCCCCCGGCCGCTGCTGTCCGGGTCCCGGCTTCCGGCCCCAGGGGGTGAAGAAGCCGTGCCCGGCAGGACGAGACGCAAGCACCTGAGAGCTGCCACTGTCCCGCCCGCCATGTCGAACTCACGCCGGAGGCAGTACCGATGACCAGCCGCCAGACATCTGGGGCAACACCCGCGCCGATCGCCGCTACGCTGGAAATGCCCACCCTGGGCCGGGCCGAGACCCCACAGGGACGCTCTCAGGCAGAGAGTCGCAGCAGGAGCGCCGACCGCGCGGCGCACATCCCCGCGGACGACACCACGCAGGTGTCCGTCGTTTCTGCTCCTCCGCCTTCTAGGAGAATCCCGATGGCTCGGGACCAGCACTCCCCCGCGTCCGCGCATCCTGATCCACCCAGAACGCCCGAACCCGCCCCCGCCGTGAAGCCGGCGCTCTTGTCGCAGCGCACCGCGCTGATCCTCTTCATAGCCGTCGTCAGCAGCATCGGCATCGGCGTGCTGACCTTCTTCGCCGAGAAGTCCTACCCCAAGGCGGTCCTCGCCGGTGTCCTCGCAGCCGGGGCCTGCACGGTAGGGCTGCACAGCCTGATCGACTGACCTGCGGGGTCGGGCAGGACCCTCCTGCCCGACCCCGTGGCACGGGCGCTGAGGGGGCGGGCCCGCTGTCTGCTTCGACGGTCGGTCAGGGGGAGCCTGTCACCACCAGGGCGCCAGCGTCGTCCCGCCGGGTGTCGCGGAGGGTCAACTCCGGTGAGGAGTAGAGCAGCCGGCCTTCGAGGTAGATCTCGTACTGGTAGTGCCCGGCGCGCTCAAGGTCGCGCCGCTGCTGAGCATCGGCGTCCGGCAGGACGAGCTCCGCGAAGCCGCGGCCGTCGCTCAGGGTGCCCCGGGTCATGATCTTCCCGGCGAAGACCAGAAGGTCGGCGCCGACGGTGATGTGGACGGCGTCGCCATAGATTGGGCGCCGTCCGGGGAATCCGGTCATGCTCCCGCCCCCGCGAGCGGGACTTCGGCGATCGGGGTCCACCGGATGTGCGTGCCGTCGTGCCACTGCTCGACCAGGTGGATCCGGTCGGCGAGGACGGTGGCGGACAGCGGTCGGTCGATGCCGGCCAGGTCCGCCTTGAGAGTGACGGAATCGACGTGCTCGGCGCCGGCGGTGGTGTAGGCGGTCGACATGTGCGGGTACCGGCTCGGTCCCGGCTTGAACGCGGCTCCCGTGAACGCCGTCGCCTGCGTGACGGCGTCCACGAGCACGGTGAACGGGCGTCCGGGCCAGCCGCTGAGCTCGATCGCGAAAGGGCCAACGGCAGGCCGGTCGAACGTCAGGGTGAAGGGCCGCACGGTGCTGACGCGGGAGGCGACGTCCTTCACGAGCGCGTCGGTGTCGACGTCGTCGCGGCCCAGCCCGATGGCGTGCAGGAGCGTGCAGTGCATCCCGTCGGCACCCACGCTCTGCAGGCCCGGCGGCACGAGGTGCTGGTAGGGGGTGATGAGGGCGTCGGCCTCGGCCGGGGTCGGCAGGATGTGCCAGTGCAGATCGCGGCGGCCCGCAGGCCAGAATCGGCCCAGCTTCGCGAAGAAGTCCTCCATCGGCGCCCTTCCCCTGTGGCTTTCCTTGGGTGTCCTGCCCATCCTCGCGGTGCCGCACCGCCCGGCGCCAGAGCCGGCGTCAGACCGTCAGGTCCGCGCGGGCGCGCAGGCTGGCTGCCGCGTCACGGTGCCCGGCTGCGGCGCGGGCCAGGCGGCGTGCGGCGGTGATCCTCAGATTCACGGCGGTGCCGCTGGTCCGCCGCCCATGACGCGCAGTGGGGAGGCCCGTGGCAGTCCGGCGCACGCCGCCGTGCACGGGTCGACCTCAGGGACGCCGGGCACTCAGTCGCGGGCACTCAGTCGGCGGAGGTCGCCGCTACCGGCTCGTCTGGGAGACTCCGCTCGGGAGTGGTCCGGTATCGAGAGGGGCGCGGATGGACCGTCAGCTGAGTGTTGAGGAGCGGCTGGAGCGGCTGCTGAGATGGCAGAAGCCTGCGGGGTCGGCTGAGGCCGAGCGGCAGCGACGTGCCGAGCGGATGGTCAGGGAGGCAGTGGCCGCCCACGGCCCCTTCGCGGACCTCGACATCACGGTGGAGGCGAAGGGGTCGTACCCGAACAAGACGAACGTGCGTAATGACAGCGACGTCGACATCAAGGTACAGATCAACGACCCGTTCCACGCACAGATCGACCCGCAGAGGTTCTGGTTCGGTGGGCGCTGGATACACCGGTATGACGGGCCGTGGAAGCCTCGCGTGCTGCGACAGGAGCTGCACGCGGCCTTGGAGAACGCGCTCGGCACGGTCGACGACGACCACAACGTCGCGTTCTGCATCCCCGAGGTGCCCGGCAGCCGGCCGAGCGCCGACGTCGTGCCCTGCTTCAAGTACGTGCAGTTCACCGACGGGTCCTTGAGCCAGAGCATCGAGGGGAGCATCGTCTACTGCCGTGATGGGACGGAGATTGTCAACTGGCCCCGTCAGCAGCTGGTGAATGGGAGGGCCAAGAACGAGCGCACCAACCACCGCTATAAGTTCGTCGTCCGCGTGTTCAAGTCGGTCGAGAACGACCTCGCCGAGCAGAAGGTGATCGATCCGCTGCCGTCGTACTTCTCCGAGTGCCTCGTCTACAACGTGCCGGACCACGTGCTGACCGCGGGCTCGTTCGACGACGCCGTTCGCGGGGCGTTGCAGTACCTTCAGCGCAGTCTCCATCCCTGGTTCATGGAGCCGAAGTCGCTTGTGGAGCCGAACGGGATCAAGCCGTTGTTCGGGCGTGGCCAGAAGTGGCGGCCGGTCGACGGACGGAAGCTGGTCCGCGCCGCCTGGACCTACCTCAACTACGTGTGAAGGAAGAGATGACCCCCGCCGCCACCATCCGCCTGGGCGCGACTGTCGCCGCGACCGTGTACACGGTCGCGCTGTTCGTCCTCGGCCTCTACCCCACCCAGCTGCGGTTCGTCTTTGCGTACATCCCGGCCCTCGTCGGGTACCTGGTGATCGTCTTTGACAAGTGGGCCTGGCGCTGGCCGGGTATCCACCACTTCATCGGCCGGCCCTGGGTGGGCGGTACCTGGCGGGCCGTCCTCACACCGAGCCCGAAGAGCCGAATACCTGAGGGCGGGAACCGCGGCCCCATCACCACGTACCTCACCATCGAGCAGACCTACTGGAGCCTCCACGCGACCCTGCGGACCGCGGAGAGCTCCTCCCACTCGAGCAACGCCACCGTGAACGCGCCCGAGAACTCGGGCACCGCCGAGATCCGTTTCCTCTACGAGAACACCCCGCGCGTCGAGCACCAGCCGCGGAGCCCGCGCCACGAAGGCGCGGCGCGGATCTCGGTCACCGGTCGCGTGCCCACAGCGGCGACGGGCTGGTACTTCACCGGCCGGTTCACCGCAGGGGACATGGACCTCACCCTGATCAACCGCGGCACCGACTACGGCACGTTCGCCCAGGCCCAGGCCGCCGATCCCGACCACTCCCCGACAATGTGACACAGATCACATGCCATGTGTCGAGATTTATTGCCGGAACGGCCCTTTGCCGTCGCCAGTAAGTAGAAGCGCTGGTTCATAGCAAAGGAGAGCACGTACATGTCCGTCGCATCGTCCCCGGAGCCGGCCCCCGCCGAGACCGACACGGCGCCGCCGTCCACACCGGAGCACCGGGGCGCTGGATGCCTTGGAGCGGTCGGGGAGACACCCCATACGCGCGCGCCGGAGACTTCCGCTGTAGGCGCCGCGGACGACGTTTCCGTGCTCGCCCTCGAAATGGCCCACGACGCCGAACCGCTGATCCAGGATGCCGAGGGCCTCGCCGCGATCGACGTTCCTTCAGGGCTCGGTATCGCGGCAGTCTTCGCCGACACGTCCTCCCTCGCGGTGCCCCTCCCTGGCCTGTCCTCCCTCGCGGCCGTCCTCGCCGACACGTCCTCCCTCGCCGCGGCCATCACCCAGCAGAACGCAGCCATGAACTCGCTGATCTCCAGCGTGGCCATTCAACCCTCTCCGCAGCACTGACCAGGATGTACGAGACCGGAGGGATACGGAAAGTGGGCCCGTTTCTCGGCTCTGTCGCTGATCTTGTGATGTTCAGGTCCGTTCTGTCGAACATGATCCTGCCCTGCCGGTCGGGGTTGCTGAGCGATACTCATCCAGTGCGCATAGGTGGGTTTCCTCAACTCGCGCTCCGGTGCGCTGTCTGGAGCGGTGCGGTGCTTTTCGCTCCGCTACTTCTGGTCGGCGGAGGCCCGGCATACGACGGGCTCATGCGCCGTTTGAACCGTGAGGACGGACCGGGTCTTCTGGCCAAGGAAAGAGGCTGGGTGCACCCGGCGTATTGGGTGGTCACGAACCCTCTCGTGCTCGGCTTGACGTGGCCGACGCGTCGAGGCGGCCTCTTGGGACGTTGACGGCTGGAGCGGAGCGCAGCCGATCAGTTCCTCAGCAGGATGCGGGTCCGGGCCATAGTCGGCGCGTTTGAGTGGGTTTGACCCGGGTTGACCTGGCCTTCGTCCTGGCCGGCTTTCCAGGTGCTCGACAATCCGGCGACGACTGCGTCTCGGTCACGCAGGAGCCCGTCGGCGAACTGCCGCCGGCCCGCGTCTTCGGGCGTCCTCTTTTAGCGGGCGGGTGAATCCGGCTTCACACGGACGTGAGCTGGTCGGATACGCCAACCTGCCCACAGGTGCGGCGAGTAGCATCCGCCACCAACGCACAAGGAGAGCGTGATCTCCATGGCCACCAACCCGGTCGATACCCCGATCCAACCCCCCTACGCGGCGCACCTGGCCGCCGCCCTTGAAGCCAACCAGGCCGAGCAGGCAACGATCATCGCACGCCTGAACAAGCTCCAGGCCGAGGAGAAGTGGCTGTCCGCAGCGCTCACGGACAGGCCTTCGGCACACGCGGCGAAGCCGGCAACCGCGCGGTCGGCCGACTCCGCGCCCCGTGCCGTTGCGGACAGCGAGGACACGACTGTCCTGCCGCAGCCACGGACAGAGGAGACCGCCCCCGGCGCAGCTCCGGCGGCGATGGCGGGCACGGCCAACAAGCCCGCTCCGAAGAAGACCACCGCATGGAAGATCACGGCCCCCAGAGACGCGGCCACCCCCGTGAGGAAGCCCTCGACCAAGAAGGCAGCCGCCTCGAAGACCACAGCGGGGGCCAAGCGGACGAAGCAGAGCGAGCCCACCCTCGGCCAGTTCCTCAGCACGCTGCTGTCCCGGGAGCCCGGCGAGCCTAAGACGCCGTTCCTTATGGCTGAGCGAGCTCTGGTTTCTCGCACGAGTTGCGGAGTGCTGTCAGCGCTTCCCAGCCCTTTCCCTGCGTGAAGAGGTGGCGGATGGTGCCCTGGCCGGTGTCCAGAATGACGTAGTGCTCAGGAGTAAGGGACATGCCCCACGGCTCGAGGGTGTGGGTGCGGGCTAGAGTCTGGCCGCATGTGGTGCAACTGATCCAGGGGACCAGGACGAGCTGATCGCCCAAGCTGGCTGTGGTCGCAGGCATGGGTGCGCTGGTCGTGTTTTCGATCAGTTGCAGGACTGAGGCGGTTTCACTGCCGGGGCACTGGGAGAGACGCGGAGCAAGTGTATGGGGCCACATCCCCCAGGCTTCGCAGACAACGGCTATCTCGGCCCGGGTGGTCTCGTCGATGGGCACTTGGTGCCGCAGTAGGGCGGAGACAAGCAGTTCGAGGCCGCCTTCCTGTTCGCCGATGCTCCAGTAGTCCACGACGGCCTGGGTGTCGTCGGGCGGCAGGAGGGCAGCGAGCCGGTGCCATACGGCAGCTTCGTTGGTCATGTCGGGAGAGTAGTGCGGGCGAGCCGACGGCAACCGATGAGGGCTGCGGCGATGGCGACGAAGGCGAGGAAGTGTTTGGCCTTGCGTTTGTAGCGCCGGTGGAGGTGTCGGTAGTTGGCCAGCCAGGACACGGTTCTCTCCACCACCGAGCGGTGCTGGCCCAACCGCTGTGAGGACTCGATGCCCTTGCGGGCAATGCGAGGACGGATGCCCCGCTGGCGCAGCCATCGCCGCAGGTGATCGTAGTCGTAGCCTTTGTCGGCGTGCAGCTTCGCCGGCTTCCGGCGCCGGGGGCCGCGGCGGGAGCGGATGGGCGGGATGCCACGGACGAGCGGCTCCAGGCCCAGGCTGTCATGCATGTTCGCGCCGGAAATGCCCAGGGACAGCGGCAGCCCGTTCCGGTCGCAGATCAGAGCAGCGGCCCCCTTTTGCGGCCCGCAGACTGACCGAGTCGATCGCGCACCGGGACCAGTCCAGCTCGCCTCGCGCTCCGAGTTCGTCGAGGATCACGCGGTAGAGCCTGGCCCAGACCCGGTCCCGGCTCCACTGGGCGAACCGGCGGTAGACCGTGGGCCAGGCCGGGCCGAACACCGGCGGCAGTTGTCGCCAGGTGCAGCCCGAGGTCGCCACGAAGATGATCGCGGCCAGGGCTTCACGGTCACTGGCCCTGCGTCGGCCGCCGCCCTGCGGGCGTATCACCACAGTTGGTGGCACCACCCGCCGGAACAGTACCCACAACTCGTCCGGCACCAGCCGCTCCACGAGATCCGTCATGCACGGCTCAACGAACGATCACGCCATAAGAAGCGACGTCTAAGCAACGGTCTTGAGGTCGAAGCCCCCGGGCCCAGGTCTCGGGCCCGCCGAGTTCGCCCGGGTCGCCGAGCCACTGGGTGAGCTCGGCCCTGATCTCGGGGTGCCGGGCGGGGATGAAAGGCGTCTCGGGCACGGCTACTCCTTCACGGGCAGTGCGTCGACGTTGCCGGTCAGACAGACGTCGACGACGGCCAGGGCCTGCGCGCGTGTCCACGAGCGGCATGCCGTGACGAGCTGCGCGTGGTCGGGGACGTGAATGGGGTCCATCTCCTCGACTTTGCAGGCGAGCAGCGTGCCGGGCTGCTCGATCCAGGTGATGTCGACGACGGTGCCCCTGACGATGTACTGGATCGTGAACCAGTGGATGAGGCGCAGCGGGGGTAGGTCGCGCACTTCGGCGGCAAAGAGCCGGTCGAGGGTGTCGCGCGGGAGGGGACGGTGCGGGTCACCGGCGCTGCGGGCGCGCGCGACGGCCTGGCTGACACTCTTCTCGGTGAGGCCGAGTTCGCCGGCGACGGCCGCGCCGCCGCCCCGGCCGCGGCGGGCGACCTCGGCCGCGATGGCGCGGGCACGGTCGTCGGCGGCGAGGGACTGCTCGGTGCGGGCGTGCTCGATACGGGCGTCGGCTTGGGCGACAACGTTGCGGTAGTCGGTCACAGAGGCCTCTCAGGGAAGGGAGCGGCCCGGCCGCAGTGAGGGCCGGGGCAGGGACGGCGGATCAATGCTCGTCGGCGTCCTCGGTCTCCTCCTTCGCGACGTCGTCCCGCACCGCCTTGAGGTACTCGACCAGGCCGTCGACGATGACGACGTCGCTCTCGCTGACCTGCGCGAGGGCGTGGGTGATCTCGGCCGCGATCTCGTCGAGCCGCTCGCCGGCGGTGTCGCCGGTGATGTTGTGGTCCGTGGCCTCGCAGCCGTTGGTGACGCCGTCCGTGTCCCACGCCGATACCAGCGTCGCCGGGTCGGGGTTCTCCCGGAGACCGTCCAGCAGCTCGGTCAGCTCCTCTTCGGCGGCCTCGGCGTCCGAGCCGAGCACGGCGCCGAGTTGGCGCTGGCGTTGAGCTCCTTCTCTCAGTCGCCGAGGATGCGCTCGGTGAGGGGCCGGATCTACTCCATCAGCTCGTTCGCCGCCTTCGCGGTGAGCACGGGGATGCCGTAGCGGCGCTCGAAGCCGTAGAAGACCCCGACCGGCACCGCGTTGGCGATCACGGCGTTGTAGTCGGCGAAGAGCCGACCGGTGTCCAGGTCGAGGCCGCGGTACACCGGCTGCGGCTCGGAGTGGTCGCGGAAGCGGCGTAGAGCTCGGCGGCGTCGGTGCAGGGGACGATCGTGACCGCGGTCATGGTGGTTACCCTTCGGGCTGTCGAACTCGCCCTGACAGGGGCTGTTCGGCCGGGTGTCGGAGGGCTGCTCCTCCGACACCCACCACACTTCCTTACCCCCGGGGAAAAGTACAACCCCCGGGGGTAAGGACGTTGGTTCGATCCCTGAAGTTGCCCGCTCGCGGCGCTGTCAGTGGCTCATGGCACCCTGGGCGGCCCGGCGGTCTCCAGTCGATGCGGCCGCCGTGCCGGCAGAGCGAGAGTGGAGGAGCAGGGTGAAGAACTACCGGGTCCAGTGGACGCAGGACGGTCGGGAGCACGAGTCGCGGGCCGGCTACGACCAACCGAGCGCCGAAGCCCGCAAGACCCGCCCGGAGAAGCAGGGCGGGGTCACCGATGTGAAGGTCGTCCCCGCGACCCCGTAGCAGTGTGATCACCGCGCTGGACGCAAGCGGGACGCCCAGCCCTCCGCTGTGAACTAGCGCAAGACGGGGCGCCGGAAGGTGGGGGGTCAGCGGTGGCTGTGGTGGCGGCGGCCGCACCAGGACTCGGGGTCGATGACGCGGCCGCGGTCGTCGCGGAGGGTCGCGGTGTCGGAGTGGTTGTCCCAGACGTAGTCGCGGCGGTCCTGGTAGAGGTCGGTGCGGGTGTCGCGGCCCTCGCCGGTGTGAACGCGGATCGTGAAGCGGCCGTCGAGGCGGACGTCGCGGAACCTGTGGCGGTGGCCGTCCTCGTCCTTCAGGGTGCAGCCGTCGAGGTTGACCGAGTGGCGAGAGTGGTTGGTGGTCTCGACCCACTCGGCGTCCAGGGACTGGTTGGAGCGGTTGTCCCGTCCGGGGCTGTCGGCCTACACGCGGCTGATCTCCACCCGCGAGGTGCGGTCGTGGTCGCCGTCGCGGGCGGAAGCCGGCAGTGCGGCGACGGAGACCAGGGCGCCGGCCGCGAGAGCGGTCGCGGCGATACGGCGGGCGGTCGAAGCAGCAGCCATGTGTGATGCCTCCTCAAGTGCAGGGTCTTGCTCACGCCGGTCAGCTGTGAGAGCGCCGCCGGGCCCACACCAGCTCCCGGAGCAGCACGACGCCGCACCTGACCGATGACGGGCCGCACGGACGGACCACGAGAGCCGCTCCGGCCTTGCGTACCGCTGCCTCGCGCAGCTCCTGCACCCTCACCACGGCGCGCAGGAATGGGCGATACGCCGGGGCGGCGAGTGCGACTATCGGCTGCGCCGCCGTCAGTGACGCGGCAGCGGCGTCGGCCTGGCTGGTGACGAGCTGCGCGACACGTTCCGCCCCCGGCGCTTGCGCCCGCAGGTCCTGGACCGCAAGCCCGTGCCGGGCGAGGGCCTGGTCGGAGATGCCAATCCTGCCCTCCTGGACGTCCTCCGCCAGATCCTCGAGGAAGTCGATTCGCTGCATGGCCGTGATGAGCGCCAGGCACGCACGCTCGAACTCGGCCGCCGCGGTCGTGCCGTCGGGCACCAGCAGGCCCATGGAGAGCATCAGGGCGGGCAGCGAGTACCCCTTGATGTACTGCTCGACATCGGCCTCGGTACCGAAGCGCTCCCAGGCCACCTCCTGGGCCGCCCCGTCCAGGAACTCCCGTACGCGGCCGCGCAGTACCGGATGCCGCTGGACGGACCGTGCGAGGGTCTGGAGGACCGGGTGGGAGGACGTGCCGGTGCTCAGGGCCTCGTCCACGAGCGTCTGCCACCGCTGGAGCGCTTCCTGGCGCTCCGGCAGGCCGCCTCGGTCGATCCGGTCGTCGGTCTCGTGCATGAAGGCGACCAGCACGACGACGTCGGGCTGGAGGGGCGCCGGCAGGAGGAGGCGTGCCGCCATGTACTCGGCCGGGGCGAACCGGCGTACCGCCCGGCGCTGCGCTGTATATCCGTCGCGGGCTTCCGGATCCGTGATGCCTGCGCGGTCCAGGACGCTTTCCCACATGACCGGCGGCCTCAGCGGCTGAGCAGCACGCGGGCTGCTCGGGCCAGGAAGCCGGGCTGGGTCAGGGCCTTCGGCGGGAGCTCCATGTTCACGACCCCCATGTACTGGGCGTTCACGGCGGAATCCAGCACGGACGCCTCGGTGAGCTTGTCGGCGACCCACTTCTGCACGCGGTATCCGCGGGGGTAGGGGCCGGTGACGTGGGGCTGCGCGAGGTCGGCGGCGGTGGAGAGCTGCCAGGCGCCGTCCACGACGGTTTCGGCGAGGCGGAAGTAGTCCCAGGCCGGGTTTTGCGGGTCGGGGTGGGAGCGGAGGTAGGCGCCGAGGGCATTGGCCTCCAGGGCCGCGAGCGTCAGTCCCTGCCCGTAGACCGGGTTGACGCTGGCCAGTGCGTCTCCCACGACGACGAGGCCGCCCGGGAAACGGGTCAGGCGGGAGTGCACCCGCCGTCGGCTTTCCACGAAGCGGTAGGTGCGGACGTCGCCGATCATCTCGGAGACGTCCGCCACCGTCCGCAGCGGGGCGACGCAGCGGCGCATCCTGCGGAGGAACTCCTCGCGGTCGGGTCCGGGGCGGTGGTCGGCGTAGCCGGCCAGGACGACCGACCAGCGCTCGCCCTCCACGGCGGCAAGCGCACCGGGCTCCGTGAGGGTGGGCTGGTAGTTGCTGGCGGGCCCCGGGCTGGAGTGGGCGATGACCGTGCTGCCCAGCTCGTCGCCGCGGTGGAACATCGCGGTGGCGTATCCGAGGTCGACCCGCATGCTGTCGACCGGTGCCTGATCCCAGCCGCTGTGGGCGAGCCAGTCCTCCAGCGGGCTGTTGCGTCCCATGGCGTCGACAACGAAGTCGGCTTCGAGCGTCTCGCCATCCTCGCTGTCGGGCCCGGCGGTGGTCACGCCGGCGGCCCGGTCGCCTCGCAGCACCAGGCCCGTGGCCTGCGCCTGGCAGAACCGGACGTGCTCGATGGCGGCGACCCGGCGCCGCAGGTGGCTCTCCAGGAACGGGCGGGTGGCACCGAGCATGCGCGCGCCCGGCACCGGTGCCTTCAGCCGTCCGTCGAGGTAGAACTGCACGTCCTGGTCCTCGCCGAGGCGGGCGCCGCCCTTCACCAACTCGTCGGTGATCCCCGGGAACCACCGTTCCAGCTGCGTGTGCCCCATGGACAGCAGGGCGTGGAGCTGGTGGCGCTGCGGAGTCCGGCGGCCGAGGCCGTCGCCGCCTATGACGTCGGGCTCTATCACCACGACGTCCTCGGCGTAGTCGCTCAGCACGCGGGCGGCAATGAGCCCTGCGTAGCTTCCGCCCATGACGATGGCCCGCTTCACATGTCCCCCCAGCCCAGCTCAACGGCTGGGTCTTCGAACGCTGTTGCTGACTGACGCCATGGTCGGCGCCGGACGGTCAGGACACTACCGCGCGCTCGCCGGAGGCCTCCCGGCGGTCGAGGGACTGGTGGTGCGCAGCTCGGCCAGGGACGAGTCGGTCAGCGGATGGTTCAGGTGGGCCGCGACGAGCAGGAGCCGAGCTCGCTCGTCGGCGGCAGCGGTGTCCTCCCCCAGCAACGCGAGAACGGTGGCATCCGGCGGGAGCGGGGGCGGGGGACGCGACGAGCCCTCGGTGCCGCGCGCCGCCTGGAGCCGCAGGTGGGCATCGCGTAGCACGGCCGCGGTCATGACCGCTTGCCGTTCTGCGGCCGACAGCGGCAGGGGGCTGGCGTGGGCGTGCCGCCTGATGGTCTTGGCCGCCTCGGGAGAAGACCAGGCCCGCAGCACACGCATCCCGTCGAGGATTTCCACGACCCAGCGGTGCAGCGTGAAGCGGACGCTGACCAGGCGCAGCCCGGCGCCACTCGGGTCCAGGGCGAGCCGGTCGTCCACGTTCAGCACGGCCAGCTGCCACAGCGGCCTGAAGGCCTTGAGGCCTCGCCGCTCGCGCAGCCATGCACTGACGGCGGCGCCGGTCATTCCCTAGGTGCTGAGGACCACTCCCACAGGGCCGACGAGGGAGCCCAGGGTGCCCACCTCGTCAAGTGCATGACTGCCCAGGCTCGCGGCCGCAACCGCCGGGGCGTTGCACAGGACGTGCCCGAAGCAGACGAGCATCGACACGCTGAAGTACCGGCCGGCGTGCTGAAGGGCGGGATCGGTCGGCGTCAGCCGTCGAGCCCGTCAGGCGGTGCTGAGCGTGGCGCAGGACAGCGCGGACAGGAACAGGCCCACAGAGACCAGCACCACGGGTTGGTCGGCGAAGTCGGTGTTGAAGCGCCGCGGGTCGGCCGGGCGTCCCTCCAGGTCTGCCAGCCAGAAGAGACCGGCATGGCCACCACCACGCCGGCATAGCCCCCAGCCCAGGCCGGGCCTGCGGTTCACCCGGGCACGTTCACCCAGGGATGTGGTGGCGCTCCACAAAACGGTGAGGGTGTGCGTGTGGGCGCAGCAGGCAATGATGCCCACATAGACCGGCAGGGTCGCCGCGCTCGGCCGTCCGGTCACCTCGCCCAGACCCCGGTATACGGCCGGACTGGCCGCGATGTAGACCCGCTGTCGTGGAGGTAGGCGTCCAGGCCGGCCGCCGTGGCACCGACATGGCGAGGCCCAAGCTGATCAGCGCCGGCGTGGCGGTGCGTTCCCGCAGGAGCGCGACGCCCTTCCACACGCAGATGAGCAGGTTGAGGGTCGCCACCAGGAAGGAGAGCATCGTGGTGCCGTGCTCAGACACCTGCGCCCCTGTGCGTGAAGGTCGACGAGACCGATGCGTCTCTGCGCGCCGAGCCTGCTGGCCTCGCAGGCGCCAGCCATGAGTGAAGCGTGTGACGACCGGTGCTGTGCTCCAGTCGGCCAGCTCGTCCCCGTCTTCGGCACTGGGGAAGAAGGCGTCTGCACCGGGCGGTCACCGAACTCGGGATGGCGCAGGGGTTCCTCGCGGAGCACCAGGTGACCGCGGCCGGGGACCGCTTCCCTTTCGCGATCCTGCTGGGCGACCGGGTCCGGGTCGGTGCCGAGGGCGCGGACCGTACGCGCCACCACGATGTCATGGGCTGGGCGAACCTGACCGTGCCCGGCGCGGCCGGGCCGGTGGAGGTCCGCAACCTCCGCTTGGACCCGTTCGCCCCGCGTAACCGGGCGCGGGAGGTCGCCGCGATGCGCTCAGCGTCCTGTCGCGACTGCTCTTTGGCCGGAGCCAGCAAGTTCCCGCTCGGCCGTGAGACCAGGCTCGTAGGCACGTGGGAATTCACCTGCCCTGCGACTTACTCCCAGGCCGGTTCACGATGTGGACCACGACGGGGGCGGCGAGGGCCATCGCGGCGCCGATCCACAGGACGCTCGTCGTGGAGAGGCCGTCGACCGCCAGGCCGCCGAGGAGGGCGCCGAGCGCGATCGCCAGGTTGAACGTGGAGACGTACAGCGAGGAGGCGGCTTCCGTCGCGTCCGGCGCGGCGTCGAGGATCCAGGTGTGGAAGGTGACCGGCACCGCGCCGTAGCCCAGGCCCCACAGGATCACCGCGCCCGCGGTGAGCGGGGTGTCGCCGAGGAGGACGAGCAGCACCATAGCCACGGTGAGCACCACGGAGATGCCGAGGACGGTCTGCCGGAGCCGCTTGGCTACGTGGGCGCCGGCGATGAAGTTGCCGCAGATGCCGGCGATGCCGAAGGTCAACAGCAGGGCGCCGATCAGGTTGTCGGTGACGCCGGCGTCCTGCAGGATCGGCCGGACGAAGGTGTAGGCCAGGAAGTGGCCCGTGATGACGAGGAAGGTGAGGGCGATACCGGCGCGGACGCCGGAGTTGCCCTTGAACACCTTCGGCAGGCCGGCGAAGGTGATGGTGCGCTCCGCCGGCACCTTCGGCATCAGGACGACCATGCAGGTCAGGGAAATCAGGCCGAGGACGCCCACGGCGCCGAAGGCGGTGCGCCAGCCGCTGAGGTCACCGAGGAACGTGCCGGTGGGGACGCCCAGGACGGACGCGGTCTCGACACCGCCGAAGATGACGGCGGTGGCACGGGCGACGTGCCGCTCCGGCACCAGCCGCAGCGCGATGCCGCCGGCCAGGGACCAGAAGCCGCCGACGCTGATGCCGATCAGGAAGCGGGCGACGAGGACCGCGGCGAAGCCGGCAGCGAAGGCGGAGGCGAGGTTGGCCACGCCGACGATGCCGATCAGGACGGCGAGGACGAGCCGGCGGTCGATCTTCTCGGTGGCCACGGTGACCAGGGGCGCCGACGCGGCGGCGACCAGGCCGGGGACGGTGACCATCAGGCCCGCGGTGCCCTCGGAGACGTCGAGGGCGGAACCGATCGGGCTGAGCAGACCCACGGGCAGCAGCTCGGAGGTCATCAGCGAGAAGATGCCGAGGGCCACCGCGAGGACGGCGAGCCAGCCCTTGACGGGCGACGGCTCTGTGGTGACGGGGGTGTGCGTGTCGAGGGTGGCCATGGCCGTGTGAGCACCTTTGTGAGGAAAGCGGTCCGGGCGGGCGGCCCGCACCGTGTCCACGGGCGGTGGTGCCGGGGCCGACCACAGCCCGTGAACGGGATGACTTCCGTTACTCGGTACCGGGCGTCTTGCGCGTGGAGACGTTCATGCGGTTCCACGCGTTGGTGGTGAAGATCAGCGCGATGAGCTGGGCCAGTTCCTTCTCCTCGAAGTGCTCGGCGGCCGTGGCGTAGACGTCGTCCGACACGCCCTGCGGCAGGAGGGTGACGGCCTCGGTCAGCGCCAGGGCGGCGCGCTCCTTCGCGGTGAACAGGCTCGCCTCCTCCCAGGCGGTGAGCTGGTAGATGCGCTCCTGCGTCTCGCCGCCCTTGCGGGCGTCGGAGGTGTGGTAATCGATGCAGTAGGCACAGCGGTTGATCTGCGAGGCGCGGATCTGCACCAGCTCGAGAAGGACGGGGTCGAGTCCCTCGCGGGCGGCGGAGTCCAGAGCGAGGACCGCCTTGAAGACCTTGGGGGCAACGGTGGAAAAGTCCATGCGCTGAGGCACCTGAAATGTGGTCATGGAACGACCCTAAGCAGCGAAATGACCCACGATAGGGTGCATTGCTGTGGAAGAATCATGGGTCAATACGCCTGAGACCCCGATCGCCGGCAGCGATCCCGGCGAGACCGCGGGCACCGATCTCCATCTCGAACTCTCCGGCGAGGGAAGCCGGCGCGCACAGCTCGCGGACGCCCTGCGGGAGGCCGTCAGGTCCGGCCGGCTCCCGCCCGGCACCCGCCTGCCCCCGTACCGCTCACTCGCCCTGGACCTGGGCATCGCCCGCAACACCGCCGCCGCCGCGTACGCCGAACTCGTCGAGGAGGGCTGGCTCTCGGCCCGCCAGGGCTCCGGCACACGGGTCGCCCAGCGCGCCGCCGTCCACCCGGACCGGCAACGCAGCCCGCAGCGCCGCAATCGCCGCCGCGTGCCGCACGACCTGATGCCCAGCTCCCCCGACGCCGCCGCCTTCCCCCGTACGGCCTGGCTCACCTCCGCCCGCCGGGCCGTCGCCGCGGCCCCCAACGACGCCTTCGGCGTGGGCGATCCACGGGGCCGGCCGGAGCTGCGCGAGGCGCTGACGGAGTATCTGGCGCGTGCCCGGGGCGTACGCGCCGCACCCGACCGGATCATGATCTGCTCCGGCTTCGCCCACGGCCTCGGGCTGCTCGGCAAGGTCCTCGGCGGGACCTGGGCGGTGGAGGCGTACGGGCTCGCCTTCCACCGCGCCGTCCTGGAGGCGGCCGGCTCGCGCACCGTGCCGCTGACCGTCGACGCGTCCGGAGCGCGCGTCGAGGAGCTGCCCGAGAGGGGCGTACGGGCCGCCCTGCTCACGCCCGCGCACCAGTTCCCCACCGGCGGGCCCTTGCACCCCCAGCGCCGGGTGGCGGTCATCGACTGGGCCCGGTCCTGCGGCGGCGTGCTCGTGGAGGACGACTACGACGGCGAGTTCCGCTACGACCGGCAGCCGGTCGGCGCCGTGCAAGGGCTCGACCCCGACCGGGTCGTGTACATCGGCTCGGTCAGCAAGAGCCTGTCCCCGGCGCTGCGGCTGGGCTGGATGGTCCTGCCCGGATGGCTCGTCGACGACGTCCTCGCCGCCAAGGGGCCCCGGGAGATGTGGTCGGGTGTCGTCGACCAGCTCACACTGGCCGACTTCATCACCTCCGGGGCCTACGACCGGCACCTGCGGCACATGCGACGGCACTACCGCCGGCGCCGCGACCTGCTCGTGGGCACGCTCGCCGAACGTACCCCGCACATCCGGGTCGGCGGCATCGCGGCCGGGCTGCACGCCGTGCTCGAACTCCCCGACGGCACCGAGGACACCGTGCTGCGGGCGACCCGACGACAGGGGCTCGCCCTCGACGGGCTGCGCTCCTACCGCCACCCGGACAGCACCATGGCCCCCCGCGACGGCCTGGTCATCGGCTACGGCACGCCCATGGACCACGCCTTCCCGGGGGCCCTGGACGCCCTGTGCCTGGCGCTGCCCGATCCGGAGGAGGACGAGAAGGACTGACGGCCCGGCATACGACTGCCGGAGCTGGTCACACCTGGGCCACTCCACCGGCCGCGACCGTGATGTCCGGCCGGGCTCGCCCACCCCAGCACGCCAGGCTCGCCCACCCCGGCGCGCCGGGCTTGCCCACGTCAGGGCGCACCGGCCGGGGTGGGCAAGCTGCGGTCCCGGGCGGGCAAGCTGCGGTCCGGGGCGGGCAAGCTGCCGTCCGGGCGGTAGCGGGTGGCCGCTGTCGCGCAGATCGCTCGCGGTCGGCTGTGGAGATGGATTTCGGGAATGTCGGTTGCTCAGCGGCGAGAACGCCTGGTTCGACCGGAGGGCGATGCCGCTGAGACGTGGAAACATCGCGATGCTTGCTCCGGGGCGGTTGTGCAGTGCTTCTGCTAGCCGGTGACCGCCGCGGCGGCGAGCAGCAGGGCCAGAGCGCCGCAGGCGTCGAAGACGCCGCACCATTCGGACCACTGCCGGGGCGCTACCTGGGCTCTTGCGTGATGGACGGCGTCCCAGGCGGCGTGGCCCAGCCAGCCGGACGCGAGGACGAGCAGGGCGAGGGTGCCGTTCAGGAAAACGGCCGCCAGGGCGACGGCTGCGAAGCCGACGAGGCCGGCGAGCTGTCCGGCGAGGACGCCCGGTCGACGCAGTTCGCCCCGAAACAAGCCGAAGAGTAGGTAGAACAGCGGCATCGCGGCGAGGACTCCCGCGAGGAACTCCGGCGCCGGCCGGCCGTCGAGGAAGGTCAGAGCCGCCAGGGCCAGGGCGATCAAAGTCGGCCAGCGGCGCGCGATCGTGTGCATCCGGGTCCCTCCAGCGTGCGGGCGTACAGACGAATGTGGGCGAGAACCACTGTCCGGGGCGTCAGGGCCGGCGGATAGCGGTGCCCGGCCACCATGTCCTTTCCCTTGGGGTACCCGTCCTTCCGGCATAGGGTCGGCGCATGGCGGAGAGGCTCATGGTGGTGGTCGGCTACGAGGCAGCCGAGTTGCTGGACATCGCGTGCGTGACCACGACCCTGGCCATGGCCAACGGGATCGGCGCGCCCGAGGTCCCGTATCGGGTGCTCCTCGCCGGTCCGGGCGGCGGTCCCCTCGTCTGCGGCTCCGGGCTCGTCCTGCGCAGTGAGCAGTCGCTGGAACGGCTGAGCGGACCCCTCGACACACTGATCGTCTCCGGCGGTACGGGGTTCGAGCGGGCGGCGTCAGACCCGCGGCTCGTCGGGCACGTGCGCCGGCTGGCGCGGGAGAGCCGGCGGGTGGCGTCGGTGTGCACAGGCGCGGGGGTACTGGCGGCCGCCGGGCTCTTGGACGGCCGTCGTGCCACCACCCACTGGCGCTTCGCCCGTCTGCTCGCCGAGCGGCACCCGAAGGTGGCAGTGGACCCGGACCCGATCTACGTCCGCGACGGTCACGTCTACACGGCGGCCGGGGTGACGAGCGCGCTGGACCTCACCCTCGCGTTCGTCGAGGAGGACCACGGCCCCGAACTGGCCCGCCAGGTAGCCCGGGACCTCGTGGTGTATCTGCAACGGCCCGGGAACCAGGCGCAGGTGAGCCTGTTCACTGCGACCCCCTCGGCCCCTGACGACGGGGTTCGCGCGCTCGTCGAGCACATCGCGGCCCACCCGGACGACGACCTGAGCACGGCGGCGCTGGCCGCGCGGGCCGGGGTGACACCCCGCCACCTCACCCGTCTCTTCACCAAGCAGCTGGGCCGGGCGCCGGGCCGCTACGTCCGGCAGGCTCGTACCGAGGCCGCTGCACACCTGCTCGCCTCGACGACTCTGCCGATGACAGGCGTCGCGACACGCTGCGGCTTCGCCAGCGCCGAGGCGCTGCGGCAGGCGTTCACGGAGCGGTTCGGAATCGCCCCGTCCCGCTACCGGGAGGCAATGCGCCCGGCCTGAGACGCCTGAGACGGGCGGGGCAACCAAACAGGTCCCAGGGCTGCTGGGTGAGGTGCGCGAAGGCCTTTCGCGGTACAGGCACAGGCCGGAGAAGTCATGTCCGAAGCCCCAGCGTGCGGCGATCTCCGTGACTGCCGTGGTGGCGGGTCGGCTGCGAGCAGCTCGCGATGGGCCGCTTCCAGGCGGACTGCGCAGGCAGGCGCGCGTCCTGCGCAGGGCCCGCACCCTCGCGGGAGCCTCTCACCACGGGCCGGCCGGCCCCGGAACGGCAGCGAGTTCATCTTCGGGCAGCCCGACGCCTGGGGCACCCCGGGCACCGAAACCGTCACCGACACCCGCCTCTATGGCACCGCCGCCGCACGCTTCCGTGACCGGCTCCCCACGAAGCTCACCCACCGCTCGACCTGGGCCGCACCCGACGGCACCCTCCCGATCGTCGAAGGGGCCATAATCCGCCCGGACATCGACCACCTGCCCAGCGAAGCCACCCCGAAGCCGGTCCGGCGGTGGTGGACGGGCACGGATGCCACCGAAGGGGTCACGAACCGTCTGTGGCAGGCACACCTGCGGCGCTTCGACATCGAGCACGCCTCGCGCCTGTTCAAGCACACCCTGGGCTGCACCTATCCGAGAATCCACACCCCCGAAGCAGCGGACTGCTGGACCCGGCCCTGGACGCCGTCCACGGGACACCGCGCCGGAAAGCCCGACGACGCCCGCACACTGGGCCCCCGCACTCCGAACATGCCCCACGGGAAACGACGCGGGCCTCAGCCGAGCTGCACCCGTTGCACAGAAAAGCTGCGTGCCCCGCACACCCTGACGTTCCGTCCGGACCTAGATTCACTGTTGCCGGACACCCGCCCGGGCGACGAACGCTGCCATGGCGCGTCGATCCTCATGATCTGCGCTCATGGCCACGCGGCGCGGACAGTGGAGTCGGCCGCAGGCCGTCGTGCTGGCGCTTCGTGCGCCAGGTGGAAGGAAGCGCGACTACGTGCTTCATTTGAGAAAGCTGATCATGCGTAAGTCCATACTTGCCGTGTTCGCGGCCCTTTTGGTCGCGTTCACCATGAACGTCACGACCGCTGCCGATGCGGACGCCGCGACGTACCACGTGCTGAAGAACAAGTACTCGGGGAAGTGCGCCACTCCGAAGGGCAACGGCACTTCCAACGGGACGATCATCACCCTGTGGGACTGCACCGGCTCCCCGCTCCAGCACTGGGAGATCCGAATGGATGGGGGGAGCTACCAGATCGTGAACAGGGCGAGCGGTAGGTGCCTGACCCCGTCCGGCAACGGCTACAAGACCGACGGCGCCGTCCTGACCCTGTGGGATTGCGACACCAGCAGCACCAACTACCCGCAGTTGTTCGACTACAGCCAGGGCTGGACCTGGACCGCTTACTCGGGCCCGGACTACCGCTGCCTGACGAACAAGGGCGGCAGCCACGCGAACGGCACCTACCTCACTCTGTGGCGCTGCGCCAGCGACTACCCCACCGAGCAGCAGTGGGTCTTCAACTACGCGTAGTAGTCACCCGGGGGCTGATGGGGCCCAGATGGCAGTGACGATGTCCGCCCTGTGCGGATCCGCGCGGAGATGATGAACGTGGCTCCGCACGCGACGACGCGTGCGGAGCCACGCCAAGTTCGGTAGGCCCCGGCATAACCGAGAACGAGGACGCGGCCCCTGGCGGGAAAGGTGAGGCGTGAAAGCCCGCGGGATCGTCAGACAGGAGCAGTATCGTCAGACAGGAGCAATGAGGAACACACGGGTACACCTTCATCCGACCGCCCAAGCCCCGGTCGGCCCCAGACCAGCCGGCCCGTGATCCTGCTGGACCCGGCCCTGGACGCCGTCCACGGGACACCGCGCCGGAAAGCCCGACGACCCCCGCACACCGGGCCCCCACACTCCAGAACATCCCCCACGCGAGCCGACGCGGGCCTAAGCCGAGCTGCACCCGTTGCACAGAAAAGCGGGGCGCCGGTGGTGACGGGCCATGCGCTTGTCGGTCTCCAGCACTGTGACAAGGTCGAGTCCGGCGGCCGGGCCGTGGACCATGGCGACGGCGACCGCGCGGTTGAGCGAGACAACCTGGTTCGGTCCGAACTCTTCCAGGAGCTCGTACAGGGCAAGGAGTTGGGGCCAGTCGGCGCGGCGGGCGCTGTCGCTGCGGATCTGGTCGACCAGCCTGCGGGAGGCGAGGGTGGCTCTGGCCCACTTTCTGTGGAGGCTCACGGAAAGTGATGTCAGTGGAGTGTGATGGTATGGCCGGACTTTGCCGTTGACCTGCTGGGAGGCCAGTGTGGTGTCCGTATATCCGTCCCTGACCCATGCCCTGGCCGAGGGCTTGGTCGGTGCCCTGTGGTTCATCGAGGGCAGCGAAGACGATCAGATGGATCCGGACGACGCCGTGAAGGTGCTGGAAGGAGCCGCCCATCTGTTCAGCCAACTGTCGGGTGACCAGCGGCAGGAGCTGATCGACTTGCTCAGGGAGATGGCTGAAGCGGAGTCCGACCCAGCCCGACGGGAGTTCCTGGAAGGGTTTCCGGCAGGATTCGGGCTTGTCGAGAACGCGTCCTGAGTCGGCTTTCAGGAGTAGAGCGGGACGCGCTTCCGTAGCAGTTCGAATCCCGCTCGGCCGAACATCTGACGTTTCAGCATCTTAAAAGTTACTCCTGGAAGCCAAAAGCAACTTGCAGAAGATGGCTGTGTCCATCCCGCTGACCGACGACGAGTAGGCAGCCGTCGAGGACGGCCAGGCGGCCCTGGACCGGCTACTCGACCGCCTCGCCGACACACCCACTCCGGCGGGCCCGACACCACGTGAACTGGACCTGCCGGCGACAGCCCGCCTGCTGCCGCTCGTCGATGTCCGACAGGGCGGGGCAGGCTCCGCACCGCGCTGATATCGGAGTGCGCACAGGCCCAGGGAAGTGTCACAGTCACTGCCGTGACCTTGATGAACGTGCTCGTCGACTTCGCCCGAACCGGCCGGATCGGCCCTCTTCACTGCGGAATGCCCCTGACCGAGGCTGAAGACCTTCTCGGCCCGGGGCGCCCGCACCCCGCCCACGTCATGAAGGGGCCCGATATCGACGGCTACCCGTACTCCTGGAGAGGGCTGCAACTGGTGGTCACGCAGCGGGCCGTCAGCGGCATCTGGATCAACCTCTGGCCTGGTTCGACCGCCAAACTCCCGCCGCTCGTCCTTCCCGATTCCGAGACATTCGAGGCCACCGTGCTCCGCGAGGACCTGGTTACGGCCCTCAACACCGCCGGCTGCCACCACGAGGTCAACCCTGTCCTGACCTTCGGCGAGCAGTCGAGCATCCTCACCCAGCCAGCCGAGGTCTGCGCTGTCTTCAGCCTGCCTGGCCGGGACCACCACGTTCCGCACCGCAATCGGCACTACCTCGACGTGATGCACAAGCACACGGCTTGACATCGCTGATTCCACAGAATGATCCGGTTGACGTGGCCTTCGACGACTCCGGAGTTCCAAGGTTGTAGAGGCCGGCGACGACGGCGTCCAGGTCGCGTTCGAGGTGGCGAGCGAACGACTGGAGGGCGGGAAGATTGGCGGTACTGGCGGCTTCGAGGGCGACATCGCACAACATCCAGCGAAGATCAACAGTCACGCTGCGCACGCGCCCACAGAAAGTGGACCAGAGCCGCTTCAGACCGACGCCCACCAGACCCGTGTCCCCGTGCAGCCAACACATCCGTACCACCACACACCGCCGCCCCACCCGCCCACGCCCGGGACACCGCCCTCCGGGACAAGCCCGACGGCGAGCGGCCCGTCACCAACCAGCGGACCACCCACCCCGTCCACGAGCCCCCCATCCACCAGCGCCGGTCATACCGGCCCGGCTCCACCCCTGCCCCCGCGCCCCTGCAGGACGAGCCACATCAAAAACCCGGCCCGCTCCCCAATCCCACGAACACCCCGCGCGGTGCCGGCAACTAGGACGCACACACCACACCCTTCCCACGCCCCTCCTCCCCGAGCCCGCAGCATGCCCTGACCGTCACTGCCACCCGCCACTACGGCACCGCCACCGCCACCGCCACCGCCACCGCACAAGCCTGGGGCCCGCTCCACCCCCGCTCACCCGACGAGCCGCCTGGCTCAACCACAACGGGCCGCTACCCACCATCGAAGGCACCGTCATCCGCCTCGTCGTCTGCCGTGACGGGGCCGCTGATGGGCTTGTGTCACCAGGGGCGGTAGGCCATGAAGGGGCGCGTGCCGCCGCCCAACTGCACCGCGATGACGAGGTTGTCGTGGACGAGCAGGTCAGTGACGGGCTTTCGCCGGTTGACGTCCTGCGAGTAGCTGCGTCGGTCTTCCTCTTCACCGGTGGCGGCATCGAGGACGTACAGGCCTTCCTGCCTCGACTGCTTGAGACCACGATCGACCAGAATCGTGACCCGCTGTCCCACCACCCTCAGGGCGAGCGCGTCGTCCTGGTTGTGCAGGCGCGTGCGCCACAGCTCACGGCCATCCGACAGGTCGAAGGAGACGACCTGATCGCACTGCCGATTCCGGCACGGGGTCGTGGTCACGACGAGAAGCCGGCCTCCTTCCTCGTCCACGGTCACGCGTGCCAGCTCGTACTCGTCGATCTTCCCCGCATCGCTGTCGAAATCGACCCGCCCCCGCAAGCGGCCGTCCGGACCGAAGGCGAGGTAGGCCCGCAGCCCGCTCTCGTCTGGCTCGACGACCCGTAGCACGAGCGGGTGGGCGGACATGAACATCACATCGGATTCCCCGTCGACCGAACGCCGGTCCAGAGGGACGGTCCACCGCTGCTTGCCATCGGCCGGGTCGAAGGCGGCAAGCTGCAACTCGGACCGTCCGCACTTAAGGACGGCGACGACCTGGCTCGCGGCGGCGGCCACCCGGTGTGGGACACAGCCGCTTGCGACCGCGGCTCTCCAGCGGGGGACGCCGGTGCGCAGATCGAAGGCCCGCAGGGCCGGATCGCCTTGCGGGATGTCGCGCTTCCCGGCCGGGTCGTACTGGGTGTCGTTGCCGTCACGGACAACCGCAAGGCCCGCGCCTGTGGCGACGAGATCGGGCTCGACGCCCGGCTCACCGCTCTCGCCGGCGCGGCGGGTGTGCCACAGTTCCCGGCCGGTGGTCATGTCGAGAGCCGTGACGGTGTCGCATCCTCTCTCTCGCCGGGCCTCGCCGTGGGCGAGCAGCGCGACGGCGCCGTCGGCCTCCTTGCTGACGGCGCAGATCTCGTCGCGGCCAGGCGGTGCGTACTCCCAACGGTGATGCCCCGATGCCGCGTCGAACGCCGTGACAGCGTCGAACCGGCTGCGGATGACAGAACCGTCCACGATCCAGTCGCCGTTTCCATAGGCTGCGGCGCCAGGGTCGGGCGGGGCCTGCCAGGCGAGCTCCATCGAATCGCCGGGCAGCAGGCCTTCGTCGGAGAGGATGCCACCCAGGATGGCACCGCAGCCTCCCAACACGACGACCAGGCCCACCACGCCGACTATCCAACTCCGCCCTCGACGACGCCCCGGGGCCCCGTCCACGACCGTCTCCCCGCCCATGCTCGAAGCCCGCTCCGCTTCCGCCGCCATGCAGTCCCCACCCCGTTACCGCGCCGCACCCGCAAAGGCTGCCAGCATAGAAGATCGATCACCGGCCACAACTTCGAAAGCGTGCCACGCGCTGAGCCGGCACGGCGCAAGTCCCTCATCCTCTGGGCGGCCTCGATGCGCGAGAGGAACATTAGGTCTGCCGCTTCGGGGCCGTCTGTTCCCTACCTCGCTCAAGGGCGGAGATCAGGCGACGGGCCACGGCCCCTCATGGGCCGGGTCGGCCGCCCGAGGACCGCCTGCTCAGTTGCTCCTTCGAGGGGAGCGGAGTCTCGATCTTGTCTGTCCTTCTCGGCCCGCTTCGTGCTGGCAGCGGGGGCTCCGCTGCCTCGGTTCGCTCCGAGCCGGCTCGGGCCGCGCTGGCTGGACCTGCCCGCGGGCGTGCGCCGACGTGCTCGGCTGCGGCGGTGCGCCAGGAGGCCCAATCTGGCCTGGTGGAAGGGGTGGTGCGCGGTGGCGGAGCGTGGCGCTCAAACCAATCTGTTTGTGGCGGCGCTTGACCGGGCGGCGCAGACGGACTCGCGGCGTGACACAGGTGTGCGGGGCCTGATGTGGGCGCGGCGGCGTCAACGCCCGTGTCCGGCGAGGGCGTACGGCCGTCGGAGTGCCAGGGATGGGGGCGCCACGAGCTTCGCGTCCATGGAGAGGATCACGCTCCGTGGGCGTGGCGAGTGGGGGGCTGGTGTCGTGGCGGCGGCGCGCCCCCCTGCGGGGTTGCCACTCCGTGGGCCTCACCAGGGCGTCGGGCGCAGTTCTTGTCCCGCGTCAAAACAGGATCCTCCAGGCCTGATTCTTATTACCGAGGCATGTCCACTGTTGGAGGTAGGTTCCTTGCAGAGGGGGGTTGTTCACATCCGGGTTGTGGGCATCCAGGCACTTGTCACTGTTCCAATTGCGGATCTGCCACTTGTTGTCTGCGCGGCGCTCAAGATACCACCGCTGATTTGTGCCACCAGTGCAACCGTATTCGACGACCCTGGCACCGTCATTGGTTCGAGCCCCGACCACGTCGAGGCACTTCCCGGTCCCCGTCGCCACGATCTCGAATCTATTGCGGAAGGCGTTCCCCTCTCGAGTGCGCTGCGTCCTGAACCAGTATCGAGTGTGATTCGACCCCTGAGACGAAAGAATCACACTTTGCGCATCCCCGAAATTTCCCCCGGTGTCCACCGCAAGTCTGTGCTGACCATTTCCTTCACTCGTGTAGTCGCTCTGAATCGAATAACGCTTGTTCCACACGAACGGGATCGGGACCAGGTTTCCCCAGATCGCACGATCCGCCGTCGCCTGCCAGTTGCTGGGCGCCCGTTCGGCATCCCGTTGCGCTTCATCCCGCTCACCTGGCGTGACGCACACTCTGTCACCGGGCACTGCCTCCCGGGGCACGTAGCCCGCCTTACATCCGTTGCTGGTACTCGCATCGCGTTGGAATTGGCCTTGATAGTTTTCCCAGCGGAAGTAGCTTTGCCGTGACGCCGCGAGACAGACATGATCGATGGGCGTGGCAAGCCGCCATTTGGTTCCTTCTACACAGGTGTCGGGGGGACGCGCAGGCCGACTACCGGCTGATGATGTCGAGCCTGTGGCGTCGCCCCACGGGGCGACCGCAAGGGCGGCGGCACCTACCATTAGCACGACATTATGAATCACGGGCCGAAGGGTGAATGCGTTCCTCTTCTGCTCATTTGCCGTCATAGCTGCACCTGCTATCAGCTCCCGTCCCACGCGGACGGGTAAAGACCGGAAAACAAGACGCGCGAGGGCCCGTCAGAATTTGGTCACATCGATAGTGTTCAAGCGACGGCACATGGATGTGACAAGGCCCTCGGTCGACGAAATCGACACGCAGTCGAGATGACCCTTGCCCTCGCCCGACACTGAACCTTCACGGGAGCACGCGAACCACTATGGCGTGGATACTTGCCAGTTGGGCCACCTCCAGAATCTCACTTCATTCCCGGTTCGCAAGTCCGAACCTCGGCCGCCCCGACGGGGCGAATCCCGACCAACGCCCCCCGGCCCTGGGCGCTGTTCTGGTTCACCGCCGACCTGCTGGCCTCCTCGCCCGCGAACAGGCGAACATATGACCGCAGCCATCACCGGCCCGGTCGTTCAGGCCACGCACCAGATGCTCGGTGCGCCGTAGCCGAGATCTGCCGCGCCCCCTCCGGCGAGGGCCAGGTCCCACCTGGTCCGGACGGCCGCGCCTCCGCACGCCTCGTCTGCTGTGATCTCCTCGATGGTGGTGTAGGGCTCCTGGCCTTTGGCCGTGGCGCCGAGTGGCTGTTGTGCAAGGTCCGAAGGCGGGGTGTGCGCCAGGCGTTCGGTGTGTGTGGCCACCCTGCGGGCCAGGTAGCGCAGCTTGCCCGCCGCCCATCGGTCGATGTTTGAGGGGGCCGCGAGCTGATAGGTGGGGTGCGGCGCGGGTCTACGCCATGAGCTGGCTGGCCCAGTCATCGTCCGGCACCTGCCGGGCGGCAGCGCAGTCGGCATGCAAGTCCGCCAGCGCATTCTGCAGCGCCTCGGTTGCGCTGGAGGCGTTCTCTTGCGCCCATTGGTCGTAGTGGTCGTGCAGGCGATCCGCGGACGACTGCCGGATGTCGAGTGCGCTGGTACCGAAGGGATCGGGGCGACCGTCCCCGAAGGCCCGGGGGTCCGCAGGCTGCGGGTAGGCCGTCGGGGCCCCCGGCCTGGGGCAGCGTCGGGGGCGGGGCTGCCCTCCTCGACGAAACCTATGCGCGACCAGGATGCCACGAGGGCGCTCACGCACGTGGGCACGAGGGAGCACGGCGCTCGCCCCGGACAGAGCCCAGCCCCGGCGAGCCCGGAGCGCTAAACAGCGATCCAAGACCTGATCAGGATCAACCCGACAGATTGTCACAGGTGGGACGGCAGACCATCCACGAGCCCCCAGCACCCGGTCGTACCAGCTCCAGCCTTTCCCTCGCCCCAACCGAGCCAGCCACTTCGAGCACCCGGCCCGCCACTTGGAACCGGGACGGGCGCGGTCGACCGGAGAGGGGCCGACATGATCCCCCTATAAGGGCCCGGACAAGGTTCACGTTCACCAGGCTGCAGCTTGCCAGAGAACCCGGTTGAGCATGTTGAGCCGGATCGACATACTCCCCGGATGACCAACCCCGGGGACAAGGCCACTGACCAGGGGTGGGATGAACCCTGGTACCGCGTCCGCACAGATCGGTTCGAGGCGTCATTCCTACCCAGCTCCGGCGAGGATCTGGATGCCGTCTGCAACGTAGACGTGGAGGTACGGCTGGCAGCGGACGGCTCCCGCTGGAGCGCGACCGTGTTCACGCTCACCGAGGTCGAGCGGCTGATGAAGAGGTGGGCCCAAACAGGCGAGGAGTTGGGCGGTCGCTTCTTCTGGTGTTCTGACGGGCTGATAGTCCGGGACCCCGGCATCGACAACATGACCCAGGTACTCGCCGGCCTGCTCGACACCGGTGACTTCACGCAGATTCTTCAACGACACGATCACGAGTAACCGGTGCCCTCATTCTGCAACGATCAGTAAGTTCCCGCCTTGCCTGAGCGAAGACCTCCCACAACGCGTCACTCAGCGAAACCCGCCATGCCGCGCCGCACCTCAACATGCCCCCGGCACCCATCGGCCAGCCACCGCCACACCGTCCCAACAGACACCCCCTGGCAGCTCCGCCGCGATCCGCACATACGACGCAGTCAGCATCCCCTCCCCGTCCACCGCGACAAGCAGCCGCACCACCACACCCCGTGCAAACAACACACCCCCGGCCGGGTGGAGACCAACCCTCACTCGTGAAGGATGCGGGCCGGTCACACGCTTCCCGGGCCAGCCACTACCCCTGACCACTACGTCACTCCCGTCAGTGCGGCGGTGCGGGCACCTTCGATGCTCGCTCCGCTGAGCGCTGCGCCGCGCAGGCTTCGGAAACTAGCGGCATGCCGCCTCGGCAGCGGGCGGCATTGCACTCCCTCCGGCCTCACGACTCGGGAGGCATGGCCTCGGTCTGCTCATCGTCAGACAGCCGGGAGTTGTCAGAAGCACGAGTTCGCGACCCGGTGACGTGGCCCTGCCGCCGGAAGCCCGCGCGGGGCGCGGGCAGGCGCCGCCGGTCCTGTGCGGCGGATTCCAGCGGTCGTCGCAGCACAGGTTGAGTGCCGCAACGGTGTCGGCTGCGGCGGTTTTCAGTGTTGCCAGTCGGTTTCGCCGCCGGGGCCTACCAGGACGGGATCGATTCCCGAGCCGGTGAGGTTCCACGACTCGTAGTCGGGGTCTGGCTCGACGCTGAGCCGGGTGCCGTCGTCGAAGCAGAGGTACAGGGTGCCCAGCCCGGTGACCTCGGTTTCGGTGACGACCTTGGCAAACAGGCCGAGTATCGGCGCCAGGGACGGTCCGGTGGCTGGTGTCAGAAGAGCCTGGTGGCCTGAGGCGTCTGTGAGGTTGAAGGGTGTCTCGATGACGAGCTCGCCGTCGACGCGTATGTGTCCGTCTGGGGTCTGATCGGTGAAGCTGATCCGGACCTGGTGGTCGAAGGTTGTCCGTGTGACGCGGGTGCCGACCAGCTCCGCGGGTACTTTCACCGCTCCCCCTGCCGCGGTTCTGCCGTGTGTCGACGGAAGGCAGACACACGGCTCTCTTGGGCCTTGAGCAGTGTAGACAGGCGCCCGGCCGGCGTCCCGATGTCGACCTTCGTACCCCGGTACCAGATGAGGCGGCAGGCGATGCTGGGTGAAGGGGGGAGGAAGTGGTCGGCTTTGCCTTCGTAGCGTCGAGGGAGGCGCAAGCGGCCGGCGAGCCAGGACATGGTGCGTCGATGGTCCAGCGGTACCGGCCCAGCCGTTGTGAGGTCCCTATGCCTTTGCGTGCTATGCACCCGCTCCTCGAGAGGTGTAGCTAACCCCCGGGCCGACCAGGGGGCGCCCTGGATGGTCCGAAGTGCCCCGCGCGGCGAGAGTTGGGCTCATGAACACGCACAAGGCCCTGCTCGCCGCCCTGCTCGTCCCGCTCGGTGCCACCCTGGCCGTCGCTCCGGCCGCCTCCGCCGCAACCCCGCCCGCCCCGCCCGCCGCGTCGTCCTTCGCCGACGTCGCGCCCGTCGGCCCGGAGGAGGCCGTGGCCGCCGCGTTCCGCTCTCCCGAGGCAGCCCTGGGCCGGGTGGCCCACCCCCTGCGCACCACCGAGCCCCGCGGTGGCCTGGCCGACCTCCGTCCGTTCGGCCGGATGGTCGGCGACGCCCGGGTGGTGGGCCTCGGCGAGGCCACCCACAGCTCGCACGAGTTCCTCACCGTCAAGCACCGGGTCTTGAGGTACTTGGTCGAGGAGAAGGGCTTCCGGGCCTTCGCCCTCGAAGCCCCGTGGAGCACCGGACTGAGGCTCGACGCCTACCTCCTGCGCGGTGAGGGCGACTTGAAGCAGATCATGGACGAGGAGTTCCAGGGCACCTACCGGTGGTGGAACAACGCCGAGTACCGCGATCTGCTCCAGTGGATGCGCGCGTACAACGTCAAGCACCCCAACGACCCGGTCCGCTTCGTCGGTGACGACGGCGGGTTCGCCGGTGCCGAGCTGTACGACAAGGTGAGCGCCTACGCGGCTGCGGCCCGCCCCGACCTCGCCCCTCGGCTCACCGAGCTGTATCGGGGCCTGCGGCCCGCCACCGACGCCGAGACGTACGTCAACGACTACCTGTCGAAGCCGGTGGCCGAACGCAAGGAGCTCGCCGAGCGGACCGGTCGGGCGGTGGACCTGCTCAAGCAGCGGCCCGGCACGGGCGCCGACGCCGACGCGCACGCCTGGGCCGTCCAGCACGCCACCGCGATCCACCAGATGACCACGCTGTACGCCTTCGACTGGGAGGACCCCCGGAGCATCCCCGACCTCATGCTCTACCGCGACCGGATCATGGCGGAGAACGTCGCCTGGTGGCAGCAGCGGACCGGCGACAAGATCGTGCTCGCCGCTCACAACGGCCACATCGCCCTTCGGACCTACATCCCCGGCGCCTATCCGAGGGTCCAGGGCGACTTCCTGCGCGAGCAGTTGGGCGACGGCTACCTGAGTGTCGGTCTCACCTTTGGCCGGGGCTCGTTCAACGCCTTCGGCCAGGACGGCGGCGTCCACCGCTTCACCGTCGGCCCGGCCGCGCCCCGCACCGCCGAGCACACTCTCGACCGTGTACGGTTCCGCGACTTCGTGGTGGACCTGCGCAACACCCCGGCCGCGGCCCGCGCCTGGCTCGCCGCACCGCACACTGTCAAGAACATCGGCGCCACCTACCCCGGCATCGCGGACGCCCCGCAGATCCGCCTCGCACAGGCGCACGACGTCGTGATCCACCTCCAGCGGGTGGAGGCGGCCCATATGCTCAAGTAGCAGTGTGTCGTTGACTGATGTCCAGTGGGCGAGGATCGAGCCGTTGCTGCCGGACCGGATACCTCGGCGGGGTGGACGGTGGCGTGATCACCGGCAGGTGATCGACGCGATCGCGTTTAAGTACCGGACCGGCACTCCGTGGATGGACCAGCCCGAGCACTTCGGCTCGTGGAAGGGCGCCCACAACCGGCTGCGGAAGTGGGCGGCCGACGGTACCTGGGAGAAGGTCTTCACCGCCCTGCTCGCCCAGGCCGACGCCGCAGGCGACCTCGACTGGATCGTCTCGGTCGACTCCACCATCGTCCGGGCTCATCAGCACGCCGCCGGGGCCCGTCAAAAGGGGCCCCGGCCGGCGAGCCGGACGACCATGCCCTCGGACGGTCCCGCGGCGGACTGACCATCAAGATGCACCTCGCCGCAGACCGCCACTGCCGGCCACTGGCGTTTGTCCTCACCCCAGGACAGGCCGGTGACGCGCCCACTTTTCCCCAGGTCATGGTCACGGTTAAGGGTGCCGCGGCCGATCGGACGCCTCCGGACCACCCCGGAAGTGGTCCTGGCCGACAAGGCGTACTCGTCACGCGCAATCCGAACCCGTCTGCGTCAGCGCGGGATTCGGGCGGTCATTCCCCAGCCCTCCGACCAGGCCGCGAGGCCTACAAGCAGCGGAACACCGTCGAGCGGTGCGTCAACAGCATCAAGGGATGGCGCGGCCTCGCCACCCGCTACGACAAAACCGCCACCATCCACCTCACCGGACTCCACATCGCCACCATCTTCATCTGGTCGGCGAGATGATCCGAAGAAACTCCCTAGGCGGGGTACCGGCCCAGGAACTTCGCCGGAGCCAGCTCCAGGAACTTCGACCTGGCGGCGGCCAACTGGGCGGCCTCGGGGCTGCCGGGCTCGGCTGCCAGGCTGCGGAACGTCAGTTCCAGTGCCCGCTCACCGTCGCGGACCAGCAAGGTGGTGATCTGCGCCTGCTGGCCGACCGGACCGGCGAGCATCGTACGCATCAGGGCCTCGTCGCCGAACCGCTGCTCCACCTTGAGCGGCTCGCTCGGATCGTCGGCCGGGTCCACCACCTCGACGGTAATCTCCTGGTCGCCGATGCTCATCGTCCAGGCGGCGCACTGGGAGTACACCCGCCGCATGTCGGCCATCCAGGCAACGGCGGCACCCGGTACTCGCTCCGAGACTCCCTCGTCGACGACGATTGAGGAGTCCGCGTTCATCAGCGAGGTCCTGACCTCCCGCGCGGCCTTGTCGGTGAACGCCCTGTTCAACAGCTCCGTCAACTCCGGAGTCGGACCGGTCATCGGCGGCGGGTCCTCATCGGACGAGGGCGACTCCAGCTGCGTGAAGTCCATCAGGCCGACACCGGCCAGGTCTGCCGCCACGACCAGCAGACGTTCGAGGTCCGATGCCGAACTGCCGGAAATGCCCATGAAATTGCCCTTCGCCGAGCGGTAGATGGTTTGGATGATCACCATCGTAGTGTGCTGCGACAAGATGATCACGGACTTCGATATCTCAACGGGACGGTTACGGGGCTAATTTGACTTAGCGCCAGAATTGCCTGGTCACAACGGCGTTCAGGGCCACTCGGACAGCGCATCCTCGGCCGGAGATAGGCAGCCAGCGGCAAGGATCTGCGGGGCGAGGCCGAGGGTGAACAGTCGCGACATGTAACGAAATGATCTTCGATGGGTCGGTTCCAGGCGTCGGAGTGCTGTCGGTCAGCATGGGGCGATGAACTCGGATGAGCCGGTGCCTCGGGAGTTGAAGGTCCTCGATACGGCCGCGCTGGTCAGGTTGGAGGAGCGGGCAGGCGAGCTCAGCCTCAACCAGCGGTTGGACCCGGAATGGGTGCAGGCGAACGCGGCGCCCTATGGAACCCACTATCTGTGGCCAGCCCTTTGGAACACCCTGCCTCATCGGCCCGGAATCCCGCGTCAGATTCGGTGCGAACTGCTCATCACGCTTCATGCGGGTGACCGCGTGATGAGCCTGCTGGACGTCCTGCCCGGTGACTTCGCCCCTCTGTTGAAAGTGACCTCACGAGCCGAGGGTATGCAGGTCAGCCGACTCCTGGACGGCTCCCCGAGCGTCAGGGAATGGCTGCTTTGCAGGGGCGTCCCGGACCAGTCGTGAGAGACGGCGCCAGCAGGTGAGGGCGGCGGTGTGGTGCGACACGGTGCTCTGCGAGGTCTTGCATCGCGGTAGAGGCCGGCGAAGGGGTGTCCGAAGCCCCAACGGGCGGCGATCTGCGTGACGGGGGTGGTGGCGGGCTCGGCGGCGAGCAGCCCTTGGTGGGCGGCCGCGAGGCGGACTTGGCGGACGGAGGCGAGAGAGGTGGCTCCCCCATGCCCCCCCGCTGGCCAACCCCACACACAGCAGGCGACCACCGTCACCCGGGGACGGCGCGGCCTGCGGGAAAGGGGAGCGCCGCCGGCAGCACGCCAGCCGGTCGCCGCCGCCCACGACTCGGGGGATGACCGCAGGCGGCGACGCTTCCGCCCGCCTGCCCGCCGAACTCCACCTCAAACCAAGGCTTCCCGGGGCGAAGTGAGTGCAGATGCGGGCCGGGTTCGGGAATACGAGGGCGGAGAGCGCAAGGGAGTCGCTCCACCGGCCCGCGGTCTCCCCGACCGCGGGGGCCCGACCGGGTGGAGGCCGGCCCGCACTCGTGGTGCTGTGCGGGCCGGCCCCCCGCTCTCGGTGCCGGCTGCTCAAGGATCCCGAGCACGGAATCGGCGGCAAGCCTCGGCGGCCGTGGCCTGTACCGCCGATCAAGGGGTACGGCCCCTGACCATGCCGCTCGCCCAAGGGGCCGAAGCAGTTACGTGTGGCGTCACGTGAGCCTAGAAGAGCGTCTCGCCAGGCGGGTAGCCGTAGCCGCTCTGGAGCCGGGCGGCGAATGCGCTGGTGCCGCTGAGCGCACCCAGGCCGGCGTAGAACCACATGGAGCCGGTGGTGTCGCGGGCCAGGAGGTCGGGCTTGCCGTCGCCGTTCACGTCGCCTGGGGCGGTGAAGTCGTCGTACTGGTTCCAGCTCCAGCCGATTCGGAGGCGGGGCTTGAAGGTGTCGTTGGGGCCCGTCTCGTAGAGGTACAGGTCGCCTGCGGGGGTTCGGGCCAGCAGGTCGGGCGTGCCGTCACCGGTTATGTCACCGGGGGCCAGGATCTTGTTGTAGTCCGACCACGACTCGGTGCCGGGGGCGGGGATGTCGACGCTGTTGCCCGTGCTGCCATCGGGCAGGATGGAGATGCGGGTCAGTGTGCCGTCCTGGATCCGCACCACCATGTCGCGGCTTCCATCGCCGTTCATGTCAGGGCTCACGGTCATCTGGTCGACGGCGTTCGGCCAGGCTTCGCTTGCGGTGAGCGAGCGCGGCCACCGGAAGAACGTCTCGGTCTTGTCGCCGGGGTAGAGGCGGAGGCTTCCCGTCTTATCGATGGCATACAGGTCCTCGGCGCCGTCACCATCCACGTCGCCTGCCCGTGCAAGGTGCCGCATCGAGCTCCAGTCGGCGTTCCAGCCTGCGCCTACCTTGCAGTAGAGGGCGTAGAGCATCACCTGGGAGTGGCCGCCGAAGTGACGGTACAGGCTGCCGTCGGCGCCTCGGCGGAGCAGATCGGCCTTGCCGTCGGCGGCGTTGTTGCAGTGGGACCACGTCGCGGCACCCCGGTAGGGGTAGTGGTCGGAGATGGACGCGCGCGGTCGCGCGTCGGCCACGACGTTCTTGAAGTGGTCCTTGCTCACGAAGATGTAGTCGTACTTGGACTCGGTGGGGACGAGGGGCTTGAGGACCGTGTACGCGCCCGAGCGGCAGTGGCCGGCCGGTGGGGCCAGTGCCTGGCACTGCGCCGTGAAGCGCTGGGCGTCGGTTTCGTCGGTCTCGATGAACCGGCCCGTGCCTCCCGAGTGGCTGTAGAAGGGGTTCAGGGATGCCGACAACGGCGTCAGGGCGTAGTTGATGGAGCCGTTGACCTTGTGCTGTGCGTTGAAGTCGCCACCCAGCACGACCGGCGTGCCGCCGTCGATCCACTCGTTGACCGCGTTGGCGAGTTTCTCAGCCTGTCGGGTCTGAATGTCAATCGTGTACGAGTTGAGATGGACGGAGCAGGCTCGGGTCCTACGGCCCTGGAGCGGGGCCTCGACACAGGCGGATCTCCATGTCTGGGCCGGGCTTTCGCCGCCGACGTTCAGCTCGATGTCGGGCAGCTCCGTGACCTGCTTGTCCGTGCCTTTGGCGAGGACCGCGTTGCCCATGTTGTACTGCCTATTGTATTCGGGCTCGAGATCCGACTTGCACAGATCGCCGGTGCCGTCCTGGGCCGGGGTGATCATGACGGCGAAGCTGCCGGCGTACGCGTGTCCCTTGGCGGCGAGCGCGCTCTTCAGGGCGTTGAACTGGGATTCGCAGACCTCCTGCAAGAAGATGAAGTCCGGATCCCACGCCTCGATCTGCGTCATCAACTCGTCGACGCGGACCTTGACTCCGTCCCTGTACGGGCCACAGGGAGTCTTGTTCTCCGCTTCCTCGTTCGCTCCGCAGATGTTGTAGCTGAGGAAACGCAGCGCCGAGGCGGAATTCGGTGACACCGTGTCCGCAGACGCCGGGGCGACCAAGCCGCCGCCCAGCCTCGCCGTCGCAAGTAACGCGACGAGAAACGCACGTAGGCGCATCATGAGCATCCTTAGTCAGGGGCAGGTTCCTTCCCGCCCAAAGAGAGTGATCTTCGCACGTCCGTTCCCGTCGGCTGTGGGAATTGTTCCGGCGAACCCGAGGCCCGCGGCGAGTTGAACCGGCGGTCGGACACCGGGTGTCCCTGGCGGGCACGCAGACGTGCACCTGTTCAAGTCCCTGACCGACTCGCCACACTTGCGTGAGTCGTAGACCTGCTGATCACAGCCATTCGTTGATGGCTGCCCCGCAGTCGACCGCATGGCGCTCGCAGTAGTCGACCGGGTCGAAGCGCGGCGGCCGGCCGCCGCGGGAGCCAGGCTTCCGGCGGTTGCCCGCCTGGTCGGGCCTGTCCGGGATGGCGCAGCGGATCCCGCGTCGGCGCAGGGAGGCACGGTTCTTGCGGGAGCCGTACGCCCTGTCGGCCCGCGGCCGGTGCCCGAGGTGTTGCGGGTGACGAGGCGGACGTAGAGGGGGGTGGCGGTCGGAATGATGACGGTGGCGCCTTGCGGGGTCTCGACGGTGTTCACTGCAGGGTCGCAAGGATCCGGCGGGTAGCCGCCGCTGGTCGAGACGTGGACTCGGCCCCGGCGAAGTCGAGCGGGTGGACGGATCCATCGAGGTGAACGCGCCGTTCCCTCTGGCGGCGGTGCGCCGAGGACGGACTGGATGCGCGGTGTGGTCCGCGTCCCAATTGCGGCCATTGATGACGTGGACAGCGGTGGAAATGGCCGCGTCAGCGGCGTACTCGGCGAGCACGCCTTTGATGAGCTCGTAGGCGTCGGTGATGTGTCGGCGGCGCAGGTCTGCCACCTCGGGTCGCCGTGTTTGCTCTCGGTCGCGGGCGGCTCTTCGGTGGCCGTCTGGTCGGAGGTGAGCGGCGCCCGGACGCTGCGGCAGCGCGACCCGTCAGCGCCCCGGTGCCGTTTCGATGTCCTCGCCAACGCAGTCGGAAGTCGCGCCCCGCGCGGTCGAGGCCGCTGAGTCCACGGCACGGAGCCGCACTACGTCAACACCGTTGACCGGGCTGGGTATGCCTTGTCTAGGATCTGCCCATCCACGCCAGCCCCGCAGACCTACGGAGTGCCGTGATTGCCCCAGAGTCGCTGCCCGCCGTCGGGCCGGGTTTCAGCCCCGCGCTGGACTTCGCTTTCGAGGTCCGTGTCTCACTCGCTCCCTCTGTGCACATCGGGCACGGTGGCGGCGAGATCACCGAGTACGTCCCCATCACCGGCGGCACGGTCGCCGGCCCCCGTCTGCGCGGCACTGTCCTGGCCGGCGGCGGCGACTGGTGCGACAGACGCGGCGGGGTGTACCAGCTCGACGCCCGGTACCTTCTTCGAGCCGATGACGGCGCGGTCATCGACATCACCAACCGTGGTTACTACCACGAGGACGACCCCACCGCCCCCGCCCAGTACGACGGCGCCCTGCCGGTGTCCGAGGCAGGCGTGTACTACCGGACCTCCCCCGTCTTCCGCACCGACGCCCCCGCCCATCTCTGGCTCGCCCGCACCGTCTTCATCGGCCTCGCCCGCGGCGACGACCGCGAAGTCGCCATCCGTTTCTACTCCGTGAGCTGACCACCGTCGCGACGAGCAAGGGAGAGCCTCACAGGCACGCCCAGCCGGAGCGACTGCCGATCCCGCCGGAGTGAACTGCTGGTCACACCGGCTACGACACCTGGTCTTACGTCCGCGCGGCAGCGGCTGGGCCTACAAGGGGAGCCTGGGCAGCGGGGTGACTCCGCGTGCCCCGGCGGCCGTCGCCTGCACTTGTCCTGGACATACCACTTGGCGGCGGGCGGCACGGGCGCTCGGGATCCCGGTCACCGGTGGGCTTCCCGCGGTCTCAGAGTCCGAACTCGGCGTGCGCAAGGGTGAGCATGCGGACCCCTTCGAGGCCCGCTGCCGGGCGCCGCGCTGCTGGAAGCAGACCTGCTTGAGCGCGTCTTCGCGGTTCGCGCAGGCCGCCGAAGTCCCCTCCCCCAGTGATGGTGGCGGGTCCGTCCTGGCCGTCGTCGACGAAAGGGGTGGCGGCGGTCTCCTGGCGGCGGTCCCAGTCGGGCCAGGCCGCGGGGCAGGGCACGGCGTCCGTGTCGACGTAGGGGGCGGCGGATTCGAGGATGAAGGTACGCATCATCTCCGCGGCGTCTCGACTCAGCCTCGCTCCTACGACGCCTTGGCCTCGATGGCCTGGACGACCTTCTTCGCCGTGGCCTTGGCCGAGCCCGGGTTCTGGCCGGTGACGAGGTTGCCGTCGGTGACGACGTAGGAGACGAACGGCAGTGTCGCCTTCTCGTAGAGCGCGCCGCGCTGCTTGGCCTGCTCCTCGGCGTTGTAGGGGACCAGCTTGTCGACGCGGGCGAGGACCTCCTCGGTCCAGGCGAATCCCGTCATCTTGCGGCCGGCGATGAGGTACGAGCCGTCGGAGAGCCGGGTGTTGAGCAGACCGCAGTAGCCGTGGCAGACCGAGGAGACGACGCCGCCGCGCTCGTAGATCTCGCGGGTGATGCGCTGCAGGCCCTCGCTGTCGGGGAAGTCGTACATCACCCCGTGACCGCCGGTGAAGTAGATCGCGTCGTAGTCTGATGGGTCGATCCGGTCCGGGCTCGCCGTGTTCTCGAGCATCGCCATCTTCCCGGGGTCGGCGCGCCAGGCCTTGGCGGTCTTGTCGTAGTTCGGGAACTTCAGCGCACGCGGCTCGAGAGGTACCGCGCCGCCGGCCGGGCTGACGAGCGTCTGCTCGTATCCGTGTTCCTCGAAGACGTGCCAGGCGTGCGTGAGCTCGGAGAGCCACAGGCCTGTGGGGTGGGAAGGGTCGTCGTAGTGGCCGATGTTGGTGACGACGTTGAGGACGCGCTTGGTCATGGCTGATCTTCCTTCATGCGGACCCGGGATGGCGAGGCGGCGGGCCGCGTCGTGGCGGGTGATCGGTCAGCGGACGCCCAGGGCACGCAGCGTCTTGAACGCCCGGGTCAGCATCCGCGCCCACTGCTCGTGCCCCACCGCGCGGGGCGGGGTGAAGCCCTGGAGGCGCTGGTGGGCGACGGTCTGGGTTTCGGTGTACTTGAGCAGCCCGTCGGCGCCGTGACGACGGCCGAGGCCCGAGTCGCCCATGCCGCCCATGGGGGCGTCGATGCTGCCCCAGGTGGCGGCGAACGCCTCGTTGACGTTGACGGTGCCGGCGTGCAGCCGTCCCGCGACCTTGCGGGCCTCGGCGCCGTTGCGGCCCCAGACGCTCGCGTTGAGGCCGTACGGCGTGGCGTTGGCCATCGCCACCGCCTCGTCGACCGATCCGTAGCGGTAGATCGACACCACCGGGCCGAACGTCTCGTGGTCGAACAGCGTCATCTCAGGGGTCACATCGGTCAGGATCGTCGGCTCGTAGAACAGTGGCCCGAGGTCGGGCCGGGCCTTGCCTCCGGCCAGTACGGTCGCGCCTTTCGATACCGCGTCATCGACGTGCGAGCTGACGATCTCGAGCTGCGAGGGGGTGGTCAGCGAGCCCATGTCCGCCGAGAAGTCGTAGGCCGCGCCCAGCCGCATGGCCCGGGCGCGTTCGACGAACGCGGTGACGAACGCGTCGTGGATCTCATCAGCGACGTAGAGGCGCTCGATGGACACGCACAGCTGCCCGGCCGAGGGGAAACAGGCGGCGACCGCACCGGCGGCGGCCCTCTCGATGTCGGCGTCGGCGAGGACGACCATGGCGTTCTTGCCGCCGAGCTCAAGGGACGCGCCGATCAGCCGCTCACCCGCGTCGCGTGCGATCCGGCGCCCGCTGGCGGTGGAGCCGGTGAACATCATGTAGTCCCCGCCGGCCATGAGCGCGTCTCCGATGGAGCTGCCACGGCCGACCACCAGCTGCCAGACGTCGGTCGGCAGTCCTGCCTCGCGCATCAGGGCCAGCGCCCACAGTGCGGTCAGCGCGGTCTGGGTGTCGGGCTTCTGTACGACGGCGTTGCCGGCCATCAGGGCCGGGATGGTGTCACCGGCGGCCATGCTGAGCGGGTAGTTCCAGGGCGAGATGACGGTGACGACGCCCTTGGGGTGGTGCAGCTCGGTGGTGTGGGTCAGCACCGGGATCGCGCCCTTGCGGCGCTTCGGTGCGAGCAGCCGCCGGGCGCTGCGCGCGTAGTAGCGGGCGGTGATCGCGATGTCGCTCACCTCGAGGAACGCGTCGCGACGCGTCTTGCCGCTCTCGGCCTGCATCAGGTCGAGGGCTTCCTCCTGCCGCTGGAGGACGAGGTCGTGGAAGCGCAGCATGATGCGCTTGCGGTCGGCCACCGGGGTGGCTGCCCAGCCGGCCTGGGCCGCGCGTGCCCGGGCGAAGGCCTCCGCGACGTCGTCGGGGGTGGAGACCGGCAGGTCCGCGAGCGGTGCGCCGGTGTACGGCGAGGTCGTGGCGACCCGCTGGGCGCGAGCACCGGCGGCCAGGAGGGTGGCCAGTCGGGCGACCCGGTCCGGCGTCAGCGATGTCGGGAGGGCGGTCTCGGCGGGGGCGGTGTCCGTGGTGGTCATTTCGTCCTCAGCTCCGGTCCTGGATGGAGGTGGGCACGGGCATGTGCAGCGCCAGCTGGCCCTCGGTGGTGACGTCGAGCTGGATCGTCCGGATCGGCTTCAGCGAGCGCAGGTCGTCGCTCATCCGGCCCTCACCGAGCCGCAGGTCCAGGCCGCGCGGGAACCGCGTGGTTCCCGAGGAGAGCATGTTGATCTGGCTGGTCGTGGAGTGCCAGGCGCCGTCGATCGTGGTGTAGGAGGTCAGGGTCGAGACGTGTTCGCCGGTGGGCCGGGCGGTCTGCTTCGGGGTGGGCGCCGACAGGGCGAGGTCGAGGCCGCCCTGGTCGTTGGCGACCCTGGCGGAGGTGCGCTCGGTGTCGATGTCGACGTCGAGCTCGGTGACCCACTTGGGGAACCCGTAGCCGTCGTGGCCGCGCACCTGCGCGATCTCGGTGTTGACCGGCAGCGAGAGTACGTAAGAGTGCAGGGAGTCGTTCTTGAGGCCGGTGACCAGGTCGAGCAGGCCCAGCCCACCGTGCCGGGCCGGCTTCACGGCGATGCCGACCGCGGCCTCGGTATAGAAGTCGATGTCGCACACGTCGTACCGAAAGGCCATCACGGAGACGATCCCGAGCCCCGGGGCGATCTCGAGCGGGTCCAGCTCCCGGGGCAGGCGGGCCCGGATCGCCCTGGTCGACGCGAGCATCGTGAGCCGGGTCGTGGAGATGCGGTAGTAGAAGTTCGGCGTCAGCGTGCGCCCGATGCGGGAGTCCACGCGGCTCTTGGGCATCCGGCGGAAGAAGTCGACGCTGCTGACCCGCGGGTCCCGCTCGACCTCGTCGAGGTCGGTGTCCATGCGGAACCGGTCATAGAGGCCGCCTTCAGGGACGGTGACGGGACGCCCTGCGAGTTCGACCTCTACGGTCCTGTCGGTCAGCTTGCCGGTCGGTGCCATGGACTCTCCTCCAATGTAAGCGGCGCTAACACCGAGCATCGCACGGGATGTGAGCACCGTCAACAACGGAGGATGTGAAGCGCGCGCCGGGCGAGTGGCACGCCTCAGGAGCCGACCGACGTGATGGCGAGGAAGGCGCTGCGCACCCGCTCGGCGACCTCCTCGCCCGACGCGGCCTGCAGCTTGCCGTCGAGGTACAGGCAGGCCAGCCCGTGAGCGAGCCCCCAGCCGGCCGACGCCAGTGCCGAGGCGTCCGCGTCAGGGAAGACACGATCGAGCGCGTCGGCCAGCAGCTCGTGCAGGGCGTCGGCAGCCTTGACCCGCTCGTCGTCGGCGTCGTCGCACGGCTTGCCGAACATCACGCGGAACAGGGCCGGGCGTCGCAGCGCGAAGGCGACGTAGGCGACGGCGAACTCGGCCAGGTCCGGGAGCGAGGCGGGCAGGCCGCGCCCGCCGCCCAGGTCGGCCAGCAGGTCCCGGAAGCCCTCGACGGCCAGCGCGGACTCCAGGGCGTCGCGGTCCTTGAAGTGGCGGTACGGCGCGGTCGGTGACACGCCGGCCTGGCGTGCGACGGCGCGCAGCGAGAAGGGCTCGCCGTCCTCCAGCATCTCCATCGCGGTCGACAGCAGCGCTGCCCGCAGGTCGCCGTGATGGTAGCCACTCTTCTCTGATGTTGACATTGCTTACTTCACCCTCCTACGCTTTGTTAGCACTGTAAACATATCGCACATCCGGAGGACCGGGCTCTGGCCCGCGTCGCCGAGTCCGCGCGGGTCGTTATCACCACCGGCCCCTGCCTGGAATACGGCGAACCACTGGTGGCGGCCTGCGCCGCGGCCGGACGAGCCGGCGTTGCCACCCGCACCATCCACCTCAAGGAGACCCACCCATGCAGACCGTTCTCGGCGCAGGCGGACCGATCGCCGACGAGCTCGTGAGCGAGCTCCACCGCAACCACACCAAGGACATTCGCCTCGTCAGCCGCAAGCCGTCGAGGGTGAACGACACCGACGATCTCGTGGCCGCTGACCTCACCGACGCCGACGCCACCAGCCGTGCCGTCGCGGGCAGCGACATCGCCTACCTCACCGTCGGCCTGCCCCTGGACTCGGAGCTGTGGGAGCGGCAGTTCCCCGTCATCATGCGCAACGTCATCGACGCCTGCGCCGAACACGGCACGAAGCTCGTCTTCTTCGACAACACCTACATGTATCCCGGAACGTCGACGCCCCAGACCGAGTCGACGGCATTCGCACCGGGCGGACGCAAGGGACGGGTCCGCGGAGAGCTCGCCACCATGCTGCTGGAGGCCATGCGGGCCGGACGGGTCGAAGCCCTGATCGGTCGGGCGCCCGAGTTCTACGGCCCCGGCCGGACGAAGAGCTACACGAACTCGTTCCTGTTCGACCGGATCAAGGCGGACAAGCGGCCGTTCGTCCCGGTCGACGCCCATGCCAAGCGTTCCCTGATCTGGACCCCCGACGCGAGCCGCGCTCTCGCTCTGCTCGGCAACACGTCGGATGCCTACGGCCAGACGTGGCACCTGCCGGTCGACCCGGACCGGCAGTCCTACGCCCAACTCATCGAGATCGCCGGAGAGGTCACCGGCCGCAAGATCGGCTACACGGTGCTGCCGATGCTCGCCTTCCGCCTCGGGCGCCGCTTCGTCAAGCCGCTCGACGAGATGTACGAGCTGCTCGCCCGCTACCGCGACGACAACATCTTCGACAGCTCGAAGTTCGCGGCCCGCTTTCCCGACTTCCAGGTCACGAGCTATCGGGAGGGAGTGGAACGGATCCTCGCCGGCTGACCTGTCGACCGGTCCTCCTGTCGGGTGACTCGTGCCGCGAGGCCGAACCGGCTCCGGTATTCCGACGGCGTGACGCCCGTGGCGCGCTCGGAAGTTCGACACGTCCAGGTAGCCGACGCTGCGCGAGATCCGGGCGACCGGCTCGTTGGCCAGCTCCAGCAACTCGCGTGCCTTCGCGATGCGCGCCGCCTGGATGTATTCCGTCGCAGTCAGGCCCGTAGCCTCCTTGAACCGTCGCTGGAAGGTGCGCGGGTGCATGGCCGCGGTCTGCGCGAGGTGCTCGACGGAGTGGGGCTCGTGGAGGAAGGCGTGCACCTGGGCCTGCGCCGCCCGGATGTCGGAGTCGCCATGCTGGAGTCGGGGCGTGAACTCCTGGTAGAGGGACTGCCGCCGGGGCGGCGGGTCGGCGAGGACGAAGCGTGCCGTGTGCAGCATGACGCTGGGACCGAGCATCCGGTCGACGAGGGTGAGGCCCAGATCGACCCAGGCCAGGATCCCCGCGGCCGTCATGATGTCGACGTCGTCGATCACCATGCGTGAGGCGTCCACCCGAACCTTCGGGTGTCGGCGCGCCAGCTCCTCGGCGAACGCCCAGTGGGTCGTGGCGTCCCGGGAGTCGAGCAGGTGGGTGTCTCGGCGAGGACGAAGACGCCGGCGCACACGGCACACGGCACACGGCACACGGCACACGGCACACGGCACACAGAGTGGTGCCCTCGGATCGGAGTCCGATGAGCCGATCGGTGAGCTCGCCAACCGATGTCTTCAGCTCGAGTACGACGAGGGTCGGAGGGATTGCGTGGTCAGCACAGCGATGGGCGGCAGACCCTGTCGAGTCTGCCGCCCGAGTTCCTGGCTGCGGTCACTCCTGGTGGAGAGCCTCCCGCAGCGCGTCGACGGACAACTTCCGTGCGACGTTGGTGGCCGGGGTGTCCCGCAGGCTGTCCAACAGCATGAAGTCGTGGACGGTCCCGCTGACGCGGACGGCCGTCACCTCGACGCCGGCCTCACGGAGCTTGTTGGCGTAGAGCTCGCCACCGTCCCGCAGGACGTCGGCCTCCGCCGTGATGACCAGGGCGGGCGGCAGCCCGTTGAGGTCCTCGAGGGTCGCCCGCAGCGGCGAGGCGTACTTCTCCTCGCGCTTGGCCTCGTCGGTCGTGTACGCGTCCCAGAACCACTTCATCCCGTCGCGGGTGAGGTAGTAGTGCTCCGCGAACTGGTGGTAGGACTGCGTGTCGAAGTCCGGCCCGGTCACGGGGTAGAGCAGGATCTGCGCCTTGAGCGCGAGCCCGCCGCGGTCCTTGTTCATCTGCGCGAAGACCGCGGACATGCATCCGCCGACCGACTCGCCGGCGACGGCGACGCGGGAGGTGTCGAGGCCGTGGTCGGCGCCGTTCTTCTGCAGCCACTGGCCGACGGCGTAGTTCTGCTCGACCTGCGTGGGGTACCCCTTCTCGGGAGCCCAGTCGTAGACCGGGAATACGCCGGCGGCACCGGCTCCGACGGTGAGCTCGCGGAAGAGGCGGTCGTGGGTCTTGTCGTCTCCGAAGACCCAACCAGCGCCATGGATGTAGAAGACCACGGGCAGCGGGCCCGTGGCGCCCTTGGGCTTGATGATGCGGGTGCGGACGGTGCCCCACTCGCCGGCGTCGACGTCGACCCACTCCTCGTCGACGTCCGGGCGCTCGACGCCCTCGCCGCTCTGCAGGTCACTGAGGATCTTGCGCCCCTCCTCGGGCGGAACCTCGTAGATCCGCGGGTGTGGGTCGGTGTCGTCGGCGAGCTTCTTGGCCTCGGGCTCCAGGTACGGCGTGGTGGGGGCCGGAAGGTCGGTCATCGCTGTTCCTTTCCTCGAAAGCCGGTCGCTTGCCTCATCGACGCTACGGACCGTCCGTATCCGGACTGAGTGCCGCGAACGACTCTCTTCGAGGTGATCGCGACACTCGTTTCCGGGGTGCGGGCGGCTTGGTGAGCGGAAAATCGGGCGAACCGAGAACGGGCGACCCCGGAGTGCGGCCCGACGGGGGCTCAGACCTCAGCAAGCCCCAGTCGCAGCGCACAGGGGCTCCGCCCATGGGTGCCGCCCGTGGGCGGGCATGGCGCACCCCCGGGCGGAAGGCTCCTCTGCCTTACAGGGTCCGCCTCGCCGGCGTTGATCGCATTCGGGGAGAGCGGCAGCGGGCCGGCCGTCGTCCACGAAATGCCGACGGACGCGAAGGCATCGCTGCGGGCGACGGTACGGGCCTGGCACATCGCCCCACGCCTGCGGCCGGCCGTCGTCGCCCTGGGCGGAGAAGGCCACGCCGATCGGCGGTCCCCCACCACCTGGTCGGGCGTCAGCTCATGGTGGCTCGATGGGGGTCCGACGCCGGCGGAGGCGGGACGAGGGCGGACGCGAGTTCGCGCCACTCCTGCTCCGGCAAGGTGGTGGGATCGGCGGTCAGTACCTGCAGGCACACGTGGTCGGCTCCCGCGTCGAGGTGCGCGCGCACGCGGCGGCGGATCGCCTCCGTACCTCCGTATGCGACGATCGCGTCCACCAGTCGACGGCTCGGACCGCCCGTGACGTCCGCGTCGCCGAAGCCGAGCCTTCGGACATTGGCCTGCTGGTGCGGCGCCATGGCGACGTAGCCGGCGACGTGCGCGGTGGCCACCTCCCGGGCCCGGCCGAGGTCGGTGTCCAGGACGACGGCCTGCTCGACACCCAGGAAGGCGTCCGGCCCCATGATCGTCCGGGCTTGCGCGGTGTGCTCGACCGGGACGAAGTAGGGGTGCGCGCCCCAGGTGCGTTCGGCGGCCAGCTGGAGCATCTTCGGGCCGAGGGCGGCCAGGACGCGCCTGGGGGCCGGAGTTGGCACAGGGCCGTGGGCGGGGGTGGCGTCCATGGCGTCGAGGTAGGCGCGCATCGTTGCGAGCGCCTTGCCCCGGGCCGGGACGGGGTAGTCGTCCACCTCGTGCACGGTGTCGTCGACCCGGTGCCCGCCCAGGCCGAGCAGGTAGCGTCCCGGGAAGGCCTCTCCGAGAGTGCGGGTCGCGTTGGCCATGGCGATCGGGTCCCTGAAGGCGATGTTGGCGATGCCGGACGCGACGGTGATCCGGCGGGTCGCCGACAGGACCAACCACGCCTGGCCCACCGTGTCACGACCGAACGCTTCACCGTGCCAGATGGCTCCGTACCCCAGTTCCTCCAGTTCCGCGGCCGATTCCCTCACGCGTCCGGCGGGCTGCCCCTCGTATGCGAAGGTCCAGATCCCGACTCGGCCGAGCCGCGTCCGCGCGTCGTTCTTCATCCGCACTCCTCAGGCAGCATTCCGGAGAGGTTCTCCGCTTTCGGTCCGGCTACCATACGGAGAACCTCTCCGGTTTGCCATACCGAGAGTCGACCGAAGGGCGGGACGATGACGAGCAGGCAGGACGGAGCCGCGGCCGGGCCTCCGCGGCGCACGGACGCCCGCCTCAATCGGGAACGACTGGTGGCGGCGGCACGAGAGGTGTTCGCCGAGGACGGGCCCGGCGCCTCCCTCAACGAGATCGCCCGCCGGGCGGGGGTGGGCCCCGGCACCCTCTACCGCCACTTTCCCGACCGCTCGGCCCTGCTGAGCGCGGTCCTCACCGACCGGATCGAGACCCTTGGCAGGCAGGCAGAACGGCTGCTCTCGGAGGACGCCGACGGCGCCCTGGAGCAATGGCTGCAGGCCTTCCTCGTCCACGCCCGCGTGAACCAGGGCATGGGCAGCGCCCTCCTGGCCGAATCCGCCGGCGAGTCCGGCCGTGACTGCCACCGGCGCATCCTGGACATGGCGACCGGGCTCCTGGCCCGGGCCCAGCAGCACGGAACGGCCCGCGCCGACGTGACCGCCGACGACCTCCTCCACCTCGTCATCGGGATCGCGCTGTCCACCACACAGGACGAGCAGACCGGCCGGCCCGAGTTCCTGCTGGACCTGGCCCTGGACGCCGTCCACGGGACACCGCGCCGGAAGGCCTGACGGCCCCGTACACGGGGCCCCTGCAGTCCGGACATCCTCCACGGGAAGCGATGCGGGCCTCGGCCGAGCTGCACCCGTTGCACAGCAACGCTGCGTGCCCCGCACACCCTGACGTTCCGTCCGGACCTAGATTCACTGTTGCCGGACACCGCCCGGGCGACGAACACTGCCATGGCGCGTCGATCCTCGTGATCTCCGCCCGTGGCCGCGCGGCGCGGACAGGTGACCCCGCCTTCCGGCCGGCAACCATCACCGCCACCCCCGCCCGCGGGGCTGGCAAGCTTCGAGGAAGACCGAGATGATACGCAAGGCGTCAGCCCTACTCATCGCACTGCTCACCGCGCTCGGCGTCAGTGTCCTGTCGACCGGCACGGCCAACGCCGCCGGCAACCGGCTCTACAACCTGGGCAGCTGCGCCACTCCCGAGGGCAACAGCACCGCCAACGGAGCCGTCATCACCGTCTGGTCCTGCACCGGCAGCAACCTGCAGAACTGGCACTGGCTCAACCAGCACATCGTGCACGACGTCAGCGGCAAGTGCCTGACCCCGCGCGGCAACGCCTCCGCCACCAACGGCACGGTCCTCACCCTGTGGACCTGCGACTGGAGCGACACCAGCCCGCAGGTCTTCGTCGGCAACTCCGGCCGCACCTGGACCCAGTTCGGCGGCAAGTGCATCACGAACAAGGGCAACTCCTCGGCCAACGGAACCTGGCTGACCCTGTGGACCTGCAACCCGGAGTTCAACACCGCCCAGGCATGGGGCCTCGTCTACTGACGACTCCGCGGCGGGGTGTGAGCGGTCCACGCTCTCACCCCGCACCCGTCCTGGCCGACTCCCGCCCCTGGCAGCGGAACTCACGCTCCGTCACATACCGTGGGCCCACGCGATGTTGTCGCGGCGTTGCTTGCCACGGGCGAGGCCGCAGCGGTGGCCGACCCCCAGGAGCACTGATCGGGCCGCTCATCAGGCTCGCCAGGCAGAGGGGCGGATCGGGTTCCGCAGCATCGGCGGAACCTTCGACGTGTCACGGCTCACGTACGCCTTATGGAGCATCACTTACGTCGCAAGGTCTTGCGATCACGAACGGCGATCTGAGCCGGCTGCCGGATGCTCCCGTCTCGATTGCAGAGGACCATGAAGCTCACCTTCTTCACCCGTGCCCGGCACGGCCTGCTTGTTCTCGCCGCCTCCCTCGGTCTCGTGTTCGCCGCCTCGGCCGCTCCGGCCCAGGCAGCCACGCCCTCCGTCGTCTACCTGGGCACCGTGACGCTCCAGGTGAAGCACTCTGGGCAGTGTCTCGAGGTAGCAGACTGGAGCAAGGCGGACGGCGCGGCCGTCCGCCAGTGGACCTGCCACGGTGGCGACAACCAGAAGTGGTACCGCTGGGGCCTGGCGAACGACGTCGATGCGTTCTATTACATCAACGTCAACAGTGGCAAGTGCCTGGAGATCGGCGGCTGGGCGACCCAGAACGGCGCGACCGCCGACCAGTGGGGCTGTCACTACGGCCTCAACCAGCGCTTCTACGGCGGGGAGGGCTTCCGCATGGACAACGCGTACTCCCCCCAGAAGTGCCTGGAGATAGCCGACTGGAGCACGCAGAACGGCGCCCCCGCGCGACTGTGGACGTGCACGTACCAGCCCAACCAGCACTTCTCCATCAGGGCAGCGTGAGCCCTGGGCGGGGGGGGGGGGGCCCCCCCCCCCCCCCCCCAACCCCCCCCCGCCCCCCCCCCCCCCCCCCGCGGCCCCCCCCCGCCCCCCCCCCCGGGGCCCCGGGGGGGGCAAGTGGCCGGCCGCGGCGGGGA
>NZ_JBIWOU010000001.1:52805-251778 GCF_044767915.1 Streptomyces sp. NPDC101191
TTTGTTTTTTTTTGCCGCTCTCGCCCCCCCCCCCCCGCGCCCCCGGGGTTTGTGGGTTGCCTCCCCCCCCCCCCCACCCCCTCATCTCCCGTGGGGGGGGGGGGGGGGGGGGGGGGGGGGGGCGCCCCCCCCCCCCCCCCCCGCCCTTTCACGCGGATGGACAGCCCTCCGCGCCAGGCAGGAACCCGCAGGCCCATCCACGGTGTCCCGGTGCGAGTACATGAGCGCGATCGCGTCGGTCACCTGCCGGTGGCCCCGTCACCGCCCGCCCCGCCTCGGAGTGCGGTCCGGCGGCAGCGGCTCGACCCTCGCCCACCGGGCGTCACGCAACGGCACGCATCGACCTGCGCAACGGAGTCGCCCTCCGGGACCGAATGGTCCCGGAGGGCGACGTTTCGTTTTGCGGGAGTCAGGCCGGGGTCACCAGGTGCCCGGCAGCGACTGCCAGCTCTTCAGCGGGTTGTCGAAACCACCGTCGGTGCGGGCCTTGAAGGTGTGGGCCGCGGTGGTGCCGAGGTTGTCGTTGTACATGATCGCGATGTCGTCGCGGCCGTCGTGGTCGGTGTCGCCGGAGACCGGGAACGACGCGTCCTGGACGTGCCAGGTGCCCGAAGGTGCCTGCCAGCTGCGGAAGTCCTCGTTGAGGCCGCCGTCGGTCTTTGCGGTCAGCGTGAACAGTGAGGCGTTGCCGTAGCCGTAGTCGTACATGATGCCGAGGTCGGCACGGCCGTCACCGTTGTAGTCGCCCGCGGTGACCTTGCTGCGCCACCACTCCCACTGCCCGGGCGCACGGGTCCACGACTTCACGCCCGGCGAGACACCGCCGTCGGGCTTGCCCAGGAACGTGAACGCGGAGACCGCGCCGTCGCCGTAGCCGTACACGCCCACGACGTCGTCCTTGCCGTCGCCGTTGAAGTCGCCGGCCACGTACTTGGCGCTGCTCTGGTTCCACGTGCCCGCGCCGGACCACCAACTGCCGAAGATGTTCTTGAACGAGCCGTCCGCGTTCGACAGGAACGTGTAGGCGCCGGTCGTGCTGTTGCCGTGGTCGTACATCATGACCACGTCGTCCCGGCCGTCGCCGTTGAAGTCACCCGCGACCAGCTTGCCCTTGGCCGCGTCCCAGTTGCCGGGGGCCGTGTACGCGCTGCGCTGGAGCGAGGTGAAGGTGCCGTCGGCCTGGCCCAGGAAGGTGAACATGCCGTTGGCGCCGTCGCCGTAGCCGTACAGCGCGGCCAGGTCGTCGCGGCCGTCGCCGTTGAAGTCACCCGACACCCACTGCGACTGGGAGACCCGCCAGGTCCATGCGGGGTTGGTGTGAGCGACCTTCGGGGCGGCGAAGCCGCCGTCCGTTCTGGCGAGGTGGGTGTACACCTGCATGGCGTCGGCGCCGTAGTCGTAGACGGTGGCCAGGTCCGAGCGTCCGTCGCCGTTGAAGTCACCCGCCAGTTCCTTGCGGAAGCTGTCGGTGCGGTCGCCCCAGTGGTGCTCGTTGGTGGCGCCGGTGTAGCGGTTGTGGCGGATGTAGCCGTTCTGGAAGTCGGTCCGCGGACCGCCCGCGACGTCGTACTCCTCGGACTGCGGGTAGCCGAGCCAGCTCTTGCCGGCGCCGAGCTCGATCCACTTGTTGCGGATGCTGCCCCACACCGCCCAGGCCTGGCCCGTGGTCGTGGTCCAGTAGATGGAGCGGCTGTCAGAGGTCTCACCGCGGCGACGGAAGTGGTTGTAGCGGCCGATGCCGTCGTCGACGTTGCTCTCGTCGGTGGTCGGGTAGCCGAAGCCGGACGGACCGCCGAGCGCCAGGTACTTCTTGTAGATGGTGCCGTGGACGGAGCGGCCACCGAAGTCGTACGTCCAGTAGATGGCGCCGTCGCCACCGGAACCGCGGAAGGTGGTGACCCAGGCGTCGCTTTCGAACGTGGTCGACTCGTCGGAGGTCGGGTAGCCGAGGAAGCTCTTCTCGGCGCCGAGCGAGTTCCAGTAGTCGCGGATGCCGTTCTGGACCATCCATGCACCCGTCGTCGGGTGCCAGTAGATCGAGGCGTTGTCCGCGTTGACGCCGTTGGCGCGGAAGTGGGCGTAGCGGCCCTCGCCGTCCGGCGGGACCAGGACGTCGGTGGTCGGGTAGCCCCAGCCGCCCGGGCCGCCCTTCGCCAGGTACTTGGCGAGGATCGGTCCACACACGGTGTGCGTGCCGGTCGCGCCGGAGGTGAAGCTCCGGCACTCGGACCAGGGCGTGCCGCCGAGCACGAGGCGGCGGCCGGCGCCGAAGACCGATCCGGCGCTCGCTGCGCGGCCCGGGTATTCGGTGATCTCCCCCGAGGCGTTGCGCGACCACAGGTCGGCGTAGCCGTCGCCCTCGAAGTCGCCGTTGCTCTCCAGCTGCGGCAGGGTGCCACCGGGGAAGCCGGTGGCGATCGAGGTGGAGCGGACCGCGGTGTCGGCGAAGACGGCGAGGTCGGCGACGGTGGTCGCGGACGGGTCCGTCGTCCGGCGGCTGGTGTACTGGTGGATCTTGCCGGTCGCCTTGTCCCGGGCCCAGACCTCCGGCAGTGAATCGCCGTTGAGGTCGCCGGGAGCGATCAGGTTCATGTTCTGCCAGTCGGCATTGCCGAGCAGGATCGGCGGGCGGAAGCCCTTCTCCGTGACGTCGAGGTAGGGATCCGTCGAGCCGAGGTAGAGATACAGCTCCGCGCCCGTCTTGACGAGCAGGTCGGGCTGGTCGGCGTCGTCGACCGTGCCGCTGCCGTTGTCGTCGTCGACGCTGCCGATGACGACGGCCTGGTCCGCCTGGGCCCAGTGGTCGTTCTCGGTCATGGCGGTGGCCAGCGGGATGCGGTTTGCGTCGATCGGCTGCAGGTCGCCGTTGCCGCTGCCCGGGTAGACGATCAGGTCCTTGCGGCTGCCGTCGGGCGACGGGCGCAGGGCGACGAGGTCCTCGTAGTAGTCGCTGTTCCAGCTGCCGCGGTGGGACAGCGAGACGGCGTCGGCGAAGGAGCCGCGGTCGAGCTTCCTGGACAGGTCGAAGGTGCCGTTGCCCTTGCCGGGGTGCATCCACAGCTCGCCGGAGCCCGGGTCCACGCTCCAGATGTCGACGGTGTCGTCGCCGTTGAGGTCACCGGGCTTGTCGCGGGTCGGCTTGCGCTTGGCGTAGAAGAGGTACGCCTTGAGGTCGGACCGGTTGCCCGCCGCGTCGAGGCTGCGGACGAACAGGGTCTGCGGGCCGGTCGTGTACGGGGTGTATTCGGCCGTCGCGTCGCCGCCGGGCGTCGCCGTCACGGCCTCACGCACCTTGGGGTCGGACTCGGTCCACCACTGGTACTTCACGACGTCCGACTCGCCGTTCGCGTTGAAGGTGAAGACGCCCTTCATACGTGCCTGGGAGGTGCTGTCGGGTTCGTTCTCGGGGAACTGCGTCGAGCTCACCTTCGGCGGGTGTCCGGGCCGGGTGGCGTCGATGCTGAAGATGCACTGGCCCGCCCAGGGGCCGGCCGCGTAGTCGTCGAGACCGCGGACGTCCCAGCGGTAGGTGCCGGTGGGGAGTTCGGAGGCGGGGATGCGCACCTGGGCGACGTTGCCGTTGGCGACCCACACCTGGGGGCGCTTGATGGTGCCCCAGTAGTCCTGGTCGTTCCAGTAGTTGAACTCGGCGCGGAGTGAGCCGTCCTCGGCGTCCGAGACCCGGGCGCGAAGCACGACCTCGTCGGTCGTGCCGATCATCCCGCCGCCGCAGGGCACCGAGGGGTCGGAGCCACGCTCGCCTATGGAGTTCGGCACGGTGTTGTACTGGGTGGAGACGCGGGCGCTGTCCGGGTTCATCTTGCGCCACGACACGTCGACGGTGTCGGTGGCGGACTTCAGACCCATGGTCCAGGCGGGCCAGTGCCAGCGGGCCGCGTCAGCGACCGCGGAGGTGACGTTGAGCTCGATGGTGTCGCCGTCGCCGGGGCAGTTGCGGCCGCCGAAGGACTGGCCGGAGGAGTCGACCAGACGCTTCCACTTGGGCTGGTTGTTCCAGGTGACCCAGGTGCCGATGCCGTCGGTGTCCCAGATCTGCACGTCACCGGACTGGCAGCTCCAGGAGCCGGCGTACTTCTGCTGGATGCGGAAGGTGGAGGACAGGATCTGCTTGTCCCAGAGGGCTCCCGTGCCGACCTGGAAGAAGGTCTTCGCGCAGACGACCGCGTAGTTGTTGGCCGAGTCCTTGGCGCAGCCGACGCGGGCTTCCTTGCTGAGCGTGCCGCCGTTCCAGTAGTTGGTGTTCGGCGAGTTCGGGAAGGAGTTGTGCTTGTAGGCGAGCGTCCACGCGGACTTCCAGTCGTCACGCCAGATCGGGTCGATGACGACGGGGTACTTCGTGCCGGGGGCCGTCAGCAGCTTGCGGTCGGGCGTGAGCGTGAGGGTGGAGCCCTTCAGCGCGACACCGAGGTCGGCCTGGCGGGTGCCGATGGAGATGCCGTCGACGGCCGGCACCGGGTCGGCCACCGCGGCGGCCCGCTTGGCGGCTGCCGTACGCGGCGCGGTGGCCTGCACGACCGGCTGTTCGGCACCGGAGTCCCACATCTGCGGCTTGCCGGCGCTGAACAGCGTCTTGCCGGCGGGGTCGAGCGCCCGCAGCTCGCCGTTGGCCTCCTTGCGAAGGCTCACGCCCTTGCCCTTGAGCCCGAAGTCGAGCGAGGCGAGGGCTGGGTTGTCGGCGGCGGCGCGGTTCTTGACGACGAGCTGGTGCGAGAAGCCGGTGACGTCGGCGGTGACCCGCAGGTCGACGCCGCGCAGCACCTCGGGGTACGTGGCGCTGTCGCCCTCGACCCGCGGGGCGGGCAGCGGCTTGGGCCAGGTCAGGGAGAGGTCCCGGCCGTCCTTGCGCATGGTGACCAGCGGGGTGTTGCCGCCGCCGGAGAAGGTGAGCCCGACGCGGGTGGCGCGGGGGGCGATCCGTCCGTCGCTCTGCCGGCTGAGACCGGTGTCCGCGTCCACGAGCTTCCCACCGCGCAGGACGCGGATCGGGGCCAGGGCGTGGTTCTGGGTGAACGTGCCGTCCGGGTTGGCCCAGACGTCGTCCGTCTCGGTGCGCTTGGAGGGCAGTTCGACCGACTTGCCGGTGCGCTTGGCCTCCTTGGCCGCCTTGGTGTGGACGGCGGCGTCCGCCGCGCTCTTGCCGGCGTCGGCCTTGCGCGCGGAGGCGTCCGCGGCGGCGCGGCCCGTGGGTGTGCCGCCCGGGCCTGTCCCGGTGGCGGCGGCCGCCTCCGCGACGGGCACGGTACCGAGCAGCAGGGCGGCGAGCACGGTGCCGGCGGCGGCACGGACCGTGCCGCGGCGGCGTGGTGGATCGTCGACGCGGGCGCGCGTCGGGTGGGGTCTCACTGAGTGGGTCCTCGGGGTCGGGTCGGCCGCCGACCGGGGGCGGGTGGCCGAGTTCTGTGGTTCCGGCCGCTCGTCGACGACCGCTTTCCGGCCACCTCGACGATCAGCCGTCGCGTTCGATTATTTGTAGCAGCAGCGGAGGCCCTCGCGTGACGCGTTCCGGTCACGGGGCATGTCGCACCATGCCCAATGTGAGCCCGGATTGACGGAGCCTCACGTTCCTTCCTCGACTGCGCTTTTTTACAAGAAGACCAGGACATCGACCCCTGACAATGCCTCAAGCAGTTCGTCACGCGCCGCCTCGACGCCCGCCGGTTCCGCTGTTAGGTTCAGCGCCGTCAGCTGAAGCGTGATCATGACATGCACGCTTCTCTCATCGTGCTCTCATGGAGTGTTCGAATCTTGAGAAGATCCAAGGCGCACGCCTGGCGTGCGCCTCTGAGGCGTGCCTGGCGGTGGCCGATACCGTTGCTGGCCGTCAGCCTGATGGCCACCGGTCTCTCGGCCGTGGACGCGGCCGCTGCCCGCTCCGACCTGAACCTGCTGGGGACGCAGAAGCTCACCAAGGTGGGCGGGGCGCCCGTCACCGGCAAGCCGGCGCCGGGGCCCGCCGAGTCCCAGCGGAAGCGCTGGAAGAACCCGCCGGCGATCGCCTGGCCCAAGGCCGGGACCGCCGAGATCACCCTCCCCGCCCCGGAGTCCGCACCCTCGGGGCAGCGGAATCCGGCCACCCGCGGCGCCCTCGGCAGCGCGGCCGCCAAGCCCGCGAAGCCGGGCAGGTCCGTCCGGGCCGGCACCCTGCCGGTGAACGTCGCCGCGCTGCCGCCCCGCGCCGCGGGCGGCCCCGCCGCGCGCGCCGTCAAGCAGCCCGGCACCGTGGCGACCACCGCCCCGGTCAAGGTGAAGGTCGGCCTGCTGGACCGGGCCGCAGCCCGACGCGCCGGACTCGCCAACAGCCTGCTCCTGTCGGTCCAGCGCACCGACACGGGCAACTCCTCGGCGCCCGTCTCGGTCGAACTCGACTACACCGCCTTCAAGAACGCCTACGGCGGCGGATGGGGCTCGCGGCTGCGCTTCACCGCGCTCCCGGCCTGTGCCCTCACCACACCGGAGAAGCCCGGCTGCCGCAGCGGCGTCCCGGTCACCACGGTCAACGACCCGAAGACCGGCAAGCTCGTCGCCACGTTCGACGCCCCGGCCCAGCGGACCACGACCGCCGGCAGCGGCGCGCTCCGCTCGATGGCCACCACCGGCACCCAGTCCGTGACCCTGGCGGCCACCGCCGGCGCGGACGGCGCCAACGGTACGTACAAGGCCACCTCGCTGAACCCTTCCGGCTCCTGGCAGGCCGGCGGTTCCGCGGGCGACTTCTCCTGGTCGTACCCGCTGGAGATCCCCGCCTCGCTCGGCGGCCCCAGCCCGTCGCTGACGCTGGGATACTCCAGCTCGACCCTCGACGGCCGGACCTCGGCGTCCGCGCAGCAGACCTCGTGGGTCGGCGACGGCTGGGACCTGGCCTCGAACTTCATCGAGCGGTCCTACGTCCCCTGCAGCCAGGACAAGCGCCCCAACTCCGGGTACAACAACCCGAAGGACGACACCGGCGACCTCTGCCACGGCGCCCCGATGGTCACCCTGTCCCTCAACGGCGGCTCCACGCAGCTCGTCCTGGACGACGCCACGAAGACCTGGCGGCCGGCCAAGGACGACGGCTCGCGCGTCGAACTGCTGCAGGGCGCACAGAACGGTGACAAGGAGGGTGACCACTGGCGGTTCACCAACCCCCAGGGCATCCAGTTCTACTTCGGCCTGAACAAGGTCCCCGGCTGGACCACGGGCAAGCCCGTCACCAACTCCGCCTGGACGGTGCCGGTCTACGGCAACCACCCCGGAGAGCCCTGCTACAACGCCACCTTCGCCAACGCCGTGTGCGACCAGGTGTACCGCTGGAACCTCGACTACGTCGTGGACCCGCGCGGCAACGCCATGACGTACTGGTACGAGAAGGAGACCAACCACTACGGCTCGAACTACCAGATCGCGGGCGGCTCGACCGCGCGCCCGTACGACCGTTCCGGCTGGCTGGACCACATCGCGTACGGCCTGCGCAGTGACGCCCTGTTCGCCGAGCCCCCGGCCCAGGTGGACTTCGAGGTCGCCGAACGCTGCCTGGTCACGGCCGACTTCGACTGCGCCCCGGCCAAGCTGAAGCCGGAGGTCGACTGGAGCATCGCCAAGCAGTGGCCGGACACCCCCGGCGACCAGCTGTGCGCCTCGGGCGAGGAGTGCAAGGGCCGGTTCACCCCGACCTTCTTCACCCGCAAGCGCCTGACCGAGGTCACCACCACGGTCTGGAACGGCACCGCGCGCAAGCCGGTCGACACCTGGAAGCTCACCCAGGACTTCCCGATGACCGGTGACGGCACGGACTACCCGCTGTGGCTGTCCGAGATCCGGCACACCGGCCGCAACGGCTCCGACCTGCCCCTGCCGCCCGTGAAGTTCCGCGGCAAGCAGCTCGACAACCGGGTCGACGGCGCCTCGGACGGCAAGCCGCCGTACAAGCGCTACCGCGTCGAGGCCATCGACACGGAGACCGGCTCGACGATCCTGGCGCACTACGCCGCCACCCAGTGCTCCGCCGGCGCGCTGCCCTCGTCGCCCGAGACGAACAAGATGCGCTGCTACCCGGTGATCTCGGAGATCCCGGACCCGAACGACCCGGCGCGCGAGCGCAAGCTGTACGTCACGGACTGGTTCCACAAGCACGTGGTGGACTGGGTCCAGGAGGAGGACCGCAACGGCAACTCGCCGACGCGGCGCACCGAGTACGAGTTCGTCGGCGACCCCGCATGGGCGTACGACGACGAGACCGAGATGATGCGGCCCAAGACCCGCACCTGGTCCCAGTGGCGCGGTTACGAGCGGGTCCGCACCTACATCGGCGTGGCGCCGGACCGGCGCTCGCAGACGGAGGCGCTCTTCTTCCGCGGCCTCGACGGCGACCGCGCGACGCCGGCCGGCGGCACCAGGTCGGTCAAGGTCAAGGACTCCGAGGGCAACGAGATCCCGGACCACCGCCTCTTCGCCGGCCAGACCCGCGAGGTCCTGGCGTACGACGGAGAGGGCGGCCCGCTGGAGGCGGCCACCACGTACACCCCGTGGCTGCACGGCCCCACCGCGACCCGGCTGCGCAAGGGCGCGGTGCCGGAGGAGGACATAGAGCCGCAGGAGTCCTACGTCCAGCAGACGTCGGACGTCGCCTCCCGCATCCTCCTCTCCGACGGCCGCGGCTGGCGTCGCACCGCGATGCACACGGAGTACGACGCCCGCGGCTTCGCCCAGTCGGTCTCGAACCGCGGCGACACCGCCGACCCGTCGGACGACAGCTGCACCCGCTACGAGTACGACGAGGACCCGGCGCGCTGGATCATCGCACGGCAGAAGCGGGTGGAGTCGGTCGCGAAGGCGTGTGACGCGACGAACGTGTCCCGCCCGGCGGACGTGACGTCCGACGTGCGGATGCATTACGACGCGGCGGGCAACGTGCAGTCGACGGAGTCGCTGTCGGACTACGCGAACGGCAGCCCGGTCTACACGACGAACGGCAGCGCCGAGTACGACGCCTACGGCCGCCCTACGGCCACCACGGACGTCTTCGGCAAGGTCACCCGGACTGCCTACACCCCCTCGTCCGGGCAGATCGTCAACAAGGTCGTCACCACCAATCCGCTGGGTCACACCAAGACCACGGAGACGGACCAGGGCCGCGGTTCGGTCCTGACCGAGACGGACGTCAACGGCCGCAAGCAGGTCATGCGGTACGACGCGCTCGGCCGGCTCCTCAAGGTCTGGTCCCCGGACCGCGACCCGCTGAGCAAGTCGCCCGACGGCGAGTTCTCGTACGACGTCCGCACGGACGGCCCGGTGGTCATCACCAACAAGGCCCTCCTGGACGACGGCACCTACCGCACCAGCTACGACATCTACGACGCGAGCCTGCGCATCCGCCAGACCCAGATGGAGGCGCTGGGCGGTGGCCGGATCATCTCGGACACCTTCTACAACAGCCTCGGCCAGGTCTGGAAGAGCAACGGCGCCTACTACACCGACGGGGCGGCCTCGGGCGTCCAGTGGGCCCCGAAGGACAACGAGGTCCCGTCCTCGACGATGACCTTGTACGACGGCTCCGGGCGTACGACCGCGCAGATCTCCCGCAAGTTCGGCGTGGAGACCTCCCGGACCACGACCTCGTACGGCGGCGACAACATCACCGTCGACCCGCCGAAGGGCGAGACCCCGACCCGTGCGTTCCTGGACGGCGCCGGCCGCAAGACGGAGCTGCGCTTCTTCAAGGCGGACTCGCCGACGGGTGCCTACGACGCGACGCGGTACTCGTACAACCGGCGCGGGGAGCTGGAGTCGGTCGTCGACCAGGCCGGTGATCGGTGGGCGTTCGAGTACGACATCCGCGGTCGCCAGACGAAGCAGTCGGATCCCGAGAAGGGCGAGACGACCGCGAAGTTCGGCAAGGGCGACCGTCTGGAGTCCATGACCGACGCCCGCGGCAAGACCGTCGCCCCCGAGTACGACGCGCTGGGCCGGATCGTCGCCACGCACGAGGGCTCGGTCACGGGTCCGACGCTGACGTCGACCACGTACGACACGCTGCCCGGCGCCATCGGCATGCCCGTGTCCTCGACCCGGTACGTGGGCGGCAACGCCTACAAGCAGGAGGTCACCGGTTACGACACCGAGTACCGTCCGACCGGGTCGAAGATCACCATCCCGGCCTCCGAGGGCGCGCTCGCCGGCACCTACAGCTTCTCCAGCGGGTACCGGCCGAACACCGGTCTGCCCGCATGGACCATGCAGCCGGCGGCCGGTGGTCTGCCCAGCGAGATCACCACGCAGACGTACAACCACTTCGAGCTGCCCACCGTCATGGGCATCGGGGGGAAGGCGTTCGTCGGCAAGGTCGACTACTCGCCGATGGGCGACGTGCTGCGAACGGAGGCGGGACCGGCCGGCTCGCAGGTCTACGCGACCCATTTCTACGACGAGCAGACCCGCGAGGTGCTGCGGACGGTCAACGACCGTGAGGTGTCACCGAGCCGGATCAACGACACGACGTTCGAGCGGGACGACGTCGGCAACCTCCTGAAGATCTCGGACAAGGAGGGATCGGACGGTCCCACCGACGTCCAGTGCTTCGGTTACGACTACCTGCGCCGGATGAACGAGGCGTGGACCGCCACGGACGACTGCGCCGCCAAGCCCGGATCCGCCGGACCCGGCTCCACCCCCTCGGTGGGCGGGCCCAACCCGTACTGGTCCTCGTACAGCTTCGACGCGGCCGGCAACCGCACCAAGGAGGTCCAGCACTCCCCCACGGCTGACACCGCGAAGGACGTCACCCGTGTCTTCACCTACGGCACCCCCGGCCAGGCCCGCGCCAACCAGCTGCAGAGGGTCGACACGACGGGGCCGGGCGGTTCACGCACCGAGTCGTACACGTACGACGAGGCGGGCAACACCCGCACCCGGACCATCCAGGGCGACACGCAGACGCTGGACTGGGACGTCGCGGGACAGCTCCAGAAGGTCACCAAGGGCACCGAGACGACGGAGTTCGTCTACGACGCCGATGGTGCCCGCCTGATCAAGCGCGACAAGACCGGCACCACGCTGTACCTGCCGGGCACCGAGGTCAAGCTGACGCCGGCGGGCAAGCTGGAGGGCACGCGGTATTACGCCCACCCGGCGGGACCGGTGATGGTCAGGACGGCCAAGGACGGCGTGATCACCACGTCGTACCTGATGGGCGACCAGAACGGCACGGCCACCACGGCCGTGGACGCCTCGACCTCGGCCATCACGCGCCGCAAGTTCACCCCGTTCGGCGAGGTCCGCGGCACGGCGCCGTCCGTGTGGCCGGGCAAGAAGGGCTTCGTCGGTGGCGACATCGACGAGTCCACCGGGCTGGTCCACCTGGGCGCGCGCGAGTACGACCCGACGACGGGCCGGTTCCTGTCGGTCGACCCCGTGGTCGACTTCAACGAGCCCAAGCAGATGAACCCGTACGCCTACGCGAACAACTCGCCGGTGACGTACAGCGATCCGAGCGGGCTTTCGATCGCACCGCCCGTGATGCCCGTCATGGACTTCACGGCGGCGGAGGAAGCCTGGGCCCGGATGATCCAGGGCAAGAGCGCGCTGGACGTGGCTCTCGAAGTCGCCGTGGGCATCCTCAAGGACGTCTCGGGCTACAACGACATCAAGGCCTGCCTCGGCGGTGACGGCTGGGCCTGCGCCGGTCTGGCGCTCGACGCGGCGCTGCCCTTCGCGGGCCGCGCCAAGCGCATCCTCAAGGCGCTCGACCGCGCCTGGGAGGCGTTCAACAGCTGGGCCTCGAAGCTCGCCCTGGCGCGCGACATCATGCGCAAGGTCGAGCGGTACCAGCAGGCCATGGCCAAGTACGCCGAGGACCTGGCCGAATGGAAGCGCCAACTCGAAGAAGCTGCCGAACGCGCGAGAAAACTGGAGGAAGAGGCCGCGGCGGCCCGCAGAGCCGCCCAGGAGGCCGCAGCCGCAGCCGCCAAGAAGGCCGACGAGGCCGCAGCGACGGCGGCGAAGCAGGGCAAGTCCTCGGCGCAGAAGGCGAAGAACGCGGACGGCGACGGCAAGTCGTCGAAGTCCGCGGAGTCGAAGAAGGCGGACGAGCCGAAGAAGTCGGGCGGCAAGGAGACCGACAGCGGCGGTTCGAGTGGCTGCAACAGCTTCGTGCCGGGCACCCGGGTCCTGATGGCCGACGGCACCTCGAAGGCCATCGACGAGGTCCGGCTCGGTGACGAGGTCATGGCCACCGACGAGACGTCGGGCGCCACGCAGGCCAAGCCCGTCGTCGCCAGGATCATCGGCGAGGGGCAGAAGAACCTCGTCGAGATCACGATCGACACCGACGGCACGAAGGGTGACGCCAAGGAGAAGATCACCGCGACCGACGGTCACCCCTTCTGGGTTCCGTCTCTGCACAAGTGGCAGAAGGCCACGGACCTCAGGGCCGGCGAGTGGCTCCGCACCTCGTCCGGGACCTGGGTCCAGGTCACCGAGGTCAGGCGCTGGACCCAGCAGAAGCGCGTCCACAACCTCACGGTCGGCGATCTTCACACGTACTACGTGCTGGCGGGCGCGACCCCGACCCTCGTCCACAACGACTCGTGCCCGACCGAGGGCGACCAGATCGAAGGCAAGGCGACCAGCACATGGACGCCTGACGATCACTATTCCGACGCCGCGGTCAAGAAGAGAAGCGATGCCAACGCCGATCTCCAGGAGTGGTTCGAGGCCGGTGAGGAAATCCATGACCTCGTGGCCAAGTACCGGGCGAATCCCAACATGCGTGCACGGCACGGGGATGCCTCTGACGGGCTCGACCATTTCAACGGACGCGATCTCAATTCCCGGCAGCGGTCCCAGTGGGCCTCTTGGATGGGTAACGACACCGCCGGATCACTGATCTACTGGAACGGCAGGAACGGAAGCCACGCCAGAATCATGGTCAACGCAGGTACCGGGCAGATCGCCTGGTTCCCCCTGAGGGGCGGCGTCCACAACTACGGATCGCCACGCATCTACAAGTGGTAGTAGGTTAGACGGGAAGCAGTGCACGGCACCCCTCGTGAGGTTTCGTGCACTGCTTCTTCCATGTATGGGTGGGCTTCGTTCACAGGTCCTCCAGAAGGGTTGAAACAATGGACCACGCTGGGCGACTGGCCCCCGCCGGACTGGTTTTCCTGGAACTGATGGATCTGGAACTCCCCCTCATCCCGCCGCCGCTCGCCAACATGGCCACGGGATACGAGCCGTCGTCCGGGGAATGGGCGCGTTCGCTCGTCGACCGCGGTACTCCCGATTTCCTCGCCAAGGCGAACACGAGTTGGTTCGAGCTCTGCCACGAAGGCGGCCTCTTCGGGGACGGGCGGGAGTTCCTGGTCTCCGTCGCGCTCCAAGAGGGCGGAAGCGACTTGTGGTGGGCGCGCGTCCGGCTGGCCGAATCCTGGGATCTCGTGGGCGCGGGCTCCGCCGCGGCTCTCGGCAGCGGTCTCGGCGAACCGGAGTTCACCGCGCTGTCGGTGACCGGAGACGTCGCCGCCTTCTGCTGCTCGACCACGTCCTCGATCCGCACCGTCGTGGCGGCCGGATTCACGGAGATCGAGGATCTTCGCGCCATGGCTGAATGGGCGGCGGGATATCCGAGGACGCCACGGCAGGAGAAAGCGGCCGCCCGGAGATGGCTTGACTCACTCTGAGCCGCTGAGGCGCTTCATGGGCCCCTTCCATCCCGGAAGGGGCCCATGGCGTTCTCGAAGGATCGGCCCGCCGGGACCGCGTACGACGGCGCGCTGAGACGGAGTGGTGCCGGCGCGAGGCCGTCGTACCGGTGTGCGCAGAGGATCTAGTTCGACACGGGCAATGTGACATGGGCCATCGGATCGACCTCCACCCGGCGTGCTACCTGTCGACGGCGTCGGTCACGTTCTGCCAGCTGTCCAGGTCAGCGATCCGTGCCTCCAGAGCGGGGCGCATGGCCGTCGCGCTGGCGGTGCCGAGGGCGAGGCGCAGCGGAGGGTTGGGGCTGTCGACCGCGACCCGGATGCCTTCGGCGATCCGCGCGGCGGCGGAGAACGCGGACGCCGGCAGCTCTCCGATGGCCTTGTGGACCTCTCGGACGGTCTGGTCGTAGTCGGAGAGGCCGACCGCGACGTCGAGGTTGGCGAGGAAGGGAGTCGCGGTCATTCCGGGCTGGATGACGGTGACCTTGATGCCAAGCGGTGCGACCTCGGCCGCGAGCGCGTCCGACAGTCCCTCGACCGCGTACTTGGTGGCGGCCAGCAGGCCCACGCCGGGGTGGGCGGACTGCCCGTAGACGGACGAGCCCTGGAGGACGTGGCCGGACCGCTGGGCGCGGAGCACCGGCAGCGTGGCGCGGAGCACGTTGAGCACCCCCATGACGTTGGTGTCGAACACGGCACGCACCTGTGCGTCGGAGGCCTCTTCGACGGCTCCGAACAGTCCGTATCCCGCGTTGTTGGCCACGACGTCGATGCGGCCGAAGCGTGCGAGCGTGCCGTCCACCGCGGCCCGGACGGCCTGCTCGTCACGTACGTCCGCCGGGATGAGCAGCAGGCGCTCACCGTGCGCTTGCGCCAGTTCGTCCAGGGAGGAGGTGTCGCGGGCGAGGGCCGAGACGGTGTCGCCGTGCTCCAGCGCCTGGAGCGTCAGTTCGCGGCCGATACCGGACGTCGCGCCGGTGATCAGCCAGGTGCGGGGCTGGGGCTGCTGGTTGAGTGATCTATTCATGTTGCGACCATAAGGCGTTAGCTCGCAACGCGTCAACGCTGGGCTGGGCCGTGGTTGCTCCCTAGGAGGATTAGCGCCGATTGCACTGATGTAGAGTGGGCCTATGAGCAGTGCGGCATCCGAATCCCCCAAGCCCAGCCCGCGCACCGTGTCATCGACGGTGGAGACCGTTCTCGCGTTCGTGAACACGCGCGCGGACGGATCGGGCCGCCGAGAGCTGTTCGAGGGCGGGCGCTCGTTCGCGGCGTGGCTGGCGGAGCGCGACGAGTTCGACGGCGACACCGTGGCGACCGACGCGGACGCCGCGGTCGCGCGTGAGCTGCGTGACGCCCTGGTGGCCCTGCTGCTCGCGCACTCGGGCGACGAGAAGAGCCTGGGCGAGCCGCTGCTGCACGCCGAGCGGCACCTGCGACGTGTCGGGTCGCTCTACCCTCTGGCGACCGTGGTGACGGCCGGCGGCGCAGAACTCGCCTCGCCGCAGACCGGTGTGCCGGGCGTGTTCGGCACCGTACTGGCCGCGGTGACGACGCTTGCTCAGAGCAGCGACTGGGGACGCATCAAAGCCTGCCGGAATCCCCCATGCCATTTCGGGTTCTTCGACCGCACCCGCAACGGAGGAGGGCTGTACTGCAGCACCGGCTGCGGCTCCCAGGTCTCCATGCGCAAACACCGCCAACGACAACGCAGTGACAGCAGCGCGCCGTCCACGGCATGAGACCCTCTTTGCCCGTTGCTTCCTTGTCCCCGTGGCGCGCCTCTCTCGGCGGCTGCCAGCAGAACGTCACCGTCACCGCAGGGCTCTCGCAGCCGTGGCACTCAGGGGTCGTCGAAGGCCATGTCAATCGGGTCAGGATGCTCAAGCGCCGGATGTTCGGCCGGGCCGGCTTCGAACTCCGCCGCGAGCGGGGCCTCTTCTACTCCTGAGCTCGCCGTTCAGCCTTCAGAGTCCGGCGAAGGTGGTTCATTTTCGGCGGAGAGAGTGACTTGGGCGGTCCATGACCAGGGCTCCTGGGGCGGATCCCAGCTCACCTCGACGTCGATATCGTGGAAGTCGCGCGCGAGTTCCGTCACCATCACCGCCGCAGCGGCCCGCGCGTCTTGCGGGTCGGTGTTGATCGGCACGTTCAGCCGCCCGCAGAGATTTCCGCTTTCGGTCAGGATGCTGGTGCGCCAGCCTTCCGGCGTCGCAGACAGGAAGATCCCCTTCGGAATGCCCCAGGCGGGCCGCCTCTTCTTCTCCTTCTTGCGTCTCACCATGCCGCTATCCAACATCGTCGAGTTCCTGGTGACGAATCCGGGTAGAGAGTCACCAGCCGCGGCACGGTCAGGTGCCGGCCCTGCACGGCATGCTGAAGCCCTCCAGGACAGACCGTCGGTGAACCAGAAGCCCTGCAGGGACCAAGTCCGTGTCCTATGTGGTGGAGCGGGCGTTGCGTGCGGCTTCCGGGGTGAGTCCGGTCCAGCGGCGGAAGGCTCGGTAGAAGGAGTTGGTGTCGTCGTAGGCGAGGAGGTAGGCGACCTGGGAGGTGGCGAGGGACGGGTCCGCGAGGTAGTGGCGGGCGAGGTTCTCCCTGGTGTCGCTGAGGACGGCTTGGTAGCTGGTGTTCTCTGTTTGGAGCTGTCGTTGAAGCGTTCGGGGGCTGAGCATGAGCTGGGCGGCGATGGCGTTGATCGAGCTCTCGCCGGCGGGCAGGCGTTCGTGGAGCGCGGCGCGCACCCGGTCGGCGGTGGTGGCGGACGCTTCGAGTTCGGACAGGCGGCGGCGCAATTCCGGTGCGAAGAAGTTCCACATGGCTTCGTCCTCGGTGAGGAAGGGCAGTGAGGCGTCCTCGGGGGAGAAGGTGACGGCATCGGCCTCGCCTTTGCGGATCTGCGTTCCGAAGTACGAGGCCGTCGCGGGTGAGGGCTGCGGTGCCCGGCGCATGGTGACGCGGGTCGGGTTCGCCTCGCGCCGCGTGCCGATGCGTGCCAGCGCCGCCCAGAACGCGAGCTCGGCGGTGACGAGCAGTGGCGGTGGCGGCGGTCCTTCGGGCCAGTGAATGGCGATCGTCAGCCCCGTGTGGTCGTAGGTGACCTTGAGGTTCACCGGGCCGATGAGCGGCTTGAACGTGGCGATGCGGTCGGCCGCGGTGCGCAGATCCGCGCTGCACAGCGCCGCGAAGATCGGCGGGTTGAACGCCTCGACGGACAGGGCGCGCCCGATTCTCACCGCCAGGTCGGGGTCCGCGGACTCGGCGTCCAGCGCCTCCCAGAACCGGTAGTACTCCTCGGTCGTCATCGTGACCGCCGTGCCGTGGGCGAAGAGGCCGGCCGGGAGCTGTGCCCGCCGCAGCACGCGGGCGATGGAGATCCCCAGATCGTGCAGGAGAGCACGGGTCCCGGGGTCAAGGGTGAACTGCTTCGATGCCATGCCTTCACGGTAGGACTCCGCATACGGCGGCCGGGACGCCGTACGCGCCATTCGACCCGCAGAAGACGCCATCAATCCTTGGCGTGAACGGCAAGGGGGAAGGCGTCTTCCGCTAGTTCCTCGTCGTGAATCTCCGCCTAGCGTGGAAGCCGCGAACCACCGCAGTGGTGGACACGGCGCAGGAGCGGAGACGGCCATGAACAGGAGCGTCCTGGTCACCGGTCCGAAGCGCCCCCACAACGTCCTGAATATGAGGAATCCCATGACCACCACCAAGACCGCTCTCGTGACCGGTGCCTCCTCCGGCATCGGCGAGGCGACCGCCCTCAAGCTGATCGGCCTCGGTTACACCGTGTACGGGGCGGCCCGCCGCACCGACCGTTTGCGGAAGCTCGCCGAGCGCGGCGTCCGCCCTCTGGCGATGGACGTCACCGACGACGACTCCATGCGCAGCGGAGTCGACCGGATCGTCTCCGAGACCGGTCGCATCGACGTCCTGGTCAACAACGCCGGATACGGCTCGTACGGCGCCCTGGAGGACGTCTCGCAGGACGAGGCTCGCCGCCAGTTCGACGTCAACGTTTTCGGCGCCGTCCGCCTGACCCAGCTCGTCCTGCCTCACATGCGTGCCCGGCGCAGCGGGACGGTCGTCAACATCACCTCGATGGGCGGGAAGATCTACACCCCGCTGGGCGGCTGGTACCACGGCACCAAGTTCGCCCTCGAAGCCCTCAGCGACTGCCTGCGGATCGAAGCCAAGCCCTTCGGTATCGACGTCGTCGTCATCGAGCCCGGCGGCATCCGCACCGAGTGGAGCGGCATCGCCGCCGACCACCTGGAGAAGTCCTCCGCCTCGGGCGCCTACTCCGACCAGGCCGAGGCCGTCGCCGCCTCCCTGCGCTCCGAGACCATGGTCAAGCGGATGTCCCCGCCCACCGTCATCGCCGACGCCATCGGCAAGGCCGTCACGGCACGCCGGCCCAAGACCCGCTACGCCGTCGGCTTCGGCGCACGTCCCCTCATCGGCCTGCGACGCTTCCTGCCCGACCGCGCCTTCGACGCGCTGATGGCCCGTTCCATGGGCCTTCCCCGTTGATACGTCGGGCAGCGCCACCATCAACGGTCGCGGGGCCGCCGGGGGCCTGGACCGGGGCCAGGACGGCGCTGCGCCCCGTCACCGCCCCACCCACTGATACCCACTGTGGGGTCGGCGCCCGGGGAGGGCCGCACGGGTGAACGCGTGCCAGCCCGTGTGCCAACAGATGCGAGCGCATTTGGACGGCATTAGCGTGGCGGCGTGTGATGGGAGCCCCGCGGCGCAACGCCGGCGCGGCCGTGCGGTGTATTCGTGACACGTGAGTGGCCTCGCCGAGAATCGATCCCTTCTGCGTTCCTCTCGCTGAAAGATGGTCCCGACGAGCTCGGAAATGAGACGCCATGAAACAAGTGGACGCCGGGGAACGGTCGACGGGGAAGGAGCGGCCGGAAACCCCGCCCGAGGTCGACGTCATCCTCGATGTGAACGGCACGTCCCACCGGCTCCGGCTCGACGCTCGGGTCACGCTGCTCGACGCCCTGCGGGACCATCTGGGACTGACCGGGGCGAAGAAGGGCTGCGACCAGGGCGCGTGCGGGGCCTGCACCGTCGTGGTCGACGGCAAGCGGGTGGTGTCCTGCCTCGCGCTCGCCGCCCAGTACGAAGGACGCGAGATCACGACCGTGGAATCGCTCGCGGTCGACGGTGAGCCGCATCCCGTGCAGAAGGCGTTCGCCCGGCACGACGCCCTCCAGTGCGGGTACTGCACGCCGGGGCAGATCATGTCCGCGGTCTGCCTCATCGCGGAGGGACGTGCGAACTCGGAGGATGACATCCGCGAGTTCATGAGCGGCAACATCTGCCGGTGCGGTGCCTATCCGAACATTCGCGCGGCAATTCGCGAAGTGACGGCGGAAGGCTGACCATGCACCCCTTCGCATACGCCCGGGCCACCGACGCCGACCAGGCCGTGGCCCAGGTCACCGCTGATCCGCACGCGTCGTTCCTCGCCGGCGGCACCACGCAGCTGGACCTGATGAAGGACGGAGTCCTGCGCCCCGAACGGCTCATCGACATCACCCGCCTTCCGCTCGGCGGCATCACCCACGACGAATCGGCGATCCGCGTCGGCGCCCTGACCACGATGGAGGAGCTCGCCGCCGACTCCGTCGTGCGCGAACGGCTTCCCTTCGTACGGGAAGCACTCCTCCTCGGCGCCTCGCCCCAGCTGCGCAACATGGCCACCATCGGCGGCAACCTGCTCCAGCGGGCCCGATGCCGCTACTTCCGAGACCCCACCGTCCCCGCGTGCAACAAGCGCAACCCCGGGACAGGGTGCGCTGCCATCGAGGGCATCCAGCGGATGCACGCCATCCTCGGCACCAGCGACCACTGCATCGCCCTGCACGCCTCCGACGTCGCCGTTCCCCTCACGGCGCTGGACGCGCTCGTCCACGTCCAGGGCGCCGACGGCACACGGTCGATCCCGCTGACCGAGTTCTACCTGCCGCCCGGCGACACACCGCACGTCGAGAACGTGCTGCGCCACGGTGAGCTGATCACCGGGGTCGAGGTCCCGCTCCTTCCGTACGCCGCCCGGTCCCACTACCTCAAGGTCCGCGACCGCGTCTCCTACGAGTTCGCCCTGGCCTCGGCCGGCGTCGCCCTGGTGATCGAGGACGGCGTCATCCGACGGGCGCGGGTGGCGCTGGGCGGGGTCGGCACCGTTCCCTGGCGCGCCGGGGACGCGGAGGAAGTCCTGCAGGGTGCCCGTGCGGAGTCGGACGTCTTCCGCGCGGCGGCGGAGGCGGCCCTGGCCGGCGCGAGGCCGCTGCCCGGAACCGCGTTCAAGGTGGAGCTGGCCAAACGCACCCTGGTGCGCACGCTCGAGACCGTTGCAGGAGAACCCTCATGACGACTCTCGAAAACGGCAAGGCCGTCGGTGCCGGCATCGACCGAGTGGACGCCCCGCTCAAGGTGACCGGAGCGGCTCTGTACCCCAACGACTTCTCCTTCCCCGACATGGCGCACGCAGCGCTCGTGGGCAGCACCATCGCCGCCGGCCGCATCCGCGGCATCGATGTGAGCGAAGCCGACTCCGCTCCGGGGGTACTGCGGGTCATCACGCACATGAACGCCCCGAAGCTGGAACGCGGCCAGACGACCCCGCTCGGTGCCTCGCCTCCGGCTCCGCTGCAGGACAACCGGATCCTGCACTACGGCCAGCACGTCGCGGTCGTCGTGGCCGAGACCGCGGAGCAGGCCCGGCACGCCGCCCGGCTGGTCCACGTCGAGTACGACGCCACCGACGCCGTGCTCGACGTGAACGACCCGCGGGCCGAGATCCTGGTCGACCCCCTGGGCTACGACACGGAGCGCGGTGACGTCGAGGCCGGCTTCGCCCGGGCGGACGTCGTCGTCGGGGGCACGTACACCACGCCCGACAACACGAACAACCCGCTGGGGCTGTTCACCACCGTCGCGCACTGGCACGGTGACGCGCTCACGGTGCACGACTCCACGCAGTCGATCCACAACGTGCGCACCTCCCTCGCCACGGTCTTCAAGGTCCCCGAGGCCGGCATCCGGGTCCTGGCCCCGTTCGTCGGAGGCGGCTTCGGCGCCGGCTTGCGCATGTGGCCGCACGTCGTCCTCGCCGTGGTGGCCGCCCGCGAGACCGGCCGGCCGGTCAAGCTGGTCCTGACCCGGCCCCAGATGTTCACCTCGGTGGGACACCGGCCCAACAGCGTCCAGGAGATCAAGGTCGGCGCCACGCGCGACGGGGACCTGGTCGCCATCGAGCACCACGCCCTCTCGTCGACCGCGATGGAGGACGACAACGCCGAACTGGTCAGTCGTGTCGCAGCCGTCTCCTACGCGTGCCCCAACGTCGTCACCCGCGACCGGCAGGCACGCCTGAACATCCCCTGCCCGGGCTCCATGCGCGCGCCGGGCGAAGGACAGGGCAACTTCCCCCTGGAGTCCGCCATCGACGAAGCCGCCCACGCCGTGGGCATGGACCCCCTCGAGTTCCGCCTGCGAAACCTCGCCGAACGGCACCCGATCTCCGGTCTTCCCTGGTCGAGCAACGCGCTGCGGGAATGCCTGACCGAAGGCGCCGAGCTGTTCGGCTGGTCGAAGCGCACCGAGGAACCGGGTTCCATGCGCGACGGCCGCTGGCGCGTCGGCTACGGCCTGGCGGCTGCCTCCTTCACGTTCTACCAGAACCCGTGCCAGGCCCGCGCCTCTGTGCGCAGCGACGGCTCGGCGTACGTACGCAGCGGCGCCACGGACATCGGCACCGGCACGTACACGGTCATGACCCAACTGGCCGCGGAGCTCCTGGGCCTCGACGTCAGCCGGGTGCGCTTCGACCTCGGCGACTCCGACATGCCGTACGCGCCCCAGGCCGGTGGCTCCGGACTCACCGGGGGCCTCGGCAACGCGGTCCACGACGCCTGCCACAATCTCGTGCACGCATTCCTCGACGTGGTCCGCGACGACGAGGAATCCCCGCTGCGCGGAGCCTCCGTAGACGACGTGAGCGTCACCGACGGCCGCATCCACCTCGCCGGCGACCCCGAACAGGGAGAAACTTACGCCGCCATCCTGGACCGCCACGACCTGACGGAGCTCAGTGCCGACGGCAAGAGCACCCCGCCCCAGTCGCAGGATCTGGGCATGGCGATCGCGGGCGCCTTCGGCGCGAAGTTCGTCGAAGTACGCATCGATCCCGATCTCGGGCTTCTGCGGGTGGCGCGCGTGGTCTCCGTCATCGACGGCGGCCGCATCCTCAATGAGAAGACCGCCACCAGCCAGATCGTCGGCGCCACGGTGGGCGGCATCAGCCAGGCGATGTTCGAGGAGACGGCCACCGACGCGGGCACCGGCCGCATCGCCAACGCCACCTTCGGCGACTACCTGATGCCGGTCAACGCCGACATCCCCGACATGCAGGTGCGGTTCGTCGGCGCCCCGGACCCGGCAACCGCAGTCGGCACCAAGGGAGTCGGGGAAATCGGTCTCGTCGGACTGGCCGCGGCCATCGGCAACGCCGTCTTCCATGCGACCGGCCGCCGCATCCGCTCCCTCCCCATCACCGTCGACCAGCTCATGAACTGACATCCGACGCCAGGTGACGCGGCAGGCCGGCGTGAACGCCGGCCTGCCGCGTCACAGTCACAGCCCGCTGTCACCAACGGACGCCTGGTCAGGGGTAGTGGGCTGGGAGAGAAGACACGTGCTGGACATCGCAGAAGAGCTGTGCCGCTGGATCGACCAAGGTCGCGACTTCGCCGCCGCCACCGTCGTCCGGGTCAGCGGAAGCGCCCCGCGCGCGCCCGGCGCCGCCCTTGCCGTGGGCGACGGCGGCAGGGCCATCGGCTCGGTCTCCGGCGGCTGCGTGGAAGGCGCGGTCTACGAACTGTGCCGGCAAGCACTCAAAGACGGAAAGACCGTCCTGCAGCGGTTCGGGTACAGCGACGAAGACGCGTTCGCCGTCGGCCTCACCTGCGGCGGCGTCATCGACCTCCTCGTCACCCCGGTCCGCCTCGGCGACCCGGACCGCGAAACCCTCACGACTGCCCTCGACGCCGCCCGCTCACGAGAAACGATCGCGCTGGCCCGCATCGCCGACGGTCCGGCCGAACTGCTCGGCCGTGCCATCGCCGTCCACCCCGACGGCTCGTACGAGGGGAGCCTCGGCGGCCGGCCCTCAATGAGCCGCACCGCGGCAGCCAACGCACGGGCGATGCTGGAAGCCGGGCGCACGGGAACCTGCGTCGTCGGCGAGGACGGGTCCTCCTGCGGTCTCCCCCTGACGCTGCTGGTCGAGTCCAGCGTCCCGGCACCCCGCATGATCGTCTTCGGAGCGATCGACTTCACGGAGTCCTTGGTACGGCTCGGAAAGTTCCTCGGCTACCACGTCACCGTCTGCGACGCCCGGCCTGTGTTCGCAACCCGCGCCCGGTTCCCCGACGCAGACGAAGTCGTCGTCCACTGGCCACACCGCTACCTGCAAGCCACTCGGACCGACCATCGAACCGTGCTGTGCGTACTCACGCACGATGCCAAGTTCGACGTACCGCTCCTCAAACTGGCACTGAAACTACCGGTCGCCTACATCGGGGCGATGGGTTCCCGGCGCACCCACCAGGACCGCACCCAGCGCCTGCGCGCAGCAGGCGCGACCGATGACGAACTGGCACGACTGCGCTCCCCGATCGGCCTCGACCTCGGCGCGCACGGACCGGAGGAGACAGCGCTGTCGATCGCTGCCGAACTCGTCGCCGAACGTCACGGTGGCTCAGGCCAGTCCCTGACACGGACACGCGGACGCCTTCATCCTGATATCCCTGCGAACTGAGCGGGCGAGCCGGTCGTACCGGACCTGAGGGTGGAGGCGAAGGGCCAGGCGGCCTCACCCCCACCGACCACTCCCCCGGCCCTGCACCCTCTTCGTGTGGGTCATGGCGTGGTCGAGGACGTTCGGGACGTGTGGTGGCGTGCGCTGGTGACGATGAGTGAGACGTTTTGCCCTCCGAAGCCGAAGGAGTTGCTGAGTACGGCCTCTTGGGGGACGTCTCGTCGGTCTGCGACGACATCGAGGTCGATGTCGGGACCGACGCCGGCCGTGGTGAGGTTGCGGGTCGGCGGGATGACACCGTGCTCCACGCTGAGGACGGCGATGAGCGCTTCGATGGCGCCGGCGGCGCCGAAGAGATGGCCGAGCGCCGCCTTGGGGGCTGTCACGGTGGCGCGGCCGAAGACCTTCCCGATCGCGTGTGCCTCGGCGACGTCGCCGAGGGGGGTTCCGGTGGCGTGGGCGTTGATGTGGCTGATCTGCTCGGGAGCCAAGCCGGCTTGGGCGAGGGCCTTGCGCATGGCGGAGATCTGGCCGGAGCCGTCGGCAGCGGGCGCCGTGATGTGGTGAGCGTCGGCTGCGATGCCGGCGCCCGCGAGTGCTGCGTGGACGCGCGCGCCTCGGGCGCTGGCGTGCTCGGCGCTTTCGAGCACCACGACAGCCGCGCCTTCGCTGAGGACGAATCCGCTGCGGTCCGCGGCGAACGGCCGGGAGGCGGAGGCGGGTTCGGCGGTGTAGCGCGACAATGCCTGTGCCTGGGCGAAGCCTGCGACCGTGATCGGGGTGATCGCGGCCTCGGTTCCACCCGCGATGACGACGTCCGCCTCGCCGGCACGGATGAGCCTGGCCCCCAGGGCGATCGCCTCGGCGCCGGAGGAGCACGCCGAAACGGGCGTGTAGACCCCGGCCCGCGCGCCGTATTCGATGCTGATCAGCGCTGCCGCCGCGTTGGGCATGAGCATCGGGACCGTGCGTGGCGAGACACGCCGTGTCCCGGCCGTCTCCAGTACGTCGTCTTGCTTGAGCAGCGTGCCGACGCCACCGATGCCCGTGCCGATCGCTGATGCGAGCCGGTCCGGATCCACGTTGGGGGCGCCGGCATCGGCCCAGGCTTCGGCCGCCGCAGTGAGGGCTGCCTGCTGTGAGCGGTCGAGCCGCCTGGACTGCACCGGCAGCAGCAGCGTGGCGGGGTCGATCGCCATGGTGCCCGCGACGATGTCGGGAAGGCCGGTGCCCTCGAGGTCTGGCAGCACGCCGCCACGGATGCCGGACTCCCCGGCAAGCAGGGCGTCCCAGGTGGACTCCACGTCTCCACCGAGTGGCGTGATCGCGCCGAGTCCGGTCACGACGACTTCAGTCCGATGCATGCCCTTGGGCCTTTCTTGTATGCGATACAAGTGAATGAAGCCCTGTTGTATCACATACAATTAGGGGGTGGAGAAGAAGCGAACCGAGGGACGGTCAACGTCGGCCCGGTCGCGGGACCGCGGTCGCGCGACGAGACGCAGGCTCATCGAGGCAACGGCACGGCTCTGCCGTGAGCGGCCCGGCGCCGAGGTCAGCGTCGCGGAGATCGCGGACGCGGCAGACGCCTTCCCCAACCAGGTCACCTACTACTTCGGCTCCAAGGACTCGCTGCTCGTGCACGCCGCCTTTCTCGGCTTGCTGCACGACGCCCGACGGATCGAGCGCATCGGCCGCCAAGCCCCCGACGCGGCGGCATTCCGACGCAACGTCGCCCGCGCAGTACTGGCGATGCCCTCGCTCCCGTCGGTCGCGCGAGCACTCGCCGCCGGGATCTCCAAACCGGAACTCGCCCCCGTGGTCGACCGGCACCTCCAGCTGCTGTTCCGGCAATCCGAACGCTTCGTGAGCCAGATCGTCGACAGTCGCGGCTGGGGAACCCGTCGACCCCTCAGCGTGGAAACCAGGACGTTCTGGAGCACCGCGCTCGGCGCAGTGCTGCTCGTCCGCGCCGGGGCACACGGCACCGTCGCCGACCTCGACCTCGCGGGTGCACTGACCATCCATGACGAACCCAAGCGCGGCTGAAGGCTGTCCCGTAACTGCTGCTTGCCACAGGCGCTGAGCCTTTCCCCGTCCTGGGCTCCAACGAGCCCGGGGCGGTGTCAGTGGGCGCGGTCATACTGACTGCATGATCACCTCCTCGTCCACTGCAGGCGATGCCTCTCACCCCTCTGCTGTCTGGGTGGAGTCGATGGGCGGCCCTCTGATCGTCGTCCCCGTCTCCGCCCTGGCTTCCTGGGGCGGGTGCACGAACGATGGTCTTGTGGCGGGAGACGCCACCACCCCAGACGACTACGACCGGGCCTGCGCGGTGGACGATCTGGCCGGTGTGATCCCCATCGACGAGAACGGTGCGCAGGCACTGGTGCTGGCGGACGAGCCGGCGACCAGCTGCTATCTGCCCCAGCACCGAGCGTTCCTGCGATGGCTCGCCGCCGACTCCGAGGCCGGACTGAGAGCCGCGGCGGACACCGTCCTTGCAGACCCGGCCACGGTGTGGGAGGAGTGCAGCACCTGGGCCTCGGACGGTCCGGCGGTGCTCATGGACTCCGCCGAAGCAGGTTCCGACCTGGGCGTCGAGTACCCCGACGGTGGAATGCCCGCCGAGGCGCCGGTCCCGCTGCCGGCCGACCGCTGGAGGGTCCGCGCCACGCAGACCGAGGTGGACGAGAAGAACTGGGTCGGCTTGGTCCAGCTCCTGCCCGCCGAATCCTGAACGGGCCGCACTTCGGACGGGTGTGTTCAGCCGCGGCGCGCAAGGTTGTGCACACGAGCGATGCCAAGCATCGCGTGGTGCACGCCATCGCCCTTGAGGCGGCAGTCGCGCCGGATCTTCCAGGTCTCCATCCGGGCGAAGGCGTGCTCGACCCGAGCGCGGACCTTGCGGTGCGAGGTGTTGTGTTCTTCTTTCCAGGTGGGCAGTTCGCTCTGTCCAGGGTCGCGGCGGTGCGGGATGACGAGCCCGGTACCTCGATAGCCGCCGTCGGCGATCACTACGGTGTTCCCGACGGCGGCCTTCACCCCGGATAGCTATGCCTTGCAGTCGTTGCGGTTGCCCGGCAACGGTCGGCCGACCACGACCGCCAGTCGGGTGTCGGCATCGATGACCACCTGGTGATTCGTCGAGTTCCGGTAGTTCTTGGGCCGCTCCGCCACCGCGTGATCGCGGGTGGGAACCAGAGTGCCGTCCACGACGAGCACGGCGTTCTTGCGAATCCACTTCCGGGGCCTGAACGCCAGAAAGGTCCAACCTGCCTGACGATGCGACCTGCTGCGGACTTCGAAACGCCGAAGAGCGGTGCGAGCTGGCGCAGCGTCAGGTTGGTACGCCAGTACGCAGCCACCAGAAGCACTCAGTCCTCCAGCGGAATCCCCACGGCCGGCCCCGCCGAGTGATGTCGGCGCCTTCGCTCCGCAGTGCACGCACCACCCGGTTGAACTGGCGCGGATCCACACCAGTGAACGGGGCTACCCAGACGCCTCAGGGTCCGAACTCGTGAAGCTAAGCTCTTCAGCCCGCTGTGTAGCCTGTCGATCTGCTCGAACGGGATGAGGGTGGGACGTGGAGAAGCTGGTGGAGGGGGCCGTCACGGAGGCACTTCATGGCGGGGGCGGCGAGGCGATCCGCCTGTATGTCGCCGCCTGCGCCGAACGCATGGCGCCACTATTCGTAGGCCTGAGGGCTGGCGACCCGGGGCGCGAAGCCGACCTGGACTTCTATGCGGAGTCTGTTCGCGATCTCTGGCATGCCGACCGGCCGCTCGCCGACGCAGCTGAGGGCGTGCGCCAGTTGGAGCGGTTCCCGGAGCTTCAGCCGAACGAGGAGGGGATCACCGATGTCGCCGACACCTACGCCTTCTTCGCTGCGATCTGCTTGCGGTATGCCATGTTGGCCCATGGCTCGGGAAACGCTGACGACGCGGTGTCCTGCGGCCACGCGGTGCTCACCGCAATGGGCATGCTCGACCAGAACGTGCCAGGGGCCCGCTAGTTCGCCGAGGAACGACGGCTCCAGACCCTCTCGCTGCGCGGTGACGCCTCAGGTCTGTGGGACGCGAGCGTCGCTGCAGGCGGGAGAGGTTCCGTGCCGTGTTGGGCCGCCTGGCCCGCTAGGCATGCTCCTGACCTGTGCCGGTGAGATCCGACCTCTGGTTAGGCGGGCGCTGTGCCCACCTCGTCGGGCGGAGATGGGAAAGCAAGTGTCTCTCAGAGCTGCCGCTATCACCGGATTAGGGCGGCTCGGACGCTGTGATCACACGTGGCACGGTCTAGATCATCGCAGAGCAAGATCACTTACGGGGCAGCCTTTAGGCCGGTTCGTTTGGATCACTTTCACTGACCGAGGATGTCGCTGACGATGTCCGTGCGAATCACCGCATCAGCGCTCTGTCTCGGTCTTCGGCGTCCTGCCAGCCTGGTGCTGCTCGTTGTTGCCGTTGACGCACACCGCTCCGGGGCATCGCCCCCTGGCTCGTATTCGAAGTCGTGATCTTCGTCAGTGCTTCGTACATGCTCGCGCGGGACGTGCGGCGGCTACGCATGGGGCAGACTGCCCGTCGAGCCGCGCCGTGCCAAGCAAGCCCCTTCGTTGTTCTGGCGCGCCGTTGCCTGACGCGCAGTGGGCGCGACTCAAGCCGTTGTTCGTCGACAGGGCACCGTGACGGCGTGGCCGGCGAAGGGGTCATCGAGAGGCGATCGACGCGGTTGCCGGCAACTCCCAGACGGGGTCGCAGTGGATCCACCTCCCCGGCAAGTACGGCAACTTGCGAAGCGCGTACCACCGTCGCGGCCCTTGGTCCTGTACCCCGCCCCTCCCCTGCGGCGGGTGCGCCCGAACCCGGTCCGGTCGCACCCGCCCGTGCACGCCGGGGCTACGCCGAAGCCTCGGACCCTGCGCTGGGGGCGAACCCGCTGCCCTGATCGGCGAACACCTTGATCGCTGCGCCCAGGAACTCCACCAGCCGCGGGTGGTAGGAATCGTGGAACGCCCTCATGGCCTCGTCCTCGGCATAGAAGAGCGACATGCCGACGTAAGCCTCCCTGGAGGGAACATAGAACCGGCAGATGATGTCGAAGTGCCTGCGCACGAGCTCCTGGACCTGCTCGTCCCCGGGAAGGGAGCCGCCGTCCAACGAAGCGGTGACCTCCCGGTACAGCACGTCCCAGTCCTGGTGGACCCGCTCCCTGTCCACATGCTCCCAGTCGTTGGTCTCGGCAAGGCTCCTCGCCTGCTCTTCGGCCAACGCCCGGCGACACTCGTCCTCGTAACTGTTCCCCACGCCACCACTCCCCATCGCTTCCTCACCTCTCCGGTAGATCCCCGAGAGGCCGCCCGGCACATCGACACCGACCGATCGTCGATGATCAACTCCTGGGCCAGGCCGAAAGATGGCATACAGTCACAAGGCTGGCAAACCATTTTCTTTGGAGGACGAGCTCGGCCCGCACCGGGCCGGATCTACGACGGCCGGTCGAGCGGTCTCGACAACATGTGTCGTCCCTGCGCGCGGGCCGGGCCCTCCACCACGCGGCCGAGGGAGCTGAGGCGGTATACGCAGCACCGGCCTCGGAGAACGCTACGTCGACTTTGAAGCCCAGGTCCGGGGCTGTTCGTTGTCGACTGGCGACGCGGCCCAAGAAACGCCGAGTCGGACGCTGACCGCGGATCCCGACCCTCGATGCAGGACTGACCCGTCCAAGCGCAGTAGGTGGCGCGCACGGAGTGGGCTAGCCGTAGCAGCGCCCGAACATCTGTACATATGTCGCCGCCGGCCCAGTCGACCCGGTTGTCGGGTCTGCGCTGCCCAACATCACACGCACGGTCATCGAGTTGAATTCCGGGTCGAGAATGTTGGCCCGGTGCCCCGGACTGCTCATCCACCAGTCGAATGCGGCCTTCGGCGTCACCAGGTCATTGCGACCTGCCGCCGTGTACACGTTTTCGGCCATTCTCCAACCACCACTGCAGTTGCTTCCGTAACCGCGTTCCTGCGCACGCTGTTGGGGTGTCGACTTCGTCACAGGATTGACGTGTGGATCACATAGGAGGCTTTCATCTCGGCTGGTATTGGGGTCATCTTTCCTGGGCGTACAGGATGGGTAATTCGCCACAGTAGTCCACCAGCGCAACTTCACCGCTTCGCTCGCGTGGTCGTACGCCGCGCCCCCAAGCCCGGCCGGAGGACACTTGGCTCCCGGCCCTATTCGACACAGGATCCTTGGGACGCTGACCCCGGGCAAACCTCGAGCCGCTCGCTCTTGGTTCACCAGACAGGCGACGGCTATTTCCATCCTGCTACTTTGCAACCGGTAGTTTTGCTCGCCGATTTTGGTGTCCGGGTAGGCGGACCTCGGCCTGATCACCTTGTCCTGGTCCGCGCAGTACGCCGCCGTCAGCGCTTCTGCCCTGCCGTCGACGCGTGAGGTGGCAGACGCCTGGGATGTCGAAAAGGCCGGCACCATAAGAGCAGTTGCCAAAGTAAGAGGCATCACGAGCGACGAGGTCACAACTTCCTTGGCGTGCATGCTGACTCCTTTTGGGGACGGCGAGCCAACCGAAGCACTAGGACCGCCAGAACCGGTAAGCGCCATAGAGGGCTCGCCGTTGATTGCCGAAAAGGTCGCGGAGTGCGGCGCTCCCAGCGGGCCCGAACCATTATCCGACGGAGCGTATCCTCCAGGCCTGGTTGCCGCCGCCGTGGCAGGGCCAGATCTGCAGGTGTCCCCCTAGCTGGGGTGTCCCGGACGGGCTGTAGATGTCGAGGCATTTACCGCTTTGGACGGAACGGATCTCCCACTGGTTGTCGCCACGGCGCCAGAGGTACCACTTCTGGTTGATGTTGCCGGTGCATCGGAACTGCTGAACCCTCGTGCCGCTCTGCGTGCTGCCCCATTCGATGTCCAGGCATTTACTGCTGTGCTTCGCCACGATTTGGAAACTGTTTCTGTAAACGGTTCCATCCACTGTGCGTGGAGCCTTGAAGTAGAATTTCTGGTTGTCACCCCCGTGCCTGCCCCACACGCCCAGCTTGATCTCGTCGGCCTCGCTTGCAGCGAATACGTCGACCACGAGCGGTTTTCGGGGATCCGTGCCCCCGCTGGTTATCGTGTACGCCTCTCCGCTGACATCGAACGGATGCAGAACGATGCGGATCTCGGGGTCGCGGCTGGCAGTGCCTGCCCAACCGTAGGCCACCTCAGCATTTTGCCGCCGCGCACGGCGATACGCTGCGTCACTCACGCACAGATTGTCTCCGGGAACAGCATGGCGGTGCCTGTACCCGTTCAAGCACTCGCCTGCGCTATTGCTGTTTCCTCTGGCGTTTATCTCGTCTACAGCGAGGAGGTAGGTTTCTTGCCATGGGATGCAGACATAGTCGGATGGGGTAATCTGGCGCCACTTGTAATTCTCACGGCATTGACTGGGGCCTTGCGGCGCTTTCGTCGCACTGCCGGCTTCGGCCGTCCCACCTACTACTACCGAAACCGCCAGCAAAGTCGCAGCGACCGTGCCGGCCTCCACACGGGTACGGCGTTTTGCGCTTCTGCGTCCAGTTCTCCGCGCGTTCTCCGCGCGCTGCCCCAGAGGGAACATTGCGTTACCTCACCTGCTCAGGGGAACAGTGGTTCCGCTTGGGTGATCAGCAGTCAGGGCTGCTGCCGGCGGGCTACCGCCCAGCTACCTGGCCCCCCGCTCAGCGGGACTTCGCCGCCCTCGGGGGCAGTTCTATTTTTGCATCGCCCTCGGCAGCGTGCCCTGTTGAAGGGTGGACGATCGGGGTCGACCGACCGACTGCCTGCGAGAACGTGTCGACGAAGAGCATCGCGAGCTGTCGCAAGGTCAGGTTCGTGCGCCCGCTCCAGCCTCGGCCGCGGAGTCCCCTACCGGGTCGGCGCCGGTCCGCCGGCAGCCTCGCCGCCCCAGGGCCAGCACCGCCGCCACCTCCTCGTGCGGCGTCGCGTACCCCGCGCCGCCCACGGCCACGGCGTAGTAGGGGATGTCGTCGCCGAGCCCGAAGGCCACGTTCACGGCCTCGTCGTCGAAGCCGCCCACGGTCACGGCCCCCAGGCGCAGCGCGGTGGCGGCGAGGCACAGGTTCTGCGCCGCGTGCCCGGCCTCCAGAAGGGCGTAGCGGTAGCCCCGGTCGCCGTAACGGCCGGCCGGCGGCTCGGGGTCGCCCACGACGAAGACGACCGCGGCCGCGCGTTCGTAGGCGATGTGCCGGGTCCTGAACAACTCCCTGCCGTCCGGCCCGTCGGGCAGCGGCGGCCCGAGGGACAGCGACGCGGGCTCGAACGGGTACGCGCTGCCCGGCGCGAGGCCCGGCACCCGGAGCGCGAGCACCAGCAGCCGCAAGGACAGCAGTCCGCCACAGGAGGGGACGGTGGCACGGCCCGCGCCGGTGCGCCCGTAACCGCACCACAGCAGCGCCGTCAACGCGTCCTGGCTCAGCGGCGTCCCGTCGAAATCGCGGCGGGAGCAGCGCGAGTCCAGCACGAGGGCCAGGGACAGCAGGTGTCCCTCCCCGGCGGGCGGGGGCACGGCGGGCAGCGGCCGGGCGCTCGTCGCGGCGGCGGCCGGCTCCTCGAACCACCCGAAGCTGGACAGCCGGTGGTAGAGGGCCGCCGCCGAGTCAGCCCACACCGATGGCCTCGATCGCGGTGGAGAGATCCGGGCGCAGCCCGAGCGTCCGGTCGGCCTCGCGGTCGTCGAAGGCGGGTGTGAGGAAGGTGCTCAGGCCGAGGGCGGTGGCGAGCAGCAGCAGCTTCTGGCCGAGCTCGGCGGCGTTCGTCAGGAGGACGCGGTAGGCGTGCGGGCCCTGGTAGCGGCGCATGTAGCGGCGCCAGTCGGCGGCGACGACGAGGGTGGCGGAGCCGCTGCCGGCCCGCGCCTGCCCGGCGCACATCCGGGTGAAGTCCTTGCGCAGGTCGCCGGGACGCAGCAGTGCGAGGGCGTGGCGGTCGACCGCGTAGTGGTACAGCCCCGGCGGGAGACCGTCGACGGCGAATACGGCGACGTAGAGCTCCAGCGCGGAGAAGGCCGAGCCGAGCAGCGTGGACGGTTCGGCCGCCATGTGTCGCTCCACCTCCCTGCGCAGGCCGAGGGTCTCGGCACTGGCGTGGTGGAGCAGGGTCGCGAGCTCGGAGCGGGTGAGTCCGGTGCCGCGCCAGGGCTGGTTGGAACGGCGGCGCAGCAGGACGTCCGAGAGCGGCGGCAGCTTCTCGCGCGGGACCGGCGGCGGCAGGATGTGTTCGGGAGCGCCGGGATGGCGTGTGAACAGGTCGACGCCCTCGTCCACGACCTGCCGCAGCAGTCGGTCCTGCAGCGCCTTCGGGTCGCTCACACCGTCGTCACTGAACCGGGTCGCCCCGGCGCGCAGATGGAACACGAGCGCGTCGAGCCATCCCCGTTCGATCCAGTGCTCCACCGCCGCCATCTGGGGCCAGGGAACGTCGGAGGGGACGAGAAGGCCCGCCTCCGCGAAGGCGCCGATCACGGCCGCGGCGTCCTCGGGGCTCTCCATGAGCCCGGCTGCCGTGGCGGTGAACTCGTTCAGGGTGTGCACGCCGTCGAGCGCCGAGAGGATGCCCACCAGCGCGGCGCCGGGCAGTTCGTAGGTCGTTCCGTCGAGGAGCAGGTCGCAGAGGAGGGGGCCGTCGAGCCGGATCCGCAGGAGCGGGTAGCGACGGTAGGTGCGCGCCGCGGCCGGGGTCATCCGAGGATCCCGAAGGCCAGCGGCAGCTGGCGCAGCGGTTCCAGACCGAACAGGGTGCCGACGTGCTCTTCGTGCAGGGTGTAGCCGCGGTAGCTGGGCCGCCCCAGGGCGGACGCGGTGTAGGCGAAGGTCTGGAGGAGGTGACCGGCGTCGAGGTAGAGCACACGGTACGAGCGGGACTCGCGGTAGCGGTACATGCCGCGCTCGCACACGGCGGCCAGTACGACGACGGCGACGGGGTCGAAGCGGGGCCGGTCGGGCAGGAGGATGACGTGGCGGCGTATCTCCTCCTCGTACGAGCCGGTGGTCAGGCGGTCCAGGGCGTTGGCGCGCACGCTCCAGTGGAAGAGCCCCGGCTTCAGGTCGCCGACCGGCCGGAGCAGGGCGACGAAGGCCTCCAGGGGGTGCCGGCTGCCGCCGGACGGGCTGGTCTTCGTCAGGTGGGCGCCGGTGACGGGCAGCCGCCGGTGACCCGTGGCCCCGAAGGTCAGGGCCAGCACCGTCGACAGGTCGTCCCCGTCGAGGGGGGTGTCGGCCGGCCCGGTCAGGGTGTCCGTGAACGCGCGCACGCGCCCGTGCGCCGTGGGCGGCGGTGCCGGGACGCGTTCCAGGGCTTCCCGGTCAAGGTACGGAGGTGGCGGCTCGCCCTCGGCGAGGTAGCCGCGCATCAGGCCGACGTCGAGCCGTACGGCCTCGTCGTCCGACCAGTCGACGACGGGCAGCTGCCGGGTGTGCCGGTGGTAGCGGAAGGCCTCCCCCCAGCCGTGCGCGGCCCACTCGGTGTCGTCCTCGAAGTCCTCCCGGTGCGCGACGCCGGGGACGGGACCCGGCTCGGGTGGAGAGCTTTCCCCGGCCTTCGGCCGAAGGCCCCCTCCGGGGTCGGGGGCTCGGCCTGAGCCGGACTCCGGCCCTGCTGCGGTGGTCCGCAGTACGCCGAGCCGCAGCAGCCCTTCGATCTCGGTGCGCGCCGCCTCCTGATCGCCGCAGGCGACGTCGGCGAGCAGGTCGGTGGCATCTCGCGCGGTCCGCGGCCGGGCGAGCGCGCCCAGGACGGCCACGAAGGCCGCCATGTCCTGGGGCGCGAGCCGCAGGGTCGCCCGGGTGTCGGAGTTGCGGACCAGGAGCCGGTCACCGACGGTCATCACGGTCATTCCGGGTGTGGCGTACAGCAGTTCACCAGGCATGTCGGTCCACCTCTCGGGCCAGCCACCGGTGGTATCGGTCGACGTGGGCGGTCAGGTGCATGGTCACCAGATCGCGGGCCGGGACCTTGCGTACGGAGACGGAACCGTCGCTCAGCCGCCCCACGGCGTGCACCCCGCCGGCCCGGCGGCATCCGGCGGCGGCGACGAAGTACGGGATGACGTCCCGTGACCAGCGGTCGAGGACGGAAGCGGCGATGCGCAGATGCACCTCCCCGTGGTCGAGTGGTGGCGCGGTGGGCGGCTCGGTCACGTCGACGTCCTCTCCGGTGAAGCGCAGGCGGAAGGTGTGGCGGGTGCCGCCGGGCAGGTGGAGCGTCACGCGGTAGGTCATCCGCAGGGTTCCGTAAGTCCGTAGCTCCCGCCCGTACGCACCGCGGCCGGCGGCCGCCCAGGGCACCAGGGAGGTGCGCAGATACTCCCGGCAGCGTTCTGTCAGGGCTTCGGGCCCGACGCCTTCCGGGTCGTCGTCCACCAGCTCGCCGGGCGGGTCGGTGGGGTCGAGCCCCCGGTCGTCGGGACAAGGGACACGGCGGACGAAGGGCAGAACGTCCCGGAGGACGGTCGCCTTCCCGGCCGTGACGTCGACGGCGTCCCCGGGGTCCAGCGTGGTGGCCGGGCGGTCCGGCGCGACCCGGGCGAGCAGGTCGACGAACTCGGCGGGGCGCATCGGGAAGACGTAGCGGTTGAGCCAGGCGGCCGGGTCCAGGTAGCGGTTGCCCGTGGTGCCGGGAACGGTCAGGCCGGCCCCGAGCGAGGCCGCCAGCTCCAGCGAACGGGCCAGCCAGGCATCATGGGTGTCGCCCTCGTGGGCACCGCCGTCCCAGGTGGAATGCTGGAGGAAGCTGTGGTAGTCCGACGGATGGCTCACCACGGCGACGTCGACCCCACCGGCCGCCGCCCGCAGCGCCGGGCCCGGGTCGAGGTCCCCCCGGTCCCCCAGGTAGAGCAGCGAGCCGTCGCCGTCCTGGACCAGGAGGCCGGAATAGCCCTGGCCGGTACCGCTGCCCACGAAGGAGATACGGCCTCCGGGGATGTCCATCGCCGTGCCGGGACGCACCTCGGTGTGCCCGGTGAACCCCATGCGCTCCAGAACGAAGCGGATGGTGGGGTCCGGCGGGGCGAGGACCGGGACGCCACGGGGCAGGCGAGCGAGGCTCGCCGGTTCGAGATGGCCGGCGTGGCTGTGCGAGACGAACACCGCGTCGACCGGCGGGAGATGCTCCGTCAGGACGGTGCGACGCGGGAACGGCTCGACGGTTCCACCGAGGAAGGTGGGCGTGAGCAGGGGGTCGATGAGGAGATGTGTGGAGCCGGCGACGACCGAATAGCAGCCGTGGCCGACCGCGCCGATCAGCACGCGCCCGCAGAGGGTCCGGAGAGCCCGGAGAGCCCGGAGGCGACGTAGGCCGGGGAGACTCCCGAGGGCCCGGAGACGGCATCGGTCAGGGAGGGCGCCGGGGCGCCGGTCACGGCGGCGAGGACGTCCAGATGTCCGAGCGCACCGGCGGCGGCGAGCGTCCAGGCCACGTGCCGGGTCAGGACGACGGCGGGCACGTCTGCCGCGACGCGCGCGGCGATCTCCTCCCGGCCGGCGTCCGCCGGGACCTGATATCCGGTGAAGCGGGTGAGCAGACCGTCGCCGTTCCGGTCCGACCAGAGGCCTGGCTGTTCACGTACGGTCAGCAGGAAGCAGTCCATGTCTCCGGCATCCAGCCGGGCGAGGAAACGCGGCCAGGGCTCGACCACCACGAGCGTCGGCGTCCCGGCCGCCGCCCAGCGGGCGGCGACGTGGTGGGCGGTCGCGATCCGCAGCCTGTTCTCCTCGTTGACCAGCAGTTCGAGGGGCACGTCCGACGCTCGGTACGCGCCCGTGGGCGGGGCCGGGGCCGTCGCCGTGGCCGCGTCCGGGCGGAAGCCGGAGGGCTCCGACGGCGGCCGGGCCAAACCGCGGTAGACCCCGGTGGCCGCGTCGGCGCCGAGCGCCGCTCGTGCCAGAGCTCGTCGGGCGGCCGCCGGCAGCCGGGGTCCGGCGGAGTCGAAGCCGAGGAACTGCACGGTCCGGGTGCTGTCCGGCAGCGAGACGACGGCGGGCCCCGGCTCGGCCAGCACCTGGCGGACCGCCTCCTCGTCCGCTTCCAGAATCACGTCGAGCGCGCCGCACCGGAGCTGTGCCAGGGCGGCGTCCTGGCAGGCGACGCCGACGAACTCCAGGGCCGGGCCGCGGCCCGAGAGCGGTTCCAGGAGCGCCCGTTCCGGGGCGAGGGCCACCAGGCGGTACGGACCGCTTCCCGTCCCGCGGCGGGCGGCGCCGTCCTCGACGCGTACCGGGATCAGCCGCGCCAGGAAGTCACGCGCGCCGGGGCCCGAGACCTGGAGGGAATGCGGCCCGTCCGCAACCGCCACGACGTGCTCCCATTCCGGCAGGCCCGCGTTTGCGGCGACGTCCGCCGCCGTCACCGGTCGCCCGTCCGACCACCGGGCGGCGTCGTCGAGCGTGCAGTGCGCCGTCGCGCCGTCGCGCCAGCTCACGTCGACCGCGAGCGGCGAAGCCACCCCCCGCGTCCCGGTCAGGGGGCGCCACAGCAGGCGCCCGAGCCGTATGCCGCGCTCCGCGGGGTCGTTCACCGGCGCCGGCGGCGCGCCGAGTGCGGGAACCCGGATCCGCAGCGTCCTGGGCCCCCTCGCGGCGGGTCCGGGACGGGCGGAGCCGGACACCACGCCGGGTGCTTCGCTCAACGAATGCAGCACTGAATGAGGACCGGGCGCTCGTCCGCCTCGACCTGCTTCAGCCGGAACACCGGCCCGCTCTCCTCACCCTCCCGCTCCTTGAGCCGGGTGGCGTAGAGATCGGCGAGCGCGAGCCGCGCCGACTCCGGGGTGGTGTTGATCGTTTTCTGCCCTGATTCACCACTCATTGAAGTAACCCCCTCTTTCGAGTAATTGGCCCTAGCATGACGGGTGCGCCCGGCTCTGTCGACACCTCTGCGGACGGGGACCACGTGATCAAGTGCCGTACCTGCGCGGAACTTTGGGACGTCGATCGAGGCGGGCCCACGATGCTGCCGCACCCCTGCTGCGCCGCCCACCCGTGGGCCGGGGAGGCGGGCGTACTGGAGACCGGACAGGGGCCGTTGCACACGTTCGGCTACCTCCGCGACGGCCCTCGGGGCCCGTTCGTCGCCTACGCGCGCGGGCCGGCGTACGGTCGGCGGCCGGCGCACGGAGAGGCACTTCTGCACGGCACGGCGGCGGACGTCGACCGGGCTCACGCCGGCAGGAAGGCGGTCCTCGAACTCCTGGAGCGGGGCTGCGCGTTCCTCCGGCCGCGGGCCCCGCTGCGGTACGGCAGCCCTCGCGAGCTCGGCTCGCCCGATGCGGACCACGGCACCGGCACACGTACCGACACCGGCATCACGACCGACGCCGACGCCTCGCACACGCCCCGCTGGTGGGTGGAGGCACGATCGCTGTGCGACGACCGGATCCGGCACGTCGACGCCGACCGTTACGTCCTCGCCTCGTGCGGCGGGCGCGGCGACTCCACCGGCCTCGCCGTCGCCCGCGACCTGGCGGGCGCGGTGGGGCACGGCCTGCGAGAGGCCGTGGAACGCGATGCCGTACGAGCGATGACGGAGGGCCGCCTTCCGGTGCGCGCGTGCACCGCCGACACGCCGTACGCCGATGCGCTGCGCCGGGACGGCTGGACGGTGGAGGCGGTGCGGACGACCCATCTCGGCTTCCCGGTCGCCGTGTGCGCCGCCACCCGCGCCTCGGGCCCGACCGTGGGGGGATCCGCAGCCGGTACGAGACCGGTGCACGCGGTCGAGTCGGCGACGGCCGAGGCGTTCATGAAGTCGCTCGCCTGGGTCGCCCGGAGTGAGGGCGCCAGGGGGGCCACACGGACCGGTGGCGGTAGGAGGGCGGTACGCGGCCCGGGGGCCGGCGCAATGACGCGCGGCCCCGGGACCGGGCGGCCGGTGTCCGTCAGGGCGGCGGGTGTCCACGGCTTCCGGCTCAGCGAGGCCGTGGTATTCGGCGAGCCCCCCGAGCCGCTGACCGGCGGGCCGGCGCGGGTGCTCGCGGCCGCCGGCGGGGACGCCGTGCTCGTGGACCGCGGCAACCCGCTCCTCGACGCGCTCGGCCTGCGCGCCACCCACGTCCTGCTCAGGCTCCCGGCGCCCTCGCCTGTTCCACCTCACGCGCAACGCAACCGGCGGCTGGAAGAGCTGCTGCGGTGACGGCGCCCCGGGATCTGCTCTTCGTGGCGGACCGGCGGTTCGTCCTGTCGGACGACGGCCCGCTCGACGCCGACACGGCCCGGCCCGGGGACTTCGCGAGCCTGGCAGGCGCCGTACAACCGGTGGCCGCGACGGCGGCGGACGCTCCGGCCGGGCCGCGACCCGCTCTCGACCCCGACGTCGCACGGCTGCTGTCCGCGCTGCGGCGCGGGACCTATCTGGACTACGCGTCCGACGCGGCCACGGCCGTGGACGAGGCGATCATGCGGACGTACCTGGCTGCCGACCCGCCGCCCGCCGCCGAGGTGCCGTGGAGCGGTCCCCTGGCCTGGCTGCCGCACCCGGCACACGGAACAGGCGAACGCCGGTCGGCGGGCGGCGCGCGCACACCTGGCATCGGCCGACTGCTCCTGTCCGGCTTCGGACACCTGCGGACGGCCTCCTTCCTCGGACTCTTCGACGTCGTGCTCAAGCCCGTCCCGTCCAAGGGCGCCCGGCACCCCTTCGACGCCTACGTCACGGTGGAGCCGGGCGCGGCATGGGCCGGGCTCGCCCCAGGCACGTACCGCTACGTCCCCAGCCTCCACGCGCTGGAGCACCTCGACGAAGGGCCCGTGGAGGCAGGCATCGGGGCGGGTGCGGGGGCCGGGCGCGCGGCGGGGCTCGGAACGGGGGTCGGCCTCGTTGTGGTCGCCGTGTTCGAGCGGGTGCACTGGCGCTACCGCGAACCGGCGGGCTACCGCGATCTCTACCTCGACCTCGGCCACCTGACCGCGACGCTCGACGCCGTCGCCGAGGACGCGTCCCTGCGGCTGACACCCGTCGAGCCGGCCGCCCTGGGCGCCCCTGTCGTCGCCCTGGAGCAAGAGGTCGCCGCCGCCTATCGCCTGGAGGACCGGACATGACGGTACGTCGTCCCGCCGTACTGCACGCCGACGGTGTCGGCGTCCCGCACCAGGTCACGGAACTCGTCGCCCCGGTCGAGGCGGGCCAAGCGGACGAGATCGCCGGCGCGCTCCTCCCCGGCACCCCGCTCCGGGACCTTCTGACGGCCGTCGGCGTCGCACCGGGGCTGCTCGACGCGCTGGTGGCAGGGCTGCGGACCGGGGCGTGGGACGACGCCGTGGCCGCGTTCGGGGAGAGCGTCGACGAGGAGACACTGTTCTTCGTCGGCCCCATGCGGCCCGGTGAGGGAGCGCCGGCACGGCTGGGCATGGTCTACGCCGTCCGCGACGACATGGCCGGCGCGCCCGTCCCGGGTATCGAAAGCAGCACCGGGGACCTGGGGCGGCTGATGTTCGGCTTCCCCTGCTCGTTCGGGGGACGGCACGTCGAGTACTACCGCCTGCAGGTGGTCGCGGGCGGCCCCGTCACCGGCCGGAACTGCCCCATCGCGCTCTTCGCCCCCTTCCATCTGGGCGGCTGGTCCGACACCCGGCGCCAGTCGGCCCGCCGCCGCACGGTGATGTGGAGCAATGTCGTCGTTGACCGGCACCGGACCGTCACCCGGTGCGCCGCGGCGGAGTTCCTGACCGTGGACGGTGAGGCTCCCGCTCTCCTGGACGCCACAGCGGACGAACTCGGTGAGGCTGTGGGGCTGTGGCTGACCCACCATGAACTCTTCCACGGGTCGGGGCCGTTGCCGCTGTTCGATCCCGGCAGCCGGAAGGAGGAGGCAGGGCCCGACTACTACAGCGTGGAGGAGTTCCGTGTCGACGCGAGCACGCTACTGGCGCTGTCCTTCGCCGCCCCGCTCAGCCGGCCGCACCGGCTCGCCTCCGAACTCGTCCTGACCGAGCGCCTGTTGCGGTCGGCGAGGGCCGGGCTCGCCCGCCTCGCCACCGGACGCCCGCCGACGGTGGACGGCGCCCACGGACTGCTCTGGCTCGGCGTCGTCCACGCGGCTGGGGCTCTGCGTCCGGGTTCCGCGGGCAGGGCCGGCGCGGAGGCCGGTGCCGACCTCGACCGGGCGGCGGCGACCGAGGCCGTCGCGGCGGCGTTGCACGACGTCTACCAGGCCGAGTCGGAGCTGGTCCACGATCCTGCCGGGCGGGGCGCCGGCTTGCAGCGATCCGCCGTGCGGCTGCGGGAAGCGGTCCTGCCCCACGCGCGGGACGGCGGACGGCTGCTGGCACGGATACCCGACGAGGTGCCGTACGTGTCGGTCCTGGCGAGCGGCTCTGCCCCGCCGTGAGCCGCGGCCGGGGCCGCGCGCTCCCCCGGCCCCGGACACAGGCGACACTCGGCGGAAGAAGGGAACGTGCACACACACCAGGAACTGGGGCTGGAAAGCTCCGAGAGCTACCGGGCCGAGCTGCGGAGCCTCGCCGCCCGGGCGGCCCGCGCGTCGTCCCCTGGCGAGTCGGCAGCCGTTCTCCTGGCCACCGGAAGGATCAATGAGAAGCTCGGAAGGTTCGCCTTGGCCTTCACCCAGGCCCGGCGGGCACGGGCGGTCTTCCAGGAGGGCGGCGAGAGCGCGGGCGTCGCCGAGTGCGACCACACCCTGGCCGTATGGTCCTTCCACCAGGGCGACGACGAGACGTCGTACCGCTGCTTCCGTGCCGCCGCCGGACTCCGTGAGGAGGCGGGAGAGCTGCTGCGCGCCGCACAGTCCTGGCACAACTTCGGCTACGTCCTGTGCCGAACGGGGCAGGCGGAGGCCGCGTTCACCGCCTACCGCGAGGCGGCGCGACTGCTGCACCGCGTACGGGCCGAAGGGCCCGCCGACGTCCGGGAGAAGGCCGTCCGCGACGGGGCCTTCGTCCTCTCCCACCAGGCGTACGCCCATGCCCGGTACGGAACGGCCGGCGAGGCGATCGGCGCCGCCACCGCGTACTTCGCACTCGTGGCGCGCACCGGCGTGCACCGCGAGCCGCTGCTGGCCCGTCTCGCCCTGCCCGTCGCCGGCCCGGACCCTGCGCTGGCCGGTCCTCTGACCGCCCTGACCGGCCTCGCCCCGGACCCGGAGACATGGTTCCGCTTCGCCCTCGCCGAAGGCCACCGCGCCTTCGCCGACTACCGCCCGGGCCAGGGGCGCCGCCCCTATCTGGGCGCCCTGCTGGTGGCCATGGCGGAGTACGGCGCCTGGTGTGCCGCCCGGGGCCGCCGCGAGGAGGGGCTGCGGCACGTCGGCGGGGCGGTCTCCCTCGCGCGCACCCGCGGCTGGGCCGGCGAGGCGGAGAGGATCACCTCGGCGTACGGGCGCGGGTGAGCAGCACCGCAGGCTCCTCGAAGGTGCCCCCGGTGGCGCTGTACCCCGACGTGCCGCCCGGGGCGGACCACGGACCGGCGCGTTAGCTGCCGTAGAGGAACGCCTCTGCGGGCCCGAAGACTTCGTGACCCTGGGAAGGGGCCCGTACGCCTTCCCGCGTCCACTCCGTCGACTCCCCCGCTGCCCGGAAACGGCGTCGACGTCGAGCCACTGCCCGTAGGCGGGAGCGGGCTGCCTGACGGTGGAGGGCTCCAGGCGTGCTCGGCCGACAGGAGATGCGCCGTCTGTCCGGGCGGGCCGACTCTCTATGATGATCGCCGCCGAGGAGCGCGGGAACTCCCGTGGACTCCTGACAGCAACAGGCTCGGGGGGAGTCGGCATGACCATGCGGGACAACGAGGTGCCGTCCGGCAGACGGAGTCGGCGGCGCACCCTGGCGACAGGCATGGTCCTTGTCGCCCTCTGCTCGCTCGCCACGGGATGTGGATTCGGGAACGAGACCATGGGCGTCGTCTGGGACACCCCTGCGGATCGCAAGGCCGAGCCGCACGGGATGGGGGCCTGGCTGTCCGGCGACATGCTGGTCCGCAGCCGCTTCGACGCGGTGACCGGGTTCAGTGCCGCCACCGGCGTGCGGAGCTGGGAGTACGTGCCGCCCGGCCGCTCGGTGGTCTGCCACGCCACGGCCGACACCGTCCGCTCGGTCCTGGTCCTCATCCGTGACGGGGACGGCGCTTCCTCCCCGGCCAAGGACACGTCCTGCACCACCGCCGTCGGCATCGACATGAAGAATGGCCGCGAGCTCTGGCGGGCCCCGCTCAGCAAGCCGGAGCCGCTCCGCTTCCAGGACTCCTCGGTGTCCGCAGGCGGCGGCGTCGCCCTGCTCCTCCAGAAGGACGAGCTGCGCGCCGTGGACGTGCGCACCGGAACGCCCCGCTGGAAGGCGGCCCTGCCGAAGGACTGCGTCCCGGGCCGGACAGCAGCGGGCGAACGACAGGTCGCCGCCCTCCTCGCCTGTGGCGGCGACGACAACCCCTGGGACGAGAAGGTCGCGGAGGACGCCGAACTGCACGCCGCCGCTTTCGATCCGGCCACCGGGGCGCTCAAGTGGTACGCCCCGCTCGGGGGCCGACAGGCCATCGGCTACAACGCCTCCGCGGCCTTCGTGTCGGCCGACCCGGTGGTCGTGGCCGCCTCGGAGTCCGGGGACTCCGACCAGGGGGCGTACTTCTCCTTCGGCCGGGACGGCCGCCCGAACCCTCCGGTCGACTTCAGCGGCCCGTACGGCGAGATCACGTTCCACAACAGACTCACGGCGACGGCGGACGACCGCAGGCTCTACGTCATGCCCGAACCCCCGACGAAGAGATCCCGTGACAGCCGGCACCACCTGACAGCCTTCGACCTGGCCACCGGGGCGCCGGTCTGGGGCGCTACCCCTGACGACGACCGGCTCGACGGCGACAGCGGATACCGTCTCCTCGTCCAGGACGGGAAGCTCACCGTCCTCACCTCGCACCGCAGCAACCCCTACCGCGTCCGTGTCCTCGACACCGCCACCGGTGAACAGCGCGACATCCGCGACCTCCCCGATGACATGGATTCAGTAGACAAGATCTTCGCGTACCAGGGGCGGCTCATCGTCGCCCGCTATGACGCCTATTCGACGGGGTCCAGGCCCTTCACGGCCTACGAACGCCGCTGACGCACCGCCACACAGCCGTCGCGCCCCGCGTCGTCTCAGCCCAGGGCCCCGTCGAGGAGCGCCGCGCCCAGGCGGGTCCTGTGATGGAGCACCCGTACGCCTTCACGGTGCGACAGCAGCAGTCCTGCGTCACGGAGCACCGAGGCGTGGCGGCTCGCCGTGGAGGGGGCGAGCCGGAGGGCGGTGGCGAGGTCGGTGGTGGTCATGGGGCGGTCCAGCATTCGCAGCAGCTCGGCGCGCGAGGACCCGATGAGCTGCGCCGCCGGGCCGGTCGGGGTGCCGCGCCGGCGTTCGAGCCAGCCGGGTGCGGGCGCGAGCGGATGGACGAGGACGGGTGGCAGCGACTCGTTCACCAGGGCCAGTGGAGCGCGCACGCAGAAGAAGGCCGGAACCAGGGTCAGCGCCCTGCCGCGCAGCAGCAGTGCGCGGTCCACGGGGTACGGGGCGCGCAGCCGGCCCTGCCGGTATTCCCACCCGGGCAGGTCGTCGTAGCCCGTCAGCATGCCCTCCGCACCGTGGGTGAGTGCCGCCTCGGCACGCCGCGCCCGGTCGGACGCCGCCTGGGCCCGTATCACGGGGAGGTACGGCTCGACGGCGACGCGGTGGTAGGCGCGCAGCGAGTCGCCGAGCCGGCGCAGCGTCCGGGGGCAGCCGTCGGCCAGCAGCCGCACGCCGGGCGGGACCGGGCCTCGGGTGTGGGCGTGGAGCCGGGTCAGTTCGGCGAGCAGGCGTCGGCGGGGAGTCGCGAGCAGTCGCTCGAGACCGGCCTCCATGTCGAGGTCGCCGCGCCCGGGGGTCAGGAAATCGGGAAAGTAGGCGCCGTCGGGGCACAGTCGCATCAGGTCGCGCGTGGCCGGCAGCAGGCCGCTCCGGCGCAGCGCGGCGCCGACCTCGCGGCGCCAGGGCCCGAAGGTGAGGGGGGCAGTCCGGTTCTGGAGGAGATGGAGGCTGAGCGCGGTCTCCCAGAGCGGGTCCACGCCGGCGGCCACGCGCAGCCGGACCAGCTCCTGGCTGGTGAAGTCCACCCGTAGCACGTGCACCCCCAGGAAGTCAGGGGCGCCTGATGGCGCCGGTCCGGCAGTCTATGCGCGTCGAGCTTTTGGCGCAGGCATGTCATAAGACTTTCGCCCGCAGGCACCGGCTGCCGGCTCGGTGCATGCGCCGGCGGGACCGTCCCGGCTCTCCGCCCGGACGGTCCCGCCGGTGTGCACCGCCGCGGCTCTGCGGCCCGGCGCCGCGTCAGCAGAGCGGCACACCGGGGAGCTGGGCGCTGGGGTGATCGATGTAGATGTTGCTGATGAAACCGTTCTGATCGCGGAGCTTGCTCCACCAGTTGTTCGTGTAGCCCTCCGCGTTGACGGTGTCGCCCTGCTTCTGGCAGAGCACCCGCACGGCCGTCGGGCCGCCCAGCGTCGTCACGACCGGCGCGGACAGCCGCGCGTCGGAACGCACGTTGACACCGCTGCCCCAGGTGTTGAAGGGCGTACCGGCGCCGCCGCAGGCGTTGTCGCTCGTCAGGTACGCCTGGTTGTAACTGCCCGGGTAGGACAGCCCGGCGCCGTTGATCACGATGTTCTGGCCCACACCGTTGTAGAGCTGCTCGTAGTGGATATGCGCGCCGGAGGAGTTGCCCGTGCTGCCGGTGGTGCCCACCTGCTGACCCTGGCTCACCCAGGCGCCGCTGGCCACCGAGTACGCGGAGAGGTGGAAGTAGTAGGTCTGCCAGCCACCGCCGTGGTCGATGACGATGTAGTTGCCGGCGCCGCTGGGCTGGGAGTGCCGGGTGGCCGTGCCCGCCGCCGAGGCGAGTACGGGGGTCCCCGCCGTCGCGCCGCCGTCGGCGCGGACGAAGTCGAGGGCGCGGCGCACCTCCGCCGAGTGATGGCTGTAGGTCCACCGCTGCCCGCAGGGGTACGGCGCCTTGAAGGCGGGCGCGGCGGTCACCGCCGCCTCCCCCGCGTGCGCGGGGGATACCGAAAGACCGGCCAGCGCCAGCAGCGCGGCAGCGACCAGGGCCGGAAGGCGTTTGAGGAACCTCACGATTGCTCCTAGGTGGGGGGACGAGGCCGGGCGGCGACGCGCCGGACGGGGGCGCTGTGAGACGTCGGGAACGTAACGGGAGGACGCGGCCCTGACAAGCGCGCGTCGGGCTCCTTCGACCAGGAACGAAACCCTTGCGGCGGAGCGCCGTTCCTCCTCACGCTGGCGTCCGCACGCCGGATGTCCGACGCCCCGTCAGCCGTCACCGCGCCCCCGAGGAGCCCTCGACCCATGCCCCGGCACGATCGGCCCTGCGCACCGCAGGGGCGCGGTGCCTTACCGGCCGCCGCCGCGCTGTTGATCCCTGCTCGACTCCCTGCTCGCGTCCTTGCTCGACTCCCTGCTCGACTCCCTGCTGGGCTCCTTGCTCGGCCCCTTGCTCGACTCCCTGCTCGGCTCCTTGCTCGACTCCCTGCTCGGCTCCCTGCTCGCCGGGGCGGCTGCCGCCTCTCCCACGTCGTACCGGGCGCCCCGTCCCGCCGCGGGAGCGACGGCCGCGGCGGGACGCGCTGCACTCGGCCACCCGCCGCGGGAACGACGGCGTCGACCAGTACTTCGGCATCCCCTCCGCCCCACCGGATCCACCCATCTGGCCACCCTCCCGGCCGGGGTGGGGGTCCTGGTGGGCTGTCAGGACCGGGGCGAGCGCGTCACCGTCCCTCCCTACGCCGACGACTGGGGGGGGGCGTACCTGCCGCAGTACCACGGCCGGGTCACCCAGATCCACGTCAGCTCGCCCGGCGACGAACTGACCGGCGTCCCCGACTGCTCCTGCCCCCGCTCCCGCGCGCCGCACTCATCCCCCCACGACCCGAAGGAGGCGCACCGTGCGCCGTACCGACAGATCTCGCTCCCTCCGCCGCCTGACCCTGGTCGCCGTCTCGATGACCGCCCTGTCCGCCTTCGCCCTCGGCTCCGGCCCGGCCGGCGCTCAGGAGCCGGCGGCGAACCGGGCCCCGGGGCCGGTGACCTGGCGGGCCGACCTCACGGCCGGCTCCGGTGACGAGGTCAACATCATCCGCGCCGGCGGGTCCCTGAGACTGCGTGACGGACGCCTGCGGCCCGCGTCGGTGCGTGCCGGCCAGGGCCAGGGCACCACCGTGCTGCCCGTCCGGGTGCTCGACCGGGCCGTGAACCGGATCGCGGTCGACCTCGACGCCACCTCGCCCGCAGGCACCAGGACGGCGGTCGACGTCCGCGGACGCGACGGTCTCGGACGCTGGACCGAGTGGCGCGAGGCGCGCGTCGGCGAACCCGCCGTGCTACCCCGGGCCGTCACCGAGGTCCAGGTCCGCCTCACCCTCGTCGGCGCACCGGCAGGCGCCACGCCGGAGATCCGCGGCCTCGGCCTGAGCGCGGAACTCGGCGCGCCCGCCCCCGATGCCGGGGCGAGCGGTGCGGCCGCCTCGGCCGCCGCCACCCCGTTCTCGGCCCGGGTGTTCGCCACCCGCGAGGGACTGGTCGGTGGGACCACCGCCAACGGCCACGTGATCGTCCCCAACGACCACTTCGTCGCCCTCCCGTCACGGCGCGGTCTGTCCCCCAAGGGCAGCGCCGAATACTCCGTGCGCGTCTGCGGCCCGGCCCGGTGCGAGACCGCGCCGGTCTGGGACGTCGGCCCCTGGAACACCCACGACGACCACTGGAACCCCTCCTCCGTCCGGGAGGCCTTCAAGGACCTTCCCCAGGGCAAGCCGGAAGCACAGGCGGCCTACGAGAACGGCTACCACGGCGGCCTTGACGAATTCGGTCGCCGGGTCCTCAACCCGGCAGGCATCGACCTGGCCGACGGCACCTTCTACAACGTCGGCCTCAACAACAACGGCTGGGTGACCGTCACCTATCTCTGGACCGGCGACGCCACCACCCGGTCCTTCCCCACCTGGGGAACCGGCGTGAACATCCGCAAGCAGGCCACGTCGGCGTCCACCCAGGTCGCCCAGCTCGCCGGCCCCACCACCGTTCGCGTCCAGTGCCAGGTGCACGGCCAACTCGTGCAGGTCGACGGCTACAGCAACGACGCCTGGTCCTACCTGCCGGACTACGGCGGCTACATCTCCAACATCTACATCGACGTCCCCGAAGGCTGGCTCCCAGGCGTCCCGACCTGCTGAACCGCCCCGCCGGGGTGGGGGGGCGGCGGTGGTACCGCGGGCCCGAGGCACCTGCGGTACCGCCGCCGTGAGCAACGGCGTCACACGGTTCAGGGCAGGATCTCGACGTACCCGCCGGTGCCGTGCACGCGGATCCGCTGGCCGTCCTGAATCAGCCGGGTGGCCCGGTCCACCCCCACGACAGCCGGGAGACCGTACTCGCGGGCGATCACCGCTCCGTGGGTCATCAGGCCGCCCACCTCGGTCACCAGGCCCGCGGCCCCGACGAACAGCGGTGACCAGCTGGGGTCGGTGAAAGCCGTCACGAGGATGTCGCCCGCTTCGAGGTCGGCGTCCGCGATGTCGAGGACGACACGGGCCCGTCCTTCCACGGTCCCCGCGGAGACCGGCAGGCCGATCAGCGCTCCCGGCGGTACGTCCTCACGCCGGTACGACCCGGTGAGGGCCTCGCCCTCCGAGGTGAGGACCCGGGGCGGGGTGAGCGCTTCATGGGACCGGAACTCCTCCTTGCGCTGCCGAAGCAGCTCGCCGAGCCGACCGGCCCGCGTGGACGGGTCGCCGGCGTCGGGGCCGTACGCCTGGCGGACGAGGTCGCGGAACTCCTGGAAGGTGAGGTAGAAGACATCGTCCCGCTCGGGCAGGACCCCGGCATCTACGAGGCGCGCCGCCTCCTGGAGCAGGGCCTGCTTGTAGAGGAAGTAGCGGCTGACGATGCCGTACTTCGGGTATTCGCGGTACCCGATGAAGGCGCGGACCGTGTCGATCATCCGCCGGGTCTCGTCGGCCTTGCGGTCCCCGTCCGGCAGATCGCGCAGACGTGACAGGACCTCCTGCGCCTTGGCGTGCGCCTTCCCGCGTCCCTCTTCGAAGCGCCGGGCGGCGGCGCCGGCCTCGAAGTTCCTGACGTTGTCGAGGATCACGGGGATCAGGGCACCGGGGCGCTCGTGCCAGCGCGGTCTGGTGATGTCGATCTCGCCGACGCAGCGCATGCCGTAGCGGGCGAGGTAGTCCTCGACGGCCTTCCGGGCCGCGGGACCACCGGGGAGCCGGCCGAGTCCGTCCAGGAAGCTGCCGTCTTCGACGCCCCGGTCGTGGACGTCCTGGAGGAACGCGACCACGTCCGGGTACGGACGGATCACGTCCGCGACGTCGAGCAGGGCCAGCCCCATCTCCGAGGTGACGTTGTCGGGGGCGGACAGGGTGAGGGTGTCGGCGGCGTTCTTCTCGCCCAGCCATTCCTGGAGCTTGTCGTTGAGCCACCAGGTGGCCTCCATGCCCGCCATGATCGCCTGGATGTTCAGCGGGTCGCCCACCACCCGCTTGTGTTCCGCGAAGGCCTTTTCGAGGTAGTCGAAGAGCTCCGGGCCCCTCTTGGTCCGGATGTCACGCTCCAGCGCCGCGATGGAGGTCCGGCTGCGCTCGATCAGCTCGCCGACCACGCCGGGGTCGGTCTCGACCGCGCTGGGCGCCCCGCTCCGCCCGCCCCCGGCAGCCGGACCGTCCGCGGCCCCCGTGTCCGGGAGCAGCGGGACGAAGCCGCGGCCGAGGACCGTTTCGAGGGCGTCCCTGACCAGCGGGTCGCCCTTCCCGAGCACGTCCAGAAGGCCGGCGCGCGTCGCGGGTGCGGCCAGGCGCGGGGTGACGTCGACGAACAACCGTCCGCCGGCCTCGTGCATCGGCACCATGGCCGTCGCCTGCCACATGGAGTAGCCCAGGGGCCTCATGGCGTCGGTCATCATCTGCCCGTGGCCGACCGAGACGTAGACGTGGTTGCCCCGGTCGCCCGCCGCAGGGACGGGGAAAAGGGTCGTGATCGGACGGCTCTGCACGATCCGGAAGCCGCCGCCCGCGTCCAGGCACCATTCGATGTCCTGCGGCCGTCCGAAGTGCGCTTCGATGCGCCGTCCGAGCCGGGCGAGTTCCACCACCTGCGCGTCCGTCAGCGCCGGCAGTTCCTGCTCGTGCACACCGACCGGCACGACGTCGGTGCCGCCGCCCGGCAGGGGCTGCACCGCACGCTGTTTGGCGGCGATCGTCCGGGAGACGATCTCGTCGTCGCGCACCGTGAAGACGTCCGGGTTGACCAGTCCGGAGACGAGGGCCTCTCCGAGGCCGAAGCCGGCCTCGACGGTGGCGACCTTCCGGTTGCCGGAGACCGGGTCGGCGGTGAACAGGATTCCGGACGCCTTCGGGAAGACCATCCGCTGCACGACGACGGCCATGTGGACGGCACGGTCATCGATGCCGTTGCGCCGCCGGTAGACGACGGCCCTGTCGGTGAACAGGGAGGCCCAGCACCGGCTGATGTGCCGCAGGACCTCCGCCGGGCCCACGACGTTCAGGTAGGTGTCCTGCTGGCCCGCGAACGAGGCCGTCGGAAGGTCCTCCGCAGTGGCGCTGGAACGCACGGCGCAGGGCACGTCCGCGCCGAGCCTGGCGAGTCCGCCGGTGACCGCCTGCACGAGCTGTTCCGGGAGTTCGATGTGCTCGACGGTCCGGCGGATCTGCGCGCTGAGCGTGCACACGCCGTCCAGGTCCTCGGCGTCGAGGCCGGCCAGCCGGTCGAGCAGACCCGCGAGCGACGGGGCGTCCGCCACGATGTTCCGGAAGGCATCCGTCGTCACGCAGAACCCGTCCGGAACGCTGACGCCGTCGATGCGTGACAGGCCGCCCAGGTGCGCGCCCTTCCCGCCGACATGCGCGATCCGAGTCCCGTCGATCTCCTTCAGGTCCACCACGTACTGCTCGATCACTCGCTAACCACCTCTGAGAAGAAGACGGAGAAGAGGCCCGCGCACGCCACGCCGCGTCCGCGCGCGGCGTGCAGGCGAGCCGTGGCCTGCTGGCCTCAGGCCCACGATCCTGCTGGCCTCAGGCCACGAGCCTGCTGGCCTCAGGCCCACGATTGTGCGTCGTGGCCGGGGCCTTGTGGCAAGCCCCCCACTGCGCTATACGTTGAAGAGGGCAAGGAGACCACTCTCCTTGCCCTTGTCGTTTCCCGCCGCCCCCGCCCCTCGCGCCTCCCTCGGTTCCGCCAGGCCTCTGGCGGTTCCGCCACGCGGATGCCCGTGCCGCCCGACGCGGCGGCGGCCGGACGCGCGGCCTCCAGGGCGGAGGCGATGGCTCTGGCAGGCTGCCCTGCGAGTCGGCCCAGTCGGTGATGCGGTCGGGACGCGGGCGGGTTGGAATGCCTACGTGGGAACGTCATCCGGCATGAGGAACGCTGCTCTGCGGCGGATGGACCGCGCCGCGCGTAGGCGGGCGGCGGGACGCCGCCGTCGCCGTCGCCTGCGGGTCTTCGGCGGGCGCCGTGCGGGCGGCCCGGGGCAGCAGCAGGTTTGGGCCGGGCTGCTGGTGGGCGCGCTGCCCGGGCTGGCCGCGGTGGCCGCGGTGCTGTTCACCTGGATGTCCGTCGGGCAGACCCAGGAGGAACTGCGGATCAGCCGCGAGGCTCAGATCACCGGTCGGTACACCGCTGCTGTCGCCAGTCTCGGTTCCGACTCCGCTGACGTACGGGTCGGTGGCATCTACGCGCTGGAACGCATCATGCGCGACTCGCCACGTGACCAGGCGACAGGCCTGTCGGTGATCGCCGCCTACGTCCGCGCGCACGCACGTCTACCCGTCGGTCAAGTCCACGACGCCGGTGTCGCCCAGCCCCTCCCCGTGGACCTCCAGGCGGCCGTGACCGTACTGGCCAACCGGCCTGTCGACATCACGGACACGACGCGGCTCCAACTGCGCTACGTCAGCCTGCGGGGTCTGGCCGACATGGGCGACCTGGATCGTGCACGGCAGGACCTCCACGAACAGCGCTACGAAGACCTCGTCCTGCGCAGTCCCGCGTACCGGGCGAATCTCCTGCGGGCCGACCTCACCGGATCCGACCTGCGCGACGCCTCCCTGGTGAACGCCGGCCTCGGCGAGGCCCTTCTGAGCGGAGCAGACCTGAGGGGCGCCGACCTGCGCGAGACGGACTTCACCGGTGCCGCCCTGCGCGGAGCCGACCTGCGCGGAGCGAACCTCGCGGCCGCCGGCTTCTTCGGCAACGACATGCGTGGCGTGCGACTCGCCGACGTCCGCGCTCCGCGAGCGTCCTTCAGCCGGGCCGATCTGCGCGGTGTGGACCTTCGCGGCGCAAACCTGCACGGGGCCTACCTCGACCGGGCCGACCTGAGAGGCGCCGATCTCCGCGGGGCCGACATGTCGGACGCAGACCTGAGCGGCTCACGACTCGCGGGCTCCAAGCGGGAAGGCGCCAAACTGACCGGGGCGAACCTCCAGGGGGTCCAGCTGGAGGAAGAAGGAACAGTGGTCCCGCAGGTGGGCTGACCTCGCCTCACCGGCCTGTCCGGGGCAGAAGTTCCCACTATTCGCACCACAGACGCCTCCCGCCGCGCGCGGGCCACGGACCATCGCCGTTCGACTGCGGCAAGGTGCGGGCGCGGTGCGCGGTGCGCGAACGGGAAACGGGTGGGGGTGCGGGTGCGGGTGCGTGAACTCGTACGGGATCGGGTGGTGCCCGCTCCCCGGTCGCGTACGGACCGTGCCGCCGGGGCAGGCCCACCCGGGTCCGGCCGCCCTTCGGGTCGGGGCTTAACCGGTCGTAAGGGGCTGCTCAAGGGGGCCTTAAGGGTTGGCCGGGAGAGGCCCGATCGGCCGTTTCGCGGGGCAGGCGGCCCTAGTGTGCCGGACGTGACCACCGAGACCCCGCATCCCCTCTACACCCCGCTCACCGTGCCGATGACGCCGTCGGAGCGGCCTGCCCCCGTCCCTTCCACGCCGACCACGCCAGGGGTCCGGCGCGTACCGTCCGCGGCGTTCGTGCCGCCGCTCCGGCCGACTCGGCCGGGGTCTGCGCGGCCCCGCGTTGCGCCGGCCCGGCTGCGTGGGGCGGTCATGGCGGGCGCGGGTGTGGTCGCACTCGGTTGGGGCGTGCAGGCGCGGCCGTCCGCCCGCCTCGACGCGGTCTTCGCGAGCGGTGCGCATCTGACGGGGCTGCTCGCCGGGTACGGAGTTCTGGTCATGCTGGTGCTGATGGCCCGGGTTCCGGCGGTCGAGCACGGAATAGGTGCCGACCGCCTGGCCCGATGGCACGCGCGCGGTGGGCGCCACGTCCTCGGCCTCGTCGCCGCCCACGGGCTGCTGGCCCTGTGCGGCTACGCCGTCCACACCGACACCGACCTGGTGGAGGCCGTCGACAGCCTGCTGCGCTATCCGTGGATCGCCGCCGCGTGCTTGGGCACACTGTTGTTCGGCGTAGTCGGCGTCACGTCGGCGGCGGCCGTCCGGGGCAGAATCCGGCACGAGACATGGCGGCGGCTGCACCTGCTGAGTCATCTCGCCGTCGCGGCCGGGTTCGTCCACCAGCTCGCCGGACCCGACCTCTCCGGCGGGGTGCTCACCGCCTGGCTGTGGTCGATGGCCCATGCGACCGTCGCCGTCGTTCTCGTCTGGTACCGACTCGTCGTCCCGCTCCGGCGGGCACTGCGACATGACCTGCGCGTCGCCGAAGTCGTCGAGGAGAGTCCCGACACCGTCTCCGTGCTCATGCGCGGCACCGAACTGGCGGAACTGCGGGCCGAGCCTGGGCAGTTCTTCCGCTGGCGCTTCCTGCAGCGCGGCCTGCGCTCCACCGCGCTGCCCTTCTCCCTCTCCGCGCCCGTACACGACGACACACTGCGCATCACCGTGAAGGTACTCGGCGACCACACACGCCGCGTCCGCAGACTGCGCCCCGGCACACGGGTCCTGGCCACCGGCCCGTTCGGAGCACTCACCGCCCACCGGCGCACCCGCCCGAAGGTGCTCCTCCTGGCCGGCGGCGTCGGCATCACCCCCCTGCGGGCCCTGTTCGAAACACTGCCCGGCGGCCCCGGGGACCTCACCCTCCTCTACCGGGCCTCCAACGCCGGCAGCCTCGTCCTGCGCGAGGAGCTGGAAACCATCGCCCGAAGAAGACAAGCCGCGCTGTACTACCTCCTCGGCGGCTCCGACGACGCCTACGACCCCCTCGCCCCACGCGCCCTGCAAGCCCTGGTACCCGACCTCGCCGCCCACGACGTCTACCTCTGCGGGCCACCGGCCATGGCCCAAGCCGCAACCGCATCCCTGATCCGAGCCGGTGTACCGGCCGGCCGCATCCACAGCGAGGACTTCCGGCATGCCTAGACACCGTCGCGCCACCCGTCCCGTATCCGAGCAGCAGGCCAGACGACGCACCGCCGCAGGGCTGATCGGCGCCGGTGCACTCACCGCCACCCTCCTGACCGCACTCGGCACACCCGCCGCACCACCCGCTCCCGACCGAAAAGCCGCCGCCACGACCCTGGACACGGCCCGAGGCACCGACGACTGACACAGTGCCCCCGCACCCGGGCCTCCCACGCCGGCTGCGTACAGCACGAGGAGGCCGGGGAGGAGGCGACGGGGAAGTCGGCCCTGGCCCGGGGGCAGTGGTGTCCGACATGCGTCAGAGATACGTGAACGGATGCGGGAGTTGGCAGTCGGCGGCCAGAAGACGGGCAGCCGTCGGCTGGGTGCCGTCGGGATCGACTGCCGGGGGCGGCGACGAGGCAGCGGCCGGCTCCGCGCCGGTCCGCCGCGGGTCCGGCTCAGAGGTCGAGCACCCGGACGGTGTCGGAGTAATAGAGCGTGACGTAGGCGTGGCGGCCGTCCGGCGTCAAGGCGATACGGGTGGGGCCGTCCTTGACGGGGATGGTTTCGAGCACCGTTCGCGTCGTCGTGTCGATCACGGACACGCTGTCGGCGATCTCGTTGACGACGTAGGCGCGCCGACCGTCGGCGCTCACGGCGACGTCGGTCGCCTCCTCGCCGACGGCGATGGGGTCGCCGGTCACCTTTCCGGTGGCTGTGTCGACGACGTGCACGGTGGACGGCCGTGCCGTGACGTAGAGGCTGCGCCCGTCGGGTGTCACCGCGAGCCCGCACACGTAGCCGCCGATGCGGCCGGGCCAGCCGACGACCTTGCCGGTCGCGGTGTCGATCACGGAAACCGAGTCCGCTACTCCGTCGCCGGCGTTGGCGACGTATGCGCGGCGGCCATCAGGTGAGATGGCCAGGTCGATCGGGGAGTTGGTCGCCGGGCTGTCACCCACCCGGATCTCGTCGGTCCTCTTGCCGGTCGCCGTGTCGATCACGGACACGGTGCTCGACCACGTGTTGACGACGTAGACGCGGCGGCCGTCGGGGGTCACCGCGAGGCCGAGCGGCGTCTCGCCGACGCCGATGGAGCCGACCTTCTTGTTGGTCGCCGTGTCGATCACATGCACCGCGCCGTAGAGGGAGAACGGCGTGTCGGTGGTGACGTAGGCCCGGCGGCCGTCGGGCGTGATCGCCACGTCGGTCGCGCCGGGACCGACATCCACGTGGGCAACCACCTTCCGGGTGCTCGTGTCGACCACGGCCACCGTGCCCTGCTCGGTGGCGACGACGTAAGCGTGCCGCCCGTCCGGCGTCAGCGCGACGCCGTACGGACTGCTGCCGACACGGACGGAGGACCCGGGCGGCGCACTCTGCGCGGACGCCGCCGGCGCCACGAGGGCGCCCACCAGGGCGAGCAGAACGGCCAGCACGAAGCGGATGACGGGGTGCCGGCGGTTGGAGAAGGTGCTCATGACGCCTCCTGCCCCTCTTCCAGGATCGCCTGTCCGGCCATGCCCGCAACCGGAGTTCGGCCGCGGCCCGGTGCCGTCCCACCACCGCCCCTCGTACGTCGGCGCCCAACGTTCCAGGAACGTCGCCGCCCCCTCCTGGACGTCCCACGAGGTCATGCAGAGCTGCTGCGCCGCGAAGGCGGTGCGCTGTCGCGCTCCGGGCCCCGCACAGGCCCGGGCAGAATCCCTGAGCAGCGCTCACGTGCGGTCTCTGCCGAGTACCGGATCGCGTACTCCCATTTTGGCATCGCCCGCAGCGGGGTGCCCTGGTGAAAAGCGGCCTATCGCCTCTGCGAGCCCGACAGTGGGGGCATGCCGCGAGCCAAGGACGCGGGCTCCGGAACAGCTTCAGACCGGTCTCTGCCGGGCGCCGCGGCACAGCCACCTGCGTCACGCCGTCGACTCCGGCCCCTCCCCCTCTGCCGTGGTGGCAGGTGCTCCTGTGCGAGTCGGTGAGGGCCCGGGCCGCCACTCGTTCCGAGGTCACCGGTGTCCGTTGGGTGGGACGTTCGTTGGACCTGGAGTCACCTGGTCGGGGGCGTTTTCCCGTGGACGGAGCTTGGCGTTGCGATTGACCGACATCCATCAGTGCGAGGTCCGGCCGGGACGGCTCGTCGAGTTCACGTTGAGTCCGGCGACCGTGGCGGCGGCGAGGGAGCTTCCGGACGACGCCCGACCGCCCGCGTACATCCAGGAGTCGCACTTGCGGACGGTGCGGTCGGCGCGCGAGGAGGGGTCGTTCCTGCGGACCTGGCTGGGAGTCGCGTTCGATCTGCCTGGCGAGGTGGACCTCGACGCCCTTGAAGCGGCGCTGCAGCTGTGGACGCTCCGGCACGAGACGTTGCGCAGCGGGCTGCGCGAGGTCGGCGGCGGCGTGCGCCGTTTCACCCTTGATGCGGACGCGGTCGCGCTGTCCCGCACGGTGATCGGCGACTTTCCCGATGCGGAGAAGCTCGCCGGTCACCTCGAAGCACGCTTCGGTCAGGCGACCTACGCGCTGGGCTGGCCGAACTTCCTGTACGCGGCGGTTGTCCGGGACGAATCCACCAGCGTGTACATGGTTTTCGACCACAGCAACGTCGACGGCTGCTCCATGCTCCGGATTCCCGGCGCGGTCCGGGCGCTGTACGAGAGCGCTGCGGCGGGCCGCGGTGGGCAGCCTGTCGCTGACAGCAGCTACGTCGACTTCTGCGAGTTGGAGCGGGTCGACGCCGACCGGATCGACGCGGGGCACGAAGCCGTGGTCCGCTGGCGCGAGTTCATCCGGCGCTGCGGCGGCGCGATGCCCAACTTCCCGCTGGAACTGGGTCTGGGAGCCGGTCCGCGGATGCCTGAGCAGAGGGTGACGAGCGGGATGGTCGTCGACGCGGACACCGCCGAGGCGTTCGAGGCGCTCTGTCGGCCCTACGGTGGAGGGATCGTCGGCTACCTCGCCGCCACGAGCCTGGCCGTCCAGGAGATCAACCCGACGGACGTCTTCCGCACGGTCGTCCTCTTCCACACCCGGGCCAAGTCCCGCTGGTCCGACTCCGTCGGCTGGTACGTCGGTGGTGTGCCCGTCGAGATTCCCTGCGCGCGCCCCTCCTCCTTCCCGGACGCCCTCGCGACCGTACGCGGCGCCCTGCGAGCCAACCGCTTCCTGGCTCGGATCCCCCTCGCCCGCGTGATGCACCTGCTCGGCGACGAGTTCGCCATGGAGTCGTCCGAGCACGTCTCCCTCTCCTATCTCGACGGCCGGGACACTCCGGGATCCGAGGGCTGGGAGGAGCAGCGGGTGTACGGACTGGGCGGAGTGACATGCGGCGACAAGGTCGGCGTCTGGATCAACCGTGTGCACGAGGGGGTCTGGCTCGCCTGCCGGTACCCCGATACCGCTGTCGCCGACAAGAGCATGCGCCAGTACGCGGAGCGTATGAGGGACATCCTTCTGACAGCGATCTCGTAGGTCCACGAGCGGTAGCAGGCCCGTCCCGCAGCCGTAAGGTCGGTGAGCGGGACGCGGCGGAGGCCACCTCGCCTCGTACGGTCCGCGGGCGCCGGTCTCGTACGGGATGCCGATCGTCCGCCGGGTGCTCACTGCTCTGCCGGATCCGGGCGGGGTCGGTTTGGGGGCGCTACACGTTCTTCGGTGGCGTCCGCCTCGCCGTGGCCGACCGCGCTGTCTCCCGCTGGGGATCGTCCTGGTCCTGGCACGGAGGGGGTGGGGTGACGAGGAGGTAGCCGTCGGGGTGATCGGTCGTGGTGAGTCCCGCGCTGGTGATGACCGTGGTGACGGCGATGTGCAGGGCAGCGCGGATGCCGGGGATCAGGACGGAGGCGCGGATGTCGGGGTCGGCGGCGTGGGCGGTGATGGTGGGGCGGATGAGGTGGTCGGCGTGCCAGGACACGACCACGCCGTCGCCGTCGTGGACATGGGCGGTCAGGCCACTGTCGGGGCCGAAGCCGGCTTCGGCGAGGACGGCCTGGACCTGGTCGAGAAGTTCGCGGTCCATGGCGGGTCTCCCCCGGAGTGCTACCGGCCGACTTGGGGTGGGAAGCCGTAGAGCCTGCGGGTACGGGTGGTGTCGGGAACGTGGGCGAACCGGCCGCGTACGCCGGTGATCGCCACCGTGCGGTGTTCGGCCTCGGCCTGCCGGCGGACAGGGAGCAGGATGTTCGGGCCGGTCGCGTCGCAGACGGCGGTGGCGGACGTGTCCCCCACGGGCGACGCACCGTCTTCCCTGGAGGCGAGGGTGCGCATCAGGGCAGTGCGGAGGCCGTCGGCATCGTCCAGGCAGACGGTTCCTTCGACGCCGACGACGGTCTCTCCGGGCGGCTGGGTGGTGCGCACGCGGATCGGCTGCGGGGCGACGGCCCGAGCCGGCGTGGGGGCCGGGTGAGGGGTGGAGAGCGGGGACATGGAACCTCCTCGGCTGACCCTTCCCCCCGAATCCGAGTTTCCGACCTCCCGCAATACCCGTCAAGACTTACCTGCAATACGTATCGGGTTCTTTTCTGGGCATATCTTCCGTATGGGAGCAAAAGATGGCAGCAGTCAGGGATGGACGTTCCTCACCAGTCACGCCCGTGTCCTCCTGGCCATCGCGCGTGACCCCGACGTACGCCTGAAGGACCTTGCGACCAGCTGCGGCATCACCGAACGAACGGCCCAGGCGATCGTCACCGATCTGGAGGAAACCGGGTACCTCACCCGCAGCCGCTCCGACGACGCCCGCCGCAACCACTACCGGATCAACCCGGGCACCCCCTACCGCCACCCCGCCGAAGCCGGGCACGAGATCGCCGGGCTCCTCCACCTCCTGGCCGGCACCGATTCGCCCGCCGGTGGCGCCCCGGGCGATGGCGCGTCCTGAGCCCGGTCGCGGGCCGGTCGCGGGCCGGCCGCGGGCCGGCCGCGGGCCGGTCGCGGCGCCTCGTGGCGCAGCCGGTGCGGGCACGGCTGTGGGTTTTCGGCGAGCCCGGGCCGCGCACCGATGAGTTTCCCGCGTCAGGCTGGTCCGTACTCCGGACACCCACGAACGGAAGGCTGGGCCATGCGGAAACTGATCTACGGCATGAACCTGACCCTGGACGGCTACATCGCCGCCCCCGGCGACGACATCGGCTGGAGCGGTCCCCCGAGCGAAGAGCTGTTCCAGTGGTGGCTCGAACACGAACAGGCGAGTGGCCTGTCGCTGTACGGCCGCAAGCTCTGGGAGACGATGAGCTCCTACTGGCCGACCGGTGACCAGCAGCCCGGCGCCACCCCGGCGGAGATGGAGTTCGCGCGGAACTGGCGGGACACGCCGAAGGTGGTGTTCTCCTCGACGATCGACAAGGTCGACTGGAACACCCGTCTGGTCACCGGCGACGCGATCGCCGAGATCACCCGGCTCAAGGCCGAGGACGGCGCCCCGATGAGCATCGGCGGCGCGACGCTCGCCGGGGCGGCCATGCGCGCCGGGCTGATCGACGAGTACGCGATCGCCACCTATCCGGTCCTGGTGGGCGGCGGCACTCCGTTCTTCACCACGCTGGACAGCTGGGTGAACCTGAACATGGTGGAGACGCGGACGTTTCCCGGCGGCGTGGTCCTGACGAGGTACGAGACGAGGCGCTGAGCACGTGGGTGGCCTCATGCCGGTTCTGTGTGTGGGGGTGGGCGATGTTCTTCCTCGTGCAGGGCGGAGCCTGGGACGGCGCGAGGCGGTCCGTACACACCGGCCAGCTCGACCGCCAGACGTGCGAGCCGCTCCCTCGCCTCCGGAGGGTCCAGGACCTCGATGCGCGCCCCCAGGCCGGCCAGCTGTGTCGCGACGACCTCCGGCGTCGGCCCGTCGACCCGTATCTCCGTCCATCCGTCGGGGAGCACGGGACCGACGTGCAGACGCCCGTCGAACAGCCGCTCCAGGATCGCCATGGCGCCCGGCTCGGCCCGGGCCCGAACCGTCGCCGCGTACAGCCGCTCCTCCAAGCGCGCGGCGAACGAACGCCAGACCGTCGGCAGGTCGAAGCCGTGCGGCCGTACGACGGGTTCGCCGGTTGACTCGACCGAGACGACCCGGCTGAGCCGGAAGGTCCGCAGGCCCCGCTCCGTCTCGGCGACGAGGTAGTCGTGACCCGCCTTGGCCACGAGGCCGAGCGGATGGACGGTTCGCACGCCGACGGGTTTGCCGGGCCCCGCGTACCCGAGCCGCACCTGGATCCCGTCCACCACGGCCCGCCGGAGCACGTCGAGGTGCGGCCCGGCGGCCGTGACGTCGGCGCGCGACCAGGCCGTGCCGTCGTGGAGGCCGGCCCGCGACGCGGCCTCGGCGCCCGAACGCAGGGGTGCGGGCAGCGCGCGTACCAACTTCCGCAGTGCCGTGCGGAGCTCCGGCGTGGTGGACGCCGGGCCCGCGAGCAGGAACAGTGCCCGGATCTCCTCGGCGGTCAGGCCGGTGAGGTCCGTACGGGCGCCGCCGACCAGTGACCAGCCGCCGCCGCGGCCACGCTGCGAGTAGACGGGTATGCCCGCGGTGGACAGGGCCTCCAGGTCGCGGCGTGCGGTCCGCGGAGACACTTCGAGTTCGGCGGCGACCTCGGCCACGGTCACGCGGGTGCGCGTTTGGAGGAACAGCAGGGTCGCCACCAGGCGGTCGGCTCTCATGCCGACCATTCTCTTCCGGAAAGTGGCCAGGAGATGACCTGTTCGACTTCCAGGATGAGGGCATGACGAACACCGAGAACACCACGCGGCCCACTGTCACCCCTGACGCCCTCCAGGACCCTCGCCAAGGCCTGATGAAGGCCATCGCGCTGGCCGGACGTACCGTGGCCGCAGTCCGGCCCGAGCAGCTCGACGGGCCCACGCCCTGCACCGAATTCACCGTCCGGCGGCTGGCCGGACACCTCGTCGCCGTCCTGCGCAGGATCGCCCTTGCCGGGCGCGGCGGCGACGTGACGAGTCTCCCCACGGTCGCCGACGACCTCGCGGACACCGCATGGCAAGAGGCGTGGGACGCCGCGGTGCGTGAGGTCGAGGCGGCGTGGGCGGATCCCGCGATCCTGGGCCGGAAGCTGACCCTGCCGTTCGGTGAGCTTCCGGGGGCTGCCGCCGCGGCCGTCTGGACCTCGGAGTTCACCGTGCACACCTGGGACGTGGCCACCGCGACCGGCCAGCTCCCGGACTGGGACCCCGAGCTCGTGGCGATCTCGTACGCCGCCATGAGGCGCGGGCTGCCGGACGGCCCGCGTGACGGTGCGCCGTTCGGGGCCGCGGTGGACGTAGACGCGGACGCGCCGGCCATCGACCGCCTCGTGGCGTGGTGCGGACGCAAGCCCTAGTCAGCATCCGATGCGGGCAGGGCGGCCCTGTGGCTGGGGTCGCTCTCCCGCACCTCCGGGGGCAGGGGGGACTTGCAGGGGGACTTCTCCTGGGCGATCACCTTTGCGTGCCCCGAGCGAGGACACCGCCCTCGGCGCCACGCCCCGCCGCGGCCGCGTCACGCGGCTCCTCTCCGTCGGCGCATAAGCTCGATGTCGGTGGCGGGGCAACGAACGGCACGCGGCGGAAGGGCCTGGTCATGGAACCGCACGAGAGGGCGCTGTCAGACCTGGTCGCCACTGCTCATCTGGCGCCGGGGCGGGACCTGGCCGAGCTCGTGTCCTCGGCGGGCCGGCAGATGGGCCTCACCGGCACCGCCGTCTATGTGGTGGACCTGCAGCAGGCAACGCTTGTAGCGCTCCCCCAACCGCTCCCGCCCGACGACCCGACACTCGACGTCGACAGCACGCTGGGAGGGCTCGCCTACCGCATGGAGCGGACTCAGCGCTCCGCCGACGGTAGGACCGTGTGGGTGACGATGGTCGACGGCGTCGAACGGCTCGGCGTACTGCAGGCCACGGCCGAGAACTTCGACGACGAGCTGATCGGCCGGTGCGAGGACCTGGCCGGGTTGGCCGCGCTGCTGCTCGTCTCCAAGTCCACGCACGACGACGCCCTGGTCGAGGCAGGGCGGCGCAGGACGATGACGGTGCAGGCCGAGTTGCTGTGGGCGTTCCTGCCGCCCCGGACGATCGGCACCTCGCGGGTGACCTCGTCCGCGGTCCTGGAGCCCGCGTATGACATCGGCGGGGATGCGTTCGATCACAGCTTCGTCGACGGGGCGCTGCACCTGACGCTGCTGGACGCCATGGGACACGACCTCGCCTCCGGGGGCGCGAGTGCGGCGGGGCTGGCAGCGTGTCGTGCCACCCGGCGCAGTGGCGGCTCGCTGGCGGACGTCATTCCCGCGATCGACCAGATCCTGAACGAGTGGTTCACCGACCGGCTGATGACCGCGATCATCGCCAACTTGGACGCCGAGGGCGGGACGCTGACCTGGGTCAACTGCGCGCACCCCGCACCGCTGCTGATCCGCAACGGCCGGGTCGTCCCTCGCATGCTGGAACGGCCGGCCGACCTGCCTCTCGGCTGGGGATTCCACACCACGGCCCCGCCAGCGGTGCACCGGATCCGTCTCCAGCCTGGCGACCGGGTCCTGCTGTACAGCGACGGCGTGACCGAGGCACGATCCGCCGCCGGCGACCTCTTCGGCGAACAACGACTGGCCGACACCGTGCTCCGCGCGATCGCCGCCGGCGATCCGGCCCCCGAAGCTCTCCGCCGTTTGGTCCAGAAGCTGCTCCATCACCAGGATCACCGGCTCCGGGACGACGCCACCATTCTCCTGATCGAATGGCACCCTCAGCGAGGCTGAAAAAGGAGCGGACGGGGCGGCCTGGGCAGTCGGCTGAGCACCGCCGCTCCGACGCGGGTTCTCGGCGGCCGGATCGACGCCTGTGCCCTTGCTTCTCCGAGCCGGGCCGCCGCCCACGACTCGGGGGGAGGGTCCGCAGGCGGCGGCTCGCATGGCACCTGCCCTACGAAGACCAGGACAAACCATTTCTTTATCGGGCGAATCGCGTGTCACGAATGTGGTCGCAGTGGTAGGCCATCGGATCCCAGATCCGCCACGGAACGGTCCGCAGGTCGGCGCTGTGGCCCGCCAACCAGACCTCCTCGGCCGTTCTCCTCCGCCACCTACCCGCCCCACCGGGATGCCCCATCGCGCCCGGGCCGGGAGCCGGCCGGCGCCGGCCGTCACGTACCCGCCGTCACGGACCCGGCCGTCGCGGGCACCGGGTACGCCGCCAGTGGCGGGGTAGGCGCCCGGCATGAAGCAGACGGAACACAGCCCGACGTGGGCCCTGCGCACGCAGGCCCACGCGGACGCGGACTGACCGAAGGTGGCCGTGCGCCTGCGGACGAGCGCCACGCACGGGCCGGGGTGGCGTCGGGTTCGCCACGGCCGGGGGTTCCGCTACCTGGGCGCGGACGGCCTCCCCCTGTCCCCGGCGGACCGTGAACGGGTGCGCGCCCTCGTGATCCCTCCGGCCTGGCAGGACGTCTGGATCTGCCCCTGGCCCAACGGCCACATCCAGGCAGTCGGGACGGATGCCGCCGGGCGGCGCCAGTACGTCTACCATCCGCACTTCCGCGACCAGCAGGACGCGGCCAAGCACGAGCACGTCCAGCGCGTCGCCCGCTCGCTGCCCCGTCTGAGGAAGCACGTGGCGAGGGAGCTGGACGGGCGCGGCCTGACCCGCGTCCGGGTGCTGGCCTGCCTGACCCGTCTCCTCGACCTGGGGTTCCTCCGCGTCGGCGGAGAGAGTTACGCCCGCGACAACGGGAGCTTCGGGCTCACGACCCTGCGACGGGAACACGCCACGTGTCGCGACGGCGAGATCCGTCTGCGCTTCCCGGCCAAGTCCGGCAAAGAGGTCACGCGCACCCTCGTGGACGAACAAGCCCACGCGGTGATCCGGGCACTGCTCCGGCGCAGGGAGCCCGGCCCGAGGCTGTTCGTGTACTGGGAACACGGGGCGTGGCACGAACTCCACGCCGATGACCTCAACGCGTACCTGCGGGACCGGTCCGGTCAGGACGTGACGGCGAAGGACTTCAGGACGTGGTACGCCACGGTGCTGGCCGCGGTCGCCCTCGCCATTTCCGAGGGCACCGCCGGCTCCTCCCCCGCCCGCCGGGGCCGGGCCGTGGCCCGCGCCGTACGCGAGGTCAGCGGCTACCTGGGGAACACGCCCGCCGTGTGCCGGGCGTCCTACATCCACCCGCGCGTCATCGAACTCTACGAGGAGGGGAAGACCGTCGCCGCCGCCCTTGGCACGCTGGGCGACGACGGCGCCTTCGGCCGGCCGGCTACCCACGGCCGCGTCGAACGCGCGGTTCTGCGGCTCCTGCGGTCCGAGCCGAGTGAAGCGCCCGGAGTCGACGTACCTGGCGACGGTCGCCCGGAGTCGACGTACCTGGCGACGGTCCGCCACCCGCCTGTTCCTGGGGTCAGTCGGCCGGTGACCAGACGGCCTCTACGGTCCCGCTGCCGGGGGCCAGCCCCCACCCGCCGGGAACATCCACCACCACCACGCCCGAGGTCGGGAATTTCGCCTTCACCCGCTCCAGAAGGTCCGGGGGTCCGCTACCGCACAGGCCGGCGGCCAGCTCGTGGATGCCCGAGTTGTGGCCGACCAGCGCCAGGGAGCCGAGACCGTTCGCCCGCTCCGCCAGCACCGTGACGAGCATGCTCGGGGCCGCGTTGTAGAGCCGCTCGTCGTACACGGCAGGCGGCGGGTACTCCAGCGCGGCGACCGCGAGCTGCCAGGTCTGCCGCGTCCTGCGGGACGGAGAGCACAGCACCAGGTCGGGCGCGAGACCGCGGTCCGCGAGCCAGCGGCCCGTCCGCGGTGCATCGGCCTTTCCGCGCGCGCTCAACGGCCGGTCGAAGTCGTCGATCAGCTGATCCTTCGGTACGGCCTTGGCGTGCCGCACCAACAGCAGCCGGCACGGGCCGGAGGTCTTCGGCTGGTCCATACCCGCCGCCTGCCCACCGCGGAGGTACGGAAACACCGGCTCGTTCGTGCGGTCAAGAAGAAGGCTGCGGCGAAGAAGGCGACGCCAAGAACACGGCGGGGAAGAGACCGCGGCGTCCTCGCGGGGCAGTCGCCCGAGCACGGCCGTGACGAGCGGTGCCGCCTGCGGGAAGGGGAGGAAACGCAGGCGGCACACGAGCCCGTCGCCGCCGCCCACGACTCGGGGGGTTGTTCGCAGACGGCGACGCTGCCGCCCACCTGCCCCCGAAAGCGGACCCGAAACAATGTCTTTCCGGGAAAAACCGGGGGGCATGGAGGCGGGGTTCGCGGGCATGCGGGAGGGGAGCGGAGACATGGCCGCTCCATCAGGGCCCCGCGGCCTCCCCCGTCCGCGAGGGCCCGGGCAGGGTGAAGACCGGCCCGCACTCGTGGTGTTGTGCGGGCCGGTCCGCTGTCCGGCTCCGGATTCCTCCCGTCGGCACCGAAAGACGCGCGACTACGCTGCGGCGACCACGTGCGTCAGGCCCGGCGCCGCGGGGTCAGGTGGTGCGGTTTCCCACGGCGTCGCAGGGCAGATCGGCGGCAGGGCCGTTGGCGGCGAAGTCGCGGTGCGCCTGTCGCTCGGTCTCCCCCATGGCGGTCGGTGGGATGTTGATGATGCCGCCGAAGGGCCGGTCGACGTCGCGGATGATGACCAGGGCTGTGGTCAGCAGAGCGGTGATCACGACGAGGGTGATGATCTGGCCCCTGTTGTTCCTCCTGGGCAGGCAGATCCCGAGGGCGGTGACGGTGATGACGAGGGTGGCGAGCAGGAACCAGAAGATGGTGCTGGGGATGCTGGAAGTGGCCTGCGTCAGGCGTTCCTCACGTTCGTCGGAGCGTTTGTTGTCCGCGGCGACGAGCATCCCGAAGACCGGCTGGCCGGCCAGGTTCTCGAAGGTCTTGCGAAAGCCGGTCGACCAGACACTGGGGGCGGGTGAGCCGTTGCCGTCGGCCATGGCGGACCACTCCTGGAAGCGGACGGCACGGGCGTAACAGACGGCGCCCGCCTGGATACGTGCCCGCTCCGTGGCGGGGGCGTGTTCGGCGGTCTCGACGAGCTGGTCCAGGGCGCGGGCCTCGCCGCGTGAGGCGACCTCCGCTTTGCCGTAGGAGCCGTTGGCGGTCACCAGGACGAAGGAGAGCAGCAGGACGGTCATCGTCAGCAGCGGGCCGACGAGGTCCTTGACGGCCATGCCTTCGTCGTCGTTGGCGTTGACCAGTCTCGGTCGGAGCCAACGGTTGGCGGCCAGTCCTGCGAGCAGGGCCAGCACAGCGACGACGATGACGAGGATCACGGGATGCCACCTCGGGGCAGAGGGTCAGATCCCGGCGGCGGCCGGGGCCCCATGATCATTTCTGCGGCCCAGCCGCGCACGGAAGGGCGGAACCGTTTCCTCGCCTCACAAAGAGCGACACAACTTTGACCCAGCCGGACGGCGGCCGTCGCGCCACGGGGCCCGGCCGGACTGCGCGTTGACCGCATACGCCACGGGGTCCACCGGGTGGCGTGCCCCGGGTGCGGGGTCGCGGGATAGCTGCGCGCCCGGGCCGGCGTCGGCGGGGGCGAGTTCCCCGGCGGTCAGGGTCAGGGCGCGGATGCGGGGACGCTGGTGGGCAATGCCGTCCCAGATCCGCCAGAGTGCGGTGCGCAGGTCGTCGGTGTGGGCGGAGGGTGCGAGCAGGCGGCGGGTCCGCTCCACGCGCGAACCGTCCGCGACGCGGACCGCGAGGGTGACCGCACGCGTGACCTGGTCGCGGCCGCGGACACGTTCGGCGAGGGAGGCGACGAGGTCGAGGAGCGCGGCGCGCAGAGCCGCGGGGTCGAGCATGTCGCGGTCGAAGACATGGCTGACGGTGGCGGCCACCGGCATGCCGCGGGCGACGACCGGGCGGCGGTCGCCGCCCCGGGCACGCCGGCGCAGGACACGGCCCTGTCTCCCGACGAGCCGGTACACCACGCTCTCGTCCGTCGCGGCGAGAGCACCGATGGCGGTCAGGCAGTAGGCACGCAGGCCGTAGGCACGCAGCGTCGCGGCCGTCGTGGTGCCGACGCTGTACAGGTCGCCGATGTCGAACGGGGCCGGGAAGTCGCACACCGCGCGCTCGTCGGGCAGCCACAACACCCCGGGCGGGCCGGTGCGGGTCGAGGCGGTCGCGCCGCTCACGGCGGTGGCCACCGTGGCCGCGACACCGATCCGCACCTGGCTGCCGTGCAACAGAACGCCGACGCGGTCCTGGGAGGCGAGTGGGCCGGGGTCCGCGCGGTGCGGACGCGGCATCGCGCCGGCCCGCACGAGCGCGCCACCCGGCGCCACAGGCGGGACAACCGGGGAGACCTCGCCGAGGACATCAAGCAGCACGCGGTACGTCTCGGGACCGGTATCCGGCCGGCAGCGCACGTGCATGATCGCGTTGGGCGGGGTCATGCCGCACGCTCCCCCTCACCGCGTCCCGCGCGGGCGAGCTCACGCAGTTCCACGCGGGCCGCGGGCCCGGCGCCGGGGGTCTGCCAGAACGGATGCCACCACAGCTCGACAGACAGGTGCAGCAGACGCCGCCGCAGCACCGTGCTGCTGCCGTCGCCCACGGCTGCCAGCGCGGCATAGGTCGCCGACCAGGCCTTCTGAGTATGGACAAGATCGCGAGGGAAGGGGTAGTGCTCCACCCCTCCACTAAAACACGTGTTCGATTTCAAAGGGAAGTGGAATCGCCGCCGCCGCTCACGGGTCTCCCCTGACGCCGCGGAACGACGGTCGCGGACGGGGTGTTTAGGAAGGGATTCGGCGAGCAGGAGGGGTCCAAGACCAAGCCGGTTACTTTGACGAGGAGGTCCCCATGTCGGGTACGGAGAAGAGCAAGGCCCACGCCGAGCAGGCCAAGGGCAAGGCCAAGGAGACCGTCGGCCGCGCGGTCGGCAACGAGCGCATGACCGCCGAGGGACAGGCCGAGCAGGCCAAGGGCAACGCCCGCCACGCCAAGGAGGACATCAAGGACTCCTTCAGGCACTGAGCCGCCCCTTTCGCCGCCAGGGCTCCGACCGCTCCCCGGTCGGAGCCCTGGCGGCATGCCGGCGCGCTGTGCGGCGCCGGCCAGTACACGGCGGCAGACACTTCCAGCCGCCTGCCGCGCCAGAGCCGTCCACGAGAAGGCACCTACGGGACGAAGGCTTCTTGACGGCCGATCGGCGAGGATCCCCCTACCAGAGGGGCCCTTACCAGGGAGCAGACCGTTGCACCGTGGCGGGCGCACGGACGCGCGGTCACTCCGCCGGACTCACGCCGCTCGGCTCGACCTGCGCGAGACCGTCACGCCCCCTGCCTACGGCGCGATCCTCAGGACGCTCTTGCCGAGCGTCTTCCCCGCGGCGAGACGGCTCACGGCTTCGTCGAGGTCGGCCATCTCGTATTCGGCGGTCACATCCGGCCGGACGGAGCCCTCCACTACGGCCCGCAGAGCGCGCCGGGCACCGTCGGCGAACCGTTCGGGGTGGGTCCGGCTGAGCAGGTCACTGTTATAGGAGAGCGCGGACCGGCCGCTCATCAGCAGTTCGTCACTGTCCAGCAGCGCGGGTGCGGAGCCGGCCAGGGCGCCGTACATGGCCAGCCGGCCGTGCGGGGCCAGCCGCAGCAGGCCGGCCAGACGCGTGGGGCCGCCCACCGGGTCGAGGACGACGTCGAACACCTCCCCGGCCGGCCCGTCCGAGACGTCGGCGAACTCCGCCCTGGTGACAAGGTCGTCGTACCCGAACCGAGCGGCGTAGGCGGCCCGTTCGGCGTCGCCGACCACACCGACGATCCGGCCGGCTCCGGCGGCCCGGGCGAACTGGACGGCCATGGTGCCCACGCCGCCGGCCGCCGCGTGGACCAGGACGCGCTCGCCCGGCCGCACCCGCGTGACCGTGTGGATCAGGTCGTACGCGGTCGGGGTCGCCCAGCCGAACGCGGCGGCGGTGCGCGGATCGAGCCCCTCGGCGTCGAAGGTGAGCGTGGCCGGGGCGGTCACCACCTCCGCGAAAGCGCCCCCGCCGGTCAGAGCGGTGACCGCCCGGCCCAGCAGGGCCTCGTCGACACCCGGGCCGACACCGACGACCCGCCCTGCGGCCTCGAATCCGGCGACGAAGGGCCGCGACACCGGGAAGTGACCGCGACGCACGAGCACGTCGCCCCATTGGATCCCGGCGTAGCCGACGGCGATGGCGACCTCGCCGGGGCCCGGCAGGGGCCGGTCGAGTTCGGTCAGGCGGAACCGGTTGTCGGTGTCGAGGACGACAGCCTTCATGCCTCTGCTCCCAGGTGAATCAGTATGCTGATACAGGCGGATGCACCGACCGTATGCGTATCAGCATGCTGAGTCAACTAAGGGAGCTGATTCAAGTGGTGGGATCGACGGCCGGCGAGGCCGCGAGCCACAAGGCCGGGACCCCTGCCGAGGACTATCTCTGCGGCCGTATCCGGCGCGCCGAGCAGGCCCTGATGGGCCACCACGAGGCAGTCCTGCGGGGCCACGGTCTGACCATGACGCAGTACACCGTGCTGCTTGCGCTCTCGGCCGAACCGGACCTGTCCGGTGCGCAACTCGCCCGGGCGTGCGGCGTGACCCAGCAGACGATGGCTACGGTCCTGACCGGCCTGCACAAGAAGGGCCTCATCACCCGCACGCCGTCGCCGGCCCATGCCAAGGTGCTCCTCACCTCCTTGACCGACCAGGGCCGTACCGTGCTGGACAACGCCTACCAGGAGGTCATCGTCCTCGAGCGCGCCCTCGCCAGGGCCTTCGCGCCCGAGGAACACGCCGCCCTCTGCGCCCTGTTGGAGCGCGCCACCAGCGTGCTGACCGAGCAGACCCCCCGCCGCCCGTAGACAGCGCTACGCGGCCAGGGCGATGCTCAGGCCCATGCGCCGGCCGCCACGGGACAGGTGGCCGATCACCGGGGTCCGCGCGTCGCTGTCCCCCACGGCCGCTGCCGGGGCCGGCAGGAGAGCAGCTGCTGTTCCTAGGTGCGCCCCATCGGCCGCTGCTGTTCCCAGGTGCGCCCCGCCGGCCGCTGCTGTTCCTAGGCGCGCCCCCTCGGCCGCTGCTGGCCGTTCGCGAAGTAGGTGGCCAGGTCCTGGTCCAGCGGGGGCACCTCGTAGGCCGTGCCGTTCTCGCGCAGCGAGCGGGTCGCCATGACTCCGGCGGCCACGCTCATGCGGGCGGCGACGGGTGAGGTGTCCGTGGCTCCGCCGTCGCGGGCGAAGCGGCAGAACTCGTCGACGATGCGTTCGTCGGCGCCGCCGTGGCCGCCGTGGGCGTCCGGCACCTGGTGGACGGCGTCGGCGTCGGCGCGGTAGTCGGTCGGTCCGGTGTTCCAGACGCGGACTTCGTCGCCCGGGCGGTCGCCGAAGTTCTCCAGTCGGCCCTCGGTCCCGATGACGGTGTAGTTGCGCCAGTAGTCGGGGCTGAAATGACACTGCTGGTAGGCCGCCACGACGCCGTTGTCCAGACGCATGTTCATCACGGAGACGTCCTCGACGTCCACGATGTGGTGCAGGTTCCCGCGCTCGCGCGGCGGCCATTCGAACTGACGCAGCCAGCCCTCGGGGCGTGGTGTGCCGGGCGCGCGACGCGGCAGGTCTCCGTACACCATGAGGTCTCCGAGGGCGTTGACGCGCTGGGTGTAGCCGCCGGCCAGCCAGTGGATCACGTCGATGTCGTGCGCCGCCTTCTGCAGCAGCAGCCCGGTGGTGCGGCGGCGGTCGGCGTGCCAGTCCTTGAAGTAGTAGTCACCGCCGTACGAGACGAAGTGCCGTACCCACACGGTCTTCGGCTCACCGATGTCGCCGCGGGCGATGATGTCGCGCATCAGCCGGACGACGCCCATGTGCCGCATGTTGTGTCCGACGTAGAGACGGCTCCCGGTCTCGTGAGCGGTGCGCAGAATGGTGTCGCAGTGCTCGACGGTGATGCCCAGGGGCTTCTCCACGTAGGTCGCCTTGCCCGCTTCCAGGGCGTCGCGGGCGACCGCTTCATGCGTGTCGTCGGGGGTGGCGACGATGACGGCGTCGATCGTGTCGTCGTCGAGGAGCGCCCGGTGGTCACCGAACGCCGTCGCGCCGGGGAAACGATCGGGGACTCCGCTCCGGACCGCCGGGTCGGTGTCGGCGACTGCGGCGACGACCGAGCCACGGCCCGGACGATGCGCGGAGACGGCGAGGTTGCGCCGGAGCCCGAGGCCGATGACGCCGATGCGCAGGTCGTCGGTCACTTGGCACCGTCCTTGGCGAGGGCCTTCTCGAACTCGCGGCGCGTGGCGTCGCCCGCGGTCCGCCTCCACGCGGGAAGGATCTCCTTCTTGAACGAGGCAAGCGGCTTGCGGCCTGCCACGAGGTCGGTGAGGGCGCTGTAGAAGTCGCCGGACGCGGAGGCTCCCTTGTTCGAGTTGGTGTCGGAGAAGAGGCCCGTGGTGGGGTTGACGCGGGCGATCTTCATCAGTTCGACCTCGGTCCGGTGGATGGAGCTCGTGATCTGCGGCTTGCCGGGCAGATAGAGGACCTGGGGGGCGTTTCCGAAGAAGGTGATGGCCTGCCGGGTGGTGAGCACCTCGGCGTTGCCCTTGGTGTTGAGCGTGACGTCTCCGTCCCTGGTGTGGGTGTGGTGGGTGCCTTCGAGGCCGTAGTCGAGGAACAGGCGCTCCTCGGAGCCGAAGGGCGCGCAGAGGTAGTTCATGATCTGGAGCAGGGTCTCGATGCGCTCCTTGGGCACCTTGTTGCTGATGGCGGTGAACCCGACGGAGCCGTAGCCGAAGTTGAAGCTCGGCTTGGCACCCGGTTCCGCGGCGAAGGGGGCGATGATCCTGGCGGGCCAGTCGTACATGGCGCTGTCGTTGAGGAACCCGGGGAAGGACTGGACGTGGGCGCCGAGGAATCCGCCCTCCAGCTTCTCCAGCGTGGTGGCGAGGTTGGGGTCCGGCCAGAAAAGATCCGCCTGCCGGCACTTGAGTGCGAACTCGAGTCCGGCGAAGAACTCGTCCGTCTCGAACGCGTGGGTGAGCCTGCCTCCGTCCAGCCGCCAGCCGTTCGGGGCGCCGTACCACAGGGCGAACTGGTTGAGGTGGTTGACGTAGGCGGGCTCCAGCACGTACTTCTTGCGCTTGGTGTCGAGCAGTTCCTTGCCCTTGTCGAGGAAGTCCTGGGCGCTGTCGAACCGCGGTCCACCAACGGGCTTCCAGAAGTCCTCGTTGGCGACGTAGACCTGTCCCATGCGGCCGTACGGTACGGCGACACCCCAGATCCTGCCGTTGAAGACGGCGGTTCGCCAGGCGAAGTCGGGGATGTTGGCCAGGTTGGGGTACTTCTTGACGGCCTCTCCCCCCAGGTACGGCGTCAGGTCGTGGAACTTGGCCCGCAGGAGGGCGGGGACGTTCTTCAGGCCCTGGTTCGGAGGGAACCACATCAGGTCGGGCAGGTCGCCGCCCGCGACGGTCGCGTTGAACTTCGCGCGGTAGACGTCCTCGGCACCGAGGCCGTTGACGATGGTCATGCGCAGTTCCGAACCGAGCCGCTTGTTGAGCTCCTGCCAGTACGCGTTGCGGTCCATCGCCGGTGCGGCGGTGGTGAACGTCTCCGTCAGGACGCTCACCGGCTTGCCGTCACCGGGCATCGCGGAGACGCTGCGGGTGGGGTCCTTGGGGTAGCGCAGGTACGCGGGGTCCAGCCCCTGGCCGTTGCCGGGCAGGTCCGGCGCGGCGACCTTCGCAGGCACGTAGGCCGGCAGTTCGAGCCTGGCCGAGGCCTCCGCGCCGCCACCGGACGCTCCTGTTCCGGTGCTGCAGGCGGCGAGGGCACCGCCGCCCGCGACGGTCAGGCCGGCGGCGCCGGCCGCGCCGAGGAATCCACGACGGTCGAGATGGCTGGGGGACATGGCTCTCCTTGAGGTGGGGAGGGGCGCACGGGACAGGGCGACGGGGAGGTGAGGGGGCGTGGGGAAGGCGGAGGGGCGGGTGGAGCGCCGGGGCGAGGGGCCATGGGCGACGGGATGGCGGGCCGGTGGGCTCAGGCCTTGATCGCGCCGGTGAGGACGCCCTTGGCGAAGTACTTCTGCAGGAAGGGGTAGACGGCCATGATCGGCAGGACCGCGAGGACGAGCACGGCCATCGACAGCGAGGTGCTGGCCGGGAGCACGCTGACGCCCATCGCCTTGGCGTTGAACGTGTCGCCCTGGAGGACGTACGAGCGCAGGACGACCTGCAGCGGCAGCTTGTCCGGATCGTTGATGTAGAGCATCGCGTTGAAGAAGCTGTTCCAGTACGTGACCGCGTAGAACATTCCGACGACGGCGATCACCGCCTTGGACAGCGGGAGCACGATCTTCAGCAGCACCTTCAGCTCGCCGGCGCCGTCGAGGCGGGCGGCCTCGTGCAGCTCTTCCGGGATGCCCTGGAAGAACGCCCGCACCACGATGACGTTGAAGGCGTTCAGCATGATGGGCACGACCATGGCGCCGTAGGTGTCGAGCAGCCCGAGTGCCTGTGTCACCAGGTAGTTGGGGATGATGCCCGGTGTGAAGAGGAAGGTGCCCACCACGACGAGGAGCAGCGGCTTCCCGGCGAAGGTCCCGGGCCGCGAGAGGCCGTACGCGAGGCAGATCGTGCACAGCAGGCTCAGTGCGGTGCCGACGAGGGTGATGCCGACGCTGACCAGCGCGGCACGGGTGACGACGCCACCGGAGAGCACCACCCGGTAGGCCTCCAGGGTGGGATGCGTCGGGAAGAGGACGTAGCCGCCGTTGGCCGCCAGTTCGGCCTTGGTCGAGAGGCTGGTGCCGATGGCGAGCAGGAACGGATAGCCGACCGCGACGGTCATCGCGACGACGACGAGGAGTTTGAGCCCCTGGCCCGCCCGGCTGGGCTGCTCCATCCAGGCCGGGCGCCCGGGCGGGCGGCGGCCGCGCCGGCCGCGGCCGAAGCGCGTCGAAAGCGGGACCATGCTCATCGGTAGACCCCCTGCTCGCCGAGGCGGTGAGCGAGTTTGTTCGCGAGGACGATCAGGACGAATCCGATGACGCCCTTCATCAGGCCGGCGGCGGTGGACATCCCCCAGTCGCCGTCGACGACGCCGTGGAAGTAGACGTAGGTGTCGAGCACTTCGGCCGCTTCCGCGCCGACCGCGTCGCGCTGGAGCAGCATCTGCTCGAAACCGACGGACAGGATGTCGCCGAGCCGCAGGATGAGCAGCATGATCATTACGGGGCGGATGCCGGGCAGGGTGATGTGCCACATGCGGCGCAGTCGGCCGGCGCCGTCCATCGCCGCGGACTCGTAGAGCGAGTTGTCGATGGAGGCCATCGCGGCGAGGAAGATGATCGCGCCCCAGCCGGCGTCCTTCCACACGGCCTGGGAGGTGAGCAGAAGGATGAACGTGTCGGGGTTGTTCATGATGTTGCCGAGGGAGACGCCGTTGTCGTGGAGAAGGCTCGTCACCGTGCCCGCGCCACCGAAGACCTGCTGGAACATGCCGACGACGACGACCCAGGACAGGAAGTGCGGCAGGTAGACCACCGTCTGCAGGAACCGCCGGGTCCTGCTGCTGATCAGGGAGTTGAGGAAGAGGGCGAGGGCGACGGGCGCCGGGAAGTAGAGGAACAGCTGGACGACGCTGATCTCCAGGGTGTTCCAGACGGCGGACCAGAACTCGGGCTGTTCCAGGAGCGCGGTGAAGTTGCTCCAGCCGACGAACGGGCTCTCCTGGAAACCCAGATACGTCTGGTAGTCCTGGAAGGCGATGACGTTGCCCGCCAGCGGGAGGTAGAAGAACACCGCGAAGTACAGGACGCCGGGCACGCACAGGAGCAGCAACATCCGGTCGCGCGTGAGGCGTTCGCGGAGGGGCCGTCGGGCCGGGAGCCCGCGACCCGTGGTCCTGTCCGCGGAAGGGGGGCGGGTGCGCCTGTCGCGCGGCGGGTCGTGTCGAGGGGTGTCCGGACGGGGCGTGGCTGATGCGGCGGCCGACACATTCACCTCCTGTGGCGGGTGGTGAGGGGGAAGAGGACGGCGAAGGACCGGAGTGTGCGGTCAGGTGCCCGCGGGACGGCACCGGAGCCGAGGCATCACCCCGACACCTCCGGGCTTCGTGTGGATGAGGCAGGAGTCAACCGTTCGCGGCGCGCAGCGGTCAATACCTATATGCAAATACTTTGGCTAAGTGGCAGGGGTGGAGGTCGCGAAGGGGCATGGCGTGGAGGGGACGTGTCCGCCCGCGACTGCCCCCAGTGCCCCCAGCAGCCCTGCGTGCCAACGCATTCGCGGCAGCCGGTCGGAGGACGGAGCCCATCCTCCTACGACATCGGTGACTCCCGGTTTCTTCTCGAACTTTCGTAAGTAGGATGCGTTCCATGAACCATCACGGCGGTGACGCCTCCCTCCTGCGACGGCTGAACTCCGCCGCAGTACTGCGCGTCCTGCGGCACCGCGAGGCGACGACGCTGACCGAGTTGGCCCAGCTGGTGCAGGTCTCCAGGCCGACCGTCGAGACGATCATGGAAGAGCTGCTGGAGCAGGGGTGGGCCGAGGAATGCGGCCAGGAGCGCGGGATGCGCGGCCGCCCCGCCAAGCGCTACCGGTTCCGCTCATCCGCCGGGCGGGTCCTCGGACTGAGCGTGGGCGCCTACCGGCTGCAGGCCGTCGGGGCGGACCTGAGCGGGCGGGTCGTGCAGTCCAGCAAGGCGGCGATCTTCCCCGACATGACCGCGGACGAGCGCCTCGACGCGATCGAGCGCTTCGTCGCGGAGTGTTCCGAGGCGCTGGGCCAGCGGCCCATGGCCGTGGGGGTCGGCACCACCGGGGTCGTGGACGACAGGGGGCGGGTCGTGAAGAGCTCCGTCCTGTCCGGATGGTCGGGCCTAGGGCTCCAGGACGAGCTGTCCCGGCGGATCTCGACGCCCGTGGTGGTCGAGAACGACGTGCGGCTCGCCGTCCTGGCCGAACAGTGGCGCGGCGCCGCCGTCGAACGCAAGGACGTGCTCTATCTCTTCGCGGGCAACCGCATGTCACTGGGGATGCTCATCGGAGGGAAGCCGTACCGCGGGGCCCACTCGGCCTCGGGCGAGATCGCGGAACACGCCACCGGTCTGTGGCAGGTCTTCGGGCCCGTCATGGACTTCGCGATGTCGGTCGAGCCGGGAGAGCTGCGCTCGCCGGCCCAGGCCGCGGAGTTCGCCTTCACCAGGGCCTCCGCGGGCGACCAGCGGGCGGCGGACGCGGTGACGGCACTCGCGGTGGGGCTCGCGGAGGGCCTGGTGACGGTGGTGGGCCCCTTCGACCCGGAGATGGTCATCATCGGAGGCTCCCTGTCGAGCGGCGGCGCCTACCTGGTCGAACCCATCCAGGAGCACTTGAACAGAGCGTGCCTCTATCCGCCCGAGGTGGTGGCCTCCGGCCTCGGCAACGACTCCGTCGCGATCGGCGCGGCGAGGATCGCGCTGGAGCACACGGAATCCGACATCGCTTTGGGTAACAGACCCGACCCGGCACTCCCCCATGCCCCGTGAATACACGCCCGTCATCCGCATTCCGCCCGAGACGTGCCTTTACTTGGGATACGGACCACGCCCTCCCTCCGCAGGAGTCGCAGCAATAAACCTGGCGTCTTTCGTAAAGAGCGATCGTGACCGGCTCGGCTCACGGCACCGGCGTCCCTCGTGGCAGGCCGTCGACCACGGGCCCGGTCGACGCGGCCGGTGGATGGGGCGGATCGGCGGGGCCGTCGGACGTGGAACGGCCCCCGGGTCTCCCCCGGCGCCACCGTGCGGCCGCCCTGGGTGACCTGGGTGACCTCTACCCGGCCCGACTCGGCCCGAGGGCTTGGCCACCGGACCTGCGTGCTCCGAGACGCGGGAGCCCGGACCCGGCACGGTCGCCGGTCCGCGCGGATCAGTGCTCGCGAGGTGCCGGCGCTCTCTCAAGGCCGGTCGTCACGGCGGGGATACGAGCGGAGCCAGCGCAGTGGGCTGCCCCGAGTCGGCGGCGGACGAGCCGATCAGTAGGTCGGCCAGGTCATGCCTCTGAGCCTGCTCACCGGTCGGATGCGCCGCGGTGATCCGGTCCAGTCGGAAGCCCCGGCCGGCCTGCCTGGTGCGGCACCAGGCGATGACGTACCACTTGCCGTCGGCGGTGAGCAGTCCGGCCGGCTCGACGGTGCGGTCGCTCGCCTGCCCGGCCGCGTCGACGTAGGACAGCCGCAGCACCGTGCTGTCGGTCAGAGCCTGCTCCACCGCGGTCCGGACCGAGTCCGGGGTCCGCGCCGGCAGCGCGACGATCCGGGCGGCGAGTTGCCGCGCCGCCGTCGAGGCGGAACCGGTCATGGAGGCCGCGATCTTCTGGGACGCCGTACGGACCGCGCCGCTGTAGGGGGCGGCGGATGCGTCGGCGCTGGCGAGCGCGGCGACCAGCGCAGCGGCCTCTTCGGCGGTGAAGCCGATCGGCGGGAGAGTCATCGCCGGGTCGATCGACCAGCCGCCGCCCCGCCCGGTTGTGGTGCGCACCGGGACCCCCGCCTCCATCAACGCCTGGAGATCGCGCTGCACCGTGCGTGTGCTCACCTCGAACCGCGCGGCGAGCGCGGCGACGGTCAGGGATCGCGGCGCCGCCGCGCGCAGCTCTTCCACCAGCGCGTAGAGCCGAGGGGTGCGGTTCATACGGCCGACGCTACCGTCACGCGTCGGCCAGGAAGTCCCGTTCCCGCTGCCGTTCACGTGCGGTGACGGTCGTCGGGAACAGGGTGAAGCCGTGCATCGCGCCCGCGACGACGCCGAGTCGCACGGGCGACCCGGCCGCCTGCCACCGCTGGGCCAGGAAGAGCGAGTCGTCCAGCAGCGGATCCTGATCGCCGACGACGATCCGGGCGGACGGCATGCCGGTCAGATCGGCGTACAGCGGCGAGACCTCGGGGTCGCGGCGGGCCTCCGGGCCCATACCCGGAGTGAAGAGCTCGTAGCTTCCGCGAAGCGAGTCGGAGTTGCTCAGCAACGGCCGGGAGCCGAACTGCCGCTGGCTCGGTGTCATCGACAGGTCGTACGGGCCGAAGGCCAGATGGGCCGCACGGAACGCGCCGACGAGGCCCTGCCGGTCACGGAGCCGCAGCAGGGTCAGGAGACTCAGGTGTGCCCCGGCCGACTCGCCACCGATCAACAGCCGTCCGGTACCGAACTCGGCCTCGGCGTGGTCCACCAGCCAACGGGCAGCGGCTTCGCAGTCGTCGGGCCCGGCGGGGAACGGGTGCTCAGGTGCCAGGCGGTAGTCCACGCTCAACACGGCCAGCCGGGCTTGCACGGCAAGCCGCCACAGCCTCTCGTCCTGCCCGTCAGCGGAGCCGAAGGCCCAGGCGCCACCGTGTATGTGCAGGTACACGCCGTCGACGTGGTCCGGCACGAAGACTCGCACCTTCACCCCGCCGGCCACGATGCGGTCCTGACCTTGCGGCAGGAGCACCGGTGGCGTGTCGCCACCGAGCCGGTTGCGCCGCAGCAGCGCCAGCACGTCTGTATCCGGTGCCTGCCCACGAGGCGGGCGGCTCGCGGCGGTAGCCTCGAACTGGGCGTTGAACGCCAGGGTCTCGGCGAGGCAGTCCTCATCTGTGATCGTCATGGGTCGACGGTCGCATCCCCTCGCGACAACACCCTGTCACCCTTTTCCGGTGACCTGCGTCACACCCCTTTCCCGGTGGGGCGACGCGGCCCGCGCGTTCTGCGCGCCTCCTTGAGGATCAGGTGCCGGAGTTGTCGACGAACCCCACGACGTCGAAGTACTCGATTGTGGGTCGGACGCCGTAAACCTCCGTCACTTTACCGACGAGCTCCTCCGTGAAGAAGGAGCGGCCTTTCTCCTCGTCGTCCCACACATAGAAGTTCTTCGCCTGAGCGCCGTCTTCGTCGAGCATGAAGCTCTTGAAGCGCAGGCCGGCCATTCCTTCGAACGGCCCTCGGAGTTCGCCGGCAATCTTTGCGACAGTTGAACGATCGAACTTGTCGGTCTGCGCGAAAGTCACGAGCACGCCGAGCATCTGGCCTCCTACCGATCGGGGGGATCATGTGATCGCTAGCGGCGGAGCCTAGTACACGCGGCCGGAAATTCCGGTCATTACGTCGCGAGTGGGAAGTGCGGCCGGCGGTCGGTGGTGCGAGGCAGGTGCGACAAGATTTGCGCGTGTGGATATGCGCCCGAACGGGTGGGGGATGTGCTGCATGTCATTCCGACCCGTAGCCGGGCAGTGGCGGGGAGGCGTCGCGGAAGTTCGGCACCTGGTCCGGCGCTCACGCTCCACGCGGACCTCCCTCGGCCCTGTGCGGCGCGGCGGGCCGGTCTTCGCGACCGGTCCGCCGCACGTGCGTCAGGACGGCAACCACGCCCGCCAGGTGGACTCGTTGTTTTTCACCCATCGGGCGGCGGCCTCCTGGGGCGACAACTTCTGCTCCGCGATCATCAGGGCGACGTCGTTCTGCATGTCGGTCGTCCACCGGAACTTCTTCAGGAAGGCCGCGGCGTCCCCTCCGCCCTTTGCGAAGCGGCCGTTGAGGAACTTCTGCAGTGGGGTGTGCGGGTACGCGCAGGCCACCTTCTCCGGGTCGGCGTCGCAGTCCTCCTTGTAGGCGGGCAGCTTCACCTCCGTCATCGGCACCTTCTCGAACAGCCACTGGGGCTTGTACCAATAGGTCAGGAAAGGCTTCTTCTCGGCGGCGAACTGCTTGATCTGCGTGATCTGCGCCGCCTCCGAGCCCGCGAACACGACCTGGTAGTCCAGGCCGAGGTTGTCCACGAGCGCCTTGTCGTTCGTGACGTAGGACGGGGAGCCGTCCATCAGCTGGCCCTTGCCGCCGCTCTCCGCGGTACGGAACGCGTCGGCGTACTTGTTCAGGTTCTTCCAGTCGGTGACGTCCGGGTGCTTCGCGGCGAAGTACGTGGGCACGAACCAGCCGATGTGGCCGGTGACTCCGAGATCGCCACCGCGCTCGATCGTCCCCTTGTCGTCGATGTACCGCTTCTCCTGATCGGGGTGCCCCCAGTCCTCCAGGATGGCGTCCACCCGGCCTTGGCTGAGTGCGTCCCAGGCGGGCACCTCGTCGATCTGCACGGTGTCCACGCGGTAGCCGAGTTCGTGCTCCAGCAGGTACTGCGCGACGGCCACGTTGGCCTGGGCCCCCACCCACGACTGCACGGAAAGCGTCACCGTGCGGGAGCCCTCGGCGTCGGCGTACGGGGAGGTCTGACGGGTCATGTCGGCGGCGCCGCAGCCGGTCAGGGCCGTCAGGGCCACGGCGGTCGCGAGGGCGACAAGACGTGTGCGAGCCATCTCAGGCCCCCTTTGCGGTGAGGTCACGGCGTTCCGTGGGCTGGGTCACGCGGTCCAGCGTCAGACCGAGGCAGACCATCGCCGCGCCGGCCACCAGACCGGTCGCCAGGTCACCCCGGGCGAGGCCGAAGACCGCGTCGTAACCGAGCGCGCCACCGCCCACGAGGCCGCCGATGACGACGACGGCGAGGACCAGCACCACGCCCTGGTTCACGGCGAGCAGCAGCGCGGGCCGCGCCAGCGGCAGTTGGACCTGGAACAGTTGCTGGCGTCCGGTCGCGCCCAGCGAGCGGGCGGACTCCAGGGCGGCCGGGTCCACCGCGCGGACACCCTGGGCGGTGATGCGTACCACCGCGGGCAGCGCGTAGACCACGGCGGCCGCGACCGCGGGGGCGCGGCCCACGCCGAACAGGGCCACCACGGGGATCAGGTAGACGAACTGGGGCAGCGTCTGGAAGACGTCGAGCACCGGACGCAGCGCGCGGCCCAGCCGGTCTCGGCGGGCGGCGGCGATGCCGAGGGTCACGCCGAGCAGCAGGGTCACGGACACGGCCGCGAGAACCTGGGACAGCGTGTCGAGAGCCGGGCCCCAGACACCGAGTACGCCGATCGCGGCCATGGCGAGGACGGCGGTCGCGGCGGTGCGCCAGGTGCCGATGAGCAGGGCGAGCGCGCCGACCCCCAGCAGGACCGCCCACCAGGGCAGCCACTGCAGCCCGTCACGCAGGGGGTTGAGGACCCAGGTCGTGAAGCGCCCCGCCCAGTCGGCCGTACCACCGACGACGGGCACGCCGGAGTAGAGATGGCCGGTCATCCAGTCCACCGCCGTGTTGACGGGAGCGGCGACGTCCACCGTCCACGCGGCGGGCCAGGAGAGCCGACCGGACACGTGGCCCGCGAGGGCGACGGCGGCGGTCACCACCAGGGCGACGACGCGGCCGAGCTTGGCCCGGGGGTCCGGGGCAGTGCCGATCGTCCGTCCCGCCGCGGCGGTGACGCGGTCCAGGACGACGGCGAGGAGCACGACCGGCGTCCCGGCGGCGAGGGCGGCACCGACGTCCACGGAGGCCAGCGCCTGGTAGACGCGGTCACCGAGGCCGCCCGCTCCGATCACGGAGGCGATCACGGCCATCCCGAGCGCCATCATGATCGACTGGTTGATGCCGAGCAGCAGTTCCTTGCGGGCCAGCGGCAGCCGGGCGGTCAGCAGCCGCTGCCGCCCGGTGGCGCCGAGGGACTCGGCGGCCTCCATGACGCCGGGGTCCGCGCCGCGCAGTCCGAGCGCGGTGAGGCGCGCCATGGGCGGGGCGGCGTAGACGACGGTCGCGAGGACGGCCGCGGGTACGCCGATTCCGAAGACCAGGACGACGGGGAGCAGATACGCGAAGGCCGGCAGCACCTGCATGGTGTCGAGCACCGGGCGCAGGAGCCGGTGCATGCGGTCCGACAGCCCGGCGGCGAGCCCGAGGAGACCACCGAGCAGCACCGATGCGGCGACGGCGACCACCATCAGCGCGAGCGTCTGCATGGTGGGCACCCACATGCCGAGCAGTCCGCACGCGGCGAAGGCGGCGACGGAGGCCAGGGCGAGCCGGACGCCCGCGACCCGCCAGGCCACGAGGCCCACTCCCGCGGTGACGCCCGCCCAGCCGGCGGCGAGCAGCAGCAGGTACACCGCGCGGACGGAGACGACGACGATGTTGCTGACGTGGCCGAAGAAGTAGAGGAACAGCGGGTGACTGTCGCGGTTGTCGATGATCCAGTCGCTGCTGCGCCCGAGCGGCCCGGACACGTCGACGGCCAGCGCCCCCGGCCAGCTGCCGCCGCCCAGGAAGACGCCGCCGAGGACGAGCGCGAGGGCCGTGCCGACGCCGATCAGACGTCCGCGGTGCGCCGTGAGCGCGCGCAGGGCGCCGGACCCGGCGGTGCCGGTCCCGGCCCCGCCGGTGCTCGTGCGGCCGGGAGGCGCCGGGGAGACGGTGACGGTCATCGGTCCCACCGCCCCGCGGTGCGCGTCCGGCCCGGCGGCCTGAGGGGGGCTTCCGGCCGGTCGCCCGGGTGAGCGAAGGTGCGTCCCGCGGCCCGCGGGACGCCGGGGAAGGAACCCGAGGGTCCGGTGCGGCGATCTGCCCGGGCGCCGGCACCGGTCGTGCCGCACGGCGGCGGCCAGGTCGTATGGGAGTACATCAGGCCACCGCCCTTCCCGCCGCCGGGTGCCCGGCGACGACACCGAGGAGCCCTCGGTGGTCGACCACGCCGAGGCACCGGCCGTTCTCGACGACACGCACGGTCTCGCCCGTGCGCGCGACGGCTTCGATCGCCTCGTGGACGGTGGCGCCGGGAGCGAGGGCCGGGCCGGTCTCGCTCTCGTCGGCGAGCGCGGGGCGCATCGCGGAGCGGACCGTGAGCACCTGCTCGCGCGGCACGTCCCGGACGAAGTCCCTGACGTAGTCGTCGGCGGGTGTGCCCACGATCTCCTCCGGCGTGCCCAGCTGCACGACACGGCCGTCGCGCATCAGCGCGATGCGGTCGCCGAGCCTCAGTGCCTCGGTCAGGTCGTGCGTGATGAAGACCATCGTGCGGCCCTCCTCACGGTGCAGGCGGACGACCTCCTCCTGCATGTCCCGCCGGATGAGCGGGTCCAGCGCGCTGAACGGTTCGTCGAACAGGAGGACTTCGGGATCCACGGCGAGTGCGCGGGCCAGCCCGACCCGCTGCTGCTGGCCGCCGGACAACTGTCCCGGCCTGCGGTTCTCCATGCCCTCGAGGCCGACCTTGACGACGAACTCCGCCGCCCGCTCGCGTCTTTCACCGCGTCCCACACCCTGGATCTCGAGGCCGTACGCGATGTTGTCGAGCACCGTACGGTGCGGCAGCAGTCCGAAGTGCTGGAAGACCATCGCCGCCCGGTGCCGGCGCAGTTCGCGGAGCCGGCCGGCGTCCATGGACAGGACGTCCTCGCCGTCGATGGAGATGGTGCCCGATGTGGGCTCGATGAGCCGGGTCAGGCAGCGTACGAGGGTCGACTTGCCCGAGCCCGACAGGCCCATGACCACGAAGACCTCGCCCTTGCGGACGTCGAAGGACACGCCGCGGACGGCGGCGGTGCAACCGGTCCGCTCGCGCAGCTCGGCGGCGTCGAGCCGTGCGAGTTCCTCGTCGGCGGGCACGCGCTCGGCCTTCGGGCCGAAGACCTTCCACAGGTCGCGGACGGCGAAGACCGGCCGTTCCGCGCTCGGGGCCCGGTCCCGGGGCGTGGTGTGCGGCGGGGTGGGCGCGGTGTGGGGTGTGTGGGGTGTGTTCATCGGGTGGTGCCTCCCAGCAGGTCGGCGCATTTCTCGCCGACCATGAGCACGCCGATCATGGGGTTGACGGCGGTCATGGTCGGGAAGACGGACGCGTCGGCGATCCGGATGCCCTCGAGACCCCGGATCCTCAGGTCGGGTGCGACGACGGCGAGTTCGTCGTCGACGGCTCCCATCCGGCAGGTGCCGGCCGGGTGGTAGACGGTGTGCGCGACGTGGCGGGCGTAGGCGCTCAGTTCCTCGTCGGAGGTGACCTCGGGCCCCGGGCACACCTCGCGCTTCAGCCAGCCGGCCAGTGGTTCGCTCGCCGCGATCTGCCGCGCGATGCGAATGCCGTCGACGAGGGTCCGGCCGTCGTAGTCGTCCTCGTCGGTGAAGTACCGGAAGTCGAGTGCGGGCTTCTCCGCGGGGTCGGCGCTGGTCAGGTAGAGCCGGCCGCGGCTGCGCGGCTTGGGGATGTTGGGGGTCATCGACACGCCGTGCGCGGGCCGTTCGTAGCCCAGCCGCTCGGGATTGTCGGTGAAGGGGATCTGGTAGAAGTGGAACATCAGGTCCGGCCCCTCGGCCGCCGGATCCCGGCGGACGAACAGTCCCGCGTCGGAGTCCATGGCCGAGTTCTCGGGGATCGGCCCGTGGGTCTCCCAGACGATGACCGACTCGGGATGGTCGAGCAGGTTCTCCCCGACGCCCGGCAGGTCGTGCACGACGGGTATGCCGAGCTTCTCCAGGTCGGCACGCGGCCCGATGCCGGAGTGCAGCAGCAGACGTGGGGTGTCCACGGCGCCCGCGCACACCAGGACCTCGCGCCGGGCGCGCACGACGTGCTCCGCGCCGTCCTTGGTGCGGATGTGCACGCCGGTGGCGCGGGTGCCCTCCAGCTCCAGCCTGAACGCCCAGGTCTCCAGGGCGATGTGCAGGTTGGGCCGGTCCAGGAACGGGTGCAGGTAGGCGACGGACGCGGAGGAGCGCTTGTTGTTCTCGGGGTGGTACGCGAGGTCGAAGAAGCCGACGCCCTCGTGGAAGGGCTGCTTGTTGAATCCCTCGACGCGGGGCACACCGAGGGCGGTCCGGGCGGCGTCGACGAAGTCCCGGGCGATCGCGTTCCGGTCGGCCTCGTCCACGGGGACGATGTTGTTGCGCAGCCGGGCGAAGTAGGGGTCCATGGCCGCGGAGTCCCAGCCCTCGGCACCGGCCTCGGCCCATTCGTCCCAGTCGGACGGCAGCGGCTTGAAGGCGATGAGGGTGTTGTGCGAGGAACAGCCGCCCAGCACGCGGGCGCGGCTGTGGCGGATGTGCGAGTTGCCCCGGGGCTGCTCGGTGGTGGGGTAGTCGTAGTCCAGCTCGCCACCGAGGAGGCCCATCCAGCGACGCAGGGTGAGGACGTCGTCGCGGCCGACGTCGCTCGGGCCGCCTTCGATGACGGCGACGGTGACGTCCGGGTCCTCCGTCAGCCGGGAGGCGATCACCGAACCCGCTGTTCCGCCGCCGACGACGACATAGTCGTACACGTGCTGGTCGTTCATGCCTGGTCCTTCTGCGTCTCGCCCGCGAACCAGCGCACGGGGCGCGGAGCGAGGTTCTGGTAGATGTGCTTGGTCTCGCGGTACTCGGCGAGACCGCTGGGGCCGAGTTCGCGGCCGATGCCGGACTTTCCGAAGCCGCCCCATTCGGCCTGCGGCAGGTACGGGTGGAAGTCGTTGATCCAGACGGTGCCGTGGCGCAGCCGGGCGGCGACCCGCCGGGCGCGGTCGCCGTCGGAGGTCCAGACGGCGCCGGCGAGGCCGAACTCCGTGTCGTTGGCGAGGGCGACGGCCTCTTCCTCGGTGCGGAAGGTCTCCACGGTCAGGACCGGACCGAAGACCTCTTCGCGGACGACCCGCATGCGGCGGTGGCAGTGGTCCAGGACCGTGGGCCGGTAGAAGTAGCCGGGTCCGGTGGGCCGCTCGCCGCCGGCGAGCAGCACGGCTCCTTCGCCGAGGGCGGAGGCGACGTATTCCTCGGTCCTCGCCAACTGGGCGGCGGAGACCAGCGGGCCGCACTCGACCCCCTGGTCGGTGCCGCGGCCGAGCCGGATGTGGCCTGCTCGGTGGGCGAGTTCGGTGACGAAGCGCTCGCGCAGTGACTCCTCGACGATGAGGCGGGAGCCGGCGGAGCAGACCTGGCCGCTGTGGATGAAGGCGGCGTTGAGTGCCTGGTCGACGGCGGTGTCGAAGCCCTCGAACGTCGAGCAGGCGTCGGCGAAGACGACGTTGGGGTTCTTTCCGCCGAGCTCGAGGGCGACCTTCTTGACACTGTCGGCGGCCGCCCTGGCCACCTTCGTACCGCTGACGAGCCCGCCGGTGAACGACACGAGGTCGACGTCGGGGTGCTCGGCGAGCCGGGCACCTACGGTGTCGCCGGGGCCGGTCACGATGTTGGCGGCGCCGAGGGGCAGTCCGGCCTCCAGGAGCAGTTCGACCAGGACGACGGTGCTCAGGGGTGTGACCTCGCTGGGCTTGATCACGAACGTGTTGCCGGCGGCGAGAGCGGGCGCGATCTTCCAGCTGGCCTGGAGCAGCGGGTAGTTCCAGGGTGTGATGAGGGCGCAGACTCCGACGGGCTCGTGCACCACGACGCTGCGGATCTCGTCCGACCCCGCATCGACGACCCGTCCGCCGTCCTCCTTCGCCACGAGGTCGGCGAAGTAGAGGAACGCGTCGCGGACGCAGTCGACGTCGACCCGGCCCTCCTCCAGGGTCTTGCCGGCGTCCTGGCTCTCCAGTGCGCCGATCCGTTCGCGGTCGCGCTCCAGCAGCCCGGCGACGCGGCGCAGCAGGGCAGCGCGCTCGGCGACCGGCGTACGAGGCCAGGAACCGGCGTCGAAGGCGGCCCGTCCCGCGGCGACGGCGTCGTCCGTGTCCTGCACCCCGCCCTCGGAGACGACCGCGAAGGTGGTCTCGTCGGCGGGGTCGATGATCTCGCGCGTGGCGCCGGACAGGGCTGCGCGCCACTCTCCGCCCACATGGATGGTCTGTCGTACTGCCGTCACGTGACGTCTGGCCTTCCGTTCTCAGAGTCCCCCTGCCGGTTGCCCGGCGAATCGCCCGCCTGCCCTCGACCCTGCGATCCATGCGCATCGATTCACGGAGAGTGACCTGGCTCACGTCGAGACAGGGGGAATCCGGACATCTGGAGCGCTCATCCGGGACGGGCCCGGGTGGCCCGCTCCCGGCGCCGCTCGGGCACGACAGATGCGGCCGTCCGAACGGACGGCCGGGACTGTGAGAGGCGCGCTCGGGGCGGCGGTGGCCGGCCGCGGTGCCCACGACCTCCGCCTGCGGCCTGCCGAGGTTTCCACGACCTCCAGCGGCGGCCGGCCGCGGTTTCCACGACCTCAACTGCGGGCTGAGCACGCCAAGGGGCTTCGCATCCGCCGCAGCGCTCGCGGCATCGGCCGCCGCCCGTGACCGCACCGGCCCGCCACTGGTCTGTCGTCGGCCCCGGCCTCGGTACCGGCCCGAGCGGGCACCAGGACGACGGGGCCCGGCCGCGCCGAGCGCCCGGCACCAGGACGACGGGGCCCGGCCGCGCTCAGCGCCCGGCAGCCTCACTCTTCGTGACTGTCAGTGCGGGATGTGAACCTATCCCCATGGATCACGACGAGGAGCTGATGCGCGGCCGGGTCTACGGCCAGGACCACGACGACCCGCGCCGAGGCCCGCAGCAGGGCCGCGACTACGCGGAACTGACCGGAGGCCCGCTCGACGGCCTCCTGCTCGACATCACCGGCTGGTCCCCCGAGCGCGTCCGCGCCGGTGCCGCCCTCGAGACCGGCCTCGGTCGCTACGGCACCACGGGCCGCTCCCTCTACCAGCCACGCCCCGACGCCCCGGACCGCTTCGACTGGGCCGGCGACACGAGCGCCTGAGGTGGAGGTGTTCGCGCTGAGGGCTCGCCCAAGCGTGCACCAGCGCCTGGGACGGAAAGAGTGCGCGAGGCGACCCGGAACGCCCTTGGGACGTCGCCATGCGTCCAAGCGGGTGACCGCCTGTGCCTGGGCCTCGTTCGGTGCATCCGGACGGCGGCGCCCGCGGAAGAACCTGTAAGGGAATGACCGGGCCGCGGCCGACGAGGAGTGCGGGCGAGGATCGTGTCGTTCCACGGCAACAGCCGGTCGAGGCCGATTCCCGCGCCTTTCGCGGCTGACCGAGGGCACGGTGACGTACGTGAGACTCAGGGACGAACTTGCCGGCGACCGTCAGCTCGCCAGGGTGTATCGCGTAGGCCCACGAGGCCTGGGACCGGGCGTGGCGCGGCGACTGCGGCGGTGCGCCCCCCATCCCTGCGCCGCCCGACCGCGCGCATTCCCAGGGGACGCCGGTGCCGACCACGGTTGACCACTACCCGACAGGCCGGTTGCCGCTGCAGGCGGTCATCCGACGCTTCTGATGGAGACACTGCCATGAGCCGTACCTGGGATGTGCAGGGACGTACCGCCGTCGTCACGGGAGCCGCGCGGGGACTGGGTGCCGGGCTGGCCCGTGGGCTCGCCGCCCGGGGGATGAAGGTGGCCCTGCTCGGCCGGGAGGCCGGCACGCTGGACGCCGTCGCGAGGACCCTCCGCGCGGAGAGTTGCGTGGTCGAGGTCGATGTCACGGACGATGTCGGCATGCGCCAGGCCTCGGAGGCCGTGGCCCTGGAACTCGGCGCCCCGTCGGTCGTGATCGCCAATGCCGGCGTGGCCGAAGGAGGCCCCTTCGAGACGTCCGACCCGGAGACCTGGCGTCGCGTCATCGAGATCAACCTCGTCGGGAGCGCCGCGACCGCTCGCTGCTTCCTCCCGGACTTGCGCTCCACGGGTGGCTATTTCCTCCAGGTCGCGTCGACGGCGGCCTTCGGCGCCGCCCCGATGATGAGCGCCTACTGCGCGTCCAAAGCGGGGGTCGAGGCCTTCGCCCGTTCCGTCCGGGCCGAAGTGGCGCACGTGGGCGTCGCCGTGGGCGTGGCGTACCTGCACTGGACCGACACCGACATGGTCCGTGACGTCGACCGGCACACGGTGCTGCGGGAGTTGCGCGGTCACATGCCCGCGCCGGCCCGCCGTGTGTACCCGGTGGACCAGGTGGCGGCGTGGCTCCTACGCGGGATCGAGCGCCGCGCTCCGTCCGTCTACGCACCTCCGTGGCTCAGGCTCGCGCAGGCAGGGCGTCCGTTCTTCCCGCTGGCCGTCGACCTGCTGTCGAGGCGGAGGCTGCCGACCCTCATGCGCGACCACGCGTTCGAGCAGACCGGTCTGCTCGGCCATGGAGGCCGTATAGAGGAGACGTCGCTCCGCCGCTCCTCCACCGGTGCACCCGGCGGAGGAGCCGGCCCTGCGTGATGCGGACCGAGCCGCGCCGCGAGGGTCGAACGGTCCGTGGACGTTCCGCCTACGGCACCACAAGAACACCGGACCCGGTGCGGTGTCGACGCGGGTGCCGGTGACGGTGCCGGAGCGGTGCCGGAGCCGGTGCCGGTGCCGGTGATGTCTACGGCGTGCCGCCGTCGAGTTGCTCCAGCCCCTCGGTCCAGCGAACGCGGCGCTCGCTCTCCTGCTGGTCCCACCACGGAGTGCCACGCTCCCCGAGGGCGACCTTCGCCGTGTGCACCCGGATCCGGGCTGCGCGTTCCGCTTCCACGTCGTGGGTACGTCGTGCGGCGGCGACGGCGCGGCGCGCGTCCATGAGGTGGGAACGCAGCCGTACGGCGACGTCCTCGGGCAGATGGGGGTCCGTGGCCCGCCAACGCCTCCCGTCGACGATCACGTACCGTCCGTCCGGGGTGCGTGCAGGCCCCTGCCGATCAGCCGTCACCCGTCCAAGCCTGCCAGACATGCGGAGCCGCGCGACTTCTGCCGAGGGTCCGAGGCGACGCACCGGTCGATCCGGCGTGTCCCCGCGGCCGCGACGCACCATGCTGGGGGTATGCGTTCCCGGCCTGTTCTCGTCTACGACGGAGACTGCGGCTTCTGCACGACGTCGGCGCGTTTCGCCGAACGCCGCGTAGGGCCCCGCTGTGACATCGTCCCTTGGCAGTTCACGGATCTGCGCGCCCTCGGCGTCACCCCGGAGCGCGCAGCGTACGAAGTGCTGTGGGTGACTCCGCCCGGGGCTGTGTACGGAGGCGCCGAGGCCGTGGCCAAGGCTTTGCTGAGCGCGGGCGGAGCGTGGGCACCGCTTGGGGCGATGCTGCTGCTGCCCGGCGTGCGGTGGGGCGCGCGCCGCGCCTATCGGGTCATCGCCGCACACCGCCACAGGCTGCCGGGAGGAACACCGGCCTGCGCCGTGCCACGGCGTTCCTGATCGGTCGGGCGGACGCAGGCCTGCGAGTGACGCGGAGTACCCGGGTGTTCGGCATGTCGTCGACGCGTGCCCTCTGCTCCGCCACAACCGCGCGGCGAGTTGCCTCGTGCGCTCCTCAACTGGCGTCACCTCAGAAGGATGAGCGCCAAGGTCGCGGCCGAGGGGCACTCAGGAAGCTGTTACCGCACGGTACTTCCTGGGGGGCTAACAAGTTCGGACCTTCTGGGCGCAGTGTCGGAAAAGTATGCCCTTCATTGAATGCTGATCCGGTCACGAGAGTTCCGAACTGATCAAGAACGCCTCTATAGTGCCGTCGTTGCGACTCCCTTCCCCCTGCGTGCCTGCTCCCGAGAGTCTGGTTGATGTCGGCGTCACCCACCCCCTTCCGTCCTGCCCTGACCGCCTCGTTGCTGACCGCCGCCGCGGGCGGCGCGCTCGCCGTGGCCGCCGTCGCCGCGGCACCGGGCGAGGTCCGCGCCCCGCTCGGCTGGTTCGCCGCCTGCGGTGTCCTGCTCCTGTCGGCCTCGGCCTTCGCCGTGACGTGGTACGGGCGGATCTCGCGCGCCCTGAGCCGCAGGGCCGAGACCCTCGCCGCCGAAGTCGCCTCCAAGAACGCGTACCTCGTCGGCTTCAAGGCGACCGCCGAGCGCGAGACGGCCACGCTCAGGGAACGGCACGAGGCGGAGACCGCCGCCGCCCTGGCGGCCCACACGGCCCGGGCCGAGGAGCTCACCCGCTCCCACGCGGCCGAACTCGCCGAGCTGACCCGGGAACGGACCGCCGAGACCGCGCAGTTCGAGGCCCGGCTGCGCCGCGCCGAGTCCGGCCGGTCCGCCGCCATGGCGGCCGCGGCCAACGCCGCCGGACGTATGCAGGCGCTCGCCACGAGCATGCTCGCCGATCTCCGGGAGATGGAGAACCGGCACGCCGACGAGGACGTCCTCACCGACCTGCTCCACCTCGACCACCGCACCGCTCAGGCGGGCCGGCTCGCCGACTCCGTCGCCGTGCTCAGCGGTGCCAGGTCCGGCCGGCGCTGGGCCCGGCCCATCGGCATGGAGTCCATCCTCCGCGGCGCCATGGGCCGCATCAGCGGCTACCAGCGGGTGCGGCTGCACTCCACCAGCGACGCGGCCGTCGCCGGGCACGCGGCCGAGGGCGTCATGCACGCCCTGGCCGAACTCATGGACAACGCGGCGAACTTCTCTCCGCCCACCGCCGAGGTGCACGTCTACGTCGAGGAGGTCCCGGCCGGCGTCATCATCGCCGTCGAGGACAGCGGCCTCGTCATGAGCGACGTGCAGCAGCGCCGCGCCGAGGCCGCCGTCGGCTCCGCACCCCAGGACCTGGCCGGTCTCTCCGGCACCCGCCTCGGCCTCGCGGTCGTCGGCCGGCTCGCACGCAAGCACGGCCTGACCGTGTCGTTCCGCCCCTCCGCGCGCGGCGGCACCGGCGCCCTGCTGATGCTCCCCCAGGAACTGATCAGCCACGCGTCCGCCGAGCCGGCGGCCGGCCCCGCCGACCCGCTGCCCCCGGTGTCGGGTCGCGGCCTGTCCGCGCCCGTCTCCCCCGCCGGGACCGCTACCGCCGCCTCCCTCCCCGCGCCGGTGCCGGCGCCCGAGCCCGACACCGTCCACGACAGCCCCGCCGAGACCACCGCCGAGCACCCGCTGCTCGGCGAGAGCGGCCTGCCGCAGCGCCGTCGCGGCCGGGCCATGGCCGCCGCCCACCCCCAGGGCCCGGAGGTCGCCGCGAAGGCGTCCGCCGAGGGCCCCCGCAGGGGCGCGGCGGCCGGGGCGGCGAACCGGTTCGGCACGTTCCGCAGCGCGGTCCGCGCCACCGCCGTCCGTCCGGACGACGAGCCCGAGGGCGGACCGGACACCGCGTCCCCGTCCGCCCCGGCCGACCCCGTCGCGGCCGCTCCCGGCGACCGCTCCGTACCGTCCGATCCGGCCGGCAGCCGGACGTCCGCACCGCGGACGCCGTCGTCGTCCTCGAACCCCCCGTACCCGGAAGGCACCTCGTAATGACCGGCTCCACCACCGACGAGAAGCTCAGCTGGCTCCTCGAGGGCCTGCTGGAACGCACCGCGGGCACCCGGCACGCCCTGGTGCTCTCCCGTGACGGCCTCAAGCTCTGCCGCACCCCCGAGCTCTCCGTCGACCAGGCCGACCAGCTCGCCGCGATCGCCGCCGGCATCCAGAGCCTGTCGCACGGTGCCTCCGTGGAGTTCGGCGACGGCACCGGCGGGGTCCGCTCCGCGATCGCCGAGTTCTACGGCGGCATCCTGTTCATCGTGGAGGCCGGCGAGGGCGCCCACCTCGCGGTCGTCGCCGACGAGGACGCCGACGCCGGCCTCGTGGGCCACAACATGTCCGAGTTGGTGGAGCAGTTGGGCGAGCACCTGGTCGCGAGGCCCCGGGGATGAGCCGCGTCAGGCCGGGCCGGGACGACTCCCCCGACCGGCTCTACACCCTGACCGGCGGCCGGAGCCGCTCCGGATCCGACGCCTTCGACCTCGTGACCCTGGTGGTCTCCGAGAGCGACCCGGTCCCCGGCATGCAGTCCGAGCACGCCGCGATCCTGCGCATGTGCCGCTACCCCACCGCCGTGGTGGAGGTGGCGGCCGAACTCGGCCTGCCGGTGTCGATCACACGGATCCTCCTGGCCGACCTGCACGACACCGGCCGGGTCAGCGCACGGCATCCCCGCGCGTCGTACCGCCTTCCCGATCACGACATCCTGGAGCAGGTGCTCGTTGGACTCCGTAACCTCTGAACAGCGCCAGACCCTGCACAGCACCGCCGACAACGGACTGAAGATCGTCGTCGTCGGCGGATTCGGAGTCGGCAAGACCACCCTGGTCCGGTCGGTCAGCGAGATCCGTCCGCTGAACACCGAGGAGACGATGACGCAGGCGGGCGAGGGCGTCGACGACACCGCCGGCGTGACCGCCAAGTCGGCCACCACGGTGGCCTTCGACTTCGGCCGCATCTCGCTCGACGCCCACAACGTCCTGTACCTGTTCGGGGCGCCCGGCCAGGAGCGGTTCTGGTTCCTGTGGGACCGCCTCTTCTCCGGGACGCTCGGCGCGGTGGTCCTCGTCGACACCCGCCGGCTCGCCGACTCCTGGTACGCCATCGACCGCCTGGAACACCACGGAACGCCGTTCGTCGTCGCGTGCAACGACTTCGGCGGTCCCGCCCACACCCCCGCCCAGATCCGCGGGGCCCTCGACCTCGCCGACGAGGTTCCGCTGGTCTTCTGCGACGCCCGGTCGCGCGAGTCCAGCAAGCAGGTCCTCATCTCGCTCGTCGAGCACCTGCGGAGCGTCGTCGCCCCGGCCACGCCGCCGGTCCCGCAGCCGATCCCGGAGCCCGCCCCGTGACCCTCTCCGAGCAGCCGCCCGTCCCCCTGAGCGGGCCGCGTTTCCAGACCGACCCCAACGAGTTGTACCGGCAGATCAGGCGCGAGCACGGGGCGGTCGCCCCCGTCGTGCTGGACGGCGACGTACCCGCCTGGCTGGTCCTCGGCTACCGCGAGCTCCACCAGGTCACCAGCGACCCGGTCCTGTTCTCCCGCGACTCCGAGCTGTGGAACCAGTGGGACGCCATCCCGGCGGACTGGCCGCTGCTGCCGATGATCGGCCGCAAGCAGCCTTCCATCCTCTACACCGTCGGCGAGCGGCACCGCGAGCGCGCGGGCGTCATCTCCGCCGCCTTGGAGGGGATCGACCCGTTCCTGCTGAAGGAGCGGGCCGAGCGGTTCGCCGACGAGCTCATCGACGCCCTCTGCGGCAAGGGGGCCTGCGACATCATCGCCGAGTACGCGATGCTGCTGCCGGTCCGTGTCCTGGCCAGCGTCTACGGCTTCTCCGACGAGCAGGGGCCGGCACTGGTCACCGCCCTCAACGACATGATCAACGGTCAGGAGGGCGCGCTGGAGGGCCAGCGCCACCTGGCGGAGTCGATGTTCGCCCTGCTCGCCGCGAAGGCGGAGACCCCGGGCGACGACGTGGCCTCCCGCATGCTCGGCAACACCGCCGGCTTCACGCTCGAGGAGGTCGCCCAGGACCTCATGGTCATGCTGGCCGCCGGCCACCAGCCCACCGCCGACTGGATCGGCAACTCGCTGCGGCTGATGCTCACCGACGACCGGTTCGCCGCCTCCCTGTCCGGCGGCCGGCACAGCGTCGGCGAGGCGATGAACGAGGTCCTGTGGGAGGACACCCCCACCCAGAACGTCGCCGGCCGCTGGGCCTCGCGCGACACCCGTCTGGGCGGGCGCCGGATCGGCTCCGGCGACCTGCTGCTGCTCGGCCTGGCCGCCGCCAACTCCGATCCGCACGTGCGCGCCGACGCGGGCCGGCTCACCGGCGGCAACAACGCCTACCTCTCCTTCGGCCACGGCGAGCACCGCTGCCCCTTCCCCGCGCAGGAGGTCGCCGAGACCATCGCGCGCACGGGGATCGAGGTGCTGCTCGACCGGCTGCCGGACGTCGACCTCGCGGTCCCCGCGTCCGAGCTCGCCCGCCGCCCCTCGCCCTGGCTGCGCGGTCTCTCCGCGCTCCCCGTGACCTACACCCCGACCCCCGCCCTTGGAGCCCTCGGATGACCTGCCCGCACGCCCCCGCCGCGTCCGCCGCCGACGCCATCGCCCTGGACCCGTTCGTCGCCGACCTCGACGGCGAGAGCGCCCGGCTGCGGGCCGCCGGCCCGCTGGCCCGTGTCGTCCTGCCGGGCGGGGTGGCCTGCTGGGCGGTCACCCACCACGCCGAGGCGCGGCGGCTGCTCACCGATGCCCGCCTGGTCAAGGACATCGGCGTCTGGGGCGCGTGGCAGCGCGGCGAGATACCCATGGACTGGCCGCTGATCGGCCTGGCGAACCCCGGCAGGTCGATGCTGACGGTGGACGGCGACGAGCACCGCCGGCTGCGCACGCTGGTCGCGCAGGCGCTGACCGCCCGTCGGGTGGAGCGGCTGCGTGAGGGCATCGAGGCGCTGACCACGGGCATGCTGGACCGGCTGGCGGAGCGTCCGGCGGGCGAGGTCGTGGACCTGAAGGCGGAGTTCGCCTACCCGCTGCCGATGAACGTGGTCAGCGACCTCATGGGCGTCGACCCGGTCGACCACCCGCGGATGAAGGCCCTGTTCGAGAAGTTCTTCTCGACGCAGACGCCGCCCGAGGAGGTGCCGCAGATGATGGCGGACCTGGGCACGCTGTTCGCGGGGATCGTGGCGGGCAAGGTCGAGAAGCCCGGGGACGACCTGACGAGCGCGCTGCTCGAGGCGTCGGAGGGCGGCGACCGGCTCACCACGGAGGAGATCACCAACACCCTCCAGCTGATGGTGGCGGCCGGGCACGAGACGACGATCAGCCTGATCGTGAACGCCGTCGTCGCCCTGGAGACCCACCCCGAACAGCGTGCCCTGGTGCTCTCCGGCGAGGTGCCGTGGGCGAACGTGATCGAGGAGACCCTGCGCTGGTCGACGCCGACCTCGCACGTGCTGATCCGCTTCGCCACCGAGGACATCGAGGTGGGCGACCGGATCCTGCCCAAGGGCGAGGCGCTGATCGTGTCGTTCGGCGCGATCGGCCGGGACGAGGAACAGCACGGCCCGACGGCCGGCTCGTTCGACGTGACCCGCACGCCGAACCGTCACATCTCCTTCGGTCACGGCCCGCACGTCTGCCCCGGCGCCGCGCTCTCCCGGCTGGAGGCGTCGGTGGCCCTGCCCGCCCTGTACGCGCGCTTCCCCGGGCTGCGCCTCGCCGTCCCGCGCGAGGAGCTGCGGAACAAGCCGGTCGTCACCCAGAACGACCTGTTCGACCTCCCGGTCGTGCTGGCCTGACGGCCACCTGAGCGGAGGGAGCCCGTCGGTGTACCGGTGGCGTTCCCTCCGCGCTCGTGACGTCCTTCGCTCGCGGCTCGGGCCGTTTGTCCCGGCGGCCGCGGGCAAAACGGAGTCCATGAGAGGCATCGACTCCGTCATAAGAACCGTGGCCCACGTGCTCGCGGGCATCCTGGTCGTCTGGATCCTCATGGACCTGCTCGACGCCAACCGGGGCAACACCCTCGTCGGCTGGTTCCACTCCGCCGCCGACTGGCTCGCCGGCTGGTCGATCGGGCTCTTCGACGTCGCCGGGCACACCCTCCAGGTGCTGCTGGACTACGGCATCCCCGCGGTCGTCTACGTGGTGATCGCGAACATCCTCGCCAGCAGGGCGTTCGCCCGGGCGTAGCGGCGCCCGGCCGTGCGCGAAGGAGGCGGGCGCGGGGCTCTGGCGGCTGTGCCGTTCGTGAGACGGAACGCAACGGGGTCAGACCCCGCGGGCCGGCCGCGATCGACGGGGCGTCGCGCTCGTGGCGCTTCGGCCGGGTTCCGCGAGCCCGGCAGGCGTTCAGCGCGTGGCCAGGAGGATCGCGTACACAAGGAAGAACAGCGCGACAGCGAGGACGACGACCCACATGGCGATCAGCGGGCCGGCCGCCCAGCCGCGCTTCGGCCGCCGATAGGGGCCCGTTCCGGTGCCGGTCCCTGTCTCCGCCGGTGGTGTCTCCCCCGGAGGTACGCCGCCGCCCGGCTCCAAGCCGGCCGTGGTGCGCGGATCAGGGTCGGGGTTGCTCGGGATGCTCATGACCTCACCTCCTGGGTGGCCGGTCGGGCCGTGTGCACGGCGGGTACCCGAGGGTCCGCCCGGCATTCGCCAGGCCGCCGCGGCTACGCCTGGCCGCTCCCGGCCGCCGCCCCTGTACCGGGCTGCCAGGGGCCGCTCATGGTTGGCCTGCCGTTGTCGGCGTCGCGCGCCTCCTGCCGCGGGTGAGCCGTTCTCAACGGCGTCGGCGGGGCATGCGCGGTGCCCTGAGGGCGGCCCGGGCCGCATTGGCGCCGGGTGCCCCATGGACGCCTCCGCCCGGGTGCGCCGTGGCGGAGCAGAGGTAGAGGCCACGGACCGGCGTGCGCGGGCGCCCGGTGCCGGGCACCGGACGGAACATCATCTGCTGGTGGAGGTTGGTCGTGCCCTGGTTGACCGCTCCCCCCACGAGCGACGGGTTGAGCCGCTCGAGGTCGGGAGGCCCGAGCACGCGACGGGCGCGGATCGAGGCTCGGAAGCCCGGCGCGAGGCGCTCGATTCCCGACTCCACGCGGTCGGCGAAGGCCTCCTTCTCCCGCTCGTCCCAGCGGCCGACGATGCCCCCCTCCCCCGCGTCGGACCGGATGTGCTGCGGTACGTGCGTGTAGCCCCAGGCCGATTCGGTACCCGCCGGAGAGCGGCTCTGGTCGGCCGTGGTCATCTGCCCCAGCACGGTGAACGGCACATCGGGCACCCGGTCCCTGGCGAGCTGCCCGGCGAAGCAGGTGAGCGCGTCGACGCCCTCGGCGACGTGCACCGTCCCGGCGCCGCGTGCGCCCGCGCATTCCCAGGGGATGGGACCGGACAGGGCCCAGTCCACCTTGACGGTCGCGAAGTCCCATTGGAAGCGGCGCAGGTCGGAGACGAGACGCGCCGGCAGGTGCTCCGCACCGACGAGGCGTTCGTAGAGCAGTGGGGCGGGCACGTCTGCGAACACGGCCCGGCGCACCGGGATCCCGGTACCGTCGTCGAGGCGGACACCGACCGCCGTGCGGTCGCGGATCACGACCCGGGTGACCGCACGGCCGCAGTGCACCGTGCCGCCGCGGTCGCGCAAGCGGGCGACGAGCGCGTCGGTGAGGCGGCCGGCGCCGCCGACGGGCACGGGGAAGCCGAACTCCTGGCCCAGCATGCACGTCAACCAGCCGAAGCCCCCGCCCAGGGCCGATTCCGGGCCGAGGTCCGCATGGAGGGCGTTACCGGCGATCAGCAGGCGGCCTCCCTCACCCGCGAAGTACTCGTCGCCGAAGCGGCGTGCGGGCAACAGCATCGTGCGCAGCAGGCGCAGAGCCTCGTCGGGCCCGGTCCCGGCGATCAGCCGCAGTCCCGCGCGGAGCGGCGGGAACGGGGTGAAGAGGCAGGAGATGAGGTCGTCACCGACCCGCTGCCAGAGGTGGTGCAGACGCTCCCATGCCTCGGCGTCGGAGGCCGCGAAGTCGCCGAGCGACGCCGCCGTACGCTCGGGGTCACGGCTGAGGACCGCACAGCGCCCGTCCGCGAGCGGGTGTGCCACCACTCCGGGTGCGTGGCTCCACCGAAGCCCGTAGCGGTCGAGCGCGAGGCTGCGGATCACCGGCGAAGCCGCGGCCAGCGGGTAGAAGGCACTGAACACGTCGTGGACGTAGTCGGGGTGCACGCCGGTGTCGCTGCGCACGGCGCCGCCGGGGTGTTCGCGGGCCTCCACGACGACGACGTCCCAGCCGGCGTCCGCCAGGACGTTCGCCGCGACGAGTCCGTTGGGTCCGGAGCCGATGACCACTGCGTCAGGCACGGCCACCGGACCGCTCCTTCTCCTCTGCGGCTCTCTCGGCCAGTCGCACCAGCATCCACCGGTGCCGCCAGCGCAGGAGCGCGTCCACCGCGGAGTTGTGCCATCGTGCGGCAAGTCCGCCCAAGGGGTGCTCGTCGACGATGACCAGGGTGTCCTCGCCCCATGGCTCCACGAGGAAGGCGATACGGGCGCTGCCCACGTCGGTACGCGCCTCCAATTCGAGGCGGTGGACCGGTTCGCACAGGCGGGAGATCGTCCGGCCCCGGTAGGACCACGGCCCGACGCGCAGGGTGTAGCCCAGTTCCGCGCCCGGGGCGGGCCAATGCCCGTTCTGCTCCCAGGAGTCGTGGGTACCGACCACGAATCGGGCGTACTGCTGTCCGTCGCTCAGGACGGACCAGACGTCGTCCGGCCGGGCTTCGATGAGGCGGTTCCACTGTGCCACGGTGCTCTCTCCTCTACGTGTGGCCGGGACGGGCGTCTACGCGCGGGGCCGGGGACGGGCACCCAGCACTCCCGCCGCCGCTCCCACGGCGACCAGGGCGACGGCTCGGCGTGCTGCCGTACGAAGCCCTGCGTGGTAGCCGCCCGCCACCGCTGCGGTGTCCCCCGAGGGGCTGTAGAGCACGCCCGTCGTGGCTCTCGCCGTGCCGGGAGTGCCGAGATAGCCGTGCTCGGTGCGCCACCGAATCAGTGTGCGGACCAGCCACGGCGCGAGAGTGTGGGCCAGGGGCAGCAGCCGAGCGGCGGGGCCCACGAGAACCCTCCGCCTGGGCCGGGCGGCGGCGCGCAGCACGGCCCGCGCCACCCGTTCGGGGGTGGCGACCGCCGGCATGGACCGCATGCGGCGGCCTGTGCGGTTGGCGGCGTGTGCGAAGAACGGAGTGTCGACGCCGGTCGGCAGGACGGTGCAGACGGTGATGTCGCGGTCGCCCGTCAGCTCCAGCTCCTGGCGGAGGCTCTCGTCCAACGTCACCAGGGCGGCCTTGGACACGGCATAGGCACCCATGTAGGGGGCTTCGACGGCGCCTCCGAGGACGGAGGACACATCGATCAGGACGCCGTGCCCCTGGCCGCGCATCGCCGGGAGCGCGGCGCGGGCCCCGTGGAGGGCGCCCAGCACGTTGACGTCCCACAGACGGCGCACGTCTTCCGGGGGAACTTGGTCGAGCAGGCCGAGAATCCCGACGCCCGCCGCGTTCACCCAGACATCGATGCGGCCGTAGCGGTCGATCGCCGTCGCCGCCACCCGGGCCACGGCGTCCGCGTCGGTGACGTCCGCGCACACCGCCGTCGCCTCGGCCCTGGGGTGGGCGGCGGTGCACTCCTCGACGACCTCGGTCAGGGCCTCGGCGCTGCGGGCCGTGACGACTGTCCGGGCGCCTCGGTCGGCGAACGCACGGGCCACCGCCCGTCCGATCCCGCTCGACGCGCCCGTGACGACGACGACCGTTCCCGCCGGAGGCATGCGATGACGTCTTCTCATGCCGGGCGAGTCACCCGAATCAAGGGATTCATTCGCCTCCCTCGCGGCGCGCCGCTCGGTCGTCCCGGGGTCAGCCGGTGAACGGGTCGAGGTCGCCGAGGACGGGGCCGTGGCGGGCCGCCGGGTCGAGGCGGCCGGCGTCGCGAGACGCACGTCAGCCTGAAGGAAGGGAGAGGCGCGCGTCAGCCGGAGGGAAGGCCGAGGCTCGCGTCAGCCTGAGGGAAGGGAGAGGCGCGCGTTAGCCTGAGGGAGGGGCGAGGCCCGCGTCAGCCCGAGGGAGGGGCGAGGCCCGCGTCAGCCCGAGGGAGGGGCGAGGCAGCCCGTGTAGCCGCCGCCGTCGATGCGGCGGGCTTCGACGTGGGCGCAGGGCAGAGCCCACGGCGGACTCAGCGCGACCCCGGTCAGTGGGCGGCCGCCCCGAACTCGGCGTGTTGGGTGCGCAGGGCGAAGTCGGGCTCACCACTGGGCGGGCGGCCCATGAACCGGCGGCGCGTCTCAGCACGCGCGTCCCGCATGAGTGCGTTGAACTCCTCGTTCGTGAGCCGACGCCTTCCGCGTCCCCCACTCCGGGGGACGCGGCCGTCGGTGTGCCCGCGCATCTCGGAACCTCCGTCCGATCCGTACTGTCCGACCGGCGACTACCCCGCAGCGGCGAGAACAGACCTCGGTAGCGCGATACGTGGTCGATCCTGACCTCTGCCCCCCTGACGCAAAGAGGACGCGTGGGCTGCGCTCCGTCAGTGCGCCGCCGCGGCGCATCGAAGCCGCGTGGACGGGTCGACTCGGCAGAAGCGCGGCGGCTCCGCACGAGGGCGTTTTCCGTCATCTCGGACGGGCAGGCGCCGAGCAGTCCAAGGCAGCCGGGCGACCTGGCGTTACGGCGCCGATGCGAGCGGCGCGTGGACGGGCCGGCGATGTCGGGCCGGCTCGTCGACGTACCGGGTTTTCAGCGAACCCCATCGATGTGGCCGGCCATCACCAGGTCCAGGAGAACCGGCTCCGTCGGCCACAGGTCGCCGTCGGCCCCCTGTCAGCGCGAGGCACGGCGGCGGTGAGGAGCGATCATGAAAGCGGCAGTGTACGAAGGACCCCGCACGGTGACGGTCAAGGACGTGCCGGATGCGCGGATCGAACATCCCAATGACATCCTCGTCAAGATCACTACCACCAACATCTGCGGTTCCGACCTGCACATGTACGAGGGAAGGACCTCCTTCGAGACCGGTCGGGCCATGGGGCACGAGAACCTCGGCCAGGTCGTCGAGATCGGCGACGCGGTCAGCAAGATCCAGGTCGGCGACTGGGTGGTCCTCCCCTTCAACATCGCCTGCGGCTTCTGCAAGCAATGCGAGCAGGGCCTGACGAACTACTGCCTGACCATGCAGCCCAAGGCCGACATGGCCGGTGCCGCCTACGGTTTCGCGGAGATGGGGCCGTATCAGGGCGGCCAGGCGGAACTGCTGCGCGTGCCGTACGGCGACTTCAACGCCCTGCGTCTGGGCGAGGACGCGGCCGAGCGCCAGCTCGACTACGTGATGCTGGCCGACATCTTCCCCACGGGCTACCACGCCACCGAGATGGCACAGGTGAAGCCCGGGGACCAGACCATCGTGTACGGAGCAGGGCCGGTCGGTCTGATGGCCGCCTACTCGGCGATCCTGAAGGGCGCGGGCCGGGTCTGGGTCGCCGATCACCAGCCCGACCGGCTGCGGCTGGCCGAACGGATCGGTGCCATCCCCATCAACACGGCAGAGGAGGACCCGACAGAGGTCGTCAAGGAGGCCACGCTGGGACTCGGTGCGGACAACGGCTGTGAATGCGTCGGATATCAGGCCCACGACCCTCAGGGCGAGGAGGACGCGAGCCTGACCTTGAACGGCCTCATCGACGCCGTGCGCTTCACCGGCAGCCTCGGGGTGGTCGGTGTCTTCGTCCCCGAGGACCCGGGGGCGGCCGAGACCCAGGGACAGCTCGAAGCCAAGGGGAAGATCCCCATCGACTTCGGGATGTTCTGGTTCAAGGGCCAGCGCATGGGCACCGGACAGGCCCCGGTGAAGCGCTACAACCGGGCCCTGCGCGATCTCATCGCCGGCGGGAAGGCAGAACCCGGCTTCATCGTGTCCCACGAGCTCGGCCTCGACGAGGCGCCGGCCGCCTACGAGCACTTCGACAACCGCGACGACGGATGGACCAAGGTCGTCCTCCACCCGGACGGGCGGAACAGCGGCAACGGGCAGCACCATGCGCACAGCACGCTGCAGGAACTGCGCCACGAAGCTGCCGAACGCGGGGTCAAAGGACGCTCCCGGATGAACAGGGAACAGCTCGAATCCGCCCTCGAAGACTGAATCCCCAGGGAGGATCGGCTGCGCACGCACGGACCACCACGGCGACCCCGGACGCCGTTCGGGGGGGGTTGAACGGTCTGATGGCGACGCGACGGCCGGGGCGACACGACCGCCCGGTCACGGGCACGAGGGCGGTGCTGATCGTTTCACCCCCTTGGTCGCCTTTTGCACGGCGACGTGCCCACGGCCGTCGGGTCCCTGTTCAGGCCCGGCCACGCACGGCGCACAGGTGGGCCATAGGCTTGGGCCATGCCCAGAACTTCACCTGCCGTTGCCTTCGACGCCCTGCTCTCCGGGAACAAGCGATTCATCGCGGGTACGCCCGAGCACCCCAACCAAGACGCCGCCCGCCGCACGGACCTCGCACCGGGCCAAGACCCCTTCGCCGTGGTCCTGGGGTGCTCGGACTCGCGACTGGCCGCCGAGATCATTTTCGATCAGGGCCTGGGAGACCTCTTCGTCGTACGAACCGCCGGCCACGTTCTGGGGTCGGAGGTGCTGGGAAGTGTCGAGTACGCGACGAGCGTGCTCGGTGCGCGTCTGGTCGTGGTCCTGGGCCATGATTCGTGCGGCGCGGTGGCGGCTGCCCGCGCGGCTGTGGAGGACGGCTTCTCCGCCAAGGGGTTCGTCCGTGACGTCGTCGAGCGCGTCACCCCGAGCATCCTGGCCGCGCGTGCCTCCGGTCTCACGTCCGACAGTGACATCGTGGACGAGCACATCAGGCACACCGTTGACCTGCTTCTGGACCGTTCGCGCCTGCTCGCGGAGCAGGTCGAGGCCGGCGAGATCGCTGTCGTCGGCCTCGGTTACCGTCTCGCCGAGGGCAGTGCGCGTCTGGTGACATCGCGCGGGCCCCTCGCCGAAATGGAGCAGGCAGGCTCGTAGCACCGGGCTTCGACTGCTCCGGCGGGGACGCGGCCCCGCCGGAGCAGTCGTCGTCCTGGGGTGGAAGCACCAGCTGATCCGGGTCCGGCGGGCGCGACCGGAGGAGCGAGTGACTGCTGCTCAGCAGCCTTGCGACGAAGCTCCGGTGACGGTGGCCCGGACGCCGGAATGCTCGCGGCCGCGCGCCGGCCCGGCTGACCGAGCGGGAGACAGCGCTTCAGCTGGTCGCTTCCCAGCCCTGCCTTTTCGTCTCCCGCGGTCGCACGCTCGTGGGTGGCATCGAAGCGCGGCAGCTGCACGCCTAGGCAGGTGAAGCGCTGCCGACGGTCGGGGGCTGCTCGGTAGCGCAGTGGAGGCACTTGCTCGCGGCGGCCGGCAGGTCCTCGGACAGGCAGGCCGGGCAGGTCTTCACGGGTCCGGGCTCGCCGAATGCCGTGACACCGCGGCGGGCCTGGTAGTGCTTGTACGGGACGACGATCACGAAGTAGATGACCGCCATGAAGATCACGAAGTAGATCAGCGCGGAGATGAACTGGCCGAGGTCGAGGTACGTCGCCTCGTTCCCTTCGTCGCCGAGCTGCCACCCGAGCCCCAGCGACTTTCCTCCCTGGAGACGGCTGACGATCGGATTGATCACGTAGTCGGTGAACGCTTTGATCAGGGTCGAGAAGGCCAGCGCGATGACCAGCCCGACGGCAATGGTGACGAGGTCCCCACGCATGAGGAAGTTCTTGAAGCCTTTGAGCACTGTCCGTTCCCTTTCCGAGCACCCGCGTGCCCGGCCCACGGGCACGGCGGGAGCAGTGCTCAGCAGCTAATCGCACGCCCCGGCTCAGCTGACGGAGCCACGGCGTGATGACGCACGGACGGCCGCAGGCCGCCCGGTACCACCCCGGGCTCGGTCGCGACCGGACGACGGCGGCCGCCACCGGCAGGGACCGTCCCTCACCGGGAACACGGGCGGCAGGGCGGGCAGGTGGGGACACTCGTCAACACGCGTGCCGAGCACTCACTCACGCGAGTGGGATCGTCTCGTCCAGCGGGCGCAGTGCCGCGAGCCGCTCCGTTTCCGCAGGCAGCGACGGCTGGAAGCTGTGCTCCGTCATCAACGGTGGCCGGCCGCGAGGCGGCCCGAGGCGGAGGTCCGCATGTCCACATTCCCTTCTCTCCACAGCGCGCCACGGGACGGCAGGCGGAGACGAGCGGGCGGCGGCCGGTATGCGGCGGCCGCCCTCGTCGGAGGAGTGTCGCTGTCGCTCGTCCTGAGTCTGCCCGGAATCGCGACAGCGGCGCCGGGCGACCTCGACACGAGCTTCAGCGGGGACGGCAAAGCCCTCATCGATGTCGCCGCGGTCGAGTACAACGAGGACGTCCTGGTCCAGCCGGACGGCAAGATCGTGACTCTCGGCAGCGGGTTCGATTTCGACGGACCGAACGACTTCATCCTGGTGCGCCACAACTCCAACGGCACGCTGGACACGACGTTCGGCGGGGGCGACGGCATGGTCGCCACCGACTTCGGCGGCTCCACCGACGACGTGGCGCGGGCGCTGACCCTGGCCTCCAACGGCAAGATCGTCGCCGTCGGCAACAGCACCGTCGAGGGCGGGCCGGTCCAGGTCGCGGTCGCCCGCTACAACAGCGACGGCTCCCTGGACACCTCTTTCAGCGGCGACGGCAAGCTGGTTACGGGCCTGGGAGGCACCACCAACGCCTTCGCCAACACCGTGATCATGGGGACGGACGACCGGATCGTCGTGGGTGGTGTCTACGGCGGCGATGCCATGGTGGCCGCCATCACCCCCGCCGGAGTGCCGGAGGCCGGATGGGGTGACGACGGCTCGGGCAAGACGGTCTTCGCTTACCCGGGCGGCGGCTCCGCGGTCAACGCCCTGACACCGGCCGGCGGCGAGGCCTATGTCGCGGCCGGTTCCAGCCCCGCCGGTTTCGGCCTGATGCGCTTCTTCCAGGAGGCCGGCGGCACGGACACGTCCTTCGGCGACAACGGCAAGGTGGCGACCCCGTTCGGCAACGAGATCCGAGGCGTGGCGTTGGCCGACGGGCTGAAGATCGTCGCCGGAGGTTCCAGCGGCAGCGGCGTCGGTTCCGAGTTCGCGGTGGCCCGGTACAACCAGGACGGCACGCTGGACACCACCTTCGGGGGCGGTGACGGCACCGTGACCACGGGGTTCGGCGGGAACGGGGCGGCCGGGAACGACATGGAGCTCCAGGGCGACCAGAAGATCGTCGTGGCGGGCGGGGCGAACGGCGACTTCGCGGTCGCTCGCTACAACCCGGACGGCTCCCTGGACACCACGTTCAGCGGTGACGGCCGGGTGACCACCGACATCGAGACGTTCTTCGACGAGGGGCTCGCCGTCGATCTGCAGCCCGACGGCAAGATCGTCGTCTCCGGCAGCGACGGTGACAACCAGGCCGTGGTGCGCTACCTGGTGAGCGGCACCCCACCGCCGCCGCCCAGCGTGGACCTCTCGGTCACCAAGACCGGCCCCACCACCGTCAGCCTCGGCGACCAGGCCACGTACACGATCCGCGTGACCAACAACAGCCCCACGACCGGCGCCACCGGTGTGTCCATCTCCGACACCCTGACGGGCGGCTCGGGGACTCTGCTGTCGGCGACGCCCAGCCAGGGCGGTCCGTGCGCGGTGAACCCGACCACGATGACCTGCCGCCTGAACACGCTCGCCCCCGGCGGGTCGGCCACCGTCACCGTGGTCGCGGAGCCGCGCGCCACGGGCACTCTCACGGACTGGGTGGCGGCCGCGGCGGTCGAGCAGGATCCCAATCCGGCCAACAACAACGCCAATGCGGCCACGACCGTGAACAACGCGCGTGGCTGCACGATCGTCGGCACGAGCGCCACCGAGACGCTCAGGGGCACCTCCGCGAGCGACGTGATCTGCGCGCTGAGCGGCAATGACACGGTCTACGGCAACGACGGCAGCGACGTCGTGTACGGCGGCGCCGGCAACGACTGGGTCAGCGGCGGCGCCGGCAACGACCGGCTGATCGGCCAGACGGGCGGCGACCGGCTGAACGGAGACGGAGGCAACGACACGCTCGACTCCCGTGACGGGATCGGCGGCAACGACATCGCGGACGGCGGCTCCGGCTTCGACGCGTGCACCACCGACACGGGCGACTACCGCTACAGCTGCCCCTGAGCCGTCCTGAAGAGGCGGGTCCGCGGCCCGGCCACCGCGTCGCCTCCGTAGAGGAACCGACCGGCGGGCGGCACGGCGCCCTCGCGGTTCGGTCGCGAGCCGCAGCACGGGTACGGGCGTCCTCGTTGCCCCGCCCGCCGCGTCGGTCCACCAGGGGAACACGCCCACGGTGACCGGCGCGGCGCGCGGAAACCGCCGCCGCACCATTCGTGGCCCGGCGGCCGCCCGCCACGGCACGGCCTCCCTTCGGCCTCCTGCTCCAGGAGCGGTACAGCGAGCGCTCCGCGGAGGGCCAAGGCGGGAACGCCTCGCTCTGACGCACGCTCGCGATGGACACGCCCTGGGTGCGGACTCCGGTGGAAGCAGGGAGAGTGGCGAGGCGAGCGCCACGACGGCGCTGCAGCGGTGTCAACGGAAGGTGCTGCGATGGCGAAGAAGAAGCTGTCTCCCGGCGACGACGTCACCTGGTCGAGCCACGGTCAGCGAGTCGAGGGCACGGTCAAGAAGAAGATCGACAAGCGGACGAGCGCTGCCGGCAGGACCGTGGACGCTTCGGAGAAGGATCCGCAGTACGAAGTGGAGAGCGACCGGACCGGCAAGTCCGCGGTGCACAAGCCACAGGCCCTGCGGAGGAAGGGCGGCGGGAGCTCGTGACCCGCGCCGACGACACAGGGCCGCCACGACAGCCCGCCGCGGCAGGCCTCCTCTCCCCGCCCGTCGTCAGCGGAGACCGGCTGTGTGGTCGGGATGGCCCTCAGTCCGACGCGCCTCCTTGAGCCGTGCCTCGTAAAGATGGTCGCGGCCGCCGGCGAGGCGGGAGACCGCGAGCCGTTCAAGGGCCTTGAACGGCTCGTAGTAGGTCCCGTCGTACGCCTCCACGATCTGGAACGTCCAGTGATCGGGGATGACGTTGCGCCCGAGGATCTCGCCCTCCACGCGACGCGCCCATTCGCCGTGGCCGGCGTCCCGCAGCAGCCTCACCGCACGGTCCAGCTCGAAATCGGCCGTGCCTGTCAGCTGGTGAAAGGTGTACAGAGCGCCGCGGGCACGCTCGACCGTCTCCAGTGCTTTGGAAAGCGACCCCAGCGCCTCGACCGTGGCATCGCTCACCGCCGGGGGCGCCGGCCGGGCGCCGTCGGGACGCGTCGGGCGGGGGTCACTCTCGCGGGCTCTCGACTCGTCGCTGAAGTTCATGGAACACCTCTCCTCCGTCGGTGTGGCCCCTCATGTGCCCACAGCCCGGCCGGCTCCTCCGGCGCACGAACGAGCAACGCTGTGTCTTCCCGATCGCGGCCCGGGCTGGATGCAGCGACATGGCACCTCTCGGTGCAGACGCCGCCCCCGGTGGCCGCGCGCGATGACCGGTCCGGAGTGCCGGCCTGGTGGCGCGGCGAGACGCGCCGCCCGCCGCAGCGGTGGCCGCCTCGCCGCCGGCGGTCGGATTCAGCAGGGTGAGTGCCCACCGGACGAGTCGGCTGCTGCCGCCCACGAGCGACCGCGTGCCCCCGCGGCCAGCGCGATCTATCCGGCTATGGGCGTATTGTCTGGCTATGCGAGCTGCGGTATCCGGCGCCGGCGAGCAGCCCGGGCCGGCTGGGCTGCTCGGCACCGTGCTCGTCGACACCGTGCGGCGCACCGGCGCCTCCGCGGGGGTCGTGTACCTGCTGGACGAGGCTGCGCAGACGCTCGGTCTGGCGGTGTTGTGCGGACTGCCGGAGGAGGTGGCCTGGCCTTGGCACCGGATCCCGCTCACGAGTGCCGCCCCCGTCAGCGAGGCCGTCCGTGAGAACCGTCTGGTGTGGGTCGGCTCCCAGGAGGAGATGGCCCGCTGGTACCCGCAGGTCGCGGCGAGCCTGCCGTACCGCTTCGCCCTCGCCGCCACGCCGCTGTCGGGCCGCTCCCGCTGCTGGGGCGGCCTGGTCCTGCTGTGGCCGGCCTCCCACCCGGAGCGTGCCACCCGCCGCGAGCTGGGCCACATCTCCGCCGAGGCACGGGGCATCGCGCACGTCCTTGACCAACTGCCGGACCCCCCGCGCGCGCCCGAGCAACCGCTCCGGGTGTCGCTCACCGAGCCCCACCCGTACACGGACCGGTCCCCCCAGGCGGCCGCTGACTACGCCGAGCGGCTGCCCGACGGCGCCCTGGCCCTTGACCTGGAGGGCCGGATCACGTTCGTGAACGGCGCGGCGTCCGCCCTGCTCGGCCACTCCGCGGACCGGCTGCTGGGAACCCGGCCCTGGCAGTCCCTGCCCTGGCTGGACCAGCCCACCGTCGAGGACCGGTACCGCACGGCCGTGATCAGTCGCGAACCGGTCGAGTTCACCGCTCTGCGCCCACCGGACGGGCGGCTTCGCTTCCAGCTCTACCCGGACGGCAGCGGCATCTCCGTCCGCGTCACCGTCGCACCGGCGCCCGCCCGCGACCGTCCCGACCCCGACCCCGACGGCGATCGGCCGGAGACCGCACGCCCGTCCCGCCCCGAGACCGTCGCGCCCCGAACCGCGCACACCGGCCGCCTCTACCAGCTCCTGCATCTGGCGTCCGCCCTGACCGAGACCGTGGCCGTCAGCGACGTCGTCGAGCTGGTCGCCGGGCAGGTCCTTCCCGCGTTCAGTGCGGACGGGCTGGTGCTGTCCGCCGCCGAGGCGGGCCGCCTGACGATCACCGGCTGGCACGGTTACGACCGAAAGGCCCTCGAGGTCCTCGACGGCCTGCCCCTGGGTACCGGTCTCACTCCGGCCGGGCGCGTGCTGTCCACCGGCATCCCGTCGTTCTTCGCCAGCGTCGAGGAGCTGGCCCGCGAGTACCCCCAGGCGCCCCTGATGAGCGGCAAACGCGCCTGGGCCTTCCTGCCCCTGCTGATCTCCGGCCGGCCCGTCGGCTGCTGCATCCTCTCCTACGACAGGCCTCACCCGTTCACCGCCGATGAACGAGCGGTCCTGACCTCCCTCGCCGGCCTGATCGCACAGGCGCTGGACCGGGCCCAGCTCTACGACGCCGTGCACGGCCTCGCCCTGGGCCTTCAGGAAACCCTCCTGCCGCACCGCCTGCCGGCGGTGCCCGGCCTCGCCATGGCCGCCCGCTACCTGCCCGCCAGCCGCGGCATGGACATCGGCGGCGACTTCTACGACGTCATCCCCCTCGACGCCGCCACCGTCGCCGCCGTCATCGGCGACGTCCAGGGTCACAACGTCGCCGCCGCTGCCCTGATGGGCCAGGTCCGAACCGCCATCCGCGCCACGACCGGCGCCTCACCCGACCAGGTCCTGGCCCGCACGAACCGGGTCCTGATCGGCCTGGACACCGACCTGCTCGTCTCCTGCCTGTACGTCCGGATCGACCTGGCCCACGGGCGGGCCACCCTTGCCAGCGCCGGCCATCCACCGCCTTTCCTGCACCGGCCGGGGCAGGAAGGCCTGGTCGTCGGACTCGACCCGGCCCCACCCCTCGGCATCGATCTCGACATGCCGTACCCCGTCACCGACCTCGCCCTCCCGCCGGGAAGCACCCTCGGTCTCTACACCGACGGACTCGTGGAGGTACCGGGCACCGACCCCGACCGGACGGCGGCCGACCTCGCCCGACAACTGGCCCGCCACCGCGACAAGGACGTCGAGGGACTCGTCGACGATCTCATCCGACGCGCCTGGCCCACGGGCCGGTACACGGACGACACCGCCCTGCTCCTGCTGCGCACCACCGTGCAGGGGGGCCCGGCAGCGGCGGACCGTCCGGCACCGGGGAACTCGCGACGCCCGTGACTCCACGTCGCCCGCGGCCGTGACGTGAGCGAACGAAGGCGCCTCAGCGTGCGGCGAACACCCAGGTGAGCAGCCTGGTTCGAGGAGCATTTCGATCCCTCGCTAGAGTGCGTCACCATGATGCGCGCCTGGATCCTGCCGACGCTTCTCGTGCTCAGCGGCGCAGCCGTCGCGACCGGGCAGATCTCCGAGGGGAGCCCCGGCACGGCCGCTGCTCTCCTGCTGGCGTTCCTGACGCTCGCCGGCGTGAACTCACCCCTGATCTTCCCGAGGTCGATCGGAGCGCAGGAGGCACAACGCCGCACCGCGGTCGACGGCCGACCCGTCGTCTACTGGCGGCCGGGCTGCAAGTACTGCATACGACTGCGCATCCGGCTGGGCCGCAGCGCCCGCCGACTGCACTGGGTGAACATCTGGCGCGATCCGGACGGCGCCGCAGCGGTGAGAGCGGCCAACGACGGCAACGAGACCGTGCCGACCGTCGTCGTGGCAGGCCGGCCACACACCAACCCCGATCCCGCGTGGGTGCGCGACATGCTCTCCCCCTCCGCCTGATCAGAAAGGCCTCCCTACGTCCCGCCTTCACTGCCGGGAGCACCGCGACGGAGGCCTTCCGGCCGAACGGGGCGTCGTACGGCCGCTCAGGTCCCGGCCAGCAGGGAGTGTCCCAGCGGCGTGAGGCTGTGGAGCACAGCGGTGCCGGTCCGTACGGTGTCGATCAGCCCCGCGCCGCGCAGGACGGCCGCGTGCTGACTGGCCGCAGCGAGGGAGACGCCGGCGCGATCGGCGAGGGCCGTGGTCGTGGCGGGGGTGCGCAGCAGCGCGAGCACCTTCGCCCGGGTCCGGCCCAGCAACGCCCCCAGGGCCTCCGGCCGGTGGTCCGTCCCTTCTCCGCGGCACATGGGGTAGACGAGGACCGTCGCCGCCTCGGGGCGGTACATCACCAGAGGCCCGCCGGCGAACCATGAGGGCACGAGCAGCAGCCCGCGGCCGCACAGCGGAATGTCGTACGTGGAGGACGAGGGCAGGTGCAGCGTGGGCGGCTGCCATCGCCAGGTCGTTCCCAGGGTGGTCAGCAGGGCGTCCACTCCCCCGCGCAGCAGCATCTCGGCGCGCAACGCGCGGTCGGTCAGGGCGTCCCTGCGAATCCGCGGCCACAGCGGACCGATCGACGCGTCGAAGTGGCGGCGCGCGTCGTTCACCAGGGCACGCCGTGCGGCCGGCGACCCCTGGGCGAGCTCGTGAGCGCACCTTCCGGGGTGGGCAAGGCCGCCGTTCCAGCCGCAGGCGTCCGGGATCCCGAGATCGATCGCCAACCGCGCCGTCGGCGTGGCGGCGGCAAGGTCGAGCGCGTCCTCGAAGTCGTGCGCCGCGGGCTGCAGGAGGAAGTCCGGCACGAAGCCCCGCTCGGCGACCAGACCGGACAGAACGCCCGCCCGCGCCGTCCCGCTCGCATCCTGCGACCGTCGCCGGTGCTCCACGACCGGGTGCGGCATGGCGGCACCGCGAGGAACCTGTGGGCGGCCCGGGCGGAGGCTCAGGGCGGTCTCCGAAAGCGCGTTGGCCGCCGGGGCGAGGGTGATCTGGCGCAGGTCGGCGGCGGTGAAGTGTAAGCGGATCACGCCGACCGATTATCGGCCCGGCGGAGCCTTTCGCACAGGGGTGAAAGGCAGTGCGTTCCGCGGGACGAGAGGCCAGGCTCCGGAATACCCGTCGAGCGATCCGCCCGGCGACCGGCCCCTCACCGGAGGAATCCGTCGATGCACCGCAGTCATGTCCGTTCCGCCTGCCTCGCCGCCACGGCCCTGCTCACCGCCCTGTGCGCGGCACCCGGCCCGGCCGCAGCCCGGGAACTGCCCGACACCTACGTCGTCTCCCGGGAGCCCGGTGTGCTGCCCGAGGGGATCACCATCGCCCGGGACGGCACGATGTACGTCTCCTCCGACGGCACCGGCGCCCTGTACCGCGGCCACATCGGCGACCCCGCCCTGCGCCCCTTCCCGGCGCGCGGCCTTGAGGACCGCCCCAGCTCTCTGGGCGTCCACACGGACCGCCGGGGACGCGTCCACTCCGTGGGCGGCGCGACCCTGACCGTCCACGACCGCCACGGCCGGCTGCTGGCCACCCGGACCGCTGCCGACGGACCTCTCGGCGCGCCCGACCTCAACGACCTGGTCGTCACCAAGGACGCGGTGTACGTGACCGACTGGGCCAACCCCGTCATCCACCGGGCCGTGATCCGGAACGGCACTCTCGGTCCGCTGGAACCCTGGCTCGACATACGCGGCGCGTTCCCGCAGTTCCCGGCCCGTTACTGGCTGTTGAACGGCATCGTCGCGAACGAGGACGGGACCGCCCTCCTGGTGGCGTCCAACGGTACCGAGGCGGTCTGGCGCATCGGCACGGCCGACAAAGCGGTCGAGCAACTCGACCTGGGCGAAGCCTCCTTCGGCCCTGATGGCATGGTCCTGCGCGGCAGGACCCTCTACGCGGTGCTCAACTACGGTGCCCCGCACGGCGTCTACATCGCCCAACTGGACGACGACCTGCGCACGGGCACAGTGACCCATCGCATCACCGGGAAGAACTTCGACCTGCCGACCACCCTCGCACGTCACGGCTGCCGCCTCTATGTGATCAACAGCCAGTTGGACCAGCCGCCCGGCCGCCCGCCGTACACGGTGACCGCCGTCGACGACCCCACGTGCGCGACCCCTTGAGGCCACGGCGACGGCCCGGATACGCGGAAGGGCCGCCCGGATCGGTCCTGCGGGAGGCGTCCGTACGCGGCGGGGTCAGGGCCGAGGCCGTCGTCGGCTCCGGACGCTCCGGCGGGCACGGCTGAACACGGCGGTGCTCACCCGTGCCCCACCCGGGCGTTCCCTCATGCGTCCTCGGGTCCGGGCCGGTCGTCACGGTGTCGCCGGCCGGGCAGGAACTCCTGGACCTTGGCCTTGAAGCCCTGGCGGATCACGGCGGCCCGGTCGCTGTCCCCCTTGAGGACGGATGCCGCCGCGGCCTCGATCTGGTCGAGCGAGGCGTGCGGAGGAATCGGGGGCACGGCCGGGTCGGTGACGAAGTCCAGGACACAGGGCTTGTCGGCGGCCAGCGCCGTCTCCCACGCCCCCTGGACCTCGTCGGGCTTCTCGATCCGGATGCCGTGCAGCCCGATGAGCCGGGCGAAGTCGGCGTACGGGATGTCGGGGATCGACTGCGAGGGCAGGAACTGCGGGGCGCCGGTCATGGCGCGCATCTCCCAGGTGACCTGGTTGAGGTCCTGGTTGTTCAGGACGGCGACGATCAGCCGCGGATCCTCCCACTCCCGCCAGTACTTGGCGACGGTGATCAGCTCCGCCATGCCGTTCATCTGCATCGCCCCGTCGCCGACCAGCGCGATCGCCGGGCGGTCGCCGTACGCGAACTTGGCCCCGATGAGGTACGGGACGCCCGGTCCCATGGTGGCGAGCGTGCCCGACAGCGAACCCCGCATGGCGCCGCGCAGCCTCAGATGACGGGCGTACCAGTTGGCGGCGGATCCGGAGTCGGCTGCCAGGAGGACGTCCTCGGGCAACAGTGCGTCGAGGGCGTGGACGACGTGCTCGGGGTTGACGGGGTCGGCGCCCACGGCGGCGCGGCGTTCCATGACATCCCACCAGCGGGCCGTGTCCTTCTCGATCTTCTTGCGCCAGCGCTTGTCCCTGCCCCCGTTCTTCAGCAGCGGCAGCAGCCGCTCCAAGGTCTGCTGGGCGTCGCCCACCAGGTTCACCTCGAACGGGTAGCGCAGTCCGACCATGTGAGGGTCGATGTCGATCTGTACCGCCCGTGCCTGTCCGAACTCCGGCAGGAACTGCGTGTAGGGGAACGACGAGCCGATCACCAGGAGCGTGTCGCAGTCCATCATCATCTCGTACGACGGACGGGTGCCGAGCAGGCCGATGGAACCGGTGACGTAGGGCAGATCGTCGTCGAGGGCGTCCTTGCCGAGCAGCGCCTTGGCGACGCCGGCGCCCAGTCGCTCGGCGACGGCCATGACCTCCTGACGGGCGCCGCGGGCCCCCTGTCCGATCAGGATCGCCACCTTGTCACCGGAGTTGAGCACTTCGGCGGCGCGCGCCAGGTCCGCGTCGCCGGGAACCGGCGCGTACTGCGGCATCCCGAGGCTGGAGGGGACCATCTTGAAGGCGTGCTCGGGCGGCGAGTAGTCGAGCTCCTGCACGTCGGCGGGGATGATCACTGCGGTCACCGACCGCCGGGCCATCGCGGTGCGCATGGCGCGGTCGAGCACGTTGGGCAGTTGCTCGGGCACGGTGACCGTCTCGCAGAAGTCGGAGGCGACGTCCTTGTAGAGGGCCATCAGGTCGACTTCTTGCTGGTACGAGCCGCCCATGGCGCTGCGGTTGGTCTGCCCGACCAGGGCGACGACCGGGACGTGGTCGAGCTTCGCGTCGTACAGGCCGTTGAGCAGGTGGATCGCGCCCGGCCCGGAGGTCGCGGCGCACACGCCGACCTTTCCGGAGAACTTCGCGTACCCCACGGCCTCGAGCGCGGCCATCTCCTCGTGGCGGGCCTGCACGAAGCGCGGCTTGTCGCCGGCTCGCTCCCAGGCCGCGAGCAGCCCGTTGATCCCGTCGCCGGGGTAGGCGAAGACGTGTTCCACCTCCCAGTCGCGCAGACGCTGGAGAACGTGGTCGGAGACCTTGATCGACATGACACGGAACCTTTCGGCAGTCGTTGGCCGGCCGAGGTGGACTCGGGCCGTCGTGGGGCGGGGCGAACCCGGGCGGACCGGGCCATGGGATGCGCGACGAACCGCCGCGCCCCGGCCGAGGTGCCGGCTGCCGTGGCGCCCGAGACCGGCGCCGTCCCGCCCGGAGAGCCGGGCGGGACGGCGGCTCGGGCCGTCGGGCCCGTTCCGGGGCGCCGGCTGGCGCCCAGCCGAGAGCACCAGGCGCCCACCCGGGAGCAAGACGGTGCCGTCGACGCGGGCGGCCGGCGGCCGTTCCCCCGGACGCGCGCGGGCACGGGCAGCGGGTCACGCGGGGCGGGCTCCTCTCCGGTGCTCAGCCCCTCTCCCCCACCTCGGACCGGCCACGGGCGTCGGACAGGCGTCGGCGTCGCGGGTCAGGGCATCTTCGGCCCGCCGGGCTCCGGCGGGAGGTCCCGGGTCTCGGGCAGAGGCCGATGCCCGGCCCGCCCCGTGAGGCCGCCACCCATGGCGTCCCCGCCCGGCATGTCGCCCGGGGGCGTCCCACCCGAGGACATGCCGCCCGAGGATGTCCCACCCGAGGACATCTCACCCGAGGGGCTGATGCGGCCGCGCCACTGACCCGTCTCGTGGCCGTGTTCCTCGATGAACCCCTTGAACCGCTTGAGGTCGCCCTTGACGCGGCGGTCCAGGAAGCCGAGGGCGTCACCGGCCTTCTCCGCCATCCCCTCGGGCTCCACGTCCATCGCGAGCCGGACCCGCGTGTGGTCCGGGTCGAGGCGCTGGAAGGTGACGACCCCCTTCTGCTTCACGTCACCGCCCACGGTGCGCCACGCGATGCGCTCGTCCGGCAGCTGGTCGACGATCTCGGTGTCGAACTCGCGCCGGACTCCCGCGACCTTGGTCCGCCAGTGACAGTGACGCGCGTCGACCTGCCGCACCTCCTCCACGCCTTCCATGAAGTTCGGGAAATCCTCGAACTGCGTCCACTGGTTGTAGGCGTTCCGCAGCGGAACGTCCACGTCGATCGTCTGCTCCACCATGCTCACGGTCATTCCTCCTTCACGCTGTCGGGACAAAGCGGGATCGGTGCGCGCGTACCCGGCAACACAGGGATCAATCTCGGTGTTCTCCGGACGGATGGGCCGCAAGGGACTGCCGCGGAAGGCCTTGAGGCTTCCCGGAGGTCGCACGGTCCGGAGGTCCGCGCGCAGAGGAGTCATCATGCGAGGTCGAGTTCGAAGCCGCTGCGGGGAAGGGTCGGTATCCGCGACAGGGGGATGGTCAGGTCCTGGTCGGGGACGCCGTAGTGGAGCCGGGCCAGTTCCGTCGCCAGGGTCGCGAGGACCATGACGGTGATGTCCTCGCCGGGACACCGGTGGCCCTGGCCCGGGTCGCCGCCGCCCTGCGGGATGAGATGCTCCGGGAATCGGCCCGCGCCGGTGAAGCGGTGGGGATCGAAGCGGTAGGGGTTCTTCCACAGGGCAGGGTCGTGGTTCTGCCCGTAGAGGTCGAGCAGGACCATGGTGTGCTCGGGGATCCGTTCGCCCCGCCACGTCAGGTCCCGAGCCGCGAGACCGCCGACGAAGGGCGCGAACGGGTAGAAGCGCCGTACCTCGTGGGCGAAAGCCCGCGCGTGGACGCCGCCGGCGTCCGAGCGCAGCAGGTCGCGATGGTGCGGCCAGCGGTGCAGGGCGTGCGCCGCGAAAGTGGTGAACCAGGCGATCGCGATCGTGGGGCGAACGATGTTCAGCAGCTCCACCGCAGCCGTGTGCGGATCGAGAAGCGACCCGTCCGTTCCCTGGTGCCGGGCCACCGCCTCCAGTGCGGTCACCCCGTCACGGGCCGGCGGCCGCGGCGTCTCGCGACGGGCCTCGACGAGGTCGGCCATGACCTTCTCCTGCCGGGCCCGGGCATGACGGGCACGCACATGGCGTGGACCGGGGGCGGCAAAGCCGTCGACCATCGCCGTGCAGTCGTGGGCCAACCGCTGGGCCTCCGGGCCGGAAAGGGGCAACCCCGCCCAGTGGCAGACGGCGAGGGCGAGGGCCTTGGCGGACTCGTCGAACAGCACGATGCGCTCACCGGTCCGGCCCTCCACTGCCTCGCGCCATCGGCGCCTTACCTCCGCGCCCAGGTCCGCGAGGCCCTTCTCGTCCTTGAGGAGGGCGAGAAAGAGAGCCTTGCGCGCCCGGTGCGCTTCCCCGTCCAGGGTGTGCACGGCCCCTCGCCCGAAGAGGGTGTCGAGAACCGGCCCCGGCAACGCCTCCTTGCGTACGACGTTCCGCTCGTCGTAGAAGAAGCGCACCGCCTCAGGGCCGTGGAGCGCGGTCACGGGCTTACCGAGCAGGCGGGTCCGGTACGTCGTGCCGTCGATGGTGCGCAGCCTGTCGGGCAGCCAGGCGTAGCCGTGGGCCCACACACCGATCGTGCCGTCACGCAACGGCCCCATGAGAGTCTCGAAAGGGGGCATGCGGGGCGGCTACCCGAACTCGAGGGCCGCATCCGGGACGACCAGATCCCGCTTGCCGGGCTCGGGCGTGGGTAGGCGCCGGTCACGCACGGCGGTCGCCCGGCCGCCGAGGAGGTGAGTTCCATGACCACCCCGAGCAATCCCGACCCCGATCCCCGTGCCACGACGGGACTCGAGCCAGGCGGGGGCGTGCCGGCAGGCGAGACACCACCCGCGGAGGCCGGCACCGGAACGGGCACGGGCCCGTACCGGAAGCCGAAAGCGGGCTGGTCCAAGGGACCGCTGCTGATCCTCGCACTCGCTGTCCTCGTCTTCGCCTTGTTCTTCGCGGTCTACGGCATCGTCCTGGCCACCCGCTGACGGCGTCGCTCGCACCCGCCTTCTCCCGGGTGTGGGCCAACCGTCGAAGGCACGGGCGCTACTGCCGTGTTGAGGCGGAGTTGAACCTTCGAGGCTGGGCACACTGCGGTCATGGCAACGGAGAGCGGCAAGGATCCTCGACAGGACGCGGTCAGGGACGGGCGGGACGAGACGCAGGAGGAACGTGCTGACCGCAGATGGACGGAGCTGCTACAGGAACTGCGGGTCGCTCAGACGGGGATGCAGATCCTGTTCGGTTTCCTGCTCGCGGTGGTCTTCCAACCCCGCTTCACGGAACTGAACGACGTCGACCACACCATCTACGTCGTCACCGTCGTCTTCGGCGCCGCCACGGTCAGCGCGCTGGTAGGCCCGGTTTCGCTGCACCGGCTGGTCTACGGCAGGCGGCTCAAGCCCCAGACCGTCGTCCTCGCCTCCCGCATGACGCTCACCGGGCTGGTATTGCTGTACTGCACCATGGTGCTGGTCTTCCTGCTCATCCTGCGCGTCGCCCTGCACGACACCCTGGCGTTCTGGCTCGCCGCCTGCATGGGCCTGTGGATCGCCCTGTGGTGGTTCGCCGTCCCCCTGTGGGCACGACACCGGGCCCGCGGCATGTCGCAACGCTGAACCGCGTGGGCGGACACGTCGGTATAAGGGAGGTGCTCGACGCAGGACGATTCGGCCGCGGGACGCCGTAGGCCCGGCATGTCAGCCTGAGCACATCGGAAGTCGGCCTGACCGCCGCCGCCTGCGGCGGGAGAGAAGAGAAAGGAACCGCAGGCGGCATCCATGTGCCCACCGTGGCCGCCACCCGGGGTCCGGGTGGGTCGGTGGACAGCGGCTCTCCCGTCGCCTGCCCCCGGAGCACCGGCTCAACCATCTCTCATGCCGGCCCGCTGCGAGGCGGACCCTTCACCCTCTGCCCTCGTGGGCCCGTGCCAGTCCAGGCACAGGACGGTGGCGTCGTCCTTCGGCGGCCGACCCCGGTAGGCGTCGGTGACCGCGCCGACCAGAGTGCGCACCACCTCGCGCGGATGCTCGGTGGCGGTCTTGCGCAGGAGGGCCGGCAGGTCCACCACGTCGGCATCGCGTTCCTGCATGCCGTCGGTGTGCAGCAGGAGGCGGTCACCGGGGCGCAGGTCGATTTCCTGGACCTGGTAGGCGCCCTGGGAGGGGATCCCGAAGGGCATGTTCACGGACAGGGGGAGTTCGGTGACCGCGCCGTCGCGCAGCAGGTAGGGCCAGGGGTGGCCGGCGTTGACCAGCTGGGAGCTGGTGCCGTCCAGGGCGACGCGCAGCAGCTGGCCGGTGGCGATGCTGTGCCGGCCGTGGTCGAGGAGGGCCTGGTGGACCTGACGGGCCTGCTCCGCGAGGCCGGTTCCCGCTCGGCGGGCGCCCCGGGAGGCGTTGACCAGGAGGGTGGCCATGAGCGAGGCGCTGACGTCGTGACCCATGGCGTCGGTGATCGACAGGTGCAGGGTGTGGGTGTCGAGGCTGTAGTCGTAGGTGTCGCCGGCGATGTCGGAGGCCGGGACCAGGGCGCCGGCGAGGGTGAACTCGGGGGCCTCGCAGCAGGAGGCGGAGGGCAGGAGCTGGCGCTGGATCTCCGCGGAGAGGCTGACCGTGTCGGTACGGTTGCTCCAGTGGTAGAGGTCGGTGAAGCGGCGGTCGGTGGCGATGATGTACGCCAGTGCGTGCGCGGCCCCCTGGATCTGCGTGCAGGCCTCAGGTGTGACCTGGGTGAGGAACAGCTCCAGGACGCCGATGGTGTCGCCTCGGTTGGTGACCGGAGCCAGCACCCGCTGCCCGTCCTGGCCGTCCGGGGTCACGATGAGGCGCTGACTGCGCAGCACGTCGTCGTAGAGGCTGCTGCCCGCGAGTGGGACCTGTTCGGCGGGCTGCTGCCCCGGTTCGGCCGCGGTGTCGTGGACGCGCAGCAGGCGCCGGCCGACGACGTCGACGAACAGGAACGACACGTACCTGGCGTCGAACCGGTCGCGCAGGTTGCGGGCGACGACATCGAGCGAGCGCACGGGCGCGGCTTCTTCGGCTGCCGCGAGCACCTGGCTCAGCCCTAGCTGATCATGCGCCCCGTCGGCTTCCCGGAAGACGGACTCTCCTTCCTGCAGCGCCGCCGTGGGCCAGGCCCGGATGGTCAGCTGCCGGTGCACGCCGCTCAGGCGCAGCAGGCGGGCGACCGGCCGGCTGACGGCGGCGAGCACGAGGGACTTGTCGGCTTTCAGTGCCAGCCGGTCCAGCTCGATCAGGAGGTCCACACCGGTGGTGTCGCAGTAGGTGACGGCGGACAGGTCCAGCTCAAGGCCGTCACGGCTGGAGTTCAGCGCCTCGACGAGGTAGCCGCGCAGTCCGTCGCCGTCTTCCCTGTCGATCTCCCCGCGCACGCGGGCCAGCACGCGCTGCGGTCCCGGCTCGAGGACCACCGCGACGACGGACGGGAGCGTGGTGCCGCTGATGTGCTCCGCCGCGACCGGCAGGCGCTCGGGAGGAGAGTTCATGGCCTGTTCCCTTCGCATGCCGGAAGCGGGACGAGGGCCTGGTAGGGCGGTGGCAGGGGGCTGAGGGCCGCGCCGGCGCGCGGGCCGGCCGCACGGTGCGCGCTCACTGTCGCCACCTTCCGTGGGAAGCGGGCCGGTGTCTCGTCGGCGGGCCGAGGTCGACCAGCAGGCGAAGAAGGTTCGCGACCTCGTGCGCACCCTCGGCCGGATGACGGAAGAGGGTCCCGGCCGTGACCTCGTAGTGGTTGCGGCGGCCGTGGCGTACCCGGGTGAGGTATCCCGCGGTCTCCAGATCCCCGATGATGGCCCCCGCGGCGCGTTCGGTGAGCCCGCAGGCCTCGGCCAGGTCACGGAGCCGGACCTCGGGATCACGAAGGATCATGGCGAGGATCCGGGCATGGTTCGTGACGAACGTCCAGCTGGTTCGCGGCTCGACCTGCCCCATGTCCGAATTGTACGATTTGCCATTCCGGTTTCGCCAGACCGGAAGCCGGAATCCTGCAAGGCCTCGTCAGGGTGCCGCGCCCATAGCCCCTCGCACAGAAGGGGCGCGAACCGCGGTGCCGCGGGCGCGGACCGTGGCGCGCGGGCGCGGACCGTGGTGCCGCGGGCGCCGCCGCGCCGGCAGGCGAGCGGCGGGCAGGCGGGCGGGCGGGCGGGCGGGCGGGCGGGGTGGAATTCCCCCCACCACGCTCACCGACCCGGCAAGCACCCAGGCAAGTGCGCTACTTTCCGCCAGGCCGACGCACGGCAGCGCATCCAACCGACGTCCCGCTGCCGGAGAGCGCCGGCGTCTCCTCTCCAGACGCGGTTCCCCGCACGCGAATCGGCCGGATGAACGGCCCGTCAGTGCCCGAGGGCGTTCTTGAGCTGTTGCTTCGTCATGGTGGAGCGGCCGTCGATGTTGCGCTTCTTGGCCTCCTCGTACAGCTCGTCCTTGGTCGGTTCGGACGACGACGAGCCCCCGCCGCGGGACTTCTCGCCGCCGCGCTGCGAGGCGGACTTGCCCTGGGTCGAGCTGCGGCTGGCCGTCTTGCTCTCCCCGGAACGGGCGCGTTCCTTGTTCACCGTCCGGGAGGCCATCTCCTTTGCGCGGTCCTCGGACATCCCGCGCTTCTCGCCGGACTCCTTGATGTGTTCGTACTGGCGTTCACGCTTACCGCTGGATCCTCGGGGCATTACGGCACCTTCTTCATCGACAGTGATGGCACGGCCATGGTGCGCATGCCCAGTTTTCGCCGCAACTCGCATGTCCACCCCTTCTGTCCGGTTTCGGGAACCTCTTCGTGGCTCTCGGGGCCGGCGCGGGGTCGACTCGGAACACGGCATTCTCGAAGGACGACGCCGCGTACCCGTCGTCGAACGGGGCACTCGGCTGGGCATGGACACCATCAACCCTCTTGCCGTCGTCACCGGAGCTTCGAGCGGTATCGGTTACGAACTGGCGCGTCAACTGGCTGAACGCGGATACGACCTCGTCGTCAACGCGGAGGACGACGTCCGGCTCCAGGAGGCCGCGCAGCGGCTCCGGAGGGTGGGCGCGCAGGTGGACGTCGTACGTGCCGACCTACGGCAGTACGAGGACGCAGAGCGGTTGTGGCGGACGGTCGTCGCCAGGGGCCGTCCGGTATCGGTCGTCGCCCTCAACGCCGGAGTCGGACGGGGCGGCGCGTTCGCCGAGACCGACCTGGCCGATGAGCTGGAGATCGTCGATCTCAACGTGCGTTCCACCGTGCACCTGGCAAAGCGGGCGGTACGGCACATGGTCGAACGCGACGAGGGAAGTGTGCTGATCACATCCTCCATCGCCTCGACGATGCCGGGCTCGTTCCAGGCGGTCTACAACGCGTCGAAGTCGTTCCTGCAGTCGTTCTCGCAGGCGCTGCAGAACGAGCTCGAGGACTCCGGTGTCAGCGTCACCGCGTTGATGCCCGGGCCCACCGAGACCGACTTCTTCCGCCGCGCCGACATGCTCGACACGAAAGTCGGCCGACAGGACAAGGACGATCCCGCCGACGTGGCACGCCAGGGCCTGGAGGCGATGGAATCCGGGGACGACAAGGTCGTCGCCGGTTCGGTGAAGACCAAGACCCAGGAGTTCCTGAACAAGGTGTTGCCGGACGCGCTCAAGGCCGACATGCACCGCAGGATGGCCGAACCCGGCACCGGTAACGCGGACGCTCCGGAGACGGCGGGCGAGGAGGGAACGCGATGAGAGCACTGACCTGGCACGGAACGGCCGATGTCCGCGTCGACACCGTCGCGGATCCCCGGATCGAGCAGCCCACCGATGTGATCGTGAAGGTGACCACCAGCGGCCTGTGCGGATCCGACCTGCACCTTTACCAGGTCCTCGGCCCGTTCCTCGAACCCGGCGACATCCTGGGCCACGAACCGATGGGCATCGTCCAGGAGACCGGCCCGGACGTCACCGCCGTGCGTACGGGCGACCGGGTCGTCATCCCCTTCAACGTGTCGTGCGGCACCTGCTTCACGTGTCGGCAGGGGCTGCACTCCCAGTGCGAAACCACCCAGGTGCACGACCACGGCATGGGAGCGTCCCTCTTCGGCTACACGAAGCTCTACGGCCAGGTGCCCGGTGGGCAGGCCGAGTACCTGCGGGTGCCCTTCGGCAACGAGCTGCCCATCAAGGTGCCCGACGGCCCGCCCGACGACCGGTTCGTCTACCTCTCCGACGTGCTTCCTACGGCCTGGCAGGCCGTCCAGTACGCGGCCGTCCCCCCGGGCGGCAGCCTCGCCGTCCTGGGCCTCGGCCCCATCGGCGACATGTGCACCCGCATCGCCGCCCACCTCGGGATCGACACCGTCATCGGTGTCGACCTGGTCCCGGAACGCCTCGAACGGGCCCGTCGGCACAACGTCCAGGTCTTCGACCTCGAGCGGGACGACCTCGTCGCCGCCGTCCGCGACCTGACCGACGGGCGCGGACCCGACGCGGTCATCGACGCGGTGGGTCTGGAAGCCCACGGCGCGCCGATGGCGGCGGGCGCCCAGAAGGTGACCGGGCTCCTGCCCGGCCCGCTGGCGGCCCGTCTGATGAAGCGCTTCGGAGTGGACCGCCTCTCCGCCCTCTACCTGGCCATCGAACTGGTCCGCCGGGGCGGGACCATCTCCCTGTCGGGCGTCTACGGAGGGATGGCCGACCCCATGCCGATGCTGACGCTCTTCGACAAGCAGATCCAGCTGCGTATGGGGCAGGCGAACGTGTGGCGCTGGGTGCCGGACCTCCTGCCCCTGGTCACCGACGGCGACCCCCTGGGCGTCGAGGACTTCGCCACCCACCGGCTGCCCCTGCAGCAGGCGCCCGAGGCCTACGCCATGTTCCAGAAGAAGCAGGACGGCGCGGTCAAGGTGCTGTTCACCCCCTGACAGCCCTGGCGCTTCCCCGGCCTCCCGAAGCCGGGCAAGGGGGAATGGGGGGGGAATGGGTGCGGGTGTCGCCCGTGACGCCGGCTCGCTCGCACGCCGAGCCGTCCCCGACCCGGTCGGGGTGTTCAGGTGGCCCGCCGGGCGAATCGCGCCACCAAGTCCGCTCGCGGCGCGCCGCGGGCCACCGCCCCGGCCCGCTGGAGTCCCTCGGCGCCGGACCGGACAACCGGCCCCCCAAAGCCCGGCCGAGGAGGCGCCGCCGCCGACCGCCTGCCTGCTCGGGCGGCACGCGCGGACGGCGTCCACGCCGCCGGACCAGGGGAAACGGCGTGGGAACCACGAGAAGACACTCCGGACATGATCACCCGAGGGCGGGGCAGGCGAAGGGTTATGGACCACTCATCAGCACCGGTACTCGAAGCGCTGGTCGCGTATCACGAGGAGGGCCAGCTCGCCTTCACTCCCCCCGGCCACAAACAGGGGCTCGGCGCCGACCCCCGCATCCGCGCGGTCCTCGGCGACGACGTGTTCCGCTCCGACGTGCTGGCCATCAGCGGCCTGGACGACCGGACCTCCTCGAAGGGAGTGCTCGCCAAGGCGCAGGCGTTGATGGCCGACGCCGTCGGCGCGCAGCACACCTTCTTCTCGACCTGCGGAAGCTCCCTGTCGGTGAAGGCCGCCATGCTGTCGGTGGCCGGCCCGCACGAGAAGCTGCTCGTGGGACGTGACGCGCACAAGTCGGTCGTCTCCGGACTCGTACTCGCCGGCATCGTGCCGGTCTGGGTGGATCCCCAGTGGGACGCGGAGCGCCACCTCGCCCATCCGCCGAACGCCGACGCCTTCCGCGCCGCCCTCCGCGAACACCCCGACGCCAGGGGCGCCCTCGTCACGACGCCGACCCCGTACGGCACTTGCTCGGACCTGGCCGCCATCGCCGCGACGTGCCACGAGCACGGTGTGCCCCTCGTCGTCGACGAGGCATGGGGCGCCCATCTGCCGTTCCATCCGGACCTGCCGACCTGGGCCATGGACGCGGGTGCCGACGTGTGCGTCACGTCCGTCCACAAGATGGGATCGGGACTCGAGCAGGGATCGGTCTTCCACCTGCAGGGCGACCTGATCGAGCCCGAGGTGCTCAAGAGCCGGGAGGACCTGCTGGGCACCACCAGCCCCTCCGTGCTCGTCTACGCGGCCCTCGACGGCTGGCGCCGCCAGATGGTCGAGCACGGCAGGGCGCTCTACGACGACGCCCTGTCCCTGGCCTCGACCCTGCGGGAGCGCATCGAGAAGATCGACGGTATGCACGTCCATGGACGCGATGACTTCTGCGGTCCGGGGCGTGCGGCTGATTTCGACCCGCTCCAGCTCATCGTCGACGTCAGCCCGCTGGGCACGACCGGATACCGGGTCGCCGACTGGATTCGCGGGCACCACCGGATCAACCTGCACCTCTCCGACCACCGCCGCACCAGCGCGCAGCTCACGCACGCCGACGACGCCGACAGCGCCCAGGCCCTGGTCACCGCCCTCCGCGACGTCGTCGAGCACGTGGACGACTTGCGGCCCGCGGCGCGGGTGGAGGTCCCCGACCCGACGTCATTGCGCCTGGAACAGGTCATGCTGCCGCGCGACGCCTTCTTCGGGACCGTCGAGCAGGTGCCGTGGCAGAAGGCCGCAGGCCGCGTCAGTGCCGAGATGCTCACGCCGTACCCGCCCGGCATCCCCGCCGCGTTGCCCGGGGAGCGACTGAACGCCGAGGTGCTGCACTACCTCCGCAGCGGCGTGGAGGCCGGAATGGTCGTCCCGGACGCAGCCGACACCGAGGTGAGGACCGTGCGCGTGATCGCCGAGGGCTGAGCGGTCGACTCCGTCCCCACGTCGTCGCAACCACGTCGTCGAAACCGCGTCGTCGCAACCACGTCGTCGAAGCGCAGCCTCGTGGTCGGTCCTGAAGCCTCGCGCCGAGGGCCGCGTGGGCTTTCGGGTCCCTCGTACCGGATCCGTTCTTCGGGCTATCGGCCGGCCTGCTCTGTGACGTGAGGCAGATTTTCTTCGGGCTGTACTCGTCTCGTTCGGACTCGGGATCGCCGACCGGCAGCGCCTGCGTTGAAGCCGCGCGTGGCCGAGTTCACCGCCGGTGCTTCACGATCGGCCGGTTCTGGCGGTCAGCAGTCGCCCGAGTGGCCAGGTGGTGATCAACCGGTCGGCGTCCAGACCGATGCGTGCCGCGCGCGCGTAACCCGAGCTCTGCCAGCGCAACTGCTCGGGGGCGTGGGCGTCGGTGTCCACGGCGAACCTGCAGCCCGCCGCGGCGGCCTGCAGGAGCAGGTCGTCCGGCGGATCGCGCCGTTCGGGCCTGCAGTTGATCTCCACCGCGGTGCCGGCCTCCGCACACGCGGCGAACACGGCTTCGGCGTCGAAGCGGGACTGCGGTCGCCCGCGACCGGTGATGATCCGCCCCGTGCAGTGCCCCAGGACGTCCACGTGCGGGTTGCGCACCGCGGCCAGCAGGCGGGCGGTCATCGGCTCGGGCTCCGAGCGGAGCTTGGAGTGCACGGAGGCCACGACGATGTCGAGCCGGCCGAGCAGGGATTCGTCCTGGTCGAGTGAGCCGTCCTCGAGGATGTCGCACTCGATGCCGGTGAGGAGCCGAAAGCCGGAGCCCGGTTTCGAGTTCACGGCCGCCACGGCCAGCAGTTGGCGTTCGAGGCGCTCCGGGCTGAGCCCGTGGGCGATCGTCAGACGCGGCGAGTGGTCGGTCAGGACGGCCCAACGGTGGCCCAGAGCGCGGGCCGCGTCGGCCATTTCCTCGAGCGGGCTGCCGCCGTCCGACCAGTCGGAGTGGAGGTGGCAGTCCCCGGTGCTCGCGGCGGCGAGGTCCCACCCGGCACGGGCACCCGGGTCGGCTTCGGCCTGGAGGCGAAGGAGATAGCTCGGCACCGCGCCGGTCGATGCCTGGGAGATCACCTCGGCCGTGACCGGGCCCACCCCGCGCAGCTGTCTGGCCTCGGCAGCGTCCACGGACCCCGGTCGCAGTTCGCGGACGGCGTCAGCGGCCGTGTGGAAGGCCCGCACCCGGTACGGGGACGCGCCGCGCCACTCGAGGAGAAAGGCAATGCGGCGCAGAGCTTCTTCCGGCTCCATGCCTCCAGTGTCGGCCTGTCCTGCGAACAGGGCCGGTTCGGCGGCGGGCGTCACGAGTGCCCGGACGGGGATCTCCTCACCAGGGCGGTGATACCCGATGCCTGATCACCCGTGGGACCACTGCCTACCCGCCGGCTCGGTGCCGCCGCTGGGACGCCATCGCCCGGGCCTGTCGACGCGTACGCCAGGACACCGGTACGGGCGCCTCGTACGTCGGCGGTCGTTCGGCTCCCAGCACGCTCATGCGGCGGCCGCGGATCCCCCGGCGTAGGAGAAGAGCCGGAGCGACCCAGCACGCGCCGCAGCCCAGCGCCAGGGCAGCCGCCAGAAGGAGTGCGGCCAGCTCACCGGCACCGCGGCGCTGTTCCACTTCGCAGGGGACGGCACCGCGATGCCGTAGCCGCGGCCGCTCCGCGCAGAACCGGCTCGTGACGCGGTCAGCCGGGCCGCCGCCCGGAGTCGTCGTCCTGAGGGTCGACGCCGGTGAAGGCTGATGCGTCCTTGGTACCGCTGGGACGTCCGCTCCTGCCTCGCGTGCCGGTGTCGTGCCTGCCCTTCTCGGACGACCGGGCGTGGTCCTCCCCCCTGCGGGTGTCGCTCCGCCCCGTGTCCGCGGGAACGCCCTTCTCTTCCTCCTTCGACACCTTCCGGCCTTCGCCCCGAGCGGGCGCGTGCTCTTCGGGGTGGAAGGATCGAGCAGCGCTCGGGTTGTGCTCCTGCCGGGTCTCGTCGACGTCCGGGGCCCAGCCGTGATGCCCCTTCATGCGGCCACCTGTTCCACTGTCACGTGAAGGTTCGGGAGACTTCGCTTTGTCGGCCATGAGTCGGCCCACCGTTCTTGAAGAAAGTTCGCGATTCGGCCTGATCACCCTTCGGCAGGGCGCCGAATCCGCCTGGCGAAGAGAGCCCTCAGTCCGTGGAGAGGGCTTCCAGGAGGTCACCGACCTGGAGATCCGGGAGAGCCCGGGCGACGTCAGCCTGGGCGACCATGCCGACCAGGGTATGGCCGTCGATCACCGGCAGACGCCGGACCTTGTGTTCGGCCATGGTGCGCAGGATCTCGCCCGCGTCGTCGTCGGCTCCGATGGTGACCGCCTCGCCCTGGGCCAGTTCACCGGCTGTGCAGGACGCCGGGTCCTTCCCTGCGCCGAGAACCTTCACCACGATGTCCCGGTCGGTCAGCATCCCCTTGAGCTTGTTGTCCTCACCGCAGATCGGCAGCGCACCGACGCCGAGCTCGGTCATCTTCCGGGCCGCGTCGAGAACGGACTCACGCTCGCCCACGCACTCGGCGCCTTCCGTCATGATCTCCCGTGCTGTCGTCATCACCCTCACCCTGTCCCAGTAACTCTCGGCTCTTTTGACGGCGCGGCTGCCCCGCTGGAGACGGCCGAACCCTCATCGCCGCACGCGCCTGCGTGCCGGCGCGGACCCGAGCCCGGTGCGTGAACCTCAGGAACTCGGTCGCCGTCGGCTCCGCGCGTCGGCGCCCTCGGGTGACCGACCGCTTCCAGCGTGTCAGCGGCCTGATCACTCAGTCCCCTGATCGTCGGGTGTGGTCCACGAGCCGCGCTCTGCCCTGGCGTCCACTGGGACGGGGCCGGCGGCCGCCCGGCGCCTGCGCGCGACGCGACGACTGCCCCACCAGAAGGCGCCCAGGAGGACAGCAACGACCACGACGCCGATGACGACGGCGAAGAGCACACCGTTGGAACCGGCCGACGCGAGGGCCGGCACAGCTGCGAGAGCAGTCATGATCACCTCTCCATGGGAGACGGGACCCGCCAGCGGACGCTGCGGGCGTGCCCTGCGGCTGTCCCCTCCCGGCCTGCATAAACCACCCCCACCCCCGCGGCCGGCTGCTCATCGGCACGACCACGGTTCGGCCGACCTCGCCGCCGGGTCGCAACACCTCCGCAGGGACACGCGCCGGGCCTCGTCCTGGCCGACCCGAGTGCCACACGCTCTTGAAAAGTACGCGGGCGGGTACCGCTTGGACCAACCGGGTGATCCGGCGGCGTCGCGTGCAGGGCGTCACCCCTCGAGTCGCGTGCCTGGACGTTCGAGGAGAGCGGGGAAATCGTGGCAGCGGGCCGTGGACCACAGGAGGACACGCCCTCAGCCGGTGCGCGTGATCGACTCGATGAGCCGCAAGGCATCGTCCAACAGGGCCACTTCGTGGGGGTCGAGGGTGGGGTTGGCGGCTCGACGGTCCCGGGCCTCGTCGAGGAGCAGGGGGCTCCGGCCGTCCAGGCTGCGAACGAGGGAGTCAAGGACTTCTCGGACCGCTTCCTGAGCCCCCGGAGGGAGGCCGACGGCCATGCCCACCGCGACCTGGGCGAGGATGAGGACGGACATGGCCGAGTCCAGGCCGGGCAAGCCCTCTTCGGCCGTGCTCCAGTCGATCACGATCGGGCCGGTGTCGGTCAGCAGGACGTTTTCGGGGTGCAGGTCGAGGTGGAGTATCCGGTGCTCGGGGTGAGCGGCTCGTGAGGCGGGGACGGCGTGCAGGCGGGTCAGGAGCTCGGCCAGCGTCGCTCCGGCCTTGTCCGGGGTGATCGCGCCGGTGAGCAGCGCCTCCGCCATGGTCGGGCCGGTGATCCGCTGCATCACCAAGCTGTCGGGGCTCGGGGTGTCGTCCGGCCAGACAGCAGGAACCGGATAGCCGTGCCGCGCCAGATGGGCCATCACTGCGGCCTCGGCGGCCGGGTCGCCATGCGCCTGGTCGCGGTTGCGCCGCAGCACGCGGCCTTCATCCAGGGCGTAGACGTCCGCCGTACGGCCGGTACCTATCAGTTCGCCGATCTTCATCCGCGCAGCGTACGGCCTGTTCCGGGCCTCCATGGCCGGGAAACGGCATCGAGCCGGCCGCCGAGCCGACGCCGCCGTTAATCCGTTGACCACGGGGGCAGGCTCCGCGATATTCGCTGCGTAACACAGATTCTTCGCCGCACACCATCATGCGCACCTACTTTGAGGGGAACCTCATGACCGTCCTCGTCACCGGAGCCCGCGGCCGCGTCGCCGGCGCCCTCCTCGATCTCCTCCACTCCGCGGGCATCCCCGCGCGTGCCGCCTCCAAGGACCCGGACCTGCTCTCTCCGCCCGGCGGACTCCCCGCCGTACGCTGCGATCTCGCCGATCCCTCGACCTTCGACGCCGCCCTCGGCCAGGTCGACTCCGTCTTCCTGTACGCCGAGGCCACGCACATCGACGCCTTCATCCAGCGAGCCCGCGCAGTCGGCGTGAAGCATGTCGTCCTGCTCTCCTCAAGCGCCGTCCTCGCGCCGGACGCGGCCGAGCACCCGATCGCCGGACCCCATCTGGCCGTCGAACGCGCCCTGGAAGCCGCCGCCGCCCGCGGGGACTTCGAGGCCACCCTGCTGCGGCCGGGCGTCTTTGCCACCAACGCCCTGCAGTGGGCCGGACCGCTCCGCGACGGCCGGCCCGTCGAGCTGCCTTACCCGCACTCGTACGGTGACCCCATCCATGAGCTCGACATTGCCGAATCCGCCCTTGCGGTCCTCACCGAGCCACGTCAACGCGGCACGGCTCACCTGCTCACCGGCCCCGAGTCACTCGACTTCACCGAGCAGCTGGCCGTCATCGCCGAAGTCACCGGCCGGCCGGCCCCCTACACCGCCGTCACCCCCGCCCACTGGAAGGCATCCACCTCCGGATACCTTCCCGATGCGCTCGCCGGAAGCCTGCTCGCCTACTGGGCCTCTCACGACGCGATACCGACTCCCCTGAGCCACACGGTCGAAAAGCTGACCGGCCACCCGGCCCGCACCTTCGCCGCATGGGTCGCGGACCACGCGAACGCGTTCCGCGACTGAATGTCTCGCGCCGGCAAGGGGGCCGGCACGGTGATCTCTTGCCAGAGGCGCTGCCGGACGGGCAGGCAGGCAGGCGAGCAGGGCGGTCAGCTTGCCGGATAAGGAGCGGCCTTGAGGCGGCGGGCGAGGTGTGCCGTGTTCGCGGCGAGGGTCTTGGTGGTGGCGGCGGTCTTCTCGGGGGTCTTCTCGAGGTCCTGGTAGTCGGTGCCCTGCATGGCTTCGCCGACCCAGTAGGTGACGGCGTTGGGGGCCAGGGAGAAGCCGACGTCGTTCAGGCCCTGGAAGAGATCGGCGCTGACCTTGTGGGCGCCGTCCTCGTTGCCGACCACGCAGACGGCGGCGGCCTTGCCGTAGGTGAGCATGCGGCCCTCGTCGTCACTCTCGCCGAGTTCCGCGTCGAGGCGCTCCAGCACCCGCTGGGCGGTGCTGGAAGGGTGGCCGAGCCAGATGGGCGTGGACAGGATCAGGATGTCGCAGCCCAGGATCGTGGCCCGGATCTCCGGCCAGGCGTCCCCCTCACCCATGTCGGTCTGCACCCCGGGTTTCACGTCGTGATCGGCGATCCGGATGATCTTGCCCGTCACGCCGTGCTCGGAGAGGGCGGCCATGGTCTGCTCGGCGAGCAGTTCCGAGCTCGACGGCGCGGGCGAGGGGGACAGGGTGCAGACGAGTGCGACAGCACGCAGGGGGGTGTGGTTGCTGGGGTTCATGGGTGAGCGGCTACCCGCACATCCGACGTCGATATCACGGGCGGCGCGATTCGTTCCGTGCGGTCCAGGCGCGCACCGCCTCGTGCGCGCTGCCCGACGCCTGACGCGGGGCGGGTCCGGGCACGGGTGGTGGTCGTCGGCGGGGAGGCGAGGCCCAGCCCGCGCACGACGGCCGTAAGGCACCGTCGAGGCAGGGTTCCGTCATGCCCGGCCACCACGGCCGGCCCCTTGCTCGCCCGTCGCCCCGAGCCGCACCCCTGGCAACGACCGCTCCCTGTCTGCCCGCATGCCTGCGGAGGGAATGGAAACACGCCGACCATGAAACCAACAGGGACATCCCAGCAGGGTGATCGCCACCGCCCGGCGGAGCGCGAACGCGATGCGGCCGCGGGGCCGGCTCAGGAGGTCGAGGAGCGGGGGCCGGATCGGCTGGCAGAACTCCCCAAACGGTCCTGGAGGGCCGTGCTGCGCGGGACGCTCAAGGAGTTCAAGGACGACGAGCTGGCAGACCGGGCCGCGGCGCTGACGTACTACGGGGTGCTCGCCCTCTTCCCCGGCCTGCTGGTCCTCGTGTCCCTGCTGGGGATCGCGGGCGAGTCGGCCACCAGGCAGGTCCTGGACAACCTCCAGAAGCTCACCCCGGGCGCCGCGCGTGACGTGATCAGCAACGCGGTCCAGCAGTTGCAGGGCAACGCCGGCATCGGCTCGCTGCTGGCGGTCGTGGGCCTGCTCGTCGCGATCTGGTCCGCCTCCGGTTACGTCGCGGCGTTCATCCGTGCCTCGAACGCCGTCTACGACGTGCCCGAAGGCCGGCCCGTGTGGAAGGTGCTGCCGCTGCGCCTCGGCCTCACCGTGGCGCTCATGGTCCTGGCCGTCGCGAGCGCGCTGATCGTGGTGTTCACCGGCGGTCTGGCGCGGCAGGCGGGGGCCGCCCTCGGTCTGGGCGACACGGCCATGACGGTGTGGCAGATCGCCAAGTGGCCCGTGCTGCTCGTGCTGGTCACCGTGATGATCGCGCTGCTGTACTGGGCCGCGCCCAACGCGAAGGGCCGCGGCTTCAAGTGGGTCACCCCGGGCAGCTTCCTGGCGCTGGCGATCTGGATGGGCGCCTCGGCGGGCTTCGCGTTCTACGTCGCCAACTTCGGCTCGTACAACAAGACCTACGGCACCCTGGCCGGCGTGATCATCTTCCTGGTCTGGCTGTGGATCACCAACCTGGCCATCCTCCTGGGTCTGGAGTTCGACGCCGAGCTGGTCCACCAGCGCGCGGTCGCCGGAGGGCACCCCGAGGACGAGGAACCGTACGTCGAACCACGGGACACTCAGGCGTGGAGCGACGAGGATCGACGCCGCCTCGAGTGAGCGCGCCCGGTCCGCAGACCCGGCGGGTACACAGTGTCAGGATCCGCAGGCCTGACATGGCCACGGCCCACTTCGGCCCGCCCCGCATGCGCCGCGAGGACGTCGACCCGCCCCCCCATGCGCCGCGAGTACGTCGTCCCGCTCCGCGTGGCCAGGTACCGGGCCGCCTCCCCCGCTCTCGCGGCGGCCGCCTCACGCGCCCGCTCAGACCGAGTCACCGCCACTGCCGCCTCCACCATCGCCTTCGTCGTGAGGTCGACGAGCCACGTCCCCCACGGGTACACCGCCGTCCGGGCCGGTGCGTCCTTCCGTCTCCACGCCGGATTCCGTGCGGCGTCCGTCCGGCGCCTCGGAATCTCCCGGCGTCTCGGCGCTCAGGGGAAGCCAGCCACGGGTGGCGGCCTGGACGCCGGCCTGGAAGCGGGTGTCGGCGTCGAGTTCCTCCAGCATGCGGGTGATCCGCCGGCGGGCGGTGTGCACGTGCACACCGAGACGGCGCGCGATGGTCTCGTCCTTCAAGCCGGAGGCGAGCAGCCCGAGGAGCTGGCGTTGGTCCGGGGTGGGAGGGCCGTCCGGGCCATCAGGGCTTCCGAGGGGGGTGGCGCGGTCCCACAGGGATTCGAACAGGGGCAGGGCGGCGCGGTGCAGCAGGCAGTCGCCGAACACCAGGGCCGCCGCGCCGGCTGCTTCGTCGTTGCCGGGTGACGGGGGCAGCAGGCATGTCCGGCGGTCCACGAGGACGAGGCCGGTGGACAGGTGCTGTGCTGTCCGGGCCTGGAGACCGTGGCCGGTGAGGGCGATGAGCTCCTGCGCCCGGTCGGGGAAGTCGCTGCCACGCCGGTTGGTGACGATCCGTACGGCGACGCCGCGCGCCAGCAGGCGGCGGATGCCGTCCGTATCGGGTTCGTTGGCGTTTCCGCTGGTCCCGGTCGCGCGGTCGAGTATCAGGACCTCGGTCTCGGCGGCCTCGAGCATGGTGCCGAGGCGGGTCCCGGCCGCTTCGGGATCGACGAGGACCTCGATGCCTGCCGGGGGTTCGGGGGGTAACGCGAGCGGTCGCGGGAGCTCGCGGGCCAGTCGGTCGGCGTAGGTGCGCAAGGAGTTCAGGTCCGCCGATTCCCGGTGCAGGAGGGCTTGCCGGCGCTGGACGAGTACGCGCAGTACGGCGGCCGGGTCGGTGGCCGCGTGGGGCGCCGTCCTGCTGTCGCGGGGCGCGGGGGCGGGGGTCCGGTCGTGCGGGTCGGCTTCGATCATGCCGGGATTCTGACCGCCCGCGCCGGGGCCCACATCTGTGCATGGCCACTTCTGAGGGGGCCTCGGCTCTGGTCGCGGAGCACCTGCGGCGCTTGTATGGCGGCGACTCACAGCAACGCTTCAGGCACTCATGGTTGAGGAGACCCTTTGCCCGAGTTCAGCGCAGGTTCGTCGGCTCCGACCCCGTCCGCGCGAAGGATATGGCGGAAAGAGCTCCGCTCCGCCGGAGGAATAGCGGTTCTGCTGGCCGCCGCAATGACCTTGCAGGCGTCGCCGGCGAGGGCCGCGGACCCCGGCCCCTCGAACGTCGTCCCCGGCCAGGACACCGCGACCCCCGTGCTCGTCGAGGGCCTACGGGAGCCGGTGGACGCCAGGGCCACCCCGGCCGACGCGGCACGGGGATACCTGGCGGCGAACAAGAGCCGGTACAAGATCCCGCGGGCGGGCAGCGATCTCGTCCCTGTGCCGGCAACGGCCGCCGGGGCCACGAACTCGGCGACGGCCGCCGGGTCCACGAACGAGACGGTCAGGCTGCAGCAGAAGCATCGCGGTGTCGACGTCCTGGGCGGCCAGTACGTCGTGCGCATGCAGAAGCAGGACGGCAAGCGGGTCGTCACCGGCACGTCGGGGCACTACTTCACGGCCCTGAGCACCGACGTCACCCCCCAGGTCTCCGAGGACGTCGCGGTCCGCCGCGCCGTGACCGCCACGGCCCGCCGCCTCGGGGCGGCCCTCGACAGGAGCCAGGCACCCCGCTCCGAGTCGGGCGATCCGGCGGCGACCGGCATGACGGGTGAGGCCAGGGGGCTGGTCGTCCTGCCCAGCGGGGGCGGCGTGCTCGCCTACCGCGTCACCGTGCGCGGCACCGCGCCCGGCACCGGGACGCCCGTCGTGGACGAGGTGTACGTGGATGCCCGGACGGGGTACCCGGCACTCCAGTACAGCGCGCTGAAGACGATGAGCGCCCCGCAGGCCCGGACGGCCGGTGAGGCCGCCGAGGCCCCGGCGTCGGACGTCCCGCCGGCCGCTCCCCCGAACCTGGTCCCGGAGACCGGATCCGGTGCCCGGCTGAGCGGCACCACGGCCTCGCTGGACATCGCCTACGACCCGGCCGCCGGCACCTACCTCCTCGCTGACGCGGGCCGCATGCGGGCCACCAGCAAGAGCCTGCTGGGCACCTGGGACGCCCGAGGCAAGTCCGTGTCCGAGACCTCGGGCGAGTGGCCCTCCGGCATCACGATGTTCTCCTCCCCGAACACCACCTTCGGAGCCGCGGCGACGGATTCGGGAGCCGTGGACGCGCACTGGAACGCGGGCCAGGTCTACGACTTCTACAAGACGACCCTGGGGCGCGACAGCCTCGACGGGCACGGCGGCGCCGTCAACTCCCTGGTCGGTGTGACGTATTACGGCCAGCCCTACGCCAACGCGTTCTGGGACGGCACCAAGATGGTCTACGGAATCGGCGACTCGGAGTTCAGGCCGATGTCGGCCGACACCGACGTCGTCGGGCACGAGATGACCCACGGGGTCATCGAGCACACGGCGAACCTGGTCTACGCGGGCCAGTCCGGCGCCCTGAACGAGGCCCTGGCCGACTACTTCGGCAACGCGATCGACGTCACCGCGAGCAGGACGCCGATGAGCGACCCCGCCGCAGGCCTGATCGGCGAGAACCTGTGCCGTACGAAGGCCCCGGCCGACTGCGCTCTGCGAGACCTGAACGACGGGGCCACGACCTCGAAGAGCTTCCTGGGCGTGTCGTTCGCCACCGACAACGGCGGTGTGCACCTGAACTCGACCATCTTCTCCGGTGCGCTGTGGGACATGCGCGAGGACCTCGGCGGCGCGCTGGCCGACAAGATCGTGTACAAGGCCGTCACCGAGTACATGACGCCGCTCGACGGGTTCACCGAGGCCCGGGGCGCGGTGCTCGCCGCGGCCAAGGCGATGGGCGCGACCTCCGGCCAGCAGAACGTCGTCAAGCGCTCGTTCAGCGCGCACGGCATCGTCCCGGGCTGGGAGCAGGCCCTCGGCGTCGACACCGACGCCCTGTTCGGCAAGCTGAACACCACCGACTCCGGGGTGGGCGCGGGCGGCGGCTGGTGGACGGCGTCGAAGTCCAACGACGACGGCTCCGAGCCCTACTCGGTGTACGCCGGCCGCCTGGACGGTCGGGGCGCGCCCAAGGTCATCAGCCCCAACGACGGCCGCTATCACACCTCCCCGGCCACCGATGGCAGGACCGTGGTGTGGACGGCGTACGGCCCGACCTCGGTCGACGTCCTCTCCCGCCCCGTGGCGGGCGGCCCGATCAAGACTCTGTACAGCTCGGTGACCGGCGTCGCGGGCCTGCGGGTGGAGAAGGGCACGGTCGTGTTCGAGGAGTACGACATCCTCGGCGGTCGGCACGTGGGCTATCTGCGGCCCACTGACAGGACCCCGGTCTTCACCGACGGGAAGAAGTGGACCACCCTGACCGCACTGCCCTCGATCAGCGACGGCAAGATCGCCTACGCGAAGCTGTACCCGCAGGGCGGCTCCTACCGGCTGGGCGTGGAAGTCGTCGATCTCGCCACGGGCACGGCGGTCATGGCCGAACAGCTCGACGAACCGGTGAGCCTGGGACAGACCGGCGTCAACGGCACGAACGTGTTCTGGCTGGCCGACACCGACGAGAGCGACGGCGGTCTGATGTCCGTCGTCAGCTCCGGCCTGGACGGCCGCGGGGCCCACATCGTCAGCAGTGAGCGCAAGCCTGGCGCTTTCATCGCCTCTGACCTGACGGTCTCGCAGGAAGCGCTCACCCTCGTCGCGCGGACGCCGGACGCCCGGTACCGCAACGAGTCGCTGCCCAAGCTGTGGCAGCTGGCCACCGACGGCTCCCGTCGCGAGCGGGTCTCGTGCAACCGCGGTGAGCAGAGCTACCCGGCGGCCGGTGCGGGCCGCCAGGTCGCCTGGCTGGACGCGACCACCGGCTCCACCGATCTGGTGACCCGGGAACGGCCGGCCGGCAGCTGCTGAACCCACCGGTGAGGACGGGGCCGACGGCTGTGTGCCGTCGGCCCCGTCCGCGTGACGACGCCTCTGTGGGCCTGGCGCCGCGGCGGATCCCCGGCCGTCCCCTGAACCGCCCACTCCCGCCCCCAGGCCTGCCGTACACGCTGTTGCTCGGCACTGTCCGCCTTCGGCCACCCGAACCCCCGCCGGAAGACACCGGATTCGCGACCTTCGCGGAACTCGCTTCAAGGGACCGTGGGAGCCTGAAACGTCCGGCCGCACCGTCGCCCCGTCTTCGGTGCCGGGCCGTACTCACCGACGTGCTGTTCCCGTCGCCGACCGTCCCGGGCCCACCAGGAGGGGCGCCGCGCAACCGACGAGGCCCCCGGCTTCGTCCGTCTCCACGTCGGCTGCCCCGCGCGATGACGGCGGCGGGAGTGGACGCGTGGGTACGGGGGCTGTGACGGCTGGCCTGATCTTTACGGCCCCGGTACGGCGCGCTCGGCTCTGGTGCCGGGGGACGGGCGTCCGTACGGTGAGCGCTTGGTGTCGAAGGGACGGCACGGCACGGCACGCGAAGCATGGCACGTCACGCACGGCACTACATGACACGCACGACACGTCGAAGCGGGGGAACGTATGTCGTTCGAGGAGGAATGGCGGCAGGCGCGTGGGGACGCGGCCGAGCAGCCCGCCGTCGCGATGCGGCTGAACCAGACCGGAGGCGGCGGCGCCACGCCCGATCTGGCCGTCAAGAGCGACGCCCTGGGGCCGATCGGCGCGGACGCGCATGTGCTGTACGAGGGGGTGAAACGGGACACCGAGACCGTGCGGGTCTCGAACTACGAGGCGGCCGCGGCGCTCACCGCCGGACGGTTCACCTGCGGAGCGCAGCTGATGCAGGTGCACGAGCGGTGGTACACGCAGGTGGGAACCCTGCGGGACGCCTGTGCGCAGATCTCCAACCACCTGGACTACTCGGTCGCGGCGCACGCGAAGGACGATGCGGAGATCCGGGGCGATCTGATGGCCGTGTCCAAGATCAACGAACTGCTGAAGTAGGCCGGGGGAAACCATGCTGACGTACTGGGACGTGCTGCACGCGCCGGTCGACAAGCTCAAGACTGCTGTCGACGACTGGTCGGCCATGGCGAGCAAGCTCGCGCTGCTCGCCGCCGACGCCCGCGACGGGATGCAGGGCAAGGCCGACAAGGCGGACTGGGCGGGAGTGAACGCGGAGGTCAGCCAGGCGTTCATCCGCAAGGTCGCGAAGGAGTTCGACGACGCGGCCAAAGAAGCCAAGGGGATGCACCAGCTCCTGCTCGACGGGTACACCGCGTTCAAGAAGGCCAAGGACGCCCTTCAGGCGATCGTCGACGGCGCGGAGCAGGCGGGCATCGTCGTGGACAACCAGGGCCTGGTCACCGCCCGGTACCCCGTGTCCGCCGACACCACGACCCGGCACGACCCGGACACGGATGAAGCGAGGGCCAAGGAGAAGGCCGACCTCGACGCCTGGACCGAGCGGATCCGGGCCGTCGTGGCCGGCTGCACGGCCGATGACGAGTCACTCCGGCTCGCCCTGGCCGCGAACGTCGGCGACCCCCATGACTTCACCGCCCCCACGTACACGAGCCTGGACGCCGAGGAGGCCCAGCGCGCCTACGAGCTGGCCCTCAAGGGTGCCAATGGCCGTCCCCTCACCCATGCCGAACTCCAGCAGCTGAACCAGCTGTTGGCTGCCAACCAGAAGTCCGTCGAGTTCACCACCTCGTTCTACGAGAAGCTCGGCCCCAAGGGGACCCTGGACCTCTTCGCCCAGATGTCCACGGACACCTACACCACCGCCGGACCCAAGGAAGAGCAGCTGAAGGACGTCCAGGACCTCCAGCGGAACCTGGGCCTCACCCTTGCCACGGCGACCGACCCCGACAGCAGGATCCTCGTACCCGGCGGCAACGGAGTCCCGGTCAACCCGCTCGGCGACTGGTCGGCGGAGTTCCGGAGGCTGGGCACGCAGAAGCTCCCCCTGTTCCCCGGCGACACCATGGGGGTGTACGGGTACCAGGCGCTCGCCGGCATCCTGCGCTACGGCGACTACGACCCGCGCTTCCTCAACCCGATCGCCGGACATGTGGTGCAACTGCACGAGCAGAACCCGCACTTGTTCGCCGACAACAAGCGCGACGTCTGGCAGCAGAACATCTTCAACCCGTCCGGCCTCAACGGGGCGGGCTACGACCCGCTGACCGGCGTCCTCGAAGCCCTCGGCCACAGTCCCGAGGCGTCGAAGCGGTTCTTCACGGAGGAGCCGCCGACCGCGTACGACACGGACGGGACGCTCAAGGTGGGCGCCCGGCCCGACCTCGGGAAGGAAGACGGCCGGCCGATCACGAACTATCTCGACTACTTCGCCCGCGAAGGCGGCGCGGAGTCCTTCCCGGACGTCGGCCGCAACGACCCTCACCACATGAAGGGCACCGACGCGTACCTGCCGTCCGCGCTCGGTCATGCCCTGGAGGCGGCGACGCTGGGTCACGCCTGGGACGATCCGCAGCCGGTCCTCGCCAAGGACGAGACGACGGCGAAGCTCACCGAGAGCGTCATCGACGCGTACGGCGACGCGAAGCTGCTCAAGGAGCAGGAGGCACTGGCGGAGAGCATGGGACGCATCGGCGCCGGGTACATCGACGACCTTCAATGGGCCGTGGACAACCGCGGCCAGCAGAGTGTGTTCGTGCCGCACACGGATCCTGACTCCCATGCGAGGGTCAGCCGGGAGGATGCCGTCGACTTCCTGACCGCGCTGGGTCAGCATCCCGACGCCTACGAGGTCGTCTCGGTCGCGGACCAGGTCGCCACCACCGCTCGCCTGGACACCATGCTGCGCCCCGACGCCCACGCTCCGCTGCCCGACCAGGGCCCGGCCCAGTTCGTGATCGGGGCCGGTGCGCAGGTGCAGGGGTTGCTCGACCACGCGCGCGCCGAGCAGATCAAGGCCGAGGGCGAGAAGGCGTACGAGGAGTACGAGAAGGCGCACGAGAAGATGCAGACCCTGATCGAACTCGGCACCGGGGCCCTCGTCGGCGCCGGCGTCGCGGCGCTGCCCGCGACGACCGCGAGCGTCGGCGTCGGGGCGGTTCTCGTGCCGGTGGCCATGGACAGCGGTGCCGCCTTCGTGGAGCAGACGATCAACGACATCCTCGGCAAGTACGGCGAGGAGGGTCTCGAAGACAAGAAGGAGAGCATCGAGGTCCAGATCCGCCGGGCCACCAAGGACATCTATCTGGCCGGCGAAAGGCATTTCGTGGCTCCGGTGGATCGTTACATCGCCCTGCAGCACCTCGGGCCCACGGATGCGAACGCCAAGGCGGCCCTCCTTGCGGCGCAGGTCGGCTACCTGATGGGCACCGGCCAGGCGGCCAACACGGGGAACCCGCCACAGCCCTGATCGTGCTGTGCCTGGCGGGCCCGCCGGGTTCGCCGCGCACGAGAGCGCCCTCGCCGTTCACCGCGGCGAGGGCGCTCGCGTCGTCGCGCCGATGCAGGGGGCGGTGGCTCGGAAGAGCGCGGCCCCGCCGTCGGCAGGCCGGCCGACCCGCGTGCCGCGCCCCAGCCGCGAGCACCGAGCCCGGAACCGTGCCCGGTCTCGCGGCGGGCGATCGCGGGTTCCACCGGCCGCCGCACCCCTCAGTACCAAGGGCGGGCGTCGGGGGTGGGCAGCGGACGGAGCTTCGGCCAGCGTTCGAGCAGGCGGTCGGCGAGAGCCGAGCCGAGGCGGCCGACGGCATGCAGGTGGTCGTGGTCGCGGGTCATCTCGGCGACCACGCCAAGGCGGTGGACCAGCCTCTCCCGGGCGGAGACGTGGCCCCATGCGAAGTCCTCCGAAGGCACCCGGGCTAGTTGGTCGACCGTCCCTCGGTGCGCCCGCTCGACGAGCGCGTCCCCCTGGATCAGCCAGCCTGCGCACGCGTCGGCGAGGTCACCCGGCACGTCCGTTCCTGTCAGGCCTCGCCAGGTGCTCCGGTAGATGTCCTCGACCTCCGTGAGCGGGGCCGCGGTGACCGACATGGCGCACCAGCAGGTGGGGAAGCCGATGCGGAAGTAGGCGAGTTCGATCAGGCCGTTGCCGAGCGAGGCACGCTCGAAGTCGACGAAGCGGACGCCGTCGGTGGTGCGTAGATCGTTGCCGGGGCAGGGGTCGCCGTGCAACAGCGCGTGGTGCCCCGACGGGTCCAACCGCTCCAGGAGACCGGCGAGTTCACCGGGCACCGCGGGGTGCACGGGCACGTCGAGCGCCGCGGCCAGAGCGAGGAAGGACTCCGCGTCGGTGGCATCGGGTCCTGACCACGCCGGTAGTGCGCCTGCGTCGGCGGGGCCGGTCAGGGCGTGCAGCCGGGCGAGTGACTCGGCGTACCCCGGCATCCAGTCGTCCGTCTTGCCGAGGTCGTCCAGGTGCTCGAGCACCATCACCCGCGAGGACGGGTCCGTGGCGAGCACCATCGGGGCCACCGCGGGACCGGAAGCCCGCCCCGCCAGACGCAGCCCGGCGACCTCCCGCGCGAATCGTGTGTCCGCGTCGGCGCTCACGTCCCCGTCGGCGGTGACCTGCTTCACCACCACCAGGCGTCCGTCGGCCAGCCGCACCCGCCACACCCGCGACCGCGGACTGCTGTCCAGGAGTCTGGTGTGCTCAGGGGTGCCGACGACGGAGAGCAGCGCCGCATCGAACGGAACATGGTTCAACATCCCAGGAGCGTACGGGCCGTGGCCTCGCACGCGCGAGCGCTCGTGCCCCGCCGACGTCTGACCGGCAGCCCCGACCCCAGGGCCACGCCGCTACCGTCAGCGTGTCTCCGCAGTGTTCACGGTAGCCAGCCGGCGGTTGTACTGGATCACCTCGTACTTCTGGTCACCGGTGACGACGACCTCCGGGCGCGTGGGTGTGGCAGGGAAGAAGTCGTCGGCGCGCACCGGTGCCCGAGCGGCCACGTACGCCTGCCCCTGGGGGAACGCGTACATGGTGAAGCGCGTCTGTTCCGATGCGGGCACTCCCTTGGGGTACTCGGAGGCGCGTGGGTAGGCCGTCGTGTAGACGGAGACCGACGGAGTCCCGCTCGCGGGCCGGACGATCCGCGCGTTCGGGGCGAGGCGGGTGTTCGCACCCGCCGGGTTGTGGATCCACCCCTTCCGCCCACCGAACCAGATGGCCGTCCAGTCCCCTCGCACGTCGGCGACCACGAACTCCTGCCCCCACATCGCGGTGGCTCCCCAGTCGTCGATGCGGTCGGTGCTCGCCGACCCGTCCGGATGGAGAGCGAGGTCGGGGACGAGCGGGGCGTCGTCGCGGGGCTCGGTGCGGACGTAGAGGAAGTTCGACGGCTGCGTCCGGGTGCGGCACGTGGGGGCGCACACCGTCACCGTCTGCGCGTTCTTGCCGTACGTCGGGGCGATCGTGACCGCCTGTCCGATCCCGATGTTCCCGCCCGTCCCTCGTCCCTCGGCCTCGCGGTCCCGGCGGTGATCCGCGTCGAGCAGGGCCATGAACTTCTCCCAGTCCCAGTAGGGGCCGGGGTCCCAGTGTGCGTCCGGCGCGCGGGCCGGCCTCGTGGGAAGGACGTTGTCGTGCCCGATGATGTGCTTGCGGTCCAGTGGGACGTCGAAGCGCCGTGCCAGGTAGAGCACCAGCGTGGCAGTCGCCTTGTACTGGGCCGGGGTGAACCAGGTCGGCCCCTGGGCCGCGTATCCCTCCAGTTCGATTCCGACGCCGTGCAGGTTGACCCAGTAGTTTCCGGCGTGGAAGGCGATGTCCTTCGTGGCAACCATCTGCGTTGCCTCGCTGCCGTCGGCCTTCAGCACGTAATGCGCGGAAACCCCGCTGGCGGGGTCCTGGAACCAGCTGACTCCCCCGTCGTAGGTCCCTTCGAGGTCATGAATGACGATGAAGTCGACGTCCAGGCCGTTCGCTTTCCGCGAGGACACCTGGTAGTTCGAGGCAGCGGCGGCAGCGAACCGGCAGTTCAGCTCGATGGGGCACTCCGGCGCCGCCGCCGCGGCCGACGTCCGCAGCCTCAGGGACGCGAGCTGAGCCGTCGCCGGACGGACGGACGCCCTCTTCGGCAACGACACCCGCTGGCCGTCCTCGCGCACCCGCTGCTTGCCGCTGCGGATCACCGCGAACACGCCGTCGGCGAACCGTCCGGCCGTAGCGGTGTCGGCGGCCTGGCTGTAGCGGGCCACAGCCCCGTACCACCCGCCCGGGTCGGACGGCAATTCACGGGTGATCTGCCGCTGGTACGAGGCGAGCAGCGCAGCGCCGCCCCGGAGGTTCTGCAGCTCGTCCCGCTTGAGCGTCTGCGGCGCGACGCCGATCATCTCGGCGGCGGCCTGCAGGGTGTGCTCGGACGGGTCGTCGGTGCCGGTGGCGTCCACCGGCCCTTCGCCGGGGCGGTGGGGGTACGTCTTCCCGGACGTCGTGTCCGTGAGGTGCATCGGGCCGTAGCCGCCCTTGGTGCTCGGGCGGCCGTGATGGCCCTCCCACCACGAGGACTCGTAGCTCACACCGAGAAGTACGTCCTTCGGCACACCGAACTCTGCTGCCGCTTGCTCGGCCGCCCACTCGAAGCCGCCGGGTGTCGCATCGGCGGGGTGCGCGTTCCCAGCAGCGGCGCATCCCCAGATGAGGGCCACCGCCACTCCAACCGCGCCGAAACCCCGGTGTCCCCTGTGTCTTCTGGCCACACCACGTCCATTTCGCTCTGGCGTCGGAGTCGTCGTCGAGGCCGGTTCTGCGGCCCCGGCAATCCTTGGGGCGGAAGCCTCCCGGTCCGGCCGACACGCCCAACACCCGGAGGCCCGTCACCGCACCGGAGCAGTGATCGTGGCGCAGCACCCACGTCGCGGCGGGGCGGGGCGGGGCGGGGCGGGGCGGGCTACGCGGATTCCCCACCTGGCCGACTCCGTGAACAGCAACGGTGGTGTCGGAAAACTGCCAGAGAATGGCGACCTTCCCTGTTGGACTGGCGGTCGCACTCTGAATGTGATGTCCAACTCAGGACGGAATACATGTCGACAGCAACCGCCGCCTCTGCCCAAGCTCCTGCACCGCCGGACCCGGGCCGCTCGGCCCTGGTTTCCTGGCTGGCCGTGATGTCGGTGATGCTGGGGATCTTTTCGGTCGTCACCACGGAAATTCTGCCGATCGGCCTGCTGACCTCGATCGGATCGAGTTTCACCATCTCTGACGGAATGGCCGGTCTCATGATGACCATGCCGGGATTCCTGGCCGCGGTTTCCGCCCCGTTGGTCACGGTGGCCACCGGGCGTATCGACCGGCGGGTGATGTTGGGTGTGTTCACCCTCTTATTGGCGCTGGCCAATTTCCTGGCCGCCATCGCGCCGAACTACTGGCTGGTCCTGGTCTCCCGTGTCATGGTGGGGGTCACCATCGGCGGTTTCTGGTCCATCGGAGCCGGGCTCGCCGACCGGTTGGTGCCTGCTGCATCCGTAGGCCGCGCGACCTCGGTGATCTTCTCCGCGGTGCCGCTCGGCTCCGTACTCGGGGTACCGCTGGGCACCCTCATCGGTGACATCGCGGGCTGGCGGACGGCGTTCCTGGCCATGGGCGGCTTCACGCTGGCGGTCCTCGCCCTGCTGCTCCTGGTCGTCCCGCCGCTCCCCTCCACCCAGACGTCGCGCCTCGACGTCCTCGGCGGCATGCTCCGGAGGGTCGACACGCGCTTCGCCCTGGTGATGACCTTCCTCGTCGTGCTCGCCCACTTCGGCACATACACGTACGTCACACCCTTTCTGGAGCAGGTGACCCACGTGAGTCCGGCTCTCGTCACGGTCCATCTGCTCCTCTACGGAGCAGCCGGGATCGCCGGCAACTTCCTCGGCGGATCGACCGTGGGGCGCTATCCGCGGGCCGGGTTCGCCGCGGCCGCGGGGTTGCTCGCCGGTGCGACCCTGCTCCTCCCGGTCCTCGGCCGGTCACACACGGGAGCGGTGGCACTGCTGATCGTCTGGGGCATCGCGTACGGAGCCGTGCCGGTCTGCTCGCAGACGTGGTTCGCCAAGGCTTCGCCCGACTCCCCCGAGGCGTCCTCCGTCCTCTTCACCGCCTCCTTCCAAGCCACCATCTCCATCGGAGCCTTGGCCGGAGGCGCCGTCCTCGACCACTCCTCGCCCTCGACGGTCATGGTGCTGGGCGGACTGGCAGCCGTCCTGGTGGTGCCGGTGGCCTGGGCCCACCGGGCGGGGACATTCCGCCGGCCCAAGGCCCCATGACGACACCGTGTCAGGTACGGCGACCGTGTCAGGTACGGCGATCCTCCTGGGCACGCGCCCACAGCGATTGCCTTCTCGTCGGGGCCGCACGTCGGTTGGGCGGTGGCAAGCGGGAGGATGCCCTGCGCCGCTCCGGTGCTCAGCCCCGCAGGGTGGCGATGGCCTTCTCGATGCGTCGTTGGCGCGTCTCGGGCCTCTTCGCGCCCTCGATGGCGCGCACATGCTCACGCTTGCGGCCCAGGGCAAGGTTGTCGAAGGCGGCGCGGGCGACCGGGTCGTCGTCCAGGGCCCGGGCGAAGTCCGGGGGCTCGACGACGACACGCGGCTCGGTGTCGAGCGCCAGTTCGACCTCGCCCTCCTCACCGATCTCGACACCCGCGGCCTGCCTGTTGGCGTTGCTGAGGCCGAGCAGGTGACGGCCTCGCAGAATGGCGACCCGGCTCTTCCACGAATGCCCGTTCACCGTGATCGTCACCGGCGGCCGCGCGCCCCCACCGAGCGCTGTCACCACCTCGGGCGGAACCTCCAGGCCCCGCATGGGCTCGGGTGGTTCGACGTAGGTCCGAAACTTCATGATCCTTCTCCTGTCGTTCTGCCGACGCCACTCACCCCGCGCGTCCGATCCGCCCGGCTCCGATGACCGCTCCCGGTCTCCCACGGGGACCGTCACGGTCCCTGGACGGCTTGAAGGCAAGGGTTCGCAGCTACTCGGCGTAGGGCTGGTCGGTTCCCGAGGCGCTGTAGCCGAGACTCCAGATATAGCCGTCCGGGTCGGCGAAGGTGCCGCCGTACCCGCCCCACGGCAGAGCGCCGGCGGGCTTGAGGACCGTGGCGCCGGCCTTCTCGGCCTCGGCCATGATCTCGTCGACCCGCGTCTCACTGCGGACCACGTAGGTCAGAACCAGTCCGCTGAAACCGCTGCCTTCGGGGTCCGTGCCCACCTGGCCGGCCAGGCCTTCGCGACTGTAGAAGCCGACCGGCGATGCACCGTCCGATGCGAAGAACACCGAGATGCCGTAGTCGTTCTCGATCTTCCAGCCGAGCCCGTCGGCGTAGAACCGCTTGGCCCGGTCCATGTCCTGGACACCGAGGAGGATCGAGCTGACGTGCGCCTTCATGTCCTGCTCCTTGCACGAGGGGTGAAGAGTGGCCGGACATCCGGGCAAGGGCCCGGATGCCGCATCGGCGGATGTTGTCCGCCGGTCTTTCGGTACGACGGGGGCCGGTTCAGGGCGCCGTGGGGGCGGGCGATGCGGCGGTCTCCCAGGTGAATCCGTCCAGGTCGGTGAAGGCGTCTGCGGTGCCGCTGAGGACGATGCGGTGCGATCCGGTGCCGTCGGCGGGGACGCCGAGGTCCTTGGCCAGGCCACGGCGCTTGTAGAGCGCCAGCTTGACGGGGCTGGACTGGCCCGGGGCGAATTCGGCGTACTTGCCACCGAAGCTCTTGGCCACGGTCAGGCCCCGGTCGACGTAGAACTGCTTGGTGGCCTTCACGTCCTCGACGCCGAGCAGCAGGACGACCTCGTCGATCTCGCGAGTGGCGGGGCCGTTGTCCCTCTTCGCCGAGGTCGCGATCTTCCAGAACGTCCCGTCCGGGGCCTGCACGACGCCGCCGTAGCCCCACAGGGACTTCGCGGGGGGCTTCGGGACCGTGGCGCCGGCGTCCACGGCGGCGGCGACGAAGGCGTCGACGGTGGCCGGCCCGGACACCGTGAGGGCCAGGGTGAAGCCGCGGAACCCGGTGGAATGCGCCTCGGGCGCCTCCCTCAGGCGGATGTACGTATCCACGCCGAAGGCGCTGTAGAAGCGGTGAGCGGCCTCGAGGTCGGCCACCTCAAGGGTGACGGAAGCGAGGGACGTGTGGGCTGCGGTGGAAGTGGTGGTTGCCATGTCCATCACGCTAGGCGGTGCGCGGCGGCCGGCGCTTCTCGAATCCTGATCGGTGTCGGTACCCGCCTCGACATCTGCCCTTCCTCTTGAAGGAGGCCCCCACTCCCCCACACCGTCCTTTGCCCACCTGCCTCAGGTCCGCTGCGCTAGCCTGAGGCCGTACCCGACCGCCGGAGGACGTGATGGCGCACCTGACCTTCAACCAGGCGGAGCAGCGCGAGCTGCGTGCGTCCGCGCGGGCCGAGTTCCCCGGGAATCCGGCACTCGCCTACGTGCTGGAGAACCTGGCCGCAGAGGGCATCGACCTCGACCGGTGCCGCGACTGGGAGGACATCCGGGCCGAGCACGGGCTGCCCGACAGCGACCGGAGCGGACAGGACCCGCACGTTGCCTGAGCGCACCCGCGGCCGTCGCCCCCGCATCGTGTTCGTCGAGCCGGCGGAGACCCAGGTCCGTGCCCTGACGACCGTACGGATCGCCCAGCTCGACGCCGCACTCAGCGAGATCGCCACCGACCCGTCGGACGTCAAACCGCACGCCACCGCCTCCGCGCTGCGTGACTACCAGCACTCCGGTGTCCGCGTCGTCTTCTACGCAACCGCGCTCGGCAGCATCCTCATCGTCACGTACGTCGAGGTCGACTGACCGGCGCCGACGAGGCACACGGTCGTTCCGGAAGGTTCTCGTACCGTTTTGCCGGGACACCGGACCGTACCGTCCTCGACGACCGACGTGTCGGGGAGTTACTTGGCGCCCCGGCCGGGCTCTGGCACACCTTCCGGTCATGCCGTCATGGGCCATCGCGTCAGCACGACGCGCCTGTTCATCCGTAGTAATGACCCTGCGGTCGACGAAGCGCGGGCCAGGGCAGACTCCGGCCTGCAGCCATCCCCAGTCGATCGGACGACGTCATGCCCATGCACAGGGCCGCAGCCGCCGTAACAGCAAAAGGCCACATCTTCGCCATGCTGGATGTGGACGGCGACGGTGTGATCTCCCGGCAGGAGTACCTCGCTCGTCCCGAGCGCGCCGCAGCGGCACTCGGACGCGGCGGAGACGACCCTCTCGTCCGGGCCGCTCTCGTCACTCACGAGCAGGTGTACGCGTCGATGGACGCGGACGGCGACGGCAAGGTGACCTTCGACGAGTACGCGGCGTGGGCAGGCGGCGCGACCTTCGACGCCGTCTGCCGACAGGCACTGGGATCGTTGTTCGACCTCGCCGACACCGAGACCGTGGGGGCCCTGAGCCGGACCGAGTTCACACGGCTGCGCGTGGCACTCGGCAGCACCGCCGACAACGCTGAAGCGGCATTCGACGCGCTGGACACCGATGACGACGGGCGCGTCGACCGCGACGAGTACCTCGGCTCGATCCGCTCCTACGTGACCGACGGCGCTTCGCCCATGGCCGAAGCCCTGCACACGGGCGCACGCTGAGCCAGAGGGCAAAGCGGGCAAGGGCGGCCGCCACCCGCCCTTGCCTTGGCTTCGTACACGAGAACGGGTTCCGGCACAGCTTCCGTGGAGCTACGCCGGCTGGGCTTGTGTCTACGGGCCAAGCCGCTGACCTGCCGGTTCCTGGCGTGCTTCGGCCTTGGACCTTGAGGTCCGGCTCAGCACCACAGAAGTTGTGCCAGAACCCGACTTCGGACAGCAGTTGTTCACCGCTTCGGGAGGCGGTTGGATCGGGGCGGGGCCGATGTTCATGAGAACGGGAGGCACCTGAGCCGGAGCCTCCACCCGCTCCGGGAGCGGACCGCCGGAGGGGGCTGTCGTGGACTGGCCGACGGGGCTGCTCGGTTTCGCCGCGGGGCTGTTGATTTCCCTGGCCACGGCGCCCGTGGGCGTCTCCGGAGCGGTCTTCCTGCTGCCCGTCCAGGTCAGCCTGCTGGGCGTGCCGAGCCCGGCGGTGACACCGACGAACCTGCTCTACAACGTCGTGGCCGGCCCTGGCGCCCTCTTCCGCTACTGGCGGGCCGGTCGCCTCGGCGGGCCACTGCCCCGCCTGCTGATCGCCGGGACCCTGCCCGGCGTCGTCCTGGGCGCCCTGATCCGCGTCTTCGCCGTACCCGGGCCGCGCGTCTTCCGCCTGCTCGTCGCGGCGCTCCTGCTGCCGCTCGGCCTGTGGCTGGGGCTGCGCACCGTACGTCCGGCACCGGCCCGGGACGCAGGGCCTCCCTCGCCAAGGGCCACCCGAACGCTGGCCCTCCTCGTCGGCGTCGTCGGGGGCATCTACGGGATCGGCGGTGGCTCTCTGCTCGGCCCGATACTCGTCGGCCGCGGGACCCCGGTCGCCACCGTCGCCCCCGCAGCCCTCGCCGCCACCTTCGTGACCTCCATCGTCGGCGCGGCCACCTACGCACTGCTGTCCCTGACCACCACGGGCGACGTCGCCCCCGACTGGCTCCTGGGCCTGTCGTGCGGGGCCGGCGGGCTCCTCGGCGGATACCTCGGCGCACACCTCCAGCCCCGCCTGCCCGAAACCACCCTGCGCCTCCTCCTGTCCGCCCTGGCGACCGGCGTCGGCGTCCTCTACGCGGTGCAGATACTGGGCTGACCACATGACGATCCGGGCGCCACGCCGCAGGCGGGTGCCGTCGAAACTCGTGAACACCCGGCTCCGGGCCGGCGGCCTGGCGCCTCACAAAGCCGTGTCGAAGTGCTGCCCGTTCTCACGAACACAGCCACTCCTGGGAAAGCCGCTCCTGGTGATCTTCGGTGAGGACGACCGTCGATGGCATTCCTCGTCCGGCGGGCGAACTCGGCGTACGGGTGGGCCGCATGACCGGCAGGCACGCCGTGCGGATCCTCGTCACCGCCTTGACCTCCTACAGCTGGTCCCCCATGCCGGCCGGATTCGGAGGATGCGTCCCGCCACCGTCCTTGATGTCCTGGTCGCAGGTTCTTCTGTCGTAGGACTGGTCATTGGGGATCAGGAGCACTCCGGCAACCTGCTCAGGGTGCTCGACGGCGAGCCAGTCGTCCCCTGTGAGGGCACCGTCCGGCCCGAACGCCTGCGACGAATAGACCGTCTGACACCCCAACACCAGGCGCTTCTTGTCGACGGCGCAGGCCTCCACCGCGGGGCCGGATATCTCGTCGGCGCCGTCGAAGCGGTAGTGAAAGTGAACCCGGTCGCCTTGGGAGGGCACCTGCGGGTGGGGCTCGAGGCGCCAGTCGACGACCTCGGCGGTGACGCCGAGAGGCCGCCCTGATGTGTCCTCGACCTGCACCTTGACTCCGGCCTCACCGCGGTTCGCCGTCGTGTCGGTACAGCTCCAGAGGGAGGAGCAGCCGGACAGGGCGAGAACCACCAGAGCCAAGGGGGCACCGGCGAGTACCCGTGCAGGGAACACTGAGATGACCTCCGGTCGGGGTGGGGCGGAGCAGTGTATCCCGGTGCCGTCCGGCAGCTGCCCGTGATGGCGGCCGGCGCCTGCGGCGGGCGAAGCCGAAGTGCAGAGAGGAGCCACATCGACTGAACCGCCGCTGTCGAACCCCACGTCCCCTGGCCGGCCAACCGATCCGGCTGAAGGAGTCCGATACCCGGTAGCGACGCAGGGACTTCATGGCCTGGCGGAGCTGGAGGCGGCCACGGCCGCCTCCCGTAGCGCGCTTCAGCTCACCGCACGCTTCACCAGTGCGGCGATCCGCTCCTCCACCTCGGCCGTCACCTCGGTCAGGGCGAAGCCGGACGCCCACATCGGGCCGTCGTCGAGCTTCGCCTGGTCGCTGAAGCCGAGCGTCGCGTAGCGCGCCTTGAACTTCTCCGCGCATTGGAAGAAGCAGACGATCTTGCCGTCCAGTGCGTAGGACGGCATTCCGTACCAGAGCTTCGGCGTGAGGGCGGGGGCCGCGGCGGTGACGACGGCGTGGACGCGCTCGGCCAGGGCCCGGTCCGTGTCCTGCATCTCGGCTATCTTCGTGAGCACGTCCTGTTCCGCCTGCGCCTCCCTCTCCGCCTTCGACCCGCGGCGTGCCCCGGTCATCTTGAGTTCCTGCGCGTGGTCCTTCATCGCGGCCCGCTCCTCGGCCGTGAATCCCTGGTGCTTGCTGACGTCGGTGCTGCTCATGGTGGATCTCCTTGAGGGTCTGGATGGGTGATGGGGCGTGGGAGGGGCGGTCAGGACCCCGTTGGGGGCGTGTCCCCGGCCGTGAGGGCGTGGTCCCGGGGCGTGCGAGGCCATGGCCCCGGGTGTGGGAGGGGAACGGGCAGGCGTCAGGCCAGCCAGTGGCCCTCGCGCATCAGTTCACGGCCGGACAGTTCGTTCTCCTCACGCCAGGCCTGGACGCGCTGCGGCGTGATGCGGAACCAGCGGTACGACGTGGTGAGGGAGCGCGGGTCGAAGCCGGTGCGTGCGGCGAACCGGTCGCCCAGGTGAGGGGGCAGCGCATCGATGTCGAGGACCTCCACGTCGCCTTCGATCATGGCGACGTCACGGGTGTGGCCGAGGGCGAGCCGGGCGGTCCGGGTGGCGGCCAGGTTCCGGCCGGTGGGACTTGCTGCCGGGGTGGCCGCCAGGAGCGCCTCGCCGTCCCAGTCGAAGGACAGCGGCACCAGATGGGGGGCACCGTCCACCGAGGCGCTGGCGACCCAGACGTCGACGTCGTGGGTGAGCCGGTGCTCGGTGTCGCGACGGCGCTGTGCGCGGGAGCGGGGTGGGGTGCTCATCGGTCCTGCACCAGCCCGAGGAGGTTGCCGTCGGGGTCGATGACGGTGGCCACCAGTCGGCCGCCGCCGACATCGTGCGCGGGCTCCTTGACGGTGGCCCCCGCCGCGGTGACTTCGGCGATCTTCGCCTCGATGTCCGAGACGTGCCAGTAGGCCAGCGACGTGGTCAGGCCCTGCGGTCCGCCGCCGGGGAGGAGGCCGACGTGCTGTCCGGCGACGTCGAAGCCGACGTAGTAGGGCCCGTCGGTCTGCGGCGCGACACCGAGCAGAGCGGCGTACACCGCCTTGGCCTGGCCGAGGTCCGACACCGGATGCAGGACGGTCATCATCCCCTGGGTGGAAGAGCTGGTCACGGTCACTCCTTTCGTCACGGGCCCCGATCGGCCGGGCCCCGTTCGTTGTGGTCACAGCCTCTCCCGACCGTGGTACGGAGCGCCTCCGTGCCGACCACGGAAAGCACTACGGATCGCGGAGGGCACCACGGATAATGACCCGGTGTCCACTCCAGTGATCTCTGCTCGGGAAGCCGACGTGCTCGCTCTGCTCGGGGAGCATCTGAGCAACGCGGAAATAGCCGCACGGCTGTTCATCTCCGTGCGGACGGTGGAGTCGCATGTCTCCTCCCTGCTGCGGAAGTTGGAGGTGCCGGACAGGCGGGCCCTGTCGCGTCGCGCGCCCGGGCCGCCGCGCGCGGAGCAGCAAGGCCCGGCACCGGCGCGCCCGGCACGCGCGCTTCCGGCACCGCTGACGGCGTTCGTCGGCCGGGCCCGGGAACGCGCTGAGCTGGCAACGGCGGTGACGGAGCGTCGGCTGGTGACCGCCGTCGGCCTGGGCGGGGTGGGCAAGACCCGGATCGCGCTGGCGGTGGCGGCCCAGGTGGCCGGCGACTTCGCCGACGGGGTGTGCTTCGTCGACCTCGTCCCGGTCACCGATCCGGGTCGGGTGGGCGCGGCGGTCGCGGCGGCCATGGGCGTGGGCGAGCAGCCCGGGCGCGGCATCGACGACACCCTGGTGGCCGCACTGGCGGACCGTCGGGCGCTGCTGGTCCTGGACAACTGCGAGCAGGTACGCGACGGGGTGGCGCCGTTCCTCGAGCAGCTGCTCGTCGCCTGCCCGGGGATACGCGTGCTCGCGACGAGCCGGGCCCGGCTGATGGTGCCGTTCGAGTGGGTCTTCCCGGTACCGCCGCTGTCGCGCGTCGGCGGCGGCGAGTCGGAGGCGGCCGCCCTGTTCCTGGAACGGGCGGCAGCGGTCGGCAGGGCCCCTGCCCCGGAGGAACGCGACCGGATCGCAGCGCTGTGCGAACGGCTCGACGGCATGGCCCTGGCCATCGAACTGGCGGCGGCGCGGTGGTCCACGCTCGGCCTGGACGGCCTGACGGCCGGCCTCGGCGACCAGTTGCGGATCCTCGCCGGCGGCCCCCGTGCCGACGGCAGGCATCGGTCGGTGCGGGCCGTCCTCGACTGGAGCCACGACCTGCTCGAACCGCAGGACCGGGCGCTGCTGCGGCGGGTGTCGGTGTTCGTCGCCCCGTTCACCGCCGAGGCGGCTGCCGAGGTGGCCGCCTTCGCCCCGCTGCAGGCGGCCGCGGTCGCCGACGGCCTGGGCAGGCTCGCCGAGCAGAGCCTCCTCGTCGTGACACCGTCCGAGACCGGCACCCGGTACCAGGCGCTGGAGACCCTTCGCCAGTACGGTACCGAGCGGCTCACCGACGCCGGTGAACTCACGGACATCCGATCACGCCACCTGGCATGGTGCCTGGCCGGAGCGGCCGGCCTCGAGGAGCTCGGCGGGCCGGACTGGCGAGCACGGTTCGACGCTGTCGCGGAAGACCTGCGCGCTGCCCTGGCCTGGGCCGCAGACCGACCGGAACAGCAAGCGGACGCACGCCGTCTGGCCTGGTCCATGGCCGGGCTGGCCTTCCACAGGAACCTGCTGGGCGAGGCCCAACAGCGTTACGAACAGGCGGCTTCGCTGTCCGCCGGCGCCGATGCCGCCGCAGCACTGCGGCAGGCCGCCGGAGTGGCCGGGTGCCGCGGCACGGGCGACGACGTGTATCGCCTGCACCGGGCCGCCGCCGAAGCCGCCCACCAGGCCGGGGACACCGCCTGGGCGGCCCGTGACCTGGCGGCCGCCGCCACCGCCGCGTACCGCTTCTCCAGCACGTTCAGCCGGATTCCGTCCGTGGACGAGGTGACCGGCCTCCTCACTGCGGCGCGCGAGCAGGCCGGAGTGAACGACCCGGCCGCCGAGGCGGCCCTGGCGCTGGCCGACGCCGCGGTGATCGCGGACGCGTTCGGCGCGGTCCAGGGGGCCTTGGACAACACCGCGCCGGACACCGTCGCCTGCGCCGAGCGTGCCGTCGAACTCGCCCGGCGCGCGGGAGACCCGGTGGCACAGTCCGCCGCACTGGACGCGCTCTCCGGCGCTCAGAGCTGGGCCGGTGAGACCTTCGCCGCGGCGGCCGCCGCCCGTGCCCGGATCGACGTCCTGGCCTCGGCGCCGCACACCCCCGCCCGGACGCACGAGCTGACCGACGCCCTCGCCATGGCCGCCGCGACCGCCGTCGGCGCGGGCGAGCTGGCGGCGGCCCGCCGGTGGGGCAGCCGGCTCGCAGAACAGCCGCAGCTCGCCGAGGTCGGCGACCACGCCACGTCCTGGCTGCTCGTCGCGGACGCCTTCGCGGGCCATGCCGACCAGGTGCTCACCGGCAGCGTGCGCTTCCTCGACGCGTGGCAGCAGGCCGGCCGGCAACGATCGTTCTCGCTCGGACCGGCCGCCGCGTCCATCGCCATGATCCACGGCCTGCGTGGCGACCACGAGGCCCGGGCGACCTGGCTCGCGATCACCGAGCAGGCAGGCAGCAAGGAGGACCACCACCGAGGCCACGGAGCCGTCTTCGACACGGTCGTCCTGCTCCACCACGGCGACGCGCAGGCCGCCCTCGAACGCACCGCACCCGAGCCGGAACAGGTGTGGAAGTGGGTCTGCTGGGTCTGGCTGCACTGGTACACCGCACTCCGGGCGGAGGCAGCGGTCCTCGCCGGGCACCCGGATGCCGGGGACCGGCTCGCCGCCGCCCGGGCCACGGTCGCCGGGAACCCGGTCGCGACCGCCCTGGTGGACCGGGCGCAGGCCCTGCTCTGCGGCGACCAGGCGCGGCTGCTCACCACCGCGGCGGCTTTCGACGCCGCCGGCTGCCGCTACCAATCGGCGCGCACCCTGCTGCTCGCCGGAGGCGTGCACACAGCTACCGGCGCAGCCGCACTGGCCGACCTCGGCCTCGCCCCCATGACCGTGGCCCGACCACACCACCCGCGCCCCTGAGACAGCACCCCCGGACCACCCCGCACCCGGGGCCGGGTTCGGCCTTGCCTTCGTGGGTGGCCCCGGTCCCTCATCGGGCGTTCCTGGCCCGTCCGGGCCGCTATCTGTACCTCCGGAAGACTCCCCGCGGCTGCGAGGAGTGCGACGGGGGCAGAACGTGGCCGCGGCCCGGGACCTCCTTGCCCTGGTCATCTCCCGGCTCCCTCCTCGCGCGCGTCACGAACTCGCGGTACTGGTGGAGGGGTTGGACGAGGAGCTGTACCGCCGGACCCTGCCCGATCCCTTCGCGCCCCGTCAGCCGTGGTACCAGCCGGGAGAGTGGTGGCACCACCGGCTCTACGACGAGTCCGCTCACCTGTGACACCCACAGCCGACGTCCGGCGTGGTCCCGAGGCGGGCGGTGCGTCCGGGGTACCGGTCAGCGCGTCATGGCCTCGGCGAACGCCCGTACGTCATTGGCCCGGCCGCGCGCAAGGACGAAGCCGCCGGGCGGCGGGAACGATGTCCCTCCGAGGCGAAACGGCTGGTGCCGCCTGCGGGAAGGGGAGGAACCGCAGGCGGCACACGAGCCGGTCGCCGCCGTCCACGACTCGGGGGTGTCCGCAGTCGACGGCGCTTCCGCCCGCCTGCCCCCGCGGGCACACCTCAAACCATGTCTTTCCCGAGGGAAAAGGGTGGGCATGGGCGTCGGATTCGCGGGCACAAGGTCGTGGAGCGAATGGGGTCGCTCAACGGGTCCGCGGCATCCCCCTCCGCGGGGCCCGACAGGGTGGAGACCGGCTCGCACCAGTGGTGTGGTGCGGGCCGGTCACCTCTGCGGCGTACCGACCACGGCACGGGATGACCCGCGAGAGGGTGCCCGCCGGTTCAGCCGTCGGCCGAGGTCCGTGTCGGGACGATCCCGGCGCCGCGGGTGGGATCGTCGGCGCCGCGACCGGGGTCTTCGGCGGTGGAGGGCGGGTCGGCGGCAGGGGCGCGCAGGTCGAGAGTCCAGTTCTGGCCGACGAGATCGTGGCCGTAACTGTGATGACGTTCCTGGTCGGCGAGGTGGAAGCCGAAACTCTGGTAGATCCGGCGCGCCGCCGTCAGCACGTCGTTGGTCCACAGCGTCACCTTCTCGTAGCCCGCCTCACGGGCGAAGGCGAGGCACGTCTCGACGAGGCGCGTCCCCAGGCGGAGGCCCCTGCCCTCCGGGGTGACCAGCAGGATCCGCAGTTTGGCCACCTCAGGCTGATCGCCCGCGACGAGAAAGACGCAGCCCACGCGCCGGCCGTCGATCTCGGCGATCCAGCCCGCCTCGCGGGCCGGGTCGTGTGCGGTTCCGTAGGCGGTGACGATCTTGGCGACCAGGACCTCGAAGTCGGTGTTCCACCCGAACTGCTGGTCGTACGCCTCGCCATGGGCCATCACCACCCATCCCAGGTCGCCGGGACGGTCGGCTCGGCGGATGACGGCTTGCTTGCGGTCTTGCTGTGACATGAGCGCTCTCCTGGCCCCCGTGATCGTTCCGTCCCCACCACTGAAACAGTCGTTTCAGTTAGGCTAGCCCCATGCCCCGAGAAGCGCCAACCCCGTCCGCCCGCCAGAACGAGCTGCTGGAGGCCGCCTACCGGTACGCACTCGTGCACGGTCTGGCCGACCTGTCGTTGCGCCCGCTGGCCGAGGCCATCGGCTCCAGCCCGCGGGTTCTGCTCTTCCTCTTCGAAAGCAAGGACGGACTGCTGCGGGCGCTGCTGGCGCGCGCACGCGCCGACGAACTGGCGCTCCTCGATGAGGCGAGCGGATCCGACGGCACCGTGGGACTCGTGTCAGCCGTCGAACGGCTCTGGACATGGCTCGCCGCGCAGGAGCACAGGCCCTTGCTGCGTCTGTGGGCCGAGGCGTACACGCGCTCCCTCGTCCAGCCCGACGGACCGTGGACCGGGTTCGCCCGTGCCACGGTGGAGGACTGGCTCGGCGTCCTGGCCGGCTTCCAGCCGCCGTCCGAACGCGAAAGCGAGACCGGCGCCACCCGTCGCACCCTGGCCCTGGCCGTACTGCGCGGCGCCCTGCTCGACCTCCTCGCCACGAACGACGAGAAGCGGGTCACCCAGGCGGTCGCGCACCAGCTTGCCCTGCTCCACGACGGCACCGGACGCGACTGACGAGTCGGCCTGGCCCACTCCACGTCCCTTTGACGCTTCGATTCCTCCGGGCGCACGGTGGGCGCCGAGCACCGGCGGTCGGAACTCCGCGGGCGAAGGCGGAACGGCCGAGAGTTCGCCGCCCGCGGCAGCTCCGCCGACACGAACACCCCTACCGCCTACGCTCGGTCGGCTCCGGGGTCAGCGGGCACCGAAGACCTGGGTCCAGTACGGGCCGCCGGAGTCGTGGATGCCGACGCCGATCTCCTTGAAGTCACAGTTGAGGATGTTGGCGCGGTGGCCGGGGCTGTTCATCCAGGACTCCATGACCTGCTCGGCGCTGCTCTGCCCCATGGCGATGTTCTCCCCGTAGGTGGACCACGGGTAGCCGGCGGCGGTCACGCGGTCGCCGGGGCTCGCACCGTCCGGGTTGGTGTGGTCGAAGAAGTCGCGGGCAGCCATGTCGTCGGAGTGCCCCTGAGCCGCCCTGGTGAGGGTCGCGTTGGGCGTGAGGGCACCACAACCGGCCTTGGCACGCTCGGCGTTGACCAGGGCGATGACCTGATCGGCAACCGAGGACCGGCCCGGATCCTGCTGCGTTCCGGTCTTCCTGCCCGCATCGGTGCCACGCGTGGCGGCGGCCTTCCGCCGGGCGGCCGGCGTGGTGGCGGATGTGGTGGGGCGTTCCGGAGCGCCGGTCGCCGTGGTGGGCCGGGGGGCCTTGCCGGGAGTCGTGGCCGGTGTCTTCGATGCGCCCGGGGTCCGTGCCGTAGCAGCGGACGCGGAGGTGGAGGGGGATGCGGAGGTGGACGTGGAAGGGGATGCGGAGCTGGTCAGGGCGCCGGGCTCGTTGGTCAGGCCGGCGTCGAGGTCCGGAGCGGCAGCCCGGTTGGCCTCCAGGAGGTCACTGCCGCCTCGGCCCGCGTTCAGGGTGAAGGCGCCGCCGGTGACCGCGACGACGGCAAGACCTGCCGCGACCACGACGCGGCGCCGGGTCCGCTCGTCGGCCTGCCGGCGCCGCCGGCGAGCAGCCCGGGTCCCCTGCCGCCCACTCACTGCTGCCGCAGGATCCGACCCCGCCCGTACGTGGTGACCGGCCCCGCCGACAGGGGTGGCCGCGAGCGTCTGCGGCGCGGCGATCGCCCCAGTCGGGGCGAGTGCTTCAGGCCCGGTCCCGCCGGCCGCTCCGGCCGTGCCGAAGGAGTACGGGGCGCCCACCGCCCAAGCGGCCGAACCGTCTGCGCCGGAGGCAGCCGTGCCGAAGGCCGGGCGCGTGCCGTCGCCCGCCGCTTCGGCGAACCCGGTGGCGCAGTAGCCGCAGTAGACGGTGTGCTGGGCCAGCTCGTCGCGCCAGGCGGCGCCGGGGTAGCCGTCCCAGCCCGCCAGCCGATCATCGAGAAGGGGGCAGCGGGGAAAGCGGACGAGCGCGATCGTCACGGACTGGGCCGAGGAGATGCGTGCACGCAGCTCCTCGTAGCGCAGCTCCGTGTACTGCGGGGCCCAGTTCAGCGCTGCCGCCGTCTCGTCACGGCCCAGAAGCCCGTCCTGCTCCAGCGACCACAAGGCCGCCAGCACGGCGTCCTCCACGTCGAGCCAGCACGCGGGGTCGGAGTCGCAGGCGTCGGGCGCGGCACGGAGGGGGAGGCCTGTCGCGTGGGCGAGGACGGTCGCCACACCGATACCGATCAGCCAGGGCCGGAACGCGTCAGGCGAGGTGAGAGTCCCGAGCGCGAACTCGGCACGGTGCAGCGTGTCCCGCACGATCGCGCGTACCGCAGTGTCGTCGGCACCGGGGCGGCCCTCGAGCGCGCGGGCAGCGAGCGCGTGCACCAGGGGCTCGTGGGCGCCGATGAGCTGCTCCCGCGCCCAACCGTCCCCGTACTGCGCCGCGCGTATCAACTCCACGTCCACCGACCGCTCAAAATCCGAGACCCGCTCCATCGCGCCCGCCCTTCCGCATCGCTCGTGAAAACCCGTACGCAAGGGAGAACCGCCACGGGAACCCGGATAACGGAAACGACGACAACCGACCCTGTGACCCCAGTCACACACCACATCGCGCATCAACCCCCCGGTGCGCTCCCCCACCCGCCCGCGCATCGTGCCCTGTTGAGCATCCACGTGCGCGTCCGTGAGTACGCGTACTCACGCGCGGCGGCTCTCCGGGGCCGAGAGTGGAGGAAGACCGAACGACTGGAGACCCTCGTGTGCTTGCCCTACACGTCGAGCCGAACCGCCGCCGTCCTGCGACCCGGACGCTTCCGCGCCGCGGCTGCCGCTCTCGCGAGCGCGGCAGCGGTCGTGGCTCTCGCCGGATGCGCCGGTGTCGAGTACCAGGAGGCCATCTGCAGCAGCGGTGAGTACCCGGTGATGTCCGTGGGCGGGACCGGGTCCGCCTGCGTCTCGGACAAGCAGGAGCCTCCTGCGGGCTTCGTGCGGTACCCCGAGGGCAAGGTGCCGCAGCACGTCGACGACACGTGGGACGTGTACTGGGACACGCACACCCTCGACAAGGAGGGCAACATTATCGACGCTCCGGACGCGGGCTGACCCGGATGCGGGGAGGCCCGGACGCTGGGAGGTCCAGGTCCGGACACGGGGAGGTCCAGGTCCAGACACGGGCTGATCCGGACGCGGGGAGGTCCGGACAGAGCGGCCCCGACTTGCGTGCGGAGCCCCGGCTCTGTCCCACCGTCAGCCGGCGCGTTCCGTCGACCGGCCTCCGGCTCAGGGGGCCTTCCAAGCGCGGGCGGCGACCTGCGTACGGCCCGCATCGGCTCAGACGCGGGCCGTACACGCACACGCTTCAGGGCGCCCAGGGCGCGAGCACGTCCTTCATCGCGTCCGTCATCGCGAACTGAAGCAGCGGGCCGTAGGTGATCCGGCGTACGCCGAGGCGGCGGAAGCGTTCGAGGTCGTGCCTGACCGGATGGGCCGTGGTGTTCACGGGGACGGCGACGGCGCCGGTCACTGCCGCGAGCAGTTCGTCGTCGTCCTGAATGCTCACCGGGTAGACGCTGTCGGCTCCGGACCGCTCCATGGCGAGCAGCCGCTCGATCGCCTCGTCCAGAGCGGCGGAGGCGTCGTCGGCGTTCTGGAACAGGTCGGTGCGCCCGTTGATCCAGACCGGCACTCCCGCGTCGTCGGCGGCCGCGCGGAGACCGGCGATGTAGCTCGCGTGTTCCTGCGTCGTGCGCATGCGTCCGCCGTCCGAGTGGACGGTGTCCTCGACGTTGAGGCCGACGCCGCCGGCCTCGGTGAGTCCGGCGATGAGATCCGCGGGCTGCTGTCCGTAACCGGACTCCAGGTCCACGGACACCGGTACGTCGACGGCCGCGATGATCCGTCTGACGGCGGCCAGCACTTCTTCGAAGGTCTGCCCCTCGTGGTCGTCCGCCCCGCGCGAGTCGGCGAGGGGATGGCTGCCCACGGTCAGCGCAGGGAAGCCGGCGTCGACAGCCGTCCGCGCGGACCAGACGTCCCAGACGGTCGGCAGCACGAGCGGCCTGTACTCGGCGTGCAGCTGCTTGAGGCGCTGCGCGCGTTCCACAGTGGTACGGAAGTCCATACCGCGACGCTACCCTCGATCTCCGTGAAAGCCGTGCCGACGGGGCGCGGCGCGATGCGATGCGATGCGGGAGGGTGCAGCACGGTGGTCGCCCGTGCTGCCGCGGTCCCCGGTCCGCTGACGGTCTGCGGCATCCGGCCCGGGCGGCCGGGAGCGCCGCACTCAGCGGCCCGCCGCAGGCGGCATCACGCCTGCGGCCGAGCGCCGCGAGGGGGGGCGGGCGCTCGCTTTCCCGGCGCGCGAAGGTACGCGTCGCTTCCGCGTCTGCGCGTGGTTGTCGGCGGTCAGGGAGTGAGAGCACAGCGCAGGGCTTCCGGCGAGAACAGCCTTCCGGATCCGTCCGGTGGTGCCAGCCACGAGAGGTCTTCCACGCTACGTGCCGGGTCCGGCACGGCGACCCACGTTCCGGTCGTCAGATGCCGAGCGACCTGCCCCAGTGCTCCGGGCGGCTCGGCAGGAGTCGTCAGGAGGACGAGTTCGTGGCGCTTGCGGTCACGCAGCACGGGACCGGCCGGGGTGTGACCGCCGGGGGCGATGGATCCGAGCAAGCCGTATCCGAGCGACTCGGGCACTGCGAGTGCATCCCACAGGCGGCCGGCAGGCAGCAGGGCGACGCCCGATTCGCTCAGCCTCCACTCCTTCAGGCACGTGACGGGGTCGTCACAGGCAGAGGCCAGCCAACGGGTCGACCACCAAGAAGAGAACATCAGCCACCTCACGCCAGAGCATCACGGTGAATTGGTGACTATTCCGGAAGAAAACCGTTGCAGGGAGGGAGGCGCACAGTGGCGGATTCGGTCGAAGGCCTCGTATGACTAGTCAGAGGTTGTCGGAATCTGCATCTCAGCTGAGGACGACGCTGGGGGCTCCGCGCGAGCCGGCCGGGTCCACGACGTGGGGGGGGGACGGCCGGAACGGCAGGCCCCCGGTCGGTCCTGCCTAATCGGCGGACCTCCGGTCGCGACGCGCGGTGCGGAGTGAACGGATCTTCCGAACGACCCAGGCGCCGGCGGAAAGCAGCACGGTCGCGGTCAGATTGCCGAGCACATCGTTGAGGACGAAGTCGCACAGGACGGTCCGCATCATGTCGGTCTCCGGAGCTGGGAGGTGGCGAATCGGGTCCGGTCCGACTGTGTGAACTGATTGGATATGTCCAGTGCCTGATCGGACGTCGCCCCTGGTCGGCGCGGTGGGGTGGCTGGACATCGCTGGACTGGGCTGGACAACCAGGAGAGTGCGGATGCCGCGGAAGAGGCAGTTCGTCCAGCGACCGAACGCCAAGGAGCTGGCGGAGTTCGTCGTCCGCATCACCCGTCCGCGTTCGATCAAGGACGTCCACGAGCTCATGGGTTCGCCCAGCCGGGCGACCTGGGCGAAGTACATGAACGGCTCGGCGATCATTCCGAGGAGAACGCTCGGCGCCCTGGTGAAAGCCGTGAGCGGGACGGACAGCCACAGACTCAGCGCCCTCCTGCGGGAGGCGTCCCTCCTCTGGAAGGCCGCTGACGACGAGTCCCGACGCCCGGAGGAGGACGGTGGCGAGTCGGCCCTGGTCCGCCTCCACGAGCGGCTCGCCGAGGCGATGGAGGGCAGGCATCGCGCCGATCTGGCGGCCGCGAAGGCGAACGCGACGGTAGGCACACTGCGGGACATGGGCGCCCTGATGGGGGTCGTGATCGACTCCACGAAGGCACAACTGCGCATGGCCACGGACCGCGAGCGGTTGGGGCTGAAGCAGCAGCTCGGCGAGGCAGAGCGGCGTTCCGAACGGATCGCCCAGGAACTCGCGAGGGCGCGGAGCCGCCGGTACACGGCGGAGCAGGCCCGGCAGGCCCTGGCCAAGGAGATGATCGCAGCCAGAGAGGAGATCGCGCGGCTGCAGCACAGCATCGCGCGGATTTCGGTTCCGGACCTGCCCGCCATGGCGCCCGTCGCCCTGCTGCCGGCACCGGCGGTGGTGATGGAGGTCTTGGACGAACGGCTTGCGGTCATCGTCAGTGAAGGCCACGAAGCCGACGAAGAGGTGGCGGACCTCGCCGAACTGGCGAACCTGGAACCTGGTGCCTTCGTCAAGCCGCGCAGCATCGTGGGCGAGGTCGTCGACCCCCGGGATCCGGAGCCCGCACCGCCTCCGGACAACCACAGGAAAAAGGCTGCCCAGCCCCTGGACGCAACGGCCTCGGGACCCGGGAGACCGGTGCACGACAAGCCGCCCGGCAGTCTCCGGCCGCACGGTTCAGGCCTCGTCGCGGCGTGCCTTGTTCTGGCAGCAGTGCTGGGAGGTTCGCTTGCCGCTGATACCCCACGCCCCAAGGATTCGGTGCACGATCCCTTGAGCGGGAGCAACGCAGATCCGCTGACCATCGGCGTTGCGATCGACGCCCCTGGACTCAGCGACACGAGCACCGGGAGGTTCCAGGGATTCGAAGCGTCGATGGGCATGTCGCTCGCTCGGAACCTCGGTTCCGGGAGCGCAAGTCCGCGCTTCATGGCCCTGACCTTCGAAAAGCGCATGTCGGCATTGCGGACGGGGGAGGTGGACATGGTCATCGCCCACGTCGAGATCACCGACCTGCGGCGCGAGGAAGTGGACTTCGTCGGCCCCTATCTGAGGAGCTATCACGGGGTTCTGACGAGAAAGGGGGACAAAGGAATCTCCTCCTTCAAGGATCTGGCGGGTCGGAGGGTCTGTACGCGCCGGGGTTCCACAGCTCAGATCGTGCAGCTCAACGTCCATGACACGCCGATCGAGACCCTGCCCGGGCTCGGCGAGTGCGTCGTGGCCCTTCGCCGCCACGAAGTGGACGCAGTCGTCGACGCACAAGTGGACCTCTACGGCTACACCGAGAGATACGACGACATCGAGGTGCCACCGGCAGTCACGGACGGCCGACCCGCGGGCTTCTTCGCCGTTGCCCTCCCCAAGGGAACGCCCGTCGCCTCCTGCAAGAGGGTCTACCGTGCCCTGCAGGAGTACGTGCGCACACGGTGGTCACGAGATTTCGAGTCCAACCTCAAGAAGGCGGTCAAGGCGTTCCCCACCACATGGAACGCGTTTGCCCCCTCCGAAGGCGACATGAACCGGCACTCGTCCTGCACCGCTCCCTGAGCCGTACCCGCGCAGTGTGGCGAGAGGCTCCGCGTGCCCCGGTCCGCCCCGGGGCACGCACCATCCGTGCGTCGTTCAGTCGCAGCAGTCGCAGCAGCACTTGCACGGGTTGCAGCAGCCCGTGCCACAGCCGTCCCCCGAGCCCCCGCTGGAACCGCCAGAGCCGCCGGACCCGTGACCTCCGCCCCAACCTCCGGAGCCGCCACCCGAGTTACCGCCACCCTGCCCGCTGAACCAGCCGTCGTTCCCGGAACCGTCCCGGCCGGAAGCATCCCGGTTCGATCCGCCGTTGCGGTGTCCGTCGCCGAACTGCCAGGGCTCCCCGTCGCCCGAGTCCGCGTCGTCGCCACAGCGGCAGCAGTTGAAGCACAGCCCGCAGTCTCCGCACAGCCGCTGATGCTCGCGACACCGTCGGCACTCCCCCGCAGACGGCCGGCCCGACGCCGTCGGCGCACCCTCGGGGGCCACGCCCGTGAGGGCGCCCACGCCGCAGGCCGCTCCCGTAGCGGTCTCCGAGGGCTCTTCCGTCGCCGTACGGCGACCGAGCCAGGGCAGCATGCGCCGGCTCCGCTCCTGGTGGTCGTGCCGATGACGGCGATGCCGCGGGTCGAAGACGCGGTCGACAGCTCGCTCCAACTCGCCGCCCAGCAGCGCCCGTACCAGCCGCCCGTCGACGAAGACGGCGTCGGACAGGGAAAGCCTGATTCCGTGAACGGCGTCGTCGCACAGTCTGCGCACCTCGGCGCGGTCCGCGCCGGTAACGGCGATCGGGTTCCACGCGCCCGACGCCTCGTCCGCGTCCAGGTCCTCCACCGCGTCCAGGAGATGGGCCAGTCGACCGAACAGGCGGCCGGCCTCTGCCAGCGGTTCCACGTTGTCCGGGCGGTCCGTGAGTACGGCGGTGTACGCGAACGCGGCTGCGGTCGCCGTTTCCGTGGGCTCCGTGACGGTGAGCAGCGAGTCCCCTCGGCCGGTCGCCCGCTCGATCTGCGGTTGACGCTCGACCGCCTCGACCAGCACCGAGGTGTCAAAGCCGAGTCGTTCGCCGCCCGCGGCACCCGCACGGTCCCAGCCATGGGCGATCCGGCGTGCCGCCAGCGCCATCGGGCGGTTCCCCAACAGGCCGTCGCCGTCGGCCACATGGTCACGTATCTTCGCTGCTGCGAGCACGAGCGACACGGTCGCCGCCAGCCGCGCGCCCTCTCCCTGTGCCACGTCCGCCGACCGCATCCCGCGCAGCGGGCACGGGCCGGCCCCGCGCCGCCAGTCGCCGGAGCGCTCCGACTGCGCTTCGGTCAGCACCGAGACGATCAGGCCGTCGTAGTTGGTGGCCACCCTCGCGAACTGCCCGTACTCGCCGCGCAACGCGAGGCACAGCCCACACAGGTGCGCCATCCACTCGGTGCGCATGCCCTCGCCCAGCCTGTGGCGGCATGGCCTGATGATTCCGAACATCGAAAATCTCCCCCGTGGAACAGCTACCCGAACACTTCCGGTCGGACGGCTCACGGGTGAAGGACCGAACCACTGTCACGACCGTCTACGACGTCAACCGCATGCGCCGCCAACGCGCGGTCGCCATCCTAGACGGGTCCGTTCCGAGAGGCCGTTCTGACGTCAGGGGCCGACGTCGACCACGCCGGCCCCCTTCGCCGAAGACCTTCGAGCCGCTACAGGGGCGACGAGGCCGTCTTGGTCGTCGTGGTGCCGTCTTCGTCCTGGACCTCGGGCGCAGCGGGCTGTTCCGGAACGGGCGGAGTACGGACCAGCAGCGCGACCAGCACGGCCAGCCCCCCGAGCACCGCGCCGATACCGAACCCCCACCGGATGCCCGCGGCCAGGGCGTCCGTCGGGTCGGCGCCACCGGCCGCTGCCGTGGCGGCGCGTCCCGACATGACGCTGATGACCAGGGCGGTGCCGGCGGCGGCCGCGACCTGCTGGAGGGAACCCAGGATGGCGGAGCCGTGGGGGTAGAGGTGCGGCGGGAGTACGGACAGGCCAGAGGTGAAGACGGGGGTGAAGACGAACGCCATGCCGGCGCTCAGTGCCACGTGAAGGGCGAGCACCAGCCACGGCGAGGTCTGCTCACTCGTGAGGGCGAACAGCGCCAGGCACAGCGCTGTCAGTGCGGCGCCGGGGACGACCAGCCGTGGTGCGCCGAGGCGGTCGTAGAGCTTACCGACCTGAGGTCCGAGCAGGCCCATGGTCAGGCCACCGGGGATGAGGAGCAGCCCGGTCTGCAGCGAGGTCAGACCGCACACCTCCTGCAGGTAGATCGGCATCAGGATGAACGCGCCCATGAGCGCCATGAAGGACAGGCACATCAGGCCGAGGGCCACGGAGAAGTGCCGGAAGGTCAGAGCTCGCAGGTCCAGCAGCGGTGTGGACGAGCGCTGCAGGGCCAGCTGCCGCCAGGTGAACAGACCCACCAGTACGGCACCGACCAGGGCCGTGGCCTCCGGGGGGACGAACGCCGGGGCCCCGTCACCGGCGCCGAGGCCGCTCAGGCCGTAGACCAGGGCGCCGAAGCCCGCTGCCGCCAGAGGGACGGACAACCAGTCGATCGGGCCGGCCTGCGGCTCGCCGATGTTGACCAGTTTGCGCTGACCGACCAGCGCCATGGCTCCGGCGATGGGCAGTACGGCCAGGAACAGCAGGCGCCAGGACCCCAGCTGCAGCAGCACACCGGAGACCGCGGGGCCGAGGGCGGGTGCGACGGAGATGACGAGGGTGATGTTGCCCATGACTCGACCGCGGTCCTGCGGGGGCACGAGGGTCATCAGGGTCGTCATGAGCAGCGGCATCATGACCGCGGTGCCGCCGGCCTGGACGACGCGGGCCACCAGCAGCACGGGGAAGGCGGGCGCTGCCGCGGCCAGCGCCGTGCCGGCGAGGAACAGCGCCATGGCCAGGCCGAAGGCGGTCCGGGTCGTCACGCGCTGGAGGAACCACCCGGTCACGGGGATGACGACGGCCATGGTGAGCATGAAGGCCGTGGACAGCCACCCGGCGGCGGCCGCGCTGACCTCGAAGTCGCGCATGAGACGCGGGATCGCGTTGACCATGATCGTCTCGTTGAGGAGAACGACGAACGTGGACAGCACGAGGATCCGCAGCACGGCGGTGACACGGTCGGGTGAGGGGGCGGGTGTTGCGTGTGGTGCGAGCATGGCGCCTTCCGTCATGTGAGTGTCCTCCGCACGTAGCAGGTCACACCGACAGACCGCGGCGCCAGGAAGAACTCATCGGTGTCCCCCGATCCTGTCGGCGCCGCCGCCCGCGCTCAAGCCATTTTCCGTCCCTGTCCGGCCGGAGGCATGGCTTCCGCCGCAGGCGGCTGCCGAGACCTCGACGATCTCCGTTCCCGGCCGCAAGGTCTGACGATCGGGACCGGCCAGTTCACGAGGGACCTTTGGCGCGAGAGGCCACTTGGGCAGCGAAAATGCAACTTCGACATCGCCCGCAGAGGCAGCTACCTTCACCTGGCCTTCGGCGATCGGCCCACGGTCGCACAGGAGTTCAGTCCGACGGAGCCGCCCGCGACGGGGCGAATCGGTCACGCCCGACGAGCCCTCGCCCGTGCGCAAGCCACCGAAAAAGCGGGCCCACAGCAGGCCCCCACCAGGAAGAGAAGCATGCCCTATCTTGCGCTGTACACCTTCGGCGTCCTGAAGTCACCTCTCGCCGATCCTGGCCCTCTCACGCGCGAGTTCTACGAAAGCGGTGAGGCCGTCTACCGGACAATCAGTCAGCACCCCGGGTACCTCGCTCACGCTGAAGCGGCCGACGCTGACCGGGGCGTGCTCTTCGATGCGGACTGGGGTGCATGGGGAGAGTTCGCCGTGCCGACGTGGTACGGCAAGGGCCGCACGGCGGAAACCACCGCCCTGGCCACGACCCTCTCGCTCTGGACCGACCTGCGCCCCGCCTTCGACGCCATCTACACCGGTGTCCACCGCGAGGCGCTGAACAGGCGTTACGACTGGTTCGAGCGGACAGGACACCCGAAGCACGTGTTCTGGTGGGTCTCTGACGGCGCGACACCCACCTGGCAGGACGGCGTTTCCCGACTGGAGCACCTCCACGACCACGGCTCGGCGCCGCGTGCGTTCACCTTCCACCACTCGTTCTCCCCTGACGGAACTCCGGTGAAGGTCAGCGACGTCAGTCCCAAGAGCGACCAGGTCCGCTGACAAGGAAACCTGAGCGGCCGGGTCCGACGCCAGACGGCCCGATCGAATGACGGAGACGGACGCGCCTGTGCTGTCGACCCCCGCAGGGCGGCGGCCACGCGGTCGCCGCTCTGCCGGGCCCGGGAGTTACCGGACGGTGATCAACTCGATGGCAACCTCGGGCCCTTGAGGACATGAGCGCCCGACTTCCCAACGGACGGCGGTGGCGCCGAGCGTGGTGATCAACGATGGATAGGCTGTGTGCATGTCACGTGCACGCGCCATTCTCTTAACCGCCCTTGTCGGGATCTCCGCCCTCACCGCCTGCTCCTCCGGCACCCACCCGTCGGATCCCGGTTCGGGGACACAGCAGAACGGCGACGACCCGGCCGCGGCTGCTCCTGCCCCGAAGCCGATCACGAAGGAGCTCTCCCAGGCCCACATCACGCAGGCCTTGCTGGGCAACGGCGAGACCCTGCCCGGCTGGACCCTGCACGGCGACAAGTCAGTGACCGAAGGGCAGTACTGCAACGGCGCGAGCGAGGCCGACTCCGCACCGGCCGGCTGGATCCGCGGCGGCGACTCCTCGTACGAGTACAACGGCTCCACGATCAACATGGCGTTCATCCACATCTGCGTCTTCACGTCGGCCGACGCGGCGCACCGCCAGTACACGGAGTGGAAGGGCACCGAGACAAGCAAGCAACAGGTCCCCAAGAGGCCTGTGGGCGACGAGAACACCCTGGTCGTCAACCCCGGCGCGAGCGAGGACTCCGTCTACGGATACGTCCGTTCGGGCAAGGCCAGCATCGAGGTGCGCATCGAAGGAGGCGCCGCAGGCGACCCTTCAGGCGCACAGGCCATGCTCGCCGCGACACTGAAGCGCCTTCAGCAACTCCAGGACGGGCACCCCGCCACCGTCGCAGCCTCTGACGAGCAGGCCGCGGCCCGGCAGTAGGCGCTGTGCCGACGCCATGACTCGGATGCGCCCCTGCCGCAAAGTTGCAGTGGGCCGCTACCTGAGTGCGAGGGGCGGTCGCGGCCGGGATCGCGGCCACGACCGCCCCTGTCGTCGCGGCGCCCAAGACGGCCACACGCACTCGGTCCAGTGAACTGAACATGCGCGGTACAACGACCGTCCCCGTGCGGTTGCCCTCCGTCAGCCGCGGTGCCGTGACCCGGCCCGCCGCTGGCGCGGGGCGTCGTAGGGCGGACCTCGTGCAGCCTTCCGCCCCCTGGCGGGTCGCCGCATCCGCCCACGCGTTTCCGCAGAAGAATCGGGTAGCGCACAGCCTCACACACGAACGGGCGGGCCGAACGTGATCACGAACGAGAATGCGTCCACCCCCGCGGCGCACGACCCCGGCCACGGATCGTCGGACTCGCTCAGCGACCATGGGTGGACTGTGGCTCGAGACGGCGGCCGCCCGGAGGGCAGCGCCTGCCCGCACCTCTCGACCGTGTCGGGGACACCTGGCCCGAGACCACGCGAAGTCTGCGAAGAGTGCCTGGCTCTCGGACACGAGTGGGTTCGCCTGCGCTGGTGCATGACCTGCGGCAACGTGGGCTGCTGCGACAGCTCTCGAGGCCGGCACGCACACGAGCACCACGTCCGCACCGGCCACCCGATAGCCCTCTCGCTCTCCCCCGACGAGTCATGGGCATGGTGCTACGCGGACGAGGTGTTCCTCGTCGAGGCCTGAACGCCGTCCGCGCGCCGGCACGGCGACCGCCGGCGGCCGGCGGCACCGACTCACCGGCGCCGCGCACGGAGGCGCCGCCACGGCCGGAGGAGATCCGCGGGAACGGGCACGAGAGCCAGGAGGACCCGGCGCCGGCGCCGCATACCGTCGGAGGCCCGAGGCCCCTCGCCGCATACCGTCGGAGGCCCGAGGCCCCTCGCCGCATGCCGTCGGAGGCCGTCGAGGCCCGGCCGCCTGTCACCGCATGCCCTCGGAGGCCGTCGGAGGCCCGGCCGCCAGTCACCGCGTGCCGTCGGAGGCCATCGGAGGCCGTCGCCGCATGACGTCGGAGATCGGAGGCAACGCGGACGCCCGATCCGACGTCTGCCAAGCGGAGAACGAACCAGGTGGACCGACCCCCACCGCGTGAAGGGAGCCTGCTGGTGCTCATAGGACTGCTGACCGCCGTCGCCGCCTCGATCTGTTACGGCACAGGGTCCGTACTGCAGGCGGTCGGCTCGCGCAGGTCCGCCCGGCGTGAGGCGGCCGCGGCGGGCCAGGTCACCCAGCACGGCGGGCCCAGCCTGTCGTCGACCGCGAAGGCCGCGATGACCTGGGAATTCATCGTCGGCACGATCCTGGACTTCGTCGGCTTCGGCCTCGGCGCGCTCGCTGCCCGCATGCTCCCGCTGTTCCTCTCCCAGACGGTGATCAGCGCCAACCTGGTCATCACGGCGGTCCTCAGCGTGAGACTGCTCGGCATCCGGCTGACCCGCGCGGAGTGGGCCTCGATCGGTGTGGTCTGCTCGGCCCTGGTGCTGCTGGCGAGCGCGGCGGGCCCGGAGGGCAGCGGGCGCACCCCGATAGCGACCCACTGGTGGCTGCTCGCGGTTTCCCTGCTGCTGATGGTCGGTGGCACGGTCCTCGTGCGGATGCTCGGGGCCCGCGCGGCGATCCTCGCGGGCCTTCTGTCGGGGCTCGGCTTCGGCGCGCTCGGGGTCGGGGTCCGGATCCTGAACGGCATCGATCCCTTCGATCCGGGCGCGGTCCTGACGGACCCGGCGCTCTACGCCATCCTGGTGGCCGGCATCGGCGGTATGTACCTGCACACGCTCGCGCTGCAGATCGGCTCGGTGAACGGGGCGACGGCGGCGCTCGTGGTCGGTGAGACCGTGCTGCCGGGGATGATCGGTGTGTGGTGGCTGGGTGACGCCTCACGACCGGGCTTCGCCTGGCTGGCCGTCCTCGGCTTCGTGCTCGCGGTGACGGGCGCGGTGGCGGTGGCGTGGTTCGGCGCCCCGGAGAGCCACGGGCCGGAGCCGGAGGGCGTGCCGGAGTCCGAGGGCCTTGAGGAGTCCGCGCGCGTTCCGGAGCCCGCGCGCGTGCCGTAGTCGACACATCTGGACCCGCGGCCCCGAGGCGCCGCCGCTCAGGCGGCCCGAGCGCCTGCGGACCCGCAACGGCGGCCTGCGGGGGCGCGCGCCGCTGTTCTAGCTGTACTCGGCCGACACGTTGGTGACACGTAGCCGTCGGTAGTTGATCAAGGGAGGACCTCCGGGCGTAGTGGAGATAGCCGTCTTCACTCACCTCGGAGGTCCTGGTGGCCCACGCTAATGCCCGGCTCACCTTTCACGGCAGATGCCTGCTGGTGCGTCGTGTCGTCCTCGACCGGCGTCCGGTCGCTCACGTCGCAAAGGAGCTCGGTGTCTCCCGCCAGTGCGCCCATCGATGGGTGAGCCGATACCGGGCCGAGGGCTGGTCCGGGCTACACGACCGCAGCAGCAGGCCGCATCGCTGTCCGACCCGCACACCTGCTGCCGTCGAGCGCCGGGTAGTCAAGGCCCGCCGCACCCTGCGAACCGGACCGGACGCCTTGGCCGAACACACCGGCGTTCCCGCCCGGACCATCAGCCGGATCCTCCAGCGCCACCAGATGCCGCCGCTGGCCGCCTGCGACCCGCTGACGGGCCAGATCATCCGTGCCACCAGGGCCAGCGGCCGACGCTACGAACACCCCCGGCCCGGCGACATGATCCACCTGGACGTGAAGAAGCTCGGCGAGATCCCTGCCGGCGGAGGCCATCGGGCTCACGGCCGCGGCGAACGGCCGGGATCCCTGCGGGGTCTGGGCTACGACTACGTCCACGCCGCCGTCGATGACCACTCACGCCTCGCCTACGCCGAAATCCTCGCCGACGAGAAGGGCACCACCTGCGCAGGCTTCCTCACCCGCGCAGCCGCGTTCTTCCAGGCTCACGGCATCACCCGCATCGAGCGGGTCATGACCGACAACGCCAAGAACTACCGGCTCTCGCGCGACTTCCAGTCCGCCTGCCAAGCACTTGGCGCACGGCAGAAGTTCACACGCCCGCACTGCCCGTGGACCAACGGAAAAGTCGAACGCTTCAACCGCACCCTGCAGACCGAATGGGCCTACCGGAAGGTCTTCACCAGCAACGCCCAACGGACCCGAGCACTCGCGCCCTGGCTCGACTTCTACAACACTGGCCGCCGACACACCGCGCTCGGCGGCCAGCCACCGATCAGCCGACTGTCACCAACGTCATGACCGAGTACATCTAGCGCGGCGCGCGGAGCAGGGCGGCGAGGGACGCCGCGAACTCCACCGGATCAACGGGCAGGGTGACCACGGCGTCGGCGTGGCTCCACGTGGCCAGCCAGGCGTCCTGCGGACGTCCGATCAGGAGCAGGACCGGTGGGCACTCGAAGACCTCGTTCTTGATCTGCCAGCACACGCCCATGCCGCCGATCGGAACCGCCTCGCCGTCCAGCACGCAGGCGTCGATACGGCGGGTGTCCAAGGCCTGCAGCACCGCGGGCAGGGTCGCGCACTCGACGAACCCGACCGGCGGAACATCGGACGCGGGGCTGCGGCCGGTGGCCAGCCGGACCTGTGCCCGGGTGCCGGCGTCGCTGCTGTACAGGAGGACTGAGACGCTCGACGGCATCGTTTCTCCGGCTGCGTGATCGGCCGTGCCGAACCGGAGCCTGCACCTGCCTGGCGGCCTCCGGAACCTGGATGTTCAAAATTTCATAAATCGGGTATTGGCGCATGTTCGGCACTAACCGGACGCCTGCTCCCTTTCGGTGAGCAGGCGCCCGACACGGCACGGCGGTGAGACCCGATGACCCAATGCAAGACCCCCGACTATCGCACCGGCCATCGCGGCCGGCACTGGACGCACGCCTTGCGCTGTGCACAGAAGACCGGAGCCGTCATCGTCACCGACGAGACCGAGGAGCCGGTGGCCTATGCCCACGAGGCCTCCGGGCCCGGCCGCTTCAGGCCCTGGGTCACCGAGAAGGGCTCCCGGTACGACAGCCACGACGTCCATCCCGAGTGGTGACGAACGGACCGCTCCTCACCGTCAGACCGGCCTCCACGAGGGCGGGTGCTCGCGGCAGGGGCGCCGGTGACCACGGCGAACCGGCGGCCCCGTCTGCCGTCCGCCGTGGTGGACGCTGCCGGCCGGGCCGTCCGGAACTGTCCGCGGGCGAAATGTCACCCACGGCCACATGATGGAATCCCTGCAGCTTACGGAGGCTGATGCATGATCCAGATCGCCGATATCCGGGAGTGGCGCGAGCACGACGTCGTCGATGCGGACGGAAAGAAGATCGGCACGCTCGAGTCGGTCTACGTGGACACCGCGACCGACGAGCCGTCGTTCGCGACGGTGACCGTCGGCCTGCCCACCCGGCACCGACTCGTCTTCGTACCCATCGGCGAAGCCACGGTCGGCCCTGGCTACCTGAAGGTCCCCTTCGGCAAGTCCTTGGTGAAGGACGCCCCGGCCATCGACACGGACGGGGTGCTGGCGGCTGAGAGCGAGCCGGACGTCTTCGCGCACTACCAGCTGGAGTACCAGCCTGGTGCCGGTGGCGAGCGGCGTCTGGCCAGGCGCTGAACAACGGGAGAGGCCGTCATGATCTGGGTACTGCTGCTCGTTATCGCGGCGATCGTGCTGGGCATCGTCGGCGCCGTCGCGGACGGGCTCTTCTATCTCCTGGTCATCGGCGTGGTGGTGTTCGCGGTGGCGCTCGCGCTGGGGGCCGCTCGATTCCGGCGCGCCGGGCGCCGCCCGATGCGTTAGCGACGGACGCCGAGCCCCGCTCGTCACGTCGCTGAGCGGGCCCCGCGCGGATACTCTGGGATTCATGATCGAGTCCGGAGGGCCGGGGCTCCGTCGGAGCCACGGCTACGGCAGGCTTGTGCGGCTGTCGCCGGTGATTCTGACCGTCGTGATCGCCGGGCTGGCCTACGCCACTCCGCCGGAGTTGGCGTTCAGCCGCCTGCTGCCCGCGGCGCCGGCACTGGCCGCCTCCATGTGGCCGGTCCTGCCGACCGTGCTGCTCGGGACCGTCTGTCTCTTTCTGATGATCGGCCTCAGCCTCGTCTTTCCCGATCTGGGGACGTGGTGGACGTGCGCGGGGATCATCGCGGTCACCGTGGCCGCCGCATACGGAAGCCATGTCCGGCTGCAACGGGAGCGCACCCTCTTTCACGTACGGCTCGTCGCCGACGCGGCACAGCAGGTGGTGCTGCGGCCCCTGCCCCGCCGCTTCCAGAACGTCGAGATCGAATCGCTCTACCTCTCCGCCGCCGCGGAAGCCCGTATCGGCGGGGACTTCTACGAGGTGATCGATACGCCGTACGGGGTACGACTGCTCATCGGCGACGTGCGAGGGAAGGGCCTGCCTGCGGTGGGTGCGGCCGCGGCGATCGTCAACGCCTTCCGGGAGGCGGCGTACGGAGAGGCCTCCATGACGGACATCGCCCGCAGGCTCGACGCCAGCTGCGCCCGGCACAACGCCGCCCATCCACCCGAGGCGCCGATGGAACGCTTCGCCACCGCTCTGCTCGTCGAGATCCCGCACCAAGGAGGCCGCATCACCATCGTCAACTGCGGACATCCGCCACCGTTGATCCGGAACCTCAAGAGTGTGCGCGTCCTCGAGCCGTCCGACCCCTCGCCCCTGCTCAGCCTCGCGGAACTGATCGGTGACCGGTACCGCGTGGACGCGTTCGACTTCTCGCCCGGTGACGTTCTCCTCCTCTATACGGACGGGATCGCCGAAACCCGCGCCAGGGACGGCGAGTTCTTCCCGTTGACAGCATGGATGCGTCAACAGCCATCGGTTCCTCCCCGCGACCTGCTCGCGGCCCTGCACCACGACCTGCTCCGCCACAGCAGAGGCAACCTCGACGACGACATCGCCGCCCTGGCGGTACGCCTGCACTCGCCGTGAGCCGTGCGCCGCATCGCTCGACACCGGACGTTCAGGCAGCGGAGGGCACCTGCCGCCCCGTCACCTGTCGGAACGCCGAACGCGTCGTATGCCCTCTCGCGTACGATCCGGCGATGATCACTCCCGTCACGCTCCACTCCGCCGCGACGGCGACCACTCCCCCTCTCCTCCTTCGCCCCTGGTGCACGGACGACGTTGCCGCGCTCGTCCAGGCGTACCAGGACCCCGTTCTGCGGCGTGCGACCGGTTCTCCTGTGGAGAGCGAGGAGGACTGCCTGCGGTGGGTGCAGGACCAGGGGCGGGGCTGGGCGACGGGGGCCCGGCGCCGCTTCGCCGTGCTGGAGGAGGCGGTCGACGCGGCGCCGCCTCGATTGGTGGGCAACGTGGTCCTGAAAGGAGTCGCGTCCGGCAAGCCGTCCGCCGAGGTCGGCTACTGGACGGCGGCGCACGCCCGTGGGAGAGGTGTCGCGCCGCGGGCCCTGGAGGCCCTCACCGGTTGGGCCTTCGCCGTCTTCCGGTCCGACGGCCTGGAATGCCTGGAACTGCTCCATCAGGTGGACAACGCGGCCTCCTGCCGCGTCGCCGAGAAGAGCGGCTACGCGTTGGACGGGATCCTGCCGGCCTTCCCTCCTGCCTACCCGCTCGACGGGCATCGGCACGTACGCCGTGCATCGGCCTGAACACGGCTGCGGGCCACGGGCGGCCCGGAGCGGTGTTCAGGCGACGGGCAGGGACTGTTCCGCCCAGATCGTCTTGCCTGTCGGCAGATAGCGCGTGCCCCAGTGCTCGGTGAGCTGGGCGACCATGAACAGTCCGCGTCCGCCCTCCTCGTCGGTGCCGGCGTACCGGGCGTGCGGTGAGGTGTGCTGCGAGTCGGAGACCTCGCAGATGAGGGACCGGTCCCGGATCAGGCGCAGACCGATCGGACCGGCGGCGTACCGGATCGCGTTGGTGACCAGCTCGCTGACCACCAGTTCCGTGGTGAACGCCAGATCGTCCAGTCCCCACCGCGCGAGCTGTTCCGCGGCGATCGAACGTGCGTGTGCGACGAGAGCGGGGTCCGGGGACAGCTCCCAGGCCGCCACCTGACGGGCCCCCAGTGCACGGGTACGGACCACCAGGAGCGTCGCGTCGTCCCGCACCTCGCCCGTGGACAGCTCCGCGACGATCTGGGCACACAGGCGGTCGGGGGACGATCCCCGCTGCTCGCCGAGGACCGCCGCCAACCGGTCCAGTCCCATGTCGATGCCCTGTCCGCGGGCTTCCACGAGGCCGTCGGTGAACAGGACGACCAGGCTGCCCTCGGCGAGTTCCACGTCCACGCTCTCGTAGGGGAGCCGTCCCACACCCAACGGAGGCCCCGGCGGCAGGCGGAGGAAGCTGACGGGGCCGTGCGGCTGCACCACGGCCGGCGACGGGTGCCCCGCCGCTGCCCATGTGCTCGTGCGGGAGGCCGGATCGTAGATCCCGTAGACGCAGGTCGCTCCGATGGCGCCACCGCCGTCCGACGCGTTCTCGTTCTGGTCCGGCGCCTCCCTGCCGACCTGGTCGTTCAGACGGGCCAGGAGTTCGTCGGGCGCGAGGTCCAGCTCGGCCAGCGTGCGCACCATGGCGCGCAAGCGCCCCATGGCGGCAGCGGCCTCCAGTCCGTGGCCGACGACGTCCCCGACGACGAGTCCGACGCGCGCGCCGGAGAGCGGAATGACGTCGAACCAGTCGCCGCCGGCGCCGAGGTGGCTGTCGGCCGGCAGGTAGCGGCTCGCCGCCTCGACCGCGCTCTGCTCGGGCAGCGATCGCGGCAGCAGACTGCGCTGGAGCATGAGCGCGGCGGTGCGCTCCCGGCGGAACCGCCGGGCGTTGTCGATGCATACGGCGGTCCGTGACGCCAGCTCCTCGGCGACGGACCGGTCGCCGTCGTCGAAGACCTCCGAGTCGTCGCCCCGCACGAAGGTGACGAGGCCCAAGGGGGTCCCGCGCACGATCAGCGGGACGTAGAGCCGTGTGGACGCGACCAGAGCTTCCGTGGTCGACCGGCCTCTGGCCAGGCTCTCGGCCTGCGGCGATCCGGCGGGGTACGCGACGGGCTCGCCCACCTGGGTTGCTTGCCGGTCGGAGTCCGCCACGCGGACGAGGGACCCTCCCGTGAGGGCCTTCGGTTCCTCTCCTTCCAGCACGTCCGCCGCGATGTCGACGAGCACGGCATCGGCGTAATGCGGCACGGCCGTCTTGGCGAGTTCCGCTGCCGTTCCGGCCGGATCGAGCGTCGAGCCGATCCGTGCGCCGGCCTCCGCGAGGAGCTCGAGGCGCTGCTGCGCACGGTAGTGGTCGGTGACGTCGATGGACTGTTCGCACACGCCCACCGGCTCTCCCCGGCCGTCCACCAAACGGAAGTAGGACGAGGACCAGACGTGCTCACGCCCCGGGTCGGCCGGTGCACGCCCCCGGAAATGCACGTCGATGACCGGCTCGCCCGTCTCCAGGATCTGCTGGAAGAGGTCCTCCGGCGGCGCCAGATGCTGGGTGGTGAGGACGTCACCGGGAAAGAGCTCGGTCATCGAGCGGCCCAGCAGCGCCGTGATGTCGCCGCCGAGCTCCCGGATACTGGATGCGTTGGCCCAGAGGAGGCGCGCACCGGGGCCGTAGATGGTCAGAGTCACCGGCGACTGGGTCACGAGCCCCTGCAGCATCGCCTGTCGGGTCTCCCACCAGCGAAGCTTCTCCAACTCGGCCGCCATGAGGACGGCGGAGGGGGCCGAGCCGGAGGCCGCGGCGTCGGGGGCGGGGGTCAGGGGGTGCAGGGTCACCGCCACCCGTACGGTGCCTCCGCTGCCGTGGCGCACGTCCACGACGGCACTGCGGGTGCCGTCGAGCCTCAGCTGTTCCGACGGTGCCTCGTCCGATCCCTCCTGATCGGCGGGCACGTGGGCGATCAGGTCGGCCGCCCGGCGCCCCAGCACCTGCGACGCCTCGTAACCCAGGAGGGCTTCGGCTTCACGACTCCACCCGACCAGCACGCCGTCGGCGGCGAGCAGGGCGAAAGCGGCCGGGGGCGGACCGAGGTGCCCGCTTTCGTCCACCCCGGTGGGAGGCGTGAAAGGCAGCCCTTGCATGGTCCCATCATCCTGCCGAGCGGTCCCGACCGCAGTGCGCTCGTTCCGGCCCTGGGCGGCGCCGTGCGGCGCAGGCGGGCTGGGCGGCGCCCGCGGCATCGTCACGGCGCCTGTCACTGCGCGCCCGGCCGAGGACGCCGTGTGTCCCGTCCGCACGGAGCGTGACGGGACGGGGAACGCTGCGTACACCGCTCCGGGAGTCGTACGGGGGACGGCCCGGGACATCTCGGCCGCCTCGCAGCGTCGGCCGGTGGTCGACGCTCCCACGGCCCCGATCGCCCACAGGCCGCGCCTTCCTCCGGGTCGGCGAGCAGCGACAGGCAACGGGCCCGCCGGAGCGTCGCCGATGAGGGCCAGGCTGCGGTGTCCGTCCGCTGAAGTATCCTTCCGGCCACCGCACACCGACTCGGAGGATCAAGAGAATTGACTGGCCTGTCCGCTTTCCCGCTGCCCTTTCAGGCGTCCCGTTCCCTGTCGTTCGCGACTCCGCGAACGCTGCGCGAACTTCAGATGATGCAGTGCAGCGCGCACATTCGGGCGAAGCCAGGATGGTTCGAGAAGATGCACGACGCCGACATCGTCGCCAGGTGGACGCAGGAAGCGGTCGCCCAGGGCCTCACCGAAGCACAGGTTCGCTACGTGCTCGACGAACTCGTGCACTACGCCGGGCTGCGGGACGCCCGTACCGGCGTCGAGGTGTCGGCGGTCGACGGGGTGTGGCAGTCGGACACCCTCGTCGACGACAAGCTCAGGTCCCGGCTGCGCGCGGCGGTCGAGGTTCTGGAGCGGGTCCCGGAAGCGGAGCGGGACTGGCATCCCGGATCCGGCGGTCAGGTCCTGGATCTGGTCCATCCCTCGCTGTTCTGCCTGGTGAGGGAGGCCAGCGGCGCGCCCGAGCGGGCTTGGCGGAATCCGACGAACCAGTACTCGAAGTACGAGTTCTCGGAGAAGTTCCAGTGGCTGCCCACGGACGTCGACGTCAGTGACGACGGCGAGGTCGTCTTCCGTTCGTACGTCAACAACGTCCACCCGGAGGCGCACGCCGAACTGGCCGCCGTTCTGCCAGACTTGTTCGCGAGGATGCGCCCGCTCCTGGAGAACGTGCTCACCGATCTGCGGCATCCGCGGCCCCTGCGGATCGAGGCCGATCCCTACGGGTGGTACGACTCCGAGCCGGAGTATCCGCACAAGGCCTCGTACCCGGACAATGCCGCGTACTCGGATGCCCTTGACGCATGGGGACAGGCGCACGAGGACTGGTGGGAGAACCGCCGCCCGGTCGTCCCGGACGCCCCGGCCTTCACCCCGCCCGCGTTGCCCGACGCATCCGACCGAGTCGATCTGCGCGGCCGCCGGCTCCAGGTCATCGTCAAGCTGGCCACCATCCATCTCACCCCGGAGAAGCCGGAGTACGCCGGCGGTTCCTGGCACGTGGAGGGGATGATGAACGAGCGGATCGTCTCCACCGGCATCTACTACTGGGACAGCGAGAACATCAGCGAAAGCCGGCTGGGGTTCCGGGCGGCACTCGACGACCCGCACTACGAGCAGAACGACGACAACGGTCTGCGGGAGGTCTACGGCCTGGAGGACGAGGACGCGCTGAACCAGCTCCTGGGATCGGCGTCGACGCCGGCCGGCCGCTGCCTGGCGTTCCCCAACATCCTGCAGCACCGGGTCGACTCTTTCCGCCTCACGGATCCCACCCGCCCGGGGTACCGCAAGATTCTCGCCTTCTTCCTGGTCGACCCGTCGGAGAAGATCGTCTCGACCTCCGATGTGCCGCCGCAGCAACCCTGGTCCGCCACCTCGACCATGACGCTCGACCAGGCCAAGGGATTCCGCGAACAACTCATGCAGGAACGCAAGTTCTTCGTCGACGAACACAACGAACAGCTCTACGAACGAGAGTTCTCTCTCTGCGAGCACTGAGCCTCGGCGTCGCCGCCGGGGTGCCGGCCCGCTGCTCCCCGGGTCTCTCCGGCCGACTGCTCGCCCCGGCCGGCTGATCAGGGGTGGCGAGCCCTACGGAGGGGCAACCGCCTGGGCCCACGCGCCAGGGCACGCGTAGTGATACCCCATACCCGTACGCCGTCGGCGCGCACAAGGGACATCTTGCTCGTACCGTTTCGACTCGGGCGTTGCGGTTAGACGCGAGGGTGTGAAGAGGTACGGATCCGCCCTGCGGTCGGTACTGCCTTCCGGGCAGGAGGCCGGCGTCGTGCTGAGGGCGATGGATCGTTTGGAGAAGTCTTCGCGGGGCGACCGGGTCGTTGACGCCCTCCGGGGAGTGGTACGAAGTCTTCCGCTGGGGTCCGCCCGGGACGCCCTGCACGGGCGGTGGCTCGGGCACCCCGTACATCCGCTGCTCGTGCAGTTCCCCATCGGCGCGTGGCTGTCGGCCGCCGTGCTCGACCTCGTTCCCGGCCAGTCCCGCGCCGCACGGCTGCTCGTCGGCGCGGGACTCGCCGGGGCGGGGCCCGCAGCCGTGGCCGGGTGGGTCGACTGGGCCGAGATGCGGAAACCGCAGCAACGGGTCGGCCTGGTGCACGCGGCGGCCAACATCGCAGGAGTCGGCCTGTATGCCGCCTCGCTGACCGCCCGCTGCCGGGGCCGGCACTGGCGTGGCCGGATGTGGGGCTTCTGCGGCCTCACCGCGATCGGCGTGGGCGGCGCGATCGGCGGACACCTCGCCTACCGGCAGGCCGCCGGCGCCAACCATGCCGAGCAGGTCGCCGCGCTCGTCCCTCCCGGTTGGCACGCCGTCGCGGCGCTCACGGACCTGCCGCTCGGACGGCCGCGCCGCGGGCACGTCGGAGAGGTGGCCGTGGTCGTCGTACGTACCGGGGAGGACACCGTCCGGGTGCTGGCGGACCGGTGCAGCCACATGGCCGGCCCGCTCTCCGAGGGCGAGGTCGTCGACGGGTGCGTGGTCTGTCCCTGGCACGGCAGCACGTTCCGTCTGGAGGACGGCTGGAACGTGACCGGTCCGGCCACCGCGCCCCAGCCGGCCTTCGAGGCCCGAATCGTCGAGGGGCGCGTCGAGGCCCGCCTCTCCTCGTGACAAAGCGGACCGACGCTGTGGGGCTGACGAAGGCCTCCGACGCGGGACCTCTCTCTCCGCGACGAGTTCCCTGAGCAGCTCCGCCTCCGCGACGGCGACGAACCGCAGGAAACGGGTCGGGCGTGTCGGGGCCCGCTCCTCTCCGGACGCAGGAGTCTCCGCCTTCGGGTCGGCTGCCGCGCGCCCGCGTGCCACCCCGAGTATTCCTCCGCCGGGTGCAAGGAGCAGGCGTGCGCGGTGGGTGACCTGCGACTTGGCGGGTAGGCGCGGCTGAGAGACCCACGGGAAGCGGAAGACAGGGAGGAATGGGATGAGTTCCGTTGGAAGCCGTGCCCGCCACGACGGGGACGAGCCGGTGGGCGAACTCGTCAGGCGCGCGTCGCAGCAGGTCTCGGAGCTGGCCCGTGAGGAGATGCGGCTGGCCGCGGCCGAAATGGCGCAGAAAGGCAAGCGCTACGGCGTGGGCGGCGGCCTGTTCGGCGGAGCGGGCCTCGTCGGTGTCCTGGCCGCTCAGGCCCTGGTCGCCGGCGCGATCGCCGCCCTGGCGCTGGTCCTGCCGGTGTGGGCTGCGGCTCTGATCGTCGCCGTCCTGCTCGCGACAGCGGCCGCCGTACTGGCGGCGGTCGGCAGGAAGCAGGTCGCCAAGGCCGGGACTCCCGCACCCGAGAAGACCATCGACAGCATCAAGGCCGATGTGGCCGAGATCAAGGAGAGGGCACACCGATGAGCCATCAGTCCCACGGCGACGAACCCGCGCCGACCACGGACCAGCTGCGCGAACGGGTCGAGCGCACGCGTGACGACCTGGGGCGGACCGTGGAAGCCCTCGCGGGCAAGGCCGACGTCAAGGAGCAGGCCAGGGAGAAGGCGGCCATGGTCAAGGAGCAGGCCACGGTAAGGGCCGCCCAGACCGCCGAACAGCTGCGGCACAAGGCGGCCCAGGCGGTCGAGCTGGCCAAGGACAAGACCCCCGACTCCGTGCTGGACGCGGCTGCCCGCGCCGGGGCGCGCCTTCGCGACAGCGCGACCGACGCCGGGCACCTGGCAGCCGCCACGGCCCCGGAGCAGGTCCGTGAAGGGGCCGCATCGGCCGCGCACGCGGCGCGGTCCCATCGGCCCGCACTGTTGGCAGGGGCAGCGGCTCTGGTGGCCTTCCTGGTCCTGCGTCGCACCTGGAGGCAGAAGTGAAAGCATCCAAGATCGCCTACAAGCCCGTCGGACTGACGCTCGGTGCCCTCAGCGGCCTCCTCGCCAGCGCGGCCTTCAAGCAGGCGTGGAAGATGATCGGCGACGAAGACGACGCCCCGAAGCCCACCGACGAGGACCGCGCCTGGACAGAGATCCTGGTGGCCGCCGCTCTCCAAGGGGCGATCTTCGCCCTCGTCAGGGCCGCCGTGGACCGAGCGGGCGCCGCTACCACCCGACGCCTCACCGGCACCTGGCCCAGCTGAACCCGTCCGAACCCGTCAGCCGTGGGCCGGCACCCGGCCCACGGCGACGCCGGACCGGGGAAAGCGGCGCGGCCGCGCGTCCCCCGGCCTGATCCGGACCTCTGCATCCGGACCTCTGCATCCGGACCTCTGCCGCGCATCCCCGGCTCTCATCCGGAGGCTATCCCGCGCATCCCCGGCCTCATCCAGAGCTCTCCCACGCTCTTTCTCCGCGCGCGTCGTCCCGGCTGGACAGTGCAAGCGTGAGGAACTCCGGGGCCTGTCTACGCATGAGCCATGGCGCACGCTGTGCCTGTCTACGCATGAGCCATGGCGAACGCAGCGAGGAACCCGACGACGGTGACCAACCCCGTCAGCACATGAACCTTGCTGTACGCCTCGGGGATCATCGTGTCTGCGATCATCGCCAGGATCGCGCCCCCTGCCAGCGCGGTGATCAACGCCATGGCACTCGCGGGCGCCCCGCCGAGCAGTGCGTAGCCCGCGAGCGCCGCGAGGCCACTGACCACCGCGATGCCTCCCCAGAGCGCGAAGACGTATCCGCGACCGCGTCCGGCCCGGCGCATGCCCGCGGCACTCGCCAGCCCCTCGGGAAGATTGCTGACGAACACCGCCCCTACCGTGGCCGCCCCCAGATGCCCGCCGCCAAGGAGGCTCGTACCGATGACCAGGGACTCGGGCACTCCGTCCAACAGCGCTCCCAGCGCGATGGCGTTTCCCGAACCGGGCTCTTCGGTCTCCGACGGCTGTTCCTGCCCGGAGCGCTTGCGATGCCGGGCGCCGCGCCGCGCCAGCAGGGCGTTCGCACCTGAGTAGACCACCGCCCCTCCCGCCGCTCCGGCCACCACCGGGGTCATGCCGGACCGCTCGTACGCCTCGGCGATCAGTTCGAACGACACCGCGGCGATCAGCACGCCACTGCCGAACGCCATCACCAGCGCGATCCACCGCACCGGCACGACCACGAACGAGCCGATGGCGGCACCCACCAGCAGCGCCGCTCCCGCGAAGAGGCCCCACCCACCGGCCACCAGCGCTCCCACCACAGGCGTCCCACTTCCTTCCGATCAACGATCCAGAGCATGCCGAAGGGTCACCCCCCGGTGTGCGGCAACGGTTCACGCAGAGCGCTTCGCCCCTGTTCCCACGCCTGGCGGATGTGGTGGGCGAGGCGGTCCTCGGTCAGGACGGTGGCCGCGCAGCCGAAGGCGATGTCGGCTTCCAGGGCGGGCTCGTCGGCGAGAAGCCCGCCGATCACTTCGTGCCGCACGACCTGTTCGTGCACGGCGTCGGCCTCGACGTGCTCCGCGTAGAAGTGTTCGGCGGCGGCTCCGGCCGCGCAGCGCCGCATGGCGCGGGCCAGGCGCCGGGATCCGGGGGACGAGGTGACCTCGACGCAGGCGAAGTGGCCCACCAGGGCTCCGCGCAGCGCACGGTGGAGGCCGAGGAGAGACATCAGGTTCACGGTCGCGAGGAGCGGTGCGGGGGCGTGCTCCAGGTACCGGCCGTAGGAGGTGTCCAGGCCGAGATCCGTCATCAGGTCGGCGAACAGCCGGGCGTGGATCCGGTCGGCGTGGCCGGCGCCGAACTCGTCGTACTCGATGGCGACCATGGCCGCCTTGGCCCTCCCGGTGAGGCGGGGGATCACCCAGGCGTGCGGGTCCGCCTCCTTGAGGTGGTAGAGGGAGCGGAGGGCGGCGTACTCGCGCAGCTGCCACAGCTCCCCGTCGGTCTCTAGGTGGTGGCTGAGGCTTCCGGAAAGGTCCACGGGTTCCACGAGCAGCGGGGCGAAGGCGTCCTCGACGGTCCGGGGTGCGTCGGACAGCTCGGTGCGCAGGGCGTCGAGGAAGCGGGCTTCCAGCGCGGCGCGCAGCCGCAGGAGCTCCGGGTCCCATTCCAGGGCGTCCGCGACCCCGTCGAAGCCCCGGTAGTGGAGCTCGTACAGCAGGTAGAGGGCGAGCTGGAGGTCCTCGCCCCACGGGTCGGCCCGTGACACGGACGCGGTCTCGTACACGGGCGCGTCGCCGCTGCGCAGGGCGTCGGAGACGGCTCGGGAGAGCGGCCCGCGCTCGGCGACCAGGCAGGGGCCGGGCCCGGTGGCCGCCGGGCCCGGGCGCTGGGGATCGGGCATCAGGGGTTCCTGTCCTCGGGTGAGCGAGCGGTTCGTTCGCGCCGGCGGTGGCTGGTGTCGCACCAGGGGTACGTGCGGCTGCGACGGCAGGTGCACAACGCGACCATGAAGCGGTCCGAACGGGCGGTCGTGCCGTCCTTCAGCACGATCTCCACCGGCCCCTCGACGAGGATCGGCCCGTCCGGTTCCACGGGCATCCTGAGGGTCGGCGCCGCAGGGGAGGCGGGACGCGGCCGGGGGTCACAGTTTCCGGGCACGGACGACCACCAGCTCTTCCCTGTCCTCGGTCCGCTCCGCCAGACCCTGGCGTTCCAGCCAGTCCCGGCGCCCGCGCAGCACCGGGCCCCAGGGCACGGTGGCCCGGTCCGTGATCTCCGCGTCCAGTCCCGACCCGGTCAGCCGGTCCAGGGTCCTCTCCGGCCCGCACATGGCCGAATGCACCATGAGCAGCACGCCGCCGGGCCGCAGCAGGGCCGGGGCGTCGGCGCAGATCCGGTCGATCAGCAGACGCCCGTCGTGACCCGCGTCCCAGGCCCGCTCCGGTCCGCGCGAGGGTGGTTCCGCCCCTGGGGCGGGTACGTACGGTGGGTTCGCGACGACGAGGTCGAAGCGGCGGCCGACCGTACGTGCCGCGAAGTCGCCGTGCAGGACGCGCAGGGACAGGCGGGACAGGAAGGCGTTCACGCGTGCCGTGACGACCGCCCGCCATGAGACGTCGACGGCCGTCACCGCGGCCCCCCGGCGTGCGGCGTGCAGGGCGAGCGCTCCGGTGCCGGTGCCGATCTCCAGTACCCGGTTTCCGGGGCCCAGGTCCTCGCGGGCGAGCGCTCCGGCGAGGAGACGAGTGTCGGCCTGGGGCCGGTACACCCTCGGAAGGGCGACCAGACCTCCCGGCAGCGCACCCCGGGTGGGGGCGGTACTTGACATGGCGAACCTCCAGGATCGAACGCGGCACCCGGCCGGGGCCACTCGCACTGATCACGATCTGCGCATGCCCCGACCGCGTCACCTCATTCCGGACACCGCCCGGACCGAGCGGCGGATCCCGGAGCCTGCGGCCTCGCGTATGCATGCCCTTCCGGGTCTTCGCAGCCCCATGCATGTGCGGCCACGAGCCCAGGCGATGCGGGGCGGAGCCTCGACCCCGAGTCGTGTGCATCCGGCGGCGGCCTCCCGCCGCTTCGTCGACCGTCACGGACGCCGGGCCTCCGAATGCCTGCCCGCTCACCCGTCGCTTTCGGCCGCCGTGAGGACAGGGACCCGGAACCGCCGCCTCAGGGGAGGCGTCTCTCCGGCGACCCCGGCCGCTTCCCGACGACTCGGAACCGCGACCTCCGCCGAAGTGGAAGCGGAGCCTTCGCAGACGCTCTGACCTGCTGGAGCACGAGCACTCACGCCGAGTCCACGGAGATCACCCAAATCTCCTCAACTTCCGTTGTGGCAACACATGTTCGGAGGTAGAGTCCCCGTTCGTCGGGCACGGACAGGCGCTTTCAAGCTTTTCTGGGGCGATCAAGTCGATGCAGTGCGAGACCTACCGAACCACCCCGGACCTCGTCGAGGCCTTCACGGAAGCCGCACTTCGCAACCCGGAGCGCGCGGCACTGGTCCATGAAGGGCAGGTCGTGACCTACCGGGAGCTGCACGAGCTCGTGAGCGGGCTCGCGGAGCGGCTCGGCCCCCGGCCCGGAGCGATCGCCGTGCCTGCGACGCACACCCCACGGACCGTCATCGCACTTCTCGGGATTCTCGCGGCCGGCGGTGTCTACTGTCCCGTCGACCCGGCCTTCCCCCTGTCCCGGCAGAGGGAGATGACCTCCGCCGCGGCCTGCCGCGCGGTCGTCGCCACCGGTGCGGCTCTCGACCCCCGACTCGGCTTATCCGTGGTCGGCGGGGAAGGGGATTCCGCCCCGCCGACCACGTGGTCGGGGAGGAGCGGCGGCATCGCGCCGGAGCCGGAGCCCGACGCGGCCGCGTACATCCTCTTCACCTCCGGCTCCACCGGCCGGCCGAAGCCGGTGGTGACGCCACGCCGGGCCATCTCGGTCTCCGTACGCTCGCTCCGTGACCTCTTCGCCCTGACCGAAGAGGACCGGGTCCTTCAGTTCGCCTCGCTCAACTGGGACACATCGCTCGAAGAGATCTTCCCGACGCTGACCACGGGGGCGACCCTGGTCTTCGACCGCGCGGCCCACTCGGGGTCCTTCCCCCGGTTCCTGCGGATGATCGAGCGCGAGCGCGTCACCGTCCTGGATCTGCCCACGGCCTTCTGGCACGAGCTCGTGATCCACCTCGCGGAGGAAGCAACGGCGCTTCCCGACTGCGTCCGGCTGATGGTGATCGGCGGCGAGGCCGTCAGCCCGGCCCGGCTGGCCGACTGGAGCCGCCTCGGCACCGGCCGGATCCGCCTGGTCAACACCTACGGGTGCACCGAGACCACCTTGATCACCCATGCCGTCGATCTGCACGGACCCGGCGCCCCGATCCCGGGCTGGGACTGGGACAGCGGCGCCAGGGCGCCGATCGGACGGGCCCTCCCCCACGTCGCCGAGCACATCGGCGAGCAGGACGAGCTGCTGATCGGCGGCCCGGCACTGGCCCTCGGCTACCTGGGGATGCCCAGGGCCACCGAGGAGGCGTACTCCGCCCAGGGCGGAGGACGCCGGTTCCGCACGGGCGACCGGGTCAGCAGGACGCCGGACGGCCTCCTCACCCACGAGGGGCGCCTGAACGACGAGATCAAGATCCGGGGCATCCGCGTCGACCCCGGCGAGGTGGAGACGCACCTCGCCGGCCACCCCGCGGTGAACGCGGTCGCCGTCACCGGGACCACCACCGCCGGCCGCGCCGCCCTGGTCGCGTACGTGGTGCCGCGGCCCCACACCGAGGCCGCGGATCTGGACGTCGACCTGCGGACCTATCTGCGCGAACGGGTACCCGCCCATCTCGTGCCGAGCCGGATCACCGTCGTCCCGCATCTCGTGCTGACCACGAGCGGCAAGGTCGACCGCAAAGCCTCGCACCTCCGTTACGCCACCGTGAACAGGTCAAAGGAGACCGTTGATGAGCGTTGACACCACCGCCTCAGACGCCGGGGGCGCGCCCGTCGGCCCAGGCGCCCCCGCCGGCCCCCGTGCCGGCGCCGACACCGAGGGTGTGGTGGCGATGTTCCGGCGCGTACTGGAGGTCGAGGAGATCTCCGCGGACTCCGATTTCTTCCTCCTCGGGGGCGACTCGCTGGTCGCCACCCGGGTGCTCAGCTCCGTCGCCCGGTCCTACGGAGTGGAGCTGACCTTCGAGGACTTCATGGGCGCCCCGACCCCCGAGCGGCTGGCCGCGAAGATCGCGGCCGCCCGGTGACCGCCCGCGACGGCTCCGTCGTCGCCGGCTCCGCCGGGCGATCCCGGGGCGTCACCAGTGCCGTGGTGGTCGGAGCGGGCTTCGCCGGTCTGACGGCGGCCGACGCGCTGGTTGCCGGCGGCGTCGACGTGACCGTGCTGGAGGCACGCGACCGGGTCGGCGGCCGGGCCCGCGGAATCCAGGTCTCCGCCGAGGGCTGGGTGGACGCGGGTGCCGCCTACCTCGGTGACCGGCACACCGCACTCCACGCCCTGACGGCCGAGCTGGACCTCAAGACGACACCCACCACCATGCGGGGAGCGAGCCGCTTCGCGCTCGGGACCGGGGAGAGCACACGGGACGGACGCTTCCCTCCGCTCAACGCCGTGGCCCTCGGTGACCTCTTCGACAGGCTCGACGAACTCACCGCCGCCGTCCGCCCCGACGCCCCCTGGCTCACCCCCGGTGCCGAGGAGCTGGACGCCCTGACCGCCGCGTCCTGGGCGGAGCGACACCTCACCCACCCGGACGCCCGGCTCTTCTTCCCGCTCTTCCTGGGCGAGATGATGGCGGCCGACCCGGCACGGGTCTCGATCCTGCACGTGGCCTTCTACCTGCGGTCGGGAGGTGGACTGCGCTACCTCAACGCCTTCGAGGGCGGCGCCCAGCAGGACCGCGTCGACGGGGGCGCCCACCAGGTGTGCGAGCGGCTGGCCGACCGGCTGGGCGCCAGGGTGCGACTCGGCGAGCCGGTCCGCGCCGTGCACCAGGACGAGGACGGGGTCACGGTCCGCACCGCGAGCGGGGAGTACCGGGCCGACGTCGCGGTGATGGCCGTCCCGCCCCTGCTGGCCGACGCCGTCGACTACCGGCCGGAACCGCCGACGCGCCGGGCGGGTGATCGCACCGCTCGGGGCTGCGCGGTCAAGGTGCACCTGGTGTACCCGGCACCGGTCTGGCGCGACCACGGCCTGTCGGGCTGGTCGGTGAACGCCGAAGGCCCGCTGCTGTCCACCGTGGACGACTCCCCCGCCGGGGCGGAAGTGGGCGTGCTCACCGGCTTCGTCACGGGCGGCGAGGCCCATCGCTACGCGGCGCTCGATCCGGCGGAGCAGCGTTCGTCGGCGGTCGAGCAGGCGGCGCGGCTCTTCCCGATGCTGCCCGATCCGGTGGCCTTCCATGTGACGGACTGGGTCAACGAGGCCTACAACAAGGGCTGTTACGCAGCCCTCTTCGGGCCCGGAGACTGGGTGCGGCACGGTCCGACGCTGACGGCACCGCACCTGCGGGTGCACTGGGCCGGGACCGAGACCAGCACCGAGTTCTTCGGACTGCTGGAGGGAGCGATCCGTTCCGGACGCCGGGTCGCGGCGGAGGTCCTGGCCCGACCGTAGAGCGACACGGGGCGCCGGACGGTCCGCGCCGGGCGCCGCCGGGCCTCTGGCTTCTGGGCTCTGGGCGTCCGGGCCACCGGGCGTCCGGGCCTCTGGCTTCTGGGACTCCGGCGAACGCATGAGCCGTCCGTCACCGCACGCCGGAGACCGGCCCGTGAACACCCGGCCCTCGCACAGCCGTCCGTCGGGCCCCGCCCCGGCGGCCTGTCTCCGCGAGGCCTCCTGACCGCCGCACCTTCCTTTCGACCCCCACTCTCGACCATCCCGCCTCTCGACCCCCACTCTCGTCCATCCCGCCTCTCGACCATCCCGCCTCTCGTCCATCAGCCCCTTCGCCCCGGCCGGCCTTCCGGCCCCGAACCCGCACGCCCCGTCCATCACGGGCCGCGCGCCGGCCGGTCGTCGCGTCAGCGCGGCCGGTCCGGATCCGCCGCCCCGCCCCGTCCCTCCGGTGGTGCGGCACGACGCACCCACTCACGGCCCGTACGGCAGCCCACGCCACCGCACGGGCCAGGCAAGCGAACCACAAGTTCCGCCAAGTGCACTCAACCATTGACCAGTTGCCGGACCCGGCCCCACCAGGACCCCGTCCCGGCGACGCGCAACGGGAGACCGTCATGAGCGACCACACGTCCATCGCCCCTCTCTCGGCCAGACAGCAGCTGATGACCGAGCCCACGCTGGGGGCCGGAAACTTCCTCGACCACGCCATCGCCGTCAATCCCCACCGCGCGGTCCCGTACGCGTACACCCACCGCGTCGACCACCGGGGCGCCGTCGAACTGCGGGGCCACAGCCTGCTCGACCTCGCCGGGCTGCGCGACCACTACGCCAAGTGGTATTGGGCCAACGGTGTCCGGCCCGGCGACCCGGTCGGCGTGGTGGTCGGCGAGGGTCTGGAGCCCGTGCTCCACTTCCTCGCGCTCGCCGCGCTGGGCGCCGTTCCCGCGCTGATCAACGACGCCATGCGGCACGAGGTGATGGTGCGCTACCTGAACCACGTGGGCGTCGTGGGAGTGGTCGCGGACGATCCCACCCGACTGGCCGCCGCGTACCGCGAGACGCCTCACCGCCGTCCCCGCTTCATCGCCATGGCATCCGAACTCCACGCCTTCGACGCCGGGTCCGCGGAGCTCCCCGAGGTCTATCCGTACCAGCACGCCGCGGACGACGTGGTCGCGCTCATCCACTCCTCCGGGACCACGGGCACACCGAAGTCCACCAAGCTGGCGCACCGTCAGTTCTGGGAGGGCAAGCAGCCGCGCATGGTGCGCTTCCCCGCCGAGAACCACGACCGCCTGATGTCCCTCATGCCGCACACCCACGCGGGCGGACTGAGCTACTTCCTCACGGCCACCCTGCTCGGCCTGCCGACGGTGGTGATGTCCGACTGGCGGCGCGCGGTCGTCGAGCCGGTGATGGAGGCCTTCCGGCCCACCATGGTCGCCTCCTTCCCCCGCACCTTCGTGGAACTGGCCACCGGCGAACTCCCGGTCAAGGGAGCGGCGAAGGTGCACTCGTGGTTCAACACCGGCGACAGTGCCCACTACGGACACATCCGCCGGCTGGTGCAGCTGGGTGAGCGGCCCGCCGGCCTCGTCAGACCGTGGCTGCTGCCGCAGGAGAAGGAGGAGCAGCCCGCCCTGCCCGGCTCGCAGTTCATCGATGGGCTGGGCTCGTCCGAGATGGGCATGGCCCTGTTCGGACAGATGACCACGCCGGAGAGCGAGCGCGACGACCGCTGTGTCGGCAAGCCCCTGGAGGTGGTGCTGAAGGCGGCGGTGCTCGACGAGGACGGCGAGGAGGTCCCCGACGGCACGGTGGGGATGCTCGGCGTGGTCACGCCCTCGCGTACCCCCGGGTACTGGAACGACGACAAGCTGACCAGCACGTTCGAGCTGAACGGCTACTGGCTCACCGGCGACGTGGCCCGCCGCGACGCGGAGGGACGCTTCTACCACCTCGACCGTACGGTGGACGTCATCGACACCGCCGACGGCCCGGCGTACAGCCTGCCGATCGAGGAGGTGCTGCTGGCCGACTGCGCCGCACTGGTGCAGGACTGCTCGGTGGTCGGTGTGCCGGCCGGGACGGGCAAGGGCCAGCGTCCCGTCGCGGTGGTGCGGCTGCAGGCGGAAGCCGCCGGGAGCACCGCCGAGGAGGTCCAGGAGGCGGCCAACAAGGCACTCGCCGCGGCCGGCCTGACCCTGCTCGCCGCGGTCGACATCGCGCGTGCGCCCGAGGACTTCCCGCTCGGTCCCACCGGGAAGGTGCTCAAGCGAGAGCTCCGGACCCGTCTCGCCACCCTCCTGACCGCCCGTTAGACCGGGGACGTCAGATGATCCGGCAGCCGTACCAGTACGCGCGGGCCCCGCTGACCGAGCCGGACTGGCGTCGGCTGCCGGGCTGGCGCCGTGTCACGGAACGCGAATGGCGCGACGCCCAGTGGCAGCGGGCCCACTGCGTGAAGAACCTGCGCCAGCTCACCGCCGTCACCGGTGATCTGCTCACCGACCGCTTCTGCAGCGAACTCGCCGCCGACCAGGCGGAGTTCGCCACGATGACGATGCTGCTCACCCCGCAGATGCTGAACACGATGGCGCCCGGGGCCGCGCTGGAGCCGACGGAGTTCACGGAGGCGTTCCTCGCGGACCCGGTCCGCCGGTACATGCTCCCGGTGCGCTCGGACCGGCATCCGCGGTGGCCGAGCCACCCGAAGGCGGGGCGGGACTCGCTGCACGAGGCCGACATGTGGGTGGTGGAGGGCCTCACCCACCGCTATCCGAACAAGGTCCTGGCCGAACTGGTCTCCACGTGCCCGCAGTACTGCGGGCACTGCACCAGGATGGACCTGGTCGGCACTTCCACCCCGCAGGTCACGAAGGCCCGGCTCGTGCTCCGTCCGCGGGACCGGCAGGAGCAGATGCTGGACTACCTCAAGCGCACGCCGACCGTGCGCGACGTGGTGGTGTCCGGCGGAGACGTCGCCAACGTGCCCTGGCCGCAGCTGGAGGCCTTCCTCATGCGGCTGCTGGACCTGGGTTCGGTACGGGACATCCGCCTGGCGAGCAAGGCCGTGGTGGGCCTGCCCCAGCATTGGCTTCGGCCCGAGGTGGTCGACGGCGTACGCCGGGTCGCGACCGTTGCGGCGGGGCGGGCGGTCAATCTCGCGGTGCACACCCACGCCAACCACGCGCAGTCCGTCACCCCGCTGGTCGCCGAGGCCGCCCGGGCCCTCCTCGACGCGGGAGTGCGGGACGTCCGCAACCAGGGCGTGCTGATGCGCGGGGTCAACGCCACTCCCGAGGACCTGCTGGACCTGTGCTTCGCGCTCCAGGGCGAGGCGAGCATCCTGCCGTACTACTTCTACCTCTGCGACCTGATCCCCCACGCCGAGCACTGGCGGACCTCCGTCCACCAGGCCCAGCGGCTCCAGGAGGCGATCATGGGCTACCTCCCCGGCTACGCCACCCCGCGGATCGTGTGCGACGTGCCGCACGTCGGCAAGCGCTGGGTGCACCAGGCCGTCGCGTACGACCGCGAACGCGGCATCTCGTACTGGACGAAGAACTACCGCACCGAGCTCGAAGTGCGGCAGTCGCCCGATGCCGAACTCGGGGCCGCGCTGGCCCGGCGCCACCCCTACTACGACCCGCTGGACACCCTCCCCGAGTCCGGTCGCCGCTGGTGGGCGGACCGCGCCCCCGCCGCGGACGGGCCCGCCGGCGCCCCGCACCCCCGACCCACCTCACCCGAGGACACCCCGTGAATCCCACACCAGTCCGCTCCGCCACCGGCTCGCTGCGCCGGATGTGCTGGATCTTCCCCGACCGGGAGTCGACCCGGTCCACCGCGTCGTGGCACGCCATGTTCTGGGACCTGTACGCGGAGGTCGCCGAGGACCTCGGCATGACCTGGACCCGGCACTCCCCCGACGCGGTGACGGTGGAGGGCACGCAGCCCGGCAGCGCCCGTGTCTACGTGGACGGCGAACCGGTCACCCCCCGCGACACGCTCTTCATCACCGCGCTCTACTCCCTGCCGTACCAGCAGCCGGACATCTTCAACCAGTACGCGCTGTGCACGGTGTTGCAGCAGGCCGGGTTCTACCTGCCGTTCCCGCCCGAGACCTCCCTGATCGGCAACGACAAGCTGGCCACACTGCTCCACCTCGGCGGCTCGCCGATCCCCCCGATCCCGTCCGTCCGCATCGGCACGGGCCGCGACGTGAGCAAGCACCTGTACGAGGTGGCCCTCGGCACCATGACCTACCCGGCGGTCGTCAAGCCGGCCGGCTGGTGCGGGGGCGGCGGCATCAACCTGGCGCGCAGCGCCGGCGACATCCGTGGTCTGGCCAGCCTCGCCCAGGGCGGGGACACCACCCTGGTGGTCCAGCCCTATCTGGGGGACGGCACCGTCGACTACCGGGTGTACGTGATCGACGGCGTCGCCCACGCGGTCCTGAAGCGGACTCCGGAACCCGGCTCGGCGGTCGCCAACGCGAGCCGGGGCGGCGCCATGGAGTTCGTCCCGGTACCCGAGGAACTGGCCAAGGCCGCGGCCTACTTCGCCGAGCGGCTGTCCATTCCCTTCTTCTGCGTCGACTTCCTCCACGACGGGCAGCGGTTCTGGTTCTCCGAGCTGGAGCCCGACGGCGTCATCCCCCACGTTCCCGGAGACCCGGACCGGCAGATCCAACGGGACGTGACGCGCGCCCGGTTCGTCGCCTACCGGGACGCCCACGCCCGGCACCTCGCCGACGCCGACGCCGATGGCGCCGGACCCGGTGACGGCGCCGCGCCCGCGTTCGCCTCACCGAAGGAAGGGAGTTGACCACCATGTTCTCGCTCACCCCGGAGGCGGCCGAGCCACGGCTCACGGTCGCCCGCCGCACACTCGGGCGTCTGCGCCAGGTCCCGGAACTGGCCGCACGCTACCGCGGCTGCGCCGACGTCCGCACCCTCGACGACGTCGCCGCGCTCCCTCCGCTGCTCAAGGACGATCTCAACGTCGCCCTGGCCCACCTCCGGCCACGCGCCGAGCACGGTGCCACCTGGCTCTTCCAGAGTGGCGGCAGCACCGGGGCGCCCAAACTGGGCCACGCGCCCACCGGCTTCTACATGGCCGGAGTGCACGCACACTGGCAGCCGCTGGAGCGCGAGGACGTCTTCGTCAACGCCTGGGGTGCCGGCCGCATGTGGGGCGCGCACTTCCTGGCCGCGGCCCTCGCCGACCTGTCCGGTTGCCAGGTGATCGCGCTGGGCTCGGTCACCAGGGACGAGTACGCCGAGTGGCTGGCCTTCTTCGCGGCGCGCGAGGTGACGGCGATCGGCGGCACCCCGAGCGTGCTCCGGCTCTGGTTCGCCCACGCCCGGGCCGCGGGGGTCGAGCTGCCCGCCCTGCGCAAGGTGCTCTGGCTGGGCGAGGCCTGGCAGCCGCAGATGGAGGAGGACATGGCGGCGGTCGCGCCGGAGGCCCGGCGCTGGGGCATGTTCGGCAGCACGGAGACCTGGGTGGTGGGGACCAACAGCCCCGACTGCCCGGCCGACACCTTCCACACCCTGCCCCATCAACTCGTCCACGTGGACGAGGACGAACTGCTGGACTTCACCACCCTCGACCCCGAGATGCTCAACCCGGTGCTGCGCTACCGCACCGGAGACGCCGGACGGCTGGTGGCCTGCCCCTGCGGCCGGCCGGGGCCGGCCATGCGGGTGGCGGGCCGGCGCGACAGCGTCGTCCAGGTCCGCGGCCTGGGTCTGCACGTGGACGAGTTGATCACCCGTGCGGAGCGGGAGCCGGGCGTCACCCGCTCCCAGGTCCTGATCACCGAGACCGGGGGCCGCGCCGGAGCCGTGGAGCTCCTGGTCGTGACCGAACCGGGCGCGTCCGTGGACGTCGAGCGGCTGCGCAAGGAACTCCTGGCCGAGACCTTCACCCTCAGCACCGCCTTCCAGCACGATCCGGAGAACTTCCGCGTACGCCCCGTCGCCGACCTGATCAGCAACGAGCGAACCGGCAAGACCGCCGGTCTCGTGGTACGGGAGGGGCCGTGAAGCGCCTGCGTCCGGCGTCCCTGGGCCCCGAGTTCAACCGCTTCTGGATCGGCCAGTCGGTGAGCACGGTCGGCGACCGCATCACCGTCTTCGTGGTGCCGACGGTCATGATCTTTCTCCTGGACGCCTCCGCCTTCCAGGTCGGCATCGTGGCCATGGCCCAGTACCTGGGCATCCCGCTCCTCGGTCCGCTCGCCGGCGTGCTGGTCGACCGGTGGGACAACCGCCGCACCCTGCTCGTGTGCGACCTCGCCCGGCTGGCGGCCGTGGCCGTCATTCCCGTGGCGTACTGGCAGGGCCGGCTCTCCACGCCACTGCTGTTCGCCTGTGTGGCGGTGATCAGTGGCGCGACGATCTTCTTCACCGTCGGCTACCTGGTCGCGGTGCCCGCCGTGGTGCCGAAGGACCACCTGGTCCGCGCCTACTCACGGCTGGAGGGCACCCGTTCGGTCTCCGAGGTCTCCGGCCCCTCCCTGGCGGCCGGCCTCTACGGAGCGCTGGGCGTGGCCGCCCTGCTCGTGGACGCCGCCAGCTATCTGATCTCCGCCCTGTGCATCCGGTCCATGCGGCCCTGGGGCGAGCGGACCGTCGCCGAGGGATCGGTGTGGCAGCGGCTCACGGCCGGCTTCCGGCTGAACTGGTCCGACCCCGTCCTGCGCCGGGTGGTGGTGGCGGCCGTGACGCTCAACTGCGGCGGCCCCGTCTTCGTCACCGTGCTCCCGATCCTCGCCTATCAGGGACTCGGCGTCTCCGTCGGCGTCTTCGGTGCCGCCATGTCCGTGGCGGCCGTGGGGGCCCTGGCCGGCGCGGCCCTCGCACCGAAGGCCGGCGAACGGCTGGGAACCGGGCGGATGCTGGCCTGGGCGCTGCTCCTGCACTGTCTCGTGGGGCTCGGCGTGCTCGCCGCACCCGCCCTCCCTGCGGGCGCGGTGATCGCCGTGACCATGGGCTGCTACGGCTTCTTCATGTCCTGCATCAACGTGTCCAGCGCGCCCATCCGGCAGTCCCGGATGTCCACGCACAACCAAGGCGTCATGCACGCGGCCTTCCGGACCGCCACCTGGGGCGTGATCCCGCTGGCGGCCCTGGTGGGAGGCGTTGCCGTCAGCGTGCTCAGCGGCCCGCTGGGGGTGCTGGACGCGGCGCGGGTCACCATGGCCGGCGGCACCCTGCTCGCGGCCTGCTCCTTCCTGCCCGCCCTCCGCATCCAGCCCCTGCTGGACGCGGCGGAACGGCAGCGAGATCCGGGGGCGGGCCACGGGGACGCCGAACCGGCCCTGGCCGAGGGCACCTCATGACCGCGCCGCTCGCGGCGTCCCCTGGAGATCGGGGAGAGCCGCAGGCGCCCCGGGTGGCGCTGATCACCGGGACGTCCTCGGGCATCGGACTGGCCACGGCGATCGCCGCCGCACGGGCGGGCTTCGCCACGGTCGCCACCCTGCGCGAGCCCACCCGTGCCGGAGCGCTCCAGGAGGCGGCGGACCGGGCCGGGGTCGCCCTGGACATCCGGAGGCTGGACGTCACCGACCCCGACTCCGTGGCCCGCTGCGTCGATGGGGTGCGCGAGGCGTACGGACGACTGGACGCCGTGGTCAACAACGCCGGCATCTCCAACTTCGACCCGACGCTGGAGATGTCCACCACGGATGCGCTGCGGGCCAACCTGGAGGTGAACTTCTTCGGGGTGGTCGAGGTGAGCCGGGCCGCGATGCCGCTGCTCCGGACCGCCCGGGGCCACCTGCTCACCATCGGCAGCGTCCACGGAGTCGTCGGTCAGCCCTTCAACGAGGCCTACTGCGCCGCCAAGTTCGCGGTCGAGGGGTTCATGGAGGCCCTGGCCCCCGTGGCGGACGCGCACGGCGTGAAGGTGTCCGTGGTGGTCCCCGGCTTCGTCAAGGACACGTCCTTCGGGATCTTTCCCGACATCAACCGCAAGACCATCGAGGCCGCTTCCGGACCCTACGCCCCCACCTTCGCCGACTACGTCCACTGGGTCGCCCACCAGGGATGGGAGGGCGCCGGCCAGACCGCGGCCGAGGTGGCGGACGTCGTCGTGCGGACGCTGCGCTCCGAGCGGCCGCCCTTCCGTGTCCCGACCAACTCCTGGGCAGCCGCCTACCTGGAGCGCAAGCTGACCGACCGCGACGGCTCCGTCGTCCAGGGACTCGCCCGTACCTGGATCGGGCGCCCGCCGGAATCCGCAGACGCCGACGCCGACACAGAGCAGGAGACGTAGTGCCCGCCAAATCCCTCCAAGAACTGGTCGACTTCGTCCGCACCCACTCCCCCTTCTACGCGGAGGCGTACCGGGACGTGCCGCGGACGGTCTCGCACCTCACCCAGCTCCCCGTCATCGACCACACGGAGTTCTGGGCGGCGAACACCTGGCCGGACAACAGGGTGCTGACCGGGCCGCTGACCGATGCCGGGGTCTACAAGACCGGGGGCACCACCGGTGTCCCCAAGCTGTCGGTCTGGTCACGCTCGGAACACGCCGACTCCGTCACCGCGTTCGGCGCCGGCATCGTGCAGGCCGGGCTGAAGCCGGGACACCGGGTGGCCAACCTCTTCTGGGCCGGCGAACTGTACGGCGGGATGCTGTACATCGAACACGCCCTGCACGCGGCGCCCGTGGACAACGTCCGTCTCCCGGTCGGGGCCGGAGCCCCCAACGAGTTCATCGCCGACCTGATCGGCGACTTCGGGGTCAACGCCCTCGCCGGCGTCCCCATGAAGCTGGCCGCCGTGGCGGAATGCCTCATCCGGCGTGGACAGACCGCCGACTCGGTGGAACTGCTGCTCTTCGGCGGCGATCTGCTGTTCACCGATCTCCGGCCGATCCTGCTGCGCGCCTTCCCCAAGGCTGCCATCGCCTCGGTCGGCTACGCCTCCATCGACGCGGGACTCGTCGGACGGCCCGTACCCGGCGAGGACGTGCGGGTGCACGAGGCGTTCCCGCACCGCACGATCGTGGAACTCGTGGACGAAGTCACCGGCGAGCCCATCACCACACCGGGGGTGCCGGGCCGGGTCCTGGTCACCAACCTGTTCCGCACGCTCATGCCGGTCATCAGGTTTCCCGCGGGCGACCGCGGCGAGTGGGTCGACGCCGAGTGCCGGCGGTTCCGACTGCTCGGACGGTCCATGGAGGGGGGTCGCGTCGGTACGGTCTCGATGCCGATCGAGGACGTCCGCGCGGTGCTCGTGGAGGCGGACCGGGACCGGTACATCGCCGGGATGCAGATGGTGCAGCGGCGTTGGGACGGACGGGACGGTCTCATCCTGCGCCTGGGGTACGTCGAGGAGCCCCCGGCGGACCTGAGCGCCCGCCTCGTCGAGGCGGTCTACGCGGCCCGGCCGCTCTTCCCGGCGGAGGTCGCGGACGGCGCCATCCACGAACTGGGCATCGAGTGGGTGCCCCGGTCCGAGCTGACCACCAACCCGCGAACGGGCAAGCTCCAACAGGTGGTGGACGAGCGCCCGGCGGACTGACGGGGCCGGAGGCTCGGCCAGGCCGCGGGCTGAGGGCCGGGGGGCCCGCCCGGGGGGGGGGCCCCCCCGGGGGGGGGGGGGGCCCCGCGCCCCCCCCCGCCCGGGGGCGGCCCCGGGCCACCCCCCCCCCCGGCGGGGCCGGCCCCCCGCCCGCGCCCG
>NZ_JBIWOU010000001.1:251788-474117 GCF_044767915.1 Streptomyces sp. NPDC101191
CCGCGCCGGCCCACCACCCACGGGGGGGGGCCCCCGCCCCGGGGGCGGGCGGGGGGCGGGGGGCGGGCCCGGGGGGGGGGGGGGGGGCGGGGGGCCGGGCGGGGCGGGCCCCCCGGCGGGAGGGCGCGCGGGGCACGGCCCGCCGACGGGCAGGAGGGCGCGCGGGGCACTGCCGGCCGACGGGCGGGACGGGCCGAGCGCCAGGGCCGGCCGACGCGCGGGACGGGCCGCGCGCCATGGCCTGCCGACGCGCGGGACGGGCGCGCGCCATGGCCGGCCGACGCGCGGGACGGGCGCCAGGGCACGCGATCCGACCGGCTCCCTGCCACCTCGCCCGGAGGGACCGGGGCGCGCCCGGCGTCTGCCTGCCGGCCCGGCCGGCGGACGCCGGGCGCGCCCGGTCCCTCCGGGGCTTCAGTCCTTCTGCGGCTGCGCTCTGCCGGACAGCATCACGCTCTGTCCACGGAACTCCGCGACGACCGTTCCGTCCACCCGTCGCACCGTCACGTCGTAGATGCCGTTGCGGCCCGAGCGCGTCCGCTCCACGGCCTCGGCGACCAGCTCGTCGTCCACGGCGGCCGGCAGCAGGAAGCTGACCTGCGCGGACTGCGCCACGGTGACGGGCCCGTAGCCGTTGCAGGCGAAGGCGAACGCCGCGTCGGCAAAGAGGAACACGAATCCACCGTGCGCCATGCCATGGCCGTTGACCATGTCCTCGCTCACCCGCATGCGCATCAGCGCCCTGCCCGGCGCGACCTCCTCGAGCGCGATGCCCAGGCTCCTGCACGTACGGTCCCGCTCGTACAGCTCCGCGATCCCGGCCGGTGCGTCGTCCGGCACTCCGCTGTGCCCGCCCACGGCTCCGCCCCTCCCTGATGACCGGGCCGGACAGGCCCGCCCGAGTGCTACGCGTCCGCATTAGACCGATCAGGGCCGACACCTGTCAACGACGGGCCCGGTACGCCCGGCTCGCAGGTCCCCTGTGTGACCGATCAGTCCCGGGCGCAGGGGCGTTCGGCTCGCCGTGGCCGCGTTGACGCACCCGAGGGGGGTCGGATCACGATGGACGGAGGTCACCCTTGGCGTGGCGGATCCTCCACCCGCAGGCCTGCGGCGTGCGCTGCGTCGGCGAGGACCCGGCGCAGCATGTCAGGCGTCAGCCGGCCGGTGAACACGTTCCGCTGGCTGACGTGATAGCAGCCGAAGACCGTGAGCGGGTCGCCCGTCCCTCCCACGTGGGTCAGCGGCGCCTGCACGCCGTGACCGAACACCGGCCGCGGCCGCGGCACGCTCCACCCCGCCTCGCCCAGCGCCGCCAGCGCGGCCTGCCAGCCGAAGGCCCCCAGGGCGACGACCGCGCGCAGGGTCGGGCGCAGCAGTTGCGCCTCGCGGGTCAGCCAGGGACGACACGTGTCACGCTCGCCGGGCGTCGGGCGGTTGTCCGGCGGAGCGCAGTGCACCGGGGCGGTGACGCGCACCCCGAAGAGCTCCAGCCCGTCATCGGAACGGGTGGCGAGAGCCCGGGAGGCCAGCCCCAGCTCGTACAGCGTCGCGAACAGCAGATCACCGGACCGGTCGCCGGTGAACATCCGCCCGGTCCGGTTCGCGCCGTGCGCCGCCGGCGCGAGGCCGGTGATCAGGAGGGAGGCATCCGCCGGTCCGAACCCGGGCACGGGCCGGCCCCAGTACTCCCAGTCCCGGAACGCCGCACGTTTCTCGCGGGCCGTCTCCTCACGCCACTCCACCAGCCGCGGGCAGGCCCGGCACTCCACGAGGAGCGCGTCCATCTCCGCCAGCGTGCGCGCCTGGGCGGCGGCCCGCAGCGGGTATCCCTCCGCAGTGGACATCGTCGACCCACTTCCACGCCGTGTTCGGTTGCCCCCTGCCCGTCGATGCACGATTACCCACCACGGCTTCTTCCTGCACCCCTACGATCACATCCATGTCGATCACTCCCATACCCGTTCTCCACGCCGGCAAGGAAACCCTCGCCCTCGTCGAGAACGAGGCGCTGGTCGTGCGCCGCCCGCACGAGCAGACGCACATCCCCCTGAAGGCCATCAGCCGTGTGCTCGCCGAGGAGCGGCACGTCACGATCGAGCTGATCGCCGCGCCGACGACGGAGAAGACGCACGTCCACCGGGTCTGGGACGTGGCGGACGAGGCCGCCGCCGTCGCCTTCGCCGAGGCCGTGAACGCGGTCGTGCCGGAGCGGACCGAGGAGCTGGCGGCGGTCGACGGCGCGGACCTGGTCTCGGGCGAGCGCCTGTACCAGCCCAGTTACCGGAACTGGCTCCGCGGGATGAAGCGCGGCGCCCTCGTCGCGACCCTGGTGGCTGTCGGCCTGTGCGTGCTCGTGGGCGTCCAGGGAAGCCCGGCCGCCATGATCGTCATCATCCCGTTCAGCTTCTTCGGGATACTGGTGCTCGCGCTCGGCGCCTTCCTCGCGTACGCCCCGGTCGAGGAACGTCACCTCCGGAAGCACGGCGTCCGGACGGCCGCCGTCAGGCTGCAGGACCAGCACGGCCTCTACGCGTACACGGATCCGGGCGGCTTGGTCCGCACCGTGCGGCACTCCATCCCGACGTGGAGCATCGAAGCGGCGTACGACGTGCGCGATCCCGGCCGCGTGGTTCCGCTGCGGCCGCGGAGCCGGCGAATCCTGGACGCCTCCCTGGCCCTCGTCGTCGTCACCGTCGGCCTTCTCTTCGTCGGCGGCGCCGTCGCCGCGGTGGTCGGCGCCTTCCTCGGCGAGTTCGACAGCCTGGCCTGAGGCGCACTCGGCTCCCCGCCGTGCAGCCATGCCCCCACGACGCAACGGGATGCGCCCGTTCGGCTCCGGACTGCCCGGCCGCCACCCCCCACTGAGGCCGGCCGCTCCCCTGGTACCCACGGGTGCGCGGGTTCCGTCCTTGGGCGCGATGGCCAGGCGAGGTGGCGTCACGGCGTCGGATCCTGGCGGAGCACGCAGGGCAGACCGCGCTGCTTCGTGCGGCCGGGCGATTCGGTCTCTCCTTCTCAGCCCAGTTGCTCGGCCAGCCCGACGATGATGCCGTCCGGGCCGCGGAGGTAGCAGAGCAGGTAGACGTCCTCGAACCGCGCGATCTCGCCGACGAGTTCGGCGCCGTAGGGGCGGAGCCGGGCGACGGTGTCCTCGATGTCGTCGACGGCGAACATCACGCGGTGTGTGCCCAGGACGTTGTGCGGTCGGTTGCGTGGCCCGTCGCTGATCACCGCGGGGTTGCGGTACTTCGCCAACTCGAGCCGACTGTGACCGTCCGGGGTCCGGAGCATCGCGATGTCACAGCGGACGCCGTCGAGTCCGGTGCACTGGTCGGCGAAGGGGCCCTGGACCTCCGCCCTGCCCTCCAGCTCCATGCCCAGTTCCACGAAGAACGCGATGGCGGCATCCAGGTCCTCGACGACGATACCGACGTTGTCCATCCGCTGAATCGCCATGGTGGTGTCTCCCTCATTCCTCGTGCGGTCGGTGTCGCCCGCTGATGTCCCTGGGACGGAGCCGGCGGCACCTTCTCGACATCCACACCCGCCGCGCTCTCCATTCTCGCCCTCCAGGTGCGGGGGAACCTCAGTCTTTCCGTTCCGGCGCGGCGCAGCTTCCTCAGCCCGGGGCGGGGCTCCAGGACGGTCCCGTACAGGCCGGAATCCCGAGGAGGGTGGTCACGCCGGTCAGGCGTCGGCCGCCCGCCGGGAGCCGCCTCGTCGGCCATGTCCCGGCGAGGCCCGCGGAGCGTCCGACGACGTCCGTCGGCCCGGCCGGACCCTCGGCTCCGGCCGGAAGTCCGGTGCTGAGCCCTCCCGGACCCTGCGAGCGCGACCCTCAGACGTGCCGGCCGGCAACGCCGATCACGAGGGGTCCCGCACCCCGCCCTCGTGCCCGCTGCCTGCGGGTTCGGCCGGACAGGGCACGACATACCCTCGGATCCCAGGAGAACAAGGGGAGTCATGTCCGGAGAGAAGACTTACGGGGCCGTCCTGCGCGCACTGCGTCAGCAGGCCCGCCTGACGATGGAGCAGTTGTCCGAGGCGTCGGGTGTCAGCGTCCGGGCCATCGGCGACATGGAGCGGGGACGCAGCCGCGTACCGCAGCGGCGCACCGTGGTGGCCCTGGCCGACGGGCTGGGGCTTGGCGAGACGCAGCGGGACGGCCTCCTGGCGGCGAGCCGGGCCGACCGTCCCGCACGCGCGGTCGCCGTCGCGGGCACGGCGGTGCCGCCGCGATCGGTGCGGGATTTCACCGGCCGTGGCCCCCAACTGGCCCGGTTGAAGGACATGGCCGAGCGGTCCGCCACCGGTGACGGTGTGTCCGTGGCGGTGATCTCCGGCCCGCCGGGGTGTGGGAAGACGACCCTGGCGCTCCGAGCGGCCTCGGATCTGGCGGAGGACTTCCCGGGAGGCTGCTTCATGGTGGACCTCCACGGCGTCGACGGCGCCGTGGACCCGGGCGAGGCGCTGCTGAAGCTCCTGAAGGCCCTCGGGGTGTCGGACCGTCGGCTGAGCCAGGAGGGCGCGGCCGGGCACGCGGGGCTGCTGCGGGCCCTGCTGGGCGAGCGTCGGTGTCTCGTGGTGCTGGACAACGCGCGCGACGAGGGCCAGGTGCGCCCCTTGCTTCCGTCGGGCGGCCGCAGCCTGGTCCTCGTGACCAGCCGACGACCCTTGACAGGGCTCGAGGACGTCGACCGGCTGGCGTTGGAGGAGATGACGCAGGACGAGGCGGTCGCGCTGCTCTGCCGGATCCTGGGCGAAGAACGCGCGGACGCGGAGCCTGACGCCGTGGCGAGGGTGGCGGAGATGTGCGGGCGCCTGCCGCTGGCCCTTCGCGTGGCCGGCAATCGCCTCGCGATCAACGCGGCCTGGACCGTCGAGCACCTGGCACGCCGTCTGGCCGACGAGGAACGACGCCTGAGCGCCCTGACGGCTGACGACGTGAGGGTGGAAGCGGCGTTCGAGTTGTCCTACCGCGAGCTGACGGACGCTGCCGCTCGGATGATGCGTCTGCTGAGCCTGGTTCCAGGACCGGACATGACCGCCGCGTACGGTGCCTGCCTGGCCGAGGTCGACGTCTTCGAGGCCGAGGACGTGATGGAGGAACTGGTCGAGGCGGGCCTGCTCCAGGCCACCGTCAGCGGGCGCTACCAACTTCACGACCTGCTGAGGCTGTTCGCCCGTGGCCGCCTTGCCCGCGAAGAACCACCCGTGGAGCGGCGCGCGGCGGACGACCGGCTGCGCGCCTGGTTGCTCGACACGGCCGTGGTCGCCGGCCGTTGGTACAAACCCAAGTACGGTGCGCCCCCGGCCTCCTGGCGGGGGATCGTCCCGCTGGCGAGCACCGAGGACGCCCGGGCCTGGCTGCAGGGCGAAGCCCCTGCCTGGCTCGCGGCGCTGCGCAGCGCCGCGCAGCGCGACGAGCACCTGCGCGTCGTGGAGATGGGCGACGCCATGGAGTGGTTCTGCAACCTGTGGGTCTTCTGGGGCCACTGGTCGGAGCTCTACGAGCTCGCCGGTCACGCAGCCGCGGCGCTCGACGACCCCGGCATGCGCGCCTTCAGTCACAACATGCACGCATGGGCCCTCATCGCATGCGACCACCGGTACCGGGAGGCCATCGACCAGGCCGAGACAGGTCTGCGCTGCGCCCGCCTCGCGGGCAACGTCCCGCAGCAGGCGTCCGCACTGTCCCATGCGGCGGTCGCCTACCGGAAGCTGGGAGAAGCCCAGGAGGCCGTCGACAAGGCCCGCGCCTCGGTGGAGCTGTACGAGGGGATCGGCGATCGCGAGGGCTGGCTCGGGGCGGTGGTCAACCTGGGGTCCTCCCTGCGGTTCCTGGGGCTGACGAGCGAGGCACACGCGCAGAACCTGCGCATCATCGAATTCCTCGACTCGCCGGACCAGGAGGTCGGCGGGCACCTGGCCGCCATGGTCCGTGCCCACACGACGTACGCGCTCGGTCTCGACCTCGCCGTCCTGGGCCGGTGGAGCGAGGCGCTGGACCGTCATCGCGAGGCGCTGGACCGGTTCCGGGACCTCGGCATGACGCACATGCAGGCGAGCGCACTGCTGGGTACGGGTGAGGCCCTGATCGAACTGGGAGAGCCGGACGAGGCCCGCAGCTGCCTTCGCGGAGTTCTGGAACTCGGCGACGCGGCCGACGCCGCGGTCGTGAGCGAGGCGCGGAAGCGGCTGGAGGCGTTGCCTGCGGGGTGAGCGGCATGGAGCGGCACAGGACCGAACGCCTGGGGCGAGGTGGCTGCCGCGTGTCCAGGACGGGGCCGGGCCCACCGCCCGCGAAACTCCGAGCACGGCTCGGGTCCCTGCCGGGCTCACCCCTCAAGGTGAGCCCGGCACCCTGCCTGACGCCGCTGGCCTGCGGCTTCGCCGTGAACGACGCACCGTATTCTTTCCTCGGGGCGGGGAGGAAGAGGACTCGTGTTCGGGGAGAAGGCGTTCGGGGCCGTTCTGCTCGGTCTGCGGCAGCAGCGCCGTCTGACGAGGGAAGAACTGGCCGAGGCGTCGGGTGTGAGCGTCCGGGCCATCGGCGACATGGAACGTGGACGCAGCCGCGTACCGCAGCGACGTACCGTGGTGGCCCTGGCCGACGGCCTCGGGCTCGCGGACGCGGAGCGGGAAGCGCTGCTGGCCTCGGTGCGTGCGGCGCGTCCGACGCGCAGCGTGGTGGTGGCGGGGACGGTCGTGCCGCCCCGGTCGGTCGGGGACTTCACGGGCCGGGAACCGGAGCTGACGCTGTTGCGGGAGGCCGCGGGACGGGCGCCGGCCGACGGGAAGGCTGCGGTGTGGGTCGTCTCGGGTCCTCCGGGGTGTGGGAAGACGACGCTGGCGCTGAAGGCGGCGGCGGACCTGAGGGAGAAGTTCCCCGACGGGTGCTTCGTGGTGGACCTTCACGGCGTGGACGGCCCCGTGGACACGGGCGAGGCAACGCTGAGGCTGCTGAAAGCCCTGGGCGTGCCGGACCGCCGACTGGCGCACGAGGATCCACAGGGCCGTGCCGGGCTGCTGAGAGCGCTGCTGGGCGGCCGCCGGTGCCTGGTGGTCCTGGACAACGCCCGCGATGAGGAGCAGGTGCGGACGCTGCTGCCCACGGGCGGTCGCGGCCTGGTGCTGATCACCAGCCGGCGGTCCCTGACCGGACTGCCGGACGTCCAGCGTCTGGCGCTGTCGGAGATGACGCAGGACGAGGCGGTCGCTCTGCTGCGCCGGATCCTGGGCGAGGAGCGTGCGGAGGCGGAGGCCGAGGCCGTGGGGCGGGTGGCGGAGCTGTGCGGGCGACTGCCGTTGGCCTTGCGTGTGGCGGCGAACTGGCTGACGGTCCGTTCCGGATGGACCGTCGACCGCCTGGTACGGCGCCTGGCCGACGAGGAACGCCGGCTGGGCGCGCTCGCCGCGGGCGACGTCCGTGTGGAGCCGGCCTTCGAACTGTCCTACCGCCAGCTGACCGCCCAGGCCGCGCGCATGCTGCGGCTGCTGAGCCTGGTGCCGGGTCCGGACATGACCGCCGCCTACGGCGCCGCTCTCGCCGGGACCGGCGTCCCCCAGGCCGAGGACGTGATGGAGGAACTCGTCGAGGCGGGCCTGCTGCAGGCCACGTTCACCGGCCGCTACCAACTGCACGACCTGCTGCGGCTGTTCGCCCGCACCCGGCTGTCCGGCGAGGAGGAACCCGGCGAGCGGGAGGCGGCGGACGAGCGGCTGCGCGTGTGGCTGCTGGAGACGGCCGTGGTCGCCGGGCGCTGGTACCAGCCCACGCACGGGGCAGCTCCCTCCTCCGGGCAGGGTCTCGCCGCGCCGGAGAGTGCCGAGCAGGCGCGTGCCTGGCTCCGGAACGAGGCGCCCGCCTGGCTCGCGGCGCTGCGCGACGCCGCTCGAAGGAACGATCACACGAGGGTCGTCGAGACCGCGCATGCCATGGAATGGTTCTGCGATCTGTGGGTGCACTGGGGACACTGGCCCGAAGTCTTCGGTCTGGCCGTCGAGGCCGCTGCCGCGCTCGACGACCCCTATATGCGGGCCTTCCACCTCAACTGCCATTCGTGGGCGCTGACCACCTGTGAGCAGCGCTACCGTGAGGCCATCGAACGAGCCGACGAGGCGCTGGAACACGCCCGCCGCGCGCAGGACCCGCACCAGCAGGCCTCCGCCCTGATACTCGCGGCGAGCGCGCACCAACAGCTCGGCGACGCCAGGTCCGTCGCGGACAAGGCCTTCTCCGCCGTCGAGCTGTCCGAAGACGCGGATCTCCACGAGGTGTGGCCCCAGGCCGTCCGCCTCTACGGAACCGCCCTGCGCCTGCTCGGCCACGCCGAGGAGGCGCTGGCCCAGCACCAGCGCGTCGCCGACTTCCTCGACGCCGCCGACTGTCCGTTGAGCGGGCTCGTCACCGATGTCTTCCGGGCTCACACGTACCAGGTGCTCGGTCTCGACTACGCCGCCCTGGGGAGGTGGCGGGAGGCGGTCGACCACCATCGCCGTGCCCAGGCCCAGTCGCGTCGCATCGGCATGCCCCACAGGGAGGCCGAACAGCTTCTGGATCTGGGGGAGGCCCTGATCCAACTGGGCGAGACCGCGGAAGCCCGCTCCTGTCTGCGCCAGGTCCTCGCCTTCGGTGACGCGGCCCTCGACAAGGAGTCGAAGGCTGCGCAGAGGCTCCTGGACACGCTCCCCGCCACGTGAGGCCGTCCACCCTGACACGCCCCGGGCGGCGGAACGCCGGACCCGTTCGCGCCGGGCCGGTTGCGCGGGTCCGGTCACGCCGGGGCCGTCCGCGCCGGGCTCGCTCGCGCGGGTCCGGTCACGCCGGGCTCGGTCGCGCCGGGCCCGTCCGCGCCGGGCTCGCGTCCGCCCCGGTGGGCAGGGAGCGACGGGACGCGGCACGCCGTTCCCGCGCGGGGCTCAGTCGCGGTGCTGGTGCAGGGCGACGTGGACGGTGTCGAGGGCCTGGATGAGAGCGGCGCGGGCGGAGGCCGTCTCGCGCAGCTGGTCGAGGACCATGAAGCCGTGGATCGTCCCGTGGTAACGCAGGGAGACCACCGGTACCCCGGCCGACCGGAGCTTTCCCGCGTACGCCTCACCCTCGTCGCGCACCACGTCGGCCTCGCCGGTGACCACCAGGGCCGGGGGCAGCCCGGTGAGCTGTTCGAGCGTGGCCCTCAGTGGTGAAGCGGTGGCCTGGCTCCGCTGCCCTACGTCGGGCAGGTACTGGTCCCAGAACCAGCGCATGGTCTCGCGGTCCAGCAGGTAGCCGTGGGCGAACTCCTGATACGAGGGGCTGTCGAAGCCGGCGTCGGTGACGGGGCAGAGCAGCACTTGCTGCAGCAGTCGCACCCCACCGCGCTCCTTGGCCAGCAGGGTCAGCGCCGCGACGAGGTTGCCGCCCGCCGAAGCGCCCACCGCGGCCATGCGGCTCCCGTCCAGGCCGATCTCGCCACCCCGTTCGCAGATCCACCGCGCGACCGCGTAACACTGCTCGACGGCGATCGGATACCGCGCCTCCGGGGCGCGCTCGTAGTCGACGAACACCACGGCCGCGTCCGCGCCGAGAGCGAAGGCGCGCACGACACGCCGGTAGGTGCCGGGGTCGCCCAGGGCCCAGCCCAGCCCGTGCAGGAACAGGACGACGGGACTGTCGCCGACGGTGCCGGCCGGCCTGACCACTTGCACCCGTACGCGACCGGTCGGCCCGACCGGCAGCATGAACCACTCCGCGGAGATGGCTTCCTCGTCCGGAGGGTCGACCGCGCCCTCCCCCTGGAGACGCGCGAGATTCCGTCGAGCCGCTGCCAGGTCGGGGGCGCGCACCGATGGCGGGCGGCTGTGCCGGTCCACGAACACTCGGGTCGTAGGGTCCAGCACCGGGTGCCGAGCTGACGAAACGACGAAGTCGGACACACGGTCTCCTGCCGAAAGGGACTGGACTGAAGCGAGGGGCGTTCCGAGCACCCGTACGCGGTCGGGTGTACGGAACGCGGTCCGGCACTCGTGGGGCCGGGGTCGCCGACGCGGCCACAGGATGGTCGGCGGCGCGGTTCCGAGCGGGGCCCTACCCCCTGGAAGGCGGGAGGTCAGCCCCTCGGGCGTCGACCCCTCGGCCGGCGGTGGCGTCCTGGGGGACGGCCCCGGCGGACGGGCGGGCCACCGGAGTCCGCCCGCGGTCGTCCTGGGCGGTGCGCAGGGCCCGCCATTCACGTGGGGAGATGCCGTAGGCGGCGCGGAAGGCCCGGCTGAAGTGAGCGGGGTAGACGAAACCCCACCTCTGGGACACGGCGGACACGGTCGGGGCCGTTCCGCCGCGACGGGCCAGTTCGCGCTTGCACTCCTCCAGGCGCCGCTGCCGGACGAAACGACCGACCGTGGTCCCCTCGCCCTCGAACAGCCGGTGCAGGTACCGGACGGAGATCCTGTTCTCGCGGGCGATGCGCTCCGGTGACAGGTCCGGGTCGCCCAGGTTCCGGTTGATGTGGTCGAGGACACGCAGCATCAGATGGCTGCGTTCCGCCGCTTCCGTGCCGCCCCGGTGGGCACGTTCCGCGATCAGCGTGGAAAGCAGGTCGACGACGTTGCCGGCCAGCCGGTTCGCGACGGCGTGCGGGTAGCCTCCGGCGGTGGACGAGGCCAGGGTGGCCAGGAACGGGAGCAGCATCGCGCCGAAACCGTCCCCGGTGCCGATGGCTTTGCCGGTGACCTGCCGGATGTCGCTTTCCGACACGCCCAGCGTGCGGCGCGGCAGCTGGAAGACGTGCGTCGCGAACCGCTGCGGATAGTCGAAGGAATACGGCCGGGTCGTGTCGCACACGACCAGGTCCCCCTCCCCCACCTCGGCCCGCCTGCCGTCCTGGACGAAGGTGGCCGTGCCGGACACCTGGACACCGACCGCCACCAGCGCCTCGGGCGACCTGGATATCAGCGCGGGCGTGCGGCTGACCCGCTCCGCGTCGGCCTCCATGGTGCAGACCTGGAGATAGCCGAGACGGTCGCTGGCGATCCGGCCGTCGAACGGCCCGTCGCCCCGAGGGGTGACCGTCATCGGTACCAGCGTCCTGCTCACCACATCGTTCCAGTACGCCACCTTGTCCCGGTCCGGCACGGAGGAGGTCGTCAACACCAAGCTCAAAATGCGCTCCACTCAGGGGATATGACTCCGGGGCTGCGACAGGCGCGAACAGGCCGCCGCACCTCCCCGGATCGCGGCGGCCGCCGTCGTCCGGCCGGGCCGGACGACGCGTCGCACACACGGCGACCTCGCTGGAGCGGGGCGCCACCGGACCTTTGCCGGCGACGCCCGGGCTCCCGCCCACACCGAACAGCCAAGCAGCGGTCCGTACCGGTCTCCAGGCAGAACCACAGGCAGGAATGCGGGCGCGCTGTCGTCCGTCACGGCCGATGTCGCCTCGGCGCCGGCCATCCGGTGTCGGTATCCGCCGCGGCCGGCGTCGCCTAGGGTCTGTTGGGAAAGTGGATCTTGTTCGTCGGTGATCACGTCCTGTGGGACGTGGGGATCTGACGAATGGCCAGTGGGCCCGGCTTGAGCCGTTGCTGCCGCGGGATATCAAGCCGGGCCATCCGCAGGTGGCGCGCTGGCGTGCTGGGCGCATCGGGCAGGGGGCCGGTCGAAACGCGGCGGCCGCCGCCCGGTAACGTACATCCCTTCAGGCGCCGTTGGGGCCTGGAGTCCAAAAGGTGAATGCCGATGACGCTTGGCGAACTGCCTGTCGTGTGGAGCTTGCCCCCTGAGGATGCCCGAGCTGGATGGCGGGCCTTGTGGTGGAGCGTTGGCCCGGGCAATGAACTCGCGGTGATGCTGATCCATGAACGGAACCTGCGCCGTTCCCCGTACATCAAGGGATGGGTCGGATGGAGCGTGGCGGCTCCGTGTGACGGCGTATTGGTCGTGATCTCGGGCGGTGTGGAACACCGCACCGCCGTAACCGGCATAACCCCGGGGACCAGCCACCTGGCCCTGCTCTCCTGGTCACGGTTTCTGCTGGCGTCAGGCCGTATGCGCCGGGCCCAGAACGGGATCTGGGAGAGGAACGCGGTCGTGTACTCCCCCGGGGGACACCCGGTAAGTCATTTCTGTATCGGCGACGACATCGACTACATCGTCACCGACCGCGACGGCGGCATCTGGACCTCGTACGGTGACGAGGGCATCTACGGAGACCACCCGGAGACCAGTGCCGGCCTGGCCCGCTGGGACACCGACGGTACCCACACATGGAGCCCTCAGGGACGGCTCCCCGTATGGCCCCTCGGCGGAAGCGCGGGCGCCACCGAAGAGGCCATGGCCTGGCTCGCCTGGTACAGCCACGAGGGTGCCTTCCTGTCCCGAGTCGATCCCGCCACCGGCGACATCACGAGCTATCGCAACCCCCTGAGAGACACCGACGGCATCGCCGTCCGCGGCACCCGGATGCTCCTCACCCACCGGTTCCACAACCGTCCCGGTGTCGAGCTGAGCCGCGCGGAGCTCGTCGACGATGCCTGGGTGATCACCGCCCAGGAGAAGCTGCGACTACCGGGGCCGGTAGTCATGCGCTGCGCCCAGGGTCGCGACGGTGTCCTCTGGCTCCGCGCCGGCGATACCTGGATACAGATCGAAGCCTGAGCCACCAAGGCTCGACCGCTCGATCCCACCGAGCGCATAGGCGCTCCGGGCTGCTCCAACCGTACGAGCAGACGCCGCGTCAACTACTGCTCGTGGACTTCTGTCTCTATCTGTCCGCAGCGATCGTCACGCTGCGTACGCTCATCCGCCGCGCCGACCCCGCGCTACCGCTGGGCGACGGCCGCCCCACCACCCGACTCCTCAAGTGACCCATTTGCCGGTCGGTCTCAGCCCCAGTCCTGCAGCTGCTGGAGCAGGCCGGCGTCGCCCTCCATCCGCAGCGAGCCGGCCGGGATGCGCATGTACATGAGCAGGGCCATCTCACTCGCCGTGCCGTAGACGGCGGCGGTGGGCTTGCTCTCGGCGGCCTCCGCCGCGGTGAGGCGGGTGAAGCGGGAACCGGCGGCGTCCACCGTCTGGCGCCAGGAGCCGGCCTCGGCTGCGTGGTAGTCCATGGTGGCGGGCTCGCCCGGCCACGGGACCGTGCCGGTGCAGACGGTGGCGAGGAACTCCTCGATGGCGTCGACCGCCTCGGTCGTCGGCAGCTCCTGCGGGGTACCGCAGGCCAGCTGGGCGTCGTAGGTGTGGATCAGCGATTCCGGGACGCGGCGGCGGGCCACGGCGGCCACCGTGTGCGGTGAGGCCAGCGGCTCCCACCAGGCCCAGCAGCCCCGGTCCGGGCCGGCCTCGCGCAGAGCAGTGAGCAGCTGCTCCGTCGAGTCGGCCAGCCAGGTTATGAGGGCCTCGCGCTCCCTGGGCGCCGGCAGTCCGTCCTTGCTCGGCCGCTCGTCGCCCGGCGCCGTGTTCAGCACGATGTAGGCCCAGAAGCGGTCCCCCTCACTGAGGTGGTTCGCCAGGTCGTACAGCGTCCAGCCCGGGCAGGAGGGGACGTCGGCGTCGAGGCTGGGGGCCGCGGCGACGGCGGCGCGGAAGGCGGCGGACCGCTCGTCGATCATCCGCAGCAGGGTGGGGAAGTAGGGATGCTCAGTCACGCAGAGCTTGTATCACCCGGACCGGGCCTCTCACACTCGATTAAGACCGCCCAGCACGCCAACTGCGAGGCGTTCCACGTCGAACGGGAACGGGCCCCGGCCTTCTGGAGGTCGGGGCCGGCTGCCGGATCTTGGGGTGAAGAGCCGCCACGGCCGGCCGGGCCCGGGGCGGGATCCCGTCGACCACCGGTCGGCGATCGACGGGACCTGCTGCACAGCCTTCGCTCGCGGAGGGGAAACGGCTGCAACCGCTCCCCCTCCGCGTCCGACCGACCACCGCGTTCCCGCCCCTGGTCGGCTCGCCCCCGGGGTCCTAGTCGAACGGGTCGAGCGTGACGTACGCCTGCCGCGGGTCGCCGTCGTGAACCAGCGACTCGTGGGCGCCGACGTCGTCGAAGGCGAAGCCGTACGCCTTGCCGTCGGCCATCTGGGCATGGATCTTGCGGGAGTAGTGGTTGGTCACCGTGTCCTTGTAGAAGCCGGACGACGAGGTGTCGGGCTGGTTGGGGTTGGTGAGCAGAGTGGAGCGGTTGTAACCCGCGCAGAGCGTGCGGGAAATGGGGCCGCGTACCTGGTCGTTCGGGGCGTCGAGGAGCTTGTAGCAACCGAAGACGCTGTCGGAGTCCGGCTTCTGGAAGGACGTGACGACGGCCCCGGCGCTGTTGGTGAAGTTCATGACGTTGCCCGAGACCCGGCCGTAGTACTTCACCGAGGGCTGGTTTGCGAAGGGGGTCACGGTCAGGGTGGAGGTGGCGTATTTGGTCCAGACGCGGTTGATGTAGTCGTTCATCACTCCCGAGGGAAGCGCACCGGCCTCGATGCCGTGGCCCGGCGCCAGCGCGCGCAGCACCGTGCCGTCGGCCCGGGTCTGGATCAGGTTGGCCCAGCCGCCGGGCTGTCCGCGCAGGGCGTCGTAGAACCCCCGGTAGCCGCCGGGCTTGAGGCGCCCGGTGTTCGCGACGGTGCCGTCGGGACGCTTCACGCCGACGGCGTACGGGGCCGAGACCATGTCGACCTGGGTGCTGTTGATCCACAGGCCCGAGTCGTTGAGGGTGTACTCCGACCAGTTGAACAGGATGTTCCTGTTGGGATCGCTGGGGTTCTGCACCGCGGGTTGCACGAGGCCGCCCGTCGCGAGCTTGAAGACCAGTTTCTGTCCGTAGCTGAAGTAGATCCGGCCCGAGAACTTCGGCAGCCGGATGGTCATCGACCCGCCGTTGGCCGGGCCGGTGATGGAGGCGTCGGGCGCGGGAACGGGCGTCGAGCCCCCGGCCGGCCAGGGATGGAAGGTGCCGTTCGCGTCCGCCCATCCCTGTCGGCCCGTGGAGAGCTCGGTACCGAGGTTGTATACGTAGACCTGCTCACCACGTGCCGAGTTGTTCGTGAAGGTGAGCGGGATCGTCGCGGGGACGGTGGCGGAGGCCGGGTCGGGGTCGCCGACTCCGACGACGATGGCTGTGGTGCCGATCAGCGCGGCCGCGGCCAGCGGGATCAGCCGGATGTGCTTGCGCCTATGCCGTGGGGACATGGAGGGCTCCTCGGAGGTGGGGACTCCGTACGGGGGAAGTGAGCTCGTGAGAGCGCTCTCAAGAATGGTGAAGGTGAGCCGGACCTGTCAATGCATCAAGTGGTGGGCAGCACCGCGGACTTCGCTCGGACGCCGCTCACGAGCCGTCGACGCGCCGGCCCGGGGAACGCGGCGATCACCAGCCCTGGCGTAGAGGCCATCTGGTCCAGGGCACCGACCGCGAGCGTTTGACGCCGTTGATCGCTGACTGGCCGTCGAACGCGGTGGGGCAGTTGCGAGCGGCGGATGCATTCCGCCTCGGGTGGGTTCGACCCCGATGCATTCCAGCGCATGGCTTCGATCCCGGATGCATTTCACCCCGGATGGATGAGGAATTTCCCTCCTGCCGGGGAAAGCGGCCCCCATCAGGGGTGAAGCAAGTGCGTCACCAGTGCCACCCGGCCCCCGTGGCCGGTTGACCACGGCATGAGCACTGTTGCCGGCAGTCCGATACTGACCACCGCCACACCGGCCGCCCCGGAAGGGACGGGCGCGGACGTCGCGCCCGGAGCCATACTCAGCCATGTCCGCGTCGCTCCCGACACCCGAACACCCGAAACCGCCCCCAGCACACCGGCCGCTCTGCGCGTTCTCCTCCCGCCCGCTCCCGTCTACGGGTACGGGTACGGGTACGGGGGCCTGATCCTCTACTGCCGGGTCCTCAACACCTGGCGTCGTACCGGCGCCCACTACCGCGAGCCTCACTACGGCCGCCTCGGACGGTATCTCCGGCTCCAATGCCACGCCGCGTTCGGACACTTTCTCCGCGGCCTCGCTTATGGCAGCGGACTCGGTCTCGCCGGCGCCATCGCCTACGGAGTCCGCCATCTGTGGTGACCCACCGCGCGGAGCGGGGCCCGGCGGCCCCGCTCCGCGAACTACGTGCCATGGCCGGTTCCTGAGCACGGGTGCAGAGCGAGGCCCGGGCACACGGCGATTCCGATGCGCGGGGCCTCGCCCACCAGGCCGCGGGTCAGGGGTGGCCGTACCTCACACACTTCAGGTACACGACCTGCGGGCCGTCCGCCCCGTTGTCCAGGCACACCCGCACCACCGCCGCTCCACCCGGAGCATCCGCCGGCACGAGGAAGGAGAACGTGTCACTCGCCCCGCACACGTTGCCGGACAGGCCCACTCCCATCTGATGGCTCTGCGAGTCGAGCGTGAACGCGGTAGTGCCACGGCAACTGTTCACGTCCACCGACTTGTGCTCACCAGCCACCACCACGGACCGCCCGTACCAGGTGATGGTGCCCCGCGTGTACGTCTGCCCGTAGGTGACGTCGAAGCTGCTGACCGGGTAGTCGGCAGCACCGGCCGGTGGGGCGGTCAGCAGGGCGCCGCACGTCAGGGCGGCGGAACCAAGGGCGACAGCAAGGCGAGTACGCACGTCGTCTCCAGGCGTGTCGAGGCTGAGGGTCAACGGCCAGTATCCGGACACTGCTTGACCGGGTCCATGCCGCCTCTTCGCGTTCCGGACGTCGCCTCCCGTCCGCGGCTCCGCCGTTCGGTCGACAGCGCACCGTTCCGCAGCTGCAGCGCGGCAGTCAGGCCCGTTCGCCCCGACCGCCGACCCGTCCGGCGCGTGGCCGGACAGGTCGATCTCGCACGGGACCGGCAGGAGTTCCTCTCCAAGCCCCCTCGAGGCTCTCCGCCTCGCGCGCCGTACGGGGCCTACGGACGACGCCATGCGCACCGACAGCCAGCGCCCAGAACAGGAGCGGAAGAGCGGCGACGCGCTCCATACCTCCCATGCCGAGGCCGAGGTAGTGCCGGGAGAGGAACAGCCCGAGGGCAGCGATCGCTGTCACGCCCAGCAGACCGGTGCCCCACCGCAAGGAGGCCGGTATGTGGTCCGCCAGGCCGAACCCCGCCACTACGAGACCGATGTTGCCCGCTGCCATGATGAGGAGGGCACCCACGACGTGCCGGTTCTCGTCGACATCGGCCGGCGCCAGCCCGGCCAGCACGAATCCCGCGCCCGCACCGGCGAGCAGAACGCGGGCCGTGGCTGCGGCCCGGCCTCCGCGCCACAGGACACCAGCGGTCAGGACGACCCCGACGACGAGCAGGACTCCCAGGGCGACGAACGAGACGTTCATCAGACCGTGCTCGGGGGAACAGACGTACCGCGGCTCAGGCTCTTGCTGCAGGGCGCAGCGAGCGTTGCCCAGGTCGCTGATGTTGTTGCGCGCCCAACTGTACGGTCCGGCCCAGGCCGACTCGGCGATCCAGTGGATGACGAAGAACTGGATCACGCCCACGATCCATGCCGAGTATCCGATCCGGATTCTCACCCGCCCACCTTCCGTCGCGCGAATGCCGTACGCACAGAGGATCATGCGCTGCCGGACTCAGGCACTCCGACAAGCCCCCCGGAGCAGGGTGGGGCGGACCCCAGTGGCGGGGAACAGGACCAGCGTCCCCAGGAACGCGAGTCCGTCGTGGTCCTCGCCCCTGAGTCAGGGCGCCCTCGGCGACGTCGCAGACCGTGGGCCCCTGGCGCCTGTCCGGCGACGGGATACCTTCGTGTCCCGGCGCGACCGGCACCTAGGGTTTGCGGGTTACCCAGAGTAGTTCCGCCGGCCAGCGGTGTGCCCAGTCGGGTGGGTCGGTTTCGTTGTAGCCGTTGGGCGTTCCGCGTTCGGGCCGCGGCTCGATGAGGTCGTCGATGACGAGACCCGCGCCGCGCAGGACCCTGACCCAGTCGCCGTAGGTGAGCTGATAGCTGGTCGCGCCGTCGCCTTCGGCGATGGTGTTCAGCCCGAAGTAGTCCTGCTGCAGGGTCGTGGTCACGCGGCCGGCGGCTTCGTCGTAGCACGCTTCGAACCATGGGCTGGCAACGTTGAACACCAGGCGCCCGCCTCGGCCCAAGACGCGTGCGGCCTGCGGGACGGCCAGGTGCGGGGGCGCCCAGCTGAGCCCACCGAAGTCGCAGAACACCAGGTCGAAGCTGGCGTCAGCGAAGGGGAGTTGTTCGGCGGCGCCCTGCACCAGCGGGTACCGGGCCCCTCCCATCGCGCGTGCCGCTGCGGCGAGTTGGGCTTCGGACAGGTCGAACCCGACCACGGTGGCGCCCTCGACGGCGAGCGCCCTGGACCACTGGCCGGCGCCGCAGCCGAGTTCGAGGACGCGCTTGCCGGTGACGTCGCCCAGCGCATGCAGGTGCGCGTCGGGGATGGAGTACATGCCCCACAGCCGGGGTGCGGCGCCGATCTGCGGGTCGTGCTCGTGCTGGTAGGTGCTGCTGATCCGGTTCCAGAGCCGCCGGTTGGCGGGGATGCTGTCCACGTGCCGACTCCAGCACCGCCTGCCGGTGGCGGTCAACACAAATAGGGCACTGGCCGGCCGTCACCTCACCTCGCCCCGGACCGCCCCCGATCCGACCCGACCCGACCCGACCCATGATCCCCCGGACGAGCCCTGGCCCCGGTCAACGATGCACCGACACCAAGCGCACCCTGCGCACGCGCGAGCAGGTGGACGGGTGGACGGTGGACGGTGGAGGTGGACGGGTCCGTGAGGGGCTCCCCCTGCCTGGCCTTTTCCTACTCGCCGGCGCGAGCGGCGTGGCGGGCCCACAGGATCAGGGGAACCTGCAGAGGGAGTCTCGCGTACGCGAGGGTCTTGGCCGGCGTGGACCGGTGGCGCCAGTCGTGCGCCATCTGCACGTTGGCCGGGAAGACCGCCGCGAAGAACAGCGCCGCGGCGCGGGCGCTCGTCCGGCGCGTGGCCGGGCAGGCGAGGCCGGCAGCAAGGGCGAGTTCCACGCCGCCACTGGCAAGGGTCCAGCTCCGGCGGCTGCCCGGCAGGGCACGCGGCACGAGGGCGTCGAACTGCTTCGGCGCCACGAAATGGGCGGCACCCGCAGAGGCGAGCAGGCCGGCGAGCAGCAGAGCGGATCGTTCGGTCGAGGGCATCGGATTCCTCAGGACGGGGGTGCGCAGGGAGCGGCACACGGAGGACAAGTTCCTACTGACCGGTAAGTATGCCTGGCCGGAGGCGGCATGTCCCCCCTCGGGCGAGCAAGAAGGGAGGGTGCACCTCCCTCGGGCGAGCAAGAAGGGAGGGTGCGCCTTCCGGAGGCGCGTCGCGGCGCTCGGCGGTTCGACAACCTGGCTCGCGGCGCCGTCCGGTGAGAGGAGCGCGGCGACCCTCGCTCATCCATGCGCCGCGCCCGCACCCGGCCCTGCCCCCTCAGGGCTCCTCGCCGTCGAGGCGCACCGCTCCCCCGACGGCCCGCGCCGCGGCGAGGATGCGTCCGCAGCGCCGGGTCATGGCGTCGGGCGACTGCTCGGGGTGACCGATCCACCAGCGGACCAGGGCCGTACACAGGCCGCGCCACGCGTACTTGAGGGCGTCGGCGTCGAGCGGGTCGCCGGATCCGGCCGTGTGCAGGAGATCGGCGGTGCCCGTCGCGGCCAGGTCGTCGATGGCGCCCCGGTAGTGCGCCGCACGGCGGGCGGCGTCACTGTCCGGCGGCAGGGTGGGGTCGTAGAGGACGAACCATGCCTCGCGCTGCCCGTCGAGGGCGTGGAACAGGGCGTCCAGTACCCGCAGGGGCGTGGGCGGCGCCTCGGCGTACGGTGCGGCCATCGCCGTACGCACGGCTCCGAGCAGGCGGTCGCCGACGGGGTCCAGGCAGGCGAGGTAGAGGTCCTGCTTCCCGCCGAAGTACTGGTGCAGCAGCGGCTTGGTGACGCCGACACGCGCGGCGACGGCGGCCATGGTGGTGGCCTCGTAGCCGTTCCGGCCGAACTCCTCGGTGGCGGCGGCCAGGACCTGCCGTTCGCGTTCGGCCCTCGGCACGCCCTTGGTGCCCGCCTTGGAGGGAGGTGTTGTCATACCCCTGATCTTACCCTACGGTAATTTACCGAAGGGTAAATTCAAGGATCCCACCGGGAGCATCCTCATGCCTGCCACCGTGACCGACCCCCGCCCCTCCCGCCCCCGCTCCTGGTGGGGCTGGGGACACGCCGACGCCCACCCCGACGACGCCGAATGCCTCGCGCTGGGCGCCCTGCTGCCGGGCACCCTGTCCCGCCCGCTGCCACTCCCCCGCGTCGCCGACCTCCCCATCGGACGGCCGGGCGCGAAACCCCCGTCCTCCCTGGCCCACCTGGTCACCGCCGACCCCGAAGAGCGTGCCGCCCACGCCATGGGCAAGGCCTACCGCGACGTCATCCGCGCCCTGCGCGGGCGGCCCGGCCGCATCCCCGACCTGGTCGCCCGCCCGGCCGGCGACCAGGATGTGGCGGACCTGCTCGACTGGGCCGGCGAGCACGCCGTGGCCGTCGTTCCCTTCGGCGGCGGTTCCTCCGTGGTCGGCGGCGTGGAGTACCGCGGCGACACCCACCGCGCCGTACTGTCCCTCGACCTGACCGCGATGGACCGGGTGCTGGAGATCGACGTCACCGGCCGCTCCGCCCTGATCCAGGCCGGTGCCCTCGGCCCCGTACTGGAACGGCAGCTTCGACCCCACGGACTGACTCTGCGTCACTTCCCGCAGAGCTTCGAGTTCTCCACCCTCGGCGGCTGGCTCGCCACCCGGGCCGGCGGGCACTACGCCACCGTCCGCACGCACATCGACGACTTCGTGCAGTCCCTCCGCGTCGTCACCCCGGCCGGTACGAGCGCCTCGTGGCGGCTTCCCGCGTCCGGCGCGGGCCCGTCGCCCGACCGGCTGTTCCTCGGCTCCGAGGGCTCGCTCGGCGTCATCACCGAGGCCTGGATGCGCGTGCAGGAACGCCCGCTGCACAAGGCCTCCGCGTCCGTGGCCTTCGCCGACTTCCGCCGCGCACTGGAGGCGGTGCGAGCCATCGCCCAGTCGGACCTCGCCCCGGCCAACTGCCGACTGCTCGACCCCGGCGAGGCGCTGCTGTCCGGAGCTTCGCACGACGGCTCGAGCGTCCTCGTTCTGGGCTTCGAATCCGCCACCGTCCGGGTGGACGACCGACTGGAGACCGCCCTCGACCTGGCCCGAGCCCACGGCGGCCGCGGCGGGGCTCCGACGGGCGACCGCGGCGCGGGGGCCGACGCGGCCGTCGGCGCATGGCGCTCGGCGTTCCTTCGCATGCCGTACCTGCGGGACGGCCTGGCCCGCATGGGCGCGGTCGTCGACACCTTCGAGACCGCCGCCACCTGGGACCGTGTCCCCGCGCTCATCGACGCCGTTCGCGCCGAGGTCGGCGCCGCGGCCCGCAAGGCCACCGGGCACGAGGCGACGGTCAACTGCCGCCTGACCCACGTCTACCCCGACGGCGCCGCACCGTACTTCACCGTGGCCGTGGCGGGCCGCCCCGGCGACGAGGTCCAGGTCTGGGACGACATCAAGGCCGCCGCGACCGACGTCCTGCACCGCCACCGTGCCACGATCACCCATCATCACGCCGTGGGCCGCGACCACCGCCCCGCCTACGACCGCCAGCGTCCGGAGCCCTTCGCGCTGGCGCTCCGAGCCGCCAAGAACAGCCTGGACCCGCACCACATCCTCAACCCGGGTGTCCTGGTCGACTGACGGAGGCCCGGCGAGCGAGGAGCGAGCGCCCCGGCACCCGGTCAGGCGGTGGTGAAGGCCTCCTGGGGCGCCTCGTCGAGGACGAATCCGTTGTCGAGCCGGACGCGGACCGTGACGTGGAGCATCCGTCGCCGGTAGGCGACCCAGTGCTCTTCCAGGGCCGCAACCTGCTCCTCCAGTTGCGTTCTGCTCGCCGGCGGCATCTGGTGTCCGAAATCGTCGAGGAGCGACTTGAGGCGCAGGTACTCACGGACCTCGTGGCCCTGCTGCCGCTGATGCTCGTCCACGCGCTCGACGGTGCCCTCGACGCCCGCCGCCAGGGCCAGCGAGGCGGCGAAGGCACCCTTCTCCTCGGGGGGCTCCCCGGCCGGGGTCACCGTTCCGGCCAGCCGGAGGTCCGTCGCCAGCCGCACCCGTTGGCCCACGTTCAGCGTCATCGTTCCTTCGTCTTCCTCGTCGGTCAGCGGCGACCCGGGCCACGTGGCGTCGCCACGCGCACGGGAGAGGGAAGGATCATCCCACCCTGGCCGACGGTCCGCCCGAACGCGCCCCGACCGGTGGCGGTCGGGGCGCGGGGTTGCGGAGGTCATGACGGGGGCACGGGTCGAACGCGGCGGGTTCCGGGGCGCGTTCCCCCTGTCGGCGGTCACCGTCCGGTGGGCTCGAAGCACATGGCCGGCCGCGTGAGTTGACGGCCGATCACGGGTGGTGATCGGGGGGATTCACGACGTGAGAAATTAGGTGAATCCTTTACTGAATTCACGTCAATAGCCATCACCGTTTATTTCAATTACATAACGGCATCACCGGAAAGGCCTGGACCAAGACTCCGCGACGCGCGTAACTGCCTTTATTTTTAAGGCAATTGAGTGTTCATCAGATACGGTGGCGTAGGTAACGGAATGGATTCTTTGCACCCTCTCCCCTTTGTCCGAATTCTTCACCGGGAGGTTCTGACAGGCTTCCGCGCACCCAGTCTTCTGACCAAAGAGTTGAGGTGTGCATGTCTAGACATAGGAAGCCGAAGGCGAGCCAGGCACGCGAGGCACGTCCTCGCAGACCCCTCATAGGTGTCACCACCGCCATGGCCGTCGCGGCGCTGATAGCCGGGGGCATCGCCTACGAGGCGGGGCGTGCGGACTCGAGCGCGACGCCGCTCGCCCGCCTCGAGACCCCCGTCACCGACATCGCCGTCCCCGCCGCCGCACCGGCCAGGGACGCGGAGCCGGAGCCGATCCAGAAGAAGCCGTCCAACGAGCCGGCCCGGGGCATGGTGTACGACGGGCTCAAGGTGGCCCCCCAGGGCGACCGCTGCGCAGGCGTCTACGCCACCGCCACCGGCCTGTGCACCCACGGCCCCGACGCCCCGCCCAAGGGCGTCGACATCAAGAAGGACACGCCGCCCGCGGTCAAGTCCGTGGCACCGGCGGCCGATCCCGCCAAGCCTGCGGCTCCGCAGCCCGCCCCGCGCAAGAGCCAGGGGCCTTCGCAGGACGCGCCCGCCGTCGACGCACAGGCGCCGCGTACCGCGGCCGCCGCGTCGCCGAGCGCCACCGCGACCACCGCGCCGGCCGCCACCGGCTCCACGACGACCGCCGCCGCCGGCCCCGCCGGGCAGACCGTCCAGTGCGACAGCGACGGCAGCACCGGCAACCGGGTCCAGGTCGTCTACGTCCACGGCCCCGGAAGCGACCGGTACTCCCAGTACCTCGCCTCCTTCCGCAAGTGGGCCGCCGACGCCGACCTCATCTACTCGGCCAGCGCCCAGGAGACCGGCGGCGTCCGCCACATCCGGTACGTGACGGCCGCGGACTGCACGCCCACCGTCCTGAACATCGAGCTCCCCGACTCCGCCCTGGCCGAGTTCAGCGCCACCAACCGGGCGCTCGCCGCCAAGGGCCTCGACCGGCGCGACCGCAAGTACATGATCTTCGCCGAGGCGCAGGTGTACTGCGGCATCGGCACCTTCGCCGGGGACGAGCGGCCGAGCCAGTCCAACCTGAGCAACTTCGGCCCCTCGTACGGGCGTACGGACAGCGGCTGCTGGGGCGGGCACACCGCGGCCCACGAACTCGGCCACAACTTGGGCGCGGTCAACAACAGCGCGCCCAACACCAGCCGAGGCGCCCACTGTACGGACGAGTGGGACGTGATGTGCTACTCGGACAGCCCGTACTACCCGCAGATGCGCAACGTCTGTACCAACCGCGCCTCCGAGAACATCCTCGACTGCAACCACGACGACTACTTCCACACCAGCCCCCGCCCGGGCAGCTATCTCGCCACGCACTGGAACATCGCCGACAACCAGTTCCTCATGCGCGCCGAGGGCGGCGGCACCGGACCGGACCCGACCCCGAGCCCCACGCCCACCCCCACGCGCACGACGACACCGACCCCGACGCCCACCCCGACCGGTCCGCGGCCCGGCGCCGGACCGGACGTGACGGTCGGCCAGGTCCAGGCGGACTCCGTCGTGGTGAGCTGGCCGCGGGTCAACGGTGCCTCCTGGTACCAGGTGCTCTTCGACGGCAGGCACCTGACCTGGGTCCAGGGCACCGCGCTGCGCATCTACAACCTGCGGCCGGGCTCCTCGCACACCGTCGCGGTCTCCGTCCGTGACGGCCAGGGACGCGACAGCGGGCCGGGCCGCGCGACGAGCTTCCGTACCGCCGGGTCGGGTGGCACCACCTCCCCCGACACCCGATACCTGCTCTCCAACGGCAGCACCGGGCTCAGCGCCCAGCTGTGGGGCGGCCGCAGCGCCGACGGCACGGTCCTTGTCGGCGCGCAGAGCAACGGGTACGAGCAGCAGCAGTGGTACTTCGACGACGCGGGCAGCGGTCTCGTACGCGTCCGGTCCGCGGCCTCCGCGAAGTGCCTGCAGCCCGGCGGCACCCCTGCCCCCGGCATGTGGGTGGCCCAGCAGCCCTGCGCCCCCGGCTCCTCGGCCCAGCAGTGGCGGATGACGGTCGCCAACGGCACCGTCACGCTCACCGACCGGAGCGGGGCCTACGCCCTGACCGTCAGCAGCCGTCCGTACTACGGGTCCTGGCTGCTCGACCTCCAGCGTGTCGACGGACGACCGGCGCAGATCTGGACGGCCCGCCGGGCCGGCTGAGCCCACCCGCAGAGCCGTTCCGCGTCACCCATCGGGCGGGCCGCCGACCGGCGGCCCGCCCCCGCAGCCACGCATTCCCTCCACCGCCGGACCGGAGCACCGCCATGCACAACGTCACCCGACCCGCACTCGTCCTCACGACAGCGCTCGCCCTCGGCCTCGCCCTGCCGCAGCCCGCCGCCGCACACGGAGACACCCTTGAGGTGGTCATCACCGGCCACCGGGAGGGCCACGTCCTCACCGAGGTGACCTGGGAGAACGACGGGGACCCTGTCGACGAGCAGGTCGCCGCGCTGGTCAGCGCGGTCAGCACGGACGGCCGCCGTACGGCCGGCCCCTGGAAGCTCGTCCGCGGCGCCCGCCCGACCGACTGGACCACCGCCGAAGCCCTGCCGGCCGGCGTCTGGAAGGTCACCGTCGAGGCCGGGCAACCCTCGCTCGGGCACGCCGAGCGGCAGTTGACGGTTGCCGCGGTGTCCGCGTCGCCGGGTACCTCGTCGCTTCCGGGCGGGACCGCGTCCACGCCCAAGCCCACCGGGCTGCGGCAGACGTCGCCGGCTCCCGGCTCCCGGGCCCCGTCCGCGTCGGCCTCCACGCCCGCCGAGCAGGGCACGGAGAGCTGGGCCCCCGGCCTGACCATCCTGGGGCTCGCGGCCGCCTCTCTCGTCGGCGCCGCCGCGGGAGTGTGGATACGGCGCAGACGCGCACGGCGGCGCTGACCACCCGTCCGTCCTGTGCGCCGGAACCCGGGTGGTCGTGGGTGAAGTGGGTGGCCGTGGGTGAAGTGCGCCTGGATCTCGAAGCCGGTGTGCGCACTGCAGTGCCCCACGGCCCGGCCCCCGGCGCCCCGCCGCGCGGCCCCGTCCACTCCCGGCAGATTTCCTCTCGGTCCCGCATAGCCCGTGCGGAAACGGGTAGCTGCGGCTCTGCAAGAGGGGCCGCGCCACGGCCGGGTACCAGTCCGGTGCCGCCGCCGCCCCGGAGTGGAGAGCAGCCATGATCATTCTCGGCATCATTCTGCTGGTGCTCGGCTTCGCGCTGGGTATCTCGGTTCTCTGGACGATCGGCATCATCCTGCTGGTGATCGGCGCCGTCCTCTGGATCATGGGAGCCATGGGCCACGCGGTCGCCGGCCGCAACCACTACTACTGACCGGCTCCGGCCCGGCAGTGATGAATCCCGCAACCGGCTGGTGGCGGAGGCGGCTAGGCCCCACCGCCACCTCCGTGCGGGCGCGTCTGCGAGCCGCTGACCAGGAGTCCGACGCCATGCCCTCCCAGGGCGAGGCCGCCGGCCCACCGCCACCACGTCCGCCGCCGGCGGAGGCCATTCCCTGGGGGCTGAGGGTGGCCGCCGAGGCGGCCTGGCGGCTCCTGGTCATCGCGGGCGGCCTGTGGGTGATGCTCCGCGTGGTGTCGGCGCTGCGCATCGTGGTCCTCGCCTTCGTCGTGGCCCTGCTGGTCACCGCGCTCCTCCAGCCCACCGTGGCCCGCCTGCACCGGCACGGCGTCCCCCGCGGCCCGGCGACCGCCCTCACCGCCCTGTGCGGCTTCGTACTCCTGGGGCTGGCGGGCTGGTTCGTGGTCTGGCAGGTGATGGACAACTCGGACGTCCTCACCGATCGGGTCCGCGAGGGGTTCGGGGAGCTGAAGCGGTGGCTGCTGAGCAGTCCGCTTCACGTGACGGAGAAGCAGATCGACTCCGTCACGGACAATCTCGGCAAGAGCCTCACCTCGGGCGGCATCGCGTCGACGGGGCTGCAGGGCGTCACCGTCCTCGTGGAAGTGATCACCGGCATCCTGCTGGCCCTCTTCTCCACCCTGTTCCTGCTGTACGACGGCCCGCGCATCTGGCGCTGGACGCTCATCGGGGTACCGGCCGCCGCCCGGCCCGCCGTGGCCGACTGCGGCCCCGCCGCCTGGGCGACCCTGACCGGCTACGTTCGCGGAACCGTGATCGTGGCCCTGGTCGACGCGGTGTTCATCGGGCTCGGCGTCTACTTCCTGGGGGTGCCGCTGGCGGTGCCCCTCGCCGTCTTCATCTTCCTCTTCGCCTTCATCCCCCTGGTGGGCGCCGTGGTCTCGGGCGCCCTGGCGGTGCTCGTCGCGCTCGTCACCGAGGGACTGTTCGCCGCCGCGATGGTGCTGATGGTCGTCCTGATCGTCCAGCAGATCGAGGGCCACGTACTCCAGCCGTTCATCCTGGGCCGGGCGGTCCGGGTACACCCCTTGGGCGTGGTCCTCGCCGTGGCGGCGGGCGGAACCGTCGCGGGGATCGGCGGCGCGGTGGTCGCCGTACCTCTGGTCGCGGTGCTGAAGACGGTGGTCGGCCGACTCCGCCGCACCGCTGCCGCCGGCGGACCGGCCCCCGCGCCGTCGTCCGCACCCTCTCCCCCCGCATCTTCCCCTGCCGCACCGCCGCAGGACGCCCGGTCCCCGGACGGGGGTCCTCCGGCCACCGGCCCCCCGTCCGCCGACCCTCCGCCGTAGCGGCAGGACGAGCCGTAACGGCAGGGCGACGCTCCGCCGCATCGCATGGTCCTTCACTCCTGGCTCAGACGCTCAGGCCGGCCCGCCGGAGTGCCGTCCCGCACAGGTCGCCGATGACCTTCTCGTCGCCACGCCGCCACGCGTCGGCGAGCCCACCCGGCGGAACCGGGACCGTGGCCAGATCCTTCAGCGGTCCGGTCAACGCCCGTAGGGCCATCAGATCGGCGCCACCGGGAGCGTCCAGCAGTTCGCGGATCCGGGCACTGCGCCGGATCCATCGCACGCGCGGGGGAAGCCAGAGCACCAGGACGAATGCCACCGAGAAGAGGATGAGGGCGAACGCCGTCAGGTTGGCCACCCGGCCCACCAGGTCCTGCATCGACTGCCCGGCGTCCGAGAGCCCCACGCTGGCATCGGCCGCGGACCGCAGCGGCTTCTTCAGGACGCCCCCGATCAACGGGACGCGCGATGCCGCGTCCCCCGCGTCGCCGAGACCGGACGCAAGGCTTCCCCCGGCGTCCTCCACCTTCTTCCCCGGCTCGGCCAGCACCAGGATGGCGCTCCGGACGGCCAGGGCGAACCGCACGGCGACGATCACCAGCAGGACAGCCGTCAGATCGGCCAGTACCTGACGCCAACGACGTGCTCGGGTCTGGGCGTAGAGGCGCATGGGTGCTCCCTGTTCCGGCGGCATCAGCGGACGAGACCGGTCGGTCCCGGACGGGGGCAGGAAATGCGTGACGCCCCGTCATGGTCCGGCCCCGACCGTACGGGGTCACCTCCCCTCCAGTCGTCTGTCCATGCCGATACCGGTCCGGGCCGCCTGCGGGATGCGAACGCGGCGGGAACCGCCGGACGACGTGCGACATGTCGCCCGGCGAGCCGCGCTTCGATGCCGGCCCCGCTGCCGTCAGGGCTCCGAGATCAGCTGGGGGTCCCGTAGGCCTGGACCACGGTGGCGTTCAGGTCGCACCAGACGGTCGACGTGCCACCCGACGCCACGCGGTTGCCGAAGTGCCGGTACACGTAGCCGTTGTCGACGCGCCTGCAGTCGATGACCCCGGTGAAGGAGGAACCGGTGCACCGGATCTCGGCCCCTCGGTGTCCACCGCTTCCGGTGATCAGACGCGAGGAACAGGTGAGGGCGGACGGGGACGACACGGACGCGGATGCCGCGGGCGCGACGGCCAGCAGGCCACTCGCCGCGAGCGCCAGGGCAGCAACGGTTCCCGCGACGCGCTGACGGACATGCATGGGCACTCCTACCTTGTGATGAGCACTGACTGTCACCACAGGGAACCTACGGATGCGCGCGGCACATCGGCAGGAATGCGGGAGAACTGGCGAGGAGTCGCCAGCCGTGGGAACCGCACCCCTGGCAGGCGTCGCGGTGAGCGCGACCGTCTGCTCGGGGGCGACGATGTCGCGCGATGGTCCCTTTCACCCCGTCGGCGGCGCACCCATTCGAAGGAGTTCAGGAGGGGCGCAGCTCGGGCTGGGGAAATCCCTCTCTCGGTCCTCGCTTCCGCCGTGTCGCCGCGGGGATGATCCAGCCGATCGCCGCGACGACCGCGTGCCCGCCAGGACGGGCCAGCGGCAGCAGCAGGCGCGTGGCATACGGCAGGTCGAGGCGGGCCCGGGCCCAGGCCGGGAGCAGCTCGACCGCCGCTGCCGCCAGGAACGCGTAGGGCAGGCGCGCGGGCCACGGCAGCGGAGGACGGGACAGCAAGTAACGCGCCGCCGCACGCGACTGCGCGGTGGCGCGCAGCTCCGGGCGGTACTCCGCGAGGCGCGCCGCCAGTTCGGCGGTGCTCTCCGGCGGGTCGATCACCCCGAGCCGGCGCGCGACGGTCGCCATGTCGGCGACGTAGCCGTCCGCCGCCTCCGGAGCCAGCGGGCGCCGTCCATACCGCTGATGGGCCCTCAGGAAGCAGGCCGTCTCGGCGGCGTGGACCCAGGCGAGGAGGTGCGGATCGGAGGCTCGGTACGGTACCCCTTCCGGAGTCCGCCCCTGCACCGAGTCGTGTACGCGGCGCACCCGGTCCACCGAGCGTTCCGCGTCCTGCGCCGTACCGAACGTCGTGACCGCCAGAAAGGTGCTGGTGCGCTGGAGCCGCCCCCACGGGTCACTCTCGAATCCCGAATGCGCGGCGACGGCCGCCATCGCCACGGGGTGCAGTGACTGGAGCAGCAGCGCGGCGAGGCCGCCGACGTACATCGCAGCGTCCGCGTGCACGAGCCTCACGGGACGGTCGGGGCCGAACCAGCGCGGACCCGGCGTCCCGTGGATGCGAGCCCGCTTCGCGTGCGCGGTGGGACCGGCGACCCGGTGCAGCAGAGCCTCACCGGCCCGCTCTCGTAGCTCGCCGATGCGCGACGGGGGCCAGACCACCTCTCCAGTGTGCACCCCTCGCTCGAGGGTCGGCCGACTCGACACCCGCCCCGACCCGACGGGTGGCTCGACGGCGACTCGACGGCCGGTCGCCGCATGGCTCGCCGGCCGGTTTCCAGGACGGCGTACGACTGCCATGTCACTACGGGGGTACGCGCCGGATATGAGTACGCCACCGAATGACCCGGTCCCGCCGAACCCCACCCCGGCGCCGGGGCCTGGGCCCACGCCGGGGCCGCTGCCCGGGCCGGTCCCCGGGCCCGGCGGCCCCGATCCCGTTCCGCCGGCGCCACCGCAGCCCGAGCCGGACCCGCCCACCCCCGGCCCGCGCCCGGATCCGTTTCCGCAACCGGGACCACTTCCCGCTCCGGGCCCCGGGCCGGAACCGGTGACGTGACCACGGCGGCGGTGACGACGGACCGCGGTCCACCGCTCGTCCGTCGGAACTGCTGGCGGGCACCGCCGCCGACACCTGTCACGCAGAGTCCGACGCCCCCGGCACTCCAGGAGCACGGCAGGGCTCCTGGCGCTGCGAGGGCGCGGGTCAGACCCGGTCGGCCTTGCCCCGTGGCGTCCAGGTCCAGGGCTCCGCGGGAAGCGGCGGGCCCTCCACGGCGCTCCGGAACTTCTCCTTCAGGCTCTTCGGCGGCGCTTCCTTCTCTTCCCGGGTATGCATCAGCCGGGCGGTGGTCACGCGTATGTGGCACTCACGTTGACGCTGCCTCACGATCACGACCCATGCCCCGTCCTGAGCGAGCAGGGCGTGCCGGGCCGGCTCGTCCCCCGGCTTGGCGTGCCGGGCCAGTACGCGCGGCACGTAGTGCAGCGCCGCGTCCTCGGCCGCCGCGACCGCCTCGGCCTCGTCCTGGCCGATGAGGTGCGTGCCCACGAGCATCCATCGGTGCAACTTCAGCTCCACGCCCTCGGCCCGTTGGGTGATACGCGTGTCCTCCTCGATGTGGACGTACCAGTCGGCGGTCATGGCCGTCGTCACCTCCGCCGGCTTCAGGCGCCGCGCCTGGCGGCGGTCAGGGCGTCCTTGACCTCCTGTGCCACGCGGGCCGCGTCGTCGGGGTTGTTCACGACGTCGGTACGGTTCATGTCGATGACGAGGACGTCGCTGGCCGAGTAGTGCTTGTGCACCCAGTCGTCGTAACCGGACCAGAGCGTCCGGTAGTACTCGACGAGGGCCTCGTCCTGCTCGAAGTCGCGGCCGCGCAGCCCGATGCGCTTGAGCACCGTCTCGAAGTCCGCCTTGAGGTAGACCATGAGGTCGGGCGCCTTGCGGTAGGGCAGGCTGTCGATCTCACGCATCATCTCGTTCAGCAGCCCCTCGTACACCTGCATCTCGAGGGAGCTGATGCGGCCCAGGTCGTGGTTGACCTTGGCGAAGTACCAGTCCTCGTAGATGGACCGGTCGAGGACGTTGTCGCCCTGCTTGTACGCCTCCTTGATGGAGGCGAACCGCGTCTGCAGGAAGTAGAGCTGGAGCAGGAAGGGGTAGCGCTTCGCCTGGATCTCCTCGGGGCTCGCCGTGTAGAAGAGCGGCAGGATCGGGTTGTCGTCCACGCTTTCGTAGAAGACGTCGCTGCCGAGCTCCTTGGCGAGCAGCTCGGCCACACTCGTCTTGCCGATCCCGATCATGCCTCCGACGCAGATCACCGACATACCTCACTTCTCCCTGGGGGCTTCTGTTCGCGGGTGAGGGCTGGGCCGTCCCCACCACTGGGACGCGTGGCGGCGGTCGGTCGATTCCCCAGGATCTTCATGATCGGTGTCACGTCGTCCCCCGCCCGGGCCCGAGACCCGACGCAGGCCGTCACCCTTGACCGGCCTGACCAGCTGCTGCGCAGGTGTGCCGCCCCCAGGAACAAGCCATCGCCTCGTGGCCGCCTTGAAGCATAGATGACGCCTCCCCCCAGGTCAGTCCGCCGAGGGCAGCCACCGCGCCCCGCCTCCGGCCGCGGTCGCGGGCCGGCTGCCCGGCGCCACGGGCGCGGGCTCCTGCGCCCCGACATCGTGAGGTGCGACGCCCATGGGCCCTCCCTCCGGGACAAGGCCGTCGGGGGCGCGCCGGTTCCCCTCCAGGCCAGGTGGGTCCGGCGCCCTACTCGGTCGGGCGACCAGCGGCTCTACCGGCCCGGAAGCCGGAGGCCCGCGGTGTCGGCGAACGGGCTGGCGTCGAGGTGAGCGAGGAGATCAGCGGGGTGCCGGTACACGGCCCGGGCCCCGGCGCTCTCCAGGTCTCCCTGAGGTATTCCGCCGCTCAGGAGCCCCACGCAGGCCACATCGGCGCGGCTGCCCGCCTGCATGTCCCAGACCGTGTCGCCGACGAACACCGATCCTTGCGCGGGCGCATCGACGAGACCGAGGGCACGGTGCACGGGATCGGGCGCGGGTTTGCCCTCTTCCACGTCGTCGGCGCTGGCCGTCGCGGTGATGGCCTCGTCGGCGTCGAGGGCGCGCAGCAACGCGTTCAGTTCGGCCTGTCGGGCGGAGGTGACGAGGACCACGCCCCAGCCGCGCCCGTTCAGCTCCCGCAGCAGGTCGGCTGCCGAGTCCAGAGGCGGCAGCCGGCCGAAGTAGGTGCCGTAAAGGGCGTCGTGCGCCGCGGTCAGCGTGCCGTCTTCGTCCGTGTCCCGGTCCTCGCCCAGCAGATGCGCGAGAAGGTCCTCGCCGGGCAGTCCGATCGCGCGGTGGATGTCGTGCATGGCGACCTCGTGTCCGGCCTGCCGGAAGGCCTCCCACCAGCACGTCACGTGAAGGTGGTTGGTATCTGCGAGGGTGCCGTCGACGTCGAAGAGTGCGGCCCTGTTCATCGGGGCCCTCCCGGGGTTCGGTGACCTGGCCCGCGCTCCGGGCCCCGTCCCGCCCGGGGGCAGCGCCCTTGCGGGCAGCCCGCGCGTGGAAACGGCTGCGGAGTCGCTCGGCGTGCGCGTACCCGGATCGCCCCTCCCCATGCGCCCTGTCGCACGGCCGACGACGGCATCCGAGGCGCGCCGCCTCAGGCGGGGTGGCCTGGGTCGAGGTCCGTCAGTTCTCGGAGCCGGAGCAGCGGGGGCGGCTTCCCCTCGTACGGCGGGCACACCGCTACGGGTGCCAGGAGGAAGCACACATGGTCACCGCCCTCCATGCGGCCTTCGATCCGGCCGGTGAACCACACGGAAGGCTGCTCCAGGACGGGGCTGCCCTCTGTTCCGGGACGCCACGCGACCCTGGCGAACTTGTCCACCCGGTCGCCCGTCTCGCCCCCAAAGAGCTCCGCCAGCGCCCGGTCGCCGTGGTGGAGCAGGTGCACGGTGAGGTACTCGGCTTCGCATGCGACGCGGTACGTGTGGTTGGCGACCGACAGCCAGACGGCGAACCTCGGCGGGTCGATGGAGCACTGCGACACGAAACCCACCAGACAGCCCGCCCGCGCGCTGCCGGACGCTGCCGTGACCACGTACATCGGGCCGTCGAGGACGTCGGTGAAGGGGTCGAGTTCCGTCACGGCGCCTCCCTGCGCTTCCTCTTGTTCCGGATGATCCGGTGCCCTCTTCTCCTCCCGCTACCCCGGAGCGTCCGCCGACAACCGGCACGCGCTCTTTCGCAGCACCGCGCTACTTCTCCCTGCCCAGGCGCTCCGACCGGCCCGTACGGTCGGCTGGAGCGCCCTCAAGGAAGGGCCGGCCGGAGCGGTCGCCGCAAGCGGCGCACCGCCCGGCGTCCGGTCAGCGGGTGGCGAGGAACTCGAGCGTGTCGATCACACGGTTCGAGAAGCCCCACTCGTTGTCGTACCAGGCGACGACCTTGATGTGGCGGCCCTCGACCCGGGTGAGGGCCGAGTCGAAGATGGAGGAGGCGGGGTTGCCCGTGATGTCGGACGACACCAGCGGGTCGTCGGAGTACTCCAGGACGCCGGCGAGCGGGCCTTCGGCCGCGGCGCGGTAGGCCGCCAGCACGTCCTCGCGGGTCACGTCGCGGGCGACGGTGGTGTTGAGCTCGACGATCGAGCCGACCGGGACCGGCACGCGGATCGAGTCACCCGACAGCTTGCCGTCCAGGTTCGGCAGCACCAGGCCGATCGCCTTGGCGGCGCCGGTCGTGGTCGGCACGATGTTGACACCGGCGGCCCGGGCGCGACGGGCGTCGCGGTGCGGACCGTCCTGCAGGTTCTGCTCCTGCGTGTACGCGTGCACCGTCGTCATGAACCCGTGCTCGATACCGGCGAGCTCGTCGAGGACCGCGGCCAGCGGCGCGAGGGCGTTGGTGGTGCAGGACGCGTTCGAGACGATCGTGTGCACGTCCGGGTCGTAGGCGTCGTTGTTGACCCCGAACGCGAGGGTGACGTCGGCACCGTCCGACGGCGCGCTGACGAGCACCTTCTTCGCACCCGCGTCGAGGTGGGCGCGGGCGGCCTTGGCCGAGGTGAAGCGACCGGTGGCTTCCAGGACGATGTCGACGCCGAACTCGGCCCACGGCAGCTGCGCCGGCTCACGCTCGGCGAGCACCTTGATCCGACGGCCGTCGACGACGAGGGTGTCACCGTCGACGGTCACCGGGCGCCCGAGCCGGCCGGCCGTGCTGTCGTACGCGAGCAGGCGGGCGAGCGTGGCGGGCTCCGTCAGGTCGTTGACGGCGACGATCTCGAGGGCGCTGTCGCGTTCGAGCAGGGCGCGCAGCACATTGCGTCCGATGCGGCCGAATCCGTTGATGGCGATGCGAGTCATGAGTGGTGTCCCTTTCCCTTGGCCACCAGGCTCGCTCGCCGTGGGCGCCGCTGACAGTGGCGTGATCGCCACGGTTCAAAAGGATCCCGCCACGAAAGGATCCGGCCACGACCCCGCCACCGCCGCGCCCGCGGCGCCGGCCGTTCACTCGCCGCGGGTGAAGGTGCGCCGGTACTCGGTCGGGGTGGTGCCGAGGATGCGCTGGAAGTGCAGGCGCAGGTTCGCGCCGGTGCCGAGCCCGACGTCCGCGGCGATCTGCTCGACGCCGCGCTCCGAACGCTCGAGGAGTTCGCGCGCCAGGTCGATGCGCGCGCGCATCACCCACTGCATCGGCGTGTAGCCGGTCTCTTCGACGAAGCGCCGGGAGAACGTGCGCGGCGAGACTCCGGCCTGGCGCGCCAGCGTGTCGAGGGTGAGGTGTTCGCCGAGCCGGTGCAGCGCCCACTCGCGCGTGGTGGCGAACCGCTCGCCCAGCGGCTCGGGGACGCTGCGCGGCACGTACTGGGCCTGGCCGCCGCTCCGGTAAGGGGCTGCGACGAGGCGCCGGGCGGCGTGGTTCGACGCCGCCACCCCGAGGTCGCCGCGCAGGATGTGCAGACACAGGTCGATGCCGGAGGCGGCGCCGGCCGAGGTGAGAACACTTCCCTCGTCGACGAACAGCACGTTCTCGTCGACCTGGACGAGCGGATGGCGGGCCATGAGCGCCCGGGTGTAGTGCCAGTGCGTCGTGGCGCGCCTGCCGTCGAGCAGGCCGGTGGCGGCGAGCGCGAAGGCACCCGTCGAAATGGCGGCGAGCCGTGCGCCCCGGTCGTGGGCGGCGATCAGGGCGTCGACGACGGCCTGCGGCGGGTCGTCACGGTCGGGGAACCGGTAACCGGGGACGAAGACGATGTCGGCCCACGCGAGCGCTTCGAGGCCGTGGGCGACGTAGTACGCGAGTCCGTCACCGCCGGTCACGAGACCGGGTGTCGCCCCGCACACCCGCACCTCGTACGGCATGCTCGCGCGGGTCGTGAACACCTGCGCGGGAATGCCGACATCGAGCGGCTTCGCACCGTCGAGGACGAGAACGGCTACGCGATGGAGGCGGGAGGCTGACACAGGAAGAGGTTACGTGGGGCGTGACGTCGCGATCTCCCGGCTCGGTCGCGGACCGGCCGGAGGCGGGCCCGGGGCGAACGCGCCCCTCGGTCGACGCGGACCACGGGGGCGCCGGCAGGTCGGCAGGCCGGCGGTCGGCGGTCGGGGCGGTCGGCGGTCGGGGCGGTCGGCGGTCGGGGCGGTCGGCGGTCGGCGGTCGGCGGTCGGCGGTCGGCGGTCGGCGGTCGGCGGTCGGCGGTCGGCGGTCGGCGGTCGGCGGTCGGCGGTCGGCGGTCCACGCGTACCAGCGGGCCGGCAGACGAGACACACCCGCCGCCGAGCCGCAACGTACGCCCTCGGGCAGCAGCCGCTGCCCGTCATGGCCCTGGCGCCGGACCGGCCGCTCCGCACCGCACCGCTCATCTCGCGCGAGGCGGGCATCGTTGCCCCTTCGCCGGGTAAGCGGTCCCTACGCACGCCCAGAGGAGGACGACATGGCCGGATTGATCACTCGCCTCAAGGAGTACACGCGCACCCCGCAGGGACAGCGCGCCGTGGAGACGGTCCGTCGCGCCGCCGCCGACCCGCGCAAGCGCGACCAGGCACGCCGACTGCTCGGACGGCTGCGCGGGCACAAGTAAGCGGGTGACGGCCGCGAGGACGGCGTACGCCTTCGTGGCCCGGGAGCCGCCGGTACGAGGGAGGCGGCGATACGAGGGAACAGGGCCCCAAGGGCCGCCCACGGCCAGAGCCCGCCCCCTGGCAGGTGAGCAGGGCAGGACCACGGGGACGTGGTCGCACGCCGTTGGGCGGTTCGGCCCCGTCCTCGTCCGGCGCCAGGCGCTAGGCGAGCCGCCGCCGGGAAGCCGGAGCGCCGGCGTCGAACTCCCGTCGGGCCGCGTCCAGCAGCCGGGCCCAGGACCGCACCGTCGGACGGCGCTTCAGCAGGGCCCGGCGCTCGCGCTCCGTCATCCCGCCCCACACGCCGTGATCGACCCGTTGATCGAGTGCGTACGCGAGGCACTCGGCCTTCACCGGACAGCCGGTGCACAGGGCCTTCGCGCGGTTCTGAGCCGCTCCTTCGACGAACAGGTCGTCCGCTCGCGCCGTCCGGCACAGCCCCGACGACATCCACGTGGATTCCATACGTCCCCCCATCCCGGCACGCCGCCTCTGCTCGACCGCGACGTTCGACAGAGCAGGCACGCTACGGAGGCAAGTGCCGCTGGTCTACCGCTCGTTCCGCCATTCGCCCCATCGAGTGACCCTGCTCCGGTCGGTCTCCGGCCGCACCTCCCGCATCCGTTCTCCTCGGGGGCTGGACGGCGGCGGGTCGCCGTCGCCCGCGTAGGCTCACGATCATGGACCCTTCGGAACAGGCCAGGGTGTGGGGCGCGTACGTGACGCAGGAGCGCGGGCGGGCCACCACGTACCCCCCGACGGGCGCGGTGGTCGAGTCGGACGGACCGCTCGTACGGACCCATTACGGCACGCACGGCACAGTCGAACACCGGCCGCTCGCCACTACAGGGCGCCGTGAACTCGCGGAGCTGGTCCGGCGGCAGCAGAAGGCCTTCGCCGGGCGCGGCGAGCCGGTCCGGTGGAAGGTGTACGGGGCCGATCCTCCGTGCCTGGCCGAGGAGTTGGAGGTGGCCGGGTTCACCCCTGATGCTCAGCAGTCCTTGCTGGTGGCAAAGTTCGCGGCGATGCCGCGGGAACGGAAGCAGGGCCGGATTCGGTCCGGCGTCCCGGATGCGCGGGTACGCGAACTGGCCGCTTCCGGCGGCCCGCACGCGAGACCACTGGCCGAGGTCGAGGCCGACGGCTGGGCCGCCTATGGCCAGGGGGGTCGAGGGGAGACCGTGATCCTCTCCGACCGGGGCAGGTCGCTCGCTGTGGGCTGGGCCGGGCGGGCGGCGGACTCGGACTTCGTCGTGATCGGCGGACTGAGCGGGCCTTACCCCGAACTCGTGTCAGGCTTCGCCTCTCTGGCGAAGAAGGCCTACCTGATGGGGCACGACGCCCCGTACTGCGTGGCCGAGGCGGCGGGGGAACTCCGGAGCGCGTTGGCGAAGGCGGGATTCGTCGAGCTCACGACGGTGCGTACCTACCGGTGGGCCCCGGCCGGCGATCCTGCCCGGACCCGGCCGGTCCGGGAGATCCGTGACGGGGAGATCGGGGACGGCCTGTGGGACCGGCTGTACGGGGAGTTCGGCTTCCGCCCCAGCACGAGCACGTTTCCCGGAATCGACGAACCCGTCCCCTCCTTCACCTGGTCACTCGACGCTCTCGACACGCCTGACGGTGCGGGGGACGGAGATCGCCTGGAAGCCCTCGAAGCGGTCATCAGGGGTGCTCTGAGAGACCTCGCCCCGCCCGGCGGTCTCCTGGGCTTCCTCGACTGGCAGCACACGGGCTACCTCTTCGACCCCCACCGGGTGGGCGGGCCCGGCAGGCCGCCATGGCCGGGCGCCGCCTGTCCGGACGGGGACTACTACCTCAACGTGCACCCCGAGCTGCGTTTCGGCACGTTCGGGCATCCCTGGGAGCACACCCTCTGCGTCTGGGGCGAAGACCTGCTCGCCGCCGTCGAAGGGCAGCTCACCACTCTGCTCGGCGAGCCACTGCGGCGGCGCGACCGGACACAGGTCTGAGGTGACGTCACCCCCGCAGGGTCGTTTCCTCGGTATGCAATTCCTTCAGACGAACGGCCGCCGCGACCGCACCGCCTCGATACCCGCGCCGCGGCCGCCGTCCCGTCACGCGGCCGAGGCCGCGCTCGTCGAGCACTATCCCGCGCTCGTACGGCTGGCGCATCTGATCCTGCCCCCGGGCCTCGGCCGCCACCGCCGGGTGCTCGCGGCCCACGCCCTGGTCCAGCGCAGCCTCGGCCGGGCCGGTGGCGGGACGCGTATCGGAACGAGCGCGGGAGGCGCCGGGTCCGCAGGCGGCACCTCGCGGATCCCCACCGCCCGCACGGGCGGGACGGTCGACCGGTCCGCCCACGACTGGCTCCGCGCCCGCGTCGTCCGCGACGCCCTGCGGCCGCCGCTCCGGGTGTCGCGCGGGGCCGCCCTGCCCCAGGCCTTCGGCCTGCGTGTCTTCCCCCGGGCCGGCGGGACGGACGAACTCGCCCTCGACCGCGCGCTCGCGGCGGCCGAGCCCACGACGCGCGCGGCCCTCGCCCTCGCCGCGCTCGAGGGCCTCGCTCCCCCGTCCGTCGTCTCCCTGCTCCGCGGGGCGGGTGCGGCCGAGCCGGAACAGGCCGTGGAGGAGGCCGAGCGGCTCCGCGCACTGTGCTCCCCCGACGTGGCCGAGTTGCTGGGGCGACCCGAGTTCGATCCCTGCACGGTCCATCTGCGGCCGACCGATCTGCTGGGCCGTGGCAGGCGCGTCCGGTTGGCCGCCCTGGCATGCGGCGTCGCCCTTCTCGCCGGGGCCGCCGCCGGCGTCGTGGGCCGGTCACCTTCGCCTCCCCCGCGTTCGGCGGTCTCCGAGGTGCCCGCAGCGGTGGCGCCGGTCAGCGTCCCGGCCGAACGGTGGGCCGACTCCTCACGCGTCGACTTCACCGCCTGGCCCGCTCGCGGAGACCGGACCGGCGACCGGGTACTGATCCGGCGGGCGTTGGCGGCGTGGACCGGAGGCACGCCCCTCCCTGCCGGGGCCGAGCCGCCCTCGCTGCTGTACGCGGGCACCGTGGACGGGGCGGCCGTCGTCCTGCTGCACACCGGCCGCGGGCTCGTCCGCTACACGGATGCCGGGGGCAGGGCCGGCCGGCCGTCACTGGTGAGGGCGCGGGCCGACAGCAGCGACGTGACGACGGCGGCGGCCGTCGTTCTCTCCCGTACGGGCGACCGGACGCGCTATCTCCTCGCGCCCTGGGTGGCCGGGGCCGGACGACGGGATCTGCGCGCTCCCGGCTCCCCCCTGCGCTCCCTCCACGTGGCCGCGGACGGAATCACCGAACCCGTGACGGACCCGGAGCCGTACACCGCCCCCGCGCCCTGCGGCGGCGTGACCGTACTGCAGCTCCGCTCGTCCACGAGGATCGTGGAGGACCACGCCTTCCTCGTCGCCGATCTGGGCGGGCTCGTCCCGGCTCACCTGACCTGGACGCCCCTGCCCACCCCGGGGGATCCGGCGCGTCGGCCACGCGAAGCCACGGGACCCCTCGGACTCGCGGCGTGGACGCACTCGGCGTGTTCCCTCGGACGCCTCCGGGACAGCGGTGTCCGCTCCGTGAACCGCTGGGAGTTCGCCGCTCAGTCGCTCCCCGAGCACGCGGGACGCGCGCTCTGGATCTGCTCGCGGGCCGACACCTGGGACGGGCGGGGACAGGCGGACGTCACCCTGGAAGTGCCCGGGGGACGGACCGTCCCCGTCACGACCGTGCACGACACCGCCGCCTGCGGGCGGTTCGGTCAGGACGTCCTCGCCGGGACCACGTGGTCGGCGCCCGGCGGATCGCGCTACGTCCTTGCGGCGGGCAGCCGACGGGTCGTGGGCATCGCCGCCGAAGGAGCCGTGCACGCGGGTGCGAAGGGACGGCTGCTCGCCGTACGCGCGGAGGGAGGCGCACCCCTCCGGCTCGCCGGAAGGCTCCCGGACGGCTCGTCGTTGCCCGGGTGGGCGTCCCGTTCGGTGCAGGGCGGGGGGTGAGCGGAGGGACCGGCGTCTCCGGGCCGGTCCGAACGGGCCTGCGCCCGGCCCGGCCTGTTCACGGCGAGGGCCCGCACCTGGCGTCGCCGCTCCCGCCGCCTCGGCGGCCGGTCGTCCCCCCGCCGGGCACCACGTGCCGGCTCGGCCCGTACGAGGAGTGCGGCGTGAAGCCGGCCGACGAGCAGCTCGCCCGAACGGCCGCATGGGAGGCGGCGGACCGCCTCGCCCTTATGCGCAGGAGCGCGTCGACGACATCGCGCCGCCCGCGCGCTCCTGCGCGTGCAGGCCCCACCAAGCCTTCCTACGATGAAGATCTGGATTTCGCTGTGCTGGCCGGCTCAACGGGAACGAGGAAACATGGCCGCCGAGGATGCCGCGCCTGCCGGGCGACCCGTGGGTCTGAAGGCCAACGCGATCGGGTTCGTCGACGCACTCGTCATCGGACTCAACGCCACGTCACCCGCGTATTCTCTGGCGGCCGTGATCGGCCCCGTCGTCGCGCTCGTCGGGATCTACGCACCCGGCGTCATGGTCGCGTCGTTCGTCCCGATGCTGTGCATCGCCTCGGCGTTCTACTACCTGAACAAGGTCGACCAGGACTGCGGCACCACCTTCTCCTGGGTCACCCGCGCCATGGGTCCGTGGGCCGGCTGGCTCGGCGGATGGGCCATCACGATGACCGGCGTCCTGGTCGTCGGCTCGCTCGCCGACGTCGCCGTCAGCTTCGCCCTGCTCGCCTTCGGCCTCGACAGCTGGGTGGACAACACCTTCGTCCGCCAGCTGCTCACCGTGCTGCTCATCCTCGTCATGACGGCCGTGTGCGTCATCGGCACCGAGCTGTCGGCCAAGGTGCAGAACGTCCTCATCCTGGCCCAGGTGGCCTGCCTGCTGATCTTCGTCGGCGTGGCGCTCCACAGTGTCTACGGCGGCACCAGCAAGTACGACGCGGTCGAGCCGTCCTTCAGTTGGCTCAACCCGTTCGGCGCCGGTGGCGCGGCGCTCACCGGGGGGCTGCTGCTCGGTGTCTTCATCTACTGGGGCTGGGAGTCGGCGGTCAATCTCACCGAAGAGGTCGAGGACTCCGCGACCGCCCCGGGCAAGGCGGGGATCTGGTCGACCGTCATCCTGCTGGTGACGTACGTGTCCGTCGGCTTCGCCGTGGTGGCGTACGCCGGCCCGGCCTACCTGGCCGACAATGCGGACGAGGAGGAGTTCATCTTCGCCCAGCTCGCCACGGACATCATGGGCGGCTGGGACTGGATCCTGCTGCTCGCCGTCTCCACCTCGGCGATCGCCTCCACCCAGACGACGATCATCCCGGCCTCGCGCACCGCGCTGTCCATGGCCCGCCGCCGGGCGCTGCCCGCCCAGTACGGCCACATCAGCCGCCGCTTCCGCACCCCTGACGTCAGCACGTGGTGGGTCGCCGCCATCGCCATCGCCTGGTACCTCGTGGTGAGCCGGATCAGCTCCAACGCCCTCTTCGACTCGCTCACCGCCCTCTCGCTGCTGATCTCCTTCTACTACGCGCTGACCGGCCTCGCCTGCGTGGTCTACTACCGCCGCCACCTGTTCCAGAGCGTCCACAACTTCCTGCTCATCGGGCTCGGTCCGCTGGTCGGCGCCGGTCTGCTCACGTGGCTCCTGGTGCGGTCGGTCGCCGACATGTCCGATCCCGAGAACTCCTACAGCGGCACCTCGTGGTTCGGCCTCGGACCCCCGCTCGTGATCGGCATCGGCATCAGCCTCGCCGGGGTGATCCTCATGCTCGTGTGGCGCCTGCGGGCACCGGCGTACTGGCAGGAACGCCCGAGCGTGGTCGACCCGGCCCTGGTCGACACGCACGCGCCTCGCCGGACGTCCTGAGAGCCTCCGCGCACCGGGGTCAGCCGGCTGCCAGAACCGGCACGCCGAGCGCCGTGAGCCGCTCGACGACCGGGTCGTGGGGATCGGCGTCGGTGATCAGGCCGGTGATCTTCGCCCAGGGCAGGACGCGGTACCGCGAAGCCGTGCCGATCTTCTCGGACGAGGCGAGGACGTACGTGTCCGCGGCCCGCGCGGACAGGGCACGCTTCATCGCCGCCTCCTCGGCGTCCCCTGTGGTCAGTCCCGCGTCGGGGTGGACGCCGGTGACCCCGAGCAGACAGAGGTCCGCGGAGACGTTCTGCGCGGCCTCGACCGCGGCGGCGCCGCACGTGACCGCCGAGTGCTTGAAGACGCGGCCGCCCAGCAGAAAGAGCTCCGCCCGGGGATGGTCGAGCAGTGCGGCGGCGATCGTCGGGCTGTGGGTGATCACGGTGCAGGCGAGATCCTTCGGCAGCGCGCGGGCGACCGCGAGGGCGGTGGTGCCGCCGTCGAGGATCAGCGCACCACCCGGCGGGACCAGTCCGGCGGCCGTCGAAGCGACCTTGCGCTTGCCGTCGGGGGCCACGGTCCGCCGGGCGTCGTAGGCGACCACCGCGGGGGACACGGGCAGGGCGCCGCCGTAGACCCGCTGGCACAACCCCTCGGCCGCGAGATCGCGCAGGTCGCGGCGCACGCTGTCCTCGGAGATGCCCAGCTCGACAGCGACGTCCTTGGCGACGATCTTTCCTTCTTCAGCGAGCAGACGGAGCAGGTGGTCGCGCCGTTCAGCGGCCAGCATTCGCGTTCCTTCCTGTTCTTGCACGGTTCTGCATGTATGTTAGCGCCCATGACCGACAACTCCATGCTCATCCTGATCGCGGGCCCCTACCGCTCCGGCACCGACGGCGACCCACAGGCCATGGCGGCCAACCTGGCCCGTCTCGAATCCGCTGCCTGGCCCGTTTTCGCGGCCGGCCATCTCCCGGTGATCGGGGAGTGGATCTCCCTGCCGGTGCTGCGCTCCGCCGGCGCGGGCCCCGCCGACCCGCTCGCCGACCAGGTGCTCTATCCGACCGCCGACCGCCTGCTCGCCCGCTGCGACGCCGTCCTGCGCCTGCCCGGGGAATCCGCCGGTGCCGACCAGGACGTCGCCACCGCCCGCCGCCGTGGCCTGCCCGTCTACCATGACGTGGCCGAGATCCCGCGCCGCACCGAGCAGGAGACCGTATGACCGGCCGCCCAGGAATCGAGGCTCCCGACCACCGCGGACGCACCGGTCTCGACCGGGCGGGACGCGACCTGGACCGCAACCCCGACGTCCGGGTCCGCGACGTCGAACTCACCTCGCAGGGCTGGCACGTCCTGCGCCGCACCACCTTCGACTACCGCCGCCGCGACGGGCGGTGGGAGTCCCAGCAGCGCGAGACCTACGACCGTGGCAACGGCGCCGTCGTCCTGCCGTACGACCCCGGGCGCGGCCGCGTCCTGCTCACCCGCCAGTTCCGCTACCCGGCCTACGTCAACGACCACCCGGACGGCATGCTCGTCGAGGCGGCGGCGGGACTGCTCGACGCCGACGACCCGACCACCGCGATCCGGCGCGAGAGCGCGGAGGAACTCGGCGTCGACCTCGGCCCGCTCACGCACGTCCTCGACGCCTACATGAGCCCCGGCTCCGTCACCGAGCGCCTCCACTTCTTCGCCGCCCCCTACACCCCGGCCGACCGGACGGGCACGGGTGGCGGACTCGAGGAGGAGGGCGAGGACATCGAGGTCCTCGAACTGCCCTTCACCGAGGCCCTCGCCATGACCCGCGACGGACGCATCACCGACGGCAAGACCATCATGCTCCTGCAATGGGCCGCCCTGGACGGACCCTTCGCCCGCGAGCAATAGGCCGGGCGCGTGCACAGCGAACCGAGGAACTCCCTGACAGCTGCGGCGAACTCCACCGGGACGGTCTCGTGCACGGTGTGACCGGCGGGGAGTTCGACAAGCCGGGCACGGGGACGCCGCAACGCCATCGCCTTCGCGTGCTCGGCGCCGAGCACGGCGCTGCGGCTGCCGCGCACGATCAGGGCCGGGCAGTCGCCGGCGAGCCAGTCGATCCCATGGTCCCCGTTGAGGTGCTGCTGTGAGACGTCCATGTCCTTCGGGTCGAAGGCCAGGCCCCATCCGTCGGGGTACTCCCGGACGGGCTCGCGCCGGCGGCGAGCGTGGCCGGAGTGGTCGCCCTGGCCGGTACGGCGATCGTGCAGTGCCGGGCAGCGGAGGAGGCCCGGCAGGACACAGCGCGTACCGAGCAGGTGGCGAACGAGGTCTCCGCCGTCCTCGCGGCGCCCGAGCCCGGCTCGCGGCGACCCGTCTGCCGGGCGGCGCGTCGGGGACCGTCGTGGTGTCCGAGAGCCGCGATCAGGCGGTGTTCACGGCGACCGGTCTGTCCCGCCCGCCGCCGGGCAAGATCTACCAACTGTGGTTCGACGACCGGGGCGCGATGCGGTCGGCGGGTCATCCGAGCCCACGCCCCTGGCCCTCGTCGCCTTCCCGGCAGCGTAGGACGCAGGGCCGGACGGCTCGTTGGCCGTGGAGCGTGGCACAGGTCGGAACGGCCGTGCGGCCCAGGGGCCCCCGGGCCGCACGGCTCCTCGTCACGACACCCCCGGAAGGTGCGTCACTTCGGCATCAGGACGGTGTCGACGATGTAGACGGTCGCGTTCGCGGTGGGCACGTTGCCGCAGACCACCTTGGAGGTGTCGTTCACGGTGTAGCTCTCGCCGGAGCCCTTCGTCGTGAGGGTGCTCTTCTCCAGGGTCTCGAAGGTGCCGTTCTCCAGCTGCTTCGGGGTGAGCTTCTGACCCACGACGTGGTACGTGAGGATCTTGGTGAGGGTGGTTTTGTCGTTGAGGACCTTGTCGAGATCGGCCTGGGGAATCTTGGCGAAGGCGTCGTTGGTGGGGGCGAAGACGGTGATGTTCTCCGCGTTGTTGAGCGTGTCGACCAGGCCCGCCTTCTTCACGGCGGCGACCAGGGTGGACAGGGCCGGGTTGTTCGAGGCGGCGGTGGCCACCGGGTCCTTGGCCATGCCGTCGAACGAGCCGGAGCCTTCCTTGGGTACGGAGGCGCAGGCCGGTCCGAAGGGGCCGGACATGGCCGTGTCCGCGCTGGAGTCCGCGGAAGGCGAGTCCGGCGCCGCCGGCGCCTGCGAGGTCGACTCGGAGCCGGACGCCGAATCGTTGCCCGAGTCGGAACAGGCGGCCAATGCGAACGGCAGGACGGCCACCGCGGCGACGGCGGCGACGGAACGACGGACGCGGAGGGTGCTCATGGTGCTGTCTCCTTGGCGGGCCTGCTGGCAGACCCTGGTCGGGGGCGTCGCCAGGGGGCCCTGGCGCGTGCTCACGACCTGGATTCGCAGCGGACCTGCTTCCGGATGGGCCGTTCACTCGGACGAATGACCCGCGGCAAGCCCGGTTGTCGTCGGCAGGCTCGCTATCGGCTCCTGTCACAGCTGCTCCGAGCGCGGAGCCGGACGTCTGCGCGGCGGCGATTCGTACCCGACTCCGCCTTGTCCGACCTCCGTGCCGGCGATCAGCGGTCAGGGTGTCCGTGCTGCCCGGCCTTGAGGAGAGCGCCCCAGGCCCAGCACAGGACGGGGAAGCCGAGGTCATGGACGGCGGGGCGCGGTCTCGATGCCTGACGGAGGAGACGCGGAGGGCATGCGGTGAACCCGCGTCCGCAGAGAGGCGCTGAAGGTGCACCTCCGCCGCACACGCACGGAGGCCCCTGCCGACGCGTGACCCGGGCGCGGCCCCTCTCGTTCCTCCAGGCATGAAGAAGATCATCACAGTCGCGATGCTCACCCTCACCGGCGTGGCCGTCGCGGCTCCCGCGCACGCCTCGGGCATCGGCAACGTCGCCTCGGCCCTCCCGGTCGACACCGGGGCCGTCACCAAGACTCTGCCCGTCAGTCCGGAGGAGATGAAGCCCGACGGCGACGGACTCATCCCTGTCGGCGGCACCATCAAGAAGCTCCACGCAAGCAAGCCCTGACCAGCAAGCCGACCCCCAACACAGAAGCGCCAAGTTCCGGTTGCCGCAGGGGACGAGGCCGGCTTCGACGGCGCACCCGCGCCGCCCGCCCAGGCGGACAACCCGTCACACCGTCAGCACGACGGAGGGTTGTCCGACCGGCCGTCGAGGCCATGCGCTTGACCCTCACGTGGCGTCATGCCGCATCGTCAGTGGCGTGGAAGAACACCTGACCGTGGGGCGCGTGGCCGAGTGGGCCGGCGTGAGCGTGCGCACGCTCCATCACTACGACGAGATCGGCCTCGTGGAGCCGTCCGCGCGGACCTCGGTCCCGCAGGCGCTCCACGTCGCCCGGCGAGGGGGCTCGCGGGCGCGACCGGCAGGCCGTCCCGTCGGCATCCCCCGCCAACCCGTCAGCCCGTCAGGCCGCCAGCCCGTCAGCACGGAGAACGGGCCAGGTCGGGAGTGGGATTGTGCGCCACTGGCGTAGTGCCGGCCCGGGGCTCAGACGAGGGCGGCGACCAGCAGGGTGAAGGCGGCGATGATGACGGCGACGCGGACGTAGTGGTAGCGGTCCCAGCGGTTCATCTGCTCCTTCCAGTCCTCGGGCCGGTTCTCGGGGGTCCAGGTCTTGCCGCGGTTGTTGATCGGGACGAGCAGCAGGAGCGACATGATCACGCTGACGATCAGCAGTACGGCGGCGGTGACGACGAGTCCGGTGCCGGGGTGGTGCCATGCGGCGACGGCCCAGACGGCGCTGAGGACGAGCGAGCCGATGTACCAGACCGGCATCACGGCGCCGAGCATCCGGCCCCCGTGGGAGCGGGCGAGTTGGTCGGCGTCCTCGGGGAGCGCGCCGAAGATCCGGTTCATGACGAAGGCGACGGAGAACTCCACCCCCACCATCAGGCCGACGACCACGGTGGTGAACACCTCGAGTGCGTTGAGCATGACAACCCCTCCTGACATCTAGCGGCGCTAGCTGATGAGGCAACGCTAGTACTGCTGCCGCTCGATTGTCTAGCGGTGCTAGAATCGATCCATGTCGGTACAGGAACGCAAGCAGCGCGAACGGGCGGACCGCGAGCGCCTCATCGTGGCGACGGCCCGCGAACTCGCGGAGCAGCAGGGCTGGGACGCGGTCACCACCCGCCGGTTGGCCGAACGCATCGAGTACAGCCAACCCGTCCTCTACAGCCACTTCCGCGGCAAGCGCGAGATCATCGGCGCGGTCGCCCTGGAGGGCGCCACCGAGCTGGCCGTAACGGTGCGGGCCGCGGCCTCCTCGGCGGACGGCCCCCGCGCCCGGGTCACCGCCCTTGCCCGCGCCTACCTCGACTTCGCCGAGCGCAACCCGGCGGTCTACGACGCGATGTTCCAGCTCGACGGCGGCCTGGCGTTCGCACAGGAGGACACCCCCGAGCCGCTGAAGAACGCCTTCGCCGCTCTGCTGGAGAACCTCGCCGAGGTCGCGGGCGAAGGCGTCCACCCGGGCCTCTTCACCGAGATGTTCTGGGCGGCCCTGCACGGACTGGCCACCCTGACCCGGACGCGGCGCCTCCCGCCGGAGGACACCGAGCGGAGGGTGGAGCTGCTGGTGGACCGGCTCGCCGTCATCTGACACAGCGCCCCGGCGGGCACGCAGCCGGGCTCGGGCCCCTCTGCCGGCCCCGGTCACAGCTGCCGGCCACCAGCACGCACCCACGTGGTCGGCCGCAGGCCCTGGGGTCCCGGCCGAGCCCCACGCGACGAGTTCCGACTGTTCCGCCGCCGCGCCAAACGGTCCGGCCTCCTTCGCTGACGACGCGGAGCCCACCCCGTGCCCTGGGTTCTGGGACCTGGGTTCTGCGCCCTGGGCTCTGGGACCTCGGCCCTGGACATCGGCCCCCGGCCCCGGCAAAGGATCCCCGACGTGCGCCGCCACGGATCACCCTTGGGCGGCCCCTGACGGGACTCCGGCAGCACCGACGTGCTGCTCGCGTACGGCAATCCGTGCGAGCTTGGTCAGCATCATGCCGTTGCGGATGGACACCAGGTAGTCGACGGGGAGCCCGTGCATGCGGGTACCGGGCCCCCGCAGGGGGTGCCATTCGAGCAGGAAGAGCGTGTGCCCGCCCCAGGGAACCAGGTTCATGGCGATGCGGGCAGCACCGAAGGGCTCGGCCTTCGCCTCCAACTCCAGACGGCGCTCTGGCTCGCAGATACGGACGACACAGGTGTCGTCGAGCGTGAGCGGGCCGGCGCCCACCCGGACCCGAAGCCGGGCGCCCACCTCAGGCCACTGCGGGTCGACGGCGATGACCTGCTGCGTACCCGAAACCCACTCGCCATAGCGGTGACCGTCGGACAACAGGCCCCACACTCGGGACGGCGGGCTCAGGATCAAGCGGCGATTGCGGGACACTGCGGCCGCCTTCTTTCGTTGCGTGGGGAACGGCCTCCGTAGCCTCGGCCGACGCTATCCGCAACGCGCCTCCCCGGCACGCACAGCGGGCCGTGTGTCGGCCGCGACGTCCGGAGGCGAAGCATGACCGCTCCCCCGCAGCCCCCCGGCCTCCGCAAAGGGCGCCACCGACGCGAGGGAGCCGGCTCGCTCGGGCGGACCCCTGCGGAATGGCGTCAGTCCGCAGAAGGCCGAGCGCGCGATGGACGCGGACCTGGGACCCGCAGGCAGGACGAAGCGGTCTACGTCCACCTGAACAGGCGAACACTCCTCGGGGCGCGTAGGCGTGCCCGCCGGAGGAGGCGAACGGGGCTGTGGGCCGTGGTGGGTTCAGCTGTTGACGAAGGTCAGGCTGATCGCGTCGTAGCGGGTTCCCGCGATCAGCTCGGGCGGGGCAGCGGTCTCGATGGCGGCCAGGTCGTCGGCGGACAGCTCGACGGTCAGGGCGGCGAGGTTCTCCTCCAGGTAGCGCTGACGGCGGGTGCCGGGGATCGGCACCACGTCATCGCCCCGATGCTGTACCCATGCCAGGGCGAGCTGGCCGGTGGTGACCCCCTTCGCCTCGGCGAGCTCGGTCAGCTTCGCGACGATCGCCAGGTTCCGTTCGAGGTTGCCGTCGGCGAAACGCGGCTGGCTGCGCCGCACATCGGTCGCGGCCAGCCCTTCGACCGAGCTGTACCGGCCGGTCAGGAAGCCGCGCCCGAGCGGGGAGAACGGGACCAGGCCGATGCCGAGTTCGCGGCAGACCGGCGCGATGTCCGCCTCGAGGTCCCGCGTCCACAGCGACCACTCGCTCTGCAGCGCGGCGATCGGGTGCACCGCGTGCGCCCGCCGGACGGTGCCCGCGCCGGCCTCGGAGAGCCCGAGGTGGCGGACCTTCCCGGCCTGCACGAGCTCGGCCATGGCGCCCACGGTCTCCTCGATCGGCACCTGCGGATCGACCCGGTGCTGGTAGTACAGGTCGATGTGGTCGACCCCCAGCCGGCGCAGCGAGGCCTCACATGCCTCCCGTACGTAGGCGGCGTCCCCCCGCACCCGTGTGGGCTCCCCCAGACGGTTCGCGAAGCCGAACTTCGTGGCCAGCACCACCTCGTCGCGACGCCCGGCGACGGCCCGGCCGATCAGCTCCTCGTTGTGCCCGCCGCCGTAGAAGTCGGCGGTGTCCAAAAGGGTTACTCCGAGGTCGAGCGCGTGGCGCAGGGTCGCCACGGACTGGGCGTCGTCCGTGGCTCCGTAGCCGTGGCTCATCCCCATGCATCCGAGGCCCTGCGCGGAGACCGTCAGGTCGCCGAGGTGGCGGGTGGGAAGGTCGGTCATGCTGCTGCCTCCTGAGCTCGCGATCATGCCCAGGACGCTAGGTGTTGGAGCGCACTCCAAGTCAACTGCGCGCCGCGCAGCGATCACGCGGCGCGGCGCTGGTGGCATGCACCCTGCCGACCGCGGCACGTCCGACGCCGCCGCCGAACCGGGCACTCCGCCCTCGGTCACCTGTGTCGGCGGCGGGCGTGCAGGGCCGGGCCGCCGCCGCGTTGGGACGGCGACCAGGGGCGCTCCGGCGGTGCTCCGCCGGCCGCTATCCCGCGGCCACGACCTTCCCGGCCGTGACCTGAGGACGGTTCGGGAGCAGCGCCGCCAGGTTGTCCCGTACGAAGTCCGCGGCCTGCCTGACGGATTCCTCGGCCCCGGCCTGGTCCTCGAAGACGCTGGTGGAGAGCATCACGCCGTCCCCTGCGTCGACCCAGTAGTACGCCACGAAGCCGGGGACCTTGCGGAGGAGGGGAACGAATCCCTCGTCCACCAGGCGTCCGGCCTCGGCAGCGTCGGTCACCCCTTCGTATCGCCGAATCACTGCGTACACGGTTGATCTCCTCATGGATCCCAGGGGCACCTTGTTCCAGGCGGCCTACCCTCACCGGGTGCCTCTCGCTCGAGCGACGTCCTGAAGTGACCCGGATAGGCGCAGGGCGGGAACGGCCGTGGCCACCTCTGCGGTGGGTGGTCGGGGCCGTGCCCCACCTGGAGGGGTGGGGCCTCTTCAGTCGGATAAAACAGTCATCTCAGACATAAGTGTAGAAAGATTTGCGTGGTGTAGCCGGTGGAATCGGGGGCAGGTGGGCGATGAGCGACTGGGACCGCTCACCCCGCCCGCCTCGTGGCCTCCCCCGACCGCGAGTGCGGCGGCATGTGGAGGGGCCCACACCCACCAGGGTGTGGGCCCCTCCGCCGCTCTCCCCGCAGGGGCATCGGCTCCTACCCCGCCCGCAGGCCTCGGGAGGTCCGGCTTACCGCCGTACCGGGGGGAACGCGAGACCCGTCGGGGTGTTGAGGCCGGTCGACGGCACGACGGTCTGGCCGCCGCCCGTCTCCCGGACCCGTACCACCCGGTTGTGGAAGCCGTCGGCGATGTAAAGGCTGCCGCAGCCGTCGAGCGCGAGACCCAGCGGATCGGAGAGGTCGTCGGTGGGCACCGTCGTCTGACGCCCTCCGTCAGCGGCCACCTTGACCACGCGGTTGTTGCCGCTGTCGGCGATGTACAGGTCACCGGCGGTGTTCAGGGCGAGGCCCGTGGGCTGGGAGAGACCGACGGTGGGCACGGTGGACTGACCGCTCCCGTCGGCGGCCACTCTGACCACCCGGTCGTTCACGAAATCGGAGACGTAGAGGTTCCCGGCGACGTCGAGGGCGAGTCCCCACGGGTGCAGCAGCCCCGTGGTGGGGACCGTCGCCTGCCCGCCGGCGGCGGAGATCCTCACGACCCTGTCGTTGAAGCTGTCGGCGACGAACAGGTCCCCGCCCCGGCCGACGGCGAGTCCCAGGGGGCGCGAGAGCCCGTCGGTGGGGACGGTGGACTGGCTCCCGCCGTCCGCGGCCAGGACCACGACCCGGTTGTTGCCCGTGTCCGAGACATAGAGGCGCCCGTCCGCGTCCCACGCCATGCCGGTCGGCCGTACGAGTCCTTCGAAGGGCACCGTGGCCTGGTCGCCGTCACCCGTGGGCAGCACGACCACCCGGTTGTTGCCGTAGTCGGACACATAGAGGGGCGCGGTGGCCTGCGGCCGTCCGGGCTCTGCGTCCGTCGCGCCCGCCGCCCCGACCGGCAGCGCGCACAGGGCCACGAGGCCTGCCGCCGCGGCCAGCCGACGGGCCCATCGGCGTACCGCCGACCCTCCGGGGGGCGGTGAGGTCGCCGCGCGAAGACCGATTGTCGTACGTTCCATGACTCACCCACCGCATCGGACCGGCCGGCCCGCCGCCGCGCCTCCGCCGACCATAGGAAACGGCACCGGCCGTGACGCGGACCACGCCGCTCACCCGCCCACGGACCACTCCAATGCCCGGGACTCGGGGGCTCGCCGTCGCACGGCCGGGCGCCCGGCTCGCGCCTCCGAGGATCAGGGGGCGCGGTGTCCCCGCGGCCCGGCTGTCGTTGTGAGGGCATGGACTCATCCCTCCCGATGCACACCTGTACCCCGCGCCCGCACCGACGGCCGACAGGCGAGCCGCCGGTGCCGGCGGACGGCGACGAGCGGGGTGAAGGCCCCGGGCGTCGGGGCGGGGCGGTGACCGCATGACGCGCGTCGTCGCCGACATCTCGATCTCCCTGGACGGATTCGTCACCGGGCCCGATCCAGGGCCCGAGACCGGCCTGGGCACCGGCGGGGACGCCCTGCACACCTGGGCGTTCTCCGACGACCCCGACGACCGGCGGCTCCTGGCGGAGGGGACCGCCCGCTCCGGCGCCGTCGTCCTCGGGCGCCGTCTCTTCGACGTGGTCGACGGGCCGAACGGCTGGGACGACACGACCGGTTACGGGGCCGGAGAAGTCGGCAGACCCGCGTTCGTGGTCGTGACGAGGACGCCGCCGGAGACGATTCGTCTGACCGAGCTGGACTGGACCTTCGTCACCACCGGCCTGAGGGACGCCGTGGCCGTCGCGCGCGAGCGCGCCGAGGCGGCGTCGGCGGCCTCGGCCAGGGAGCTCGACGTCGTCCTCATGGGGGGTGGCGCCACGATCGGCTCCGCCCTGGCGGCCGGGCTCGTCGACGTGCTGACGCTGCATCTTGCCCCCGTCGTGCTGGGCTCCGGGACACCGCTGTTCACGAGTGGAGCGCCCCGGACGCTGGCGCAGCGGAGCGTGATCGCGACATCGACCGTGACGCACCTGACGTACGACGTCCTCTGAGGGCGCGGCAGAGGAACCGGTCCGGCCGCGTCCGGCCCGGGAGCGGCGTCCCTTGCCGTGACGGGCGAGGCGTGTGGTGGAGGCGGGGCGCCGGAGGCGCCACCCGTTGCATCCGAGCCAGAACGGGGCTTCCCACGAGGCGATTGTTGGCCGGGCACCACCCTGCCCTGCGGCGTCCAGGCTCCTAGCATTCCAGCACCCCCGCCCGCACTGGCGGGGGCACGTCGGCACAAGGCTTGGCATGCCCATGATGCTTCAACTGTTGCCGGCTGCACCACCCTTCCGCCCGACCCTTCTGCAAGACCGGCACCGCGATCCCAGCACAACGAGCGGTTCGTACCGCGATCCGTCAGCCCCGCGGTCCGCCGGCACAGCGATCCGTCCCTGCCGTGATCCGCCGCATCAGGTTCCGTGAGAGGCGCCCGCACCGGCGGCAGGCAGACCGTCTCTCCACCGGGCGCCACCGTGCGCCCGCGCCCCGCCCGGCATCGAAGCTCTGGATGGGAGAAAGAACATGAGAGTCCCCCTGCTGGTCGGCGCAGCGACCGCTGCGCTGTTCGCCTCGGCCCTGCCCGCGCACGCGGGCCCGTCGTCGATCGTCGACCCGCCCCCTGACCGGATCGTCATCGACATCGCCACCGTGAACGGCTCCGGCTGCCCCCAGGGCACCGCCGCCATCGCCGTCTCCGAGGACAACACCGCCTTCACCGTCACCTACAGCGAGTACCTGGCGCAGGTGGGCGGCAACTCCGCGCCCACGGCCGCCCGCAAGAACTGTCAGCTCAGTCTCGTGGTGCACGTTCCCCAGGGCTTCACCTACGCCGTGGCCAGCGCCGACTACCGCGGGTACGCCTCGCTCCGGCCCGGCGCGAGCAGCACCGAGAAGGCGTCGTACTACTTCCAGGGCTCGCCGAGCACCGCCTCACGGACGCACGCCTTCCGCGGCCCCCACGAGGACAACTGGCAGACCACCGACGAGACCGACTGGGCTCAGCTCGTCTGGGCCCCGTGCGGAGTGCAGCGGAACTTCAACATCAACACCGAGCTGCGCGTCAACGCCGGCACCTCGAACCCGGCCCAGACCAGCTACATGACCATGGACTCCACCGACGGCGACATCAGCACGATCTACCACCTCGCATGGAAGGAGTGCCCCGGGCGGTGAGTCCCGCACCCCCGGCCCCCTCCCCCGAGGCGGGCCGGGGGTCCTTGCCCGGGCAGCATTCCCGCCCGGGCAGGACGCGTGCTCGCCGACCCTTGACGGACCCTTAACTTACTTCTTAAATCATGAAGGCAATAAATCAGTCGGGCCTTCCCCGTCCCGCTTGAAATGTCATGGGCATGACCGATTGGCCCGGACTCCGGGAAAGGCCCCCCTCCCCCACACCCCGACGGAAGAGAGAGCATGCACTCCTCCCGCCCACCCCGCCGCCGGCTCCGCAAGGCCCTCTCCGCCTTCGCCGGCGCCGCCCTGCTGCTCGGCATGGCCGCCATCGCGCCCGGACCGGCCGACGCGGTCGACACCCGCGTCGCCCCCGCGGCCCAGGCCGCCGCGGTCACCTTCAACGAGGACTTCGACGGCCCCGCCGGCTCCGCCGTCAACGCCGGCCGCTGGCAGATCGAGACGGGCGACAACGTCAACAACCACGAGCGGCAGTACTACACCGCCGGAGCCGCCAACGCCGCCCTCGACGGCCAGGGCCACCTGGTCATCACGGCGCGCCGCGAGAATCCCGGCAACTACCAGTGCTGGTACGGGCGTTGCGAGTACACCTCGGCCCGCCTGAACACCTCCGGCAAGTTCACCGCACAGTACGGCCGGGTCGAGGCGCGGATGAAGGTGCCGCGCGGCCAGGGCATGTGGCCGGCGTTCTGGATGCTCGGCAACGACATCGGCCAGGTCGGATGGCCCAACTCGGGCGAGATCGACGTCATGGAGAACGTGGGCTTCGAGCCGTCCACGGTCCACGGCACCCTGCACGGCCCCGGCTACTCGGGTTCCGGTGGCATCGGTGCCGGCTACACGCTGCCCGGCGGGCAGGCGTTCGCCGACGCGTTCCACACCTTCGCCGTCGACTGGGCGCCCGACCGGATCACCTGGTCCGTGGACGGCGCCGTCTACCAGACCCGTACGCCCGCCGATCTGGGCGGCCGCAGCTGGGTGTTCAACAAGCCGTTCTTCCTGATCCTCAACCTGGCCGTCGGCGGCTACTGGCCCGGCGACCCGGACGGCTCGACCGCCTTCCCGCAGCAACTCGTCGTGGACCACGTCCGCGTCACCACCGGGGCCGACCCCGGCTCAGGCGGCCGGATCACGGGCATCGGGGGGAAGTGCGTGGACGTCGCCGCGGCGAACACGGCCAACGGCACGCCGATCCAGCTCTACGACTGCAACGGAACCGCCGCCCAGCAGTGGACGGTCGGCTCGGACGGCACGATCCGCGCCCTCGGCAAGTGCCTCGACGCGGCGTCCGGAGGCACGGCGGACGGCACCCTCGTACAGCTGTGGGACTGCAACGGGACCGGCGCCCAGCGGTGGGCCGTCAGCGGAGCCCGGGACATCGTGAACATCCAGGCGAACAAGTGCCTGGACGCGACGGGCAACAGCTCGGCCAACGGTACGCGGCTCCAGCTGTGGACCTGCGGCGGCGGCGCGAACCAGAAGTGGACGGTCGGCTGACCGGACCCCGCCTCCCGCTTCGACCCGCTACCGCCTCCGCCCGCACCACTCGCCCACGCGCACACTCGCTGCAGCTGCCCCGCACCACTCGCCCACCCGCACACTCGCACACTCACTGCAGCTGCTCTCCCTCCCGCGGCGGTCACCGAAGTGGCCGTCGCGGGCGGCGTGTTCGGGCTCGGCTCTCACACTGGCCACGGCCTCGCCCCCGGGACCCTCCACCGGTCACCCGTCGCCGGAACGTCGATCATCCGCCTACGGAACGTGAGCTATGTTGGGCGCCAGTGACGTGAGACGGAGGTCCCTCGGTGCCATCGGGGCGGCAGGCACGCGCGAAGGCGGCCGCGATCGTGCGGACAGAAGGCCCGCCGGAGCCACAGGCGACGCCGGCGGAGCGATTGCTCGCCCTCTTCGACGGACGGCGGCTCTCGCCCGGGCAACGACGGATCGCCCAGTACCTGGTCGACCACCTGACCGAGGCGGCGTTCCTCTCCATCACGGAGCTGGCCGATCGGGTGGGCGTCAGCCGCCCGTCGGTGACGCGTTTCTCCGTTTCTCTCGGATTCACCGGCTATCCCGCCCTCAGAGAGGCGCTCCAGCCGATCGCCCTGAGCGCGGTCGCGGGCGCGGTCGCGCCCGAGGTCCGCACGCAGAAGCGGCACAACGAGCTCCAAGGCGCGGTCGACGCCGAGATCGCCAACCTGCAGAGCGTGCGCCGACTCCTCGCCGACACCGACCTGATCTCGGGCATCGGTCACGACCTGGCCCACTCGGTCCCACTGACCGTCCTGGGCCTGCGCATCTCCGGCTCCCTGGCCGAGTACTTCGCGTACGCCGCCCGCCGCATCCATCCCGACGTGCGCGTGGTGAGCCATGGAGGCAGCGTGGCGTACGACGCCCTGCTCCAGGCCCGGGCGGCAGGGGGCACTTGGGTCCTGGCCTTCGCGATGCCCCGGCACGCCCACGAGACCCTTGGAGCGCTGCGAGCCGCCCGGAGCGCCGGTCTGCGCGTGCTGCTGATCACCGACCCCTCTGTCGGTCCCGTGACCGAGGACGCCGACGTGGTGCTGACGGCCGGCACGGGGGCTCGGCTCGTGTTCGACTCGTACACCGCCCCCGGCATGCTCTCCGCCGCCTTGATCCAGGCCATGGCCGACGCGGATCCCGAGCGGACCCAGGCGCGCCTCGAACAGTACGAGCAGGCCGCTGACCAGCACGGATTCTTCTTCTAGCCTGCTCCGGCGGGCCGCTCGAACCCAGCCGCTGAAGAAAGTTATTCAAGGGCGAGGCTTGTATGAAATTTTTCATACCCTTGCTTACTCGACGGTATATATGTTTACTGACGGCGGCGTTCCGGCCTCAGATGCCAGGAGGGCAACCCCACGTCCTCTTCGAACAGCCACCCGGTGCGCCACTCCTCCTCGGCGCACCCGGGTGATGGGCACGGTTCTCGAATCGCCCGGACGCCGCGGCGGCCTCGGTCACCCCCTTCACCGAGGCCGCCGCGCCCCGACTTCGATCAGAGCTTCTCCACCCCTCGGAAGTGACGAGCATGCCCCAGACCGCCGCCCTCACGCGCAGTCCCGACTGGCCCCTCCAGGTCAAGCCCCCCGGCACGCACGACTGGGAACGCAGCGCCAAACGGTGGCTGAGGGACTTGCTCCCGGCGCGCTACGGCAGCTACGTGACGCTCACGCGTCATCCCGCGCTCCTCGTCCGCCATGTGCAGCTCCAGCTGCAGCACGAGATGCGCGCGGTGCGCGCGGCCCTGCAGACCAGTCGCGTCGAGCTTCCGGCGATCGGTGTGTCCGAGACGCTCATAGAGAACAGCATCCGGATGTACGCCATGGAACTCGAACAGCTCGGCCGGCTCTCCCGAGGTGTGCGCCTCGTCTCCGAGGCCCTCCTCGGGCGCGCTCCGGGCCGGCCCAGATACTGACCGCCCCGGAGTTCAGGGCGTGCCCCCGGCCCGTACCGAGCGGACCGGGGGCACGGGGCGAGGGACGAGTGCGGAACGGCTACGGCCAGATCTCGTTCACCCATTCCGGGTGGTCCACGAAGGGGTTGCGGTTCTTCTGGATGCCGTGGATCCGGTCGTTGCGCGCCTTCTCGAACGCGTCCGGCGGGTCCTGTTCGTGCCACCGCTTCAGCACCGTCAGACGGCCCAGGGACGGTGCGGAGCCGTTGCCGACCCGGTCGTTCGGTTCGAGGTCGGGGAAGCCGTCGCCACCGTCGTAGCGGACGCCCATGTACAGGATCATCCGGGCGACGTCGCCCTTCACCGCGTCACGGGGCTCGAACGAGTCGGCGTCGGCCGAGCTGCCCGGGGCCTCGTCGACGGGGTCGCCGCCCTCGTCGAAGTCGAGGTTGCCGCGGGCCGCGTTGACGGACACGTCCTCGGGCCGCAGGTGGTGGAGGTCGGTTCCCGGGCCGTTCGCCGTGCCGAAGTCGCCGTGGGACTTCGCCCAGACGTGCTCCCTGTTCCAGTCGTCGGCACCGCCGCCGTTGGACCCCTTCGCCTGGGAGCGGCCCGAGTAGAGCAGGATGACGTTCGCCGGGTTCTCCGGGTCCTCGTCCGTGGTCTTCAGCGCGTCCCAGACCGCGTCGTACGACAGTACGGTCTGGTCGCTGATGATCGTGTGCACGGCGGACCTGAGCTCGGCGCCGGACTTGCCGAGCGCTCCGTCCCAGTACGCGTCGTCCAGCGGCGCGACAGCCCGGCCCGGCGGGTCGGACGGCCCGGCCGACTGCGGGCCGCCCGAGGCGAAGGCGGCTCCGGGGACGGCGAGCGTGGCGACGGCGGCCAGGGCCAGGGCGGGCTGCCGCCAACGGCGGCGTTTGCGGTGAGCGGACATGATGTGGGGGGTGTCCTCTCCCTCTCGGCAGGCACGGGCGTACGGCATCGCTCGGCGCCCGACAGGCCTGCACCGGCGGGTGGTTCGGGCTTTCGGGTCACCGAGCTTGGCATGTTCCGTGCAGGCAGACATGGACACGCTGCACCCATCCCGTGCCGACACCGTGAAAGGGTGACCACCCGTCACACTCCGGGGGCCGGGTGACCACCCGTCACACCCCGGGGGGGGCGGAAGGTACGTCGACGGCGTCCTGGTCGCGGTGGCGGACCCGGGGCCGGCGGACGTGAACACCGGTCCGCTCGCGGTCGGCCGCGCGCAGTGGGTGGCGGGAACGTCGACTTCCGGAAGGGCTCGATCGACCAGGTCGCACGCCGTCGACAAGGCGCTTTCCTCCGAGGAGGTGGCCGCGCTGCACGCGTCCGAGCAGGCGTAGGACGAAGCCCGGAGCCGCGCGGTAGCGACCGCGGGAGCCCGGAGAGCGGCCGGCCCGTGCTCCGGGGGCTTCGCCGTGCCCGGGAACGGACGGGCGGGGCCCGCCGCCCGACGGCCGAAATCTGGTATGGACCTGACAAGTATGCGCCCGATAACGTGACGCCGACGCTCGCTGAGAGCGCTCTCAGCGTTTGGCTCCCCCACACCAGGAGGCCCCGTGAAACGCACCACCGCCCTGCGCGCCGCCGTCGCCGCCCTGCTTCTGACGGTCGGTCTGGGCGCCGCCCACGCCGGCGTGGCGAGCGCCGCTCCGCTTCCGGAACCCGCGCGCCCGTCCGCGTCGGCCGGACTGCTCGACGCCATGCGGCAGGACCTCGGGCTCACCGCGGCGCAGGCCGAGGAGCGGCTGCGCGCCGAGAAGTCCGCCGTCGAGGTAGAGAAGACCGCCCGGCAGCGCACGGGCGCCGCGTACGGCGGCTCGTGGTTCGATCCGGCGACCGGCCGGCTCGTCGTCGCCGTGACCGACCGCGCCGCGGAGGCCGGGGTGCGGGCGCTGGGCGCCGACACCCGACTGGTCCGGCACAGCGCCGCCGCGCTGGACCGCGCCAAGGCCCGCCTGGACACGCTCCACGCGCCCGCCGGAGTGGCCGGCTGGCACGTGGACCCCAGGAGCAACAGCGTCGTGGTCGATGTCGTCCGTGCCCAGCGGCAGACCCCTGCCGTACGGTCCTTCGTCGACCGGGCCCGGGCCGGCGGCCTCGTCACCGTCGCCGAGACGGCCGAGGCACCCCGCACCTACGCCGCCGGCACCGTCGGCGGAGACCCGTACTACACCGGCAACGTCCGCTGTTCGATCGGCTTCTCCGTGTACGGCGGCTTCGTGACGGCCGGTCACTGCGCGCAGGCCGGAGCGGCGGTGCGCGGCTGGGACGGGTCCGCGATGGGCACGTTCCAGGGCTCGACGTTCCCCGGCGACGACTACGCGTACGTCTCGATCCACAGCGGCTGGTGGACCGTGCCCGTGGTGCTCGGGTGGGGCACCGTCCCCGACCAGCTGGTACGGGGCTCGGCCGAGGCCCCGGTGGGCGCGTCGATCTGCCGCTCGGGCTCCACCACGCACTGGCACTGCGGCACCGTCCTGGCCAAGAACGAGACGGTCAACTACAGCCAGGGCGCGGTGTACCAGATGACCAAGACCAGCGTGTGCGCCGAGGGCGGTGACTCCGGCGGCTCGTTCCTCAGCGGCGACCAGGCGCAGGGCGTCACCTCCGGCGGCTGGGGCAACTGCTCCTCCGGCGGTCAGACGTGGTTCCAGCCGGTCAACGAGATCCTCGGCCGGTACGGCCTGCGGCTGCACACGGCCTGACGGCGGACAGCGCGCCGCCTGTCGGGAACAGGACCCCGGCGGGGTACGGGGAAGGGGCCTTCCGGCGGATCCGCCGGAGGGCCCCGTTCGCACGTCCCGCTCCAGGGACGGACACCGGACGAGGAGCCGGTGCCCTCCCGGGCGGCGCGGCCAGGGCGCCTCCACCGACAGACCGACTGCTGTCGGCGCCGAGGGTCCGCGGGCGGTATGGCGGTCGACGCCGCCGCTCCCGGCGCCCGGGGCGAAGTGCACCGTGGGCTCGAAGTGGCGCGAACGAGGAGCAGGAGTCGGCGAGGCAGCGCCGCATCGTGGAGGCGGCCTCCCTCACCGGAGCCCTGAGGTTGTTCGGGTGACCGGCGCGCCAGGCAGGCCACCGCTTACGGAAAGCGCGCGGAGACGGCCATCGGCAGGCGCGTCGCGGTCTCGTCCGCGAGCCGGTCGAATTCCGCGCGCAGGAACGGCGAGGCGAGGCGCGCCAGGCCCTTGAAGCGCAGGCTCGCCCGGTAGGTGAGGCGGGTGACGGCGTCCGACATGGCCACGAAGGCCATGTCGTCGGTGGTGGCGGCGGTCTTGTTCTCCCCTTCGAAGACCAGCCGGTCGCGCTCACGGGACGCCAGCCGGTAGACGAGCTCGGTCTCGCGGCCGCGGAACCGCGAGGTGTTCCTCCAGCGGGCCCCCACCCCGACGGGCCCGTCGCCGACGCGGACGCACCGCACCGTTCCCGGGTCCCACTCCTCCGCGTGGGAGAAGTCCTCCAGATAGGCCACCAGGCCGTCGAGGGGTGCGGCGACGACGACGGTCCGCTCCACGATGATCACTTCAGCGACCTCCGGCTTCCTGCCCGGCGGGGCTCCGGACGAGCCTCCGACGCCCGTTCTTCTCCCGGACGGACCGCAACGGATGCACGCGGCCCGCATCCGCCGACCGGCCCGCCACGGAAGCAAGGGGAAGGACGACACACCCACGGGGAAGGACGCCCGATGGACGACATGACGGCGGCATCGCGGGAGTCCGTCTGGGACTACCCGCGGCCCCCGCGCGTGGAGCGTGACACCCGCCGGCTGACGGTCACGGTGGGGACCGAGATCGTGGCGGACACCCGAGCGAGCCTGCGGGTCCTGGAGACCAGCCACCCGCCGACCTTCTACCTGCCGCTCCAGGACGTGCGCACGGAGTTCCTGCGCCCCGGAGCCGGCCGGTCCCACTGCGAGTGGAAGGGGGCGGCGTCGTACTGGCACGTCGTCGTCGGCGACCTGGTGGTCCCCCGGGCCGCCTGGAGCTACGAGGAGCCCCGCGGCGCGTACGCGTCCCTGCGGGGAAGGCTGGCGTTCTACCCGTCCCTGGTGCGCTGCACGGTCGGGGACGAGGTGGTGACGGCCCAGGAGGGCGACTTCTACGGCGGATGGATCACGAGCGGGATCGAGGGACCGTTCAAGGGCGGCCCCGGCACCTGGGGCTGGTGAGCCGGACGGCCCACCGGCGGCACGAGGAGGCAACCATGAGCACGGTCCGAGCAGTCGAGGACGTCGGGACCGTCGGCGACCAGGTCGCCGATCTGCACGCATACCTCAGCTACCGGGACACCGGGGCCGGACTGGCCTGGCTCTCGGCGGCGGGGTTCCGGATCGTGCGTCGCGAGGACACGGAGGACGGCACGCTCGCGCACGCGGAGGTGCGGTTCGGGGACGTCGTCCTGATGGTCGCCCGCGCCCACGACGCGTACAGCAGGCCCGCGCTCCACGGCGTCAGTACGGGCAGCGGCCTCTACCTGTGCCTGCCGACGCCGTCCGCGGTCGACCAGTGGTACTTCCGCGCGATCGCGGCGGGGGGAGTCTCCGTGATCGAGCCCCAGGACACCCACTGGGGCGCCCGCCGGGCACGGGTCCTCGACCCGGAGGGCCACGAGTGGAGCGTGGGGACGTATCGGCCGGGATGACCCGGGCGGCGCGTTCCGTGGCGGCCGGCCGGTCGGGTCGACCTGGTTCCCGCTGGGTCCCGGGGCCAGTGATGACGTCATGAGCCCATCACGGAGCGACGCTTCCGGGGTGCGTGCCGGAAGCCCGCCGCGAGGGTACGAGCGCCCTCGCGGAGGGCTTCCGGCACGGCCTGCGGCGCGGGGCGCGGTCGTCAGTGGGCGTAGATGAAGTCGTACGCGAAGGCCCAGCGCTGGTTGTCGCCGTTGTTGCAGCTCCACAGCTGGGCTCCGGTGCCCCACGTGCCGGCCTGCCAGCCGTTGATCTCCAGGCACCCGGTGTAGGCGCTCTTGAGTTCGGCGGTGGACTTGCCGTTGACGTTGCGCCAGTGGTCGAACCACCAGAGCTGGTTGCGGCCGCCGTTGCACGGCCACTGGCCGACAGCGGTGCCGTTGGCGGTGGCCGGGGGCAGGCCCGGCAGCTCCAGGCAGAGGCCGGAGGAACGGTTCACGATCTCGAAGAAGCCGCCGCCCTTGTTGTTGAAGACCCAGGTCTGGTTGTCACCGTCGTTGCAGCCCCAGACCGTGGCCTGCGCGCCCCACTCGCCGGTCCAGCCGGGCATCTCCAGGCACGTGCCACCGGCCACGTTGGTGACCGTCGTGTAGTTGGCGGCCGGCGCCGCCCCGGCCGGTGCGGTCGCGGCGGCGAGGCCGCCCGCCATCAGTCCGAGCGTGCACATCACGCGCACGATGAAACGCTTCACCGAAGCCCCCTCGGGATAACTCGCCTCCACTGAGGCGATCTTGGTGGTGCGATCGCAGCGTATGCGAACAGATGTGCGGAACGGCGGACTCCACGGCACATGCTCCGGAAAGCCGCGGGAAGTGCGGGTCATGTCGTCGCCGACGGCTGCTCCGGGGCCTTCGGCAGGGTGGTGCTGGGAGCGGGATCTGCCGCGGCCGGTCCGGCGCGGACGACGGCCTGGTCCCCTCGCGGACCGAACAGGTGCAGGATCTCCACGGCGCTCGCGTCCGCGGGCCCGAACCAGTGGGGCTCGGTGGTGTCGAACTCGGCCACTTCGCCCGGTCGCAGCGTGAACTCCCGTGCCCCGAGGACCAGGCGCAGCCGGCCGGCGAGGACGTAGAGCCATTCGTAGCCCTCGTGGGTGACCAGTTCGGGCTCGCGGGGCGCCAGCACCTGCTTGAAGACCTGTACGCGGCCCGGGTATTGCGTCAGGGGCACGAGCACGCTCCCCCGCTCCTTGCGCAGGGGCCTGAGGTGCACCCGGGGGTCACCGCTGGCCGGCGCCGCCACCAGTTGGTCGAGCGCGACATGGTGCGCCCGCGCCAGCGGGATGAGCAGGTCCAGCGTCGGGCGCCGACGGCCCGATTCCACCCGGGACAGCGTGCTGACGGAAATGCCCGTCGTGGCCGCGAGCGCCTCCAGCGTGAGTCCGCGTTCCTTGCGCAGTCTGCGCAGCCGCGGCCCGATGCCGTCGAGGATCTGCTCCAGCTCCGCATCTCCGGATCCTGTGTTCATGGATCCATTTTTGCAGTGTTCGCAAAAACGATGGGCTGCTCCCCTCGTCCGGGTCGAGCCTTGCCGGGCACCGTTCCCGGACATCAGAGGTAGACGTGACCACGACGACGACACACCCTGCTCCACCCCGACTGAGTGCGCGCAGACGCTGGACGGTACTGGCCGTCTGCTGCCTGAGCATGTTCCTGGTGGGACTCGACACCACCATCGTCAACGTGGGCCTGCCGGCCATCGGGCGCGGCCTGGACGTCGGCACGCGCGGTCTCGAATGGATCGTGGACGCCTACACCGTGGTTCTGGCAGCCCTGCTGATCTCCTCCGGCGCCCTGGCGGACCGTTTCGGGCGCCGCCGGGTGTTCCAGTGCGGTCTCGTCCTGTTCGGCGCGGCTTCCCTGCTCTGTGCGCTCGCCCCGTCGGCGGGTGTGCTCGTCACGGCCCGCGCCCTGCAGGGAGTGGGCGCCTCGATGCTCAGCCCCGTGGCGCTCGCGATCGTGGTCAACGCGATGCCGGACCCGAAGGAACGCGCACAGGCGATCGGCATCTGGGCCTCGGTGTTCGGACTGAGCATGGCCGCGGGGCCCGTCACGGGCGGCGCCCTGCTCGCGGGGCTCGACTGGCGGGCGCTGTTCTGGATCAACGCACCCGTCGTCGCGGCCGCCCTGCTGCTCAGTGCGGTGTTCGTGCCGGAGTCCCGGGCCCAGCGGGCCCGGCGGCTCGACCTGCCCGGTCAGGCCCTGCTGACCTTGGCCCTCGCAGCGGTGGTCGGCGTCCTGATCGAAGGTCCACGCATCGGCTGGACCTCGCCCGCGGCGCTGGTGGGATACGCGTGCGCTGCCGCGGCGACCGCCGCGTTCGTCCGGGTCGAGTCCCGCCGAGCCGAACCGCTGATGGACCTGCGGCTCTTCGGGCGCCCGGTGTTCGGCGGTGCCGTCGTGGGCGCGGTGGCGGTGTTCGTCGCCCTGAACATGACGCTGCTGCTCAACACCCTCTACCTGCAGCACACTCGGGCGTGGACGCCACTGGCCGCCGGCGTGGCGACCCTGCCCCTGGCCGTCGGAGCGACCGTCTGCGCCCCGTGGTCCGGCCGCCTGGTGGGCCGCACGGGACCGCGGCCGCCGTTGCTCCTCGCGGGCGCCTTCGTCACGGCCGGCGGGCTCTGCCTGGTCCGGCTCACCCCGGACACGAGCGTGCTCCTGCTGCTGGCGGCGTACGCGCTCATCGGCATCGGGTTCGGCTTCGCCAACGCCCCGATCACCAACACCGCCGTCAACGGGCTGCCTCCGGCGCGGGCGGGCGTGGCGGGGGCGATCACCTCGACCGCACGGCAACTCGGCGCCGCCCTCGGCATCGCCCTCGCCGGCGGCCTGGTCACGGGCGTCGGCCCGGCGGGGCTCGCCCACGCGTCCCGCCCCGGCTGGATCCTGGTCACCGCCTGTGGCGTCCTGCTCTTCCTCGTCGCCCATGTGTCGCGACCCAAGGTGACGACCGGCTGAAGGCCGCGGCACGCCTGCTGTGCCGTCGCCTCCGAGGCGACGGCACGGCAGGCTCCGGACAGGCTGGAGCGCAGCGAGAACGCGCGGAGCGCCGATCGGGTGGGTTTCCGCCCCCGACCCGTCGACCGGCGGAAACTCGGACGCCTAGAGAATCCCGACGAATTCCGCAAGCGTTCCTCGATTCTCGTTCGAGTGAATTCATGGGCCGCGTAAGCGGAATGCCCGCACGATGACCTCGGCTCGGGCAACGCCGGACTTCCAGGACCGCTCACGCGGGGGATGTTCCCCCTCGTCCGGACGACGATTCGAACAGATTTGTCGCCAGGGAAGGCAACACATCCGAACGTCGGCCACGGGCGGGCGGTGCCGACGGCGAGGCGGGCCACGCGAAACCCGTGCCGTGGCCGCCCACCCCCAGCGTGGAGGCCACGCGCCGGGGCCGCGTCCGGGACCATGGTCGAGGCCGGGGCATCCCTCGGACCCGGCCGCGGCCCGCCCCGCCGTCCGCTCGCACCTCAGGCCGCGAGATCACATTCGATCACTTGATGTCATTTTCAGAACAGAAACCCGTCACTTCACGAGCGCGAACCGATTGAAGGGAACCTTCCTTTCGTCGAGGTCACACGCGAAACCTCAACTGACTATGCTCCCCACATGTGTTGCGCCGCGCCGCACGGCGAGCGTTCATGAAGGTGATCTCTTTGCGGGTCGCATTCGAGAGCGTTTACGCATTCGATCGAAATGATGTTCCTTTGGCGCGCCGCACCAGTTCAGTCCGTTCATTCCAGACTGTTTAGGGACACCCTTGATGGTTCGTGCAGGTTCAACCTCCAGAGCCCGGCCCCGTGCGACGGCTCCGGTGTGGCTCATCCCGCCGGGAGTCGTGGCCTGTGCCCTCGCCATGGGGTTGCTCTTCTCGTCGGCGCAGATACGAACAGCGCTGGCAGGCTGGGGCGCTGTCGCGGTGTCCCTCGCGGCCGTCGGCTCGGCGGTGACCGTACGCCTGTCGCGCTCGGCGGAAGCCGCCCGGCACACCAGGGCGGCGGCCCGGGCGCGGGAGGCCCACGCGGAGCGCGAGGCGGCGCTGCTCGGACGCCTGGCCGACCAGCGCACCACCACCGTATGGCTGGCCGAGTCGCTCCTTCCCGCCGCCGTCGCCCGTCTGCAGAAGGGTGACCCGGCATCGGAGATCCTGCAGTCCGTCTCCTTCGGAGTGCATCTCGACGACGAGTTCGCCGACGCCCTCCGCAACGCGCTGCGCACGCTCCTCGAGGCCGTGGAGGCGGAGGAGAGCACGCGGGACTCCTCCCAGCGGGCCCTCGTGGCCGTCGCCCGCCGGGTCCAGGCGATCGTGCACCAGCTCGCCAAGGACCTCCGCGCCATGCAGATCATCCACGGCACGGACCTCGTGCTCTCCCGCGGCCTGCAGGACATCGACCACCGCAACGCGCTCATCGGACGCCTCGCGGCCAGCATCGCGGTCCTGGGTGACGCACGGCCCGGGCGGCAGTGGTCGAAGGCCATCCCGCTCTACGACGTCCTGCGGGGCGCCATGTCGCGCATCGTGGACTACCCACGCGTGAAGCTGCAGTCCGTGACGGAGGCGGCGGTGATCGGTCCGGGAGCCGAACCGCTGATCCACCTGCTCGCCGAACTGCTCGACAACGCGACGACGTTCTCACCCCCGCACACCCCCGTGGAGGTGAGCGCGGTCGAGGTGCCCTCCGGCATCGCGATCGAGATCGAGGACCGCGGGGTCGGACTCACCGAGGAGGTCCGCCAGCGCATCGCGCGCGTCATGGCGGACGCGTCGTCGGGCCGCTTCCTGGCGGGCCTGGGCGAGGTGACGCAGCTCGGCCTGCCGGTCGTGAGCAGGCTGGCGCGCGAGCACGGCTGCGAAGTGGACCTGCGGACGTCCGCCTACGGAGGCGTGCGGGCCGTCGTCCTCGTACCCCGGCGCCTGATCACCGCGGTGGAGCAACTCGCGGTGAGAACCCCTGAGCCCGCCCGGAGAGGCCTCGGCGGACCCGTCCGCCCGCGGCCGGCCCCGGTGGTCGTGAGCGACACCCCGGTGCGCTCCGGCGAGGTCGCGAAGACCCTCAACGGGCTCCCCCGCCGACGCCGGGAGTCGCCCGTCCCGCCACCGGTCGTCCGCACGAGTCCCACGCCCTCCGCCGCCCCGGTGTCCCGGAGCACCTCCGGCTCGTCCCAGCCGGGGCTGATGTGGGAGGCGTTCAACGGGGACAGGACGTCGGGTGCCGAACCTTCCACTCCGTACAGCGAGCCGTCTGATGAGGTCGACTAACATGCAGCCACTGCCCAACATCGACTGGATGCTCAACGAGCTCGTGGGCGGCGTGCCGCACGTACGACACGTCGTCGTCCTGTCCTCGGACGGCCTCTGCATCGGCCAGGCCAACACGGCGCCCGACACGGCCGACGCGATCGCCGCCGCGTGCTCCGGGATCCAGAGCCTGGCCAGGGCCATCGCGCAGATGTTCCCGCACGGGGACGGTTCGACGCGCATGGTCGGGATCGAGGCCGACGGCGGATACTTCTCCCTGATGGCGGCCGGCCCCGGCGCGTACCTCGCCGTACTGGCCGACCAGGAGGTGGACGCCGGACTGCTCGGCGACCGGATGCGCACCCTGGTGGTCCGGATCGGCCGGCACATGACCAGCCCGCCTCGTGAAGACGTCCGGCAGGCGATGTGACCTCGGAGAACCAGTCCCCTTGGGACGAGGGCACTCCCGTACCGCTCTACGTCATCACCGGCGGCACCGGATCCTCGGCCAAGGCCTTCGACCTCGTCACCCTGATCGCGACGAGATCCGAACCGGAACCCTCGATGCAGCCGGAGCAGGCGGCCATCCTCTCCCTGTGCGAGTACCCGCTGTCGGTGGCCGAGCTCTCGGCCTATCTCAGCCTGCCGTTCAGCGTCGTCACGGCGCTGCTGTCCCGGCTCGTCGAGGACGAACGCGTCGAGGCGATCGCACCCGTGCCCGTCGCGGCCTGTCCCGACCGCGGCCTGTTGGAGGCGGTGATTCATGGACTACGCAAGCTCTGAAGGATTCCGCCCGGGGCCACGCGACACCGACGTACTGCTGCCCCCTGGAGCCAGGGGCGTCAAGGTCGTCGTCGTCGGAGGTTTCGGAGTCGGCAAGACGACCATGGTCGGAACGGTCAGCGAGATCCCGCCCCTGACCACGGAGGAGACCATGACCCAGGCCGGCGTCGGGATCGACCACAATCCCGGCGCCGCGGGCAAGAACACCACAACCGTCGCCATGGACTTCGGCCGGATCAGCATCAACCACGAGCTGATCCTCTACCTGTTCGGGACCCCGGGACAGGAGCGCTTCTGGTTCCTGTGGAACGGGATCTTCGAAGGCGCGCTCGGCGCGGTGGTCCTCGTCGACACCCGCCGGATCGAGGTCTGCTTCGAGGTCGTCACCCGCCTCGAGGACCGGCGCGTCCCGTTCATCGTGGCCGTCAACGCCTTCCCCGAGGCACCGCAGTACTCCGTAGAAGAATTGCGCACGGCTCTGGCCCTCAGCGACTCCGTCCCCCTCGTCACCTGTGACGCACGGGACCGGGCGTCCTGCCGCGACACCCTGCTCTCGCTGATGGTCTACCTGTGCACCCTCGCCGCCCAGGAGACCGTATGACCCTGCCGCACCCCGAACACGCCACGGAGAACTCCGGACTGCTCCCCCCGCCGGGCTGCCCGGCCCATGTGAGCGGCGGGCCCGGAGCGGTCCGGCTCTTCGGCCCCGCCGCCGAGACGGACCCCATGGGCCTGTACGAGGACCTGCGCGCCGCCCATGGTCCGGTGGCGCCCGTCCTGCTCGACGGCGACGTACGCGCCTGGCTCGTCCTCGGCTACCTGGAGAACCGCGACGTGGCGACGCGTTCCACCCAGTTCTCCCGCGATCCCCGGGTCTGGCACGGCTGGAGCAGCGGGGAGATCGACCCGGCCACCTCGCCGCTCATGCCCATGATCGGCTGGCGTCCGGACTGCGTCTGCGCGGACGGCGAGGAGCACCAGCGCCTGCGCAGTGCGGTGACCGCCTCGCTGGACCAGTTCGACCACAGGGGCCTGCGCCGCCAGATCAACCGCTTCGCCCACCAGTTGATCGACTCGTTCTGCGAGAGCGGCGAGGCCGAGCTCGTCGGCACGTTCACCGAGCACCTGCCCATGCTCACCCTGACGCATCTGCTCGGCATGTCCGACGAGGAGACCCCCCGGCTCGTGCACGCCGCGCGTGACCTCTTCAAGGCCACCGAGACCTCGCTCGCCAGCAACGAGATCGTGGTGGAGAGCCTCGAACAGCTCGTCAGGGCGAAGCACGTGCGCCCGGGCCAGGACATCGCCTCCGCCCTGCTGGCCCACCCGGCCGGTCTCACGGACGAGGAGGTCGTGCAGCACCTGCGCCTCATCCTGCTCGCCGGCTACGAGACCACCGCCAACCTCATGTCCAACGTCCTGCGGATGGTGGTCACCGACCCCCGGTTCCGCGGGTCGCTCGCCGGCGGACAGATGACCCTCCCCGAGGCCGTCGAGCAGGTCCTCTGGGACGAGCCTCCGTTGATGGTGTGCCCGTCCCGCTACGCCAAGGGGGACACGACCCTCGGGGGGCAGCTCATCCGGGAGGGGGACATGCTGCTGCTGGGTCTGGCCGCGGGCAACGTCGACAAGGCGATCCGCCCGGATCCCTCGACGCCGGTGCACCACAACCGCGCGCACCTGTCCTTCAGTGCCGGCAGCCACGAGTGTCCCGGCCAGGACATCGGCCGCATCATCGCCGACACCGGCATCGACATCCTGCTGACCCGGCTGCCCGACATCGCCCTGGGCGTCCCCGAGGGGGAACTCACCTGGCGCTCGTCCACCTGGGCCCGGCATCTCACGGCCCTCCCCGTCACGTTCGCCGCGCGTCCCCCGCGGAACCAGCAGAGCCCGGTTCCCCTCCCGGCCCCGCCGCCGCGGAGCGGTCCGGCTTTCTCCACGGCGGCACCGCCGGTGCCCGCGCCGGGGGCCGCACCCGAGTCCCACCGGCGGCCGGACGCCCGGCCCTCGTGGTGGGCGCGCCTGGGACGGCTCCTGCTCAGGCGGTAGTTCCCTCAGGGCTGGGCGTCCGCGCCCAGGCCCACGGCCGCGGGGGGTACCGGCGAGAAGGTGTCGGTGCCCCCTCCGTGGCCCTGCTCCGGGATCGTGTCCGCGGAGACGTACCGCGGGGCGCCGGTGTACCAGGCGTAGAGGCCCGACAGGAAACTGCAGGCGCCCTCGATCCACGCCTCCAGCTCGGCCCGCTCCTCGGGCCGCAAGCGGGACCGTCGGTCCGACAGGCGGGTCTCGTCCCGCCGGAGCTGTTCGAAGTCACGCATGCGCGTGTTCACCAGATGGACCGCGGCGGGTACGGCCTCCCGGAGGGAGATGCCCAGCGACGTCGCTATCACCACGACGAGGTTGTTGACGTCCCGCTCCTCGTTCACCTCCCTTTCGTAGGAGGCGATGTCGTTCGCCAGCCCCATGACGTCCATGAATGCGGCCAGTAATCCGCGCATCGCGCGGCCGCCCCGGATTCGCTCGGGTATTCGTGCCCCGGTGGAGAGTTCGACGGAATAGGGGGCGGTATGAGCGGCGAAACTCTCGCGCCGGAAGGGCGCGTAGTCGATCAGGTGGGGAACGCGACCGGAACGGCTGTTGGCCAGCTCCTCGACGCCCGCGTCGATGTACCTCGCCACCGCCCGGTTGAACTCGTGGCGCCAGTGCGCCAGTCGCGGAGGAAACAACTGCTGCTGGAGATCGGCGATGCCGCGTTCGACGGCGTTCACCGGTTCCGGGAGGGGTGCGCCGCCTTCCGGATGCAGGAAGGCGTGGAGCCGGGCGGTGAATTCCAGCGCACCCCGGAGGTCGCCGGTCCGTTTGAAGGCCGAGGCGAAGTAGTCGTCCCACGCCAGAGCCCAGATGTTGAAGCGGTGATTGAGCCGGAGATCGGCCGCGGATGCGTCGGGAAGCGTCCACGCGGTGAGCTGGTCGACCGTCATGGCCTGAAACTGACGCCGGGTCCATATCGCCTGGCCCGACGGCCGCTCTTCGTCGCCGTTCACCATGCCCATTTCACGCGCCCAGCTCTCGCTCTCCGCGCGCAGACCCGGCAGGTGCGGATTCACCCGCAAAGGATGAGGCATCCAGAGTTCTGGGAGCTCGACGGCATGCGTGGTCATGGTCACTCCATCTCCCTCGAAGTACAGGGCGGGCCGCGACTCTTCCGTCCCCTCCGAGTCGACTGCCGGTTCGACGCAAGGGCAGACGGTACCCGCGCCACGCCATGGACGGCCGGAAATGCCCCCCAGAGCGACGCTCCAAACCTGCCCCCGTGGCGCGTTCCGCAACCCAGGCTCCGGCGGAAAGTGACACCCGGGCCTGCTGCACGCCGCGTACCGTCGGTACATGAACGATCAGCCGGAGCGGAAGCAGCGCACCGCCGCGGGGGCCGCCGAGGACCGGACCGTGGTGTTCGTGTGCGCGACATGTGGAGCCGCGCTGACGGGGGCTCTCGCGCGGCTGCCCGCCGTCCCCGAGGCCCCGAACCACGCCTGGTGGGACGCCGATGAGCCGGGTCCGTCACCCACGACCGTGCCGTCAGGGCACTACGCGATCGAGACGGAACCGTACGGTGCGCCGCTGGCCGTCGCCCAGGAACCCGGGCCCGTGATGCCGCGCCACGGAGAGATGCGGAACGTGGACGGCAAGCCGCTGGCGTCGCAGGGCCCCCGGGGCAACATCGTCATCTGCCCCGACGACGCCCGCGGCCTGGAGCTGCGCCACGCCTCTCCCGCCTGCTGCGGGGCGACCCCGTACGGTGGCATGAACCAGCTGTGCGCCTGCGGAGCCCTCGTCGCGACCCTCAGTTCCGACTGCTGCCTTGCCTACGAGCTGCACCTCTCGGCCGACCACGTCCGCGCCGTCCAGGCCTGACGCGGGGGCGTGCCGTCACCGGCGGCCGCCGGGCGGCGCGTCAGCACCTCCGCGCGCGGCGGGAGCCGGTCCGGGCGGTGCCGCGCGCGTGCCGAGTCCGGGGCCGGAGGTCACTCGGGGCGGTTGAAGCGGTGGGCGGCCCAGAGCAGGGCAGCGACCCCGGTCGTCAGGAGGACGGCGGCTTCGAGGGGCAGCGGAGGCTGCCGGCCGAACCACTCGATGCCTGCCACGGGCGCCTGCTCGGGGACCCGGAGCGCGATGGAGCGGCGCAGCAGGTCCACGCCGTAGGCGAGCGGATTGCACGCGGCCAGCGAACGGGCCCAGCCGGGCAGGCCCTCGAGCGGGAAGAAGCCGCCCGAGAGGAACAGCAGCGGCATCATCACCAGGCCGAGCAGCATGTGGAAGAGCTCGGCGCGGCCGAGGCTCACGGCCAGCGCGAGCGACAGAGCCGTGATGGTGAAGGAGGCCAGGATCATGCCGGCCAGCAACAGCGCCAGCAGGAGCGGGTCGTACGGCAGACCGACCGCTCCGGCGAGCGCGAGCAGCACGGCGCCCTGGACGGCGGCGACCACGGTGCCTCCGGCGCAGCTGCCCAGGAGCAGGGTGGAGCGGTGCACCGGCGCCATCAGGAGTTCGCGCAGGTAGCCGCTCTGCCGGTCGGTGATCAGGCGGATGCCGACCATGATGGCGGGCGTCTGGACGGTCATCATCAGCATGCCGGGGAACAGATAGGTCTGGTAGCCGACGCCCAGCGCGGAGGTGGGGATCAGGGCGGCCAGACCACCTCCGAGGACGAAGAGGTAGAGCACCGGCTGGATCAGCATCAGTGCGGTATGGGTGGGCTGGGACGACAGGCGCAGCAGATCCCGGTGGACCAGCGCGTGGATCGCGCGCAGTTCACGGCGCAGGCGGCCCGGCGGCGTGGGGTCCGACGCGTCAGGGGCGCCCGGGGTGTCCGAGGCTCCTGAGGTCGTGGGAGCGGGTGTGGTCACAGGCCCCCCTCGGTCGGCGCGGAGGTGCCGCTCGCGTCTGCCGCGCCCGGCGTCGGGTCGGTGCGTGCGGTGTGGATGCTGCGGCCGGTGTGGTGGAAGAAGACGTCGTCGAGCGTCGGCGGGGTCGCGGAGGCCGCCCGAACGGGGATGCCATGCGCTTCCAGGGCCGCGCACAGACGGGGGATCCAGGAGCTGCCGTCGGGCACGCGCAGGCGGATCCCCTCCGTGTCCAGCGCCGTGACGGTGCCCGGCGGCACCGTCCGGCGTACGACGTGGTGCGCGGCCGGGTCGTCGCCCGTGCGCAGGACCACCAGGTCGTCCCCGATCGCGGCCTTCAGGGCGAAGGGGGTGCCCTGGGCCACCAGGCGGCCGCCGTCGATGATGGCGAGGCGATCGCAGTTCTCCGCCTCCTCCAGATAGTGGGTGGTGAGGAAGAGGGTGGTGCCCTGCCGGTCGCGCAGCGCGCGCAGATGCTCCCAGACCTGGGCGCGGGCGTGGGGGTCGAGTCCGGTGGTCGGCTCGTCGAGGAACAGGATCCGCGGTGCGTGCAGCAGACCGCGGGCGAGCTCCAGGCGACGTCGCATGCCGCCGGACAGGGTGCGTACCGGGGAGCGGCGCCGGTCGCTCAGCCCGACGGCGCCGAGCGTCTCGGTGGCGCGTCGGCGGGCGTCGCGGCGGCTCAGGCCGTAGAGGCGTGCGTGGATGTGCAGGTTCTGTTCGGCCGTCAGGTCCGGGTCCAGGGCGCTGTGCTGGAAGAGCATTCCGACCTGCCGGCGTACCTGGTCCGGTCGGCTGAGCACGTCGGCGCCCGCAACGGTGGCCCTTCCGGCGGTGGGTCGGGCGAGGGCGCACAGGAGGGCGATGGTGGTGGACTTCCCTGCGCCGTTGGGCCCGAGGAAGGCGAAGGTCTCGCCCTGCAGCACGTCCAGGTCAAGTCCGCGGAGGGCGTGGACGGCGGTCCCGTCGGGGCCGGGGTAGCTCTTGACCAGGCCACGGGTGCTGATGGCGTACGCCAGCCCGGCGGCAGGCGTGGTGTCCGGGCTCGCGGTGGCCGCCGTCAGGAGGGCGGACGGAGCGGGGGCGTCGTCACCAGCGGGTGGCTGCATGGGCGGTTCCTCGTCTGCGGTTGGTCGCCCGCGGGCACGGCGTGCACCGGAGCGGGGCGAACTGCGTGGCTCGGAGTACCGAGGCGGCCGGACGGCTGTGGCGCTGTGTCAGGCGGACCTCCGCTGCGGCCGGTGCCGGGCGAAGGGCGGAGGGCGGAGGCTGGCGGGCCTCCGTTCCGGCCGACGGCCGGCGAAAGGCGGAGGCCGGCGCGCCTCCCTTCGGCCGGTGACCGGCGAAAAGCAGTGGGTGGTGGGCCTCCGTTCCGGCCGGCGGCCGCCCTGAGGGCGGTCGCCGGCCGGAGGAGGAGCCCCTTCGACGTACCCCGCCGGGTGTCGAGGAGGAGGCACCGAAGCGTTCCTCCCCTCCGGGGGCCGGTGCTCGGCGTCCTGTCGACGAACTGGTCGTCTTCGGTCCGCTGAGCACCGGCGAAGGGGCTTGCCGTCCGGCTAGGCGCAGCTGACGCCGATACAGACGGTGTTGAGCAGCGTCAGCAGGCCGACGCACTCGCAGGTCGCGGCGAACGCCGCTCCGTCGGCGCCGACCGGGTCGGTCTCCGGAAGGGCGTGCAGGTGAGCCAGCAGTTCGAGGTCGCGGTTCTCCATGGCTTTCTCCTTCTCTGTGAGATGGCGGCAGGTTCCCTGCCGCTCAACCCGGCTGCTCGGTCAACCAGAGCCGGGGGTCTGTGTGGTGGGTCCGCAGGAGGAACGCGAGGATTCCTGCGGACCCGTCGCTCCAGCTCGTCGAGACGTCCCCGTATTCGTTGGGGAAGACGACGTGGCTGTGGCGGTGGGCCCGTTCGGAGACGATGAGACGGGCCAGGTCCTCGGCCATCGCGCGGTAGGCGGGATCCCCCGTGGCCGCGGCCAGGTCGAGGAGGAAGTCGCCGTTGCCCGCGAGTCCGTGGCACTGGGTGAGGGCGGCGCGGGAGGCGCGCTCCACGACGGCCTGTCCGGCGCGGCGGGCGAGATCGGCGTACCGGTCGTCCCCGGTGGTCTGCCAGAGCCGGAGCAGGAAGGTACCGATGCCGGCCGAGCCGTGGCACCAGTACGGGGCCGTGGGTACGTCGCCGGACTGCGCCGGCCACTGGGCCGCCTCGCCGACGATGACGGCGTCGGCCACCAGTTCTTCGCCGGCCGCCACGGCCAGGTCCAGGTACTCCTGGCGGTTCGCGACGGCCGCGGCGGCGAGGAGGAAGCACCCGATGCCGGACGTTCCGTGCGCGAAGCCGAGATAGCGTTTGCCCGCTTCCTTGGCGACGGCTTCCGCGGGGACCGGCCAGCTCACTCCGGACGGCCCGGGCCGTGCGGCGGCGGCCAGTCGGTCGGCCGCGGCGACGACGAGTTCGGCGAGCCGCGGGTCACCGGTACGGTGCCAGAGGTGGGCGGCGGCCAGTCCGCTGCCCGCGACGCCGTGGGTGATGTCGTGGTGGGGTGTCGACTCCTGCGGGGCCAGGGCCAGGGACAACGCGTGGTCCATGAGGGTGCGGTCGGCGACGGCGCGTCCGGCGTCGTACAGCGCCCAGGCGATCCCCCTGCCGCCGAAGTGCAGGCCGGGGCGGGTGGACCGGGTGTCCGTGCGGGCCGCGATCCAGTGACCCGCGGTGGCGATCCGCTCCGGCAGGCGCGGGTCGCCGGTGAGCTCGAAGTAGCGGGTCAGGACCGCCAGGACACCGGCCGCGCCCTGCTGGACGGTACAGGGGTCGGTCTCCCCCGCCGTGGTGGACACGGGCCACAGTCGCTGCTCGTCCTGCGGGGTCATCGAATCGACGAGGTGGTCCACGATCCCGGCGACCGCGATCGGTGTCGCGTCGCGCCCCGGGTCCTTCGGGACGGGGCGGGCGTCACGGTGGTCCGCGCGCTCCCGCTCGGTCGCGAGGAGGGCCGTACGCGCCCTGGCCGGGTCCCAGCGGTCGGCCGGAGCGTCCTTCATCAGCCCGAGGATCGTCCCGGGGAGGCCGTGCGGCAGGTGGAGCGTGCCCTCGCAGGCTGCCAGCCAGTCGGCGAGCCGCTGCTCCGCGGGGCGCGCGGGGGGCTCTTCGGGCAGCAGGTTGGGCACCTTCCCGGTGAGGGTGAAGCATAAGGTGGCGCCGAGGCTGTAGTAGTCGGCCGTCGGTGAGACGGGGGCGCCGGCCAGCCGCTCGGGGGCGCTGAAGCCGGGGGTCCCCACCGTGGTCGGAAGGGCGTCGTCGGCCTCGAGGACGGCGAGTTCCAGGTCGATCAGGCGCAGTTCACCGTCCGGGCCGACCATGATGTTGCCGGGTGTGAAGTCCCGCAGGACGCAGCCGCGGGCGTGGGCCGCGGCGACGAGGTTCACCAGGCGTCCGGTCAGGGAGAGGGCCTCGGTGGCGTAGCGCTCGCTGCCGACGTCACGGAACCGCTCGGCGACCCAGTTGCGCAGGGGAATGCCGGGAACCTCCTCCTGTGCCAGGAACAGGTGCCCGCCGTGCTCGAACATCGCGAGGGGCTCCGGCGCCAGCCCCGTCCCCCTGAGGTTCTCCAGCGTCCGGGCCTCGGCGCGCAGCCAGTCGCGTACGTCGCTGCCGGACGCGTCGGCCTCCACGTGGGGCCGGGCCTCCTTGATGACGACGGGTGCGCCCGTGGTGACGTCCGTCCCCCGGTAGACGCCGCCCTTGTTCGTGTGGCGGATGGCCTCCCTCACCGAGAAGCGGCCACCGAGCAGAACCGGGGAGTTCGCCGCCTTCTCGGGACGCGGCGGGGCCGGTACCGAGGCGGGGAAGGGGCTGACCGCCCAGGGCGGGGGCTCGTACCGGCCGGTGCGCCGGTCCTCCACGGGATTGCCGTCGGGGTCTTCGATGAACCACACCAGCAGGCCTTCGTCCGACAGCCGCCGCCGGCCGACGAAGGCGCCGTAGCGGTAGTGCACCAGGCTGTTCGCCGCGTAGGGCTGGTCCGAGAGGATCCGGGGGCCGGTGAGCCCCGCCGTGGCCTGGTGCAGGTCCAGCGCGATCCGGGCCGCGTCGGCGTCGGAGCCCGGATAGACGGTGATGAACTTGCCCGAGCTTCCTCGCGGCGTGGCACGGGAGTTGAGCGCGCTCACCTTCTCCAGCGACCGGGCGAACTTGAACGCCGCCTCTTCCCGCAGCAGTACGTCCAGGGCCTTCGCCAGCACGGCCGGCGCGGAGGCGGTCGTCGCCGACACGTGCAGCTTCCAGCCCTGCTTGCGCCGGGTCGCGGACAGGGGGGTGAGGCGGCACCACATCTCGTCCGCGTCGGTGGTCCAACGCGCGCCGGCACCGGTGGCGTCCAGCGCCCGGCGGAGCAGATCTTCGAGGTCGACTTCGGTTGCGTGGCTCGTCATGCCCGTCCCTCTCAACGGCGAGGACCGCTGGTTGGAATATGCCTTCGGTAAGGAGAACGTATAGCCCGGGGCCCGACGGACAACACGTTGTCCGGCGAGCGCACGGTGTCGTTACGACGCCGAACGTTGCTCACCGGCGCAGAAAGGAAGCGCGCGGGAGCGTTGGCCGCGAAAATCCCTCCGCGCGCCCTCTCGACCCGTAACGGATGTGACTACAGAGAAGGGACTGATCTGGATTCACTCCGTCCCGATTTCCCGCAGGCCCGGCAGATAGGAAATCGAGGCGAAAAACAGGGACGAAGTCTCCCCGGATTCACGGAGGAGCTTCCCATAACGACCGTCATTCACGACGGAGATCAGTGCGCACTCGATTCCCCCAACACCATTCCCCCGGTTTCCCGTTCGAGCGATGCATTCCACACGAACACGGTCGATGCCGCGTGAACGCAACCGCTCGGTGCTTCCGCCCTAAAGCTTTCCTCCTGGCAGGCCATCGGTAAAGAGCTCGATTCCGCCACGTCGCCAACCTGCCACGGAACGTGACCTGACATGCCACCGCGATTCACGATCAGGCATCTGAGCTGCACCCCGCCACGGACATTCAAGCGTCAACAAATCGCCGCCGGACGCTCGGAATCGACTCAAAAGCGGACCCGGGCCTCTCGGGGACGGATCAAGAATTCGTGGGCTTATGGGGTTGCCGTGCGGAGAGGCACGGCGTGCATCCCGTCCACGGGCTGCCTCCCCCCGCCCGCGGCCCGCGGGCGCGTGCGCCCTCTGGCCGGGCTCCGCGGCCGTGAGGTCTAGGGAACCGCCCCGTCGTCGCCCGCCGGTGAGGACGGCTCGGCTCGGGACGCCTCGGTGCGTTCGGGCAGGAGCAGTACCGAACCGATGAGGAAGCAGAGCGCGCCGACGAGGGTCGTCGTGTCGGCTCCCGTCGCGTTGTGCACCTCGCCGGTGACCGGGTTGATGTAGCCGGCAACGGCGGAGATGCCGAAGGCGACCGACCCGACGAGGTTGGCCAGGGTGATCCACCAGGCCCAGGACCGCGGTCGCCAGGCGGCCCAGCCGTGACAGGTCTCGTACCAGGCGAGGAGGCCGGCGACGAGGAAACAGACGGAGCCGATCGCGTCGGGGCGCCAGACGTGCTGGTGGGCGGTGGTCGCGGACAGGCTGCTCACCATGGCGACGCCGGTGCTGACGTTGAAGTACAGGGTGCCGACCAGTTGGATCGCGGTGGCCCACCAGTCGATCCGCCGCGGCCGGCAGACGAGGACCCGCCGATGCGTGGGATCGAGCTCCGGTGGGGCGGCGTCGACCGCCTCGCGGTAGGAGAGATACGCCGCCGCGGTGAAGAACAGGGATCCGACGAAGTAGGTGACCGTGTCCCCGCGTGCCCCGACGGCTTCGGCGTAGCCCGGCACCGAGCCGACGGCGAACAGCAGCGACCCGACGGCGAACAGCACCGCGATCCACCAGCCGCGGGCGGTCGGCGCCCACCAGGTCGAGCCCGCGGCGGGCCGCTGGTGCTTGCGGTGGAGGCGCGATTCCCACCGGACCACGGCGCCGTCCTGGCGGATGTGGTCGACGAAGGTCCACGGGGCGTCGGTGGGCCCGTCGCCGCGCTGTCCGGGTGTCGGCGACCGCTGTCCGCCGCGTCCGCCCGTCGTCATCGCCCTTCGCCTCCGTCCTTGCTGCCGTTCGAGCCGGCCTTGCGCTCTCGGCCGCGGCGGACCGCGCCCACGACGATCTTGACGGCGAGACCGAGGACCACCAGGTCGGCGAGCATCTGGACGGTGACCACCAGCCGCGCCGTGTCGTCCTGGGCCGTGATGTCGCCGAAGCCGACGGTGGAGAAGACCGTGACGGTGAAGTAGAGCGCTTCGGTGTGCGACAGCGGCCCCCGGAAGCTTCCGGGCGACAGCACGGACAGCGCGACGTAGCTCGCGGAGAAGAGCAGCAGGAAGAAGGGGATGCTGATGGCCATCGCCTCGACGGCCCGCAGACCCGGGTGCCGGGCGTGCAGGATCGAACGGACCTGGACGGAGACCAGGGCGACGAAGCCCGCCAGCCCGATGAGGAGCATGGTGAGGGTGGCCGTCGTGGAGGAGTGGTCCAGCGGCAGGAGGTAGTAGAGGGTCACCAGGGCCGCGACCGAGACGACCACGCGAACCGCGGTCCAGACGATCCTTCGGACCGAGGGTGCGAGGTGCCCCTGGGGCACCGCGTCCCTGCCCGGGCTCACGACGACCGCCTCAGCTTTGTGACGGCGGCCCGGAAGGACATCCTGCGGTCCTGCCACATCATGCCCGTGGCCGCGCCCAGGATGATCACCACCCCGATCGCGATGAAGAACGACATGAGGGCGAAGACCACGCCGATCGGCCCGTACTTCTCGTCGTAGCCGGTGACCATGCCGGAGAAGATGAAGTGGAAGACGACCAGCATGCCCATCCAGAGCACGCCGGTGGCCACCGCGCACGGCACCAGCCTGCGCCACGCGATGCGCCCCGCCAGCAGGAACCACATCGCGAACCACCAGAACGCGACGAACACGGGGACGTTGATGATCCACCACAGCACCGGCGCCCTGTCGTAGAACCCGTGCCCCACCAGGGTGCCGAGTGCGGCGCAGCCCACGACCACGGCCAGCCAGACGAGTGCCCGCGCCCCGTCCCGGAGCCCTCGCGGCCGGACCTGGAACATCTGCTGGTACAGCTTCTGGAGCGAGCCGGCGGCGGCGAGGCCACCCAGCACGAAGAACACCCACGACAGGCCCGTGACCGCCGCCGACGTCGCCGCCGTGGAGGCGAACAGGTCACCCATGTCGGCCGCGGCCTCCTTGCTCAGCCCCAGCCGCCGCGTCAGCCCCGACACCGCCGACCGCCCGGCCAGGGCGGAGGTGACGAGCATGAAGGGGACCGCGCACAGCAGCAGCGTGGCCGCCAGCAGGACGGCCTGGTTCAGGAAGTCGAACGCGTCCAGCCGTCGCCACAGGTACTCGGCCCACGACCCCGCGTACTTCGCCCTGCCCCACTCGGTCGCCGTCCGGGCCCGCCGGGCACCCCGCTCAGCCGCCCTCCGGCCGCTCCGCCCCCGGACTCCCGTGTCGCCCGGCCGTGTCGCGCGTTCGTGCCGAGGTCCGCCCGATGCACTGTCCCTCGCCCGCATGACGCATCCTCCAGGGGCTGATCACCCCGGTCTCGCGGGACCGCCCATAGGGCAGCGACCCGCGTGCTCGGGGCCGCGGTCCTGCATCCACGGTCGCACGGCTACCAGGCCGTGTCAGATCTGGAGGAGCGGGGAGCCGGACAGCGTGGCCGAGCAGCCGTCCCGCCTGCGATCGGCGCCGGGGGCGCCCCGTGGGACTGCGGTGTGCCGTCTGCACGCCATGGTCGAATTGTTCTAGATTGCGCGCTTATGGGATCACGTAGCGGAATCAGTCGCCGGTCGGTGCTGAAGGCCATCCCCGTCGGTCTGCTCGTGGCTGCGTCGGACGGGACTCTCGCACGGGGCCTGACCGCCGCGGCCCCGGCGGCCTTCCCGCAGCCGGTCGTGTCGACCACGAGACGGGCGTTCGGCCCGGTGCCCGGGGTGCTCGCCCAGACGCTCGACGTCCGTTTCACGGACGTGCTGATTCCCGGCTACGGCCAGGTCACCACGCGCGCCTACAACGGAGCGGTCCCCGGGCCGACGCTGCGGCTGCGCGCCGGGGACACGTTGCAGCTGACGCACATCAACGGCCTGCCGCCCAACGAGCCCCACGAAGGCGATCACAACAGGCCGCACGACGCCAACAGCTTCAACCTGCACACCCACGGGATGCACGTCTCCCCGTCCGGGCACGCCGACAACGTCCTGCGCGCGTTCGCGCCGCGCACCGCCGACGAGGTCTCCGCAGGTGCCCCGGAACCGCGGTACGTGACCACCATCGACGTACCGGCGGACCACCCGGCCGGCACCTACTGGTACCACCCGCATCTCCACGGCGCCACGGCCGAGCAGGTCATCGGGGGCATGACCGGTGTGATCGTCGTCGAAGGCGACGTCGACGAGGTGCCGGAGATCAAGGCGGCCGCCGACATCGTCGTGTGCATCAACGAACTCAAGGTCAAGGACGGCAAGATCCCCGCCTTCACCGCGGGCAACTGGGTGACCGGCATCCCTTCCGTCTTCACGGTCAACGGCACGGTCAACCCCACCCTGCCCCTCCGCCCGGGCGAGGTCCAGCGCTGGCGGCTGGTGGCCGCCACCGCGTTCACGGCGCTCCCGCTCAAGGTCACTGGAGCCGGCGGCGACCTGACGATGCACCAGATCGCACAGGACGGCGTCACCCTCTCCGCGCCGGTCGCCCGCGACATGATGCCCCTCACCATGGGCAACCGCGCCGACGTCCTGGTCCGTGGCGGCGCGGCCGGGACGTACGAGCTGCGGGCCGACGGCGTGAGCGGGCCGCTGATGACGATCGAGGTGACGGGAGCGCCCGTCGAACCGCCGATGCCCCTGCCCACCGCCCTGCCCGCGGGCAAGCAGTTCCTCGACGAGCGCGACATCGCCAACCCAGAGGCCGACCGCGAGGTCGTCCTCCATGCCGACCCGGGCGTCTTCGCGGGAGCGTTCCCGACCGCCTTCCGCATGCTGGGAAGCCACCCGACCCCGGCGGCGAACCCCGACGGCGACCTCACCCGCGACCCGGCCTACGGGCTGTTCGACCCCGGCTACGTCAACCACACCCTGGAACTCGGCAGGGTCGAACGGTGGACCGTTTGCAACGACGAGACCAGAACGGCGTCCAATCACCCCTTCCACCTGCACACCAACCAGATGCTGGTCACCCACAGGAACGGCGAGAGGCTCGACCCGCCGGTCTGGCACGACACCATCGGACTGGCCGGCGGCTCCCCCGGCGACTCCGTCACCTTCCTGGTCAAGTACGAGGACTTCACGGGCCACGCCATCGCCCACTGCCACCAGCTCCACCACGAGGAACTCGGCATGATGCAACTGGTCGCCTACGTCGAACCCTGAGAACCGGGCGGGGCGAGCCGGCCCGCGTGACCCGCGCTGTCCGCCCCATCGCCCCCCGGCTGCCTGCCTGCCGGCCCGGGCCTGGGCCCCGGCACGCGCCCGGGGTCGGGCGCGTGCACCGACCCGAGGCGCGGGACGGGCGTCAGCCCTGGCAGACGCCGCGGGTGTAGTCGTACGTGGCGGTTGCCTGCGAGTACTTCCACTGCGGGGCGAGCAGTCCGTCCGCCAGCTGTCGCGCGGCGGTGGGGCTTTCGATCACATAGCCGAAGTCCTGGAGCCAGGAGGGGTAGAGGTTCTTCGAGCCGATGTAGAAGGCGGCGTCGTCCACCGAGACCAGCTTGTGGTGCTGGGCGTAGGGCTTGCCGTCCGCCCAGGTGGGCCTGTCCGAGGCGCGGAAGGTCGCGAGCTGCAGGTTCCGGCACATCGCGGCCCGTGCCTTCGGCTCGTCGCCGGTCAGGGCCTTGAGGCGGCCGCGCAGGGCGTCGCTCACCTCGGACAGCGACGTGATCTGCGAGTAGCCGCCGCTGCCGATGGTGCCGCGGTTGGCCGGGTCGCTGACCACGATGCGCACCTTCACCCCGGCGGCGAGCTTCGCGGCGAGGGTGTCGTAGAGCCGGATGTCGTAACGGGGCAGCGGCGGGCAGGTCGCGTTCATGTCCTGCTGCGAGATCTCGATGTGGTCGCTCGCGCTGGCGACCAGGGCGCGCAGGGCGCTCTCTTCCGGGTTGACCGTGTCGTAGTCGCGGTCGGCGTTGGTGTAGTCGTGCACGCCGAATCCGCAGGTGGTGTCGGAGGCCGTCGGCAGGAGGGGGCGGAATGACGAGGACGGGTCGCTCTGGCGGATCCCGACGCCGAGGCCGCCCACCGCGAGGGCGGGGACGTCGCCGTCGGCGTGCGGGGCCGCCGGCCGGGGCAGGGTGGGCAGACAGCCGGCGCCGTTGGAGGAGGCGAACCAGACGGTGGTCCAGCTGCTCTTGTTGCGGCAGGTCCAGTCCCAGAGGGTGTCGAGGTAGCGGCCGGCTGAGCCGGCGGCCGGGCCGGACAGCGCGAGGTCGACGTCGTTCACCGGGTGGGCGGTGTCGAGGTAGTCCCCCTTCCAGCTGTTGATGCCGCCGGTGATCACCGCATCGCCGTCCACCACGACGAGCTTGGAGTGGTTCCAGGAGAAGCCGGTCTTCGAGGTCGTCATCGAGGCCACGTTGAGGGTGACGTCGGCGGCCGCCGGACCGAGCCTCTTCACCAGCTCGTCGCGGTAGGAGGACGGGATCACGTTCGCGTGGTACACGGGCGCGGCGCCCACCAGGATGCGGACCTGGAGCCGGTTGCCCTTCTGCGCCGCCTCCTTCAGGCCGGCCACGATCGCGTCCTGGAAGCCGCCGTCGGGAAACGGGGCCAGCGTGGATATGTCCACGCTCTGCCGGGCGTTCGCGATGTCCTCGCGCACCTTCTCCAGGAGGCGCCGGGAGCCGGAGCGGTCGGCGCAGGTCGGGTCACCCCAGCAGCCGGGGGTCTGCAGCAGCCAGTCGGAACCGCCGGGGGTGGAGGCGCCGAGCCGGTTCCCGGACGTGCGCTCCCAGACGGAGCCCTCCAGGCCCGGGGACACCTGGCGCAGGGACCGTTCGACGGCGTCCAGGTGCGGGGTGGGTGCGTCGGCGAGCGCGGGAGCGGCGGACAGCAGAAGGGTGGAGAGCGCGAGAGGCAGGGCCATCGTGCGGATGGTGCGTACCAATGTGGTTCGGATCCTTGCTTGGGGGGGTGGCTCGGGCCGAGGCTCCGAACGGGGCCTCGACCTTGATCAACTCGCGTAAGTTACCAGCACGTAGCCACCGGTTCACCCCAACCCACGCCACTTTCGGCCGATTTCGCGCACCGCGCGCCAACTGCCGTACGGCGTCCCGCGGTCCGGGATCGACGGCGGCACCGCCGACGGGGCCGCGGCCGGGGGCGGGTCGGCGTCGGCGTCCGCATCCGGAAGGGCGAGGGCAACGGGGGAACGGGCTTGTGCAACCGGCCCTCCACCCCGCACTGTTGGCCGGTATTCGTTCATACGGTCAGGAGTCCCGGATTGTCCTCCCCCACCCCCGCTCCCGCCCACGTCGTCGACCCCGCCGGCGGGTGCCCGCACGCCCTCAACGCCGAGCTGCGGGCCCGGGGGCCCGTGGCGGACATCGTCCTGCCCGGCGGAGTGTCCGCGGCGGTCGTCCTGGGGCACGACGCGCTCAAGGAGTTCCTCTCCCACCCGGACGTGGCCAAGGACGCCCGCCACTGCCCGGCCCTGCACGACGGGACGATCCCCGCGGACTGGCCGCTGCGGGTCTTCGCCAACGCCCAGGGCATACACACCGCCGACGGGGCCGACCACCGCCGGCTCCGCTCCCTCGTCGGCAACGCCTTCACCGCCCGCCAGGTGGAGCGCCTGCGGCCGCGCATCGAGGCGCTGACCGCCGACCTCCTCGACGACCTCGGCCGGGCCGCCGCCGAGGACCCGGACGGCATCGCGGACCTGCGCACCCACTTCGCGCTGCCGCTCCCGATGAGCGTCATCTGCGAACTGCTCGGCGTGGACCCCGAGCACCACGCACGGTTGCACGAACTCACCTACACCGTGGTCATCGCCACCGACACCACCCCGGCGGAGGTGATGGCTGCCGTACGCGAGCTCGTCGAGCTGCTCGGCACGATCGCGGCCGCCCGTCGGGCCGCCCCCGGCGACGACCTCACCAGCGCCCTCATCTCCGCGCGCGAGGACGACGGCGACCGGCTCAGCGAGGCCGAACTCATCGGCACCATGCGCCTGATGCTGGTCGCCGGGCACGAGACCACTCTCAACCTGATCAGCAACGCCGTACGGGCCCTGTGCACCCACCGGGACCAGCTGGCGCTCGTCCTGGAGGGCAAGGCCACCTGGTCGGACGTCGTGGACGAGACGCTGCGCTGGGACGGGCCGGTCAGCTGGTTCCCCTTCCGCTACCCCACCCGCGACCTGACTCTCGGCGGCACGGTGATCCCGCAGGGCACCCCCGTCCTCGCCGGCTACACCGCCGCCGGCCGCGACGAGGCCTTCCACGGGCCGGACGCCGACCGCTTCGACGTCACGCGGCCCGGCGCGGCCCGGCACCTCTCCTTCGGCCAGGGCGCGCACTACTGCGTGGGCGCCCCGCTCGCCCGCCTCGAGGCCACGATCGCCCTGGAGCAGCTCTTCACCCGCTTCCCGGCCCTCGACCTCGCCGTCCCGGAGGCGGAACTGCCCCACCAGCGCAGCTTCATCGGCAACAGCGTCGACGCACTCCCGGTGCGCCCGGTCCGCCCCTGACCCGCCGTACGGTTGCACCCGCCGCGGCCGGGCGGGAAACCCTCCGCGCCGCGGCGGCCCGGGAGAAAACGCCTCCGCGCCGCGGCGCCCCCGGCCTCAGGTCGTAGCCGCTCAGTGCACGGCCGTACCGGACCCCGAGCAGCCGACCGCCGGCCACGCGGCTACGGCGGAACGCTTCGTAGCAGCGCCCGGGGCGCTGCGGCCGGATGCGTGGATCCGCCGGAGCGTCGACGCGCCTGACGGGCGAGGGCCCGACCGTTCTGCCTCAGACGGTGGGGTCCCACAGTCCGTCCGTCTCGCCGCGGGCGAGGTGTTCGGCGTAGACGCCGACCTTCCAGGCGATGACGGAACGGCACTCCTCCAGCGCCCGGATCTGTGCGTCGACACGCAGTCGGTGGGCGTCGAGCAGGCCCAGGCGTTCCTCCTCGTTGCCGGGACCCTGCCGCACCAGTTCGGCGAACCGCTTGAGGTCGGAGAGGGGCATGCCGGATTCCCGGAGTCTGACGCAGATCAGCAGCCAGTCCACGTCGGAGGGGGTGTACCGGCGTCGGCCGCCCGCCGTGCGGTGGACCGGTCCGACCAGAAGGCCCTCGCGCTCGTAGAAGCGCAGGGCGTGCACGCTGAGTCCGGTCCGCTCCGCCACCTCGCCGATGCTCAGGGGCTCCGCAGGGGTCTCGGCCGTCGTCATGCCCCCGAGTCTAGGACTTGATCTAGACCTTGCTCTAGATCGTAGCGTCAGCGGCATGACCACGACCGACCAGAAGCCGATCGGCTCGCCCTTCTCCGCCGCCACCTCCGCCGAGGAGGTCATGGACGGCCTGGACCTCTCCGGCACCACCGCCGTGGTGACGGGGGGTTACTCGGGACTCGGGCTGGAGACCACCCGGGCCCTGGCCGCCGCCGGGGCCCACGTCGTCGTTCCGGCACGCCGTCCCGACACCGCCCGCACCGTCCTCCAGGATGTGAAGGGCTGCGAGGTCATCGCCATGGACCTGGCCGACCTCGACAGCGTGCGCGCCGCCGCCGCACGGATCCGCGACCGGCTCGGACGGCTCGACCTGCTGATGGCCGTCGCGGGCATCATGGCCACCCCGGAGCGACGCGTGGGGCCGGGCTGGGAAGGCCAGTTCGCCGCCAACCACTTCGGGCACTTCGCACTCACCGGCGAGCTCTACCCGCTCCTGGCCGCGGCGGACGGCGCGCGTGTCGTGGTCAACAGCTCCGCAGGACACGTCCTGACCGACATCCGCTGGCACGACCCGCACTTCCGTACCGGCTACGACAAGTGGCTGGCCTACGGTCAGGCCAAGACCGCCAACGCCTTGTTCGCCGTCCATCTCGACGCCCTCGGACGCGGCGACGGCGTCCGCTCGTTCGCCCTCCATCCCGGCAAGATCATCACCGGTCTCCAGCGGGAGATGAGCCTCCGGGAGCAGCTGGACCGCGGGTGGGTGGACGAGCACGGCAACGTGATCGGCTCCGGCTTCAAGACCCCCGCCCGGGGCGCCGCCACCGGGCTGTGGGCAGCCACGTCGCCCCTCCTCGACGGCCTCGGCGGGCTCTACCTGGAGGACTGCGACGTCGCACGCGTCTCCGGCCCCGAGCGGAGCATGGACGACGGCGGCGTCCGCTCCTACGCCATCTCCCCCGACGCCGCCGCACGGCTCTGGGAACTGTCCCTCGCGGCGACCGGCACCACCCCGCTCGCCCGGTGAACCCGCGGCGGGCCTCCGCCCCCACCCCGCCGCGCGCCACGCGGGCGGGGCGAGGGCGGAGCGAGGGCGGTGCGGCCGGTGGAAATCGAGATGCCGTCAGGCCCGAGGGCCGCTAGGGTCGCCGGCATGCACTCGTTTCTTCAGATCTACGGCTGACACGGGTCGGGCGGCGCCCCCGCCCCGCCTCCCGCATGCCCCGTGCGCCCGCATCCGAGGCCCTCGGATCACCGGCGCACGGGCCTGTCGTGTCCCTTCCGCCACAGACCTGAAGTGAGTGATCGTCCATGTCCCGTCGCCGTGCCCATATCGCGATGGTCGGCATCCCCGCCGTCGGCCACGTCCTGCCCAGCCTTGAGATCATCCGCGAGCTGGTGGCTCGCGGCCACCGGGTGACCTACGCCAACGACCCTGCGGTCGCCGATCTGATCACGGCCACCGGCGCCGAGCTGGTCCCGTGCGACTCGGTGCTGCCGGTGGCCGACAACAACTGGCCCGACGACCCCATCGCGGCAATGAGCCTCTTCCTCGACGATGCCGTCCAGGCGCTGCCTCGACTGCGCGCCGCCTACGAGCACGACCCCGCGGACCTGTACCTGTACGACATCGGCGCCTACGCCGCACGCGCTCTCGCCGAGGCGCAGGGGCGGCCCCTGATGCAGCTGTCCCCGACGTTCGTGGGCTGGGACGGCTACGAGCAGGAGGTCGCGGCCCAGCTGCGGCAGCTGCCGGGCGCAGACGCCTACCGGTCGAAGTTCTCGCGCTGGCTCGCCGACTGCGGCGCGACCACCACCGACGTGGACGCCTTCTCCGGGCCGCCGTCGCGGGCCCTGGCCCTGATCACCCGGGCGATGCAGCCGCACGCCGACCGGGTGGACGGCGACACGGTGACCTTCGTCGGACCCTGCTTCGACGCGGCGGCGGACGCCGACGCCTGGGCCCGCCCTGCGGACGCGGAAAGGGTGCTGCTGGTGTCCCTGGGTTCGGCGTACACCCGTCAACCGGAGTTCTACCGCCAGTGCCTGGCGGCCTTCGGCGACCTGCCCGGGTGGCACGTCGTGCTCCAGATCGGCAAGCACACCGATCCGCGCGAACTCGGCGACATCCCGCGCAACGTCGAGGTGCACTCCTGGGTCCCGCAGCGGGCGATCCTGGAGCGGGCGGACGCCTTCGTCACCCATGCCGGTATGGGCGGCTGCGGCGAGGGGCTCCTGGCGGGCGTGCCGATGATCGCCGTACCGCAGGGCGCCGAGCAGTTCATGAACGCCGACCGGCTCGTGGAGCTGGGCGTGGCGCGCCGTATCGACACGGCTGAAGCCACCGCCCGGAGCCTGCGGACGGCCCTGACCGACCTGGTCAACGACCCGGAGGTCGCCCGCCGTTCGGCCGCGCTGCGCGCCGGGGCACGGGCCGAGGGCGGCACCCGGCGGGCCGCCGACCTCATCGAGGGCATGCTGGCCTGACCCGCCCGCAGGCGTCGGGCGGCGGCGGGCGGCGGGCGGCGGTCCCGTCGCCCGGCCGGCCGGCCGGCCGACGGCCACGCCGCGGGTCAAGCCGCGCTGGGACCGGGACAGTCGGCCGGTCGACCGCCGCCGCGGACGGAATACGCCTGTGCGACGGGCGGTTGCAGCGGGACATGCGACGTGATCCCGAGCCGGCCGACGGCATCCACCCCCTGCTCGCGGGACGGTTCAGCCCCTACCGGTTCGACCCGTCGGCCGCCGTGGACGACCGCTCCCTGCGCCTGCTGCTGGAGGCGGCGCGGTGGGCGCCGTCCGCCGGCAACTCCCAGCCCTGGGGCTTCTTCACGGGCCGGCCCGGCGAGCCGGAGCACGAGCGGGTGCTGCCTCACCTCGCGCCCAGCTCGGCCCGCTGGGCGACGGACGCGGGTCTGCTCGTCGTCACGCTGGCGCGCCGCCATGTCGGCGACACGGAGCTGCTCTACTCCGAGTTCGCGGACTACGACCTGGGCCAGGCCATCGCCCACATGACCGTACAGGCGCAGGCGATGGGGCTGGCCGCCCACCAGTTCCGGGCCTTCGACCTGGAGGGCCTCACCAAGGAACTGGGCCCGGCCCCGGGCTGGGCGATCGTCTCCATGATCGCCCTGGGAAGGGCGGCCGAGCAGCGACCGGAGGGCCGTGACCGACGCAGCGTCGCCGAACTGCTGGCCGCCCCTTGGTCGCTGTCGGAGTAGCGCGGCGGCCCGGGCATCCCCTAGCGCTCGGCCTCCAGCAGTGGGGATCCGCCCTGCCCGCGTGACGAGGCGGCTTCCGTACCGGGTTGCGTGGGGCGGGTGCGCTCGGCCCACGCGGCGACCGGAGGTCCCGCCGCGCCCAGGCCCGCGAAGAGCAGGCCGAGGAGGAGCCATCCCGTGTGTCCGAGCGCGAGGACCGCCCCGGTCAGGATCAGGGGGGCGAGGGCCTGACCGGCGTCGAAGCCGATGCCGAAGAGGCCCTGATACTGCCCCTGGGCGTGATCGGGGGCGAGACCGAAGCCGAGCGCGTAGCCACCCGACGACTCCCAGACCTCCCCGACGCTGTGGATGCACACGGCGAGGACGGCGAGCGCCGGGGCGACCCATGGGGGAACGTCGGCCGTCAGCGCCATCAGCGGGCAGCTGACGAGGAACAGGAGCCCGGCGAGACGGAAGGCGCGGCCGCCCTGCCGCGGGGTTTCCACCCTGGAGCCGAGCCGGCTCTGGAGCAGCACGCAGACGCCGCTGTTGATCGCGTAGACCGCCGCCACGGTCCAGTGCGGTGCGTCGGTGTGGGCGGTGAGCCAGATCGGCAGCAGGAGGGAGACGGTCTGGTACTGCAGTCCCATGGCGCTGTAGAGCGCGACGAAGGACACGTACGGCCGGTCCGCCAGGACGGACCACTGGCGGTGCTCCTCGGGCTGGGGCAGCGGGCGGTAGTCCGGGACGCCCAGGAGCGCGATCAGTCCGGCGCAGGCGAAGCTGGCCGCGTTGGCGAGGATCAACGCGGTATAGGCGGGGCGGGTGTCGATCTGGATGGCGAAGGCCGCGCCCAGGGTGCCCACGACGACGCCGAGATTCACGAAGGTGCGGAGTCTGGCCCGGAAGGCGGCGGGGCGTTCACCGCCCACTCTCGCGACGAGGGCGCCGCCCGCGGCGCCGCCGGCGGCGGCGGCCAGCCGGTCCAGGGTGGCGACGACCGTGAACGCGAGCCAGCCGTCGATGAGGACGAAGGCCGCCATGGTGACGGTCTGCAGGGCGAGGCTCGTCAGCCAGACCCCGCGCGGCCCGTACCGGTCGGCCAGGTTCCCCGCCGGTACGCCGGCCGCCAGGCCGACGAGTCCGGCGATCGTCAGGCCCGCTCCCACCTGCGCGGCGGGCAGGTGCACCACGAGCGTGAAGTAGAGGACGGCGGCGGTGTTGAAGAGGCCGTTGCCGACCCTGCTGACGAAGCTGGCGCCGATCAGAGCCCTCTGCGGACCGGAGTCCGTACCGGACTCCCGCTTCCTCGACCCCCTCGTGATCATGACAATCAGACTAACAGGGGCCCTTGCGGCGGCGACGGGGCCGTCGCGCACCTGAGCGGCGGCGGGCCTCGACGGGGCCTACGGCTCGTGCCGCTCGCTCCGCCGCGTCAGGGCGGTGACGACGGCTTCGGTGGCCTGCGCGAGGAGGCGGTCGTCGTGTTCGGCGTCCCGGGCGGCGCGGCTGGAGAGTACGGCGAGGACGATCGGGGCGCGATCGGGGTGCCACAGGACGCCGATGTCGTTGCGGGTGCCGTAGTCGGCGGTGCCGGTCTTGTCGCCGACCTGCCAGCCGGCGGGCACGCCGGCGCGGATGACGTCGTCGCCGGTGGTGTTGCGCCGGAGCCAGTCGACGAGCAGCGCCTTCCCTTCGGGGTCGAGGGCGTCGCCGAGTGCGTACGCGCGCAGGTCGGTGGCGAGGGCGCGGGGCGTGCTCGTGTCGCGCGGGTCACCGGGGGTGGCTTCATTGAGAGCGGTTTCGTAGCGGTCTGCCCGGGTGGTGCGGTCGCCCAGGCCGGCGAGGGCGGCCTGGAAGCCCTTGGGGCCGCCGAGGGCGCGGAACAGCAGGTTGCCGGCGGTGTTGTCGCTGTAGCGCACCGCCGCGTCGCACAGCGCGCGCAACGTCATGCCGGTGTCCACGTGCTGTTCGGTGATCGGGGCGTGGGTGACGAGGTCGTCCCGGGTGTAGTGGACGACCCGTTCGAGTGCCGCCGGAGCGCTCGTCTTCAGCACGGCCCCCGCGGCAAGCGCCTTGTAGGTGGAGGCGTACGCGAAGCGCTCGTCCGCGCGGTGCGCGAGGACGCTCCCGTCGCCGGTGTCGAGTGCGTAGACGCCGAGCCGGGCGTCGAACTTCCGCTCCAGCCGGGCGAAGACGTCGTCCGTCGGTGCGGCGGAGGGCTTGGCCGCGGTGTCGGCGGTCTCCGTGGTGCAGCCGAGCAACGGGGCGAGTGCGACGGTGGACAGTGCGGCGAGCGAGGCGCGTCGGGTCAGGGCCACGGGAAGAACCTGTTCGTGCGGAGGTGCCGTTGATCTGCCGTTCTCCCCCGAGGCTACCTGTTGTGGGGGGAGCGTCGGCGGTGCGACCGCGTGCCCGGTGTATCGCGTGCGGAACGCCCCTGCTGGTCACCGGTCCTTGTCGACGGTACGCCGCAGGAGATCCCCGAGCGCGCCGCCTCCGGCTCGTCGGGTACGGACCGTGCGGTGGTCAGGTCGGTGTGATCCGCACGGTCTCCGCCCAGGGCGGGGGCTGTGGCGCGTCCGCTCCGATCAGGGCGACGATCAGGCGGCAGGTCACGGGTTCGGGGGGCCAGGGCGTGTGGCCGTCGGTGAGGACGACGACGATCTGCGGGGGTTCGGGCGCGGCGAGCGCGGCCCGGATGCCGACGGTCATGTCCGTGCCGCCGCCACCGGCGAGTTCGACCTGGTCGACGGCGGTGACCCGGGCGACGGCCTGGACGTCGGCGTCGCAGGCGAGGACGGCGACCCGGTTACCGCCGATGCCGACCTCGCGCAGCACTCCGGAGATCTCGGCGAGGGCCGCGGCGAGGTCGTCGTCGCCCATCGAGCCGGAGGTGTCGACGACGACGGCCACTCGCGGCAACGGCCGGCGCAGGCTGGGCAGCACGACCCGGCCGCCGAGGGCGGGGGTACGGCGCGAGGGGCGTCGGTAGGTGTAGTCGACGGCGCCGCCGGCCCAGGCGGCCGCCTCCCGGACGGCGCCGGTGAGGGCCTTGCGCCAGTCGACGACGGGTTCGAGGGTCTGTTCGGCCCAGCGGCGCCAGCCGCCGGGGATCGAGCCGCGGGAACGCTGGTGGGAGCGGATGGCCTCGGCGGTCCGGCGGCGCAGGGCCTCGGCTTCGACGGGACTGACGCCGCCGGTGGTGTCGGGGCCGGCCTGGCCGAGGTCCCACGGGGCCGGGACGCCGTGGGCGCCCGATCCGCAGTCGAGCGCGTGCGACGGGGTGGCCGGGATACCGGGCAGGTACTCCTCGAAGAGTGCGCCGTCGGACAGCCCGAACAGGCCCGGCACCATGCGCCCTTCGGGCAGGCGCAGTCCGTCGGCGAGCAGGTCGTCGTTGATCTCGCAGTCCTGGGCGATGTTGATCCGCACCCGGTCGCGTTGGTCGGCGGCGGGCAGGTGCTCGGCCCGGCCGTGGTGGTCGCGCAGGAGGTGGGCCGCCTCGTGGATCCACACGCCGGCCAGTTCCTCGATCCCGGTGGCCGCGACGAAGTCGGGTGCGACGTAGCAGCGCCAGTGGCGGTCGACGGCCATGGTGCGTACCTGGTGGGAGGGCACGACCGTCAGGGCGTAGAGGGCGGAGGCGAGGTACGGGCGTGCCTCGGCCGCCTTGTAGCGCGCGGCGAGCAGCTTGGCCCGGTCCAGCTCCTGTGCGGGTCCGCCTCCGGGGGTCGGGTGGGTGGCGGTCACGGCGCCGGGCCCGGTCAGCGTGCGCCGGGCAGGGCGCCGGCGAGCTGGAGGAGTTCCAGGAAGGCGTCGATGCCGGACGGGATGGGCCAGTCGGGCTCGCGCATGACGGCGAGGTCCCGGGCGGCGCGGGCGGCGACGTCGGGGACTCCGGCGTCGACGGCCTTGGCGAGGACCTCCCAGCCGGCCTCCCAGCGCGGGCGGGTGGGCTCGCTCTGCACGGCGGCGACGACGGCGATGAGGAACGCCAGCTGGCGGTCGCCGCGTTCGGGCAGGGCGAAGGCCGACGGGTCGGCGAGCACCCGGTCGGGGTCGGGCAGGTCGAGGTTCTCCAGGTACGACAGGAGCTCGATGCCGGCGGCCTCGCCCACGGCGCCGATGACGGCGGCCGCCGTCGCCTGCTGCCTGGCGCCGGAGGCGTAACCCGTGGCGAGGAGCCGCAGCGCGGCCTCCCAGGAGCGTGGCGAGGGCCAGGCGCGCCCGCGGCCCTCGGCCTCCTTCGGCAGGTGGTGGACGAGGCCGGGGCGGGCGGTCAGGAAGCCGGAGACGACGCCGCGGGCGCGGGCGACGGCGGAGGAGACGCGGGCGGGGTCGACCGTCGGGAGGGCGGTCTCGGGCCAGGTGCCGGCCATGCCACGGGCGACGGTGCGCGGGTCGTGGGTCCAGTCGAGGTGGACGAAGCGGTTGGCGAGCGGCGGGCTCAGGTGCCAGCCGTCGGCGGCGCTGGAGGGCGGGTTGGCGGCGGCGACGATCCGGACCGACTCGGGGAGGGTGAGGCTGCCGACGCGGCGTTCGAGCACGACGCGCAGCAGGGCGGCCTGCACGGCGGGCGGGGCCGAGGACAGCTCGTCGAAGAACAGCAGGCCGTGGCCGGTACGGGCGAGCCGGACGGCCCAGTCCGGCGGGGCCATCGGCACGCCGGTGGCGGCCGGGTCGTCGCCGACGATCGGCAGGCCGGCGAAGTCGGAGGGTTCGTGGACGCTGGCGACCACGGTCTCCAGCTCGACGCCCAGGGCGTCGGCGAGCTGGAGCATTCCGGCGGACTTGCCGATGCCGGGCTCGCCCCAGAGCAGGACGGGCTGGTTCGCCGTCACGGCCAGTGCGAGGGCCTCCAGTTGCGGGTTGCCGGAGGCTTCGGTCCTGGTGGCGCGGAGGCGGGCGTTGAGCGCGTCGGCGGCCGCGAGGGGCGCGGGGAGACTGCCGGCGCCTGGCGCGGTGGAGGCGTTCGTCATGCGGGGGTGTCCTCGTCCTGGGCCGCGGTGGCGTCGTCGGCCGGCGTGGCGGGCCGGGCCGGGTCGAAGGGGTCGCTCTCGCCGAGCGGGTCGGCTGCGCCGGAGGAACGGGGTCCGTCGAGCGGGTCCGGCTCGGGCACGTCGTCCCAGCCCGGATCCTCGTCCCCGTCGGGTTCGTTCCGCTCCTCCAGGTACTCGTCGTACCACTCGGAGCCGATCCCCGGGTGCTCCTTCTGGACGCGGTGGAGCAGGAAGGCGAGGTCGGTCCGCTGGTAGCGGCGGATCACCTGCGCGAGGGAGAGCTCCATCTCGTCGATGACGTCGATGCGGGCGCCGGCGTCGAGGAGGTCCCGCACCAGCTCGGGTGACCCGCCGTGGGCGACGGCCAGCTGCAGGGGGGTGTGGTGCGCCTTGTCCTGCGCCTCCACGTCCAGTCCGGAAGCGAGCAGCCGGGGCAGCAGCTCCCGGTGGTCGAGCAGGTGCAGGAGGTGCAGCAGGCTGCGCCCCTTGCGGTCGCGGACGTGCGGGTCCCAGCCCGCGTCGAGGAGCGCGGTGACGGCGGGCGTGTCGCCGTGCTGGACGTACGTGAACAGCTCGCGCCGCTGGGCCTGCAGGTCCCGGGGCAGCCGGCCCTCACCCGTCGTCCACGCGAGCTGGGTGGCGAAGCAGCCGGAGATGGTGCCGCCGAAGGCGCGCAGGGCCTGTTCGCGCTGCTGCTCCTGCTGCGTGTGGGGGACGTCCAGGACGCCGTTCCTGGAGACGACCTCGTGCCAGGCGCCGCCGCAGCGGACGCGTACCGGCGCGGCCGCCCGCGGGCCGGCCGGCCCGGTGGCGTCGACCGTGCCGGGGAACAGCGCTGCGGCCACCAGCGGATGGAGCCGCTCGGGCCTGATCCGTCCCGCGCGCAGCAGGGCGACGTCGGGGAGGGGCTGCCAGGCGTACGACGGCAGGAGGGGGACGCCCTCGTCCTGTCCGCGGTCGCGGGCCGCGACCCGTACGACCGGCTCGTCTGCCTTCGCGAGGTCGAGGGTGACTCGCAGGTGGCGGCGCCAGTGCAGGGGTAGGCGGAAGCTCGTTCCGCGTCCCGCGTCCGCCAGGAGGTGGAGCTCGGGGGCGAGGCGGGTGAGGTCGACGGTGCCCTGCGTGACGAGTTCGGCGACGTCGAGCTCTCGGAAGGCGTAGCGGTTCTGCGGCGGGGGCGGGGGTGTGAGGTCGAGGTCGAGTCCGGCGGCGGCGTAGGCCTCGACGTGCGCGCCGCGGGCCTGCAGCACGGCGATCCATTCGGCGTGGGCGGCCGGGTCGGCGGACCCCGGGTCCGTGTCGGGCAGTTCGTCCGGGGTGAGCGGGGTGCCGTCCGGGCGCAGGAAGGGCAGTCGGCCGGTGGCGGCGGGGCCGGCGCTGAGGCGCAGTTCGGCGGTGCGGCGGGCGTCCCAGAAGCGGCGGGCGCAGGTCCAGTCCTCGGTGGCGTACGCCACGCCGTGGAGGCTGTCGCTCGCGCCCGCGGGGCGGGCGGGGGCGAGGTGCAGGCGCAGCCGCTGGGGCCCTTCCAGCATCGGCAGGTTGGTGACGGACAGGACGGGTCCGGCGGCGCCGTAGACCGCGAGGACGGTGCGTCGACAGGGCGCGAGGGTGGTGTGGCCGCCGAGGGTACGCGGCAGGTGCCAGCGCAGCAGGTCGGGGGCGAAGTGACGTAGGTCGTCGGCCAGTCGGGCGGCGACCTCGGGGCCGTACCGGTCGGCGACGCGTTCGGGGTCGAGGTCGTCCGGGACGTCGACTGCGGCCGCGGCGCAGGCCGCGCGCCAGTCGCCCGCGAGCCGGGCCTCGGCGGCGCGCTCGATCATCCAGCCGGGCACGGCGAAGCGACGGATACGGGTCCAGGCGGCGGCGTCGGCGGGCGAGAGGGCCGCGGGCGGTGTGGTGGGCCGGCTCATCGGTAGAGGCTGCCGATCGCGCGGAGGTCGGGGTGGGTGGGGCGGGCCGGGCGGAGCCGCTCGGTGAACGAGCGCTTGACCCGGCGGGGCAGGCCGGGGCCGAGGCCCACGTATTCGAGGTGGTGTCCGGCGTCCAGGGAGGCGAGCAGCGTCTTCGCGCCGCGGCCGGTGATGCCGGTGTGGCGCAGTTCGAGACGGCGCAGCGGGCTGCCGGGCAGGGCCGCGGCGAGGGCGTGGGCGCCGGTGTCCCCGGTGGTGTTGCCGGGGGCGCCGAGGCTGCGTTCCGACATGGTGCGGCCGAGGTCGAGGGTGTCGATGCCGTCGAGCGCGTCCGCGAGGGCCGCGGCGCCGGACGGGCCGATGCCGTTGCCGCCGAGGCCGAGCCGGACGGGGCGGGCGGCGTCGGTGGCGGCGGCCAGGACCGTGACGCCGGTGTCGCCGAGGTGGTTGGCCGGGACGTACAGCTCTCGGACTCCGGCGTCGCGGACGAGTGCGGCGAGCAGCGGAGCGTCGGCGGCGGTCAGGCCGTTGCCGCCGAGGAAGAGGCGCTCGAGCGGGGCTTCGCGGTCCAGGAGCGCGTCGAGGACGGCCCGTACGCCCTCGGCTCCGATGCCGGAGTTGACCAGGTCGAGGGTGCGCAGGGTGGTGTTGCGACGCAGCAGGCCGGCGAGAGAACGGGCGCCGGCCTCGCCGACGGGGTTCCGCTTGAGCCAGAGGGCGCGGACGGTGACGTCGTCGGCGAGCGCCTCGGCGAGGGTGGTGACGCCGGCCGGGCCGATCCGGTTGCAGCCGAGGTAGAGGGTGTGCACCGGGTGGCCGGTACCGGCGTGGCGCGTGGCGGTGAGCGCCTCGGCGAGGGGGCGCAGGCCCTCGTCACCGAGGGAGTTGGTACCGAGCAGCAGATGGGTGGCGTGCGGGGAGGCGAGGGCGGCGGGGGCGAGACGGGCGGCGCCGCCGGGGCCGAGGCCCTGCTTGCACAGGTCGACGCGGCCGTCGGCGCGCAGGGTGCCGAGGGGGAAGGTCTCGTCGCCGGTGACGGCCCGTTCGTCCGCGAGCCGGTCGAGCAGCGGGGCGAGCCGCGCGGGGTCGGCCAGGGGCAGATCGGGGTGCTCGATCGCCGGGCAGCGTACGGGCGTTGTCGGCTGCGTCATCACCACTCCACCGGTCTGTCGCCGGGGACCGGCGTTCCGCTTCGGCTTTCACGTCGTCGGGAGGTCAGGGACATCGTCGACGTCAAGTAGACGCAAGACCGGTCGGATTCGAACCGACGTCCTCCAGCTCGATGCGTGGGCGCGACGACCTCTGCGCTACGGCCTTGCTGCGGTTGATCATAGCCGCATTCGCATGCGAGTTCGATACCTCAGGGCTGCCGACATGGGCGCCCGCGGACGCGCGGTGCCGACCGGACCACCCGCGCGATCCCGCCGACAGCGCCTGGGCCCGGCTCTCTTGTTCGATCACGCGCACGCGAACGGGGAGCGGTTCATCTCCGGAGCGGAACCGGCCATTGGGAGGCGTGCCTTCCGGCCGAGCGGGCCCGGGCCCCCGACAAGGCAGCGCGACCTGCCCCGGAACGGGATCGGAAGCCGCCGCCGTGCACCGCTGTCGCGCAAGGATCGCGCGGCTGTCACACGTCGGTCACACCCCCGTCGTGATCCGATCGCACACGCGGCCTTCACGTTGGCCGGAAACCCCGCGTCTCGACCCCGCACTCCCCCAGCGGCGTTGATCGCCCCCAACTCGCCTCACATACTGCGCTGACCAGCGGCGGGCGCCATGACGCCCCACGGCTGGAACCACTCACTCGACCTCATCCCAAGCTCCTGGGGGAGACTTGCGCGCACACGTGCAGAGAGCACGCGTCCTCGGTATCGCAGCGGCCACATCCGTGGCCCTGATGGCAGGCATGACCGGCCCCGCGACGGCGATCGCCGCGCACGCGACGGCCGGACCGGACATCCCACGCCTCGGCGGTGACGAGCGGATCCCGCTCGTCACCGGTGACCGCGTCGTGGTGAACGCCCAGGGCCGGATGGTGGGCTTCGAGTCCGCCCCGGGCCGCGAGCACATACCCGTACAGGTGCAGCGCACCGGCGACCACACCCTGGTGGTCCCGAGTGACGCGCAGCGCCTGATCGCCACGGGCAGGCTGGACCAGCGCCTGTTCGACCTCGGCGTCCTCACCGATCCGCGGCTGCGCAAGAGCCACCGCGACGGGCTCAAGCTGATCGTGCAGTACGAAGGGGGTGCCACCGCCGCACGGACCGAGGTGCGTACGGCCGGCGACACCGACCTGCGGCGCACGTTCCCGACGATCGACGCCGACGCCATCCGCACCTCCCCGGACGACGTGGCACGGCTGTGGGAGGCGCTGACCGACCGGCAGCGCACCGGCGCCCGCGCCGCCGCCGCCGGCATCGGGAAGGTGTGGCTGGACGGAGTGAGCCGCGCGAGCCTGGACCGCAGCGTGAAGCAGATCGGCGCGGACCGGGCGTGGGAGTCCGGATACGACGGCAAGGGCGTCAGGATCGCCGTCCTCGACACGGGCGTCGACAAAACCCACGAGGACCTCAGGACCCAGGTCGTCGGCGAGAAGAACTTCTCGCCCTCGGCCGACGCCGTGGACCGCGTCGGGCACGGCACCCACGTCGCGTCGATCGCCGCCGGCACGGGGGCCAGGTCCGGCGGCCGTTTCAAGGGCGTCGCCCCCGGGGCCGAGTTGATCAGCGGGAAGGTCCTCGACGACGAGGGCTACGGGGACGACTCCGCCGTCATCGCGGGCATGGAGTGGGCCGCCGCAGAGGGCGCGGACGTCGTCAACCTCAGCCTGGGCCACAGCGACAGCCCGGGCGTCGACCCGCTGGAGGCAACGATCGACCGGCTCTCCGCCGAGAAGGGGATCCTCTTCGCCGTCGCGGCCGGCAACGAGGGCGAGGCCGGTGCGTCGACGGTGGGCTCCCCGGGCAGCGCGGACGCGGCGCTGACCGTGGGGGCCGTCGACAGGGACGACCGGCTGGCTCCCTTCTCCAGCACCGGCCCGCGGGTCGGCGACGGCGCCGTCAAGCCCGACGTGACCGCCCCCGGCGTCGCCATCGCCGCGGCGGCCGCACCCGGCAGCGCCATCGACACCGCCCCCGGGACACCGCATCCCGCTCCGGGGTACCTGCAGATCGACGGCACCTCGATGGCGACCCCGCACGTAGCGGGCGCCGCCGCGATCCTGAAGCAGCGGCACCCCGACTGGACGTCCGCCGAACTCAAGGGTGCGCTGGTCGCGTCCGCCCAGGGCGGCGCGAACCTGACCGCGTTCCAGCAGGGTGCGGGCCGCGTCCAGGTCGACCGGGCGCTGTCCCAGAGCGTCGTCGCCGAACCCGTCTCGCTGAACTTCGGCACGGCGCAGTGGCCGCACGACGACGACCGGCCGCTCACCAAGAAGATCGCCTACCGCAACCTCGGGACCGGCGACGTCACCCTCGACCTGTCGGTGTCCACCCTGGACCCGGAGGGCGGGGCCGCCCCGGCCGGCTTCTTCTCGCTCGGCGCGTCGAAGCTCACCGTGCCGGCCGGCGGCACGGCCGAGGTCGATCTCGTCGCCGACACCAGGACCGGTACCGCCGACGGCACCTACTCGGGCTACGTCACCGCCACCGCCGCGGGCCAGTCGGTGCGCACGGCCGCGGTGGCCGTACGGGAGGCGGAGTCGTACGACGTCACGCTCCGTACCGTCGGCCGCGACGGCGCCGACGCCCAGAACTTCTCCAGCACGCTGGTCGGCGTCTCCGGTCCCGCCGCGGGCTTCGGGAACCGCATCGACAACGAGCCGGGCAGCCACACGATCCGTGTGCCCAAGGGCTCCTACACGTTCAACACGGCCGTCTACGAGGACCCGTCGGACTACACCAAGGGCACCGACTGGATCGCGCAGCCCAAGCTGGACGTCACCGGCGACATGACGCTCACCGCCGACGCCCGCACCACCAGGCCGGTGGACCTCACCGTGCCGGGCATCGACCGGGCGGACTACGCCGGCACGTACTACGAGCGCGCGACCGACATCGGCCGCGTCGGCAACGGCTGGGTCCTCCGGGGCTTCACCGGCTTCCGCACCGCCCACCTGGGTCCGGCCGTCACCGACGGCACCCTCCTGCAGACCTGGGACGCGCACTTCCTCAAGGACGCCACCAGCCAGTACTCGGTCGCCTACGGCGGCCCGGCGAGCACGGTCGCGACCGGCTACACCAAGCACGTGAAGGCCGGCGAACTGGCCACGCTGAAGGTCGGTCTCGGCGCCTCCGCCCCCGGGAAGACCGCTCTCGCCTCGCCGTTCGCGCACCTGCCGGGCGCGCCCGAGGGCAACGGGTTCTCCGCGCCGCAGACGGCGCCGGGCACGCGCACCTTCTACGTCTCCACCTCCGACGGCGTCTCCTGGGTCACCAAGTTCACGCAGGCGGGGCCGCCCGACGAGTGGGGCTACCCGGCCTTCGAGGGCAGCTACGAGATGATCCGGCCGAAGCGCTACGAGGCCGGCCGGACGTACCAGGAGACCTTTAACACGGGTGTCGTCGGCCCCCTCCTGGACGAGAACATGGGTGTCTTCCGCACGGCTCCCGACCCGGCGACGGGCGAGCAGCAGATCATAGGCTCCCTGCCCCTGTTCGCCGATGGCAAGGGTCACGCGGGTCTCACCCCGTACGGCTCCGCCACCACGACGCTCTACCGCGACGGAGTCAGGATCGGCGCGACCGACGACCCGCTGACCGGCGCGAAGCCCTTCCCGGTCGGCGCGGAGGACGCGGAGTACCGGCTGACGACCTCCGTGGAGCGCCCGGCGAGCCTCGCCGCGGCCTCCACCCGGATCGACGCCGGCTTCACGTTCCGTTCGCGGCAGGTCTCGGCCACGACGGCGCTGCCGGTGTCCACGGTCCGCTTCGCGGCCCCCGTCGACCTGGCCTCCCGGGCCCCGGCGCTCGCCCCGGCGCTGGTCCCGGTGACCGTGCAGGGCTCGGCGGCCGGGCAGAACCTCAAGTCGCTCACCGTGTCCGTGAGCTACGACGACGGGAAGACCTGGCAGCCGGTGCCGGTCCTGAGCGGCCGGATCGCCGTGAAGAACCCGGCGAAGGACGCGGCGATCTCCCTCTCCGCCAAGGTCACCGACAAGCAGGGCAACACGTCGACGCTGACCGTCCACCACGCGTGGTACGGCAAGTGACGTAGACCCTGACCTACCCCGTGCGAACGGCGTCATCACCCCTGGTGGTGACGCCGTTCGGCCGTCTCCGGCCCGAACGTCGAGGCGGCGGGTCGCGGGGGCGGGCGCTGCACCGCCGCGGCGCCGTCCGGTCGGTGCGGGCGGTGCGGTCGGTGCGGCCGGTGCAGCCAGTGCAGCCAGTGCAGCCGGTGCAACCGGTGCGGCCAGCGCGGCCAGTGCAACCAGCGCGGCCAGTGCAGCCAGTGCGTCCGGTGCAGCCGGAGCGTCCGGTGCAGCCAGCGCGGCCAGTGCGGCTTGACCTTGACACGGTGACAAGCCCTTCACTGCATGCCAAGGAGGTGGTCCCATGACGATCACGACACAGGAAGCCGCCGCGGCGCGGGCCCTTCAGGCGCTGGAGGACAGCCGCTCGTCCGTGCGGCTGCGGGCCGCGCTGACGGTCGGCAGCACACCGGACCCGCGCTTCGTCGACAAGCTCGTCGAGCGATGCGCGGTCGAGCCAGAGTTCTTCGTCCGCGACATGCTGACCTGGGCCCTCACGCGCCACCCGGTGTCCCGCACGCTCCCCCGGCTGCTGCAGGCCGTCCGCTCGCCGCACGCGCAGGCGCGCAGTCAGGCGCTGCACACCCTGTCCAAGATCGGTGACCGGCAGGCCTGGCCGGCGATCACCCGGGCGCTGCTGACCGACGCCGACGACGAGGTGGCGCGCAGCGCCTGGCGGGCCGCGGTCCTGCTGGTACCGGAGGATGCGGAGTCCGCGCTGGCCGTGGTGCTCGCGACGCAGCTCGGACGCGGAGACCGGGAGACGCAGTTGAGTCTCAGCCGTGCGCTGGTCGCACTGGGCGAGGTGATGGTCCCGGCCGTGCGCGCCGCGACGGCCGGAGCCGAGCCTCTCGTACGGGCGCACGCAATCGCCACGGAGCGGCTGCTCCGCGACCCGGACACCGGCTTCGGGTTCGCGATCGAGGAGGCGAAGCGCGTCGTGGCTCTCGGCCCCGCCGGTCAGGCGGGACAATAAGGCGTGTTGATCGGTGAGGTGGCGCGACGGTCCGGGGTCAGTGCCCGCATGCTCAGGCATTACGAGAAGCTCGGCCTGGTCCGCCCGTCGGGGCGGACGGGCTCGGGCTACCGGGAGTACGCCGGGGAGGACATCCGCCGGATCTTCCACATCGAGAGCCTGCGGTCGCTGGGCCTGTCGCTGCGCGAGATCGGGCTCGCGCTCGACGACCCCGGCTTCACGCCGGCGACGCTGGTCAGGGACCTGGTCGGCCGGACGCGCGACCGTATCGCCGCGGAGACCGAACTGCTCGACCGGCTGAACCGGATCGACGCCGCGGAGCCCACCGACTGGCAGGACGTCCTCAAGATCGTCGCGCTCCTGCACGCGCTGGCCTCCGCGAACGCCGACACCCGTCAACGCGCCGCACTGACCTCGGCCGACGCGCTGCCGGTCCCGGTCGAGGCCCTGGTCGACGCCGCGCTCGGCGAGGCCGACCCGATCGTCGCCGGAGCGCTTCGATGGGCCTTGGCACGGTCCGGCTCCGACAGCGGGCCGGCGCTCCTGGCGCAGGCCCTCGGCTCGCCGCAGGCCACGGTGCGGAAGCGCGCCGTCCAGGCCCTCGCCGAACTGCCCGGCGATCAGGCGACCCGTCAGCTCCGGGACGCCCTCGCCCACTCCGACACCGCCGTCCGCCGGTACGCGGCTCTGGCACTCGGGACACGCGGCGGCGCCGACGCGATCCCCACACTCGTCGACATGATCGTGGAAGGAGCCAACGACACCGACGCGGCCGACGCGTTGAGCGCGCTGGCGAACGACGCCACGACCGCGGATCGGATCGCCACCGGCCTCGTCGACCACCTCGCCCACCCGTCCGCGGGTGCACCCGCACGCGGACGACTCACCCAGGCGCTGGCCGGCATCCCGGGGCCGACCGCGTCACGCGCGCTGGAGGAGCTGTCGCACGACGAGGACCGTGCCGTGTCGCTGACCGCGCAGTACCTGATCCGGCTGCGCGACACGGAGTGAACGTCCGTGCGGGAACCGTCGGCACGGCGGGAACCGGCAGCACGCCGTGAACCGGCGGCACGGCGGCACGGCGTGAACCGGCGGTGCGGCGGCACCCCACGGCACGGCGTGAACCGGCGGCGAGTGGTCCTGGCGGTCCACTCGTCTTCCGGGCAGTCCTCCTCGAACGCACGAACGTCAACCTCACACATCGCATTTCACCCCTCCAGGTGGCGCAGGCTCGTCAACCCGCGGTGGCATCCGGTCAGCACGGGCGGTGTGCGAGGGGGTGCTGTGCCGGGAGTGAGGGAAGCGGCGCGCCGGGGGGCGCGGGAGCGGACGGCAGCGCTGTGACCCAGGGTGTCGGCGCGCGCAAACCTCCACGTCCGCGGTGGCCGGGACCCCTTCGGCGCGCCTGTACGTGACCCCGGGGCGGGCGGTGAGCTACGGAGCGATCGTGGTCCCGACGACCTCCCGTACCGCCCCCGGCCTGGGCGGCGCGGGCGCGGGGCCCTGGTACACCACCGACAGACCGGAGACGTCAGCATGAGCACACCTCCCCATGCCCCGTTGCGGGTCGCCCTCGTCAACGGCAGCTTCGAGCAGCCCTCCGTCACCGACATGGCGTTCCTGCCGGACGCCTCCCAGACGCAGGCCCCGCGCAGCGTCCCGGGCTGGCTCACCACCGCGACCGACCACATGATCGAGTTATGGCACTCCGGATTCAACGGCGTGCCGTCGGCGGAGGGCGAGCAGTTCGCCGAGCTCAACGCCAACCAGGTCTCGACCCTCTACCAGGACCTGCCGACCACCCCGGGCACCAAGCTGTACTGGCGCCTCTACCACCGCGGCCGGCAGGGACAGGACACCATGGCGCTCGACATCGGCGCCCCGGGCAGCGTGGTCGAGCAGCGCACCTTCACCGACGGCAACACGGCGTGGGGCTACTACACCGGCACCTACACCGTCCCGGCCGGGCAGACCGTCACGCGCTTCGCCTTCCGCTCGGTCTCGGCCGCCGGGGGCAACCGCGGGATCGGCAACTTCCTCGACGGGATCTTCTTCGGCACCGCACCGCTCGTGGTCCTCACCAAGACCGCCGTCCCGGCGGGCCCGTTGGACGTCGGTGACGTCGTCACGTACCGGATCACCGCGACGAACGAGGGCGGTGGCGCCGCCGAGCGACTCACCCTCACCGACGTGCTGCCCGCCGGAACCACGTACGTGCCCGGTTCCCTGCGGGTGATCGGCGGTCCGAACAGCGGTGTGAAGACCGACGGGGCCGGGGACGACCAGGCCTCCTACGACGCCGCCGCCCGCGCGGTCGTCTTCCGGCTGGGCACCGACGCCTCCGCCACACAGGGCGGCAGCCTGGCCAACACCGCTGCCCTGCCGGGTGGTACGACCGTCGAGTACCGGGTCGTCCTCGGGCTGGAGACGGCGGGGACGCGCGTCACCAACACGGCGACCGCCGCCTACGAGAACCGGCTCGGTCCCACCCCGGAGTCGCTGACGGCCACGTCCGACGAGGCCGTCACCGAGGTCCGGCCGGCCGCGGACCTGGAGGTGGTGAAGGCGGCCGACGCCACCACCGTGAGCGTCGGGCAGACGGTCACCTATCGCGTGACCGTCCACAACGCCGGTCCCAGCCCGGCGACCGGGGTCACCGTCGCCGACCGGCTCCCGGACGGCCTCGGGTTCCTCGCCGCCGACGCCTCCCAGGGCGCCTACGACGCCGGGACCGGACGGTGGACCGTCGGCGAACTCGCCGTAGGCGCCCGCGCGGCGCTCACCCTGCGGGCGAAGGCGACCAGGACCGGCCGGGTCACGAACACAGCATCCGTCACCGCCGTGGAGAAGGACCCGGACCCGTCCGACAACGCCGACTCGGTGAGCTTGTGCGTCGAACCGGCACCGGCCTGCTGCGATCCCTGCCCGCCGCGCGCCTAGAATCACGCGGATCGAGAGGGTCCCCGCACCGGCGTGCGGGGACCTTCCCCACCGCTACGGCCGGCTCCCGTGACGACCCCGCCGCTCAGGACATCCGGCTCGGCACATCCAGCACCATCGTGTCCGAGCCTCCGTTCCGGCCGACCGGGACGAAGCCCAGCGAGGTGTAGAGCCGCACGGCGGGGTTGCCGTCCTCGACGCTCAGGCTGAGTCGGGGCACCGGGACCGGCCGGCCGGAAGCCGCCTGGATCAGCGCCCGCATCAGCGCCCGGCCGTGCCCACGGCCGCGGTGTCCCGGCAGCACGCCGAGGGTCAGTTCGGGCACGCCCGGCGCCACGTAGCCGTAGCCGGGCCGGTCCTCGGGCAGGCACCGCGCCCAGGCCGCGCCGACCGGCTCACCGGCCCCGGTCTCCGCGACGACCCCGAAGTCGCCGTCCTGGGGCCAGCCCTCGAGATATCGCGTGGCGTGCGGGTCGGCGGCGAGCTGCTCGGCGGTGAACCTCCGGTCGCCGTCCCAGTTGTACGCCTCCAGCAGGACCTGCCGGAGGAGGTCCGTGTCGTGGGCGGCGGCGGGGCGAATCGGCATGGCGGCCTTCCGGATCGGGCGGCGCGGGAGGTGCGGGCGGCTGACGACGATAGGGCGCGACCGGCGCCCGTGTCACGGGCGCCCGTGCGCTTCGGTGGAGCGGCGGACGATGGTGGTCGGTACGGGCCGCGACCGTGCCGGCGCCGTCCGCCGAGCGGTCCGGTCCCAGTCACCGCCCCACCGACGCCGGCGATCCCTGCGATGGGTCCGCTGTCACCGCCCCACCGACGCCGGCGATCCCTGCGATGGGTCCGCTGTCGCCGCCCCGCCGGCGCCGTCGGCCCTCGGTCAGTCCGCTGTCGCCGCCCCGGTGCGGGAGAAGTGCCGCGTCGTGGGGACGAGGGCCGCCGCCGCCGGTACCAGGAAGCAGGCGGCGGCGCAGGCGGCGAGGACGGCTGTGACACCGAAGTGCGCGATGGCGGGGGCGATCAGTGCGAGGCCGATCGGCGCGAGGCCGTAGGAGACGAGGAAGTCGAGCGAGGAGACGCGGGCCAGCTTGTCGGGGGCGACCTCGCGCTGGGTGGCGGTGAACCAGGGGACGTTGAACAGCTCGATCCCGACGCCGGCGACGGCGTACGCGGCGACGACGACCACCGGATGCACGGGGAAGACCAGGCTCAGCGGGGCGACGCCGTACGCGCCGAGAGCGGCGAGGGCCGCCCACCCCTGTGAGCGGGGGCGCAGGCGCGCGATGAGCAGCGCTCCGCCGAGGGCGCCCACGGTGTAGGCGGTCATGGACGCGGCCAGCACCCACTCCGTGCCGTAGCGGTCCCGGCTGACCAGGGGCAGGGCGACGCTGGTGGCGGAGTAGCCGAGGGCGATCACGGCCACGAGGGCGGCCAGCCCGGCGAGGAACCAGGGGTGGCGTCGCGCCTCGCGTATGCCGTCGAGGAACTCGGCGCGGAATCCGTGGCGCGGGGCCGGCGGCTCCGCCGGGTGATCCGTTACGACGGTGCCCCGGGCCGGCGCGAGTGCGGCGACCAGCCACAGCAGGCCGATCCCGAGCAGCAGCGCCGGGACGTCGAGGAAGGCGGCGAGCAGGGCGGTCAGGGCGGGGCCGGCAAGGGTGGCGGACCGTACGGCCATCGTCATCGCGGCGTTGGCCTGCCGGCGGTGTGCGGGTGCGACGGTTTCGGCGGTGAGGGCCTGGAACGCGGGTCGGCAGGCGCCCTGTCCGGCACCGGCGAGCGCGGCCGCCAGGGTCATCAGGGTGAGGGAGCGGCCGAGGCCGGCGGCGAGGGCGGGGGCGGCGACGGCCGCGGCAAGGCCGGACCAGAGGACGACGGCGCGGCGTGAGTGCCGGTCGGCGAGCACGCCGCCGACGGCGACGGCGAGAAGGAATCCGGCCGTGCGGGCGGCGAGGACCAGTCCGAGTCCGGCGGCGTCGAGGTCGCGGTGGAGGACGGCCAGTCCCAGGACGAAGGGCAGGGCCCAGGTCGCGAGTCCGGAGGCCGTGGTGCCGGCCCACAGGCGCAGGAACGCGGGGTCGCGCAGGGCCGAACGCTTAGGTGGGGCGACTGACTTGGACGTCGCGGAGGCGGGTGTGGTGGTCACGGGTGCGAGGTCTCCTCGGGGACTGTCGACCGGGCGAGAGGGGGCCCCGGCCGCGTTAATGGAAATGATTTCCATTACAGTACCCTTCGAACGCGGCACTCCCGCCATGTGCACATCCCTGCCCACGCCCTCTTCCCGACCGGAGGACCCATGCGCCGTCCCGCCCGCCTCGGCATCGCTCTGACCCTCGCCCTCGCCACCGCCGGCTGCTCCGCGGCGGCCGACCACCGCAACCAGGCGCACACCACGTCCGGCACGCCCGTCTCGGTCACCAACTGCGGCCGCCCCACCGTGTTCACCCGTCCCCCGGAGCGGGCCGTCGCCCTGGACCAGACCTCGACCGAGACGCTGCTCGAACTCGGGCTGCACGGGCGGATGGCGGGTACCGCCAACCTCAAGACGAAGATCCCCGCCGCCTACGCCGCCGCGTACGCCGAGGTCCCGGTCATCGCGCCGAAGATCGCCACTGGCGAGCAACTGCGTGCTGCCGCGCCGGACTTCGTCGTCGCCGCGTCCGCCGACCTGTTCACCGCGGACCGGGCCGGAACCCGCGGAGAACTCGCCGCGCTCAAGGTCCCCACCTTCGTGAGCGCGGTGGACTGCCCGCGGGAGAACCCGGCGGGCACCACACCGTTCGAACTGCTCTTCTCCGACTACGAGAACCTCGGCAGGATCTTCGGCGTCGAGGAGCGGGCCCACGCCCTCGCCACCCGCCAGCGGTCCGCCGTCGCCAAGGCAGGGGCGGATGCCGCGAAGGTCCCCCGAGGTGCCAGGCAGCCGACCGTCGTCTACCTCTACTCCGTGTTCAACGGCATGCCGTACGTGGCGGGCGGCACGGGCCTGCCCAGCGAGATGAGCCGGATCGTCGGCGCGCGGAACGCCTTCGACGACATCGACGAGGACTGGCCCGAGGTGAGCTGGGAGGAAGTCGCCCGGCGCGACCCGGACTTCATCGTCGTCGGCGACCTCTCCGAACGCGGCCGCCCCGGCGACAGCGCCGCGGAGAAGCGCGCCGCCATGACCCGGCATCCCGTGATCTCCCGGCTGGCCGCCGTCGCGGGCGACAGGATCCTCGAAGTGCCCGGCATCGAACTGGACCCCTCGGTGCGCTCGGTTCACGCTCTCGGGCTGCTCTCCGAGGGCATGAAGGGCCTCGGCCATGCCCGCTGAACCGGCCGTCCTCGAAGGCCCCGACCTCCTGCTGCCCGCTGCTCGCGGCCGGGAGCCGAGGGCCGGCGCCACCGGTGTGCCGTCCACCGGACCGGGCCCGCTCCGCACCGGCGCATCCGTCCGGGCGGTCGGCTCCGTGCTCGGTGCCGTCGTGCTCGCGGTCTCCGTGGCGGCGGCCGTAGGCGTCGGCACCGCCGACGTGAGCTGGAGTGAACTCGCCCGGGTACTGGGCTCCCGGCTCGGCCTCCCCGTCGAGCCGCTGCCCCCGCTGATCGACTCCCTGGTCTGGGACCTGCGGCTGCCCCGCGTGCTGATGGCCGCCCTCGTCGGTGCCGCGCTGGCCGTGTGCGGCACGGTGCTCCAGGCGGTCACCCGCAACGCGCTGGCCGACCCGTACCTGCTCGGCGTGTCCTCGGGGGCGTCGGCCGGGGCCGTCCTCGTCGTGGTCCTGGGCGTGGGGGCGAACTCCCTCGGGGTCACCGGCGGAGCGCTCGCGGGTGCCCTGATCTCCTTCGGGCTGCTGATGCTGCTCCTGCGGCGCGGCGGCCTCGACTCGACACGCATCGTCCTGACCGGTGTGATCGTCGGCCAGCTGTTCACCGCACTGACCTCCCTCGTCCTGATGGCGTCGGCGGACGCGGACACCACACGGGCCGTCACGCACTGGCTCCTCGGCTCGATGGCACCGGCCCGCTGGGGCAGCGTCGCGGTGTGCGCCCTCGTCACCCCGGTGGGCCTGGTCCTCGCCTGGACGTACGCCAACGCCCTCGACGGGCTCGCCTTCGGTACGGACACGGCCGCCTCGCTCGGCATCGGCGTCCGGCAGGCGCGGACCCTCGCCCTGGTGGTCACGGCGGCGCTGACGGCGGTGGCGGTCGCCACGGTCGGGGCCATCGGCTTCGTCGGGCTGATCGTCCCGCACGGGGTGCGGTTCGTCGTCGGCCCGCTGCACCGGGTACTGCTCCCCCACGCGGCGCTCGCGGGAGCGGTGTTCCTGGTGTGGACCGACGCGCTGGCGCGGATCGCCTTCGCTCCCCGCGAGGTACCGGTGGGTGTGATCACCGCCCTGCTCGGCGTGCCGCTGTTCCTCCTGGTCCTGCACCGGAGGGGTGAGCTGTGAGGATCACCGCCGAGTCGCTGAGCTGGTCGGTGGCGGGGGTACCGGTCGTCCGCGGGGTGAGCGTGGACGTCGCTCCCGGCGAGACGGTCGGGCTCATCGGGCCGAACGGCTCGGGCAAGTCCTCGCTGCTGCGCTGTCTGGCCGGGCTGCGGGTCCCCGACGCGGGCACGGTCCGCTTTGACGGCGTGCCCGTCGCCGGCTGGAGTCCGCGCCGGATCGCCCGCCGCCTCGCCTTCGTCGAGCAGCACTCGGGCGCCGACAGCGACCTGCGGGTCGCCGATGTCGTGGGGCTCGGGCGCACCGCGTTCCGGGACCGCTGGCGGGGGCCCGGCTCCACGGACCGGGCGGTCGTGGCCGCCGCCCTGGAACGCGTCGGGCTCACGGCGCTCGCCGGCCGCCCGTGGAAGACGCTCTCGGGCGGCGAGCGCCAGCGCGTCCACATCGCCCGGGCGCTCGCTCAACAGGCGTACGGGCTCCTGCTCGACGAGCCCTGCAACCACCTGGACGTCAAGCACCAACTGGAGCTCATGGAACTGCTGTCAGGCACCGGACAGACGGTGCTCGTCGCGCTGCACGACCTGTCGCTCGCCGCCCGCTACTGCGACCGGCTGCTGTTGCTCCACCACGGCCGGCTCGTCGCCGCCGGCCCGCCGGCCGCCGTCCTGACCGCCGGGCGGCTCGCCGCGGTCTTCGGCGTCGACGCGGAACTGTCCACCGACTCCCTGGGCCACGCCCAGATCGCCTACCGCGGCCCCCTCGGCGCGCCCGCGCCGTAACCCGGCCACCCACCCACTGAAAGGACCATCACGTGCACCCCCAGCATCCCGACTCCCCCATCCCTCCCCTGCCCTCCTGGCCCGCCGCTCCCGTCCTCACCTCCGTCGACGGACTCGTCACCGCCGCCCTGGCCGGCGAGCTCGGCGGCCCGGCACCCCACGAACTGGTCGCGACCAGCGTCTTCTGGATGCACCACGGCACCCGTCTGGCCGGCGGCGACACCACGTACCTCAACCAGTACGTCCTGGTCCGCCTCGGCGACTCCTTCGGCGGCTGCGCCTTCGAGGCCGGCGAGGTCGACCCCGCGATCTGCCGCGACGCCTCCGGCAGCCCGCTCGACGTCCTGCTGCGCGAGGCACCCCGCCCGCTGCGCATGGCCGCGCTCGACGCCTATCTCTCCCGGCTCCGCCCGCACCGGCTCGCCGCCCGCGAGGGGGAGGCCGAGCCGGTCGTCCTCCCGAGCGGCACACCCGAACTGCGGGCCGCTGCACGCGACGCGGCCATCGCCGGTCTCCTGGACATCGAGCAGGGCGCGAAGGTCGCGCTCATCGGCGTCGTCAACCCGCTGGTGGCGGCGATACGCGACCGCGGGGGCGAACCCCTCCCCTGTGACCTCAACCTCAGGTCCACCCAGTGGGGCGATCCCGTCACCGACGACATGCACGAGGTGCTCTCCCGGGCGCAGGCCGTCGTGGCCACCGGAATGACCCTGGGCAACGGGTCGTTCGACACCATCCTGGAGCGCTGCCGGGCCCGGGACATCCCCCTGATCGTCTACGCCCAGTCCGGCAGCGCCGTCGCCCGGGCGTTCCTCGGCTCGGGCGTGGCCGCCCTGTCCGCGGAACCCTTCCCCTTCTCCCAGTTCAGCGCCGAGGAGACGGTTCTGTACCGCTACCGAGGGGTGGGCGGCGCGTGATCTCCGCCTTCCGCCGCGCCGCGCCCGGTGCCGGCGCCCTCCGTGCCGGCACCGGGTTCGCTCCTTGTCACCACGGCGAGGTCCTGCAGGGCGTCTTCCTCGACGGCGGCGTCCCGCGGCCCGGTCTCGTGACCCTCCCGATGGCCGGTCCCGGCAGCCGCGCCGCATTCGTCCCGCGGCCAGGTACGGCCCCGGATGCCGTCACCGTCTCTCCCGCCGGCCGGTCCAAGGCCACGCGGGCGGCGGTGCTCGCCGTCAGGGAGTGCGCGCGCACGGCGGGTCTTCCGCCGTGCGGCGGGGAACTGCGGCTCACCGGCGACGTACCGGTGGGCCTGGGCATGGGCAGTTCCACCAGCGACGTCCTCGCCGCCCTGCGCGCGGTGGCCGACGCGTACGCGGTACGGATGACACCGGGCACGGCCGCCCGGCTGGCCGTCCTGGCGGAGACGGCCAGCGATCCCCTGATGCTGGACGACGCCCGCCCGGTCCTGTTCGCCCAGCGGGAAGGCCGCGTCCTGGAGGTCCTGGGCCCCGCCCTGCCGCCGCTGCTGGTGGTCGGCTGCACGCTCGGGGGAGGCAGACCGGTCGACACCCTTTCCCTGCCCGCCGCAGACGTCGGGGACAGCGAGGTCCGCGCGTGGGAGCAGCTGCGCGGCCTGCTGCGCCGCGCCGTCGCCACCGGGGACGCGGCCTTGGTCGGCGAGGTCGCCACGGCCAGCGCGCGGCGAGGTCAACTCGTCCTCGGCCATCCCGAGTTCGACGATCTGTGCGCCATCGCCCGGCGGGCCGGGGCCGTCGGGGTCCAGATCGCGCACAGCGGCGCGGTCGCCGGTGTCCTCTTCGACCCTTGGGTGCCCGATCTGCGCACTCGCGTCCGCCGCTGCGTGCACGACCTGCAGGCCGACGGCATCCCCACCACCCGCACCTTCACGACCACCCCCGCCGTCACCGTCAAGGAGCTCCTCGATGGACCAGCACATCGCCGAGGCGATCGGCCGGCCGGACCTGATCCGGCTCGACGACCGGCTCGTGTGCCTGCGCTTTGAAACGATGAAGGTGGTCTCCGCGCTCGCCGCGGTGCGTCACCTGCTCGACACCGGTGCGGTGCGCCGGGGAGACACCCTCCTGGACAGCTCCAGCGGCATCTATGCCTACGCCCTCGCCCTGGCCTGCCACCGGCACGGCATGCGCTGTCACATCGTCGGCTCGACCACGGTCGACCACACCTTGCGCACCCAACTGGGCGTGCTCGGGGCGACATTGGAACAGATGGAGCCGTGCGCGGATCTCAAGCTCGACCAGAAGCGGCGGGTCGAGCGGATCCACGAGATCCTCGCCGCGCACCCCGAGTACCACTGGATGCGGCAGTACCACGACGACATCCACTACCTGGGCTACCAGGCGGTCGCGGACCACATCCGCACGGCGACCGCGGGCGCCGGCCGCCTCACCGTCGTCGGCGGAGTCGGCTCCGGAGCCTCGACCGGCGCCCTCGCCCGGTACCTGCGCGCGGGCGGGGACGGCCTCGGTGCCGACGGCGCCGACCGTGGGGGTGGTGATGTCCGACTCGTGGGTGTCCAGCCCTACGGAAGCGTCACCTTCGGTGCCGAGCACATCTCCGACCCAGAGATCATCATCGCCGGCATCGGCAGCTCCATCCCCTTCGGGAACGTCGTGCACGAGCTGTACGACACCCTCCACTGGGTCGCGTTCGACGCGGCCCTGTCCGGCAGCGTCGACCTGTTGCGGAGGCACGCCGTCTTCGCGGGCCTCTCGACCGGCGCCGCCTACCTCGCCGCCCGCCACGAGCGCGACCGCGCACCCGAGCGGACGGTCCTCTTCATCGCGGCCGACACGGGGCACCGCTACGTCGACACCGTGTTCGCCCGGCATCGCGAGGCCGCACCGGTCACGAGCCTGGTGCCGCGCGACGTCCGGGACCGAAGCGAGCTGACGCTGCCGTGGTGCCGCATGCGGTGGAACCGTGCGCCGGGCAGCGGTGCGGGCGTGGCGGTGCCGTGAGCCGGCGTCGGCGTCGGCGTCGGCGTCACGCGTACCTCGGCCCGCCGCGTACGGGCCCGGCCGTGCGCTCCGTCCGGCGTTCCTGCCGGACGGAGCGCCCGAGGCCTACCGGCGGTGGTCGTGGCGCTTGAGGGAGTCCATGACGCCCGCTGCGCGTTCGCGGACGTGTTCGGCGGCCTCGCGCACCTTGGCCTTCGCCTGGTCGGCTCTGCCTTCGGCCTGCAGTCGCTCGTTGCTGGTGAGCTTGCCGACCGATTCCTTGATCTTCCCTGTGACCTTGCCCATGGCGGCGTTGCGGCCCATGGCGTCGATCCCCTTCGTCGCTGGATCGGGTACGGCGTCCACGGTAGGAGGACGCGGCGCTTTGCGCCTGTCGGCGTGCGCGAGCATGCCCGCGCGCGGGTCCGTGTCGGTCAGGCCGAGAGGACGCCCGTGGCGAGGAGGCCGAGCAGGAGGACGCCGACGACCACGCGGTAGACCACGAAGGCGTTGAAGGAGTGGCGCGCCACGTACTTGAGCAGCCAGGCGATCGACGCGTAGGCGACGCCGAACGAGACGGCCGTGCCGACGACGAGAGGGGCGGCGCCCGCACCGGTGCCGACGGCGTCCTTGAGCTCGTAGAGGCCGGCGCCGGTGAGGGCGGGGATGCCGAGGTAGAAGGAGAGCCGGGTGGCGGCGACCCGGTCCAGGTCGAGCATCAGGGCGGTGGACATGGTGGCGCCGGAGCGGGAGAAGCCGGGGAAGAGCAGGGCGAGGATCTGCGCGCTGCCGACCAGCATCGTGTCCCTGAGGTCGGTGTCGTCCTCGCCGCGCTTGTGGCGGCCCATCCGGTCGGCGGCCCACATCACGCCGCTGCCGACGAGGAGCGAGACGGCCACCACCCATAGGGAGGCGAGCGGGCCGTCGATGAGGGGCTTGGCGGCGAGGCCGACGACCACGATCGGGGCGGTCGCGAAGATGATCCACCAGGCGAACTTGTAGTCGTGGTGGTAGCGCTGCTCCTTGTCGGCCAGGCCGCGGACCCAGGCGGTGACGATGCGCGCGATGTCCTTGGAGAAGTAGACGAGGACCGCGGCGATGGCGCCGACCTGGATGACGGCGGAGAAGCCGACCACGGATGGATCGTCGACGGGGATGCCCATCAGCCCTTCGGCGATCTTGAGGTGCCCGGTGGAGGAGATGGGCAGGAATTCGGTGATGCCCTCGACGATGCCGAGGATGGTGGCCTGACCGAGACTGATGGCACTCATCGGGGTCCTGTCTGCGGGAGGGGAGAGGGGCAGGAGCGGTGGAGAACGCGGCCCCGGAGTCCTCTCCGCCGGGCGCCCGGCCGGGGGTGGCGGCCGCCCCTGGGCAGGGGCGCGTGGCACACTCGGGAACAGCATTGACGCGGGCGCAGAACTTCTGCGCGACTGTAGAAGACGGTCGGGAGAACGGCCCACCCCCTGGACGGCAACACGCGCGACCGGACATCCAGACGGCCCAACGGCGGCCGGGAGACCGAGATCCTCGCGCTGCTCCAGCAGGCCGACACCGCGCTGAACCGGGCGAGGTGGCAGAGCGGCTCGACGGCGAGCTGACGTACAGCACCGTGGTCACGACCCTGACGCGGGTAGAAGGGCGCGCGGCCATGCGCCTCGCCGTCCAGCTGCCGCGCACCATCCGCATGCGCTGCTGCGCGTCACGGGCCCCCGCAGGGGCGGAGCGCAACCCGCGCCCCGGTAGCGCCGGCGCGTGTCCGGGTCACCCCGGCGCGCGGCCCGAGGCGGTACCGCCCGGTCGTCTCCCGCGGACCGCCCAGGCGCGGGCGGTCAGGGCGATCGACCCGTCCGGCCGCGTGGGGACCGCCCGGCCGAGGGTGTCCCGCAGGCGGTCCCGCAGACCGGGAGCCAGGGAGGCGACATACGCGGGAGCGGGGCCCTGACCGGCCAGGAACGGCTCCCACAGGTCCGGAAAACCGGCGAAGACGGTGTCCACGTCGATCGGCGCGACAGCCACGTCCTCCAGGCCCGCCCGTACCCACAGGGCACGCAACGGATCCGGACGGCACAGGCGGAAGCGGCGGCTCTCGTCCTGTACGGCAGCCGACGGATCGACCTGGACCGCGGCTTCCCAGAACGCGCGCAGGAACCCCATGCCCCCGGCGTAGTCCCACACGTACGCGGCGACGGTGCCGCCACACCGCACCGCCCGTGCCGCTTCGACCACCGCCGCGGCCGGGTCGGGAAGGAAGTTGAGCGCGAGTCCGCTCACGGCCAGGTCGTACGCCTGGTCGTGTACGGGCAGCGCCAGCGCGTCGGCGACCACGAAGCGGGCCGGTTCCGGGGCGGCGGCACCGGCCGAGGCCACGAACCCGACGGACCGGTCCACCCCCACGACGGCCCGGGGTCGGCACCGGGCAGCCACCGTCGCCGCCAGGGCGCCCGTGCCGCACCCCACGTCCAGCCACCGCAGACCGGCCCCGGCGTCGAGCCATGTCACGAAACCGCCCGCGACCGGACGGCTCCACCGGCCCATGTACCGGTCGTAGGCATCACCGGCGGCCCACATGCCGACCCGCTGTTCTTCCACCCCTTCACGATCTCCCACCGGCCACCCCTGGGCGGTGCAGGCGCGCGGGCCCGCCGTACCGGGTTCGCGCCCCGCGGCGGACCCGAGCGGGGGTGGGCGCGGGGTTTCCTCTCCCGGAGGGTGTCCGGCGGGCGGATCCTCCGCCGCGTCAGACCTCGGGGAAGGCCGGAGCAATGCCCAGGGCCGGGGCGATGGCCGCCCAGATCGTGGCCTGCGCCGCGGGCAGCCCGACCCGCGGATCGGCGAGCATGACCCGGATGCCGAGACCGTCGCAGAGGGCGAGGACCAGGGTGCTGACGGCGGCGACATCACATGGGGTGAACTCCCCCGACGCGACGCCCCGTTCCACCGCGCCACCGACCCAGGCGTGGAGCTGGTCGTACAGGTCGACGGCCAGGTGCCGGGCCGCCTCGTCGCGCTGGGCGCGTACCCACAGCTCCTGCCACAGCTTCCAGTCCTGGCGCAGTTCCTGGTCCGTGGGCAGCATCGTGCGCACGATCCGGGCGAGGAGGACGGCGGCCGGCAGGTCGGCGTCGCCGCCGTCCAGATCCGTTCCGGTCTGCGCGAAGGAGTGCGTCATCGCCTCGGCGAAGAGCTTCTCGCGGGTGTCGAAGTGATAGTGCAGCAGGGCCTTCGACACCCCCGCGTGCTCGGCGACCTTGCGCATGCTCACGTTCTCGAAGCCGATGTCGGCGATCACCTCGCACGCGGCCTTGAGGATCCGCTCCCGTGTCTCGAGTGCGCGCTCGGCCTTGGTCACGTCGTCAACTCCCCCTTTCGGTCTCGGTCCCGGTCGCGGGCCCCGTCCCGGTCTCGGTCCCGGTTCCGTTCTCGGTCTCGGTCTCGGTCTCGGTCTCGGTCTCGGTCCCGGTCCGGCTCGACGGCCGGCCCCGGTGGCTGCCGGCGGGCCGGGGCCGGGCCAGGAGCCGGGTCATGATCCGGCTCCGTGCACCGGTGTCGTGCCATCATCCCCTGCCCATCCTCCCTCCCCGGACGCGCCGGTACGGGTGGACGCCCCGGCCCCTCTTGTGGCCGAGGCGTCCCGCGTCCACCACCGGGGCGAGACCGCTCACCAGGTCACCGGCAGTTGGAGGACACCCGTGCCGCGCTTGACGAGTTCGCCAGCGACGATGAGCCGCTGGATCTCGGAGGTGCCCTCCCAGATGCGGTCGACCCGCAGTTCGCGGTAGAGGCGCTCGACGGGGTAGGAGCGGTCGTAGCCGCGGCCGCCGAAGATCTGCAGGCACCGGTCGACCACCCGGCCGGACGCCTCGCTCGCCGCCAGCTTGGCGATCGCCGCCTTGGCGTGCAGGGTCTTGCGGTCGGTGCGCCCCTCGCCGACCTCCCAGGCGACCTGGTGGGTGTACGCCCGGTTGACCGCGATGTCGACGGCGCAGTCGGCGAGCATGCCCTGGATCAGCTGGAAGTCGGCGATGCGCGAACCGAACTGGCGCCGTCCGACGGCCCAGTCACGGGCGAGCCCAAGAGCGCGTTCGGCCGCTCCGATCGTGCGGGCGGCGATCATCAGACGCTCCTCGGAGAACCAGGAGCGGGTGAGGTCGTAACCGTTGCCGACCCCGCCGAGCACCGCGTCCGCGGGGAGGCGTACGTCGGTGAACGTGAACTCGGGGTGTTCGTAGACGAAGGTGTGCATCCAGCGGGGCACCCGCGTCATCTCGATTCCCGGGGTGTCCTTGTCCACGAGGAACAGTGTGGGCGCCCCCTCCTCCCCCGCTGCGGCGAGCACGATCATGAAATCGGCGTGGTCGCCGACGGTGACGAACCACTTCTCGCCGTTCAGCACCCACCCGTCGGAGGTCGGCGTCGCGGTGGTGCGCAGGTTCTGCGGGTCGGAACCGGCCTCGGGCTCGCTCACCGCGTAGCAGTCGCGCCGGCGCCCGAGGATCACGGGCACGAGGTAGCGCTCGCGCTGCTCGGGTGTGCAGTGCGACAGGGCGTTGGCCGGCCGCCACACCATGTCCCACAGGGCGCCGGTCAACCGGCCCAGCTCCTCCTGGACGACGACCTGCTCGGGGACGGTGAGTCCGGCACCGCCCCACTCGGCCGGCATGTTGACGGCCTGGAGACCGCTGTCGAGGACGGCGTCCCGGATCGCGGTGTGGGCCCGCGGCGGCAGTCCGTTGTTCTCCTCGCAGTCGAGCTCGAACTTCATGATGAACTCGGTGAGGTCGCGCGCCGATGCCTTGAGCTCCTGCTGGCGTGCGGTCAGGCGGAAGTCCATGGGAGTCCTGGTCCTCTCGGATGTCGCATGTCGGATGTCGGTGACGGACGGGACCCGGGGCGGTCGGTCGGGACGGACGCGTCGGGTCGGGTCGGGTCGGGAAGGGGCGGATCGGGTCGGGTCGGGAACGGGCGGATCGGGTCGGGAACGGGCGGATCGTTTGCGGGTCGTGCAGGGCCCGGCAGGGCCTGGGGGCCCGCGGCAGCCGTCTCAGCGCGGCAGCGCCAGCGCCCCGGTGCCGCGCTTGATCAGCTCGTTGGCGATGATCAGCCGCTGGATCTCCGAGGTGCCCTCCCAGATGCGGTCGACGCGCAGTTCCCGGTACATGCGCTCGACGGGGTAGGAGCGGTCGTAGCCGCGGCCGCCGAAGATCTGCAGGCACCGGTCGACCACCCGCCCGGCGGCCTCGCTCGCCGCGAGCTTCGCCGTGGAGGCCTTTGCGTGCAGGGTCTTGCGGTCGGTGTGCGGCTGGTCGGCCTCCCAGGCGACCTGATGGGTGTACGCCCGGTTGACCGCGATGTCGACGGCGCAGTCGGCGAGCATGCCCTGGATCAGCTGGAAGTCGGCGATGCGGGAACCGAACTGGCGCCGTCCGACGGCCCAGTCACGGGCCAGTTCCAACGCCCTCTCGGCGGCGCCGACGGTCCGGGCGGCGATCATCAGACGCTCGTCGGTGAACCACTCCTTCGTCAGCTCGTAGCCGTTGCCGACGCCGCCGAGCACGTCCTCGTCGGGCACGAAGACGTCGGTGAACCGGAACTCGGGGTGCCCGTTCACCGCGGAGTGCATGAAGCGGGGAACCCGGGTCATCTCGACGCCGGGGGCCTGCTTGTCCACGAAGAACAGGGTCGCGGCGCGCTCCGGCCCGGCATCGGCCTGCACCAGCAGGAAGTCCGCGATGTCGCCGCACGTGACGAACCACTTCTCGCCGTTCAGGAGCCAGCCGCCCGCCGTGCGCGTCGCCGTGCTCGTGCCCGAGCCGGGATCGGAACCCGCCCCGGGCTCCGTGACGGCGAAGGCGTCGAAGCGCTCGCCGCGGATCACCGGCAGCAGGTACTTCTCACGCTGGGCGTCGTTGCCGTACGCGAGGACGTTGGCGGGCCGCCAGGGAATGTCCCAGAGGCAGTTGGTGACCTTGCCGAACTCCTCCTCGACGATCACCTGGTCCAGCAGGGGGAGCCCGGCGCCGCCCCATGCGGCCGGCATGTTGATGGCGTAGACGCCGGCGTCGATCGCGGCCCGGGTGAGTTCCCGCACCGTGTCGGCCGGCAGCGGGCCGCCCGCTTCCTCGGACTGCTCCTCGTACCTCATCAGGAGCCGGGTGTAGGCCGCGGCGCGCGCCTTGAGTTCGGTCTGCTCGGGGGTGTAGCGGAAGTCCATGGAGCGTGTCTCCTCGGGGAGCGGGAACGCATGTACGGGAAGGGGCGCCGGGGTCGGGGCGCCCTGACCGGGCGGCTGGGCGAGTTCCGCGCCCGGATGGACGAGGGCGTGGTCCGCCTGGTCAGCGGTCGGGGCTCAGCCGAGGACGGCGCGCGCGTCCAGCGCGAGGGCGCCGTCCGGGCGGACGAGCAGCGGGTTGACCTCCAGTTCGGCGATCTCCGGATGGGCCGCGGCGACCTCGGTGATGCGGGCGATCACGGCGGCCGCCGCGGTCACGTCCACCGGGGGCCGCCCGCGCACGCCGTCCAGCAGGGCGGCGGTGCGCAGCCCCCGCAGCAGTTCCCCGGCGGTACCGGCGGCCACGGGGGCGAGGGCGAAGGCCACGTCGCGCAGGGTCTCGGTGAGCACCCCGCCGAGGCCGACCATCGCCACCGGGCCGAACCGGGGGTCGCGCTGGACCCCGACGATCAGTTCGACGCCGTCCGAGAGGTCGGCCATGGCCTCGACGGAGTACGCGGGGGCGCCGAGCCGGGCGTGCATGTCCCGGTACGTGGCCAGCAGGGCGTCCCGGTCGGCGAGCCGCAGCGCCACCCCGCCCGCGTCGGACTTGTGCAGGACGTGCAGGGCCTTCAGGACGTACGGGCCGTCGAACGCGGCTGCGGCGGCGAGCAGTCCGGACTCGTCGGTGATCTCGCGGGCCGGCGGGAACGGCACCCCTGCCGCGGCCAGCAAGGCCCGCACGCCGTGGTACGAGGGATCCTCCAGCGGTGCCGCGGGCGGCGGCTCCGGTGCCACCACCGGGGCGGAGGAGCCGGCCCTCCTGCCGGTGAGCGCGGCGAGCGCGCGGGCCGCGTCCTCGGTGGCGGCGAACACCGGGACCCCGGCCTCCGCGAGCACCCGGCAGCTGGGCGACTTCGGGTACATGGACTGCACGACCAGCGGTTTCGAGGCGGCGGCGAGGTGTCCGGCGATCTCCTTCGCGGCCCGTCGCTCGCCCTCGGCGAGGACGGATCCGCCGGCCGGTCCGCCGCCCAGACCGCCCTCGGAGGCGGCGTAGCCGCCGAAGTAGCCCGTCATCAGAACGGCGTCCACCTCGTCGGCGGCCATCAGTTCGCGGACGGCGTCGGCGTACGAGAGGGGGCGCTGTTCTCCCATTCCCGCGAGGTCGACGGGGTTGCCGAGGGCGGACTGCTCCCACAGCACGCTCCGCAGCCGGTCCTGGGCGGGGACGCCGAGTTCCGGGACGTCCAGTCCGGCGTCCTCTGCGGCGTCGGCGGCGACGGCACCGTGGCCGCCGCCGTCCGTCAGGACCGCGGCCCGTCGGCCGGCCGTGCGACGCCCGCCGGCCAGGGCCGCGAGCACCACGGTCATCTCCCTGGGCGTGCGCACGAGTTCGACACCGGCGTCGCGGCAGGCCGCGGCCACCACGTCGGCCGAGGTGGTCAGTGCTCCCGTGTGCGACCGGGCGCTCCGGGCCGATGCGCTGCCGCGGCCGGCGGTGAGGAGGACCACGGGCTTGCCGGCCGCGGCGGCTGCGCGGGCGAAGGCCCGGCCGTCGCCGAAGTCCTCGGCGTACACGGCGATGACGGAGGTCGAGGCGTGGCGGGCGCAGTCCTGGACGAGGTCGACGAGGGTGACGTCGGCCTGGTTGCCGAGGGAGACGAAGCGGGAGAAGCCGAGGTCGTGCGCGGCACCGCGCAGCTGGAGTTCGAGGGCCAGGTTGCCGCTCTGGCTGAGCAGGGCGACCCGGCCGGGCGCGAACCGGTCCGAGGCCAGGTACAGCTCGGTGCTGTTGTCGGCGATGCCCAGGCAGTTGGGGCCGACGAGCACGGCTCCGGCGGCCCGGACCCGCTCGGCGACGGCTCGCTGGCGCGCCAGACCGGCGGGCCCGGCCTCGGCGAAGCCGGCGGTGATGGCGACGATCGCCTTCGCCCCGCAGGCGAGGGCGTCGTCGACGGCCTCCTCGAAGCCGGCGCCCGGCACGGAGATCACCACCAGTTCGACCGGTTCGCCGATCTCGCCGAGGGAGGTGGCCGCAGCCCGGCCCAGGACGGTGCCCCCGCGCCGGTTCACCAGGTGCACCGGTCGCCGGTCAGGGGCGCGCAGGGCCTGGGCGGCCACCGCATGGCCGTACTTCGCCGGGTCGTCGCTGGCGCCGACCACGGCGACGGAGCCGGGGTCGAAGAGCGCGGTCAGGTCTCGGGCCACCTCATCCCTCCACGCGGAGGGCGGAGTTGGGGCAGCTGTCCGCGCAGGCGCGGGCCCGGTCCTCGGCGCCGGGCGGCACGTCGGCCACGACGACCTGCGCGTAGCCCCACTCGTCGAGCTCGACGAGTTCGGGGGTGTTCTCGTGGCAGAGGCCGTAGCCGTTGCACAGTGTGGCGTCCAGCAGCAGTTTCATGACGTTCCTTCCGGTACGGCGGCCGTGGGATCGGCGGGCGCGGTCGGGGTGGGTGGAGTCGGCGTGGGTGCGGTCGGCGCGGGTGCGGTCACGGCGGGAACCGGGACGGTCAGGCGGGGGGACCGGTTCGGGCGGTGCGGTTCTCTTACGTCGGCGGTGTCCCGGCAGAGCGGGCAGGGCGCGTCGAGGTGGGCGCGGACCTGGCCGGGGAAGGCGCGCAGCAGGCTTCCGGCGAGGCCCGCGGCGGCGTCGAGCAGTCCGCAGGCGCCCCGCCCGGGCAGCCCCCGTGCCCAGCGGTGCAGCCGCTCCACGGTGTCGGCGGCTGCCGTCCCCGCGGCGAGGCGGGCGAGGGCGTCGTCGATCGCGGCCGTCCCCGACACGCACACACCGCACTGCCGTGCGCTCTCGGCCGCGAGGTGTCCCACGGCGTCACCGACGGCGCCCACCGGGCAGGTGCCGGGGGCGAGGAAGCGGATCGCTCCGCAGCCGAGCGCGGTGCCCGCGGCGGCGAGTGCGCCGGGTTCGAGGGGGAGGTCCAGCGCACGGGCGTCGACGAGCCCGCCGAACAGCCCGCCCATCAGCGCGCCCTCGGGGGCCCAGGTGCCGTGGGAGGCCGCGAGGGTGCGCAGGGGGACCCCGTACGGCACCTCCGTGAGCACGGGTGGGGCAGTCCCGCCCGACAGGGTGACGAGAGTGGTGTGAGCGATCGTTTCCCGCAGGTCGGGACGGGCGGCGACGATCGCGACCCGGGCGAGTGTCTCGACGTTGGCGACCAGGGTCGGCAGGCCGCCGACTCCTCGCTCGAAGGGCCGGGGAGGCTTGGCGGTCGGCAGGGCCGGCCCGCCGTCGATGCGGCGGACGACCGCGGTCTCCTCACCGGCGACGTAGGCGGGGGCGGTCTCCACGACCTCGACGGGCAGCGGCGGTTCGCGTTCGGCGAGGGCCCTGCGGACGCGCTCGGCCGCCACCGGGTCGGAGAGGTAGACGTAGCCGCGCTCGGCGCCGGTGATCGCGGCGGCGTGGACGAGGCCGTCGAGGACCAGGTGCGGGCGGGCTCGCAGCAGCCAGCGGTCCTTGACCGAACCGGGCTCGCCCTCCTCGCCGTTGGCGACCACGACCGGGGCGCCGAACCCTGCCGTGGGGTGTTCGCCGCGCGCCCCGCTCCGCCGGGCCTGTCGTCCCTGCTCCCGTACGGTGCGGAATTTGACGGCCGCCGGGAAGCCCGCGCCACCGCGGCCGCGCAGGCCGCAGGCATCGAGGTGGCGAAGGAGTTCGTCGGGCGTGACGGCGACCGTGTAACCGCCGGTGGCCTCGTACGCCTCGGCGCTCTCCGTCGCGTACGGCGTCGCGCCCAGCAGCGAGCCCGGGACCGGGGCGGCCGGGTGAAGGACGGCGGTCGGGCGAAGGACGGCGGTCGGGCGGCGGTCGGCGATCGAGGCGCTGCCGGTGGGCGGGTAGCCGTCGAGGACCGAGGAGCTGCCGACGATCGAGGAGCCGTCGGCGGGCGAGGCGAGGTCGGTGGGCGAGGCGAGGTCGGTGGGCGAGGCGAGACCGGCAGTCCGGGAGCCGTCGACGGTCGACTCCTTGCCGGAAGGCGAGGAGCGGCGTGGGGTCGACGGGGGATCGGAAGCCGGAGGGCGGTGGGCGGTACGGCGGCGGCCGGTGGTCATGTGCCGTCTCCTGTACGGGCGGTGGGGGCGGATCCTGCGGTACGGGACCTGGTGCGCAGGAGCCGCAGCGCGCTCTCGAGCGCGGCGCGGTCTCCGGCGGTGCGGCCGTACCCTGCTCCGGGAAGGCCGATGAGCATGCGGTGGTGGTCCAGGATCACCTCGGCGGCGAGCAGCGCGGCGGCCGTCGAGACGCCGGCCGCCGGGTCCGCGGCCCCCTCCGAACTGGCCTCCGCAGTGGCCGGGTCCGCCTGGGTCCTCGCCCCGTCGAGCCGGGCCGTCACAGCGGTGACCAGGGCGGTGGCCTCGGCGAGGTAGCGCAGCCAGCTGTGCCGGCTGCCCCGCAGGACCAGACGTTCCACCCGGCGTCGCTCGCCGGCCGCCAGCCGGGCCGCGCTCGTCGGCGGGTGGCGGGTGGTGTCGAGGGAGGCGCGCAACTCGGCGACGGCTGCGGGCAGTTCCCGCTCCGGTTCGGGGGTGAGCCCGAGCCAGTCCAGGTGTCGACGACCGCTCATGGGTGCCTCCTGAAGGGTGAGGGGTGCCGTGGACCGGGAGGGCCGCTCGTGCGCTTGCCGGACCCGGATCCGGACCCGGCCCGCGCTTTGCCGAGCCGGCCTGGCGCGACGAGCCCGGGGCCCGTTCACATCGACGGCGGAGGGCGGAGGAGGGGGTGAAGGGGGTAGGGCGAGGGAGATGCGTGCCGGGGTCGGTGCCGTGGCACGCAGGGCTGCTTCCGGCGCGAAGGCTGAGAGCCCAGCGCCAGGGCCACTCCCCGGGGTGACGAGCAGATGCGCAGGTCAGAGACGGTGTGGCGGCGGAACAGCGACAGGAACGCGTTTGCTGACCGATCGGTCAGGCAATAACCAAGCTAGCTGACCGATCGGTCAGCGTACAAGTCTTGACCCAGCGGAATTCAGCCACCACGCTGACTGTCCAATCGGTCAGCCTGGCCCCGGCTCCCGCCCCGCCCCGCTGTCCGCAGCCCGGTTCGCACGACATCGACGCCCGACACCGATCGCCGCACCCGCGGCACGAGGAGTCACCGATGCACCCCAGAGCCCCCGCAGCCACCGCGCCTACCGCACCCGACACGGCTGTCCGGGACCTCCCCGCGCCCGCACTGCCGGCCCGCCACTACACCGATCCCGCCCTCGCCGCGGCCGAGACCCGTCAGGTCTTCGCCAGGTCCTGGCAGCTCGTCTGCCACGAGTCCGACCTGCCCGCCCCGGGGGCGCGGCTCGCCGCCACCGTCGCCGGCCGCGAGGTCCTGGTCGTCCGCACCGAGGACGGCGGCCTGGCGGCGCACCTCAACGTCTGCCGCCATCGCGGGACCCGCCTGGTCGCCGCCCCCGAACCGGCCGGCAAGGCAATCCGCTGCCCGTACCACGGCTGGACCTACCGCCTCGACGGCAGCCTGGTCGGCGCCCCCGAGGCCCGGCAGATCCCCTGCCTGGACCGGCCCCGCCTGGGTCTCCTCCCGGCCCGGGTCGAATCCTTCCTCGGCTTCGTCTTCGTCAACCTCGACCCCGACGCCGTACCGCTCGCCGAAAGCTGCGCGGGACTCGCCGAGGCCGTCGGCCACTACGCCGGAGCGGACCTGGTGCCGGTCGGCCGGGACCGAATCCACGACCTCGCCCGCGCCGAGGTCCAGGACGCCAACTGGAAGGTGGCGGTCGACAACTACCTGGAGGGGTACCACGTACCCGTCGCCCACCCCGGGCTGATGCGGCTGCTCGACTACCAGGGCTACGGCTGCGAGATCCACGAGTCCTACGTGCTGTTCACCTCGCCGCTGCGCGACAAGCCGTCCTCCAACTGGGCCGAGCGGCTGTATCAGCGCGTCGCCGCGCCGATGCCGGGGCTCACCGAGGCCGACCGCAGGGTCTGGCGGTACGCCGTGATCTACCCCAACACCCTCATCGACTTCTACCCCGACCACGTGCTCGCCTGGACCGCCCTTCCGACCGCGGTCGACCGGGTCGCCGTTCCCGGCGCCTTCTACACCCGTCGCGGCACCGGACTGCGCACCCGGCTCGCCCGGCGCCTGAACATGCACATCGGCTGGATCACCAACGACGAGGACGCCGAGCTGGTCGCCCGTGTCCAACGCGGCCTGGCCACCCCGGGGTTCGAGCCCGGACCGCTGTCCCGGCGCGAGCTCGCGGTCGGCTGGTTCGCCGACCGCATCCGTGCGGACCTCGCCGCCTCCATCGAGGTCGCCGAGGCCGCCCTCGCCACCGGACCCGCCGGCGTCGCCGAACCCGCGCGCCTCACCGAGCCCACCGAGACTGCCCCGGCCGCTCCCGGCACGGACCCGGGGGGTCCCTGAGCCGGCCCGCCCCACCCGCACGCCACCGCGCCGCGCCCCAGCACCGCACCGCTTCCCACCAGCGGACCACCGCACCTCACCGCCGCACCACCCGAACCACCCGCACCACCCGAACCACCCGAACCACCCGAACGCGCCTGGCCGTACCCCCGCGCCGACGCACCGTCGTTCGCCCGCCGTCCCCCAGCGGCCCCTACGGAGAGGACCCCATGTCCCCCGAGGCACCTTCCCTGTCCCGCCGCTCACTGCTCCGCGCCGGCACCGGCGCCGTCCTCGGCTGGACGGCGACCGGCTGCGGATTCTCCACCGCCTCGGACGAGGCCGGCCGGGCGGCCGCGGAGGCCCCCATCGACGTCAAGGTCGACGGCGACCTCGTCTACTTCAACTGGGCCGACTTCGTCGACCCGGCCGTCTTCGCGGGCTTCTCCAAGGAGTACGGGGTCAAGGTCGTCCAGTCGAACTACGACTCCATGGAGGGCATGGCCGCCAAACTCAACGCCGGCAACCGCTACGACATCGTCTTCCCCACCGCGAAGTGGGCCGAGCGCCTCTCCCGAGGGGGCCGGCTGCGCCGCATCGACCACGGGCTCCTGAGGAACGCCGAGGCCGTGTTCGGTGCCTACGACTACTTCGCGGACCCCTGGTACGACCCCCGTTCCGCGCACACCGTCCCGTTCACGATGTACAAGACCGGCATCGGCTGGCGCCGGGACCGGCTGGGCGACCTCACCGGGTCCTGGGACGACCTGTGGAACGAGCACGCCAAGGGCAGGGTGTTCGTCCTCGACGACCGGGACGAGGTGCTGGGCATCGGCGCGCTCAAACACGGCCTCCCCCTCACCACCGAGGCGCCGGGCGACCTCGACCGCGTCACCGGCACCCTGCGCGCCCTGCGCCCCCGGCTGCGCGGCTTCTCGAGCGACAGCTACAACAACCTGCTCAACGGCAACGCCGACATGACGCAGGCGTGGAGCGGGGACATGGCCGCGATGCTCGCCCAGGCGAAGGACCCGTCCGTCTTCGGCTTCGAGACGGCGCGCGAGGGCGCCCCGGTCAACTCCGACTGTTACGCGATTCCCGCCGACGCACCGCACCCCGGAACCGCCATGCTCTTCATCGACTACATGCTCCGGCCCGAGAACGTGAAGCGGAACATCGAGTACATCGGGTACCCGATGCCGGTGCACGGCACGGAGGACACCTACTCCGCGCTCGTGGAGCCCTTCCCCCAGTGTCTGGTGACCGCGGCCGACCTCAGGGACGACCGGTACTTCCGCAACGGCAGCGCGACGGGCGAGAAGGCCCGCGACGCCGCGTGGACCGATGTGAAGGCGGGCTGACATGGCCGACACGGCCCGTACTCCCCGCACCGTCAGGCGGCGCGCCCAGGACCGGTTGTGGACCTGGCTGATGCTTCCCGGCACCCTCTGGATGAGCGTCTTCCTGGTCGCCTCGCTGATCCTGGTGGCCACCCTCGCGTTCGGCACCACCGACCCGCTGGGCAACCCGCGCTTCGGCCTCGTCCTCGACAACTTCACCGCCCTTGCGGACCCCGCGTACCTCACCGTCCTGCTGCGCTCGCTGGGCTACGCCCTGGTCACCTGCGCCGTCTGCCTGGTCGTCGCCTATCCCGTCGCCTACGCCATCGCCACCAGCGGCGGCCGGTACAAGCACCTCCTGATCGCGGCCATCGTCGTGCCGTTCTTCGCCAACTACCTGGTGCGGATGTACGGCTGGTCCGTCGTCCTGTCCGACGACGGGCCGCTGCTCAGGGCGCTGCGCGCGATCGGTCTGGCGGACGGGGGGACCCGGATCCTGCAGACCGGCGCGGGCGTCGTCGCCGGACTCGTCTACGGCTTCGTCGTCTTCATGATCATCCCCCTTTACGCGGCCATGGAGCGCATGGACACCTCGCTCGTCGAGGCCGGCCGCGACCTCTACGCCGGACCGCTGCGGACCTTCCTCTTCGTCACGGTCCCCGCCACGCGGCAGGGAGCGGCCGCCGGTTGCGTCCTCGTCCTGCTGCCCGCCATGGGCGACTTCGTCAGCGCCCAACTCATGGGAGGGCCCGACCAGATCATGATCGGCAACCTGATCCAGGACAAGTTCTTCCAGGGCCAGAACTGGCCGCTCGGTTCCGCCCTCACCATGCTGCTGATGGGTGTCCTCTTCGTCGGCATGCTCGGCTACCTGCGGCGCACCCGCAAGGACGAGGCGGAGGCGGTCCGATGACGGCGGCCCGCGGGCGCCGCCGCGGCGCCGAGCGCCGGCCCCGGTTCGCGATCGCCGCCACCGTGGTGTTCTTCGCACTCCTCTACGTCCCCATCGGCGTCGTCGTCCTGTTCTCCTTCAACTCGCAGAAGTCCCTGACCGTCTTCGACCACGCCAGCCTGCGCTGGTACGGGGCGTTCCTGCGCGACGACGTGCTGCTGGACTCGCTCGGCATGAGCCTGCGGGTCTCCCTCGCCGCCATGGCCGGTTCGGTGCTGCTGGGCCTGGCGCTCGCGCTCGGCCTGGTCCGCGCCCGCAGCCGGCTCGGCTCCTTCGCCGGACTGGTGATGCTCGTCCCGCTGATCACCCCGGAGATCGTCACCGGTGTCGCCGCGATGCTCCTGTTCAAAGGCCTCGGCATCGCCCTGTCCACGACGACGGTCACGCTCGCCGAGATCACCTTCTCGATCTCCTACGTGACGGTCATCCTGCGCTCCCGCATCGCCGCCCTGAACCCGGAGATCGAAGAGGCGGCCATGGACCTCGGGGCCACCCGCCGGCAGGCCGTCCGGCTGGTGACCCTGCCCGCCCTGCTCCCCGGCATCCTCGCCTCCGCCGTCCTCGTCTTCGCCCTGGTCTTCGACGACTTCGTCCTCGCCTACTTCACCACGGGCGTCGATCCGCAGCCCCTGTCGGTGCGCATCTACTCGGCGATCCGGTTCGGCGTCCAGCCCACCATCAACGCCGTCGGCACGCTGATGCTGGCGGGCTCCGTCGGACTCGTCGCCCTCGCACTCGCCATCCCGCGCCTGTTCGGCCGGCGCGGCGGCCTCGACCTGCTCTCCGGGAAGTGAAAGCCATGCACCCGCAGCCTCCGCAGACACCTCGCCCCGCCCACCACCGGTCCTCCCGCCCGTCCTCCCCGGAGGCCACGCTCCCCCGCCCCGCCGTACGGCTCGACCGGGTCGGCAAGCGCTACCCCGGCGGCTCCGGCGGCCCGGCCGCGTACGCCGTCCACGACATCAGCCTGGACGTCGCCGCCGGCGAGTTCTTCTCCCTGCTGGGCCCCTCCGGCTGCGGCAAGACCACCCTGCTGCGCATGATCGGCGGCTTCGCGGACCCCACCGAGGGCAGCGTCCTGCTCGACGGCGAGGACGTGACGGGCCTGCCGCCCCACCGGCGCAACGTCAACACCGTCTTCCAGAGCTACGCCCTCTTCGACCACCTCACTCTCGCCGACAACGTGGCCTTCGGCCTGAAGCGCAAGGGCGTCGCGCGCCCCGAGATCCGTCGGCGGGTCGCCGACATGCTCGACCTCGTCCAGCTGGGCGAGCTGGCCGGCCGCAGACCGCCCACCCTCTCCGGCGGCCAGCGCCAGCGCGTGGCCCTCGCCCGTGCCCTGGTCAACCGCCCACAGGTGCTGCTGCTCGACGAGCCGCTGGCCGCCCTCGACCTGAAGCTCCGGCGCCGCATGCAGGTCGAGCTCAAGCAGATCCAGCGGGAGGTCGGCATCACCTTCCTGTTCGTCACCCACGACCAGGACGAGGCCCTCACCATGTCCGACCGCCTCGCCGTCATGAACGCGGGCCGCATCGAGCAGTGCGGGACGCCGGAGGACGTGTACGAGCGGCCCACCAGCAGCTTCACCGCCTCGTTCCTCGGCACCTCCAACCTGGTCCCCGGCACCTACCGCGCCGGGCGGGTGCTGCTCGACCAGGGGCCCGAACTCCCCGTCGGTCACCGCCCCGGCGTGACCGACGGCAGCCGGGTCAGCCTCTCGCTGCGCCCGGAGAAGATCTGGCTGTCCGACTTCGAGCCCGGGATGGCGCGGGTCACCGGCGTCGTCCGGGAGACGGTCTACTCCGGCCCCACCACCACCTACCTCATCGAACTGGCCCCCGGCGTCACCGTGCACGTCCTGGAGCAGAACACGGCCCGCTCCCGCATGGAGGACCGCTGGAGCGGCGGCGAGGAGGTCGAGCTCGGCTGGCGGCCCGAGCACTGCCTGGTCCTGGACTGACGACGGCCCCACCGGAGGAACACCATGAACCACGACGTCATCGTGCTCGGCGCCGGACTCGCCGGACTCGCCGCCGCCCGCGACCTCGCCGCGGGCGGAGCGGACGTCCTCGTCGTCGAGGCCCGCGACCGGGTCGGCGGCCGCGTCGAGCAGACCGCCCTGCCCGACGGGCGCATCGTCCAGCTCGGCGGGGAGGTCGTCGGCTCGGCCCACACGGCGTACACCGGTCTCGTCGCCGAACTCGGGCTCACCCTCGTGCCCAGCTACGTCGCCGAGCCCGGCGCCCTCGCCCGGGCCACGCCCGAAGGTGTCGGCGCCGGCGACCCGCCGCACTGGTTCGGCCCCGGCGACGACGCGTCCCACCACAAGGTCACCGCCGCCTTCGCCGCGCTCGCGGCCGGCGTCGACCCCAACGACCCCTGGTCCCATCCCGAGGCCACCGCCCTCGACCGGCTCTCCGTGGGGGCCTGGTTGCGCGACGAGGGGGCGAGCCCTGCCGTCGTACGCCTCTGGGAGATCGGCCAACTGGCTTTGGCCGACGCCTCGTTCGAGCGCACCTCGCTGCTCGCCGCCCTGCGCAAGCACGCGGCCGTTCCCGGGCTCGGGCACTACGAGTACGAAGCCTGGGAGGGGCTGCGGGTGGCCGAGGGTTCGGCGACCGTGGCCCTGCGGATGGCCGCCGGGCTCGACGGCAGGATCCGTACCGGCGCGCCCGTCGAGGCGCTCGTGGTCCGCCGCGGCGGCTGCTCGGTGCGTCTCGCGGGCGGCGAGACCCTCACCGCGGGGGCCGTCGTCAGCGCCCTGCCCGCCGGCCCGCTCCGCGCGCTCGCCGTCAGCGGCGTCGGCGAGGAGCGCCTGGCCGCACTGCACCGGCAACGCCACGCGCTCGCCGCCAAGTTCGTCGCCGCGTACGACCGCCCGTTCTGGCGCGACCGCGGACTCAGCGGCCTGTCCGAGTGCGAAGGGGTGCTGGGCAGCACCTGGCCGCAGAACGAGGGTGTGTTGTCCGCCCTGGTGCCGCCGGAGCGCTACGGCGTCCTGCTCGGCACCCCCGCCCACCTGCGCACCCCCGAACTCCTCGCCGAGATGGCCCGGTTGTACGGCGACGAGGCCCGCCGGCCCGGGGCCGCGTACCTGCGCCTGTGGGGCACCGACCCCTGGACCCAGGGGTACGTCACCCAGTGGGCCCCGGGCGACGTCATGGCCGTCGGCCCCCGCCACGGCACTCATGAACCGCCCTTCTACGTCTGCGGTTCCGACCAGTGGGTGGCCGGATACATGGAGGGCGCCGTCCGCACCGCCCGCGCCGCCGCGAAGGAGGCCCTGCGTCGTGGCTGACCGTCTGCTGAACCACATCGGCGGTCGGGACCGCCCCGCCGCCTCGGGGGCGACCACCGAGCTGGTCGACCCCGCCACCGGCCGCGTGCACGGGCACGCCCCGCGCTCCGGCCGGGCCGACACCGACGCTGCCTGCGTGGCCGCCGCGGCCGCGTACGGGCCCTGGTCGGCCACCACCCCGGCCGCGCGGCAGCGGGCGCTGCTCGCCGTCGCCGACGCCGTCGAGGCCCACGCCGACGAGCTGACCGCGGCGGAGACCGCCGACACGGGGAAGCCGGTGGACCGGTTCCGCGCCGAGGAACTCCCCGCGATCGCCGACGCCTTCCGCTACTTCGCCGGGGCGGCCCGCAATCTCCCGGGACCCGCCGCGGCCGAGTACACCGAGGGCCGCACCTCACTGCTGCGTCGCGAACCGGTCGGCGTCTGCGCCCAGATCACGCCGTGGAACTACCCCTTGATGATGGCCGCGTGGAAGATCGCCCCCGCGCTCGCCGCCGGCAACACCACCGTCCTCAAACCCGCCGACACGACCCCTTCCTCGACCGTCCTGCTCGCCCGCCTCGCGGCCCCTCACCTTCGCCCGGGCGTCCTCAACGTCGTCTGCGGCGACCGAGACACCGGTCGCGCGCTCACCGCCCATCCCGCCGTCGCCCTCGTCGCGCTCACCGGCAGCGTGCGCGCCGGGCAGGAGATCGCCGCGGCCGCCGCGAGCGGCCTCAAGCGGCTCCACCTGGAGCTCGGCGGCAACGCGCCCGTGATCGTCCACGACGACGTCGACGTCCCCGCCACGGCCGCCGCCCTGGCCCAGGTCGCCTTCTACAACGCCGGCCAGGACTGCACCGCCCCCACCCGCTTCCTGGTCCACACCCGCATCCACGACGCCTTCCTGGACGCCCTCGCCACCGGCGCCCGCGCCCTGCGCCCCGGCACCGACCTCGGGCCCCTGAACAGCGCCGCCCAACTCGCCTCCGTCCGCGCCCTGCTCGAACGGCTGCCCGGCCACGCCCGGATCGTCGCGGGCGGGACGCGCCCCGCCCGACCCGGCTTCTTCCACTCCCCCACCGTCGTCGCCGGGGTACGCCAGGACGACGAGATCGTCCAGGAGGAGGTCTTCGGCCCCGTCGTGACCGTGCAGGCCTTCACCGACGAGGCCGACGCGCTGCGGCTCGCCGACGACGTCCGCTTCGGACTCGCCGCGAGCGTCTGGACGACGGACCACGACCGGGCGATGCGGGCGACCAGGTCCCTGCACACCGGGATCGTGTGGGTGAACACCCACGGCACGACGGTCTCCGAGATGCCTCACGGCGGGGTCAAGCACTCCGGGTACGGGAGCGACCTGTCGCTCTCGGGCCTCCTCGACTACACCCGGCCCAAGCACGTCATGCTATGACCCACGGCTCCCACCGCGGGCGGGCGACGCTCATGAGCTCCACCGGTCGCAGTATTCGACGTGGATCTCGCGGGCGTCGCCCAGGGTGCCGTCGTTCCCGTGGAACTGCGTGCAGAAGTGTGGGTGGTTCGGGTGCACCGGGACGTGGCCAGGCCCCTCGCGGGCGACGTCGAGAAAGTGTCCCGCGGTCCCGCGGAACACCTTCGCGCTGCCGGTCATGAACAGGGTCTCGGCGTGCAGGTGCTGGTGGAACAGGTCGCGGTTCTCCCGGTGGTGACGTGCCTCGTGGTCGGCGTCGGTCATCTCGTGGTCCCGCTCCGCCTCGGGAAGGCTCACGGTGTGCGGGCGCCCCGGGCCGAGACGGCCCCGCACCTGCTTCCAGCGCGAGGGGGCGAACTGCAGCGAGTGGTGCAGGAGTACCAGGTCGAGCCGGGAGCCGCTGTCGTCCGGCACGTCCCCGCCGGGCGCGCGGTTGGCTCGCAGCGGCACGTGGATCAGGGAACGCGGCGAGCGGGCCGCCAGCATCCACAGGCCGGCGAGAGCACGGGCGGTCTCCCGGTCCAGGTAGACGTCCAGGTGCCGGTCGTGGTCGACGAGCACCGCGCGGGTGAGCGGCCGGCCCGGGCGTACGACTCTGAACTCGGCAGCACCCAGGCGGGCCCGGTGTATCACGACGGGTAGCTCCACTAACGCTCCGTACTCTCGGCTGCCGGCCTTCGGCTCCCGGCTCTCAGCTGTCAGCTCTCAGCTCTCAGCTCTCAGCTCTCAGCTCTCAAGATCGTCAGGGTAGGCGGCGCGGCCCACCGGAGCGCGGGGATTTCGCGCGGGTGCTCCCCCACCCGGGGCGGTCCGCCCGGCCGTCGCCTCCCTCGGCGGGCTCACGCCACGGGACTCCCGGGGCCGGCCGGCACCGGCCTGCGGCGTCCGTCCGCCGAGGTCGACCACGTGCGGCCCGCCGACGCCCGGCCGGGCAGGTCAGTGCCCCTCTCGGAGCCCCCACGGGGACTCGTACGCGGTGAGCAGGTCGAGGAACGGGCGCGGCGGCAGGGCCTCGGGGCCGAGGACTCCGCTGCCCTTCCACGTACCGGCCGCGATCAGCTCGAGGGCGATCACCGGGTTGACGGCCGTCTGCCAGACCACGGCCTGGGAACCGTACTCGCGCATCGACCACTCGTTGTCGACGACGTGGTAGAGGTACACCTCGCGCGCCGCACCGTTCTTCGTCCCCTTGACCCACGTGCCCGCGCAGGTCTTGCCCTTCATGCGGTCGCCCAGCGTCGCCGGGTCGGGCAGACACGCGGCCACGACGTCCCGCGGCGAGACGGCGACAGGCCCCTCGGGGCCGGGCACGGTGACCTTCGCGGTCGCGTCCAGTCCCAGCTCGTGGAGGGTCTTCAGCTTGGCGATGAAGTCGTCGCCGAGGCCGTACTTGAACGTCACCCGGCGCGCCCCCACCCAGCGCGGTATCAGCAGCACCTCCTCGTGCTCGACGTTCACGCACTCCACCGGGCCGATGCCCTCGGGGAAGTCGAAGACCTCCGGCTCGCTGAACGGCGCCGTGGTGAACCATCCGCGGTCCTTCTCGTAGACCACGGGCGGGTTGAGGCACTCCTCGATGGTCGTCCAGATGTTGAAGGAGGGCGCGAAGTCGTAACCCTCGACCGTGAGGTTCGAGCCGTCGCGGACGCCGACCTCCTCGATCTCGTCGAAGAGCTCGTCGGCCGCGTACCGGGCGAAGACGTCGGACAGGCCGGGCTCCACCCCCATGCCGACCAGGGCGAGGCGCCCGGCCCGCTCCCAGGCCTCGCCGTGGGCGAACTGCTCGTCCCCGAGCTTCACCCCGCACCGCGCGTACGGGGCGGTCGCATGCGGCGCGGACAGCGACATCGCCATGTCCATGTAGTGCGTACCGGCCGCGAGGGCCGCGGTGAAGAGCGGCATCACGAACCGCGGATCGGTGGCGTTCAGGAGCACGTCGCAGCGTTCCTCGATCAGGACACGGCGTACCGCGTCCTCGTCGGAGGCGTCCAGGCGCCGCGCGCTGAACCGGCTCCCCGCGTCCCCGAGCGCGGCGACGGCCGCCTCGGCCCGGGCCGGGTCGTAGTCGGCGACGACCATGTGGGCCAGGAAGTCACGGCGGGCCGCGATACGGGTGACGGCGGTTCCGACGCCGCCCGCACCCACGAGAAGTACGCGCATGTCACACACCAGTTCCTTGAGACGGTCCGGGCGCCGGGAGCCCGGGGACACTTCGATGGAACACCGGCTCGGCGATTAAGGTCTACGGCGTTGGCATAAGCTCGGCAGGAGAGCCCGAAACGAGAGCTCGCGAACGCGGAGGGTGGGTCCCGTGGCGAAGAAGGTGGTGCCGGAGGCGGACCGGCGCAGGCGGCGGCCGACCCGGCAGGGCACCGTCCTGTCGGAACGGCTGATCGTGCACACGGCGCTGCGCATGCTGCGCGAGCACGGCAGCGCCGGGTTGACCGCCCGCCGCCTGGGGAGCGCCCTGGGCGCCGACCCGAGCACCCTGTACCGGTATTTCGCCGGTCTGGACGACCTGACCCGGGCCATCGGCGAGGAGCTGATGGGACGGGCGCTGGACAGCTGGGTGGCCACCGGACAGTGGCGCGCCGACCTCCATGCCCTCGGCCTGGCGATCCACGCCTCCTATCTCGCCCATCCCCAGGCCGCGCTGCTGACCGCCAGCCGGGTCACGGGACGGCCCCGGGAGATCCAGGTCGACGAGACGATCCTCGGCATCCTCCGCGGCGCGGGCTTCGGCGACGCGGACGCGGTGGGCGTGTACCACGCCTTCATCGACCTGGCTCTGGCCTTCGCGGCCCTGGACGCGGGGGCACTGGCGATCAAGGACGAGGCCCGGGCGGCAGACGAGGAGATGTGGACCACCACCTACGCCCGGCTGTCCCCCACGACCCACCCCCACATCGCCGCCACCGCGCACCTGCTGGCCGACCGGATGAACCAGAGCGCCTACCCGGTGGTTCTGGACACTCTCCTGGACCGGGCGGAGGCGCGGCTGGCGACCGTACGAAACCGCGGGACGGGTCAGGGGAAGCGGACGGGTGCGCGGCCGGGACCGGGCACCTGAGGGGAGCCGGCCGGATTCCTCCGCGTCCGGGGCGAGCGGATTGTTGCCGCAGCGTGGCGATCGCGTGGCGATGCCGCCCTGTCCCCGAGTCACGGCCGCCGGGGCGCCTAGCATCCGGGAGAACGGCCCTGGCGTCGTCTGCGCAGGACCGTCCCCCGTCTCCGCCAAGGGCAGGTTCCCGTGAGCACTTCCCCCACCCTCCCCGTCGACGAGGCGCTGCCTCGCCTGTCCGAGCTGAGCGTCGTGGACGTGCGGACGCCCGGAGAGTTCGCCACCGGGCATCTGCCGGGCGCTGTCAACATCCCGCTGGACCGCGTCGAGGCCGGTCTGGCGGATCTGCGGCAGGCTGCCGACAGGCGACCGCTCCTCCTCGTGTGCGCCTCCGGCGCCCGTTCCGAGAAGGCGGCCGTGACCCTCGCCTCCCATGGGATCCCCGCGACGTGCCTGGCCGGCGGGACCCGGGGCTGGAGCACCGCCGGCCACCCGCTGACGTACCCGCCGGGCCCGGTGCGGGGCGTCTGGGCGATGGAGCGTCAAGTGCGCTTCACCGCAGGGGCCGTGGTGCTCCTCGGCCTGCTTCTGGGGCTGTCGGTGCACCCGGCCTTCTCGTTGATGTCGGCGGGGATCGCCGGTGGTCTGGTCTTCTCGGCGCTCACCGACACCTGCGGCATGGCCGTGGTCCTCGGCCGGCTCCCGTGGAACCGGCGAGGAGAAGGGGATGTCCGACCTCGTTGAGAGCGTGCCACCGCCGGTCGGGATCATCCATGGAAGGCGGCGGTCGTGCAGGAAGTGGCACAGCACGAGGTGAGCGAGAAGCGCGTGACCGAGGCGCTCGACGGCATCGGGAGGAGGGCGTTCGGCCACTGGCACGACATGCGTTACGGCTCCTTCGCCCTCGGCCGTCTGCGGGACATGAGCGACGACCTGCTCGACCACGTCGCCGCACGCAGTCTGAGCGCGCCGGAACTCGACGACGCGTCACGCGCCGCTCTGCGGACCGCGGCGGAGTGCGTCCTCGGGGTGATCAGTCTCGGCTGCTTTCCCAACGGCGATCAGGAGATAGCGTTTCCGCTGGTCGGCGAAGAGCTCACGAGCGAGGAGCTGGCCTTCGAGGACGTGGTCGACGAGGCGCCCACGGCACGGACGTGGCTGGACACCTTCGCGGTCGTCGTGGTCAGTGGCCTGGTGTGGGACCGGCAGCGGGTCGCCGGGCTGCTGCTGCGGGAGAGCTACGCGTCGTCCGTCCGGGACGGGCTGCCGTACGCGAAGCTGACGTCGACGTCGGAGCCGGCCGACCTGGCGGCCATGGAAGCGCTGTGCGGCTACCTGACGCAGGCGAGCGGGCACCTCCCCCGCGACTGGCCGGCCGTCCCCCTGTGCAAGCCCTCCCCAGAGGAGCGGGCCGAGGCCGCCCGGCGACTGGACGCCGCGGGCGAACTGACGCCGGACCAGCGCCTGTTGCGCGTCCTGCTCGACGACGACCAGGCAGCCTTCGAGCAGGCCCTCGTGAACCGGCTGGTCGCGCACCGCGAAAGCCTCGACGCGGACCCCGCCCCGCGGACCCTGCTGCCTCTGGAGCCGCTCGCCCTGACAGCCCTGGCGGTCCAGGTCCACGGGTGGGAACTGCGCGTCCGCTCCGGCTATCTGCCCCAGGGGATCGTGGGCCGCCCTGACGCGCTCCGGCGGGCCGGCGACTCCGGGCGGAACGACCTCGGCCACCGACCGGCCTAGCCGGGGTCGGCTGCCCCTTCGGGTCGCCCGACGCGACGCTCACGGCTCACTACCGGCGGCCCGCCCAGCCGGTTCCCGTGGAGCAGCAGTCACACAGGCGTCCCGCCGGGCGCGGGGTCACGAAGCCGCGCGGGACGCGTACGCGCGGACGTCGGCGTCCGGGTCGTGGGTGGCTGCGGTGAGGGCGTTCCGGGCTCCGGGGGTGGTGCGGTGGACCAGGAGGGAGAGGACGGCGGCCTTGCGGACGTCCGCGTTGGGGTCGGCGGTGAGGATGCCGGCGAGGGCGGTGACGGCCTCCGCGGGCGGGGCCGCCCGGAGGGCGGTCGCGGCACCCGCCCTGACCTGCCAGGCCGGGTCGCGCAGGGCGGCCGCCGCCCGCGCCGCGTACGGCGGCGGGCAGCCGGTCGTGGCCAGTGCGGCCAGGGCGGCACCCCGGACGACCGGGTCGGGGTCGTCCACCAGTTTGTCGAGCGTCGCCGGGGCCGGGGCGTGCACGGCCGCGAGGCCACGGGCCACCGCGACCCGCACCTCGCGGGCCGGGTCCGCGGCGGCGGCCGCCAGTTCCCCGACCGCGTCCACCGAGACCAGCGCCCGCACGGCGGAGATGCGCACGTCGATGTCACTGTCGGTCAGCGCGGCCGCGTAGACCACGGCATCGCCCAGGCGCAGTGCGCGCAGCACGTCGAGCGCGGCTCCCCTCACCAGGGGGTCGGCGACGTCCAGCGCCGCGCGCAGCGCGGTGCCCGACTCGGCTTCGGCGGGCAGCACTTCGACCAGTTCCCGCAGTGCCGCCGCGGCGGCGGCCCGGACCGGCGGTGCAGGGTCCCGCAGGCGGGCGGCGAGGACGGGGCCGAAGCCGGCCGGGGCCGTCTCTCCGAGGGCGGCCACGGCGGCCGCCCGCACCGCGGGGTCGGCGTCGGCGAGATACGGACGGAGGTCCTCCAGCTCGGGAGACTCCTCGGCGAGGGAGAGGAGGCGGAGAAGGGCGGGGCTGGGTGCGGCCGCCAGTTCCGGAGCCTCACCCACGGCTTCGGCGTCGCCGGCCGCCGTCAGCGGGGCCGGCGCGGCCTCCCTCGGGCCCGCCGTGGCGACGGGCACCAGCGCGACCTCGCCCAGGTGCCGCTCCGGGCCCGGTGACGGCGTGAACTCCGGCACCGGCACCACGTACGGCTCGACCGGGCGGGCGGTGAACTCCATCGTCCCCGAGGCCGACTTGCGCAGGTCGAGGTGGTGCAGCCAGCCGTCGTCGTCCCGGCCCGGATGGTCCAGTCGCTCGTGGTACAGCCCCCATCGCGACTCGGTCCGGGCCAGGGAGGCCCGCGCGGCCATCTCCGCGCAGTCCCTGATGAAGGAGACCTCCGCGCACCGCATCAGTTCGTGCGGTGTGCGCGCCCCCATCTCCTCGATGTCCGCCGACATGCGGGTGAACGCCTCGACCGCCAGGGATAGCTTCGCGCCGGTCTTCGGCGGAGCCACGTAGTCGTTGACGAACCGCCGCAGTTTGTACTCGACCTGCGGCTGCGGCGGTCCATCGGGGTTGCGCAGGGGCCGGTAGACGAGGGCGTGGGCGGCGGCCAGCTGGTCCGCGGGCAGCTCGCCCTCGTACGCCTGGTACTGCGCCGCGTCCTCGCCGGCCAGGTCGCCGAAGACGAACGCGCCGATCATGTAGTTGTGCGGGACGCAGGCCAGGTCGCCGGCCGCGTACAGCCGGGGCACCGTCGTCCGGGCGTGGGCGTCCACGCGTACCCCGGAGGCCGAATGACCGCCGCACAGCCCGATCTCCGAGATGTGCATCTCGATGTCATGGGTGCGGTAGTCGTGGCCGCGGTTCGCGTGGAAGGTGCCGCGGGTGGGGCGTTCCGTCGTGTGCAGGATCGACTCGACGGCGCCGACGGTCTCCTCGGGCAGATGACTGAGCTTGAGGTACACCGGGCCCCGGTCGGAGGCGAGTTCGGCCGCGAACTCGGACATCATCTGGCCCGACCAGTAGTCCGACTCCACGAAGCGCTCGCCGTGCCGGTTCACCTGGTACCCGCCGAACGGGTTCGCGACGTACGCGCACGCCGGTCCGTTGTAGTCCTTGATGAGCGGGTTGATCTGGAAGCACTCGATCCCGGTGAGCGCGGCCCCCGCGTGGTAGGCCATGGCGTAGCCGTCGCCCGCGTTGGTCGGGTTCTCGTACGTGCCGTAGAGGTAGCCGGAGGCGGGCAGGCCGAGCCGGCCGCAGGCGCCGGTGGCCAGGATCACCGCGCCCGCCCGGACGATCACGAACTCGCCGGTGCGGGTGTGGAACCCCGCCGCGCCGATCGCCCGCCCGTCGTCCGGGTGGGTGAGCACCCGTACCGGCATGACCCGGTTCTCGATCCGGATCCGCTCGCGCATCTCCCGCCGCCGCAGCTGCCGGTAGAGGACCTTCTTGACGTCCTTGCCCTCCGGCATCGGCAGGACGTACGACCCGGACCGGTGCACCTGGCGCACGGCGTACTCGCCGTGCTCGTCCTTCTCGAACTTCACCCCGTACGACTCCAGGCGCTGGACCATTCCGAAGCCGCGGACCGCGGTCTGCCGGACGGTGGACTGGTCGACGACGCCGTCGTTGGCGCGGGTGATCTCGGCGACGTAGTCGTCGGGTTCGGCCCGCCCCGGGACGATCGCGTTGTTGACCCCGTCCATTCCCATGGCGAGGGCGCCGGAGTGTCGGACGTGCGCCTTCTCCAGCAGCAGCACCGACGCACCGCGTCCGGCAGCGGTCAGCGCGGCCATCGTGCCCGCGGTGCCGCCGCCGACGACCAGGACGTCGCAGGTCAGTTCGGTCGCGTCGGCGAGCGCGGGGACGGGCAGAGGGGTGTCCACCAGCGTGTCCACGGGGTTGCCTTTCGGGTGGCTCTCGGACGGCCGAGAGGGGTTCGGGAAGGGGGCTCAGAGGGAGGCGAGGATGCGGCGTCGCGCCTCGACGGTGCCGGGGGCCGTACGGGCCTCGCGCTCCCGTGGGTGCGGTACGTCCAGCACCTGCCCGGAGGCGAGCTGGAGGACCCGGTCGCCGAGGTGCAGGGCCTCGTCCACGTCGTGGGTGACGAAGACGACGGTGGCGCCGGTGCCGCGCAGGATGTCCACCAGAAGGTCCTGCATCCCTGCCCGGGTGTGCGCGTCCAGCGCGCCGAAGGGCTCGTCCATCAGGACCGCACGGGGGCGTCCGGCGAGGGCGCGGGCCAGCTGGACCCGTTGCCGCTGGCCGCCGGACAGCTGGTGCGGCAGCTTGTGGGCGTGGTCGGCGAGGCCGACCCGGTCCAGCCACTCGACCGCCGAACGCCGCCGCTCGGCACGCGGGACCCGTCGGACGGCCAGCGGCAGTTCCACGTTGGCGCGGACGGTCCTCCAGGGCAGCAGCGCGTCGTGCTGGAAGACCAGGGCCCGGTCGGCACCGGGCCGGTCGATCGGCTCCCCGTCCTGACCGACCCGCCCCGCCAGCGGGGGCAGAAGCCCCGCGAGCGTACGCAGCAGGGTGGACTTGCCGCAGCCGGAAGGTCCGACCACGGCCAGCAGTTCTCCGGGCGGGATGCTCAGCGTCACCGTGCCCGGCACGGCGGCGCCGTCCGGGTGGCCGAGCCGCACGGCTTCCAGGGTGAGTTCGGCGCCGGTGGGCGGCGCGGGCGCGACGCTCATGGGACGGGCTCCTTGCGGGGGACGGTGACGGTGTCGGTTTCGGTGACGGCGTCGGCGTCGGCGTCGGCGTCGGCGTCGGCGTCGGCGCCCTCGCCGGCACGGGCATGCGTCCGTGCGCCGGCTTCGGCATCGGCTTCGGCGTCGTCGAAGCCGGCAGGCGGGGTCGTGCGGCCCTCGGCGTCCGTGTCGGCGACCTCGGCGTGCGAGGTCGTACGGGCGGACCCCGGCGCCGTAGGGGCGGAATGGGACGCCGTAGGGGCGGAATCGGACTCCGTACCTGCGGCCTCCGTCGGGCGGGCGGACCGGCGGCCTCTGCCGAACGGCGGGCGCGGGACGTCGGCTCCCCCGCGTCCGGCCGGACGTGGCAGCCACGCGGTCGCACGCCGGCCCAGGAACTCCACCGCCGTCGAGGTGAGCCAGCCGAGGCCGCCGATGGTCGCCATGCCGACGAACACCCCCGGATAGTCGACGACGGTGTAGTCCTGCCACGTGCGGTAGCCGACCCCGTACTCGCCGGAGATCATCTCCGCGGAGATCACGCAGATCCACGCGACGCCGATGCCCACCGAGAGGCCGCCGAAGATGCCGGGGAGCGCGCCCGGCAGCACCACCGAGCGCAGCACCCTCAGCCGGCCGCCGCCCATGGTGAGGACGGCCTCCTCCCAGGCCGGCGTGAGGGCCCGGACGGCGTGCCGGGTCGACACCAGCACGGGGAAGAACGCGGCGGTGAAGGTGATGAAGACGATGCCCTGCTCGTTGGTGGGCAGCAGCAGGATCGCGACGGGGACCAGGGCGATGGCCGGCACGGGCCGCACCACCTCGACCAGCGGCCCCAGCAGGTCGGCGGCCCAGCGGGAGCGCGCAACGGCCGTACCGGCCGCGACCCCCAGGACGGAGGCCAGCAGGAAGCCGACCGTGATCCGGCTCAGGCTGTGGCCGAGGTCCTGCCAGTAGGTCGGGGTGCCGATCCGGTCCGCGAAGGCGGAGGCCACCTCGACGACGGTGGGGAACTGCTCGAACCGCAGCCAGAGGTTGACGTCCAGGGAGGTCAGCAGCTGCCAGAGCAGGAGGGCCGCGACGAGCGAGCCCGCCCGGACCAGCCGACGGCCCGCGCTCATGACGCCAGCCGTACGGCGTCCGTGTATCCCACGGTCCGGGCGCCTGGGTGCCCGGATACGTACGCCTCCGCGTTGGCCGGGGTGACGAAGGCCCGCAGCCGCTTGCCGTCCGCTACCCAAACGGCCTTGTCGGCGAACCACAGCGTGCCGGTCAGCGCGTCGGGCACGTAGGCGGCCCGTACGTCGGCAGCCTTGACTGCCTTCAGCAGCTCTTCGGGAGTGTCGAAGGAACGCGTGGTGGACTGCCCCTTGAGCCACAGTTCCGACTTGGCCGTGCCCGCCTTCGGGTACGCGGGGCCCGCCGCGGCCCGCTTCAGCGGCGCCGGGTCGACGAAGGCGTCCACGTCCACGTCGCCGACCAGCTTGGCCGCCTTCAGCAGGGGGACGTCCTGCTTCAGCGCGGCGATCAGCTCGGGGCGCAGCTGCGGGTCGAAGGTGGAGATGCCGTTGGCGCCGTTGTAGAGGTAGACGACCTCCGCGGGCAGGCCGGTGGCCTTCGCCACCGACTCGGCGGCCGCGACGGGCCGGGTGCGCAGGTGGTCGGTTGCCCGGCGCTGCGCCGTGAGGAAGTCGTCGAGGATCCCGGGCCGTTGCTCGGCGAACTTCTGTCGCACGGTGACCCCGTGGAAGGTCGGCAGGTCGAGCACCGCTCCGTCGTAGAGGGCCTGGGCTCGGCCCTGGAAGGCCAGGAGGCCCGGCCAGGCGACGAACTGGGACAGCGCGTCGGCGCTGCCGGCGGTGAGTGCGGACGCGCCCACGCTGGGCTGCTGGTTGAGCTTCCGGACGTCCTTCTCCGGGTCGAGGCCGGCCCGTTCCAGCGCGCGCACGAGCGTGCCGTCGGCGGCCGAGCCGATGCTGGTGGACACCTTCTTGCCGCGCAGGTCGGCCAGTGACTTCAGGGACGAACCGGGGGCGGTCACCACCGTGTTGAGCCCGCCGCGCAGGTTGTAGCCGGTGACGGCGACGAGCCGGGTCGGCTGCCGCAGCTGCTTGCCCCGGGCGGCGTTGATGAGCAGGGGGAAGTCGCCCATCGAACCGATGTCGATCTTCCCGGCCGTCATCTGGGCGGTGATCGGGGCACCGGTGGCGTAGTCCTGCCACACGACCTTGTACGAGACGCCGTCCTTCTTCCCGCGTGCCGCGAGCTCCTCCTCGAAGTAGCCGAGGGAGCGCAGCAGCGTGCCGGCGGTGACGGTGTTGATGGTCTTCGACTGGTAGCCGACGGTGACGGTGACCGTCCTGCCGTCGCTGTCGGCGCCGGCCGCACCGCCGCAACCGGTCGCGAGGGGAAGCAGCGTGGTGGCAAGGAGCGCGAGGAGCGGAATTCTCTTGCGGGACATGGAAGGCCGGCCTTTCAGCGGAGCAGATAGGGCATGTTGACGGTGACCGCACCGGTGGGACAGCGCGCGGCGCACGGGCCGCAGTACCAGCACTCGTCCACGTGCATGTACGCCTTGCCGTTGTCCTCGCGGATGGCGAGGGAGTCGAGCGGACACATGTCGACGCAGAGGGTGCAGCCGTCGATGCACCGGGACTCGTCGATGGTCACGGGCACGTCCGAGCGCTGCGGAACGAGAGGCATGGCGGTCTCCAAGACCCGAAAGGGGGCGGGAAGGGGGAGGAACGAGGAACCGGGAACGCCGGAAGGCCCGACGGGCCGGCCCTCGGACGGACCGGGGAAGGGGCGGGGAGGAGGTACGGAGGGATGAGGCCGAAGCCGCGGAGAGGGGCGAGGGCGACCGGGGAGACCGGGCACGCCTGGCGCCGGGGAAGGGACGCGGCGGAAGGTGCCGGCGGACCGGCCCCGCGTATCAGAGTGACCGGTGCAGCACGCCGCCCATGGTGATGCGGTCGCCGCGGAAGCGGATGAACTCCAGGTCCACAGGGCGCCCGTCGGGCAGACAGGTCAGCCGCTCCAGCATCAGTACGGCCGCGCCGCGCGGGGCCTGGAGCACCGCGGCGGAGTGGGCGTCGGCGTTGACCGCCTCCAGGGTGATCTCGGCGTGGCCCAGCGGGCCGCCGGTGAGCACCTCTAGCAGCCGGAACACGTCCGTGTTCTCCAGGTCGCAGCCGAGGAGTTCACCGCCCAGGTCCATGGGCAGGTAGGACAGGTCCAGGGACAGCGGCAGACCGTTGAGGCGGCGCAGCCGCTCGATACAGAGCACGTCGCTGTGCTCGGGCAGTCCCAGTCGGTGCGCCACCGGCCCCGGGGCGGCGACCGGGCCGACCGTGCGTACCTCGTTGGTGACCCGGCCGTGCTCGCGCAGGGTCTCGGCCAGGCCCTGCAGCCGTTGGAGGCCGTGCGGGTACTTCTCGCACACCACCACGGTGCCGACGCCGGGCTGCCGCTCGACCAGTTGCTCACCGCGGAGCAGGTCCATGGCCTGACGCACGGTGTTGCGGCTGGCCCGGTAGTCCGCGGCGATGACGTCCTCCAGGGGAAGGATCCGCTGGGGGAAGCCACCCGTCAGGATCTGGTGACGCAGCAGATCGGCGAGCTGTCGGGCCCGGTCCGCACGCAGCCGTCGACGGCGCGCGGCGGCGACGGGGCGGGCTGCGGGGGTGGGTTCGGCTGGCATGGCAGGGAACGTACCCGGGGAGCGCCACCGGTGGTGTTGCCGCAGTATTGCGCCACCTGACACCTTGTATGCACGGCTCTGACCTGCACTTTCCCGGACGCTGCGACAAGATCCGCCACGTCCGCGTCCACCACGTGGACACGCGACCACCCACCAGGCGGCCGGTGCTCCCGACGGGGAGCGGGCTCACCCTCACCGGCGTGCCGGGAGGCGGCACGGGGTGGTGGGGACGGCGCCCGGGCCCCGGTGCGACCCGGCTTCGCCCCTCCGTTCCGGCGTGCGGAGGGGCACACTGGCAGGAGGGGGCGGAAGGCCTGCCCCGCCCGGGGTCCGGCCGGTCCCGCCCGCTCGTGGAAGAGGGTGCGTGGATGCCCAGAACTCGGACCTCGTCCCGCTCTCGCTACGCCCCCGACAGGGGGCTCACGACGCGCATGGCGACGACGATGTTCCTGATCGGCCTGCTGTACGTGGTGTTCGTCGGCGTCCTGCTGGTCCTGCTGCGCGGCTCCTGGCCGGTCATCCTCCTGATCACGGGTGCGCTGTTCGTCGGGCAGTTCTGGTTCAGCGACCGGATCGCCGCGCTGGGCATGGGGGCCCGCGAGGTGAGCCGCGACCAGGCGCCCGAGCTGCACGGCACCGTGGACCGGATCTGTGCGCTCGCCGACATGCCCAAGCCGAAGGTGGCGATCGCCGAGAGCGACGTGCCGAACGCGTTCGCCACGGGCCGCGGCGAGAAGACCGCGCTCGTCTGCGTCACGACCGGCCTGCTGCGGCGCCTGGAGCCGGACGAGCTGGAGGGGGTCCTCGCGCACGAGATGTCCCACGTGGCGCACCGGGACGTCGCGGTCATGACCATCGCGTCCTTCCTCGGCGTCCTCGCCGGGATGATGACGCGGGTCGCGCTCTACAGCGGTCTCGGCCGCAGCCGGGACAGCACCATGGGCCTCGCGGTGATCCTCGTCCCCGTGGTCAGCGCCGCCGTCTACGTCGTCAGCTTCCTGCTGACCCGGGTGCTGTCCCGGTACCGCGAACTGGCCGCCGACCGCGCCGCCGCACTCCTCACGGGCCGTCCGTCGGCGCTCGCCTCCGCGCTCACCAAGGTGAGCGGCGAGATGGCCCGGATCCCGACGAAGGACCTGCGCAAGGCGGAGCCGTACAACGCCTTCTGGTTCGCGCCGGCCTTCTCGTCCAAGGAGAGCCTGAGCCGACTGCTCTCCACCCACCCGACCCTCGAGCAGCGGCTCGAGCAGCTCGCGCGGATCTCGGCGCAGCTCGGTGGGGCGTGACGGCGGTGGGGCTCCTCGACAGCATCCTCGGGCGCAGCCGGCCGGTGCGGCCCGATCTGGACCGTCTCTTCGGGTTGGCCGCCGCGGCGCTCACCCTCCAGGCGGGCACGGGCTTCGTCCCGGCCGGAGCGGGGTCGGTGTGCTTCGCCGCGGTCGAGGGGGGTGCCTTCGCACGTCTGAAGGGAGAGGTACGGGATCTCCTCGACGTCGCGGTGGCGGCCGAGCCCGATCGGGGTGCGGGCGGCGAGGGCGCCCAAGCGGAGGCGTACCCCGTGACGTACACCTCGGACGCGTACGGCTACACGTGGCTCACCGTCCGGCGGCCCGCGGAGGACCTGATCACGCTGGTCAACGACCTGCACGCGGTCAACGCACTCCTTGAGGAGGCCGGCTTCGGCCCGAACCTGCTCTGCTCCCTGACCGCGTTCCGCGCTCCGGCGGCAGGGGAGCAGGCCCCTGCGCCGGAGGGCGTCCGGACGGGGGCCGTCCGGACGGAGGGTGCGTGGTCGGACGATCCGGGCGCCGACGGGCACCGGGCGCGCGACCTCGCGCTCGTGTACCTCTACAAACGCGGCACCTTCTATCCCTTCGCGCCGCGCACCGATCGCGCCGAGAGCCGCGACAACGCCCTGGAGCTCCAGGTCAGAGGGCTGCTCGCCGGCGATCTCGCGATGGAGCCGGACATGGAGCGGTGGTTCCCGGTCTGGGGTGCGCCGGGACTCGGCGGGGAGGAGCGGCTCCCGGGCACGTGAGCGCCGTGCGACCGGGCCGTACCGGGGGGCCGGCTCCGGCGCGGGGGGCCGTGGTCGTCGGGCGTACCGGGCACCGGGTACGGCGCCGGGGGTACGCGTCGCCCGCTTCGACCGGCGCCTGGGCGGGGTGATGTGGGCCGCTCGTCCGTACGGATCGTGCGGGGCCGTCAGTCGGCGATCGGCCAGTTGAGTTCGGTCCGCAGGTCACGCGGGTCCATGTCCGGGGTGGGCCGCGTCACGTACACCTCCCACCGGTCCGCACCACCGCGCAGTCCTTGCGCCTCGATCCAGACCGCGAGTCGCTCCCAGGACTCACCGAGCCCGTCGAACCCGCCGTGGTGGGTCACCCTCGCGACCCGCCCGCCGGGGAGTTCGCCGGTGACCACCCCGTCCTCGGGCCGCACCGCCCGCCCCGTGACGAATCCGACCTCCAGGTTCAGCTTCTCCCCCGGCCCTCCGTGATGGAGCCCGAACGCGGCACTCCTGGGCGGGACCTGTTGCCGGTGCAGGACCCGGCCGAGCGCCCCGAAGGCCCCGTCGAAAAAAGTGCGCAGTTCCTCGGGGGGCACGACGCCGCGCACGACGGCGGTGATCTCGGGTTCGAGATCCACGAGCCGGGGCTGCTGCCCGGGGTCCGGGGTGGTGCTGCCGTGGTCGCTCTGCATGCTCATGTCGCTCCCGACGCTCCGGTCCACGTGGACGGCTTACGGCGAACGTACCGACCGGACGCGCGTCGGAAAGTCATCGCCGCGCCCGGAGCCGCGCCACGAGCCGCGCCCGGAGCCGCGCCCGCCCCGTAGGGCGCGGGGCCTCGCGCCGTGGAGCCTCGCGGCGTACGGCCTCACGGCGTGAGGACGACCTTGCCGGTCACCGTGCCCGACTCGGCGAGCCGCAGCGCCTCGGCGACCCTCGCGAGCGGAAGGACGGCGGCGACCCGGGCCGTGATCTCGCCGCGCCCGTGGGCGGCGAACACGTCCGTGAGGTCGGCGCGCAGACGGGCGCGGAAGCGGTCGGCGGCGAAGGCCCGGCCGGCCCAGATGTTGAAGAAGCAGGCGCGGCGTCCGTTGGGCAGGGCGTTCCACAGCCACACCCGGCCGAGGATCTTGAGCACCGGCCACTGCTTGGAGCCGGTGTCGTCGCGCGTGGCGGCACTGCCGTACGACACGAGCGTGCCGCCGGGGGCGAGCAGGCGCCACGAGTCGCGCACGCTGCGGCCACCGATGTGGTCGAAGACGGCGTCCACTCCCCCGGGCGCGAGTTCCCGGACGCGGGCGGGCACGTCCTCGGTGCGGTAGTCGACCGGCGTGACGCCCAGGGCGCGCAGGGCGTCGTGGTGCCGTGCCGAGGCGGTGCCGATCACGGTCGCACCCGCCGCGCGGGCGAGCTGGACCAGGACAGTGCCGACACCGCCGTTCGCCCCGTGCACCAGGACGGTCGCGCCGGCCCGGACCCTGGCCTTGCCATGCAGCATCTGCCAGGCGGTGATCCCGTTGACCACGAGCGCCTCGGCCTCCGCCGCACCGATGCCGTCGGGCACCGGCACCGCGTCGGCCGCGTCGACGACCACGTGGCTGGCCCAGCCGCCGACCTTGACGAGCGCGGCCACGCGGCGGCCCACGAGCCCGGCGTCGACCCCCTCGCCGACCGTCGCGACGGTGCCGACGAGGTCGTAGCCCGGCACGAAGGGGAAGGGCGGCTGATCGTAGTAGCGGCCGCGGCGCATCTGCTGTTCGGCGAAGGACACGCCGGTGGCCTCCATGGCGACCACCACCTGTCCCGGGCCGGGGGCGGGCACGGGACCTCGCCGCAGCCGGAGCCCCTCGGGCTCGACGGTGCCGGGCAGGACGACCTCGACCAGTTCCTTGGTTTCCATCTCACACCTTCCCAAGAGCATTTCGCTTGAGTTAGAAGCTATAACTAAAATGACAAGGGCGAGTGAGACTGTCAAGCACTTGCCCGAAACGGACCGCTAGCCCATCTCGACATCGCGATAGGGTGTAACGGACGGTGGGCGTGCGACGGCGCCGACGCCTGCCGATAGCGAGGGAGGCGGAGGCGGGAAGTGGACGCGCGAAGGGCGATGGGTGACGAGCGATGAGTGAGACGACGGCGACCCCGCGCGAGCGGTACCGGAACCAGGTGCGCGCGGAGATCAAGCAGCATGCGTGGGCGCAGATCGCGGAGGCCGGAGCCTCGGCCCTGTCACTGAACGCCATCGCCAAGCGGCTGGGGATGAGCGGCCCTGCGCTCTACCGGTACTTCGCCGGCCGGGACGAGCTGATCACCGAGCTCATCCGCGACGCCTACCGCAGCCTCGCGGACACGTTCCACGCCGCCGCGGCGGACGGTGCCGACCTCGCGGCGCTCGCCCACGCACTGCGCGACTGGGCGCTCGCCGACCCCCAGCGCTACTTCCTCGTGTACGGCACTCCCGTTCCCGGGTACCACGCGCCCGACGACGTCACCGGGATCACCCAGGAGATCATGAGCGTCCTTCTCGACGCATGCGCCGCACGGCCGGACGGCGCCACTTCCGCAGCGCCCTTCGACACTCACCTCGCCACCCACCGCCAGTGGGCCGACCCCCACCCGGCCCCACCGGCGGCCCTCCGCCGCGCCCTCGCCTTCTGGACCCGCCTGCACGGGGCGCTCTCCCTGGAACTCGCGGGCCACTTCACCGGCATGGGCTTCGACCCGGCCCAGCTGTACGCCACGGAAGTCGACGAACTCACCGGCCCAGGCCCCTCGAGCGCCTGACCGCCACACGGCACGCCGGTCACCCCCGGGCGCCGACACCCGCCGCGCCAACCGGAATCCGCACACCCCCGCCCGCTACGGGCCCGGCGCCCCCGCCGCGCCCGCCCGTGAGCCCGTCCGGCTGCCCGTCGGGGAACCCTGCTCGACCTGCGGAGCCGTTCAGCGGACCCAGGCGCGGGTGAGGGTCTGCACGGCGGAGCCGTCCAGGTCGGCGAGGGTGGTGCCGACGAACTCGCGGGCCCACTCGGAGGTCTGGACGCGGAACGCGGGCGCGTCCGCGTTCAGGGCCTCGACGATCGGGGCGGCGGCCTCGAACGACGTCTGGGCGTTGCCGAAGGACTGCTGGGTTCGCGCCAGGTACGCCTGGAGGGCCGGGGCGTACGGTCCGGCCGCGGCAAGCATGGCCGGGATGTCCAGGCCGATGTTGGCCACGAACTCGCTCGCCACCGCGCCCGGTTCGATCACGGTGACACCGACGCCGACGGTGGCGGCCACGGGGGCGAGCGACTGCATGAAGCCCTCGACGGCGAACTTCGCGGCGCAGTAGGCCTCGTTGAAGGGCTGTCCGACCGCGCCGCCCACGCTGGTGACGGTGATCACGCGGCCCTGGGACGCCCGCAGGTGGGGCAGGGCGGCGCGGGTGGCGGCGACGACACCGAAGAAGTTGACCTCCATGGCGGCGCGGACCTCGTCGAGGCTCATCCGCTCGATGGTCCCGACCTGGGCGGCGCCCGCGTTGTTGACCAGGGCGTCGAGGCGCCCGTGCTCGGCGATCACCTCCTCCAGGCATGCGGCGATGCTGTCGGCGTCGACGACGTCCAGGCGCTTGACCTGGATCCGGTCGGTGACCGCCTGCTCGGCCGCCTCCTTGAGCAGGGTCTGGGCCTTGCCGGTGTCGCGCATGGTGGCGACGACGGTCCAGCCGGCCCGGGCGGCGGCCACGGCCGCGGCAAGGCCGATACCGGAGGACGTACCGGTGATCAGGACGGTCTTCTCGCTGGGCATCAAGGGTTCTCCTCGTCCGTTCGACGGAGCGCCCGGCCCGATAACCGGGGAACTCCCCATTTAATCCCGGAGGCTAACCGGGGAACTCCCCGGTTGTCCAGATAGACTGGATACCGACGAAGGGAGCAGCCTTGACCACCCAGCCGAGCGTCTTGCGCGCCGATGCCCGCCGCAACCGGGAGCGCATCCTCGAAGCGGCCGTGCGCGCCTTCGCCGAGAAGGGCGCGGACGTCCCCATCGACACGATCGCCAAGGCCGCCGGCGTCGGCTCCGCCACGCTCTACCGCCACTTCCCCACCCGCGAGGCACTGGTCGAGGCGGCGTATCGCAACGAGCTGGCCCGGGTCTGCGACAGCGCCGCCGAACTGCTGGCCGAGCTCCCGCCGGACCGGGCGCTGCGCCTGTGGATGGACCGCTTCATCGACTACCTCGCCGCCAAGGAGGGCATGGCCGACGCCCTGCGGGCCGCTGTGGCCTCCGGCGCGGACCCCTTCGCCGAGACCCTCGACCGGCTCGGCGCGGCGATCGACTCCCTGCTCCACGCGGGAGCCGACGCCGGCCTCCTGCGCTCGGACATCGATCCCTTCGACGTCGGCCTCAGCCTCGCGGGGGTCGCGCTGATCACCAGCTCGCCCGCCCAGCGGGACCGGTCCGGCCGCCTTCTCGACCTGCTCCTCGACGGACTCCGCCACGGGGCGCGGGGATAGTCCCCCACAGGCGGACAGCGCCCGTGAGCCGTTCTCGCCCTGGTGCCACGACCGGGATCCCGATGCCGCGACGGGGCTCGGCAAACTCGTCCGGGAAAATCTCGAAGAAGTTCGTACGGCGATGTCGAGAAGCCGCGTCCGGCTCCGTCCCAGGGGTGAACGCGACCACAATGGGTCGCAACCGCGAGGAGGATCACCATGGCGAAGTACCTGCTCCTGAAGCACTACCGCGGCGCCCCGGCTCCGGCCAACGACGTACCGATGGACCAGTGGACCCCGGAGGAGATCTCGGCGCACATGCAGTACATGCACGACTTCGCGGCCCGGCTGGAGAAGACCGGCGAGTTCGTCGACGGTCAGGCCCTCGCCCCCGAGGGAGCGTGGGTCCGCTACGACGGCGAAGGACGCCCTCCGGTCACCGACGGGCCGTTCGCGGAGACGAAGGACCTCATCGCCGGGTGGATGATCATCGACGTCGACGACTACGAGCGGGCCGTCGAGCTGGCCGGGGAGCTCTCGGCCGCCCCCGGGGCGGGCGGGAAGCCGATCCACGAATGGCTGGAGGTGCGCCCCTTCCTGGCCGCTCCGCCCACCATCACGGAGTGACCTCACCGATGGACGAGGTCCTGCTGAGGAGCCTCACGCCGAGCGTGCTCACCGTCCTCGTCCGCCGCGGAGCCGACTTCGCGGCGGCCGAGGACGCCGTGCAGGACGCACTGGTCGAGGCGCTACGGGTCTGGCACGCGGACCCACCGCGGGACGCCAAGGGCTGGCTGGTCACCGTGGCCTGGCGCAAGTTCCTCGACGCGACCCGGGCGGACGCCGCCCGGCGTCGCCGTGAGGACCGCGCCGAGGAGGAACCGGCGCCCGGCGCGGCGCCCGCGGTGGACGACACGCTCCAGCTCTACTTCCTGTGCGCCCACCCGTCGCTCACCCCGGCCTCGGCGGTCGCCCTCACGCTGCGTGCCGTCGGCGGGCTGACCACCCGACAGATCGCCGAGGCCTACCTGGTGCCCGAGGCGACCATGGCGCAGCGCATCAGCCGCGCCAAGCGCACCGTCTCCGGTGTGCGCCTCGACCGGCCCGGCGATGTCGCCACCGTGCTGCGCGTCCTCTACCTCGTCTTCAACGAGGGCTACTCCGGCGACGTCGACCTCGCCGCCGAGGCCATCCGGCTCACCCGGCAACTCGCGGCGCGCATCGCCCATCCCGAGGTGGCCGGGCTCCTCGCCCTGATGCTGCTCCACCACGCCCGGCGCGCCGCCAGGACCGCACCGGACGGCAGCCTTGTGCCGCTGGCCGAGCAGGACCGCGGCCGGTGGGACACGGCGCTGATCACCGAGGGCGTCGTGATCCTGCAGGCCGCCCTCGCCCGCGACAGGCTGGGCGAGTTCCAGGCCCAGGCCGCCATCGCGGCACTCCACGCCGACGCGCCCACCGCCGAGGAGACCGACTGGGTGCAGATCGTCGAGTGGTACGACGAACTCACTCGCCTGACCGACAGCCCCGTCGTCCGGCTCAACCGCGCCGTGGCCGTCGGGGAGGCCGACGGGCCGCGCGCCGGCCTCGCGGCGCTCGCGACGCTGGATGCCTCGCTTCCCCGCCACACCGCGGTGGCGGCGTACCTCCACGAGCGCGACGGCGACCTGGCGACGGCGGCGCGGCTGTACGCCGAGGCGGCTCACCAGGCACCCAACCTCGCCGAGCGCGACCACCTGACGCGTCAGGCCGCCCGTCTCAACGCCCGCCGATCACCCTGACCGCTTCGCGCGCCCGGCTCCTCCCGCGGCACGGGTCAGGTGTCCTTGGCGCCGGGCGCCCGCTCGCTCGCTCCCGGAAGGCCGTACCGGGCTGCCCGTGGCAGTGGAGGCGGGCATCGGATCACGGCCCGGGTGCCCGGGAAGGGCCGCCGCGCCCTCGGCGCCGCTCACCGGCACGGGCCACGAGCAGCGGCTGGAAGAACCCGGTCTCCTCGGGCAGCCGCCACTCGATGTCGACGAACCCCGCCTCGGCCGCGAGGGCGCACAGCGTGTCCCGGCCGAGCGCCCAGTAGGTGGTCCGGCGGACCTGGACGCGCCACTCGCCCCCGGTCCGGAGGAGCTGGAAGTGCTCCAGGTCGTAGCGCTCTCCGTCGTCGTGCCAGTGCCAGAGCTGGAAGGTGACCATCCGCCCTTCCCCGCCGGGGTCGTCGGCGCTCCCGTGGACCTGCGGCGGCGTGGACGGCGGGTGGTCGCGCACCAGGTCGTCGTAGGGGCGCGTGCTGACCATCAGCAGGCCGGCGGGGCGCAGCACACGGCGCATCTCGGCGAGCGCGGCACGCACGTCCCGCTCCGTCAGCAGGTGCGGCAGCGAGTTGTCGGCGCAGACGACGGCGTCGAACCGGCGCTCGGAGAACGGCAGGTGTCGCATGTCGGCGGCGGCCGTGCGCAGGCTCAGGTCACGGCGGGCGGCCTCACGGGCGGCGCGGGCGGCGGCGCGCGGGCTGAGGTCCGTGCCGACGACATGGTGTCCGCGCCGGGCGAGGCCGATGGCCTGGGTCCCGATGCCGCAGGAGCAGTCGAGCACCCGTACGCGCTCCGGTCCGATCAGGGCGTCCAGGGCCTCCCCCTGTCGGCGGACGCTCGCTTCCCAGTCGGCGTAGATCAGGTGGTAGTCGGCGGCCAGTTCGTCGTAGAAGCGGGCCACAGGCGTCTCGGACATGGCCCGAGCGTACCGACGCCCCGGCGTGACTCCCCCGAGCGAAGCGCGCTGCGACACGGTTCTCGTCGGGAGGGACCGGAGCCGGAAGGGTCCGTCCCGGCTCCGGTCCCCGGGTGTCAGCCCCGGCGGGCGTGGAGCGTGTGCGCGCCCAGGGCGAGCGGGCTGTGTCCGACGAGTACGAGCCCGGAGTCCTCGAACAGGCGGGCGTAGTGGGCGACGGTGCGCTCGCGGCCGCCGGTGTTGCACATCATGTGGAGGTCCCACGCGACGGCGAGCGAGGCGGTGCCGTCGGTCGGCAGGAGGCGTTCGACGACCAGGAGGTCGGCGTCCCGGGGCATGGCGTCGGCGCAGTGCCGCAGGATGCTCCGACAGCGTTCGTCGTCCCAGTCGTGCAGGACCCGGGACAGGATGTACACGTCGTTGCCCGGGGGCACGTCGGCGAAGTCGCCGGCCAGATAGCCGCAGCGTGCGCCGACCTCGGTGCCGGCCAGCCGGGCGCGGGCCGCCGCGAGGGCGTGGGGAAGCTCCAGAAGGACGCCGTGCAGGGTCGGGTGCGCGGACAGGATGCGGCCGAGGAGCTCTCCGGTGCCGCCGGCGATGTCGACGACGGTACGGGCACGGCCGGGCGCGGTGGCGGCGGCCGTGAGCACCGGGTGGGCGGGCACGGCTTCGAAGAGGGGGGCGCTCGACGTCATGGACCGGTCGAAGAGCGCACGGAGTTCGGGGTCGCGGGCGAAGTGGTCGAAGTGGTTCTCGCCGAAGAGGTGCTCGAAGCCGGGCTGCCCGGTGCGGACCGCGTGGGTCAGGTGGGCGAAGGACTGGTAGAAGGGGCCGCCGTACATCAGCGCCAGCGGCCGCATGGAACTGGGGGCCTCGGCCTCCAGCAGCGCGCCGACGTCCGTGAGGCGGAACCCGTCCGGGCCTTCGCTGACCACGCCCAGCATCGCGAGGTACCGCAGCAGGGTCGCCAGGCTCCGCGGATCGGCGCCCACGGCCCGTGCCAGCTCCGCGGCCCCGATGCCGGTGTCGCGGTCCATGGCCTCCGGCAGCCGCAGTTGCCCGCAGGTCGCCAGGGCCTGGGTGGTCCAGGCTCCGGTCAGCAGCCGCAGAAGCGTCTCGGCGGCCTGGAACCCGTCCGGCTGCGCCGGGCTCGCCTGCGCGGAGGAGGGCCGCGGGGAATCGGGCTGCCCGGCACCCGCCCGCCGGTCGACCCGCTCCCCGACCGGCCGGCCGAGGTGCTCGGCGAGTACGTCCCGGTGGTCGCCGCTCGCGTACAACTCCACTCGCCCGTAAGGCGTCTTCGTACCGGAAGGGGCGGTGAAGTAGAACACGGTGCCGTCCTCGTGCGGGTTGTAGCCGCCTCCGTCGGCCGCGGCACCGTGGCGCTCGAAGCTCGCCAGCAGCCCGCGCAGCAGCAGCGGGTCGGGGCGCGCGACGTCGAAGGCGAGGTGTGCCTCGTGGTCCGCCCGGCGTTCGTCGGTGGCGATGCCGAACAGGCCCGAACCCGGCGGCACGGTCAGGGCGAACACCTCGACCACCCGGTGTTCGCCGTCGGGGCCCTGGACGGCGGGCCGGAGAATCCTTACGTCAAGATCCGCGGCGTCGCGGTGATGACGTGCGGCAAGGCGGTCGCGGACGACGACGCTGGGCTGCGCCGGGACATCGGCAGGCAGCCCGCACGCGGCGAGCTGCCTGCGCAGGGCGTGCTCGTCCGGCGGGAACACGAGCACGGCGGCGTGAGCGAACCGGCACCGGTCGGTCAGCGCCCGCAGTTCGGGGCCGTCGAGACCGGGCAGCACGCGCGAGAGCAGGACGGCGGTGTCCTGTTCACGGACGAAGCCGGCTGCCGCCCCGAGTCGTTCCGCGTCGTCGACGGCGCTCGCCGTCGTCGCGGGCGTGGGCATGGCGAAGGAAGGGGAGTAGTCGCAGTGCATGGCCTGTCCGTAAGCGCAGGAGGAGACCCGGGCCGGCACCTGGAACGTGCCGTGCGCGGGCATGGGTGACCGCGGGCCGAGCCCGGGGTGAGAGGGAGGAGAGAAGGACGCGAGGTGAGGAAGGGGAACGCCCGTCAGATGCCGACGTAGTTCTCGGCGAACCAGTCCTGCTGGGCTGGTGACGTGCGCAGCGAGGTGATCCGCGAGTGGCGCAGCCGCCGGTGGAAGAGGGAGGGGTCTTCGGGGCCGGTGGTGTCGTGCAGGAGCCCGATCATCCAGTGCGAGAACTCCTGCGCCCGCCAGATGTGGACCAGGCAGCGATCGGAGTAGCGCGCGAGCCCCCCGGAGTCGCCGTGGACCAGGTCGTCGGTCAGGGCCAGGGCCAGGATCTCGGCCTCCAGCACCGCGAGGTTCGCCCCCTTGGCGGCGGACGGGCTGAGCAGACCGGCGGCGTCGCCCACCAGGAACAGCGAGCCGTGGCGCAGCGGTTCGAGCACGTCGGACTCGAAGTCGACGACCGCCCGCTGGATGACGGGGCCGCGCCGCAGTGCGCCGTACTCGGCCGAGCGCATGCGCAGGTCGAGTTCGTCCCAGATGCGCTCCTCGCTCCACGCGTCGGCGTGGGTGCCGCGTTCGCACTGCAGGTAGTAGCGGGTGGTCTCGGCGGAGCGGGCCATGTGCCCGGCGAATCCCCGCGGATGGAGCGCGTAGCCCACCGCGTCCAGGCTCGGCGGAGCCTCGGCGAGCAGCCCCAGCCAGGAGACGCCGTGGTCCCGGTGGTGCCGGCGCACCGCCCCGGGCGGGACCGAGCGGCGCCCGGCGCCGTGGCGGCCGTCGCAGGCGGCGACGAACCGGGCCCGCCAGCGCCCGGGGCGCCCGTCCCGCTCCCGTACGGTCACCGAGGGTGCCGGGCCGTCCGCGTCGGACACGGCCTGCGCCTCGGTGCCGAAGCGGATCCGGCCCCCGGCGTCGACGAACTGCGCGAGCAGATCGGTGACCAGTTCGTGCTGGGGGTAGACGGTGTGCGGTTCGCCCTGGCCGAGCTGTCGGTAGTCGAGACGGAACCGCCCGTCCTCGGTGCGGAATTCACACACGCCGTGTTCGTGTCCCCTCCGCCGCAGTCCTTCGTCGAGGCCGTTGCGTGCCAGGATCCGCACGGTGTGCGGAGCGAGGTATCCCGCGCGGTGCCGGTTCTGTACGTCCTCGCGGCCGGCGCGCTCCAGGATGGCGCAGTCGACCCCGGCGCGGAGCAGGAGGTTCCCGAGGACCAGCCCCGCGGGACCCGCCCCGAGGATCACCACATCGGCCGAGTCCTGCTCGGACCAGGCGTATTGACTCTCTGTCACAACGGTGGATCTTAGGCATGACGCCGGACCTTGATCGTCATCTATCACCCGAATGCACTACAGAATGCGAAAAGGATTCTTCTATCGCCAGGAAACGATCACTTCGCCCTGGCGCGACAAAGCGGGACGAATCGAGGGGCCCGGGGGCCCGCCGGCACCGGCCCCGACCTGGCCGGCTCCGCCGCCGGGACCTGGCCCGGCCTGACCTACGACCGGCTCCTCGACGGGGTGGACCCGCGGAGCCGAGGGCCGCCGTCACGCGTCCGTCGCCGTCGCCGTCGCCGTTGACGTGCGTCCCCCTCCGGACGTCGGCGGAGAGGGCGATGTCGGCGGCGGCTCGGCCCGCTCGACGGGCGGGCGACAACCCGTCACACTCGACGCCGCCGGGCTCGGCATCCCCGTCACGCTCGACGCCGTCGGACGCGACATCCCCGTCACACTCGACGCCGCCGGGCGCGACATCCCCGTCACGCTCGACGCCGTCGGCGCCGCCCCGGCCTGACGCTTCGTCCGGGGACGTCCCCGGTGTCCGGCGCTCACCGCGGAAAACCCTTTGGCGGCAGGGAGACGCGTCGCTACGGTGAAGCCCACAAGCACCTCCCGGTGCGCGGGCAGGCGGCTACTTCCTTCCAAAGAAACCACGCCGCAGGCCACTTCTGATCTCGGGAGGCACATAGCGGCGGGGTGCCCGGTGCGCAGGCCGGGGATACTTCCACTGTTAATGGGGCGGTCGCGGGTTCGAATCCCGTCCGGCGCTTCGGGCGCCGGTAGCTCAGCGGCCAGAGCACCTTGTCTCCCCTACCGATTCGATCTCGGGCACCCTCCGCTTTGCCTCCCCTCCACAGGTGAGGGGCCGATGGCTCGCTTCAACCACCGCGGCACCCGTCCGGCCGCCGGCTCGCCGGTGACCACGACCGGCGAGCGGACCAGGACCCACGAGGGCGCTAGCGCCCTTCTTCGCGATGCCAGGAGCGAGCTCTTCCTCCTGTCCGTCGCCCACACCGTCGGCACCGACACCTTCTACGAGAAGGCCGCGGAGCGCGACGACCGCTTCACCACTCTCGTACGGCAGCTCGCCGTCGAAGACCCCACGTGGACCTCCGAACTGCTGGGCTGGCTGCGCCGCGACGGCAACATGCGGAGCGCCTCCCTCGTCGGGGCGGCCGAGTTCGTCAAGGCCAGGCTCGACGCGGCCCCCGCCGCCGGGGCGGCCGTCGGCGACGGTGCGCCCGGGTCGAACCGCTCGGTCATCGACTCGGTGCTGCAGCGCGCCGACGAGCCCGGTGAGCTGCTCGGGTACTGGACCGGCCGGTACGGACGCCGGCTCCCGAAGCCCGTGAAGCGCGGCATCGCCGACGCCGTCCGGCGTCTCTACGACGAGCGGTCCCTGCTCAAGTACGACACGGACTCCCGGAGTTACCGCTTCGGCGACGTCCTGGAGCTCGTCCATGCCGCGCCGCACCCGGACAAGCCGTGGCAGGGCGAACTGTTCAGGCACGCCATCGACCGGCGCCACGGTCGCGGCGACGCCGTCCCGCCGCAGCTCCGGACGCTCGCTCGGCGGGCGTCGCTGATGGCCCTGCCCGTCGAGGAGCGCCGCGGCGCCCTGCACGACCCGGCGAAGAGGGAGGGGTTCGCGGCGGCGGGCATGACCTGGGAGGCGCTCGCGGGCTGGCTCCAGGGGCCGTTGGACAAGGACGCGTGGGAGGCCGTCATCCCGTCCATGGGTCTGATGGCGCTCGTCCGGAACCTGCGGAACTTCGACCAGGCCGGCGTCTCCGACGAGGTGGCCGCGCGGATCGCCGCCCGCCTGGCCGATGCCGAGGAGGTACGCCGGTCCCGCATGTTCCCGTTCCGCTTCTGGGCCGCTTACCAGGCCGCGCCCTCCCTGCGCTGGGGCCACGCCCTGGAGCAGGCGCTCAACCACTCGCTCGCCCAGGTGCCCGTGCTGTCCGGTCGCACGCTGATCCTGGTCGACCGGTCCCCGTCGATGTTCCCCGGCTACGGCTACTCGACGCCGAACCGGTCCGACATCCCGCTCGCCGAGCAGGCCGCCGTGTTCGGCGCGGCTCTCGCCGCGCGCGCCCAGGCGCCGACGCTGGTCGAGTTCGGGCAGAGCTCGCGGCGGATCGACGTACCGCGCGGCGCGAGCGTGCTGCGCCTCGTCGAGGGCTTCGGGCAGATCCCCGGCACGGACATCCCCTCGGCGGTCAGGCGGCACTACGCCGGTCACGACCGGGTGGTCGTCGTCACCGACGAGCAGACGCGGCCCGGCTGGCTGCCGTCGAACTGCCACGGGTACGGCGACGGCATGCCCGAGACCCTCATCGACGACCTCGTCCCGAAGCGCGTGCCCGTGTACATGTGGAACATGGCCGGATACCGCGAGGCCGCCCTGCCGTCCGGCGGCGGCAACCGGCACGCGCTGGGCGGTCTGACCGACGCGGCGTTCCGCATGATCCCGCTCCTCGACGCCGGCCGGGACGCCCACTGGCCCTGGGAGCCCGCACGGGACTGACTCCTGACGTCCCGGAGGACGCCCGCGCCGCGTCGGCCTGCCCGGACACCCGGTCGGCTGACACACAATCCGTACCGAAGTCCCCTCAGGGAAAGTACGATCAAGAGATGTCCGACATGACCGAGACCACGCCCGGCTGGCTGAGCACCGACGAGTTGCACACGGCCAGGACCCAGGTGCCGATCCTGTACGTCGAGGCCGTACCCGTACGGGTGGACGACAGCGGTGAAGTCACCAGCATCGGACTGCTCCTGCGGATCGGCGCCGACGGAACGATCAGCCGCACCCTGGTGTCCGGCCGCGTGCTGCACCACGAGCGGATCCGTGACGCGCTGCTCCGCAACCTGGAGAAGGACCTGGGCCCGGTCGCGCTGCCGCGGATCCCGGCGTCCCTGCAGCCCTTCACGGTCGCCGAGTACTTCCCCACGGCAGGCATCACGCCGTACCACGACCCGCGCCAGCACGCGGTGTCACTCGCCTACGTCGTGCCCGTGACCGGAGACTGCCGCCCTCGGCAGGACGCCCTGGACCTGGTGTGGCTCAGCCCGCAGGAGGCGGCCTCTCCCGCCGTGCAGGGCGAGATGCCCGGGGGGCACGGTGTGCTCCTGAGGCAGGCGCTCGCCCACGTCGGACACATCTACTGAGCGGCCGTAAGGGCCTCGGCACGCCGGAAGGCCGCCCAGCCGCCTGATCGAGGTGGTCGGGCGGCCTTCCGGCGCTTCCGGGGTCTGCCTGGCCGAGTTCGCTCGGTGACGGTGCGGCGGCACCGCCGGGCCGCTGTCCGGTACGGGCACGAGCCGCTCCCGTCGACCGCGGTACGGGGTCCGGCACGCCCGGGTCGGGACCTGCGGGCGCACGCGGCGCACGCCGCGAAGTCAACTGCGCGCCCACGTGCGCCGTCACCGTCCGCAGTGGTTGCCGTGGGACAGCCCGGTCGAGCCCGAGGAGACCGCCTGCCTGGTGGCGCGGGCGTGCTCCCGCACCGAGGACCGCGGCGAAGAGCGTGCGTGCGGGTGGACGGCGGAAACGCGCACTCGATCGTGCCCTAGTGTCGGGCGGGGCGTCGCGAGAGATCGTCGCCCGTGCCGGGCCATGGAGGCCCGGCGGTACGGACGGCGGGCTCGCCCGCTCACCAGGAGGCCCGCATGATCCGCGGCATGCCCTGTCGTGACCTTCTGCCCACCTCGACGGGACTCGACGGCCCCGCCGTCGCGCGAGCCGAAGCACGGCCGGCGCGGTGAGCTGGTGGGGGTGGCTGCTCGTCACATGGATCGTCCTCCAACCCGTACTCGCGCTGCTGTGGCACCTCTTCATGCGGAACCGCAAGCAACAGGATCCCGAGTGACGGCTGCGGAGAGCGACGGCCGGTCGGCCCAACCGGGTGTTCGTGGGGCGGTCCGCCGCGGTTCCTGACCGCGGGACCGCATCCGATTGGGCATCGTGCCGGGGGTGAACGATTCCGCTTCCGGCGACGACGCGTCGAGCACGCCCAGACTCGCCCACAGCCGCGTGCCGATGACGGGGCGTGACCCGCGCGAGCCCGGACGGGTCTCCACTCCCCTGGAGCTGCTCTTCGACCTGACCTTCGTGGTGGCCGTCGGCACCGCGGCGTCGCAGTTCGCCGAGATGCTGGCCGCGGGACACGTCTGGCAGGCCGTCGGGGCGTTCGTGCTGGCGATGTTCGCGGTCAGCATCGCGTGGATCAGCTTCAGCTGGTTCGCGTCGGCGTTCGGCACCGACGACTGGCTGTACCGGGGCCTGACGATGCTCCAGATGATCGGCGTGGTCGTCTTCTCGCTCGGGATTCCCGCCATGTTCCACTCCGTGGAGGAGGGCGGGCACCTGGAGCTGCGGGCCATGGTGATCGGCTACGTCGTGATGCGCGTCGCCATGGTCCTCCAGTGGTGGCGGGCCGCTCGCGAGTCCGCCCCGTTCCACGCCGTCGGCATGGCGAACATCCGGTGGACGGTGATCGCCCAGGCGGGATGGATCGTCGTGGCGTTCGCCGAGGCGCCGACGCCGGTCGTGCTCGTGGCGTGCCTCGTGCTGGGCGCGCTGGAGCTGCTGCTGCCGGTGCTCACGCAGGGGGCGTCAGGCGACACCCCGTGGCACCCGCACCACGTGGCGGAGCGGTACGGGCTCTTCGCCATCATCACCCTCGGCGAGGGGGTGGTGGGCACGGTCGCGTCGTCCGGAGACCTGCTCGGCGGCGCCGACGGGACGCAGTGGACCGCGAACGCCGTCGCCGTCGTCGTCGCCGGCGTCGGGCTCACCTTCGGCATGTGGTGGGTGTACTTCGCCACCCCGTTCGGCGACATCCTGGTGCACCGGCGCAGCCGCGGCTATCTCTTCGGGTACGGGCACATCCCGCTGTTCATCGGTGTGGCGGGAGCCGGCGCCGGTCTGCACGTGGCCGGGCTGCACCTGGAGCACCACGCGGAGCTGGGCGACGCGGCGGTCGTCCTGTCGCTCGCGATCCCGGTCGGGCTGTACCTGCTGATGGTGTACCTGCTGCACACGCTGCTGATGTCCACGGCGGACCGCTTCCACCTCCTGCTGATCTCCCTGACGACCTGCGTCCTGCTGACGGCGGTGCTGCTGTCCGCGGCGGGGGTGGCGACCTCGGTGTGCCTCCTGGTCGTGATGCTCGCCCCGTTCGTGACGGTGATCGGCTACGAGACGGTCGGGCATCGCCACCAGCGGCGGATGCTGGAGCGGATCGCGGCGGCGAATGCGCTCGGCGGGGGCCTCGGCGGGGGCTGACGCCGGGCCGCGGTGCGGTACAGGCGGACGGTCAGCGTGACGGCCACCTCGTCCCCGGTGGAGAGACGGGACGGCGTGCGTACGGCGCTCCCGAGCGGCGGCAGGCCCTCGCTCCCGGACGTGCGCGTTCTGCTGGACCGAGGCCGCTTGCCTCAATGACGCAGGATGGTGCCTAATAGTCGTAGGCAAAAGCCTTGAAGGCTGAGACACGAGGTGCACGGAGAGGAGCGAGGGTGGCCGCACGCGTAGGACTCACCGCGGACGGACTGGTGCGGACGGCCGCGGACCTCGCCGACGAGCTCGGGTTCGACCAGGTCACCGTCTCCGTACTGGCCCGGCACGTGGGCGTGAAGCCCGCGAGCCTCTATTCGCACGTGAGGAACTCCGAGGACCTGAGGACCCGGATCGCCCTCCTCGCGCTGGAGGAGATGGCCGATCTGGGGGCCGCCGCGCTGGCCGGACGGGCGGGCCGGGACGCGCTGGAGGCGTTCGCTGAGGTGTACCGCGACTACGCCCGGTCGCATCCGGGCCGCTACGCAGCCGCCCGGCTGCCACTGAGCCCGGAGACCGCGGCCGCGAGCGCGGGGCCCCGGCACGCCCGGATGATGCGGGCGATCCTGCACGGCTACGACCTGGCCGAACCCGAGGGGACGCATGCCGTACGGCTGCTCGGCAGCGTCTTCCACGGATACGCGGACCTGGAACTGTCCGGGGCCTTCAGCCACAGCGCCCCGGACAGCAGGGAGAGCTGGGCCCGGATCATCGACGTCCTGGACCTCGCCCTGCGCACCTGGCCGGCCGGCCCCGCGCCGCACCGGCAGCCCTGACCCGAACGACAACGAGTGAGCCCATGAACACCGAACCCGGCCCGATACCCTCCCTCACCCCCACGCCGCTCCACCCCGACCTCGTGCTCGGGGCACTGGAGCTGGAGCGCACGGCGAACGGCCTGCTCCCGCACCGCCTGCCCGCCCGGGCCCGCGTCCAGAACACCGACCCGCAACTGGCGATGGCCGAGGCCCAACCGGCGGGTGTGCGGCTGAGGTTCCGCACCCGCGCGACCGTGGTGGAGCTGGACACCCTGCCCACCAAGCGGGTCTATCCGGGGGCTCCCCCGCGCCCCGACGGCGTGTACGAGCTGTACGCCGACGGACGCCTGGCGGCGAGCGCGGTCGCACGGGGCGGCAACGTGATGACCGTCGACCTGGCCACCGGCAGCGCACGGACCGAGCCCGGGCCGGTCGCGACGCTGCGCTTCGCGGGACTTTCCGGCGCCGAGAAGGACGTGGAGATCTGGCTGCCGCACAACGAGACCACCGAACTGGTCGCGCTGCGGACGGACGCGCCCGTCGCGCCGGTCGGCGCGGGAGACCGCCGCGTGTGGCTGCACCACGGCAGTTCGATCAGCCACGGCTCCGACGCGGCCGGGCCGAGCACCACCTGGCCCGCGCTCGCCTCCCGCCTGGGCGGCGTGCACCTGGTGAACCTCGGCTTCGGCGGCAGCGCGCTGCTCGACCCCTTCACCGCCCGCGCCCTGCGGGACACGCCCGCCGACCTGATCAGCCTCAAGCTCGGCATCAACCTGGTGAACACCGATCTGCTACGGCTGCGCGCCTTCGGCCCGGCGGTGCACGGCTTCCTCGACACGATCCGCGAGGGGCATCCGACGACACCGCTGCTCGTCGTGTCGCCCATCGAGTGCCCGATCCACGAGGAGACGCCGGGCCCGACCCTCCCGGACATGTCCGCGCTGAGCTCCGGCCGCCTCTCCTTCCGAGCGGCCGGCGACCCCGCCGACACCGCCGCCGGCAAGCTCACGCTGAGCACCGTACGAGCGGAACTGGCCCGTATCGTCGCCCAGCGTTCGGCCGACGACCCCCACCTCTTCCACCTCGACGGCAGACACCTCTACGGCCCGGCCGACACCACCGCGCTCCCCCTCCCCGACAACCTCCACCCCGACGCCACCACCCACCGTCACATGGGCGAGCGCTTCGCCCGGTACGCCTTCGCGCCGGACGGGCCGTTCGCACCGTAGGGACACCCACGGCGGCCGGGACGGCAGGTCGGCACCGGATGCGCGTCTCGGGCGCGCTCCTCATGGGCAGGGAATGCCGCAGCACACCACATCACTCGATTCGGGGGAGCACGTCTTGGACGCGAGCATCACGTCGGCACTGATCGGGGCCGTCGCCGTGGGTGGCACGGCGCTGGGCACGGTCCTCGGTGGGTGGGTCCAGGCGCGTGGCGGCCAGGCTCAGGCACGGGCCGCCCAGCAGGCGGCCCGGATAGCCGCCGAGGCCTCGCACCTACAGGCTCTGCACGATCGCCGTTGGGCGGTCCTGGCGGCGTACCTGCGCTCCGCCAGTGAATGTCTGGAGGCAGCGGACCGGCTCTACTCGGCGGACTCGCTGCCGGAGGCCCGGCGCCACTGGTACGCGTTCGCCCTCGCGCACGCCGAGGCCGAGCTTGCGGCGCCGACCGCGCTGCTCCCCCGGATCGACGACCTCCGCAAGGCGGTGGGCCGGATGTACTGGACGTCTCAGCTGTCGGCCCCGGCGCACCGGGCTCTCAAAGAGCTGCGCAGGCGCGTGGCGGAAGGGGAAGCGGACGCGGTGCGAGCCAAGGAGGCCGTCGAGCGGCTGTGGGCGACGCACGAGGGCGCGCCACTTTCCGTGCGGGAGTCGTCGCCGGAGTACGCCCGAGCGAGCCAGGCCCTGGACGCCCTGCCCGGCTTCGGCCGCGAGCCCGCTTCTCTCCTGCTGAGCAGTACGCGGGAACAACGGGACGCCGCCCGCCGGGACAGGGAAGAGCACAAGGAGAACCATCACCAGGCCCGCCGGAAGCTGGTGGCCGCCGCACGGAACGCGTTCGGGACCGACCGTCTCTGACCCGCTCGTCCCCGGCCGGCCCCATGCGGGTCGGTGCAGCCGAAGCGGGGCCGGGCGATCGAACATACGATGGGCGGGAGCCGGCTCGGGTAGGTGGGGACCGCCGGTCCGAGCAGGCAGGACGGACGAGGCATGGCACAGGGCACCGACGCGGCGCGGATCGTCATCCTGACGGTGGACGACGACCCGGGGGTGTCCCGCGCGATCGCCCGCGACCTGCGGCGCCGGTACGGCGGCGGCCACCGGATCGTCCGGGCCGAGTCCGGCGAGTCCGCGCTGGAGGCGCTGCGCGAGCTGAAGCTGCGCGGCGATCTGGTGGCGGTGATCCTCGCCGACTACCGCATGCCGCAGATGAACGGCATCGAGTTCCTGGAGCAGGCGCTCGGCGTCTATCCGGGGGCGCGGCGCGTGCTGCTGACCGCGTACGCCGACACCAACGCGGCCATCGACGCGATCAACGTCGTCGACCTCGACCACTACCTCCTCAAGCCCTGGGACCCGCCGGAGGAAAAGCTCTACCCGGTCGTGGACGACCTGCTCACGGCCTGGCGGTCCAGCGACTACCGGCCGGTGCCGGCCACCAAGGTGGTCGGGCACCGCTGGTCGGCCCCGTCCTCGCGGGTGCGCGAGTTCCTGGCCCGTAATCAGGTGCCGTACCGCTGGTACTCGTCCGACGAGCCGGAGGGGCTCCGGCTGCTCGCGGCGGCCGGGGCCGACGGCCGCCGGCTGCCCCTGGTCCTCACTCCGGACGGCACCGCGCTGATCGAGCCGGAACCGCCCGAGCTGGCCGCCCGGGTGGGGCTGGCGACCACGCCGGCCGCCGAGTTCTACGACCTGGTCGTCATCGGCGGCGGGCCGGCCGGGCTCGGTTCGGCGGTGTACGGGGCCTCCGAAGGGCTGCGGACGGTGCTGGTCGAACGGTCGGCGACCGGCGGGCAGGCCGGCCAGAGCTCCCGCATCGAGAACTACCTCGGCTTCCCGGACGGCGTGTCCGGCGCACAGCTCACCGAGCGAGCCCGCCGCCAGGCGAGCCGCTTCGGTGCCGAGATCCTCACCGCTCGCGAGGTCACGGCCCTGGAGGTGAACGGATCGGCGCGCGTCGTGCGGTTCTCCGACGGCTCGGCGGTCGCCGCGCACAGCGTCATCCTGGCGACGGGAGTGTCGTACCGGCAGCTCGGCGCGCCCGGCTGCGACGACCTGACCGGGCGCGGGGTGTACTACGGCTCCTCCCTCACGGAGGCGTCGTCCTGCGAGGGCCAGGACGTGTACATCGTCGGCGGCGCCAACTCCGCGGGCCAGGCGGCCCTGTTCCTGGCGCGGGGCGCGAAGTCGGTGACCCTGCTGGTGCGCGGCGACTCCCTGACGGCGTCGATGTCGTACTACCTCGTGCAGCAGATCGAGGAGTCCCCGAACATCACGGTGCGGCCCCGGACCGTGGTGGAGGAGGCACAGGGCGCGGGACACCTGGAACGGCTGGCCCTGCGGGACGTCGGGACCGGCACGACCGAGGTCGTCGACGCCCAGTGGCTGTTCGTCTTCATCGGCGCGGCCCCGCTGACCGACTGGTTGGAGGGAACCGTGCTGCGGAACGGGGACGGCTTCATCCTGGCCGGTCCGGACCTCACACCGGACGGCGGGCCGCCGCCCGAGTGGGAACTGGACCGGCCGCCGTACCACTTGGAGACCAGCGTGCCCGGCGTGTTCGTGGCGGGCGACGCCCGCGCCGAGTCGGCGAAGCGCGTCGCCTCCGCCGTGGGCGAGGGAGCCATGGCCGTGATGCTCGTCCACCGCTACCTGGAGCAGTCATGAGCACACCGGCGATGCCCTGCGACCCGCACGAGATCGGCTCGCTGTTCCTCTTCGAGAAGCTCTCCCCGGAGCAGCTCGGGCGGCTGTGCGCCGAGGGGCGGATGGAACGCTTCGAACCGGGTCCGGTGTACACCGAGGGCGACCCGGCCACCTGCTTCTACGTGATGGTCGAGGGCACGGTGGTCCTGTTCCGCCGGGTCGGCGGCGACGACGTGGAGGTCAGCCGCACCTCGCAGCGGGGCGTGTACGCGGGGGCCATGCAGGCGTATCTGGGCGACCGGGTCCCGCAGACGTACGTCAACACCATGCGGGTGACCGAGCCGACCCGCTTCTTCGTCCTGCCCGCCGAGTCCTTCGCGGACATCATGCGGGAGTGGTTCCCGATGGCGGCGCACCTGCTCGAAGGTCTCTTCTTCGGCTCGAAGAACACCCAGCGGGCCATCGGGCAGCGGGAACGGCTGCTGGCGCTGGGGTCGCTGTCCGCCGGGCTCACGCACGAGCTCAACAACCCGGCCGCGGCCGCCGTCCGCGCCACCGCCGCGCTGCGGGAGCGGGTCGGCAAGATGCGGCACAAGCTGGCGATCATCGCCCAGGGCCCGTACGACCGGGAGGCGCTCGCCGATCTCATCGAGATCCAGGAGCGCACGGCCGAACGCGTCGCCAAGGCGCCGGTGCTGACCCCGTTGGAGGCCTCCGACCGGGAGGACGAACTCGCCGACTGGCTGGCGGACCACGGCATCCAGGAGGGCTGGCGGGTCGCTCCCACCTTCGTCCAGGCGGGCCTCGACACGGACTGGCTGGAACAGGTCGCGGCGACCGTGGCGGAGGACATCCTGCCGGGGGCGATCGGCTGGCTCAACTACACGGTCGAGACCGAGCTGCTGATGGACGAGATCGACGACTCCACCACGCGCATCTCCCATCTGGTGGACGCGGCCAAGCAGTACGCGCAGCTCGACCGGGCCCCGCACCGGGAGGTCGACGTCCACGAACTCCTCGACAGCACCCTGCTGATGCTGTCCGGCAAGATCGGCCCCCGGGTGCGGGTGGTGAAGGACTACGACCGCTCTCTCCCCCAGGTCCCCGCCTACCCGGCGGAGCTCAATCAGGTGTGGACCAACCTCATCGACAACGCGGTGGCCGCCATCGCCGGCACCGGCGGCGACGGCACGCTGACCGTCCGCACGGCCCGGGAGGGCGACCGGCTGCTCGTGGAGTTCGGCGACACCGGGCCGGGGGTCCCCGCCGACATCCGCGACCGCATCTTCGACCCCTTCTTCACCACCAAGCCGGTCGGTGAGGGCACCGGCCTGGGTCTCGACATCTCCCGGCGGATCGTCGTCAACAAGCACCACGGCAGCCTCCATGTCGAGTCCGTGCCGGGAGACACCCGCTTCCAGGTGCTGCTCCCGCTGACCGGCCCCGGGACCGAGGGGGAACCGGATGCGGAGGCGGCACCGTTCACGGAGTCGGCCGGGGAAGCGGATCCGGAAACCACGAGCGCGGAGGAGCCCGCATGACCACGATCGAAGGCATCGACCCGGGCGTCCCGCCGAGCGGCGGCGTCTGCACGGAGTGCGAGGCGGTGGGCGGCTGGTGGTTCCACCTGCGCCGCTGTGCCCAGTGCGGTCACGTCGGCTGCTGCGACTCGTCGCCGGCCCAGCACGCCACCGCGCACTGGAAGTCCTCCGGGCATCCCCTGGTGCAGAGCTTCGAGCCGGGCGAGGAGTGGTTCTGGAACTACGCCACCGACGTCCTCTACGAGTCGGGCCCCGAACTGGCCCCGCCGACCGCCCACCCGGCCGACCAGACGGCCCCCGGTCCGGCCGACCGGGTCCCCCGGAACTGGCCGGACCTCCTTCACCGCTGAGAACGGCGCCCCTTCGGCGAGCCCCGGCCCCGGTTCCGGGCGGACACCGCGCGGGGCAGGGAGTCAGCGGTTCAATTGCCGGTAGTGGGCCAGGCGTGAGCCGGCCGCCTCCTCGGTCATGCCGAGGAGTTCGGCGAGGCGCGACATGGGAAGCACTTCCGCGGCGCGGGTGAGGAACAGGGCAGCGACGGGCCCGGTGGACGCCACGACGCCCTGGAGCGCGTCGGCCGCCTTCAGTGCGATCAGCGGGGCGTGGTCGAGGAGTGTGTCCAGGCGGTCGCGGAGCTCGTCCAGGAGGGCGGCGACATCGTCGGGGAGCGGGGCAGCGCGGGCGGCGACCCGGTCCATGTGGGCGTCCCAGTCACGCTTCGGACCGGGCGTGTCGTGGGTGGCCCGGGCGCCGCCCGGGACCTGGTCTCCGTCCACGGGGTAGGTGTGCTCGCCCTGCCAGCCGCAGGCGCACCTCCCGCGCGTCGACGTCGGCGGCTCTTCGCCGTTCACCGACCGCACGTCCGCCGTTCCTTCGTGCGACTCGTATCCCTCACGTACCCAGGGCAGCATCACGGGTTCCTCCGTCTCGACCGTGGCCGGCCGCTTCCCCGCGGCCGCCGGACACCACGATGCAGAGGACCGGCGGCACCCCGCAGGCGATTCGGTCATATGCCAGAGGCAATCGGTAGCGCGCGCGTGGGCCGCGCGCCCCCTCTTGGGGGGAGCGCGCTCCCCCCGCCGCTGTCCCATCGCGGTCCCACTCGGCCACCCCCTTCCCGATCACGGATGTTCGCCGCCGGACAGGTGGTCGGCGGACCGCCCCGGCTGCGTCATACTGGGGCGGCTCAACACAGGGGAGACGGGCAGCACATGGAGCACTGGGCGGGCGTAGCGGCCCTACCCGAGCGGATCGGCGCGTACGCCGTGGAGCGGGTGTTGGGCGCCGGGGGGATGGGCACCGTCTATCTCGCGCGGTCCCGGGGCGGACGGGCCGTGGCCGTGAAGGTGGCGCGCCCGGAGCTCGCGTCCGACGCGCACTTCCGGGAGCGGTTCCGGGCCGAGGTCGCCGCGGCGCGCAGCGTGGGCGGGTTCCACACGGCGCCCGTCGTCGACGCGGACCCGGAGGCGGCGCTGCCCTGGCTGGCCACGGCGTACGTCGCCGGGCCGACGCTCGCCGCGCTGCTCGAGGCCGAGGGGCCGATGGACGAGGCGCGGCTGCGGCAGCTGGGCGCCGCGCTCGCCGAGGCCTTGGAGGCGATCCACGGCTGCGGTCTGGTGCACCGCGATCTGAAGCCCGGGAACATCATCATGGCCGCGGACGGACCGCGGGTCCTCGACTTCGGTATCGCGCGGGCGCTGGAGTCGAGCCGTCTCACCGCGACCGGGACCGCCTTCGGGACGCCGGGATTCCTGGCGCCGGAGCAGGCGCTGGGCCAGGAGGTCGGCGGCGCGGCGGACGTGTTCGCGCTCGGCGCGGTGCTCGTCGCGGCGGCGGGCGGCAGCGCGTTCGGCACGGGTACACCGATAGGGCTGATGTACCGGTCGGTGCACGAGCCGCCGAACGTGACCGCCGTGCCGGCCGGGCTGCGGCCGACCGTGGAGTCCTGTCTGGCCAAGGAGCCGGGGAGCCGGCCGACACCGGAGGGCCTGCTCGACCTGTTCGCGCCGCAGACCGCCCCGCACCCGCCGACGGTGGTGGCGCCCCCGACGACGGTGGTGGCGCCCCCGACGACCGTGGTGGCGCCCCCGCCGCCGCCCGCCTACGCGCCGTCGAACGCTCCCGGGCCGCAGCGGTCCGTGCCCCCGGGTGTCGTCCCGCCCTACGCGCTCCCCTCGCACCAGGCTCCGACGCCCTTCGGGCCGCCGGCCGTCCCCGCCCCCGTGGTGGCGTCCGATGCCGACCCGTCCTTCATGGCTGTCGACGCGAAGGCGTCCCTGCTCATCGACTCCGCGGGTGTGTCGCTCGGCTCCGACATCGGTGACGTGCATCTGGCCTGGCCCGAGATCCGGCACGTCGCGTACCACGCCTGGGGCACGAAGCACCTCCTGGTCACCGTGCACCTGCACAACGGCACCGCGCGCCAGTGCCTGATCGCCGCGCGCAGACGGGGCCGCCTGCAGCAGTGGCTGGAGGACCTGCCGATGATCCTGGAGTGCTTCGCCTGAGCGACCGCGGGTCCCGCCCCACGGGCGGGTGCCGTGCATCGGCCCGGCGCACGGTGTCCTTCCGGAGCCGAGCGTGTGGTCAGTCCACCGGCCAGGTGTGGCACGGCGCGTTGAGGTGCATGTACTCGACGTACTGACGGGTCATGCGGCGCAGGGCCTCGGAGCGGTCGAGGTGGGCGATGTCGTGGAGGTGGTGGAACATCTCCGACTGCCAGACGGCGCCGTTGCGCGCGGAGACGCAGCGCTGCTCGATGATCCCCAGGAGGGGTTCGCGCCAGTCGGCGTTGAGGCCCAGGCGTTCGAGGCCGCGGTGGGCGAGCGGGAGCAGCCGGCGCAGGACGAGTTCGGTGACCGGGACCTGCCCCATGCCGGGCCAGTAGAGCTCGGCGTCGATGCCTCGGCGGGCCGCCGTGTGGAGGTTGTCCTCGGCGGCGGAGAAGGACATGCGCGTCCAGACGGGCCGGTCCTCGTCGACGAGGGCGCGGACGAGTCCGTAGTAGAAGGCGCCATTGGACAGGACGTCGGCGACCGTGGGGCCGGCGGGCAGGACCCTGTTCTCGACCCGCAGGTGCGGGACGCCGTCGACGACGGCGTACACGGGGCGGTTCCAGCGGTAGACGGTGCCGTTGTGGAGGGAGAGCTCGCCGAGTTGGGGGATGCGGCCCTCGTCGAGGGTCGCCGCGGGGTCCTCGTCCTCGCAGAGCGGGAGGAGGGCCGAGAAGTAGCGGGCGTTCTCCTCGAAGAGGTCGAAGACGCTGGTGATCCAGCGTTCGCCGAACCAGACGCGGGGCCGTACGCCCTGCACCTTGATCTCGTCGGGGCGGGTGTCGGTGGCCTGCTCGAACAGGGGGATCCGGGTCTCGCTCCAGAGTTCCTTACCGAACAGGAACGGCGAGTTGGCGGCCAGCGCCACCTGCACGCCGGCGATGGCCTGGGCGGCGTTCCAGTGGTCGGCGAACTCGTCCGGGGCGACCTGGAGATGGAACTGTGTGCTGGTGCAGGCGGCCTCGGGGGTGATGGTGTCGGCGTACGTGCGCAGCCGCTCGACGCCGTCGATCTCGATGAGCAGGTCCTCACCGCGCGCGGCGAAGATCTGTTCGTTGAGGAGGTGGTAGCGGGGGTCCTCGGAGAGGGCGGCATGGTCGACGTCGGTGCGTTCGAGCGTCGGCAGGGTGCCGATCATGACGAGGTGCGCGCCGACCGACGCCGCCTTGGCCTCGGCGTGGTCGAGGGCCTCGCGGATCTCCAGCTCCCAGGCGTCCGGACCGCCCGCGGTGAGCCGCCGGGGCATGATGTTGATCTCCAGGTTGAACCGGCCGAGCTCGCTCGCCCAGGCGGGGTCCGCGATGGCGGCGAGGACCTCCGTGCTGCGCATGGCGGGCCGGCTCGCCTCGTCGACCAGGTTCAGCTCGATCTCCAGCCCGACCTGTGGTCGGTCGATCTCGAAGCGTGACTCGCGCAGCATCCGGGCCAACGCGTCGAGGCAGGCGTGCAGCCGGTCCCGGAAGCGGCGGCGGTCGTCACGGGTGAACTCCTGCGCCGGGACGTCTCGGCCCATCGGATCCTCCCGCGTCTCGTCGGCACGGATCCTGCATACCCTCAGCGTGCCACCGAGGGGGCTCCCACGACCACCGCGCCCGGGACCGCGCAGGTCCGTGGCTCAGCGGCCGTCCTCCCGCACCGGGCGGCGCAGCAGGTATCCGGCCGCCGGGACGATCAGGAGCAGCATCGTGGCGATGAAGACGAGGCCGGCCTCCTCAAGCCCGAGGGGGTCGGCGAGGAGGCCGACGCCGATGACCGGCAGGGAGATGCCGGTGTAGGCGACGACGAAGAGGGTGGAGATGACCGCGGCGCGATGGGCGGCCGGGGCGGCCTGGGCGACGGCGGACAGGGCGGCACGGAAGGCGAGGCCCTGCCCGATCCCGCCGACGAGGGCGGCGAGCACGACGAGGACCAGCAGGTCCGCGTAGAGCGCGCCGGCGAGGAAGAGCAGGCCGACGAAGAGGACGGCGCAGCCGAGCGGCAGGGAGCGGGCGACTCCGACCCGGGAGACGGCGAGTTGTCCCGCGGTCGAGGCGAAGAAGGCCAGCGCGACGACGAGGCCGGAGACGGCGTGGTTGTCGACGTGGAGGTAGCGGCCGAGGAAGGCGGGGCTGACCGACGTGAACACCCCGAAGAGGGCGAAGCCCACGAAGGACGCGATCGCGGCGGGCACGAACACCGCCCTGACCTGCGGCGGCAGGGCGGGGCGCCGAGGACGTACGGTGCTGAGCGGGCGCGGGTCGCGTACCGTCTCGGGGAGCCGCAGGAGGACGAGCGCCGAGAGGGCCACCAGGGCGAGGTGGACGGCGAAGGGCAGGACCAGCGGCGCGGGCGCGTACTCCGCGAGCAGTCCCGCGAGGAGGGGGCCGCAGCCCAGGCCGCCCATGTTGGCGGCGGTCGCGACGAAGGTGGCCCGTGAGGCGCCGCCGGGCGGGGCCAGTTCCATGACGTACGCGGTCGCGGCGCCGGTGAACAGTCCGGCGGCGAGCCCGGACAGCAACCGGCCCGCGTAGAGCCAGCCGAGGGCGGAGGCGCTCAGGAAGCAGACGGCGCTCGCCGCGGCGAAGCCGAGGCCCCAGAAGAGGGCGGGGCGTCGGCCGACGGTGTCCGAGGCGTTGCCGACGAGGAGCAGGACACCGATGACGCCGAAGGCGTAGACCGCGTAGACGACGGTGACCGTGAGCTCGGAGAAGCCGAACTTCTCCTGGTAGAGCGGGTAGAGCGGGGTGGGGAGCGTCGTGCCGGCCATGCAGACGGCGAAGACGGCGCCGGCGAGCAGGCAGCGGGTCCAGCCTCGCCCGGCCCGGCCCGAAGGGTCGTCCGTCGCGTCCGCCCGATCCGCCGGTGACTCCGCTCGCGCCGCCGCGGCCCCACCGTCACCAGCGCCGTCGCCCTCGCCGTCATCGATCATGGCGTCGACCGTAACCCCGCGACCGGCCACCCACCCGTCGCGGCTCACCGGCGGGCCCTCCGGACGCAGGACGCGCGGCCCGCGGATGGGCGGCCCGACGGGGGCGGCCTCACAGGCCGTGCTGGACGACCCCGCGGGTGGAGAACGGGACCGGGTCCCCGCCGGCGAAGTCGCCCGGGGGGATGCCGGGGTGATGGCCCGTGGTGGGCGGCGGGGTGGGGGTGCCTGGGCCCAGGGCCAGACGGGAGACGATGCGGTAGCGGTCGCCGCGGTAGAGCGAGTGCACGTACTCCACGGGGCGGTGGCCGGTGTCGGTGGTGAGGCGCTCGAACAACAGCGCCGGGGAGAGTTCGGGCACGTCGAGCAGGTCGGCCTCGGCGCGGGTGACGACGGTCGGTTCGATGGACTGCACGCCTTCGCTCACGTGCACGCCGTGCCGGTCGCGCAGGTGCTCGTAGAGGTCTCCCTGCTCCAGTTCCTCACTGGTCAGGTCGGGCACGAGGTCCGCCGGGACGTGGAGGTGCTCGATGGCCATGGGGGAACCGTCGACGAGCCGGAGCCGGGCCACGTAACGGATCTCGGCGGCCGGGGAGACGCGCAGCTTGCGGCCCACGCGGGCGCCGGCGGGCAGGGTGCGGAACTCCAGGAGTCTGCTGGTCCACACTCCGCCGGCCTGCGGAAGGCTGAAGGCGTGGCGGTCGGAGACCAGCTCCTGGGTGATCTTCTCCTGGGCGACGAACATGCCCCGGCCGTGCTCCCGCACGAGCAGTCCCGCGACCACGAGTTCGTCGACCGCGGCGCGCAGGGTGGGGCGTGACACGCCCAGCTCCGCACAGAGGACGCGCTCGGACGGGATCGCCTCACCGGCCCGCCGGGCCTCGACGAGTTCGAGGATCGCGTCGCGGACGCGCTCGCGCTTGAGCATCGCACCGGAGGCGGCGGCGTCGATCTCCATTCGGGTCCTCGTTCTCGTCGGTCCAGCTCCCGGAAAGGCACTGGTCATCCTAACTGGTCATCTGGTCAAGGAACCAGAGCAGGCGACGGATCCTTCGGACCGGGCGAGAGAGATGAAGGACTCCCGAAATGCCGCTCATTCCAAGGGGCTTGACGCCCCCATTGGTCTATGCCACCTTCATCCCCGCGACAACTGGTAAGCAACCAGTGGTCAACTGGTCAACTTCCCGAGGTGAACCGTGAAGCACCGCTCCCCCGCTCTGCTCGCCGCCCTGCTCCTGAGCGCCGGACTCGTCGCCTGCTCCTCCCCCCGCACCACGACCGACGGGGCGCAGGGCGGCGCCTCGGCCGGCAGGACCACCCTCGACGTCTGGCTGATGCGCGACAGCGTCTCGGAGGCCTTCCAGAAGGAGTTCGAAACGGGGTTCGAGAAGGACCACCCCGAGATCGACCTGAAGATCCAGGTCCAGGAATGGGACGGGATAGGCGAGAAGGTCACCGCCGCCCTCGCCGGGAACGACGCGCCCGACGTCATCGAGGTGGGCAACACCCAGGTCGCCCGGTACGCCCAGAGCGGCGGCCTCACCGACTTCACGGACAAGGTCGGCGAACTGGGCGGCGACACCTGGCTCAAGGGGCTCGCGGAGCCCGGCGCGTACGACGGAAAGCAGTACGGCATCCCGTACTACGCGGCCAACCGCGTCGTCGTCTACCGCACCGACCTCTTCCGGCGGGCGGGCGTCGACGCCCAGCGGATCAGGACACGGGAGCAGTGGGTCGCGGCGACGGAGAAGCTCGACCGGGGCGACACCCAGGGCATCTACCTGCCCGGCCAGAACTGGTACGCCCTGTCCGGGTTCATCTGGGACGAGGGCGGCGACCTCGCGGTCGAGACGGGCGGCCGCTGGAAGGGCGCGCTCGACAGCCCCGAGGCCATGCGGGCCATGGCCTTCTACCAGCGGCTCCAGTCCCTGGGCAGGGGCCCGAAGGACTCCGACGAGGCGCAGCCGCCGCAGGCCGAGGTGATGGCGAAGGGGCAGATCGCCCAGATCATCGCCGCTCCCGGCGGAGCCCACGTGGTCGCCCAGAACAACCCCGCCCTGAAGGGGAAGCTGGGCTTCTTCCCGATCCCCGGGAAGACCGCGGACAGACCGGGCGCCGTCTTCACCGGCGGCTCCGACCTGGTCGTACCGGCCGCGGCCGGGCACCAGAGGGAGGCCTTCACCTTCCTCAAGGAACTCACCGGCGACACCTGGCAGACGAAGCTCGCGACGGCGATGAGCTACGTGCCCAACCGGACCACCCTGGCCGGCGCCGTCGCCGGCGATCCCGGCGCCGCGGCGATGGCGGTCGGCGCCGCCAACGGCCACGCGACGCCGAACACACCACAGTGGGCGGCGGTCGAGGCCAAGAACCCGATCAAGGACTACATGACGGCCGTCCTGACCGGTGGTGACCCGCGTACCGAGGCCGCCAAGGCGGCACAGGCCATCACCACCACCCTGAACAGCGGTTCCTGAGCATGGGCCGCCCCGCCCCGCTCCGCGCGGGCGGCCCGGGCTCACCCTGGGCCTATCTCCTGATCGCCCCCGCGGTCGCCGGGATGCTGTACCTGCTGCTCTATCCGCTCGCCCGCGCCGTCCTCATCTCATTCCAGGACTTCCGCCTCCGGCAACTCATCCTGGGTGACGCCGAGTTCGTGGGACTGCACAACTACGAGACGCTGCTGTCGGACCCCCGCTTCTGGGAGGTGGTCCGCCGTACCTTCGCCTTCATGGCGGTCAACGTGGTCGCCATCATGTTCCTGTCCACGCTGGTCGCCCTGATGACCGAACGGCTGGGGAAGGTCGGCAGGACCGCCGTCCTCAGCTCGCTGGTCCTGGTGTGGGCGGTGCCGGTGGTGGCTGCCACCACGGTCTTCCAGTGGCTCTTCCACTCCGAGTTCGGCATCGTCAACGAGGCGCTCACCGGTCTGGGGTTCAGCTCCTTCGAGGGCTATCCCTGGTTCGCGCACGGCGGCGCCGCGTTCGCCATCGTCGTCCTGCTCGTCGTCTGGCAGTCGGTGCCGTTCGCGGCGATCACCCTGTACTCGGCGCTGACGACCGTACCGGTCGAGCTCTACGAGTCCGCGCGGATGGACGGTGCCGGCGGCGTCCGGATCTTCCGCTCGGTGACCTTCCCGCTGATGCGGCCGATCTTCATGCTGGTGCTGTCGCTGGAGGTCATCTGGACCTTCAAGGCCTTCGTCCAGATCTGGGTGATGACCCGGGGCGGGCCGGGTGACGCCACGACCATCCTGCCGGTGTACGCCGTGCAGACCGCCCTCGCCCAGCAGCGCTACGACCTGGGGTCCGCGGCGTCCATGCTCACGGTGCTGCTGATGAGCGGTGTCCTCGTCCTCTCCTTCCGCCAGTTGTTCCGTCAGGAGGGTGAGAGCCCGTGAGCCCCGCACTGCGCCGCCTGCCGCTGCGGGCGGCGGCCGCCCTGACCGTGGCCGTCTGCCTCTTCCCCGTCTACTGGATGGTGGCGACCGCGTTCCGGCCGTCGCGCGACATCCAGTCCTACGAGCCGCGCCTGATTCCGCGGGAATGGACCCTCGACCACTTCCGGCGGGCCGTCGACGCGGACGGATTCGCGCTGTTCTGGCGCAACAGCGTGCTCGTGACCCTCAGCGCGGTCCTCCTGGCGCTCGTCGTGGCGCTCGGCGCCGCCTACGCGGTGGCGCGGCTGCGCTGGCGAGGCCGACGACAGTTCATGCTGGCGGTGTTCATCGCGCAGATGGCGCCGTGGGAGTCGCTGGTCATCCCGGTCTACATCATCTCCCGGGACACCGGGATGCTCGACCGGCTGCCCACCCTCACCCTGGTCTACTTCATGATCACGCTGCCGTTCACGGTGGTGGTGCTGCGGGGCTTCATCGCCGGCATCCCGCCCGAGCTGGAGGAGGCGGCACAGGTCGACGGCTGCACCCGGGTCGGCGCCTTCCGCCGCGTGGCGTTCCCCCTGCTCGCGCCCGGCCTCATGGCCACCTCGCTCTTCGGGTTCATCACCGCCTGGAACGAGTTCACGTACGCCAACTTCCTCATCATCAAGCAGCAGGACAGCCGGACGCTGCCGGTCTGGCTCTCCTCCTTCCAGTCGACCTTCGGCACCGACTGGGGCGCGACCATGGCCGCCTCCACGCTCTTCGCCCTCCCCGCCCTCGTCGTCTTCCTCGCCCTGCAGCGGCACGTGACCTCGGGACTCGCGTCCGGAGGGGTCAAGGGCTGACCCGTCCGGAGGGGTCAAGGGCTGACGCCCGGCCCCGCCCCCGCACCGACGCCGACCGTCACTCCCGCCGCCCCCGACACCACCACCGGAGACAGAGCCCGTGGAACCCGCTCGCCCCGAACTCGCCCTCGTACCCCGCCCCCGCAAGCTCTCCGCCCGCCCCGGGCGTTTCCGCCTCGACACCGGCACCCGGCTCCGGGTCACTCCCGGCGCCGAACCCGCCGCCGATCTGCTGCGCCACCATCTGGAGGCGGCCTTGGGACGGCGCCCGGAGCAGAGCCCGGACGGAACGTTCGTCCTCGCCGTCGACGCCTCGCTCACCGGACTCGGCGAGGAGGGCTACGGGCTGACCGTCGGCCCCGAAGGGGTGCTGCTGCGCGCGGCCCAGTCCGCCGGACTGTTCCGCGGCGTGCAGACGGTGCGTCAACTCCTGCCGTACGAGGTCCTGTCCGCGGACCGGCCGGTGACGGGTGGCCCGGCCGGTCTCGACCTCCCCGGCGTGGAGATCACGGATGTGCCGCGGCACGCGTGGCGGGGCGCGATGCTCGACGTGGCCCGCCACTTCCAGCCGGTGTCGTACCTGCGCCGCTACGTCGACCTGCTCGCGCTGCACAAGCTCAACGTGCTGCAGCTGCACCTGACCGACGACCAGGGCTGGCGGATGCCGGTGGCCGCCTACCCGCGGCTCACCGAGGTCGGCGGCCGGCGGGCCGAGTCGATGATCGGCCCGGCGGGGAGCAACCGCTTCGACGGCCGGCCGCACTCCGGGGCGTACACGCGCGGCGAACTGGCGGAGCTCGTGGCCTACGCGAGCGCGCGGGGCGTGACGGTGGTGCCGGAGATCGGGGTGCCCGGGCACGTGCGCGCCGCGCTCGCCGCCTACCCCGAGCTGGGTAACCGTCCAGGGCGGCGCCTCGACGTCTGGACGCGGTGGGGTGTCTGCCCGAACGTGCTGGGCGTCGGCGATCACGTCCTGGACTTCTTCCGTACGGTCCTGGACGAGGTGACAGACGTCTTCCCCTCCCCGTACGTCCACATCGGCGGCGACGAGTGCCCGACGACGGAGTGGGAGCACAGCCCGGCCGCGGTCGCCCGCGCGGCCCGCGAGCACCTCTCCGGCCCCCGGGAGCTGCACGGCTGGTTCCTCGGGCGCGTCGCCGACCACCTCGTACGGGCCGGGCGTCGGCCGGTGGCCTGGGCCGAGACGGGCACGACGCTCCCCCTGGACTGCGTGGTGATGAGCTGGCGCGAGCCCGAGCACGCCTGGGCGGCGGCCCGGCGCGGTCACGAGGTCGTGTACGCCGACCATCGCACGACCTACCTGGACTACGCCCGGGGCGAGGGGCCGCTGGAGCCGCCCGGGCAGCCCGGCCACGTGGTCGGGCTGCGGACCGTGCACGACCTGGACCTCGCGGCCCCGCCCTCGGAGCCCGAACTGGCGGCCCGGGTGCTCGGCGCACAGGGGCAGTTGTGGACCGAGTTCGTCACGACGCCGGAGCACATCGAGTACCTGAGCTTTCCCCGGCTCTGCGCACTGGCCGAACGCCTGTGGAACCCGGCGGCCGGCTGGCCGGAGTTCCGTGCCCGCCTCGGCGGGCACGCGGCGCGGCTGGACGCGCTGGGGGTTCCGCACGCGACACCGCCGAGCCTGCCGCGGCCTCCGAAGCCACCCGCGCCGCCGGCCCATGCGTCGGCGTGACCCTTCGCCTCCGCCGACCGCTTCCCCCTCCCTCACCTTTGACCGGCCCTCTCTGACCGGCCTCCTCCGACCGACCCCCTCCGCGATCCACCGTGCACCACCCCCTCCGCTCTCCCGCAGCAGGCGGGAGCACCGAAAGGAACCCACGGATGAGTACGCGTCCCACCACCGGCACCGCCGGCCGTCGCTCACGCGCGGCCCTCGCCCTGACCGCGCTCCTGGGCAGCGCGGCACTGGCCACCCTTCCCGTGACCGCCGCGTCCGCGGCCGGCGAAGGCGTGGCCGTGCAGTACCGGACCAGCGCCGGCGGCGGCAGCGCCGACCAGAGCGAGCCCTGGTTCAAGGTCCGCAACACCGGCTCCTCCGCCGTGCAGCTGAGCCAGGTCAGGATCCGGTACTACTTCAAGGCCGACTCTCCTGACGCCGCCTACCGGTTCGCCTGCTCCTGGGCGGTCAGGGGGTGCTCCGCCATCACCGGCACCTTCGGGACCCTCGCGAAGCCGACCGCCACGGCCGACCGGTATCTGGAGATCGGGTTCACCTCGGCCGCGGGCTCGCTGGCGCCGGGCGCGGACACGGGCGACATGCAGCTGCGCTTCTACCGGTCGACGTGGCAGCCGCTGAACCAGAGCGACGACTACTCCTTCGGCGGCGGCCAGACCTCGTACGCCGACTGGAGCAAGGTGACGGCCGACGTGGCCGGCACGCGCGTCTGGGGCGTCGCCCCCGGGGGCAACGACCCGACCGAACCCACCGACCCGCCCACGGACCCGACCGACCCGCCGGGCGGCGGTCAGACGCTGTTCGACGACTTCACGTACGCCTCGTCGGCGGATCCCGCGCTCGCGGCCCACGGCTGGAACGTGCGCGCGAACTCCGGCGGCCCCGGCGTGCCGGGGGCCACGTGGGACCCGTCGAAGGTCACCTTCTCCGCCCAGGGCGGCGGCACCGTGATGAACCTGGAGACGTCCACCGCGGGGACCGGCGAGTCGACCCGCCACACCGAAGTCCTCACGAAGGCGACGAAGTTCCGGAACGGCACCTACGCGGCCCGGGTCCGGTTCTCCGACGCGCCGAACTCCGGGCCCGACGGCGACCACGTCGTGCAGACCTTCTTCACCATCAACGACCTCAAGGCCCCGATGGCCGACGACTACGCCGAGTACGACTTCGAGTACCTGCCCAACGGGGGCTGGGGCGAGCCGGGCAACATCCTCTACACGACCTCGTGGGAGACCTACAACCCCGACCCGTGGCAGGCGGTCAACCAGCACAGCGAGAGCCGGCAGAGCTTCGCGGGCTGGCACGACCTGGTCGTGACCATCGACAACAGCGCGATCACGTACTACATCGACGGACAGCCCTTCGGGACGCACGGTGCGGCGTACCTGCCCGAGCGGCCCATGTCGATCAACTTCAACCAGTGGCTGATCGATCTCAACGGCCAGACGTCGACGACACCGCGCGCCTACGACCAGCAGGTCGACTACGTCCTCCACGTCAAGGACCGGGTGCTCACCCCGGCGCAGGTGGCGGCGAAGGTCGCCGCGTACCGGAGCGCCGGCACGGCCTACGTGGACGACGTCCCGGCGTCCTGACGGGATACCGACAACGGTCCCGTGTCCCGCACCTTCCGAAGGTGCGGGACACGGGACCGGACGGCGCGGCGGTCGGTTCAGGTGGCGCATGCGCCGCGTGCCCCACCTGACCGGCGAGGCACCCCTAGCGGCCCTGGAGGCTCTTGACGTTGTCGCCGAAGGTCCAGCCCTTCGACCCGTCCCAGTTGGCGGACCAGGTCATCAGGCCCTTGAGCGCTCCGTTGTAGTTCCTCCAGGCCTGGGCGACCGCCGACGGTGCCAGGTAGCCGCCGCCCGCGCCCGGCTGGGCGGGGAGGCCGGGGACCTGCTTGTCGTAGGGCACCCGGACGGTCGTGCCCTGGACGACGAGGCCGCGGTTGAGGCAGTCGGTCTGGGCGACGAATCCGGCGACGGTGCCGGCGGAGTACGAGTCGCCCGAGCAGCCGTACATGCTTCCGTTGTAGTACTGCATGTTGAGCCACCACAGGCGTCCGTTGTCCGCGTACTTCTTCACGATCGGCAGGTACGCGCCCCAGATCGACCCGTAGGCGACGCTGCCGCCGGTCACGTAGGCCGTCTCGGGTGCCATCGTCAGGCCGAAGCCTGCGGGCATGCGGGCGAGCACCTGGTCGATGATGTGCACGAGGTTGGCCTGCGAGGTGGAGAGCGTGGTGATGCTGCCGCTGCCCACGAGTCCGGTCTCGATGTCGATGTCGATCCCGTCGAAGTTGTACTTCTTCAGGAGGGGTACGACGGTCTCGACGAACCGGTCGGCGACGGCTCGGGAGCTCAGGTCGATGCCCGCGGCGGCCCCGCCGATGGACATCAGGACGGTGGCGCCGGCCGCCTTGGCGCGGCACATCTCGGCCGGGGTGGCCACCCGGACGGTGCTGTCCATGCCGTCCTCCCACAGCACGGTGCCGTCCGAACGGATCACCGGGAAGGCGGCGTTGATGACGTTGTAGCCGTGCGCGGCGAAGCGCGGGTCGTCGATGGGCGCCCACCCGAAGGGCGGGTGGACGCCGTTCGCCGCGCCGTCCCAGTTCTCCCAGTAGCCCTGGAGGACCTTCCCGGCGGGCTTCTGCTTGAGGGCGCAGGTCTCCGGATCGGCGGAGGGTGCGGCGGCGGCCTCGGGGACGGTGGTGAGGACGGTGGCGGCGGCGAGCAGGGTGGCGAGGGCGGTTCCGAGAACCTTGGCGATGCGACGGCCGGGCATGCGTGCTCCTTGGGACGTGGGGGTGACCCTGGGCATGGCGTGCGATGCTCACGCAGACCGTAGATTGGTCCATACCTTTCGTCAACCGCCCTGGAGGGTCCGCCGGTTACGGGCCCGCCGCCGGCGTCACTCCCCTCCCGGTCAGCCGTGCGGCGCGCCGGGCGCGTCCACCAGCGCCAGGGCGGGGCACCTCAGGCGGTGCGGCACGAACGAGCGCGCCCCGGGCGCCGGTTCGCCGGTGCCCCCGTTCCAGACCCGTCCGCCGGGGTCCACGTACCACCTGTGGCCGACGGGCACGAGGTGCGCCGGCTGCCTCTCGGCGTTCTCGAACAGGACGTGGGCGCCGTAGTAGGTGGGCCGCCGCTCACACCGGTATCCGCATCGCGGGCACACCGGCGGGGCGGGCGGCGCGGGCCCGTCCGCCCCCTCGTCGCGGGCCTGCTGCCGGTCCACGTTCTCCCAGGCGGCACCGGTGTCGACCGGCAGGTGTACGGCCTCGAGTTCCCCCATAAGGCGAGGGTCGGCGCTCCCCCGCCGCGGCGGCGAGGCGGGATCCGGGCGCGCCGGACGGTGACCGGTGGTGCGGGCGGAGCCGCGTGCCGCCCCATGAGGCGCCCCACCGCACGCCACGCCCCAGGCGTCACGGCCGAGCCGGGACCCGGCGCCCACCGCAACCACGGCGAGGGGAGGCGCGTCCTTCCCGGTCATGAACCGGGAGCGCGCGACCGACAGGACACGAGGCGGAGCGATCGTCGAGAGCGCTGGCGGCTGTCTGCTGCCCGCGCTGGGAGCGCTCGCCGGGCTGCTCCTGTGGACCCCACGGGCCGCCTACAGCATCGACGGTGGTTTCGAGGGGCACGCCCGCGACCTGAGCGTCGTCTTCGTCGACCTCCCGCTCATCCTCGTCGGCGCCTCCGTGCTGCCCCTGGTCGCCTGGGTCCTGACGCTGCGCCGGACCGGCCGCATCTGGCCGGCCGCCCTCGCCTCACTCGCGGTCCTCGCCCTGTTCCTGTGGGGGGTGCCGGCGGTCTGGCACCCCCGCCGGACACCCGACCCCGGTTACGGGCCCGGCATCTAGACACGGCCCGTGCCCGGTGCGGACCGGGGCGGTGGAGCATGACCAGCAGCACGTGTACGAGGTCGTCGACGCGCTCGTCCGGGCCTGACGGCTTCGTCCCGCGCCCGCCCGGCCTGGGCGACGATCCGTCTGCGCGCGCCGGGCACGGGCCGCTCGCGGCGGTCCGTCACCCGTCCCCGGGCGCCCCGCCCAGGCGGTCCAGCTCCGTCCCGATCTCCTCGCGGAGCACGTCGTGCCGCGGAGCGAGCGCGAAGCGGTCGTCGGTCCACCGGTCGCGCGGATAGGTCCACACCGGCCCGCCGACCAGGTCAGCCGGCTCCCATGTGTAGCGCGGCCAGACGTGGGCGTGCAGGAACGGGTCCGTGTTGCCGAGGATCTCGATGTTGACCCGGCGGAAGGCCGGGTCCAGGCGCCGGCAGGCCCGTTCGACCGCTTCCGCGAGGCGGTCCATGTCGGAGAGGAAGGCGAGGCGCTTGGGGCGCGGCAGGTCCGACAGGCGCTGGACGCCGGGTTCGTCGACGAGGAGCACCGTGTAGCCCGGCAGGAACTGCACGTCGCCCATCACCGCGAAGCCGGATCGCAGTCGCCTGAGCACGGTCGGGTTCTCGCCCCGAAGGGCGGTTCCGATGCGGTCTGTTCGCCAGTCGTCCGTCATGCCGCGACGCTACCGGTCCGCTCAGGCGGCCGGGCCGCCCGGGACGACCAGGCCGGTCTCGTAGGCCAGGACGACGGCCTGGGCGCGGCTGTCCAGGTTCAGCTTGCTCATGGTGCGGTTGAGGTGGGTCTTGACGGTCGCCTCCCCGATGTAGAGCTGTTCGGCGATCTCCGTGTTCGACAGCCCCCGGGCGGTCAGGCGCAGGACCTCGCATTCACGGGCGGTGAGGAGGTCGAGGTCGCTCCCGGGGTCGGGGGCGGGGTCGGCGTTGCTCACGTAGGTCTCGATCAGGCGGCGGGTGACGCTCGGCGCGAAGAGCAGGTCGCCGTGGCCCACCGCCGAGACCGCGTCGATGAGGCGCTGCGGGCCGGTGTCCTTGAGGAGGAAGCCGGAGGCTCCCGCGCGCAGCGCGGCGTAGACGTACTCGTCGAGGCCGAAGGTGGTCAGGACCAGGATCCGGGGCGGCGGGGCGGCGGAGTCGGCGGCAGCGGCGTCCGCGAGGATGCGCTCGGTGGCCACCGTGCCGTCCATGCCGGGCATGCGGATGTCCATCAGGATCACGTCGGGCCGGAGACGCGCCGCGCAGGCGACCGCCGACTCGCCGTCGGCGGCCTCACCGACGACCTCGATGCCCGGGGCCGCGCGGAGGAGCGCGACGAGCCCGGCCCGGATCAGGTCCTGGTCGTCCACCACGAGCACGCTGGTCATGCCGGAGGCGGGCTCCCCCACCGGTCGGAGCTCTCGCTGGTGACGGGAAGTCTCAGGCACACGCGGAATCCCCCCTCGGCCCGAGGGCCTGCGTCCACTGTTCCGCCGTAGAGCCTGGCGCGTTCCCGCATGCCGATCAAGCCGTGTCCCGGGCGTGGCGGAAGCTTGGCCGGATCCTGACCGTGGGGACGGCCGTCGTCGGTGACGGTGACGCGCAGTTCGGTCGGCCGGTGCTCCACGAGCACCTCGGCCCGGGCCGGCCGGGCGTGCTTGAGGACGTTCGTGAGCGCCTCCTGCACCACCCGGTACGCGCACAGTTCGGTGCCGGGAGGGAGCGGCCGGGGCGTGCCCGTGGTCGTCAGGTCGACCGGGACGCCCGCGGCCCGGACGCGTTCCGCCACGTCGGCGAGGCCGGCGAGGCCGGGCATCGGGGCGTACCACGTGCCCGAGTCGCCGCCCGCGAGCGGCGTCCCTCCCGTCCCGGCGGCCTCGGAGCGCAGGAGGGAGAGGATGCGGCGCAGCTCCCGCAGCCCCTCCTGACTGGTCTGCGTGATCGTGTCGAGGGCCGCGCGGGCGGTGTCCGGCTCGGACCGGAAGACATATCCGGCCATCCCCGCCTGCACGTTGATGACCGACATGTGGTGGGCGACCACGTCGTGGAGCTCGCGGGCGATGCGGCGCTGCTCCTCGGCGACCGCCCGCTTCGCCCGCTCCTCCTGCGCCAGGTGGAGCTGCGCGGTGAGCTGGGCCAGTTGCCGGTTCCGCCGGGCGAGCCGACGGGCACCGTTGCCGAACACCCAGATGACCGAGGGCACCGCCAGGGCCTGGATCACGGCCACGGCGACGCCGAGTTCGGGAGCGGTCAGGCCGCTGTAGAGGATGACGGAGGCGACGAGTGCGGCGGCCGCGGCGGCGGTGCGGGGCGGCCGCTGGGCGGCGACGCCGTACAGGGCGATCGCCGGCCCCCAGAAGTTCAGCGAGGGCTGGTAGCCGGCGGCCAGGTAGCAGGCGAAGGCCAGGCAGGAGGCGACGAGCGCGCCGACCGGGGCGACCCGGCGCAGGGCCAGTGGCAGGCCGACCAGCGCGCTCAGGGCGTAGGCGGGCGCATCGAACGGCGGCCAGCCGGCCGGGTGGTACTGGTGACCGATCGCGACCGTCGCCGCCACCAGCCCCACGGCCACCGTCGCGTCGACGAGCCGGGGATCCACGCCGCCGAACCACCTCGCCCAGAGGGCCGTGATGCGCATCGCGCGATGCTACGTGCCGGCTCGTCGGGAGATCGTCATACCAGAGGAGCAGTTTGCGCCGGAGCCCGCTGCCGCACGGGTTTACCCCGCGTCTCCACTCCGTGGTGGACGCCCCGGCCGGGGTCGCCGCGCGATGGTGGTCGGGCTTCGGCGCCTGCGGACAGCGATGCAGGTGCCCCGTCCCACCCTTCGACCACACAGGGGGAATTGATGAACATCAGCAAGCGGACCGGCGTCCTGCTGTCGACGGCCACCCTGCTGCTCGGCCTCGGCGGCGCGGCCACGGCGGCCCAGGCCGCTCCGGCTCCCGGCCAGGCGGCAGCCCTGGCGTGCAGCACCAGCAACGCGACCTCCCCGAGGACGGCGAGCGTCGACGGCATCTTCATCGAGCTGCGCTACAGCACGTCCAGCCGCTGCGCCTGGGGCCGGATCACCCACGCCGACCCGGGCGACAAGGTCTGGGTGGACCGCTCCAGCAACGGAGGCTCCTCCTGGGAGGGCCCGTTGGGCATGACCACCGTCCAGACCGGCTCGGACACCCACACCCCGGCGTACAACGACGCCGGCTACAAGATGCGGGCGTGTGCCTGGAACGACACCACGACCAACATCCGCTGCACGGGCTGGTACTGAGTCGGCCCGGCGGCCGCCCTTCCACGGGGGGAGGGCGGCCGCCGCTCCACGGCACCGGCACCGGCCCTTGCCCCGGCACCGGCACCGGCACCCGCACCGGCAACCGCACCACGGAGTCAGGACCGGCAGCGGATGTCGGGAATAGCGTCGCGGGCTCCCGGGGTTGCCGTGTGCCGGGAGGTCATTCATGTCACTTGAAGGTGTGTACGAGCCGAGCCCCTCGCAGTGGGTCCGGGACCAGGTCGAGTTGTACGAGGCGTCCGGCGGCACGAAGGGGACGACCATCCGCGGTCTGCCCGTCGTCCTCGTGACCAGCCTCGGGGCGAAGAGCGGCAAGATCCGCAAGACCCCGCTGATGCGGGTGGAGCACGAGGGGGCGTACGCGCTGGTGGCGTCGAACGCCGGCGCGGTGAAGCATCCGGTCTGGTACCACAACCTGGTGGCGTCACCGCGGATCGAACTGCGGGACGGCCCGAAGGTGTGGGACATGACAGCCCGGATCGTCACCGGCGAGGAGCGGCGGACATGGTGGGAGCGGGCCGTCGCGGCGTTCCCCGACTACGCGGACTACCAGCACAAGACCGAACGGGAGATTCCGCTCTTCGTGGTGGAGCCGGTCGCCTAGATCCATCGACCGGGGCGGAGCACCGGGATCGAGCGCGGCGCGACCGCCGGGCCGGGCACAAAGCGGGCACTCTACCAGGACCGGGGCTCCTCTACCGGAAAAGGGATTACTCTCCACGCTTGCGTGCATGCGTACGGTAGTCATGGGCCAGGGAGGGAACACCTTGGTCTTCAGTCTGAGTCGTCGCCGTAAGCCGGTGCCCGAGAGCGGCGCCTGCCCGTACTCGCACGCGCACGTGCCGCCGCCGGTACCTCCGCCGCCTGCCGGCGTCGACCCGTCGGCGTCGGTCCGGCAGGAGGCGGAGCGGTTCATCCGTCAGTTCCACCATGAGCAGCCGCAGGCGGGCGATGTGGAGTGGCGGGTGCGCGAGGTCTCGGCCGAGATCGACCGGACCGGGACCTACGTGCACTCCCCCGCGGAGCTGGCGTTCGGGGCACGTGTGGCCTGGCGGAACGCGGCGCGATGCATCGGCAGGCTCTACTGGCGCAGCCTGGTGGTGCGGGACCTGCGGCAGGTCACGGCGCCCGACGCCGTCGCCGAGGAGTGCTTCGAACATCTCCGGCTGGCCGGGAACGGGGGCCGGATCCGGCCGGTCATCTCGGTGTTCGCCCCGGACCGGCCGGATCGGCCGGGGCCGCAGATCGTCAACGACCAACTGGTGCGCTACGCCGGGCACCGTGCGGAGACGGGCCGCCGGGTCGGTGATCCGCGCAGCGCACCGCTGACGACCCGCGCGCGCGAGCTGGGGTGGAAGCGGAGCGAAGAGCCCTTCCAGGTACTGCCGCTGATGGTGCGGGAGCGGCCCGGGGCCCGCCCGGAGTGGTTCGAGCTGCCGGACGGCGCCGTGCAGGAGGTGCCGCTGCGACACCCGGACCACGCCTGGTTCGCCGAACTGGGGCTGCGCTGGTACACGGTGCCGGCGATCAGTGACATGGTCCTGGAGATCGGTGGTGTGCGCTATCCGGCGGCGCCGTTCAACGGCTGGTACATGGGCACCGAGATTGGCGCGCGGAATCTCGCGGACGCCGAGCGCTACGACCTGCTGCCGGTGGTGGCCGACCGTCTCGGCCTTGACCGCTCCTCGGAGCGGTCGCTGTGGCGCGACCGGGCGTTGGTCGAACTCAACGTGGCGGTGCTGCACTCCTTCCAGGAGGCGGGGGTGACGATGGCGGACCACCACACCGAGTCGGAGCGGTTCCTCCGGCACATCGCGCAGGAGAGCCGCCACGGCAGGCCCACCCCCGCCGACTGGAGCTGGATCGTCCCGCCGGTCTCCGGCTCCGTGACCCCGGTCTTCCACCGGTACTACGACCCGGTGGACCCGTCCCTGCGACCGGCGTTCCTCGCCCGGGAGACGTAGGCCGAACCCGGCACGATCCTCAAGACCACCCGGCCCAGGCCCTCCGTCCGGACAGGCTCCGCACCCGTCCGGACCGGTTCCGCACCGTCCCGGCGCGCCCGCCCGGGACCCGGCGCTGGTGGCGCCGAACCCCGGAACGGGGCACCGAGGGGGCGTCGGCCCCGAGAAGGTCAGGCCTTCGGGGCGTAGCCCCCGGGCCGGGTGGTGAAGGTGGCGCGGCCCTGGGTGCGGCTGCGCAGGTGGGTCGCGTAGCCGAACAGGGCCGCCAGCGGGACGGTCGCGGTCAGGACCGCCGTGCCGGCGTGGGTGGTGGAGTCGGTGATCCGGGCACGGCGGGCCGTCAGGTCGCCGAGGACGGTGCCCACGGCGGTCTCGGGTGCCGTGACGGTGACCTCGGCGACCGGTTCCAGCAGGGCCGTGCCGCCCGTCCGGAGCGCTTCGCGCAGCGCGAGGCGACCGGCCGCGCGGAAGGCGAGTTCCGAGGAGTCCTTCACATGAGTGGCTCCGTCCGTGAGGGTGACGCGCACGCCCGTGACCGGGTGACCGCCGAGCGGTCCCTCCGTCAGGGCGTCGCGGCAGCCGGCCTCGACCGCGCGCACGAACTCCTGCGGCACACGGCCGCCCGTCACGGTCGACCGGAAGGCGAAGCTGCTCTCCCCGTCGTCCGTGCCGTCTCCTTCCTCCAGGGGCGCGACGTCCAGGACGACGACGGCGAACTGGCCGGCGCCGCCGTCCTGTTTGACGTGCCGGTACGTCAGGCCGGTCACCGGCCCGGCGGGGGTCTCCCGGTAGGCGACGCGGGGCCGGCCGACGGTGACGTGGAGGTCCTGGGCGCGGCGCAGCTTCTCCACGGCCACCTCCAGGTGGAGCTCGCCCAGGCCGGAGAGCACCGTCTGACCGGACTCGGGATCGGTCCGTACGGTCAGCGACGGGTCCTCCTCGGTGAGGCGGGCCAGGGCGGTGGCGAGGCGTTCGGTGTCCCGGCCGCTCCGGGCCTCGACCGCCACGGACACCACCGGGGTGGTCGGGACGGGCGGTTCCAGGAGCACCGGTGCGCTGGGCGCGCACAGCGTGGCGCCGGTGCGGGCCGCCTTCGGGCCCACGACGGCGACGATGTCGCCGGCGACGGCCAGGTCGGCCTCGGTGGTGCGGTCGGCCTGGACCCTGAGGATGCGGGCGATCCGTTCGGTGCGGCCGGCGGCGGTGTCGAGCACGGTGTCCCCCTTCCTCAGGGTTCCGGCGTAGATGCGGAGGTAGGTCATGCGGCCGGTGGACGTCGTCGTCACCTTGAAGGCGAGCGCGGTGAGCGGCGCGTCCGGGTCGGCAGGGTGCTCGCCGCGTACCGGAGGCACGTCCGCGGGTGCGGGCAGGTAGGCGACGACGGCGTCGAGCAGCGGCTCGACACCCCGATTGCGGTAGGCCGAGCCGCACAGCACGACCACGGCCTCGCGGGCGAGCGTCAGGTCGCGCAGGGCGGAGACCATGGTCTCCTCGCCGATCGTGTCCTCGGCACAGAACTCCTCCAGGGCGGCGGGGTGCAGTTCCGCGACGGTCTCCTCCAGACGGCGGCGCCGGCGGACGGCCTCGTCGCGCAGGTCCCCGGGTACGGGTCCGAGCTCGTAGGTGTCGGATCCGGCCGGCCAGGTGACGGCGCGCATGCGGACGAGGTCGACGACGCCGGTGAAGGCGTCCTCGCGTCCGATGGGCAGCTGTACCGGCAGCGGTACGGCGCCGAGGCGGGTGCGGATGCTGTCCACGGCGGCGTCGAGGTCGGCGCCCGCGCGGTCGAGCTTGTTGACGAAGGCGATGCGCGGGACGCCGTGCCGGTCGGCCTGGCGCCACACGGACTCGCTCTGCGGCTCGACGCCCGCGACGGCGTCGAAGACCGCGACGGCGCCGTCGAGGACGCGCAGGGCGCGTTCGACCTCGTCGGCGAAGTCGACGTGTCCTGGTGTGTCGATCAGGTTGAGCCGGTGTCCGTCCCAGTCGCAGCTGACGGCGGCGCTGAAGATGGTGATGCCGCGGTCGCGTTCCTGCGGGTCGAAGTCGGTGACCGTGGTGCCGTCGTGGACCTCGCCGCGCTTGTGGGTGGCGCCGGTGAGGTAGAGGAAACGCTCGGTGAGCGTCGTCTTGCCGGCGTCGACGTGGGCGAGGATGCCGAGGTTGCGGATGGTGATGCGGTGACGCATGGTCAGTCTCGTTTCGCGTGCGATGCGGATGCAGGGCAGCGCGATTCCCGTGACGACGGGCGCTCGGAGCGGGGGAGCCTGCGGCCTCCGGTCAGGAGCACCGGGCCCATGGGGGCCTCTCGTCGCGGGTCAGCGGTACCGGCCGCGCAGCCGGCACCGGAGCGACGAAGAGGCCAGGATCACGTCGTACCGGGCGCGGGAGACGCCCGTGGCCGCGGTCACGAGAGTGGTCGCGCGCATGGTCGTCTCCCTTCGGTGATCTCGATCGTCTCGGCTGGTCCCGGTGGTCCGGGCGACCGGAGCGATCTCCGGCTCGTCGGTTCGGCTGGAGTCTAGGCACCGACGGGCGCGGTGGAACACCGATTTATCGCCGGGTCACGGATAGCTCACCAGGTCGGCGACGTTGGTGGACGTGTTCGACGGTCCTCCCCGGTCGTTGACGACGTGCCGGATGGTGCCGGTGCCGCCGAGGGAGACGGTGACCATGCTCCGGAAACGCACGTCCGGGCGGTTGGGGGCCTCGATGGCGTGTTCGGCGGTGACGCCGGGGTTGACGTTGAAGTAGCAGTAGCTGCCGAGTCCGTAGGCCTGGTGGCTGGTGACGGAGTCGGCGACCTTGTAGGCGGCGTAGCCCTGGGTGGCGCCGTTCATCCAGGCGGCCTGGTTGGGCGGGTCGTACGGCATCTCGTTCTGGTAGAAGTACGTGCGGCCGCGGTTGCCGTTCCAGACGGTCTGGTGCTTCTGGTAGTGCTCGACGAACAGGCCGTACATGGTCACGTCGTCGCCGTTGACGACGAGTCCGGTGTCGGCCGTGTTGGTGGTCCAGCCGACGCCGCTGCCGTGGTCGGCGCGCCAGATCCACATGTGGTCGCCGATGACGTGGTCGCTGTTCACGACCAGGCTGGTGGTGGCCTTGCCGACGCCGGCGCCACCGATGCGGAAGTACACGTCGTGGAGCGAGGTCGGGTTCGTCGCGTGGGAGGCGGAGGCGCCGGCGGGGCCGAGTTCCAGCAGGGTCGGAGAGTTCACGGTGCCGGCGTCGAAGAGGAGGCCCGCGATCTTGACGCCGTCCACGTCGGCGACGGTCATCGCGGTGATGCCGTTGTCGGGGACGAACGTGGCGAGCCCGAGGCCGAGGATCACGGTGTCGGGGCGGGTGACCCGGAGGGTCTGGTTCAGGTGGTAGACGCCGGGGGTGACGAGGAGGTCCTTCCCCGCGGCGAGGGCGGCGTTGATCTGTGCGGCGGTCGCGCCGGGCTTCACGACGTGAAAGCGGTCGATGCCGAGGGCCGTTCCGGCGGGAGTGCCCCCTGCGGTCCAGCTCGCCCCGGTGGAGTCGGTCCGGACGGCGGGCACGATCACCTGGTAGGCGCCGTCGGCGTCGACGGTGAGGTAGGGCTTCTCGCGGACGACCGGGCTGCGGTCGACCGTGGTGTACGGCGGGTCGGGGAATGTCGTGCCGGGGACGCCCTGGCTTCCGACGAAGACCATGTTCCAGTTGGATCCGGTCCAGCTGCCGAGCCGGGAGTTGCGGGTGAGCCATTGCTGCTGGCTGCCGGAACGGACCTGTCCGTCGATCCTCGTGTCGGCCATGAAGCCGCCGCTGGACCAGCCGCCGTCGCTCAGCTCCAGGTTGCCGCGCACGTGCATGCGGCGGTAGGCCGAGGCCTGGGAGACGGCCCAGCGGTCGGTGCCGCCGGTGGGGTTGACGGAGAGGTTCTCGGCGCCGCGCCAGAAGTTCTGGGTGGCGTTCTGCGGCGGGAACCAGTCGGCCTCGACGTGCACGGCGCCGTTGATCGTCACCGCGTCCGGCGACTGGCCGAGACCGAGGACCTGGGTGTAGAAGCCGACGTTGACATCGTTGGCATAGGTGCCGGGCCTGAACAGGACGGCATAGCGCTCCTGCCCGAACTGGTTGGTCTCCTGACGCTGGAAGATCGTGTTCAGGCGGCCCTGGATGGTCGAGGAGGGCATCGACGGGTCGAAGACGGCCACGTTGGGCCCGAGGTCGACGTCGCCGGGCGCGGTGCTCGCCGGGGTCACCTGGAAGCGCTGGGCGGCGGTGCCGTTGCAGGTGTACTGGACGAGCTGCACGCTGTCGGCGGTGGAGGCGGCGGGCACGTCGAGGCACTTGCCGCTGTTGCGGTTCACGAAGCGGTAGGCCCCTCCCCCGTCGTCGACGGCCTGCCACTGCTGGTTGAGGCCGCCGCCGTACGTCCACAGGTGCACGGGGGCGTTGTCGGCGGCGGACACGTCGCTGACGTCGACGACCTGGGTGGCGTCGTTGCGGTTGCCGATCCTGACGTAGCCGTCGGAGCCGGCGGTGACGCTCCACTGCTGGGCGGCGGTCCCGTTGCAGGCGTACTGCTGCACGGCGGTGCCGTTGGTGGTCGCGGCGGCGCGGGCGTCCAGGCACTTGCCGCTGCCGGCGTTGACGACGGTGACCCAGCCGGACGGCGGCGCGGCGGCGGCCTGGGCCGGGGGCCGGGCGGCCGCGGAGCCGGGCGAGAGGGCCACCAGCGCGGAGCCGACCAGCGCTCCGGTGGTGGCGAGGACGGCGCCGAGGCGTCGGCGGGGCGGGCGTGCCGGAGGGCGCGCGGGGGCGGACACGGGCGGTAGCGGCGGGTGCGTGGGCATGCGGCTCCTCATGGGGGCTTGCCTTGTGGGGGGCGTGCCGTACGAGGTGGGGGCGAACACCACACGAAGTCCACGTATGTGAACGCCACTCAGCCTCCTGGCCGGCGAATCTAAAGGTCTGAACCAGGCACGTCAAGAGTGCGCGTTCAGACCTTGAACGCAGAACTGCCCTACGTCCGCCGCCACTTGAGCTTCACCCCCGCGCGGATGTGAAGTCTTGACGGCGGGGCCGGCGCGGTCGACGCCGGTCCCGCGGGGCCTCGGGGCCCTGCGTGCCGCTACGGCTTCGGTGCGCGGCGCTGGAGGGCACCGCGACTGACCCAGTAGGTGATGACCGCGCCCCAGAACAGGGGGAAGGCCAGGGCCCCGAGGCCCTCGACGTGCCACAGGACCAGGGTGAGGACCGAGTGCAGGACGAGAAGGGAGACGGCGACCGCCATGGCGACGACCGGCTTGCAGCCCCGGGAGACGAGGAGCAGCGGACGCCGCAGGTGCGGCGGCACGCGCCGGGTGAGCCACAGGAACCAGCCGCCCCAGCCGCCGACGAGCACGGCCGCGCACAGCACGACGCTGAGGACGGCCTCGCCGCCGGAGACTCCGGCGCGCAGGCGGCCGGAGGCGAGGGAAGCGGCGGCGAAGCCGGCGAGGGCCACCCAGCGGGAGCCGGCGACGGTGCCCCACGCCATGGTCTCCAGGTTGTAGCGGGCCTGCCGGTCGTTCAGGTCCAGGGCCGCGGACTGCACGAAGCCCTCGGCCGCCCTGGTCCAGGACCCGGGGCGCCGCCAGCGGTGGCGCAGGTGCAGCAGCGAGAGGTTGTTGTGGGCCTCGCTGCTCTCGGGGTCGAGGCGGAGCGCCGTCTCGTACGCCTGCTGGGCGACCTGGAGGTCGCCCACGCGCTGGGCGGTCAGGCCGACCAGGAAGTGGGCGTCGCTCTCCTCCGGGGCGAGGGCCACGGCGGTGCGGGCGGCCTCGTACGCGGCGCGCTTGCGTTCCGTCCGGACGGAGCGGTCGAGGACCGTGCCGAGGGTGTAGTGGCTGCCCCAGTAGCGCGGGGCGATCTCCACCGCCCGCCGGGCGGACTCCTCGGCCTGCGCGTACTCCTTGAGCGCGAGCAGGACGTGGGTGCGCATCAGCCAGGCGCCGACGGAGTCGGGTTCGGCCCGCAGGGCCTGCTCGACGGTCGCGAGGGCCTGCTGTTCGTCGCCGAGGCGGTGCCGGCAGCGGGCGAGCAGGACGAGCGCGGCCGCGTCCTCGGACTCCGTGGCGAGGTGCTTGGCGAGCAGCGCGGCGGCCTGCTCGTAGCGCCCGAGTTCGACGAGTGCGTCCGCCTGGCGCAGTTCGAGGCTCATCCGACCTTGTCCCTGTCGTGGGTGATGCTCAGCAGGTTCGGTACGAGTCCCAGCCAGAAGAGGACCTGGGGGACGGTGCGGTCGGTCCACGGCACCAGGACGAGGAGCAGCGCGCACAGGGTGGCCCAGGTGGCCTGGCACAGCACGACCCGGGGCCAGAAGGAGCGGCGGACGAGCGAGAGCACGGTGAGCCGGGCGCCGGTGCGCATGCGCCGGTAGCGGCGCCAGGCGCCGAAGCCCCAGACCGCGCCCATCAGGGTGAGCGCCCACAGGCGGGTGCCGAGGTCGACCGGCAGTTCCTTCGGCTCTCCCTCGGTGGGGAAGACGTCGGTGGTGACGGCGGCCATGGCGAGGCAGAGCAGGGCGAGCCAGCGGGTGCCGCGGAGCATCCGGTAGACGGCCCGGTCGAGGTCCTCGCGCAGCGCCTCGGAGTGGGGCGCCGCGGCGAGTCCGCCCGCGTACAGGTCGGCGGCGCGGGCGGCGGACGTGCCGGGCCTGGCGGCCTCGCGCTCGGTGGAGACGGTGACGGCGAGCGTGTGCGTCGGGTCGATCCGGATGATCTGCCGGATGGCCTCCTCGGCCAGGTCAGGGCGCTGGTGGAAGGTGGCCACCTTGTGCAGGGTCACCCAGCAGTACGCCACCTCGGGGCCCTCCTTCACCGCCACCTGCGCGTGTTCGAGCGCCTCCTCGGGGCGGTCCGGGGCCAGCTCGAGGAGCAGTTCGGCGAGCTGGCGGCGCGGGCCCCACGCGTACGGGTCGATGCGCATGGCCTCGCGCTGGGCCGCCTCGGCCTCCTCCAGCCGGCCCAGCGTGCGCAGGGCGTAGCCGCGGACGCAGTGCGCGTCGAGGAAGCCGGGTTCGAGGCGGAGCGACTCCATGGCGGCGGCGTAGGCCTCGGAGTCCCGGCCCAGGGTCCACAGGACCTGGCCGAGCAGGCTCCACGCCCGGTGGTCGTCGGGGTCCTCGGCGAGGGCAGGGCCGAGCAGCGCGTGGGCCTCCTCCGGGCGCATCATCTCGTAGAGGACCCGCGCCCGTTCGACCTGAGGGTGCGTCGTCACAGCTTGCGCTTCTTCTTCAGGTAGGCGACGAGGTCGTCGTACATGCCGCCGTCGTTGGCGAACATGGCCACGTTGCGGGCGGAGGCGAACCAGGACTCGCTGGACGGCCGGATCTGCTTGGCGGCCTGCAGCAGGTCCTTGGTGCCGATCATGCGGACGGTGCCGCTGCGCGCGGAGTCCAGGAGCGCGGCCTCGGCGGCCGTCTCGCAGACGTGTGCCAGGTCGGCGCCGGAGAAGTCCTCGGTGGCCTTGACGACCTTGCCCAGGTCGACCGACTCGATGGGCCGGTCGCGCAGGTGGTAGCGGAGGATCGCCTCCCGGGCCGGGGCGTCGGGCGGCAGGACCAGCAGGGTGCGGTCCAGGCGGCCCGGGCGGCGGAGGGCGAGGTCGACGTCCCAGGGCACGTTGGTCGCGGCGAGCACGAACACGCCCTCGTTGCGGTCGCCGTCGATGCCGTCGAGCTCGGTGAGGAGCTGGTTGACGACGTTGCGCAGTCCGCTGTGGTGGGTGCGGGAGCGCTTGGCGCCGAGGGCGTCCAGCTCGTCGAGGAAGACGACGCAGGGAGCCTGGCGCCGGGCGGCCTCGAAGATGTCGTGGACGTTCTTCTCCGACGTGCCGATGTACATGTCCAGGATGTCCGAGAGCGACACCGACATGAAGCCGGCACCGAGTTCACCGGCCACGGCACGCGCGATGAACGTCTTGCCGCAGCCGGGCGGCCCGTAGAGGAGCAGGCCGCCTCGGAGCGACTTGCCGTAGAGACGGCGCAGCTCGGGGTTCCTCATGGGGGCGAGGAACGCGGCCTCCAGACGGTCCTTCACCTCCTGCATACCGCCGACGTCGGCGAGGCGTACGTCGCCCGGCCCGTCGATGTCCCAGGCGGACGCGTCGCCCGCGTCACCGCTGCCGTCGGAGGTCAGCGGCTGTTCGGTGGCGTGATCGGCGAACCGGGGGCCGACGAGATCCGCCACGTCCTGCTCGGCGGCGGCCCAGTCGAAGGCGGACGGGCCGGCGGGGGGCCGGGCGGCGGACTCCGAGCCCGGCGGGTCCGCCTCGGGCGCCTTGGGGACCACCGGGTCCGGGCCGGTGGCGGTCGCGTCCGTCCCGTCCGGGCTCGTGCTGTCCGGGCGTCCCGCCTCCGAGCCCGTCGCGTCGGCCTTCGGGGGCTCCGTGTGGCGGGGCGCCGGCGACGTGGGCGCGGCGGGCGGCGGGGTGGGCGCCGGCAGGTTCATGGCCCGGACCATCAGGTCCCGCGCCGCGGGGTCGCCCGGAGCGTGCTGGAGCGCGACGGCGGCCTGGCTGACGGCCTCGTCGTTTCTCCCCTCGGCAAGGAGCAGTTCGGCGAAGTGCAGCCGCAGAGGTACGTCTTCGGGAGCGGCGGCGACGGCGGCGCGCAGGCTACGGATGAGGGGAGACTCGTCGGACATGGGGGTCAGCCTAGAAAAAGCGCCGACGGCCCCGTTCACCGGGTGTGGTCGTGATCATCGGTGGGCGGCTCTCCGCTCCCCGACGGCCGCGCGGGCGGCGCCGTTCGGCCATGCGGAAGCCTCCGCCGACACCGTCCGCGCGACGGCCGCCGAGGCGGCCCTCGACCGGATCCTGGTCCGCCCTCCGCCGTGGGACGGAGGGCGCCGAGGCGTCAGGAACGGCCGCGGGCCGGGCGGTTCCCGCCCTGACCGCCCTGACCGCCCCTTCCACCCCGGCCGCCGTCCCGGCGCGGGCGTCGGCGGTGCGGCTGGGGTACGCCGGGGCCGCCCGCGGCCTCCGGCGAGGAGAACATCATCGGCACGGCGGGCGGGGTCGCGGGGGTGCCCGGCGACGCCGCCGGAGGGGCGCCGGGCGGCGCTCCGGTCCCGCCCGTGGCCCCTGTCCCACCCGTCGCAGCGGCAGCGGCCGCCGCTGCGGCCCGGGCGGCCAGGGACTCGTTGGCGCCGGCGGGGCCGGCTCCCGCGACGACGGTGGCGTGCGAGATCAGGGGCGCGCAGGCCTGGCAGATCTCGGCGAGCGTCCAGACCTCGGCGAGGACCGGGTTGTGGATGAGGACGAGGAGCGTCCGGCCGGTGCAGGTGGCCCGGGCGGTGTGGTGCCGGCAGCCGCTGGCGCCGCAGGCGCAGGCGGCGTTCGGGCGGAGGGTGGCCAGGCGGGCGTGCGCCCGGGCGTGTTCGGAGGCGAAGACGCGCAGGGCCTGGACGTCCCTGGACCGGGCGGGCATGCGGCAGCCCGCCGTGGTGCAGGTGACCGTCGCGGAGTGGTCGGGATGACCGCTGAGTCGGATCGTCCAGGTCCTGCCTGGCAGACGTGATCCAGGAAGCATGCTCAACGCGCGCGTGTCCGTTCGAATGAGAGGGGTGTTGCCCTTCGTTTTACCCCGTGGGCGCCCCAGGTTCACATCCGGGATTGGTCCAGCCGGTGGAGAGGCGGTGCGCGCGCAGGCGCCGGAGGGCGAGGAGACCGCCGAATCCGGGCACGAGGGCGACCACCCTGGTCAGGGTGCTGCCGCGGGTGAGGCGCCAGGTCGCGCCGATGACGAAGAGGTACGCGCAGCCGTGCGCCGGGCCCGTCAGGGACGAGACGGGGCGCAGGTGCAGGGTCGCCAGATTGGCCAGCATCACGACGAGCGTGGCGAGTTCGGCGTGCGCGGCGAGGCGCAGCGGGCGGAGGCCCGGGTCCACGGTCACGCTCCGGTGGTGGAGCCGGGGCGGACGATCATCAGGACGGTGACGGTGGCCCAGAGCAGGTTGAAGACACCCGCGAGCATCGCCAGGCGCCGGCCGGCCGCCTCGCCGCCCGCCTCGCCGAGGGTGGCCAGGGCACGCTCCTGGGCCGGGAGGATCGCCAGGGCGAGGATCGCGGCGGCGCCGGCGGTGAGGACGACGGAGGCGATGAGCCAGGCACTGCCGAGTACGCCGAGGCTGCTCGCGGTGGCGAATCCGAAGACCGGTACGGCGATGCCGAGGACGGCGTAGACGCGGCAGACGCGGTGCAGGGTGCGGAGGGCGGCGCGGGGATCCGGATCGTCCGGCGCCCGGCGGGCGCGGCGGAGGGCGGGCGGGAACATGCTCGCGGCGACGGTCACGGGTCCGACGGCCACGATCGCGGCCAGGACGTGCAGGGTGAGGAAGAGCTTGGTCACGGGGGAGCCTTCGAGGAGCGTATGGCGGGGGCTTCGCCGGCGACCTGACGGCCCGGCGGTGCCGACGCTATGCCGTAGCCGCACGAGGTCCCAGTGGCGGGAGTGCCAGGTGTCAACGGAAAAGTGACACATGCCGTCGAAGCGCATCCGATGCCCTCCGAACTGCGAGAAGACAGGATGCAGGCCCTCGCCGGCCGGCACCGCCGCCTCCCGCGGACGGCTATATTCCCGCCATGCACACCGTCGCCGTCCTCGCCCTGGACCGGGTGATCCCCTTCGACCTCGCGACGCCCGTCGAGGCGTTCACGCGCGCCCGGTTGCCCGACGGACGCGCGGGCTACCAGGTGCGGGTGTGCGCCGCGCGGCCCGAGATCGACGCGGGGACGTTCGCTCTGCGCGCGCCCTGGGGGCTCGAGGCGCTGCGGGAGGCGGACACCGTCGTCGTACCGGGGACGGCCGATCCGACGGCGCCCCTGCCCGAGGAGGTACGCGACGCGCTGTGCGCGGCGGCGGCTGACGGGACGCGGATCGCGTCCATCTGCGCGGGGACGTTTCCGCTGGCGGCGACGGGGCTCCTCGACGGGCTGCGGGTGACCACGCACTGGATCGCGGCCGATCTGCTGGCCGAGACCTTTCCGCGCCTGACGGTCGACCCCGACGTGCTCTACGTCGACAACGGGCAGTTCCTCACCTCGGCCGGCGCGGCTGCGGGGCTCGACCTGTGTCTGCACATGATCCGCGCCGACTACGGTTCCGCGGTCGCCGCCGACGCCGCCCGGATGGCCGTCGTGCCGCTGGAACGCGAAGGCGGCCAGGCGCAGTTCATCGTCCACGACCGCCCTCCGGTGCCCCGGGGCTCCGACCTGGAGCCGCTGCTCGCCTGGCTGCAGGACAACCTCGGCCGCGCGTTCACCCTCGACGACATCGCCGCGCGGGCCGGGACGAGCACCCGGACGCTGATCCGCCGGTTCCGCGAGCAGACCGGGACAACGCCGCTCCAGTGGCTGCACCGGGCGCGGGTCCGGCAGGCACAGCACCTGCTGGAGACCACGCGGCACTCCGTCGAACGGATCGGCGCCCAGGTCGGGTTCGGCTCCCCCACCGCCTTCCGGGACCGCTTCAAGCGCACCACGGGAGTGAGCCCGCACTCCTATCGGCGCAGCTTCGGCTGAACGGGGGCCGCCGACCCCGGTGGCCCGCCGTCCGTCTTCGTGGCGCGCCGCCCGTCTTCGTGGCGCGCCGCCCGTAGGGGCGGTTCCGCCGCGGGGCGACACCCCCCTACACGGCGTCCGCCGGATAGCGCACGCCGATCCGTTCCCGTACGGCGTCCAGCGTGCGCATCAGCGCGACCGATCCGTCCAGCGGTACCAGCGGCGACTCCGTCTCGCCCGCCCTGAGGCAGCGCATGACCTCGGCCGCCTCGTGCTGGAGGGTGTCGTGGCGCCCTCGCGCGGTGAACTCCTCCGGCTCGTGGCCGTAGCGGTGGAGTACGAAACGCTCCGGGGAGAAGAAGCCGCGGGGTACGTCGATCCGGCCGGCGGTTCCGGTGATGGAGGCCGTGAGAGGCGTGTCGGCCACGATCGAGCAGGACAGGAGCGCGCTCGCGCCGGAGTCCCAGCCGAGCAGCATGCCGGTGTTGAGGTCCACGCCCTCGGGCGACAGCAGCGCGTGCGCCTGCACGCGATCGGGCTCACCGAGCAGGAGCTGGGCGAAGGACACGGGGTAGACGCCCAGGTCGAGCAGCGCGCCGCCGCCCAGGGCCGGGTCGCGCAGCCGGTGACCGGGGTCGAACGGGCCGGCCAGTCCGAAGTCGGCCTGCACCGTGCGGACCTCGCCGACGGCGCCGTCGGCGACGAGCCGGGTGAGCTCGCGGACGAGGGGGTTGCAGTACGTCCACATGGCCTCCATCAGGAACAGCTCGCGCTCGCGGGCGAGCGCGACGAGTTCCCCGGCCTCGCGGGCGTTGAGCGTGAACGCCTTCTCGCAGAGCACCGCACGCCCCGCCTCCAGGCAGAGTCCCGCCGCGGCGCGGTGGGCGGCGTGCGGAGTGGCCACGTACACGACGTCGACGTCCGGGTCCGCGGCGAGCTTCGCCCAGTCGCCGTACGCCCTCGGTATCCCGAACCGGTCGGCGAAGGCTTCCGCGGACTCCGCGCTGCGTGATGCCACCGCGACGACCTCCGCGTCGGGCATCGCCAGCAGATCGGTCGTGAAGGAGGCCGCGATGCCTCCCGTGGCCAGCACACCCCACCGTACGGTCCCGCCCATGCCGTCCCCACCCCTCGTGTCACGGGCCGCTGCCGACCCGCGTCGGCTGCCCGGAGCACCGGAGCATAGGGGTGGCGGGGTGTCCCGGGCCGAGTACGACCGGTGTGTGGACGCGGCGGGCCGCAGGTCCCGGCGGGTCGGGGATGCGGGGGCCACGGTCCCGGCGGGACGGGGGACGGCGGGCCGCAGGTCCCGGCAGGTCGGGGGGTGCGGGGGCCATGGTCCCGGCGGGACGGGGGATGCGGGGGCGATGGTCCCGGCGGGTCGGGGGATGCGGGGGCCACGGTCCCGGCTTGACGGGGACGCCGGGCCCCGGCCCCGCGGCGTGGTGCGAAGGGGCCCCGGGCCCGCACACCCCGGGAGGCCCGGGGAGACGCGAGGAGATGCGAGGTCCGACCGGCATGGGGACCGGAGGGACGCACGGGCGCCGGTCGGGCGGAGGCTCAGGGGCACCTGGGCGCCGACCGGTCCGGTCGTGGGGTGGCGGGTCGCGGGCGGGACACGGAGCATGGAAGTGCGGCGCGTGCCGATCGAAGAGGCTGGAGTGTTCCGCATGATCGAGAACGACGCCGGCGAGGCCTGGGGCGACGACGTCTACCAGCCCGACGGCAGCGAGATCCAGGACGACGCGGGCCTGCTCGACGCCTCGGACACACTGGTCGGGCCCGTCGACCCCGTCGAGGAGGGGTACGTACCGCCGGACCGCCCGTGGGCCGTCGAGCGCATCGGGGTCACCGCGGCCGAGCGGCTGCGAGGCGAGACGCTGGACCAGCGGCTCGCCGTGGAGACGCCCGAGGACGCCCTCGACCCCGACTGGGACGGGATCGGCGACTCCGTCGACACCGACGGCGAGCCGCTGGACCGCGAGGTGGGCGACCACCGGGCCGGTCGCCTCGTGGCACCGGACAACGGCCTCGCCCTGTCCCCGCTGGAGGGCTATGCCCGTGACGTCGGCATCGACGGTGGCGCGGCGTCCGCCGAGGAGGCGGCCGTGCACCTCGTCGACGAGGAGTGAGCCCGGGATCCGCCACCGGATCCGACCCCGGCTCCTCTCCCCGGACGCCCTGCCGAGCCGGCTCGCGCCGAAGCCGCCGGTTGCCCGAACGCGTACTTCTGACCCCGCCGGGCCACTTCAAACGTGAAGGGCGGCAGGTTCGCACAAGATCGTGATGGGCGTACCAAACACCCCAGAGCCGTTACCCATCCGTTATAAACGGGCATTTTGTCCCGTTACCCACCCGTTTTACGGGTGCGAAGTGACGGACTTCCCGGTCGAACGAATGTTGCGCACCTATCGCATTTTCCCGCCTCGCGCAACCCTTCCGGACCAGGAAGTTCATCGACGCGCTGGGTAGCTTCGGCCCACATGACCACAGCACACATGACATCCCCGAGGACCGACGTCGCCATCGGACCCGCCGAGGTGACGGACGGTGCCGATCTCTGGCGCATCGCCCGCGAGTCGGGGGACCTGGACGTCAACTCGCCCTACAGCTACCTCCTGTGGTGCCGCGACTTCGCCGCGACCAGCGCCGTCGCCCGTGACGACGCGGGGCGCGCGGTCGGATTCGTGACCGGTTATCTGCGCCCGGAGGCGCCGGGGACGCTCTTCGTCTGGCAGGTGGCCGTGGACGGTTCGCACCGGGGAACCGGGGTAGCCGGAGCCCTGCTCGACGCTCTCGCCGCCCGGGTGGCGGCGGAGCACGGGCCGGTCCGGCTCGAGGCCACGGTCACCCCGGGGAACGTGCCTTCCGACCGGCTCTTCCGCTCCTACGCGCGCCGCCACGGCGCGACCGTGACCCGGGAGGTCCTCTTTCCGACCACCTCGTTCCCCGACGCGTCCGACGCCGGTGTCCACGAGCCCGAGGTGCTCTACCGCATCGGCCCGGCGGCGGCCTGACCCGCGCCGCCCCCGGCAGGTCGTCCCGACCCGCCGCCCGCGGCGTACGCACGCCTGAACTTCCTCACCAACCCCATCGAGAACCGGGAGAACCGTGACCCTCACCGACATCGCCCCGTCCGTCTTCGAGACCGTCGAATCCGAGGTGCGCAGCTACTGCCGCGCCTGGCCGGTGGTCTTCGAGCAGGCGCGGGGAAGCCGGCTGTACGACGAACACGGGCGCCCCTTCCTCGACTTCTTCGCCGGAGCGGGCTCCCTCAACTACGGCCACAACAACCCGGTCCTGAAGCGGGCCCTGCTCGACTACCTCGCGAGCGACGGCGTCACGCACGGCCTCGACATGTCGACGACGGCCAAGCGCGACTTCCTGGAGACCTTCCGCGCGACGGTCCTCGAACCGCGCGCCCTGCCCTACAAGGTCATGTTCCCGGGCCCGACCGGCACCAACGCCGTCGAGGCGGCCCTGAAACTGGCCCGCAAGGTGACCGGGCGGGAGACCGTGGTCTCCTTCACCAACGCCTTCCACGGGATGTCCCTCGGCTCGCTCGCCGTCACCGGCAACGCGACCAAGCGGGCCGGCGCGGGCGTCCCCCTGAACCACGCCGCGCAGATGCCCTTCGACCACTACCTCGGCGGCCAGGTGCCGGACTTCCTGTGGTTCGAGAAGCTCCTCGCGGATCCCGGCTCCGGCCTCGACCACCCGGCGGCCGTCATCGTGGAGACGGTGCAGGGCGAGGGCGGCATCAACGTCGCCCGGGCCGAATGGCTGCGCGGGCTCGCGGACCTGTGCCGGCGCCACGACATGCTCCTGATCGTCGACGACGTGCAGATGGGCTGCGGCCGCACCGGTGACTTCTTCTCCTTCGAGGAGGCGGGCATCACGCCCGACATCGTCACGCTGTCCAAGTCCATCAGCGGCTACGGACTGCCGATGGCGCTGTGCCTCTTCCGCCCGGAGCTGGACCAGTGGCAGCCGGGCGAGCACAACGGCACCTTCCGCGGCAACAACCCGGCCTTCGTCACCGCGACCGCCGCGCTGGACGCGTACTGGAGCGACGGCGCCCTGCGCGAGCGCACCCTGAGCCGGGCCGACCGGGTCGAGCAGGCCCTCGGCGACCTGTGCGGCGACGACGGGCGGACGGGCATCGGCTACCGGGGCCGGGGGCTCGTCTGGGGCCTGGAGTTCGCCGACGGCGAGCGCGCCGAGGCCGTGTGCCGGCGCGCCTTCGAGCTCGGGCTGCTCCTGGAGACCTCGGGGCCGCACGGCGAGGTCGTCAAGCTGCTGCCGCCGCTGACGGCGACGGACGACGAGCTCGACGAGGGGCTCGGCATCCTGGCCCGTTCCGTACGCCACGCCGCCGACCGCGCCCTCGCCGCCTGACCCGCCGCAAGAAGGAGAGACCTCATCCATGATCGTCCGTAGCTTCGCCGAGATCGAGAACACCGACCGCCACGTGCGTGCCGCCTCCGGCACCTGGGAGAGCAAGCGCATCGTCCTGGCCCGCGAGCGGGTGGGCTTCTCCCTGCACGAGACGATGCTGTACGCCGGGACCGAGACGTCCATGTGGTACGCGAACCACGTCGAGGCCGTCGTCTGCACCGCCGGCGAGGCCGAGCTCACCGACCACGAGACGGGCCGCACCTACACGATCGTGCCCGGAACGATGTACCTCCTCGACGGACACGAGCGGCATTCGCTCAAGGTCAAGGAGGACTTCCGCTGCCTGTGCGTCTTCAACCCGCCGGTGACGGGCCGTGAGGACCACGACGAGAACGGCGTCTACCCGCTGCTCACCGAGCCGGACCCCGCCTGACGTCGTGTCTCGGCCGTCACGAGACCACGAGACGCCCGAGACACCCGCGGCCCATGCAGCGCACGCGACACGAACAGCCCACGCGGCACACATGGCACACGACACAACGCGACACCCGCGACAAGAGACACGAGAAAGGCAGGCACCGCCCCTCATGACCTCCGCACCGACCCGTCCCGTCGACCTCTACCCCACCCGCGGCACCGAAGAGGTGCTCGTCGGCCGCAAGGACCCCGTCGTGTGGTCCGCCCCCGCGACACCCGGCCCCTTCTGGGCCCGTGAACTGGAGGAGTTCGAGCGCGACGGCTTCGCCACGGTCGACGCGCTCGTCACCCCGGACGAGGTCGTGGAGCTGCGGGCCGAGCTGGACCGGCTCGTCACCGACCCGAAGGTGCGCGAGGACGAACGGGCCGTCGTGGAGCCGCACTCGCAGGAGATCCGCTCGGTCTTCGAGGTGCACCGGATCAGCGAGGTCTTCGCCCGGCTGGCCGCCGACCCCCGGGTCGTCGGGCGGGCCCGCCAGATCCTCGGCTCCGACGTGTACGTCCACCAGTCGCGGGTCAACGTGAAGCCCGGCTTCGGGGCCAGCGGCTTCTACTGGCACTCCGACTTCGAGACCTGGCACGCCGAGGACGGCCTGCCGCAGATGCGGACCGTCTCGGTGTCGATCGCACTGACCGCGAACCACGCGACCAACGGCAGCCTGATGATCATGCCGGGTTCACACCGGACCTTCCTCGGCTGCGAAGGCGCCACCCCGAAGGACAACTACAAGAAGTCGCTGCAGATGCAGGACGCCGGCACCCCGTCGGACGCCGCTCTCACGCGCTTCGCCGAGGCGTGCGGCATCCGCCAGTTCACGGGCGCGCCCGGGTCCGCGACCTGGTTCGACTGCAACGCGCTGCACGGTTCGGGCGACAACATCACCCCGTATCCGCGCAGCAACGTGTTCCTCGTCTTCAACAGCGTCGAGAACCGCCCGGAGGCCCCGTTCGCCGCGCCGGTCCGGCGGCCCTCGTTCATCGCCTCGCGCGACTACACGCCCATCGGGTGACATCCCCCACCCACCGCACCGCCCCCGCCCCCTCCGGAAGGACCGTCATGTCCCGTCCCGCACAGCTCGACCGGCGCGGTTTCCTCGCCCTGGCTCCCGCGCTCGGGGCGGCCGGACTGCTGGCGGCCTGCAGCCGCACCGAGGTGGGCACGGGAACGCCCAAGGAGGACGTCGGGCTGCTCGCGAAGCTGCGCGAGCAGGGCTTCGTGAAGGTCGGCTTCGCCGGTGAGGCGCCGTACGGCTTCCAGGACGGCGGCGAGCTCTCCGGCGAGGCGCCCACGCTCCACCGCGCGATATTCAAGGCCCTGGGCGTACCGGAGCTGCGACCGGCGCTCACCGAGTTCGGCTCCCTCATCCCGGGCCTGCTCGCGGGCCGTTTCGACGTCGTGAGCGCGGGGATGTCGATCACACCGGAGCGCTGCGGCAAGGTGATCTTCTCCCAGCCGGAGTTCGTCTCCCCCACCGCGCTGATGGTCCGCCAGGGGAATCCGAAGCGGCTGAGCGACTTCGCGTCCTGTGCCCGCGAGGGCGCCACGGTGGGAGTGCTCACCGCGGCGGTGGAGGCCTCCTACGCGAAGGCGGCGGGAGTCCCCGACGATGCCGTGAAGTCGCTGGCCAAGCAGCAGGACGGGCTCGACGCGCTGCTGGCGGGCCGGATCGACGCCTTCGCGCTGACGGGGATCTCGCTGCGCTGGCTCGCCCGGACGAACCAGGGCGCGGCGGTGGAGGTGGGCAGCCCGTTCGTCCCCGAGGTCGGCGGGGTCCGGCAGTGGAGCGCCGGCGGGGCCGTCTTCCGGCCGGGAGCGCGGGACCTGCGGGACGCCTTCGACCGCGAACTCGCGAAGATCACCGGTGACGCGGGCCGCTACGTAGGGCTGGTCGGCCGCTTCGGTTTCACCGCGAAGGAGGCACCACCCCGTTCGCTGCGCACCGCCGACCTGTGCGCGGGCAAGGGGCCGGCGTGACGGAGTTCCTGCCGGAGTTCCGGCGGGCGTTGCCCCGGCTGGGCGAGGGGCTGCTGGTCACGGTGGAGGCGACGCTGCTGGGCGCCGCCTCCGCCCTCGTCGTGGCCTACGCCCTCGGGCTCCTCTCGCGCTCCCGGCACCTCGCCGTACGGGGCGGGGTGCGGGTCGTCGTGGAGTTCTTCCGGGGCACCTCCCTCTACGTACAGCTCTTCTGGCTCTTCTTCGCGCTCCCGATGCTGGGCTTCCGGCTCGAGCCGCTGGCCTGCGCCGTCCTCGCGCTCGGCCTCAACTACGGCGCGTACGGCGCCGAGGTGGTGCGGGGCGCCGTCGCGGCGGTGCCCCGCACCCAGACCGAGGCGGCGGTCGCCCTGGGCATGGGGCCCGGGCTGCGCCTGCGGCGGGTGGTGCTGCCGCAGGCGCACGCGCTGATGGTCGCGCCGTTCAAGAACCTGCTGGTGCAGCTGTTGAAGGCGACACCGCTGCTGTCGCTGGTCACGGTGCCCGACCTCACCTTCGAGATCGACCAGTTGCGGTCGGCGACGGGTGACACGGCGGCGGCCTACCTGGTGCTGCTGGCGGTGTACGGGGCGCTGGCCGCGGTCCTGAGTCTGTCGATGAACGCGTTGGAGCGGGCCGCCAAGGCGCGGCTCGGAATGGGCGGTGGTGCGTGATGTGGGACGGGGACGCCGCGTGGGCCGCACTGCCCGTCGTGCTGGAGGGCTTCGGGGTCACCCTGGTGGCGACCGTGCTCGGCTTCGGGGTGGCGGCGGTGCTGGGGCTTGTCCTGGCGCTCGTCGGACGCGCGGGTCCGCGGTGGGTGGCCGCGCCGGTGAACGGCGCCGCCGCGTTCGTCCGTTCGACGCCGCTCCTGGTGCAGCTCTTCGCGGCGTGGGTGCTGATCCCCGGTCTGGACGCCCTGGCGCTCGGGGTCCTGGTGCTCGGCGTGCACTACGCCACGTATCTGTCCGAGGTGTACCGGACGGGCATCGAGGGGGTGCCCCGGGGCCAGTGGGAGGCGTGCACGGCGCTGTCCCTGCCGCGCCGGCGGGTGTGGCGGGCCGTGGTGCTGCCGCAGGCGGTGCGCAACGTGCTGCCCCCGCTCGGCAACTACGCCGTCTCCATGTTCAAGGAGACACCGCTGCTCTCGGTGATCACGGTGCACGAGATGGTCGACTCGGCGAGCACCTTCGGCAGCACCCACTTCGCCTATCTGGAGAGTTTCACGCTGGCCGCCGTGGTGTTCCTGCTGGCGAGCTGGCCGACGTCCGTGCTGGTACGACGACTGGAGGCACGCCTTGCCCACTGACAACAGGAGCGGGGGGAAGGCCCTGGACGGGCCGGTGGCCCCGGAGGAGACGGAGCAGGCGAGCCGGCTGCCGCTGCAGAGGACCGGCGGCGGTGACGGGGAGGGGGCCGCCGAGGCGGTCCGGTTCGACGGCGTCCGCAAGCGCTACGGGGACAACACGGTGCTCGACGGCCTCGACCTGACGGTCGGTCGCGGCGAGCGCGTGACGCTCATCGGGCCGAGCGGGTCCGGCAAGACCACGATCCTGCGACTCCTCATGACCCTGGAGCGGGTGACGGAGGGCGTCATCCACGTGGACGGCGCGCCCTACTCGCACATGCCGGCCCGGCCCGGGGGCGAGCTCGTGCCGGCGAGCGAGCGGTATCTCGCCGACCGTCGGCGCGGGATCGGCATGGTCTTCCAGCAGTTCAACCTGTTCCCCCACATGAGCGTGCTGGAGAACGTCGTCGAGGCGCCCGTGCACGTGCTGCGCGAGGACCGCGAGGAGGCGGCGGCCCGGGCCAGGGACCTGCTCGCCATGGTCGGCCTCGCCGACAAGGTGGACGCCCGGCCCACCCGGCTCTCCGGCGGCCAGCAGCAGCGGGTGGCGATCGCCCGGGCGCTCGCCATGCGGCCGGAGATCCTGCTCCTCGACGAGGTGACGTCCGCGCTCGACCCGGAGCTGGTCGCCGAGGTGCTGGACGTGTTGCGGGACATCGCGCGGGACACGGACATCACGTTGCTCTGCGTCACGCACGAGATGGGCTTCGCACGGGACGTGTCGGACCGGATCCTGATGTTCGACCGGGGACGGATCGTGGAGTCGGGAGGGGCCGGGGAACTCCTCGACGCGCCGTCGCACGAGCGGACCAGGGCGTTCCTGCGCTCGGTCAGGTGAGGTCGCGGAGGGACGGGTGCCGGGCCGGGGGCGTACACCGTCAGGTGGTACGCCCCCGGCCCGGCCGTCGTCGCGCCCGCGCCGGGCCGGTCACACCCGCGCCCGGCCGTACCGGGCCGGGCCGCCCCCGTGCCGGCCGCTCACTTGGCGGGAGGGTCGACGAGCATGCCCTCGCGCAGTCGCCCGAGGCTGCGGGCGAGGAGACGCGAGACGTGCATCTGGGAGACGCCGAGCCGGGCGCCGATCTCCGACTGGGTCCGCTCCTCCACGAAGCGCAGGTGCAGCAGCAGCCGGTCGCGCTCGTCGAGACGCTCGACGAGCGGGGCGAGGGTGTGGAAGTCCTCGAAGAGTTCGAGCGCCGGGTCCTCCTCGCCGATGAAGTCGGACAGCGAGGCGTCGACGTCCTCGTCGTCGCCGTTGCCGAGGGCGGCGTCGAGCGAGGTGGAGGAATAGCCGTTGGCGGCGATCTGCGCCTCGATCACCTCCTCCTCGGTACGGTCCATCGCCTCGGCGAGTTCGGCGACGCTCGGCGACCGGCCGAGTCGCGAGCCCAGTTCCTCGTTGGCCTTCGCCAGTTCCACGCGCGCCTCCTGGAGGCGGCGGGGCACGTGCACGGCCCAGGTCGTGTCACGGAAGAAGCGCTTGATCTCACCCACGATGTAGGGCACCGCGAAGGTCGCGAACTCCACCTCCCGGCTCAGGTCGAAGCGGTCGATCGCCTTGATCAGGCCGATCGTCCCGACCTGGACGATGTCCTCCATCTCGTCGCCGCGGGCGCGGAAGCGGTTCGCCGCGTACCGCACCAGCGACATGTTCATCTCGATGAGGGTGTTGCGGACGTACTGGTGTCCCTCCGTCCCCTCCTCGCGTGCCGCCAACTCGCGCAGGAACACCTTCGACAGGGCGCGCGCGTCCTGGGGCGCGACCTCGTGAGGAGCCTCGAGCACGGGCAGGTCCTGGCACGAGCCGTCGTTCACGGCCGTCGTCGTCGCCTTGGCCATCTCGGTCCGCACGGGGACAACCTCCTGTTTTTCGCCGAACGTTCGCCTGTGGCGTATCGCCTACCCCGACTTCGCGCGGGCACGCGTACCAATTTTCGGCAGGCATCTTTTGGGTGCCCGAGGGCAGGCGGGAAGTGCCCGAATCACACCAACTGGGAGGAAAGGGGCTCATGATGAACAGTCAGGGCGACGTACGGTCCCACCCGTCGACGCCCGTGCGGGAGGCGTACGACCTCGGGGACCGGGGAGAGGCGCACGTACGCACCTCGGCACAGGCACGCCAGGAGATCCGTCTCGCGCTGGGGTCCGGCGCGGCGAGAAGGCCCGAACAGGTCGAGGACGTCCTGCTGGTGGCGTCGGAGCTGGTGACCAACGCGCTGCGGCACGCGGGCGGGGTGACGGGTTTCGCGGTCTGCGTGGGGAGGGACAGCGTGACGGTGGCGGTGAGCGACTCCAGCCCGCGGGCACCGCGGTACACGCTGCCGAAGGACCTGCGGCCGGGCGGCTTCGGGTGGCCGATCGTGCTGCGCCTGTCCCGTGAGGTGTCCGTGGACGTGGGGCGCGGGGGCAAGACGGTGCGCGCGGTGGTGGCGGTGGACCGCTGAGCGTGCGCGCGCGTCCGTCGACTCGTTCGCCCGATTCGTCCCGTATCCGCCTCGCATCCGTCACGCATTCGTTCCGCATTTCGCACACATCGACTGGGGAGTCATGGAGAACCTTCTTCGACTGGTCATCGTCCTGGGCGGCTCGGCAGCGGTGGCGCTGGCCGCGGTCCGCGCCGCGGACCTGGTCGCGCGGAAAGCCGACGCGCGCCACCCCGAGACCCCGCTGTGGGGGCTGCTGCGCCGGTGCCGCACACCGCTGTACGTCGTCCTGTTCACGGCCCTGCTCGGCTGGACGTTCCGCGCCACGCGCTGGGCGCCGCTGGAGGAGCGCGCCGGCACGGTGGCCCATCTCCTGGTGCTGTGCCTGATCGGCGGCGGCGCCTGGCTGGCGATACGGGTGGCCTCGGCCGTCGTCGAGTCCTCGTACACGCGCTACGCGGGGCGGTCGCGTGACGCGGCACGGGTGCGGCGGGTCCGTACCCAGGTCACGCTGATCATGCGGGTGGTCACCGTCGCCGTGGGGGTGCTCGCGGCGGCCGTGGCGCTGGTGACCTTCCCGGCGTTCCGGGCGGTCGGGACCTCGTTGCTCGCCTCTGCCGGGATCATCGGCATCGTGGCGGGTGTGGCTGCCCAGTCGACGCTGGGGAACCTCTTCGCCGGCTTCCAGATCGCGTTCGGTGACATGGTCCGGCTCGGCGACACGGTCGTCGTGGACGGGGAATGGGGGATCGTGGAGGAGGTGACCCTGACGTTCCTGGCCGTACGGACCTGGGACGAGCGACGGGTCACGCTGCCCGTCTCGTACTTCACCTCGCGCCCGTTCGAGAACTGGTCGCGCGGCGGTGCCGAGATGACGGGCACGGTCTTCGTCCACTGCGACCACACCGTGCCGGTGGCGCGGATGCGCGCGCGGCTGCGCGAGTTCCTGGACAGCTGCCCGACGTGGGACGGCCGGGCCTGGGACCTGGCCGTCACCGACACCTCGCCCACCTGTGTCACGGTCCGCGCCCTGGTGACCGCCAAGGACGCCGACGACCTGTGGACCACACGCTGCGCGGTACGGGAGGAGCTGGTCGGCTGGCTCACGCGCGAGCACCCCGGCGCGCTGCCCCGGGTGGTGACCGCCCAGGCCGACGCCATGTCCCGGGCGTGACCCCGACGTGGCGACTTGCAGACAAGGAGCGGAGCGTTCCGCATCTCGGTGCGCCCTGCGGGCAGTACAGCCGGAGACGGCCTGCCCCGCGCGGCCACCGAAGTGAGGAGCAGCCATGCCGACATCGTCACGGGCCGGAGAGCCCGTCTTCACCGCCGACTTCGGCTCGTCGGAACAGTGGGTCGCGGGCCGCTCGTGGGCCTATCCCGACGGCGGGCCGGTCAATCCGGGCGACAACAAGCTGGACCACCTGACGGCCGATCCCGCCTACGCGCGGTCCGGGGTCTTCCGCGCGACCCGCCGCCGGGACGGACTGTGGGACACCGGTCTCCTCACGACCGAGGGAAGCCCACAGGGCTTCGAGGTGCGCACCGGCGACACCCTGGAGGCGCGGGTGCGCCTGCCCGAGGAGACGGGCGCGTGGCCGGCGATCTGGACCTGGCGCGACGGCGGGCAGGAGGTCGACGTCTTCGAGTACCACCCCGACAACCCCGACCTGCTGGAGCTCTCCAACCACGTGCGCGGCACCCACCGCTACCACCGCTCCCCCGGCGTCCGCCCGGGCGGCTGGATCCGGCTGCGGACCGAGTTCGGGTCCCGCTCGGTGGTGTGGTGGCTCGACGACGAGGAGGTCTTCGCGGACCACCGCGGCGTCGGCCGCTCCTGGCACGCCTACCTGATCGTGAACCTGTCGGTCTGCGCGGGCCGTTACCACCCGGCACCGTCCCCCGGCACGACGGCGATGTCCTACGAGGTCCGCGACCTCCGCGTCCTCCGCCCCGGCGCCCGTCCCCTCACGGACGACCCCCGGTGACCACGGACGGCCTCCGGCCGGCGCCCGCACCCACGCATCGCACGGCCGGCGGCCGGCTCCTCTGCCGGGGGCGGTGACCGGCCCCGACGGGGACGGCGCTGGTCACCACCAGTAGGACGGGTAGCGGGGAGCGTCGCGGCGGATGCGGGAGAGGACGAACTCCATCAGGACCAGGACGACCGAGGCGCCGAAGAGGAGGGGGACGAAGCGGGCCGGGGAGGGGGACTGGAGGACGATCACGACCGCGGTGGCGCAGGCGGGTGCGTGCGGGGTGCGCGCGAGGGTCGTCAGGGCCAGGGTGACGCCGGCGGCGACGGCCGCGGCGGCGGATCCGGCTCCCGCCACGGCGAGGGTCGCATAGCCGGCGGCGGCCGCGAGGAGGTGGCTGACGACGACACTGCGCGGCTGCGAGAAGGGGAGCGTGGGCACGCTGTGCACGAGGGCGGCGCTGGCGGCCAGGGGCGGGATCAGGACGGGCTCGTGGATGGCCGCGCCGATCGCCACGAGGCCCAGCAGGACGAGCGTGACGGCGCTGACGCTGTGCACGGCCGCCGCCGGGGCCGGGCGGGCCGGGGCTCGGCCCGCGATGCGGGGCCTGGTCGGGGTCTCGGAGGCTGCGGTGTCGGTGCTCATGCGGTGGTGTTTCCTGGCGGGCGGCCTCGGGCCGGCGGGAGCCGGAGACCGGGAGAGAGGACGGGGATCGGGGAGAGCGGGCTTACGGACGCTGTGATCGACAGCGGGCCCGCCCTTGCGCCCACGCCTGCGCCGTCCGGTGAGGGGCGGCGCGCCACCCAGATTGTATACAAATCGTTGAAGCAGCGAGGGCCGGGGTGGGTGGGATCACATCGGGCCCGCGGCGCGCAGGCCCCTCGCCGGCACGGGTCTCCCCGCTCTGGCGCCGGGCAGCCTGTGGCAGGGTGAGCCCGTGACCTCGACGACCGACACCTCGCGCCCTGCTGTCCGCACCGACCGTGTCCTCCTCGGCTGCATGGGGCTCGGCGGCGGCTGGGACCCGAGCCCCTACACCCCTGCCGACGTCGACGCCGCCGAGGCGGCGATCCAGGCGGCCCTGGAGAGCGGTATCACCGCCTTCGACCACGCCGACATCTACCGCCACGGCAAGGCCGAGGCCGTGTTCGGCGAGGTACTCGCCCGCACGCCCGGACTGCGCGAGCGGATCACGCTCCAGTCGAAGTGCGGCATCCGGCTCGGCGACGAGGACCGGCCCGGCATCTACGACCTGCGCGGGGCGACCCTCGTACGGAAGGTCGAGGAGAGCCTGACCCGGCTGCGCACGGACGCCCTGGACGTGCTCCTGTTGCACCGGCCCGACCCGCTCGCCGATCCGGCCGAGATCGCGGAGGCGCTGGAGTCGCTGCACCGGCAGGGGCTCGTGCGCCGGTTCGGCGTCTCCAACATGAACGCCGCCCAGATCGCCCGGCTCCAGGCACACCTGGAACTGCCGCTGGCCGCGAACCAGCTGGAGATGAGCCTGCTGCGCAGGGACTGGCTGGAGGACGGCGTCCTGGTCAACACGCCCGCCTCGGCCGGTGTCGGCTTCCCGGCGGGCACGGTCGAGCACTGCCTGCACCACGGGGTCGCCCTCCAGGCCTGGGCGCCGCTGGCGCAGGGACGCTACACCGGACGGCAGCAGACCCCCGAGGAGCACGCCACCGCCGAGCTCGTCACCGAACTCGCCAAGGCCAAGGGCACCACCCCGGAGACCGTCGTGCTGTGGTGGCTGCAGCGCCATCCCGCCCGGATCTCCCCGGTCATCGGCACCACCAACCCCGACCGGATCCGCGCCTGCCGGGGCGCGGCCGTCGACGACCCGGACCTGGGGCACGAGGAGTGGTACCGCCTGTGGATCACCGCTCGCGGCGCCGCCCTGCCGTAGCGGGCCCGCACCCGCAGCGAACCGTCCCTCCTCCAGCGCCCGTTCGTCCGTCCGTCCCAAGGAGCCCCGCTCGATGCCCGACCCCGCCTCGCCGTCCTCCGCCGACCCCTCCTTCGAGCTCGTCGCCGGCGCCCCGGACTCCCCCGTCCTGCTCCACGTGCCGCACTCGTCCCGGCGGCTCCCCGCGGAGGTGCGCGCCGGCATCGTCCTCGGTGACGCGGAGCTGGAGCGCGAGCTCGACCACATCACCGACGGGCACACGGACCTCGTCGCCGACGTGGCCGCGGCATCGGCCGCCACCCCGCCCTGGCGGTTCGTCAACCGCCTCTCGCGGCTGGTCGTCGACCCCGAGCGCTTCCCCGACGAGCGCGAGGAGATGCTCGCCGTCGGGATGGGCGCCGTGTACACACGGACGACGCACCGGGCGGAGCTGCGCCCGGCCGGTTTCGACCCCGCGCCGCTCGTGGAGCGTTACTTCGCCCCGTACGCCGAGGCGATGACGCGCGCCGTCGACGAACGGCTCGCGGCGACGGGCCGCGCGGTGATCGTCGACGTGCACTCGTACCCGACCGCCGCGCTCCCCTACGAGCTGCACGGCGACGGCTCCCGGCCTCCCGTCTGCCTCGGCACGGACTCCTTCCACACCCCGCCCGCGCTGCTGGCGGCGGCGCGGCGGGCGTTCGCCGGTTTCGGCGGCGTGGGCACCGACAGCCCGTTCGCCGGCACGTACGTACCGCTGGCGCACTACGGGCGGGATGCCCGGGTGAGCGCCCTCATGGTGGAGCTTCGCCGCGACCTGTACATGACCGAGCCCGGCGGCCCTGCCGGACCGGGGGCGCGGGCCCTGGGCGTCGCGCTGGCCGCCCTGGTCGACGCGGTCACGGACGCGGTGGGCGGGTAGGGACGGAAGCCCTGCGCGGGCGTCGCGCCCTGCGCCCCACCGGGCACGGCGGACGCGCCGCGCACGGTCATCCCGACCTCCGCCGGGACCCGGGCGGCGGTCGGCCGGAGACCGGTCGACACCGACCGACACCGGCCGACGTAGGCCGACGTGGGCCGACGTAGGCCATCCATCGAGAGATCCTGAAAGGACAGGTGCCGATTGAACCGCACGACAGAGTCCGCGGAGGCCCGCGTCGAGGACGCGCACACCCTCCTGGTCGCGCCAGCGACGCTGCGGGACCATGACGCGCTCAAGGACTTCTTCGGTTCCACGATCACGCCGGAGGCCCTTGCCTCCGGCTCGCCCGACCTCGCGCGGAAGACCGTCTACCTGTGCGGCGACATATCCCGGATCGACGCCCGCCACCTGCGTGCGGCCGCCCGGGTGTTCGTGATCCGGGAACTGTCGCACGGCTGTCACGAGGATGCCGACGGCCCCTGGACCTTCGTCGACGTCGGTCGCGTCCCCCTCCGCGTACACGGCGTCGGCGTGTACTACCGCCGCTTCTTCGGACTCGACGCCGATCACTTCGGACGGATCCGTGCGGAGCACGCGTTCCAGTCCCTGACGGAGTCCACCAAGCCGGGAACGGCCCGTCGCAGCGGAATCTATCTGACGCCCGTCACGCGGAGCGGTGACGACCTGCATTTCCGCCTGCTCCGGTGCTCCACGAACCTCTCGGGGCCGACCGAGGGTTTCCGCCCGACCGACACGCACATCGTCGGGGAACTGAACCGCGAGGCCGCCACCGTCTTCCGGAACCAGGCGCCGCTGAACCACGTCCTCGCCCAGATCTACCACAACACCCCTGCCACGCCGGAGCGCAGGCAGTCGAAGGCCAGGATCTCGGCGCACGCCGACAAGACCAAGGACATGCCCGGCAACGGCATCATGGCCTTCTGCACCTTCTACGACCGGCTCGACAAACTGCGGCCCCTGGCCGAGGACCCCTTCGACCACGGTGTGAAGGGCACGAGCGGGCTGACCCGGCTCCACTTCCGCCTCAAGGAGCCGGCCGCGGGACGCGACGGGGGCGCGCTACCGCAGCAGTTCACTCTGACGCTCCACCCCGGCTCGGTGTTCTTCATGCCGCTGTCCACCAACCGCCTCTACACACACGAGATCCGGCCCGCGGCCCTGGACCCCGAGGTGCTCCCCACCCGCCTGGGATACGTGGTGCGCTGTTCGAGCGCGGAGGCCGTGCACCGGGACGGCCGGACCTTCCTCAAGGTGGGCGGAGACCTGGTGGAGCTGGGGCCGCCCACGCCGGACGGCATGGACGAGCTGCGCAGGCTGTACGCCGAGGAGAACAGGACCGCGTCCTTCATCGACTACGGCGACGCATTCCCCTTCAGCATGAACACGGGAGACTATCGTGCCCCCCGCGTCTAGGATTTCGGACGAGATCATCTCGTGCGCTTCGGCGATCGAGGGGAATCCCTTCGAGGAGCTGTCCGCATCGGCTCGGCTGGAGGACGTGGGGAAGGGCCGGCGAGCCGCGGTTCTCACCAGGGTCGACGGGTCGGGCGGTGTGCCCCTCGTTCGCACCACCACCCGGTACAGCGGTCCGCCGCAGCATTTCCGGCCGGTGCACGAGCGGCTGGCGCGACGGATCCGGGAACGCGCTGCGCTGCCGGTCGGTTTCGACAACGCTCTCATCGAGCGCTACACGAACGCCTACCGGACCATGGGCGGCCATTCCGACCAGGCTCTCGACCTGGCCGACGAGTCGTTCATCGCCGTCTTCTCCTGCTACCGGCATCCCGAGGCCGGCCCGCCCAGGAAGCTGATCTTCGTCTCGAAGGCGGGCGATGACGAGACGTTCGAGATCCCCCTCGTCCACAACGGCATCGTCGCGTTCTCCGTCGCGTCGAACCGGCGCTTCAGGCACAGGATCGTGCTGGAGGCGCCCGGGCGGGCAACCGAGAACGAATGGCTCGGCGTGACGTTCCGGAGGTCGAAGACCGCCCTCCGGTTCCACGACGGCGAGGTGTACCTGCCGCAGGGTGCGCGCCTCACGTCGGCCGACGACGAGCAGCGGCGCGAGTTCTACCGACTGCGGCGCCGTGAGAACGACGAGACGGACTTCGTCTACCCTCCGCTGACGTACACCGTCAGCGAGAGCGATCTGATGCCGCCGGTCCGGCCGTGAGGGCCCGTGGAGCACCCCTGCCGGTCCGGGCGCCGCTTCCGGAGGGGCCCCTGGCGCTGTCCACGCCCGCCCCCGGATCCGCGGGCGGGCGTAAACTGGCCGGGTGAGCGCACGCAGGTACGAACTGGTGTTCTTCGACGGGGCGGGCTCGGCCCGCGACGTCCTGGTCGTCGAGCGCACTTCGGCATCGGGGCCCGGCGGCCATCCCGTGTACGCCGACCCGACCGGCATCGTCCGCGCGGAGATCAGCGACCGCGGCGAAGTGCGCGTCCTCGCCTCCGGCGGACACCAGCAGCCTCCCCAGGGTGTCGTCGCCCGGCCGCTTCCCGAGGGCCCGGACGACGCAGTTCCGGACGTCGCCTAAGCTTCGCGGATGACCACCTTCGAACCCGCATCCGAGCAGTCCGGCCCGCGCTACGTGCGGGTCACCATCGAACTCGTCGCCGAGATCACCGACGAGCAGGCCCTCAAGGACGCCGCGCTCGCCCAGGTCCGGGACGACGAGTACATGGACGAAGGGGAGCGCGCCCAGTCCGTCGAGGCCATCGACCTCGATCCGTCCGGTTCGCTCGCCCACTTCATCGACCCGATCGCTCTGCTCGGGAACGTCCCCGGCGTGGAGCTGGCCTCGGCCACCTGGGAGTCCGCTCGGACCGAGTACGACCCCGACGACGAGACCTGGGAGGAGCACTCCCTGGAGGGCTGAGCGGGATCCGCCGCGGGCCGCTCCCGACGCCCGGACCGCGCGGTGCTCGACCCGGACACCGTGCGGCTGGTAGGAGAGGCCTGCACAGTACGTCTGGTGAGGGGGCAGCATGAAGCCGTTGGAGGCGGGGGACCCGGAGTCGGTCGGAGACGGCCGGTACCGGCTGGTCGGACGGCTCGGCCAGGGGGGCATGGGCGTCGTCTATCTCGGCCGCTCCCGGTCCGGCCGGGCGGTCGCGGTCAAGGTCGTACGGCCGGATCTGAGCACCGACCCGGAGTTCCGGCGCCGGTTCGCCCGTGAGGTGACGGCGGCGCGGCAGGTCGGCGGATTCCACACGGCGCCGGTCGTCGACGCGGATCCCGACGGGCATCCGGCCTGGCTGGTCACCGCGTACGTGCCCGGACCCACGCTGCGAGCGGTCCTCGACGAGGTGGGGGCGCTTCCCGAGGACAGCCTCACCGTGCTCGCCGCCGGACTGGCCGAGGCCCTGGACGCGATCCACCGGGCCGGGGTGGTCCACCGCGACCTCAAGCCGGCCAACATCATCGTGGCCGAGGACGGGCCGCGCGTCATCGACTTCGGGATCGCCCGCGCCCTGGACGGGACGGCGGCCCTCACCCGTACCGGCCTCCAGGTCGGGACCCCGGGCTACCTCGCCCCCGAGCAGCTCACCGCCGGCACCATCACCCCGGCCGTCGACATGTTCGCGCTGGGGGTCGTGCTCAGCCAGGCCGCGGGCGGCTCGCCGTTCGGCGACGGCTCGTCGGTGGGCTGGCTCTACCGGGTCGTCCACGAGGAGCCGGACCTCGGCGCCGTGCCCGCGTCCCTGCGGGAGCTCGTCGCCGCCTGCCTGGCGAAGGACCCTGCGGCCCGCCCCACCCCCGCGGCCTTCCTCGACGCCCTGACGGTCCACCACCGGCCTGACGGCGGCTGGCTCCCGGACGCCGCCACCCGTCTCCTCGGCACCGTCCCGGGGCAGCCGGGCACCTCGGTCCTCCGGGAGGAGCCGGGCCCGGCGCAGACGCCTCCGGAACCGACGGCGGTCGAGCCGGGGCCCGCGAGCGGCACGCCCGCACCCACCGCCCCGAGCGGGCCCGGCGCGGCAGGCGGGCCGACGCCCGTCTCCGGTCCTGAAGCAGGGAGCGGGCGGACACCGGTCTCCGGTCCGGGGACAGGGAGCGAGCCGACGGCCGTGTCCGGTTCCGGGACGGCCGGCGAACCGACGGCCGCCGGGCCGGGCACGCCGCCGGTGCCCGTCCCCTCACCGCCGCCCACGCCCACGCCCGGGCCCTCGGGGCCGGGGCAGCCGACCACGCCCGTTCCGCCGCCCGGCGGCCCGGACGCGTACCCGGCCCCGGCCCCCCGGCGCCGCCGCCGCCGCGCGGCGGTCCTCGCCGCCCTCGTCGCGGCCGCGGCCGTCGGCGGGCTGTTGGTGTGGCAGCCGTGGAAGGGGGAGCCCGGCACCGGGGCGAAGCCCGGGGGCGGCACGTCGTCGGCCGTCGCGGGGCCCGCCGCCTTCCCGGACACTCAGCTTCTGGTGCGCGAGGACACCGCGCCCGGCTGGCCGCGGAGTTGTCACGCGGTGATCGCCGTCCGTCCGTCGACCAGGGACGAGCCGCGGCGGCTGGTTCCGGGCGGCTCGTGCGACACCCTTCCGCAATGGGCGCCGGACCGGGCCTCGTTCGCCTTCACCCGTAAGACGCCCGAGGGTACGGCGGTGTGGACGGCGAAGGCCGACGGCTCCGACGCGCGGCGGGTGGCGGCCGTCTCGGGCGGGCGGGTTTCGTGGTCGCCGGACGGCACACGGCTGGCGGTGCTGCGCAAGCAGGACGGCGTACAGCAGTTGTTCGAGGTGAAGGTGGCCGACGGTTCGGCCCGTCAGCTCACCCACGGGACCGGCCGGGTGGAGGACCCGTCGTGGTCGCCCGACGGCTCGCGGATCGCGGTATCGCTGGAGGCGTCGGGCGCGGGCGACTGGCAGGTCCACGTCGTGGATCCGTCGAACCCCGGCAAGGAGCCCGAGCAGGTGACCCGGCTGCCCCATCCGGCGCTGGACGCCGTCTGGTCGCCGGACGGCAAGACCTTCGCGTACACCGCCGGGACCTACCAGGGGGCCACGCGGGGCGACATCCGGCTGGTGCGCGCCGACGGCACCGGGGACCGGCCGCTGGTGAGGACGGCGGAGCACGAGATGGACCCGGCGTGGTCGGCGGACGGCAACTGGCTGGCATTCGTGCGCGGGCCGTACGAGAAGCCGGTGATCTGGGCGGTCCGGGCGGACGGCACGGGCGAGCGGCGCCTCACGACCGGCACGGTGTCGGAGGGCCACCCGGCCTGGCGGTGACGCCCCCGGCCCGCTCCCAGGAGCCGGTGCGAGACGCCGCGGCGGGGGGGGGGGGGGGGCGCGCGGGGCCCCCCCCCCGCCCGGGGGGGGCGCTGGCGGGGGGGGGGGGGCTGGGGCACGGGCGGGGGGCCGGGGGGTGGTG
>NZ_JBIWOU010000001.1:474127-718943 GCF_044767915.1 Streptomyces sp. NPDC101191
GGGCGTCGGCGCGGTGCGGGCGCGCGCCCGGCGGGGCTCGCTGGGGGCGGGGGCGGCGGCCCGTCCGGCGCCCCGCCGCCGGCGCCCCGCCCCCCCCCCGCCGCCGGTGGCCCGTGTCAGCCGGTGATGGAGAACGCCTCTCCGTAGACGCTCCAGTAGAGCGGGGTGTTGAGGTCGAAGTTGTTCTCGTTGAGGAAGCGGCGCTGGGCGGTGCTCACGCGCGTGGTGTCGCTGTGGGCCTCCTCCTTGCGCATCTCCTCCTCGCGCGCGTCGAGGAAGGCGTTGAGGTACGCCTTCTCGTCACCGCCACGGGACGGCGGGAGGGCCCGGGAGAGGGCGACCTGGCGGATGGAGCGGAAGCCGTCCTCGCCGTGCATCACGGCGGAGTCGTAGTACGCGAACTGGCCGAGCGCGCGCAGGCCGTCGGCCTTGGCCTGGGAGAGCGCGGGGTTGAAGTAGACCCGGTCGCGCTCCTCCTCCTGGGTCTGCTGGAAGACCGTGTCCTGGGCGGCCTGGCGCCAGGCGTTGGTGAAGCCCGGGTCGAGACCCTGGTGGGAGTCGGTTCCGTTCACCCTGCGCAGGGCGGGCAGGTAGGACGCGAGCGGGTTTCCGGGCTTCTTGGCGGTGTACCGCTCGACGAGGTCGAGCATGTCGCCGGTTCCGGAACAGAAGCCGATGATGCCGGCGGTGTAGCCGCGGCCGTCGTCGATGTCCTCGATGTAGGCGAACTGGGCGCGCCAGTCGAGGGAGGAGTTCTCGAAGGAGGACACCAGTTTCATGGCGACCTCCTTCTTGGCGGGGTCGTCGAGGTTCTTTCCGGTCGACGGCGGGGTGGTCGAGCCGCTGCCGTACGCCTCGACCTCCCAGAGCGAGTAGCCGTACGGGGTGCCGCGCTGGGTGCCGAAGACGCGCAGGTAGCGGCCGGTGCCGTCGACGGTGAGGTCGTCGGTGCCGCCGTCGCCCGAGGTGGTGGCGTAGAGCTGGCGCCAGGTGGAACCGTCGTCGGAGACCTCGACGCGGTAGGACTTCGCGTAGGCGGCCTCCCACTTGAGGACGACGCGCTTGACGGCGGTGCCCGCGCCGAGATCGACCCGTATCCACTGGTTGTCGACGCCTTCGGCGCTGGCCCAGCGGGTGGTGGTCGAGCCGTCGACGGCCTTGGCGCCGGTGAGGGTGCTCGTCTCCGTCGTGGAGGTGGTGACGGGCCGGCCCTGGGCGAGGTTGCCGGCTGCCGCGGCGGCGGGCGTCAGGCCGGACAGGGCCGGGAGGAGGAGACCGGTGGCGGCCGCGGCGACGAGGGCCGCCGTGCGGTGACGCCGAAGCGCGTTGATGGTGGGGGGCATGTCACTCCACTTCCTGGAAGAGACTAATAGGAAAGCTTCCTAACTTTCGCTGGGGGCGAGAGTAGGGGCCACTCAGGAGGCGCGCAAGAGGGCGCACAACAAAGGGAGTTGACCCGTGTCCGGAACAGCCCGGGGAACCGGCGCTCGCGCGCCGAGGCCGAACGGGTGCCGCGCGCCGAGGCCGAACGGCTGCCGCGCGCCCGAACGGCGGCGGGGAGTCGCACGGCTGCTGGCGGCTTCTCCGACCGCCGCCCATGAGGGACCCCTGGCCGAAAACTGCTGATCAGGTCCGCCGGAGGGAAGGTAAGCCCGGGGCGGGCCGCCAGGGCGGTCCTGCGATCCGAGGGGGCCGGGTGAAGCGGTCCTCATGAACACCGTCGGCCCGATCGAGCACTCGCGCCCCTCACCGGCCCCGCCCTGCGCTGCTGCGCGCAGCCCGGGCGCTGATCGCCTCCGGTGGCAGCCGGCCGTGAGCGCGTCGGCGATCCCGCGCGTGGGCATGCCGAACGGACCGTCGCTGCTGCTGCGGCCCTGGGCGTACGAGGACATCGACCCACTCGTACGGCACCACCGGGATCCACTGATGCGGCCGTGGCCGGCGACCGGTCCGGGCGGTACCGAGAGGTGGCGGAGCGGCTCCGGGGCCGGCGGGACGGCACGCGCGGCGGGTTCGCGGGGGCCGAGGAGGACTCGGCGGGGCCGGGCGAGTCCGTCGGGCACGGGGCGTTCACGGCCGGGGCGGACGCCGTGCGCGCCGGCTACCGGACGGCGCCGGCCGCCCGGGGCCGCCGGATCGCGTCCCGCACCCTCGCGTCGGCCGCCGCCTGGGGCTCCGTGGCGCCGGAGCCCGGTTGCGGGAGCCGCGGGCTCGAACTGGTCCACGCCCCGGGCGACGAGGCCTCCTGCCGGGCCTCCTGCCGGGCCTCCTGCCGGGCGGCCCTGGTCGTGTCTTCCGGGCCGAGCGCACGCGCGCGGCGCACTTCCCGACGAGCCCGCGGCCGATGCACCTGTGGTCGCCGCGAGACGCGGGCTGAACGGCGATCCGTGCCGACGACCGGAAGGAGCAGGCGATCGGGCACAGCGGGCGGCAGAGCGGGCGAGCGGCGGAGCGGGCCGCGCCGGGTGGCGCGGCCCGCCGGGACCGTGCGATCAGACGCGCTGCCAGAGCGCCGGGACGTTCGGCGGCTCCCAGCCCGCCTGCGCCTGGTGACCCTGGAGGCAGCGGTAGCTCGCGCCGCCGTAGGTGACGGTGGCACCGGCGGCGTAGACCGTGCCCGCCTTCCAGGTGCCGCCCGGCTCGGGCTCGCCGGGGCCGGGGCCAGGGCCCGGGCCCGGGTCGGAGCCGGTGGTCTTCAGCGTCAGCCCGTAGTTCCGGAGGATCGGGTTGAGCGGCTGGAAGAAGGTCGTACCGCCGCTGGAGCAGTTGCCGGAGCCGCCCGACGTGACGCCCTGGGCCTGGCTCCCGGAGATGTACGAGCCGCCCGAGTCACCCGGCTCGGCGCAGACCGTCGTCCGGGTCACGCCGGAGACGGTGCCCTCCTGGTAGGTGACGCTGGTGTCGTGCTGCTGGATGGTGCCGCAGTGCCAGCCGGTGGTCGAGCCGGAGCGGCACACGGACGCCCCGACGGGCTGCAGGACGGAGCCGGTCACCTGCACGTTCCCGCCACCGGCGCCCTTGACGTAGGGAGTGGCGGTCCAGTTCGCGCCGGCGGCCACCCAGGCCATGTCGTTGCCGGGGAAGACCGAGGCCTGGAAGCTGCCCTGGGCGACCTGGTTGAAGCCGGTCGTCGTGGTGCCCGCCCGGCCGCAGTGGCCGGCGGTGGCGAAGCCCTGGGTGGTGCCGCGGGTCACCGGGAAGCCGACCGAACAGCGGCCGCCGCCCATGTAGTACGCGTCGCCGCCGCGGATGTCGTACAAGGGCCGGGGCGCCTCGGCGGTGCGGACGACGTCGACCAGGCCCTGCGGCACACCCGCCGCGGCGAGCAGCCGTGCGGCCGCGCCGGGGCGGGCCTCCTCGACGACGAGGCGGTTGGCGCGGACGTCGACGAAGCGGACGGGCGTGTCGACGGTGGCGCCCTGGTCGAGGGCCTCCTTGGCGCGTTCCAGGGCGGTCAGGCCGTGGGTGACCAGGCGGCCGCGGGCGCCCGCAGCCCGTATGACGGGCAGGTCGGCGGAACGGGTGGTGGCCACGGTGAGCGTCGCCGACTCGGGGCCGTCCACCCAGGCGCCGGCGAACGCGTCGCCGAGGCCCTGGCGGACGCGGGCGGCGGTGGCGCCCGCCTCGGCCTCGTTGGCGAGGCGACGCAGGGCCTGGGGGCGGGTGAGCCCCAGGTCCCGCTCCAGGGCCCGGAGCAGCTCGGGGCGGGCCTCGGCGGCACCGAGCGCTTCGGCGGCGCTTCCGGTCGCGGCCGTGGTGCCCGCACGGGCGTCGGCGGCCTGAACCGGGGTGGCGGGTACGGCCTGCAGGCCGGCCAGCGCCAGTCCGGCGGCGGCCAGCACGGTGCCGGCCGCACGGGCGGATCGTCGGAGCATGGGGGTCTCCTCGGTTTCGTGGGGGAACTGCCGAAACCGTAGGAATCCCTTGGCTCGAAAGGGAGTTGTCAGTCGGCCCCTGGCATCGTGTTATGGCCCGCCGGGGCAGGCGGTACGGGCCGCACTGCGGTCCAGGGCGTCGGCGTGCGCGCCTCGGGCGTGCGCGAGGACGGACGGGGCCCGGCCCGCCGCGCGGCCCTCCGGGTGCCAGCCGAGGAGGTGCCGCCAGATCAGCGGGGTGCCGACGAGGGGGCGGGTGACCAGACCGGAAGTCGCGGGGAAGGTGGCCCGGCACAGTCCGACGGCCCGGCCCACCTGCACGAGGTGGACGCAGGAGGCGGTGTCGGTCTCGTACACGCAGGTGGGGGTGAATCCGGCACGGACGCAGGCGGCGGCGAAGCAGTCGCCGAAGCAGCCGTCGCCGGGCACGTCGGTCCAGGCCTCGCCGGCCAGCTCGGAGAGCGCGACCTCGGCGCGGGACGCGAGAGGATGGCCGACGGCGAGCATCACGTGGACGGGGTCACGGGCCACCTCGGTCCAGGCGAGCCGCCCCGCCTCGGGCGGGCTGCTCTCGCCGCAGACACCGACCAGCGCGAAGTCCAGCCGGCCGGCGACGACGCCACCGGCGAGCTCCCGCTCCGACCAGGAGGTGTACGTGGTGACCCGCGTGCCCGGCCCGGCCCGGGCCAGCCGGTCCACGAGCCCGCCGAACAGCGGCCCGTGGGTGCCGCCGAGCCGGTGGCCCGTGGCTCCCTCGCGGGCGAAGCGCACCGCCTCCTCCTGGAGCTCGCACACGGCGGGCAGTACGACTCGCGCCCGGTCCAGGACCAGGTCGCCGAGCGGGGTGGCCCGCACACCGTCCCGCCCCCGCACGAACAGCGCGCCACCCAGGGCCCGTTCGATGCGTTTGAGCTGGGCGCTGAGGGCGGGCTGGGCCAGGCCGAGCGAGGTGGCGGCCCGGGTGAGGCTGCCGGCGTCCGCGATGGCCCGGATCGTCTTGAGGTGCCTCAACTCCAAGTCCATGAGGAGAGCTTGACGCCCTCCCGCCCATAGGTCCAGACCAGAAGTTCGCGGTGCGCCCTGTGCGCGCGGGAGACCGGGCACAGCCGGAACGGACCGTCGCCGCGCGGCAGCGCTCCAGCCCTCACCTACGCCGGCGCCGGGCCCCAAGTCCGTTGCGGTCGCCCATCCGTACCACGAGGATGGCCGGCATGCGGAACATCGTGGTCATCGACGCCCCTTCCAACCTCGGCCTGCGCCCACCCGCCCCGGGCACCGTGCCCGGCTGCTACAAGCTGGCCGGAGCGCTGCGCGAGAACGGGATCGTGCGACGGCTGGGGGCATCGGAGGGCGGGGTCGTCGTGCCGCCCCGGTACGACCGCGGCGACTGGCAGGAGGGTGACGGGGTGTTCCACGCGTCCGCCCTCGCGGCGTACACCGTCCGGCTCGCCGACCGGATCGAACGCCACGTCTCGGCAGGGGACTTCGCGCTCGTTCTCGGCGGCGACTGCTCCATCCAGCTGGGCGCCGCGCTCGCCCTGCGCCGGCTCGGCCGCTACGGCCTCGCGTCCGTCGACGCCTCCCCCGACTTCCGCAACCCGGGCAACTCCGACCGGATCGGTGCCGCCGGAGGCGAGGAGCTGGCCCTGGCGACCGGTCGTGGCCAGAACGACCTCACCGACCTGGAAGGCCTTCGCCCCTATCTCCGGGACGAGGACGTCCGCGCCTTCGGCACCCGTGACGCCTACGCGGACGACCCCGAGGTCGTCCAGCTGCGGGAGCTGAAGATCCCCGTCGTGACCGTCTCCGAGCTGCGTGCCTGGGGTCCGGGCGAGCTCGGCGGCGCCACCGCCGTGAGCCTGGAGACCCCGGCCCTGGACGGCTTCTGGGTGCATCTGGACGCCGATGTGCTCGATCCCGCCGTGATGCCGGCGGTCGACAGCCCCGACCCGGACGGACTGCTGCCGGACGAGCTGATCGCGCTGCTCCGGCCGCTCGTCCGCTCGCCGCGCTGCGTCGGGCTCAACGTCACCATCTACGATCCCGACCTCGACCCCGAGGGCACGGCCGGGGCCCTGCTCACCGACCTCGTCGTCACGGCCCTCGCCGACGTCTGACGGCAGGCCTCGCCGAGGTCTGACGGCGGCCGTCGCCGACGTCCGACGGTGGCCGTCGCCGGCGGGAGCGGGAGGGCGTGGTGGGCAGTGCGGGAGGGCGTGGCGGGGAGTGCGGGAGGGCGTGGCGGGGAGTGCGGGAGCTGCGCTCCCCCACGCGCCCGCGACCCCGGCCACCCGCGCCGTGAGGCGGGGCGGCCGGGGTCGCGGGCGGACCTGGCGGGCCGACCCCACGGGTCAGCGTTCCTCGCGGAACTCGACGTGGGCGCCGACGACGGGGTCGTACTTGCGCAGGACCATGCGGTCGGGGTCGTTCTGGCGGTTCTTGCGGGTCACGTAGGTGACGCCGGTGCCGGCGGTGGACCTCAGGGTGACCACGGGGCGCTGGGTGGTACGGGACATGGTGCTCCTTCCGGCCTCGGTCCGAGATCGTTTGTCTCGGCCATGTCAGCCTCGCTGCGTGTAACAGTGGACCTCGCCGTCACATTCCCTCCCGTTCCGGCCCTTCCGGGACCACTCCCCCAGCAGGTGCCCGGCCCGCTCGCACCCCCGCACCACCGGCCCCGACCAGCCGACAGGGTGCCGGGCGAGCAACACCTCACGGCCGGCTACCACCTGACCTTCGGGGACGACGTCGTACGGGCCGGTCACCGTCAGGGGCTTCTTTCCGGAGGGCTCGCCCAGCACCTACATGACCCTGGACATGACCGTGTGGCGCAACGCCTCGCCGTCGGGTCCAGGTGGCTGACGGGCACTCATCAAGGGCTCTCCGCAAACCTCTTGCTGTTGCGAGTAATATGCAACAAGCTTGAGGGGTCCTTACGTGCGCCCAGGATGCGGAGACCCCTCATGCCCTCACTAGTGCCGGACACCGGACCGCAGCGCGTCATCGCCGCCTCCAATCTGGTGAACACGATGGGCAGCGGGCTCTATCTGACCGCCGGGGTCCTGTACTTCACCCAGGCGATGCACCTCCCGGCGGCGCAGGTGGGACTCGGGCTCGGCGCCGCCGGGCTCGTGTCCCTCGTCGTGGGGATCACCGCCGGACATCTCGCGGACCGGCACGAGGCGCGCGGCGTGTACGCGGTCACGCTCGTGGTGCGCGCGGCGGCGACCGGAGGGTTCCTGCTGGCGGACCGGCTGTGGGTGTTCCTCCTGACGGTCTGCGCGGCCACGGCCGCGCAGGCCGCCGGTCTCGCCGCGCGCAGCCCGATCATCCGGCGCCACGGCGGTGAGCGCCCTCAGGAGTTCCGGGCGTACCTCCGCGCCGTCACCAACGTCGGCATCTCGCTGGGCGCGCTGGGTGCGGGCTGGACGGTGCAGGCCGGCACCCTCACGGCGTACCAGCTGCTGGTCGTCGGCAACACGGTCGCCTTCGCCGCCTCGGCGGCCCTCCTCGTCCTGCTGCCACCCGTGCCCCCCGTGCCCGACGTCGGCGGGCCACGCTGGATCGCGCTCCGGGACCGCCCCTATCTGCTGCTCACCGCGGTCGACGGCGTCATGTCGATCCAGTTCAAGGTGCTGACCGTGGCGATCCCGCTGTGGCTGGTGCAGGCGACGAGCGCGCCGCGCGGGCTCATCGCGGGCACCATGCTGGTCAACACCGCCCTGGTGATCGTGCTGCAGGTGCGGGTCGGCCGCGGCATCGACTCCCCCGCCGCCGGGGCACGGGCGTACCGGTGGGCGGGCCTGGCCTTCCTGGTGTCCTGTGCGCTCGTCCCGCTCGCGGCCGGAACGCCCGCCTGGGCGGCCGTGACGCTCCTCCTCACGGCGGTGGTGGTGCACACGATCGGTGAACTGTGGCACGCCGCCGCCGGTTTCGAACTCTCCTTCGCGCTCGCGCCGGAGCACGCGACGGGGCAGTACCTCGGCGTGTTCGGCCTCGGCGCGGGACTCGCCGAGGGCTTCGGCCCGGCCCTGCTCATCGCGCTCTGCATCGGCTGGGGCCGCCCCGGCTGGTACGTCACCGGGGCGCTGTTCGCCCTCACCGGGCTCGCCGCCCCGCTCGCCGTCCGCCGGGCGCGGCGGGCGCACCCGGCGTCCGGCACGCTCACGGTCGCGGCGTCGTCGAGACCGCCGGCGGGTGTTCCCCGGGCCGGTTCGTGACCGCTCTCGCGAGCACGGCCGAACTGCCCAGGACCGTACCGGCCGGACCCGCGGCCGTGGCGCGCGTCAGCACGGTGCGCTCGCCGAGGAACGCCGAGGTGGACCGGTCGAAGACCCACTGGGTCTGCTCACCGCCCGCCGCCCGGGCCACGGCCACGCCCTCGCGCCCCGCCTCGTCCTTCGCGGACTCCAGGACCGTGGTCCCGGGGATCCGCGCCGCGGCCTCGTAGAGCGCGGCGGTCACGCTCGGCGGCGCCCACGTCTCCGCGAGGAGCGTGCCGATGGCGGTGAACGCCCTCTGGTGCGGGTCCCCGCCGGCCGGGGGCCGCGTCTGGGCGTAGACGAGCCGCAGCAGGGCCTCGGGGTCGGTGGGCAGCGCGGAGACGTACGCGTGCGTCGGTCGCGCGATCGACGGTGCCCCGGGGCCGAGGACACCGGGCTCGGGCGTGGCCCCGCGGTGCGCCAGCCGCTCCACGGGACCGCTGACGTCGAGCGGCGTGTCCGGCGCCCCGGTCTCGCGCAGGAGCCCTTGCCGGGTGCCGTCGGCGGACAGCCACACCTGCCGGCGCTGCGCCGCCGCGGGCGGGCTCGCGGGGCCGCCGTCCGCCCTGCGTCCGGCGTACGCCACCAGGCTCTCGATGTAGACGAACTGCTCGGGTCGCACCGCCGTCCGCGGCGTGGCGGCCGCCGCGAGCGCCGCGCGGCCCAGCACGTGACCGGCGTCCGGCGCGGCGACGACGTCCGCCCGCGGAGCGGGCGGCGCCGGGGACCCGCCGGCGAGCACGACGAGTACGAGGCCGGCGGCGACGGCACCGCCCACGGCGGGCACCGCGAACCGCGGGACGCGCCGACGCGGCCGGGCCCCAGCGGTGCTCAACACCTCGCGGCGCAGCGCCAGACGCCGCTCCGGACTCAGGTCAGGAACCTCGGGGGGCGGCAACAGGTCGGCGAGTTCGGCGCGGAGGCGGGCGTCATCGGCGGGGGACTTCACAGTGGGCTCTCCGTGGCGGGTCGGCGGGCAGAGGCGGGGGTGGGGTGGGGGCGACTGACCGGACGGGGGGTGAGGGTGGGGGTGACTGCCGGGACGGGGGTGGGGCTGGGGGGCGCGTTCGCGGGGACCGGCGCGGGGCGGCTGCCCACGACGGCGGCGGGGCCGACGGGGACGGACGCGCGGCCCCCGGCGGGTTCGGCGGCGGGCGCGTGGGCCGCCGCAGCCGTGGCGGGCGCGGACGCGCGACCCTCGGGGCCCGCTGCGGCGGCCCCGGGCGCGGCGCGCGCGGGCAAAGCGCGGCCTTCCGGGTTCTTCGAGTGGCCGACCGTGCTGGAGTGCGAGGCGCCCGTGGAGTCGGAGCCGCCTCCCCGAGGAAGTCCGGGGGCTCCCCGCGTGCCCGTGCGGTGCCTCGCGCGGAGCTCCGCCTCCGCCAAGGTCCGCAGCCGGTCCCTCGCCCGGGACAGTCGGGAGCGGACCGTGCCGACGGGGATGTCGAGGGCCTCCGCGGCCGCCGCGTAGTCGAGACCGGCCCAGACCACCAGGGCGAAGACCTCGCGGTCGCGGCGGCGCAGGCGCGTGAGGGCGGCGCGGGCCGCGTGGAGCCGTTCGGCGTCGGACAGCCGGGTGACCACGTCGTCGGTGAAGTCGGGGAGCACACCGCGGTCGGCCAGCCGGGCGAAGGCCGTGTCGCGGCGGCGGGTCTCACGCGCCTGGCCACGCAGGATGTTGGTCGTGATGCCGAGCAGCCAGGGCCGCAGGCTGCCGCCGTCGGGGAGCAGGCGGCCGCGGCAGCGCCAGGCCTCCAGGAACGCGGCCGACACCACGTCCTCGGCGGCGGCCCGGTCGCCGCACACCCGCAGCGCATACCGGTGGAGGACCTGCGCGTGCTCGTCGTACGCCTCGCCGAGCGCCGCGGGGTCCCCCGCACGGAAACGATCTCTCATAGCTGGTTCCACACTGGGTACTGGCCGCCGGTTCGAGCGGGTTCCCGTGACGCCCGCCACACTCACCGACCGGCGCGGCCGCTGTGGCGCAGGTCACGGGAACGGGGCCGGCCGGACCGACCAGTGCAGGTCATGAACGATCACCCGACCAAGCGGCGGACCGTACTGCGCGGGTTCGCCGTCGCCGCCGCCGGCGCCTGCCTGTCCACGACCGCCACCGCCACCGCCACCGCCACGACCGCCGCCGCGCGGGGCGCGGAGACGTACGCACTGAGGCTCGTCCACCTCGGGCGCGACGGCGCGCCGACCGCCGCACACGTCACTCATCTCACCGGCCTCTCGGGCGCGCTCGCCGGGACCACGCTGACGCCGGAGGATCCGTCCGGCACCGTCACCGTCCGGGTGCCCAGGGGCCGTTACCTGCTGGACAGCGCCATCGACGGCAAGGACTGGATCGTCCAGCCGCGCCTGGACGTGGACAGTGACACGACCGTCGTGCTCGACGCGCGCACCACCGCTCCGGTCGACGTGCGGCCGCCGGACGCGAACGCCACGTTCTCGCACGGGGGTTCCTTCGTCGAGGTCACCTACCAAGGGGCCACGGCCCTGGCGAACCTGGTGCGCTCCACGCCGGAGCTCAGGGTCGCGCACCTCGGTCCCGCCGCGGAGCCGGGGTCCGTCCGGTCCTGGGTCGACACCTACTGGGAGGGGGCACGGGGCCGGTACGTCCTCGGGTACACCTTCTCGTCCGACCGCGCACCGACCGGTCTCGTACGGCGTCCCGCACCGGGGGACCTCGCCACGCTCGTCGTGCGCGCCGCCGCGCCCGCCTCCGGCCCGGGGTACGGGTTCGTCGACCTGGCCCCGTCTCCCGGCCCGACCCCCGCGCTCGCCCTGGCGGTGCCCGTGCCGGGTGCCGTGACCTTCTTCGTCACGCCCGAGCGCGGCACCTGGGACGTCACGTACAGCGCGCCGTCGGAGCCGGAGACGGTCGCGGCCAACCGCTACCTGGCCCTGGGCATCGCGCTCCGGGCGGGCACCACCGCCGTCCACACCTTCGACGGCCCGGTCTTCGGGCCGGCCCTGGACCCGTCCCCCAGCGCCCCGCCGCCGGGCCTGCGCGACGGCAACTCGCTCGACCTCGCCCTGCCGCTGCTCGCCGACGGCGACGGGCATGTGCCGTCCGCGCCGCTCCACCTCGGCGCCACGACCACGCTGCACCGCGACGGCGTGCTCGTCGGCACCCGGCGCGGCACGCCGGGGCACGCCTCGTTCACGGTGCCCGCCGGGCGCGCCTCCTACCGGCTGTCGACCACGGCGATCCGGCCCGTCGGGCAGGTCACGGCCACCTGGACCTTCGTCTCGGCCGCGACCAGGTCCCCGACGGAACTCCCTCTCGGCATCGTCCGGTTCGCCCCCGAGCTCGGCCCGGACGGCACCGTCCCGCCGCTGCGCACGACACGGGTGGGGGTGTCGGTGCAGGGCGCCGCGGAGCGGTCGGGAGTCAGGTCGCTCGCGGTGTCCGTGTCCACGGACCGGGGCGCCACCTGGGTCCCGGCCCGGGTGACGGACGGGGCCTTCGCGCTCACGGCCCCGGGCCCGGGGCGGACGGTGTCCCTGCGCGCCGAGCTCACCGACGTGTTCGGCAACACCCTGACGCAGACCCATGTCGACGCGTTCGGCACGGGGGCCGGAACGCCCGGGGTCCGCTGACCCTTCCCGTGACGCGGGTGGAGCAGGTCGCGGACCTGCTCCACCCGCGTCTCACCGGGTCGGGTCCGGTGCGCCGTCCTCCGTGTCGCGCTCCGGTGCGCCGTCGTTCGCGTCGGGCTCGGCTTCGCCGTGCTGCACGTCGGGGTCCGCTGCACCGCCGTTCGGGCCGGGCCCGGGTGCGCCGTCCTCCGCGTCGGGCTCCGATGCGCCGTCGTTCGCGTCGGGCTCGGCTTCGCCGTACTCCGCGTCGGGGTCCGGGTCGACCAGGCGCTTTGGGTCCGGCTCGACCCGGCCGTCCGGGTCCGGCTCCGGCGCCGCGATCTCCATCGCACGGAGCCGGTCCGGCTCCGCGACGACGTCGATCGCGGTGATCAGTCCGTCGGTCACGGCGAAGCCGAGCACCACGCGGAGGCGGCCCTGCGCCGCCATCGCCAGGCCGAACGTGCCGTCGACGAGCGCCACGCCGGTGAAGCGGGCTCGGCCCACGGCCGCCATGGCCCCCTGCGCCACGGCGCGGCCGCCGGAGACGACGATCGGTTCGGGCGTCGGGACGACCATCCGGTCGGCGTGGAGGACGACGTCCGGGTGGAGCAGGGCCACCAGGGCCTCGAAGTCGCCGCCCCGGGTCGCGGCGAGGAAGGCCTCGACCACGCTCCGGCGGCGGACCGCGTCGACCTCGGCGGGGACCGGGGTGCCGCCCCTGACCCGGCGGCGGGCGCGGCTCGCCAGCTGTCGTACGGCGGCCGGCGTGCGCTCCAGCATGGGCGCGATGTCCTCGAAGGGGACGGAGAACATGTCGTGGAGGACGAAGGCGAGGCGTTCGGCGGGCCCCAGGGTGTCGAGCACGACGAGCAGGGCGACGCCGACGGAGTCGGCCATCATGGCCTCCTCCTCGGGGTCACGCCCGGGCAGATCGGCGTCGGGCTCGCGCAGCCGGTCCTCCAGTGAGTCCTCCCGGCGCCGGTCGCGCGACCTCAGCATGTTCAGGCAGACGCGGGACACGACGGTGGTGAGCCAGCCGCCGGGGTTCTCCACGCCGGCGATCCCGGCGCTGTTCGCGCGCAGCCACGCCTCCTGGAGGGCGTCGTCGGCCTCGGCTAGCGAGCCGAGCATGCGGTAGGCCACGGCCCGCAGCTGCCCCCGGTCCCGCTCGAACAGCTCGGTCAGCACGCCGCCGTCACCCGTCGTGATCATGTCCTGGCCACTCCCCCGGTTGTCCCACCTGCGTGAACGCCTCATGAAAGCACGCCTGTTCAGCCCTACGGGACGGGGGTGGCCTGGTGGTGGTAGAGCCGCCAGCGGGCCCCGGCGCCGGGCTCGTTCCCGGCCCCGGCAGCGCGCCAGATCGAGCTGCGGCGCGCCCGGCGCCCGTCGAGGACGGTCTCGTAGGTGAGGTGGACGAGGCCGGGGGCGAGGAGGACGCCGCGCATGCCGGAGGGCTCGTAGCGCGGGCCGTCCTCGGCGCCGCCGTCCATCCCGGGCAGGGCGGCGAGCATCTCCTCGTACGTCCAGCGCCGCCCCGAGGCGCCGACCTCGACGAACTCGGGGTCGAGGAGGTCGCGGGCCTCGGCCGCCGAGACGCGGACGGCGGGGTCCATGAGGCGGAGTTCGCCGTCCATGGCGGCGGCGATCGGGTCGTGTTCCCCGGCGTTCCCGGTGCTGTCGATCATGGACGCATCCTCTCCCGGTCGCGGTGCTCCGGCAAGGAATTCCGTACCGACGGGTAGGCGCGCGGGCCGTCTTGCTATACCTTCCGTCCAACAGCTTGCTAGACACCGCGTCTAACAAGCGCCCGTTCCCCGCCCTCGAAGGTCCTCGAAGGAGCCGCACCATGGCAAGCAGCACCGTCCGGCCGGCGGACCAGGCCCGGCAGCCCGAGCGCGACGCGGCCCGCCGGCTGCTCGAGTCGTCCGCCAAGCTCTCCTACGACCCCGCCACCGAGGTGGACTGGGACACCCCGCTCGACGAGGACTTCCACGGGATGAGCCCCGAGTGGAGCACCCTCTACGGCACCCGCTACTGGCAGGAGCTGACGGAGGCCCAGCGCAAGGAGCTGACGCGGCAGGAGTCCGCTTCGGTGGCCAGCACGGGCATCTGGTTCGAGATGATCCTGCAGCAGATGGTGCTGCGAGACATGTACGCCAAGGACCCCACCGACCCGCGCTTCCAGTGGGCCCTGACGGAGATCGCCGACGAGTGCCGGCACTCGATCATGTTCGGCCGCGGCGCGGCCAAGCTCGGTGCCCCCGCCTACCGCCCGGGGCGCTTCGTCATCGAACTCGGCCGGGTCTTCAAGACGGTCGCCGTCGGCGAGGCCGCGTACGCCTCGATCCTCGTGGCCGAGGAGGTGCTCGACGTGATGCAGCGCGACTGGATGCGCGACGAGCGGGTGGTGCCCTTCGTCCGGACGATCAACAACATCCATGTCGTCGAGGAGTCGCGGCACATGAAGTTCGCCCGCGAGGAGACCCGCGCCCGGTTGCGCAAGGCCGGTCCGCTGCGCCGCCAGGTGCAGGCGCTCGTCGTCTCGATCGCCTCGTACTTCATCGTGACCAGCATGGTGAACCGCGAGGTGTACGCGAACGCCGGACTCGACACCGAGCGGGCGCTGGCCGAGGCGCGGGCCAACGAGCACCACAAGTCCCTGATGCGGTCGAGCTGTTCGGGCCTGATGGAGTTCCTGGCCTCGGCCGGGCTGCTGACGCGCCCGGCCGTCGCCGTCTACCGGCGCGCCCATCTCATCTGACGCCGGTCCCGCCCCAGCGCCCCCTTCCGCCCCTCACCGGAGCCCCGCGAGCTGACGACGCCATGACCTACGCCATCACCCAGACCTGCTGCAACGACGCCACCTGCGTGGCCGTCTGCCCGGTCAACTGCATCCACCCGACGCCCGACGAGCCGGACTTCGGCCGCACCGAGATGCTCTACATCGACCCGAAGTCCTGCATCGACTGCGGCGCCTGCGCCGACGCCTGCCCGGTCGACGCGATCTTCCCGGCGGACTCCCTCGCCGTCGGGCAGGAGCCGTACGCCGCACTCAACGCGGCCTACTACGAGCAGCGCGGACCCCGGCCCGCGCCGGAGGACGGGCCGACCTTCCACGCGTGGGGCGCACCGTCCTTCGCCCGCTCCCTCCCCTCGGACTTCGGGCCGATCCGGGTCGCGGTGGTCGGCACGGGCCCGGCGGGCATGTACGCCGCCGAGGACCTGCTGCTGCACACCACCGCCGAGGTGACGCTGGTCGACCGGCTGCCGGTGGCGGGCGGGCTCGTCCGGTACGGCGTGGCGCCCGACCACCCCGCGACCAAGCGGATCGGCGACGCCTTCGCCCGTTTCCACACCCACCCCCGGGTACGGATGTACCTCGGCGTCGACGTCGGAACGGACGTCACGGCGGAGGAACTGGCCGCGCACCACGACGCCGTCGTGTACGCGGTGGGCGCGGCGACCGACCGGCGTCTGGGCATCCCGGGCGAGGACCGGACGGCCAGCGTCTCGGCGACGGCCTTCGTCGCCTGGTACAACGCGCACCCCGAGGTCGCGCCGGACGCGATCGACCTGTCGGGCGCCGAGCGGGTCGTGGTCGTCGGCACCGGCAACGTGGCGCTGGACGTCGCCCGCATCCTGGTGTCGGACCCCGGGACGCTGGCGGCGACCGACATCGCGGACCACGCGCTCGCCGCGCTGCGGGCCTCCGCCGTGCGCGAGGTGGTGCTGCTGGCACGGCGCGGGCCGGAGGACGTCTCCTGCACGGCGCCCGAGCTCCTCGCGCTGGGACGGCTTCCGGGGGTGCGCGTGGTCGTCGACGACCACGATCCGCGCGCATGGGCGGCCGTGGAGGCCGCCGCGCCGCACGAGAAGGCGGCCCTGCTCGGCGGGGCGGTGCGTGAGCGCGTGGACTGGTCGGAGCGGCCGGGCGCCGAGCGGCGCATCGTCTTCCGCTTCCACTCCGCTCCCGAGGAGATCCTCGACGGGGCGGTGCGCGTGACGGGCGAGGGCGAGCCGGCCGAGATCCCGGCCGGCCTGGTCCTGCGGGCGGTCGGCTACCGCGGACTCCCCGTCGCGGGGCTGCCGTTCGACGAGGCGACGGGCACGGTCCCGCACGAGAACGGGCGGGTCGAAGGCCGCCCTGGCACGTACGTCGTCGGCTGGATCAAGCGCGGCCCCTCCGGCGGCATCGGCGCCAACCGCACCTGCGCCGCCGAGACCGTGGGCACTCTGCTGGCCGACGCCGTCGACGGCGTCCTCCCGGTGCCGGCCGGCAGCGCGCGGGCCTTCGACCGCCTCGCCCGCGGCCGGGCCGGCACCGTGGTGGACGCCCGCGGCCTCGCCGCGATCGAGCGCGCCGAACGCGCCCGGGGCGAGGAGTCGGGCCGCCCCCGGGTGAAGCTGGGCACCCTGCCGGAGCTGGTGGCCGCAGCACGAGGCCGCCGCCGTCTGCTCCGCTGAACCGAACCGGCGGCCGCGGCAGGGCGGTCCGGGCGGGGGCCCCGGGGCGGGGCCGCCGGCCGCGGGAGGGCGGCCCCGGCTTGGGCGGGGAGCCCCCCGGAAAGTCCACGAAGCGCCCGGACGGGAGCACCGGGGGCGCGGGGGTCGGCCCCGCGCCCGCCGCCGCAGGGCCTCGCCCGCGACGATCGAGGACGCCCCGGCGTGGCACCGGGATGCGGGCGAACGATCCCGATTGAGTGCCAGGCATGAGTGACACTTCTGCTGTTGTGGTCGGGTTCGACGGTTCCGAGCACAGCGTGCGGGCCCTGGACTGGGCTCTGCGGGTCGCGCGGAGCCTGGAGGCGCCGCTCACCGTCGCCCACGTCCGGTCCGACGCCCTGCAGCTCGGCAGCGCGCGGATCGCCTCGCTCGGGGGGACGCCCGAGATCCCGGACACCGTCGTGGACGCGCTCGCCGCGCAGGTGGGGCCGCGCGCCGAGGGGCTCGACGTGCGCTACGCATCGCTGGACGGCTCCGTGGTCGACGCCCTCACCGGGGCCGCGCGGGGCGCCCGGCTGCTCGTGGTCGGCTCACGGGGACGGGGCGGCTTCGCGAGCCTGCTCCTGGGGTCCACCAGCCGCGCCCTGGCCTCCTCGGCGCCCTGCCCGGTGGTCGTCGTCCCGCACGAGGCACGGGCCGCCTCGCTGGAGAGCGGCGCGGCGGCGGGCCGGGTGCTGCTCGGTCTGCACATCGACGAGACGGCCGACGAGGTCGTCGAGTTCGCCTTCGAGGCGGCCCGGAGGCGGGGGGTCGCGCTGGAGGTGGTGACCGCCTATCCGGTGCCGCCCTCCCCCGCCCTGCTGATCGGTGCGCCCGCCCCCGCGCTCCAGGTGCCGCCGCCCCTGCCGGACGAGACGCCGGAGCTGGTCGACACGACGATCCGCCGCCAGGAGGAGCGGTTGCGCCCCTTCGCCGAGCGCCACCCGGAGGTCGAGGTCGTCCAGGCCGTCACCCCCGCCGACGCGGCGGGCCGTCTGGTGGAGGACTCCGGTGACGCGGGGCTGGTGGTCGTGGGCCGCCATCGCAGGCACCGGGTCGAGACGCTCCTGGTCGGCTCGGTCGCCCACGCCGTACTGCACCACGCGGCGTGCCCGGTGGCCGTCGTACCGCCGGCCCAGCGACCGGGGAAGCCCTGACCGACGTCCGTCCGCCTCCGCACGGGCACATCAGGGGTACGCCGTGGCCGGGGCGGACGGAAATGCGCCTTATTCACCTCTTCGGGTGATGGCGGATGTGGAGAAACGTGTCTGCCTCGGTAAAGGGCGCCAACCTCGACACACGGGGACCGATCCAGTGGAGCGTGTCCATGCATCTGATCCGACGCGGCGATCCGCATCTCGCCGTCCGGTCGAGCGACGGCATCACCACGGTCGAGCTGTACGGAGAGCTCGACCTGGTGACGGTGCAGCGCGTCCGGCCCGAACTCGACGTGCTGGCCCGCGAGGCGGCCGCGCTCACCGTCGACCTGCGCCACGTCACGTTCTGCGACGCCTCGGGGCTCGGGCTGCTGGTGCGCTGCGCGCAGCGCGTGCGGGACCGGGGGGCGGAGTGGGGCCTGGTGTGCGACCAGCCGATGATCCTGCGGCTGGTACGGCTCACCGCGCTCGAGGACGTACTGCGGCCCTCTCCGCCCGCCCCGCCGCACGGGGGCGGCGGCCCGCCGGCACCGCGCACGGCCCGGCCGGGGCGGCTGCCGGTGTGACCGGACAGCCGCCGGGGCCGTTCCCCGGGCTCAGGCGGGCAGCAGCTCGCCCGCCCCGCCGTGCTCGAGGGTCCCTCCGGGGAAGGCACCCGGGTGCACGGACGGCGGGCGCATGCCCGGCAGCCTGAGCTCGATGATGCCGCGGACCGCGGACCACTCCTCGTCGAGGACCGAGTAGAACGCGGTGTCGCGGACGATGCCGTCGAGGCCCCGCGAGTGGGCCCTGCGGACCCCTTCGCAGGTGGCGCCGAGACGCTCGATCGCGACCCGGGAGCGGGTGTTGCGCGCGTCGGCGCGCATCGTGATCCGTCGGACGCCCCAGCTCTCGAACGCGTGCCGCAGCATGAGGTACTTGGCCTCGGTGTTGACGCCGGTCCCGCGCGCCTCGCCGGAGATCCAGGTGTTCCCGATCTCCGCGGCGTCCGGCACCGAGGTCAGCGGATCGCCGTAGGGCACGCCGGTGACCGGCGGCCAGACGACGGGCCCGCGCCAGTAGTCGAGTTCCAGGAAGCGGGTGGACCCGAGCACCCGGCCGGTATGGGGATCGACCAGGGCGAAGGGGAGCACCCTGCCCTGCGCCTGTTCGGCAAGGGCACGGGCGATGTAGTCGCAGGAGGCGTCAAAGCCGTGGGGCACGGAGGTGTAGGCATACGCCGCACGATCCATAGCACCCGCCCAGGCAATGCCCTCGGCGTGGCGCATGGCCAGCGGCTCCAGGCGCACGGTGCGCCCGGTAAGGACTACAGGTACTGGCACGGGACCTCGGGTCTTTCACGGGCAGGGGTCATCGCACGCCGGATCGCGGCGAGGATGAAAGGGAGGGGTTCCCGGCCCGGTGCCGACCGCTTCGCCCAAGGGGAAAAGGGCAAGTGAAACGGTTCGCCATCGGTGGCGGGAGGAACAGTATGCAGCCCCGAGGGCTCCGAGAACAGAACCCCACACGAACCCGTGCACACAGCCAGGTGAATGTCCGGTTTACCCCGATCCCCCGTTCAGCGCAGCGACCCCCTGCGCGAACCCTCAGGAAACGGCATCCGCGCAGGTCGGATGGCCCCAGCCGTCGGAGTTCTTCATGATCGTCTCGCCCTTCCCGTACGTCTGTCCACAGCGGCACCGTCCGGGGAACCGGGCCTTCAGCGAGGGCGCGGAGGAGCCGCCGGCGGAGCGCCGCGGGCGGGCGGCCCCGGCGGTCTTCGCGGAACGCTTGGCCGCGGGGCGCGCGGAGGCCGGCTCGGGCGGGGGCAGCGGGGAGCCGGCGGCGGACCCGGCGGGCTCCTGGCTGCGGGCGGAGTGGCTGGCGGCACGGTCGGCCGCATCGTTCAGCGGGTCGCCGTCGACCTGGTGGGCGGGCGTGTAGACGAACTCCACGCGCCGGTCGGAGAGGAGCTCGTCGATGGCCACGACGAGTTCCTTATTGGCGACCGGGGTGCCGGCCGAGGTCTTCCAGCCCTTGCGGCGCCAGCCCGGGAGCCAGGTGGTGACGGCCTTCATCGCGTACTGCGAGTCCATCCGCACCTCGGCGGGCACGGCGGGGTCGAGGCGCTCCAAGAGCCTCAGGAGCGCGGTCAGTTCAGCCACGTTGTTGGTCGCCGTGCCGAGCGGCCCGGCCTCCCAGTGGGCGACCTCACCGCTCTCGGTCCCGATGACCCAGGCCCAGGCGGCGGGCCCGGGGTTGCCCTTCGAGGCGCCGTCGCACGCCGCGATGATCTTCTCTGTCATCCCCCGATCCTGACATGCCCGCGCACCCGCCGACGACCACGGGCGGAGGACGGACCGCCCGCCGGACGCGTCGGCCGGACGTGCCCGGCTGACGCCCGGGGCCGGGCGCCCGCCGGGCACGTCCCGCCCCGGGCGGGGCTACGGGCGGGTGGCGCGGCGGCGGGCGGGTGGCGGGGCGGGTGGCGGGGCGGGTGGCGGCGCAACGGGCGGGGGGCGCGGCGGTCGGCCGACTACTCCGCCGCGGTGAGGGTCGCGTACACGACGACGTTGGCGTCGTACCCGGAGCCGCTGCGCCAGGACCCGCCGCAGGTGATCAGCCGCAGCACGGGGCGGTCGGACGCGCCGTACACCTTGTCGTCGGGGAACGCGTCCTTCGCGTGGACCTCCACCGCGTCGACCGTGAACACCGCCGTACGTCCGTCCTCGCGGTCGACGGCGATCTCGGCGCCCCGGGTGAGCGTCCCGAGCCGGTAGAAGACGGCGGGTCCGGAGGGGCTGTCCACATGGCCGGTCACGACCGCCGCACCCCGCGCTCCGGGAGCGGTGCCGTCGGCGTACCAGCCGGCGAGGGCCGGGGCCGAGACGGGGGGCGGCCGGAGCCTGCCCCGGGGGTCGAGCCCGAGCCGTGCCAGTTCGGCGGCGACCCCGATGTCCGGGATCCTGATGCTCACCGGGACCGACGGCGGCAGGGGCCGGGCCGCGGGGCGGGGCACCCGGGCCTCCGGGACGGGGCGCGTGACGGGTGGTCGCGCGTGCGCGGCCGTGGACGGCGTGACCGGGGTGTCGCCCAGCGCCCGGACGAGGAGGATCAGGCCGACGAGGGCCGTCCAGCCGATCGCGCCGAACGAGGGGATCCGCCGCGGCGTCGTGTCACGGACCCGCCGCGCGGTGCCTTGCGTCATGTCGAGGATGCTTTCGCTCGAACCGGCGCCTTCCCCGGGCCCGCCCTCCGTGCGGAGGCGGGCCCGGGGAGGGCGGCACGGTCAGGCCGAGGGCCTGGTGTTCGTGGCGTGCCGGCGCATGCGGACCGCTCCGCCCGCGACGGCACCGCCGAGCAGCAGCGCGCCGAGGACGAGCTGACCGTTCGAGGAGTCCGTCTCCTCGGCCGCCGCGGCCCAGCCGTATCCGGCGTCGACGGCACCGTTCGGCCTGCCGGAGACCTGGTAGGTCACCGTCTGCTTGATGCGCGGCGGGCACTTGAGGGTCACCGTGTCCGTGCCCGACGCGGCGCCCTCGGGCACCTGGAACGTGCCCACCAGAACGCCCGGCCGGTCGCCCTGGAAGAGGTGGAACTGGCCGGCCGTCTCCGACTCCCCCTTGCCGTAGGTCTCCTTGCCGCACGCGGTCGTGACGACGGTGACGGTGGTGCCGGGCGACGCCTTGGCCGGGTAGATCCGGACGTCACTCGCGGAACCCCCGACCCCGGGCTCCGCGGCGAGGGCCGCGGAGCCGGACAGGGCGAGGGTTCCCACGATCAGGGCGGCCTGCAGAGCGGTACGTGCGGGACTCATGCGTCTCTCCTTCGGCGGAGCCCGCCGGCTCGTCTGCCGACGCTGTGCTGTGCTCCATGCACGAGGCAAAGGCCGGCCGGTGATCATCGCAAGGCGAGAACCGCCCCCGGTTGTCCGCCGGACGGGTGCCGCTCGCCCCCGTTCGCCCTGTCACCGCAGGTCACAGCCATGAACACGGATCGTCACATATGACGCCGCCTCAGGTGCGAACGGGCGAGGCGCACTTCGCCGTACGCCCGAAGGAGCGGCGGCTTCCGGCGTCCGGGTCACCGGGTCCGGGCGGGCCGGGCGCCGAACGCCCCGATCGGCCCCGGCCCACCCGGGCGATCACCGGTGGCGGGGCGGAACCCGCGCTCATAGCTTCGCGATATGACCAGACGACAGATCGCCCTCCTGGCGTGCAGCACGGCTCTCGCCGCCACAGGGCTGGGTGCCGCCGCACCGTCACTCGAGAGCCGTTCGATCCACCGGGTGATGCCCGGTGGGTCGATCCAGAAGGCCGTGGACGCCGCCAAGCCCGGCGACACGATCGTCCTGTCCCCCGGCACCTACCGCGAGAGCGTCCGGATCACCACCTCGCGGCTGACGCTGCGTGGCGCGGGCGGCCTGCCGACCGTCCTGGAGCCCGGCGCCGGGACCGACACCTGCGCGAAGGCGGGCAACGGCATCTGCGTGACGGGCACCGACGGACATCCCGTCGAGGGCGTCACCGTGCGCTCGCTGACCCTCAGGGGCTTCGCCAGGAACGGGCTGTGGGCCTCGTGGACCGACCGGCTGAAGGTCCAGCAGGTGACCGCCGAGAAGAACGGCACCTGGGGCATCGCCCAGGAGAGGTCCGTACGCAGCACGCTGCGCCGCAACATCGCCCGCGAGAACGGCGACGCCGGCCTGTTCCTGGGCAACACCCTCGACCAGGAGCAGGGCGCCACGGACACGATGGGCACCCGCGTCAGCGAGAACCGGGTGTCCGGCAACCGGATCGGCATCACGGTCCGGCGCCTGCGCAACCTGGCCGTCGAGCGCAACGAGGCGAGCGGCAACTGTGCCGCCGTGTTCGTCGTGGGCGACGAGTCCTCGCCCCGGGCGGGCGCGATGAGCGTGCGCCGCAACAACATCCACGACAACAACAAGCTGTGCCCGAAGACCCCCCGGCTGCCGGCCCTGCAGGGCTCGGGCATCGTCCTGACCGGCGCCGAGGAGACCGTCGTCGCCCACAACAGGGTCGTGGACAACGTGGGCACCTCACCGCTGTCCGGCGGGATCGTGCTCTTCAAGAGCTTCGTGGGCGTGGTCAGCGAGCGGAACGAGATCCGCGACAACGTGGTGCTGCGCAACGGCAGCGCCGACCTGGCGAATCGGGACACCGCCGGGACGGGCAACACCTTCCGCCGCAACACGTGCGGCGTCTCCGAGCCCGCCGGCCTGTGCTGACCGTGCCACCGCCCTTCCCGCCCCTCACCCCCACGCCCGCCGGCATCGCACGGCACGACAGCAAAGGCAAAGCGAGACATGACGACTCTTGATCCGGCTCCCCCGCCGCCCATGCGGCTGAGGGAGCTCGTCTTCGGGGCGGCCGCGGCCGCCGCCGTGCGCGCGGCCGCACGTCTCGGAGTGGCCGACGCCCTGGGCGACACGCCCCTGCGGGTGGAGGACCTCGCGGCCGCGGTGACGACCGAGCCGGCCACCCTGCGGCGGCTGCTGCGCGCGCTGTCCAGCCAGGGGGTCTTCGCGGAGCTGCCGGACGGCACCTTCGCCCACACCGAGATGTCCCGCCTGCTGCGCGAGGACGATCCGCACAGCCTCCGCTACATCGCCCTGTGGTGCACGGAGCCCTGGACGTGGGACGTGTGGCCCCGGCTCGACGAGGCGGTGCGCTCCGGCCGGAACGTCTTCGAGGACGTGTACGGAAGGGAGTTCTTCGCCTATCTCAACGAGGACGCGCCCGAGTCGGCGCATGTGTTCAACCGCGCCATGACCACGTCGAGCGAGCAGTCGGCACGCGACGTCGCGGCACTGCTCGACCTGGGCGACGCGACGTCGGTCGTGGACATCGGCGGCGGCCAGGGGCACGTCCTGGCGAGTCTGCTGGAGAAGCACCCCGAGATGCACGGCACGCTGCTCGACCTCCCGGCGGTGGTGGGCAACGCCGACGCGCGGCTGCGGAAGGGCGGCTCCCTGGCCTCCCGGGTCCGGATCGTGCCCGGCGACTGCCGCGAGGACATCCCCGTCCGGGCGGACGTGTACATCATCAAGAACATCCTGGAGTGGGACGACGAGAGCACCCGCAGGACGCTGCTCAACATCCGCAAGGCGGCGGACCCCGGCGCCCGCGTCGTCGTCATCGAGAACCTGGTGGACGACACCCCGTCGATGCGGTTCACGACGGCGATGGACCTCCTGCTGCTCCTCAACGTCGGAGGGGCCAAGCACACCCGGGCGAGCATGGTGGAACGGCTGACCGGCGCCGGACTCGTCCTCGGCGAGGTCCGTCCCGTCAACGCCTACCTCCACGCCTTCGAGTGCACCGTGCCCGCCTGACGGACGGTCCCCTCCCCCGTGCGCACCGGCCCCCGGCCGGTGCGCACTCTCGTGCCACGGGCCGGCCGGGGGGCCGGTCAGGACCGGAGACGGACGTGAGGCCCGGACCCCCGCGCGAAGGAACCGGGACCCGCACGAGAAGGGTCCCGGACACGGGCGAGAAGGAACCGGAACCCGCACGAGAAGGGAGGGACCCCGACCCGCACGAGGTCCCGGACAGGGGCGAGAAGGATCCCGGACGCTTTCGAGGCCGCCGGCTCCGTGGGACGGAGCCGGCGGCCTCGGGGTCGCTGCCGGGTGGGGCCTCAGGAGCCGGCGGCCCGCTCCCAGCGGTAGAAGCAGTGCGCCATGGCGTCCTTCGGGCTGCGCCAGGTCTCCGGGTCGTACGGGCTGACGAACGCCGAGAGCTGCTCGCTGATGGTGCGGAACTCGCGGTGCCCGGCGGTCCTGGCGATGGCCGGCGCCGGATCCTGCTCGGACTCGATGAGGTGCAGGTACACGTCGCCGAACTGGAACAGGCTGCGTCGGTTGACCCCGACCAGGTGCGGCAGCTCACCGCGGTCGGACTCGGCGAACACGTCCGCGATCGAGGGCGCCGAGCCCGGCGCCATGCGGGCGACGATCAGTGCGTGGTGCATGGACGTCCTTCCTGGGTGCCCGTCAGGCGGGCGCGACCGGAGCGTGGCCGCGCTCGCGCGCGGCCAGCACGATGCGGTCCCTGATGCGGGCCATCTGGATGCGGGAGTTGCGGTTGATGTTGTCCGTCATCCACGCGTCGTCGACCGGGGCGTCGGGCTTCATCGCGAAGTCCTGGATCCAGCGCATCTGGACGCCGCCGGGCATCTCGGCGTACTCCCACCGGATGTTCATGTGCGCGAACGGTCCGGTCTCGACGCGGTGAGCCCGCACGATCCGCTTCTCACGGTCCGTGGTGCGCTCCGACACCCAGCTCCAGACCTTCCCGTTGTCGTCCGGGTGCATGGTCAGCCGGAAGGTGGTCGTGTCGCCGTCCCGCGAGAGCACCTCGACGGAGGCGTACTCGCTGAAGAGGTCCGGCCACTGCTCGATGTCGTTCGTGATGTCCCAGACGAGGTCGAGGGGAGCGTCGATGGTGATGCTGTTGTCGGTGCGTCCGGTCACGTCAGCGCCCCGCCTTCAGCACGTCGTTGACCAGCACGACGAACTCCGCCGGCGTCTTGCAGCGCTCGGCGTCGTTCGGGAGCGACACGCTGTAGCGGTTCTCCAGCTCGCCCACGATGCCCAGCAGGCCGAGCGAGTCGACGCCGAGGCTGCCGAAGAGGCTCTCAGGGGACTGGGCGAGCTGCTGCGGGTCGACGGTCACGCCGGCCGACTGCTTCATCAGCGCGGCCAGTTCGTCGAAGGTCAGTTCCTTGGTGATCACTGTGTCTCTCCTTCTCCGCCCGGTCCTACCGGGCGGCTTCGCCGCGGCGCACGACCAGCGCCGCGTTGGATCCCATGAGTCCCCGGCTGAGCACGAGGGCCGTGCGCAGCTCGGCGGGGCGGGCTCGGGTCATCACCAGGTCGAGGTCGTGGCAGATGTCGAGCACATTGGGGGTGGGGGGTACCAGGCCGTGCTCCATCGCGAGCACGGCCGCCGCCGTGTCCAGCACGGACGCCCCGCAGTAGGCGCGCCCGATGCCGGTCTTGGGTGCCGTCACCGGTACCCGGCGGGCGTGCGCGCCCAGGGTGTCGGCGATGGCCAGGGCCTCGGCCCGGTCGGCCTCCGGAACGCCCAGGGCGTCGGCGAACACGACGTCGACCTCCTCGGGCGGGCAGTCGGCCTCGTCGAGAGCGACCCGGATCGCCTGGGCGAGCCCTTCGCGGGACTCCGCCCAGCGCGAGGCGCCGGTGAAGGTGGCGCCGTGGCCGGCCACGAAGGCGCGGACGGTCGCTCCCCGGTCGAGGGCACGCCGCTCGTCCTCGACGACGAACATGGCGCCGCCCTCGGCGGGGACGAACCCGCAGGCGCTCTTCGTGAACGGGCGGTAGGCGCGGGCCGGGTCCTCGACGGTGCTGAGTTCGGGGTATCCGAGCTGGCACGCCATCGAGTACGGGGCGAGCGGTGCCTCCGCGGCCCCGACGACCACGGCGCCGGTCCCCCGCCGGACGGCGCGGGCCGCGTGGGCGAGGGAGTCCAGGCCGCCGGCCTCGTCGCTGGCGACGACGCCGCACGGTCCCTTGAGGCCGTGCCGGATGGAGATCTGACCGGTGCTCGCGGCGTAGAACCAGGCGATGGACTGGTACGGGCCGACGAACTTGGACCCCTGGCCCCAGAGTTTCTGCAGCTCGCGCTGGCCGAACTCGCCGCCGCCCGATCCGGCGGCGGTGACCACTCCGATGGAGTAGGGCTCCTTCGAGGCGTGCTCGCCGCCGAGGCCGGCGTCGTTCAGGGCCAGTGCCGCCGCCGCCATCGCGTAGTGGGTGAAGCGGTCGGTCTGGACGAGGAAGCGCTCGTCGATCAGTGCGGAGGCGTCGAAGCCCTCCACCTGCCCCGCGACCTTCAGGGGGAGGTGCTCGCACCCCTCCCGGGTGATCCGGTCCAGGGCGCCGAGGCCCTCACGGACCGACTTCCAGTACGCGTCGGCGCGCAGTCCGTTGGGGGCGATCACGCCGATCCCGGTGACGGCCGTGCGCCGTGGCCGTTGACTGCTCATCGTGTCCTCCCACCCGGCCCGGTCAGGAGCACGGCGGACTGGAAACCGCCGAATCCGCTGCCTACGGAGAGCACGTTCCTCAGCTTCCGGGGGCGGGCGGTGCGCGGCACGTAGTCCAGGTCGCACTCGGGGTCGGGGGTCTCGTAGTTGGCCGTCGGGGGCACCACCTGGTGCTTCAGGGCGAGCACGCAGGCGGCGACCTCTATCGCGCCGATCGCCCCGAGCGAGTGCCCCACCATGGACTTGATGGAGCTCATGGGCGTCTCGTACGCGTGGGAGCCCAGGGACAGCTTCACGGCGGCCGTCTCGTGCCGGTCGTTCTGCCGGGTGCCGGAGCCGTGCGCGTTGACGTAGTCGATCGCCGTGGGGTCGATCCTGGCCTGGGCGAGCGCGGTGTCGATCGCCCGGGACATCTCCAGCCCCTCGCTGGTCAGACCGGTCATGTGATACGCGTTGCCGTACGTGGCGTAGCCGCTGATCTCGCAGTAGACGTGCGCTCCGCGAGCCCGGGCGTGTTCGTACTCCTCCAGGACGAGGACCGCCGCGCCCTCTCCCATGACGAAGCCGTTGCGGCGGTTGTCGAAGGGCTTGGAGGCGTGCTCGGGGTCGTCGTTGTCGGGGGAGGTCGCCTTGATGGCGTCGAAGCAGGCCATCGTGATCGGGGAGATCGGCGAGTCCGACGCCCCCGCGATGCACACGTCCGCCCGGCCCTCCTCGATGGTGTGGAAGGCGTAGCCGACGGCGTCGAGACCGGAGGTGCAGCCGGTGGAGACGGTCTGCACCGGGCCGCGGGCGCCGAAGCGCTCCGCCACGACCGAGGCGAGCGTGCTCGGCGAGAACGCCAGGTGCAGTTTCGGCCCGGCGGCCCGGTGGTCCACGTCCCACCGCTGTCCGCTTCCGCTGACCAGGACGTAGTCGTGTTCCAGGCGGGTCGTGCCGCCGACGGCACTTCCCAGGGAGACGGCGACGCGCCAGGGGTCCTCGGCCTCGGTGTCGAGGCCTGAGTCGCGTACGGCCTCGGCGGCGGCGGCGACGGCGAACTGGACGTACCGGTCGGTGTTCTCGGTCAGTTCCGGGTCCAGGCCGTGGGCGAGCGGATCGAAGTCGCACTCGGCGGCTATGCGGGAGCGCAGGCCGGCCGGGTCGAACAGGGTGATGCCCCGGGTCGCCGTCCGGCCTTCGGAGAGCAGGTCCCAGAAGGCCGCCGCGCCGTCCCCGCCCGGGGCTATCACCCCGATGCCGGTGACCGCCACGCGCCGGGTCACTCGAGCGCCCCCGTCCGCGCGGCCGCGTGTCCGTGGTCGCCCTCGCACGCGTGCGAGCCGGCCACGGCCGGCTCCGCGTCCTCGGTGGCCTCGGTGTCGACGTGCCCCAGGCTGGGGCGCGGCGCGAGCGGCCCGAGGTGGAAGACCATGCGGGCCTCCACGTTGCCGACGTTGCGGAAGCGGTGCCGCACACCGATCGGGATCAGCAGCCCCTGGTCGGGCAGCAGGGTGTGCGTGTCGCCGTCCAGGTCCACCTCGAAGTGCCCCTGGACCACGTACACGAACTCCTCGGAGTACGGGTGGTAGTGCTCGCCGATCCGCTCGCCCGGCTGCACGATGGCCAGGCCCATGAAGCCGCTGGTGGATCCCACCGTGGCCGGCGTGAGCATGGCCCGGATGTCACCTCCGCGTCTGCGGTTGGGCTCCGTGTCGCTGAGGTTCACGATGTGCGGGAGCTGCTTGAGCATGGTTGATACCTCCGAGTGTGCGGTGACGGGTCGGGACGGCCGGGCGGAGGGCCGCGGTCGCCCGCTCAGGAGTCGCCCGAGGTGCGGTCGGTGACGGGCAGCATGTCGGCGTGCGACAGCAGCCGGTTGATGTTGCGCTCGGTGTCCAGCGCACCCTCGACGCCGATGGCGGGTCCGTCGAGCAGACGCTCGAGTTCCGAGGCCTTCCCGGCGCCCTTGACGCCGAGGGAGGCGACGGGGTCCGCGTCGAGGTCGGCCGTGATGTCGATGAGCCGCACCACGATGTCGTCGCGCGAGAAGAGGGTGCTGCCGTACACGGGGCTCTTCGGGTCCTCCGCGGCCGCCTCGTCCTGTTCGGCGAGCAGACGGGCCAGCTCCATGCCCAGGCCCGGCTTGGCCGGGTAGTACAGGGCGTGCCGGCGCAGGCCGGCGGGCTTCGGGCCGCCGGAGACCACGTGGTGCACGGCCGGGAGCGCCGCCCGGGTGAAGAAGACGCGGGCCGACTCGGGGTCGCTGAGGTCCCGGTCCTGCTCCAGGTAGGGGTTGATGGCCTCCTCGACCGCCTGGACCTCGGGCTGCCGGGCGACGTGGCGCAGCGCGACCAGCAGGTCGCCCTCCACCTCCACGGCCCGGACGACCCGGTTGCCGTGCATGAACAGCGAGGTGCGGCGCAGCCGGGTGTTCTCGTCGACCTGTGCCTCGGGCGACTCGTAGCCGGCGAGGAGCTCGGCGACCTTCGACTCGGAGCCGGGCTTGACGGTGAAGGTGAGGGCGTGGCGGGTCACTCCGTCGCCCACGCGGGCCGCCGTCCGCGACGCCGCGGGGGCCTCCGGGGTGGCCGGCCGCTGGGCTCCGGTCTCGCGGAGGATGCTGTAGCGCATCGACCGGGTGTCCCGGACGCAGCTGTGCATCGGCTTGACCGTCTCGACGTGCTCCTCGCTGCTGACCCAGGCCAGGAACGGCGGAGCGCTCTCCCACTCGCTGGTGATGAGCCACTGGGAGGGGTTCTCGATGGACTGGCACAGCTGGTCGCTGATGTGTCCGGGGACACCGGCGACCTGCCGGCGCATCACCTCGTACGCCTCGAGAAACTGCTGCTGGGCACCTTCGTACAGGTCGAGCAGCAGGATCACCCGCAGCCGGGATCCGTCGAACGCCGATTGCGATGTGCGTGCGGTGGTGGGGGTCATACGACGCGCCTCTTCTCTTCCTCGAGAGCGGGGAGGGGCGGCCTGGCTCGTGCGGCCGGGGTCGCCGTCATGTTCCGATGGTTGAGCGGTCCGGCGATCCCAGCGAGTCCCACGGCGCGGATGAGTGAAGAACGCGTCATTCGGGTGCCCCTCGCGGACGACGCGGCCCCGGGAGGGCATGCATCTGCAACCCATCCCCGACGCGCGTCGCAGGTGACGCGGGAGGACCAATGAACCGAAGTGCACCGGCCGGCGATGAGATCGGGCACCGTACGCCCGTGCTCATCGTCGGCGGCTCCCTCGTGGGTCTGTCCACCTCGCTCTTCCTGGGGCGCCTCGGCGTGCCGCACACCCTGGTCGAGCGCCACTCGGGCACGTCGATCCACCCGCGGGGGCGGGGGAACAACGTGCGCACCATGGAGCTCTTCCGGGGCGCCGGGGTGCAGCAGCGGATCAAGGAGGCCGCGTCCGTCCTGGGCGCCAACAACGGCATCCTGCAGACGCCGACCCTCGTGGGCGATGCGGGCGAATGGCTGTTCAAGAAGATCGACTCCGACGGCAGTCTCGGCCGGTTCAGCCCCGCCGAGTGGTGTCTGTGCAGTCAGAACGACCTGGAGCCGGTCCTGCTGGCAAGCGCCAGGGAGCTGGGCGCGGATCTGCGCTACTCGACCGAGCTGATGTCGTTCGAGCAGGACGCCGACGGAGTGACGGCGCAGGTCAAGAGCCGTGAGACGGGCGAGCACACCACCATTCGGGCGGACTTCCTCGTCGCGGCGGACGGCCCGCGCAGCCCCGTGCGCGAGCGGCTCGGCATCGGCCAGACGGGCCCGGGCGACCTGTTCCACAACGTGAGCATCACGTTCGTCTCGCGCGGCCTCGCGTCCTATGTGGGCGACCGCCGGTTCATCATCTGCTACCTGACGAACCCGGAGGCCGACGGGGCGCTGCTGCCCGTGGACAACGGCGAGCGCTGGGTGTTCCACGCCCCGTGGCATCCCGAGCGCGGCGAGACGCTGGAGGAGTTCACCGACGAGCGGTGCAGGGAGCACATCCGACGGGCCGTGGGCGTGCCGGACCTCGACGTGGAGATCACCGGCCGGGCCCCGTGGCACGCCGCCGAGCGGATCGCCGAACGCTATTCCTCCGACCGGGTGTTCCTCGCGGGCGACGCGGCCCACGAGATGCCGCCCACGGGGGCCTTCGGTTCCAACACCGGCATCCAGGACGCGCACAACCTGGCCTGGAAGCTGTCCGCGGTGCTCGGTGGCTGGGCCGGTCGCGACCTGCTCACCTCGTACGACACGGAGCGCCGGCCGGTCGCCGAGGCGACGAGCGCCCGCGCGTCGTCGCGTTCGGTCGAGCACAGCCACCCCGGATACGCCCCCGGCCCGGGAGCGGGCGGACCCGGCGGAAGGACCGGCGGGATCCTCAACGTGGCCCTGGGCTACCGCTATCCGCACGGGGCGGTCCAGGGTGCGGACGTCACGGTGCCGGTCGTCCCCGACGGCCTGCGGCTCTCGGGCGAGCCGGGCAGCCGTGCTCCCCACCTGTGGCTGGACCGCGCGGGCGCCCGGATCTCGACGCTCGACCTGTACGAGCGGTCCCTCGTCCTGCTGAGTTCCGCGGACGCGGCCGGCGGATGGCACGCCGCGGCGGCGCGGGTGGCCGAGCGCCTCGCGGTGCCGATCGACTCGTACCGGATCGGCACGGGCGCCAACGCGGAGCTCGCCCCCGTCGACGGCGTGGACTGGGCCGCCGCGTACGGCGTCACCGCGAACGGCGCGGTGCTCGTCCGCCCGGACGGGTTCGTGGCCTGGCGGTCCGACGGCGCGTCGGAGGAACCCGAAGCGGCCCTGAGGGCGGCTCTCACGGCGGTCCTGGCGCTGGACTCCCGGTCGGGTCAGGGCGCCGCAGGCAGGCGCTGACTCCCGGCGGGCCCACCGGCCCCGGAACGACGACGCTCCTCCGCCGCACGGATGCGGCGGAGGAGCGTCGTCGCCGTGCCGGCGGTCAGTCCGTGGCGGCCGGGAGGCTGTCCATGAAGGAGCTCACCGAGAAGACCGCGTTGCCGGGGCCGGCCGGGCCGTAGCCGGGGGGCGAGCTGAGGCCGTGGGACTCCATCGTCGCCCGGTAGGCCTCGAGGAGCCGGATGTGGTACTCCAGCGGCGCGCCCGAGGGGTTGGCCTTGCCGAGCGGAGTGGTGGGCTCGGGGCACCAGGTCGTGAACCGGGGCGTGATGCCGCGGGACATGAAGTACTCCAGGCCCTCCGTGGTGGAGGCGATGGCCTCGTCGACGGTGGTGAAGCCGAAGGGCTCGGCCATCTCCACGCCCGCCACGAAGTTGGGGATGACGTTGCGCGGGCCGAAGACCTCGGCGGAGTCGAGGATCCGGCGGTGCCACTCGTCGCGGCCGACGTAGCGCTCCTTGCCCGGGCAGTACAGCTCGAACAGGCGCTTGTCCCACACCTCGTAGTTGGGGTGGTAGATCTGGATGCCGTAGTCCTTGAAGCGCTGGACGTCGGCCTTGGGCAGTGCCTGGGCGACGACCTTGCCGATCCAGCGCCCGGGGAAGCGCTCCTCGATGGCCTGGGCGTACTGGCCGTAGAAGTCCGCCTCGTCCTTGCCGCCGACCCGGGAGGTGACGGCCCCGCCGGTGAGGGTGTAGGCGGTGGAGGCGCCCGTGGTGTCGTACTTGTCGATGATCGCCAGGGCCTCGAGGACCTCCTCGACGTCCTTCACACCCGTGTACGGGCGTCCGGCTGCCTTGTGCTGGCGCCAGTTGTGGTTGATGTCGCAGTACTGGCACTCCTCCTTGGCGCCGAAGTACTGGCAGACCCGGAAGACCGTCAGGTAGATCAGGTAGCCCCACTGGATGGTGGGGGCGACCTCCATCACCGACTTCCCGTTGGCGAGGGTGTGGCGGTAGTACTCGGGCATCGGCGGGAGGCCGACGTCGGCGATGCGGTTTCCGTCGAGATAGAGGCCGAGCATGCCGTCCTCGCCCGCGGCGACCCGGTACGGCGAGGCGGGGTTCACCCGGACGGAGACGACGGTGCGGCGGAGCTCGTACGGGCCGCCGGTGAGGACGATCTCCTCCGGCGGGCGGCGCAGCGCGGCCTGGCCGAGCTCGGGCAGCGTGCGGTGGTCGAAGGAGAAGATGAAGTACGACTTGGGCTTGACCTCGCCCGAGGCCTCGTCGCCGGAGTCGGTGAGGGCCGAGTCGTCGAACGCGATGCCGCCGCGCAGCAGGTCCTCCTTGATCACCGCCTCCTTGGGGACGTGCGGGAAGCGGTGCATGAGGTCTTCGACCTCGTCGGTGCGGCGGATCATGCGCGAATACATCTCCTCGGTCGTGCGGTCGCGGCTGGGTGGGCCGGTGTCCACCCTAGGACGGCGACGGCGGGCCCGGCATCCGCCCCCGGTCCCGGTCGGTCTCCGTCGCTGGGCGGAAGGCCCGGGTCAGCGGCCCAGGACGACCTGGTGTCCGGTCACGTCCAGCTCCAGCCCGTCCGGCTGGGAACGGGCCGCCGTGAAGTCGATGTTCCGGGGCAGGGGCACCCGCCAGGTGTACGTGGTGCCGCCGAGCTCGGGGACCCGCAGCTGGAACTCGTCGGCCGCGACGGCCACGCTCGCCGCCGTGTCCAGCGGCCTGCCGTCCCAGGTCCCGGTGATGCGCAGCGCCGCCTCCTGACCACCCGCGGTGCCGCCGGGGGCCGGCGCGACCGTGAGGGCGCCGCCCTTGCCGAGCAGCCGCGAGACGACGCCGGACAGGTCCTCGTAGCCGATCGTGACGCGGCCGGTGACCAGGTTGGCACCGGCGCTGCGGGCGCTGAGCGAGGAGGCGGTCAGGTCCTGCAGGTCGAGATCGAGCCTCCGGACGTTGAGGTGGTCGCCCTGCGCGTTGACCGTGGTGTTGACGGAGAAGTTCCCGGCACTCAGGGTCACGTGGTCGAGGCTGAGGTCCGCGGCCTGGGTGAGGAAGGGGAAGCCGTGGATCGACACCTCGGTGAAGCCGTTGGTCGACCCCGCCCCGTAGCCGTACCTCTCCTCGGCGAGCGCGACCGCCTCCTTCTCCGCGTAGTGCACCGCGATCCGGTCCACCGCGACGAACAGACCCGCGAGTATGACGACCACGATCACCAGCACCTTGACCCAGCGCCGCTTCATTGCGTACTCCCCCCGTGTGTGCCGTGCCCGCTCCGTGCGGGCACCGGCCCACCCGATCCTAGAAGTTGCCGTAATTGACCTGCCACGTGGGCAGGCCCATGCGGCGCCAGACGGCGACGACCCGGTCCCGGTCGTCGAGGGACACCCGGACGGCGTAGCGGTGCCGGACGTGGGAGTCGAAGAGCTCCGCCTTGACGAGGTCGTCGGAGCGGCCGTCGTCGGAGGGCCGCATCCAGAGCTCGTCGTACGGCACCTCGTAGCGCTTCAGCCAGGCCTCGGTGAGCTCCCGGTGGTCCTCGCTGCGGCCGGAGAGCAGCACGATCCGGTCCTGGTGCGCGGCGCGGAAGGCCCGCAGGGCCTCGCGGACCGGGACGTTGAGCAGATCGACGTCGCAGCGGGTGAAGTCGTACGGCCCGCGGTCGCCGCGCAGCGCGAGGGTGCCGTCGATGTCGCAGAGGACGGCGGAGGGCAGCGCGGGGTCGGCGACGTACGGGGTGGCGGCGGGGCGGTCGTTGAGCCAGGCTTCGGTGAGCCGCCAGCCGCCACGGGTGGCCTTGGCGTGCTTGTCGGCGAGGATGCGGATGATCTCCTCGCCGACCGGCCGCTCGCGGGCGGCGTCCCGGCGGACGCACTCGTCGACGGGCACGTCGGTGAAGTCGTGCACCACGAAGGTGGCCTCACGGCCGGCGACGGCGGCCTTGAGGCGCTTCGGGATGTGCGGGGTGAGGTGCGTGTTGTCGACGACGACGTCGAAGCCGTCGTCGACGGCCGCGCGCACCGCCGCGTCCTGGATGCCGAGGACGGTCTGCTCGTGGGCGTGCGAGCGGCGGTCGCCGACCGGCAGGTCGAGCATGGTGCGCAGGTCGTCGAGATTCACACGGCGCATCCGGCCCTCGGACCGCTCCTGCAGGGCGCGGGCGGCGGTCGTCTTGCCGGAGGCCGGCAGTCCGGTCATGACGTGGACCACGGGCACGGTCAGTTCTCCTCGTCGGTGGTGAAGGGGTCGGCGGCCTCGGGGCGGAGGGCACGCCAGAGCAGCAGGTCGGTGCGGCGCCCGTCGAGGCGCAGGAAGAGGGCGGAGCGCAGCTGCCGGTCGGGCAGCTCCCGGACGGCCCGGGCGAAGGCGCCCCGGTCGTCGGCGAGGTGGGCCAGGGAAGCGTACGCCTCCTCGACGGCCTGCTCGCGTGCGGCGAACTCCTTCTCCAGGCGTGCGATCACGGACCGCACCCAGGCGTCGAACTCGTCGGGCACCTGCTCCAGGAGGGCGTCGAGGGGGCGCCCGCCCGCCGAGCGGACCCCGCCGAGTTCGGCCATGGACAGGCCGAGGCCCTGGGCCAGGATCTTGGCGGAGGTGCCCGCGAACCGCTGGATGCCGTGGCCGCGCCAGATGTCGCGCTCCGTCACGCCGGTGAGGACCTTGTGGAGGCGTACGTACTCGGCGATCTTGGCCTTGGCGCGGACACCGGAGGCGAAGCGCAGCACGAAGCCTTCGGCGTCCATGCCGCTGGCGGGGCTGCCGTCGGGCAGCGTGTTCGTCTCGGTCAGCTTCAGGAGCTCGTCGAGCGGCATGCGCGGGTGGACGGTGACGACCGACCCGATGCCGTGCCAGGCCGTCGCCGCCTCGGCGAGCGGGATCTCGGTGCCGTCGGGGCGGTGGGCGGCGAGCAGCACGAGGTCCCGGCGGGTGCCGTAGTCGACGACGATCCGGTTCTCCGGGTAGACGATCTCCATCAGGTACGTCACGCCGGGCACGAGGGCGGTGGTGTCCGTGGTGTCGAGACGGCGCTGGGCCCACGTGGCCTGGGTGCTGGCGAAGGACCCCTTGGAGGCCACCCGCCACCGGCCGTCGTAGTGGAAGACGACGCCGAGGCTGCCGTCGACCTTCTCGTACACCTCGAACGGCTCGTCGGGGAGCGCGGGTGCGTAGGGGCGATCGGACTCGTGCTCGGAGACGTTGAAGAACTTGGGCAGCGGCAGGGCGACGATCCGTCCCGTGCGGTCGTCGGCGACGAGACCGCGGCAGCGGGTGGTGACCTCGTTCCAGACGCCTTCGTACTGGCAGACCCGCGTGTACGTGTAGATCGACAGCGGCAGCTCGGGGTGCGACTTGCGGGTCACATGCCCGGCTTCGACGGCTGCCGCCAGCTCGTGCGGCGGCAGCAGCGCGTCGAGAGTCAGGTACGCCTGGCTCATGGGTTCCCTCCCCTGTTCAAGGAGGCCCATTCTTCTGTGTGCCCGCGTCCTCTGACCAGCGAATTAGCGGGCCGTGCCGGCGATCGGCCGGGGCGCCGCGTCCGACCGCGCCGGGGGTGCGCCGGCGCGTGGTGACCTCGGGCACCACGCGCCTGCTCGTCGGGTACGCCGTCCCCCGCGACAAGCGTGATCTGCACGACTTCGCCGTCCGTGTGCTCGGCGCCCTGGAAGGGGTGACGGCCCCGGGGACGGCCCTGCTCCTGCGCACGTACGAGCGGGCCGGACCGCCGGCGGAGGAGGCCTGAGCGGGCCGCCGGCGAGGCATCCGCGATCCGGGCCCGGGCCGGGCCGGTGTGCCGGGCCCCGTAGACTCGCCGCCCGAGGACGTACGTCGCAGAAGGCCGAGGAAGCGAGCGCAATGAACTACGCGGACACCACCGCCCCCATCTACGCCGAGCTCATACGCGAGCAGGGGGACGTTCCCGGCGAGGTGCGCCGGACCGCCGAGGAGGTGCTGCGCGACCTCAGCCGTGTGATCCAGATGCCGCCGTCCGGGCTCGCCCCGACCGGCGCGCAGATGCAGCCGATGCAGCCGATGCAGGCGATGCAGCCCACACATCCGATGCAGTGAGCAGGAGCCGCCTCGGCGGCTGACAGGGGGGGCCAGGACATGATGGGTACGGAAGACGCCGACGGGACCGGCGACGAGGTCCACGAGCGGGTACGACGCAGCTATGACGTGGTGGCCGAGGAATACCGGACCCGCATCGGGGGCGAACTCGACGGAAAGCCCCTGGACAGGGCGCTGCTCGCCGCCCTGGCCGAGCAGGCGGGCGACGGAGCGGTGATCGCCGATCTCGGTTGCGGCCCCGGGCACGTCGCCGGGTGGCTCGCGGAAGGCGGCCGGGCCGTGGTCGGGGTCGATCTCTCCCCCGCGATGGTGGCGATCGGCCGCAAGGAGTATCCGCGGGCGGAGTTCCGCGAGGGCGACCTGCTCGGACTGCCGGCGCGGGACGGCGAGTTCGACGCGGCCGTCGCGCTGTACTCGCTCATCCATCTCGCCCCGGACGAGCTGGCTCCGGCCCTTGCCGAGATCCGCCGGGTGCTGCGCCCGGGCGCCCCGTTGCTCGTTTCCTTCCACATCGGCGACGAGGTGAAGAACCTCACCGAGTGGTGGGGGCACGACGTCGACGTCGACTTCCACTTCCTGGATCCCGCGGCCGTCGCGGCCGCGCTGCGGGAGGCCGGTTTCCGGATCGAGGCCGAGCTGGACCGCGCTCCCTACGCCCACGAGGCGGAGACACGGCGCGCCTATCTGCTGGCCCGCCGGGAGGACTGAGCGCCGGGAACTTCGGACAACTGTGTCGGGCCCTGGCGGCGCGGTCGGCGCCCACACCCGCCCGGACGAGACCGGGTGGGGCGAGTCCTGGCGGAGCCGTCGCGCGTCCCGGGCATCCGAAAGACGTGGCCGGGGGGCGGAGCTCGCTCGCACACTGCCGACGGCCGGGGGGCGCCCGTGCCGGCGCCCCCTTGTGCGTCAGGCTCCCAGGGTGCGCCAGAGGAAGGTGTGCTCCAGGGCGCTGTTGTAGGCGGTCTGCTCGTGGTCGCTCGCTCCGGCGTGGCCGCCGGACAGGGTCTCGTGGAGCAGCACCCGGTGGCCGAGCTCGCGCAGCCGGGCGGCTGTCTTGCGGGCGTGCCCGGGGTGGACCCGGTCGTCGCGGGTCGAGGTGGTGAGCAGCACGGGCGGGTAGGGCTGCCCGGCGGCCAGCCGGTGGTACGGCGAGAGCGCGGCGAGGTGAGGGCGGTCGGCCGGATCGTCGGGGTCCCCGTACTCGGCGGTCCAGCTGGCCCCGGCGAGCAGCGTGTGGAAGCGCAGCATGTCGAGCAGCGGGACGTGGGCGACGATCGCGCCGAAGAGCTCGGGGCTGCGCACGAGCATGGCGCCCATGAGGAGGCCGCCGTTGCTGGCGCCGGTGATGCCGAGCCGCTCGGGGGTGGTGACGCCCCGGGCGACGAGGTCACGGGCGACGGCCTCGAAGTCCTCGTAGGCGCGGTGCCGCTCGGCCTTGAGGGCGCTGCGGTGCCAGCGCGGGCCGTACTCCCCACCGCCTCGGATGCCGGCCACCACGTAGGTGCCGCCGCGGGCGAGCCAGGCCCGGCCGCGCACGCTGTCGTAGGACGGGGTGAGGGAGACCTCGAAGCCGCCGTATCCGGTGAGGAGGGTGGGGCCGGGGACGTGCTCGCGGGCGCCGACGACCGTGTAGGGGACGCGGGTGCCGTCGGCGGAGGTCGCGAAGTACTGGCGGGCGTCGAGGCCCGTGGCGTCGAAGCGCTCGGGCGCCTGCTTGACGGTCTCGCCGGGCAGGCCGATCTCGCCGCGGTGCAGGGTGGTCGGGGTGAGGTGCCCGGTGATCGAGAGGAAGTACTCGTCGCCGGTGTCCGGGTCGGTGTCGGTGAGGGCGGCGGAGGCGAGTGGCGGGATCTCGGCGAGCTCGCGCCGCTGCCAGCCCTCGGGCCCCGGGGTGAGGACGTGCATGCGGCTGGCGACGTCCTGGAGGGTCTCGACGACGAGGTGGTTGCGGGTCCAGGCGTGGCCGGCGAGAGCGGTCCGCTCGTCCGGGAGGAAGAGGACCTCGGGCTCGCGGTCGCCGGCGAGGAAGGCGTCGAGACGGAAGGCGAGCAGGGCGCCGGCGGGCTGCCCGAGCCAGGGCGTCTTGGGGGTGACCAGCAGCCATGCGCGGTGCACGGAGCTGTCGGCGTCGTCGGGGACGTCGATCCGGCGCAGCTCGCCGGCCTCGGTCAGCAGGTGGGTCTCGTGGTGCCAGAAGTCCCGGTAGCGGGTGACGAAGTCGCGCTCGAAGCCCTCGGTGGGATCGTGCCAGGCGGAGACGGCGAGGTCCGTCTCGGCGCCCTCGTGGACGAGTTCGGCGGCTTCGAGGGGGGTTCCGCGACGCCAGCGGCGTACGGTGCGGGGGTATCCGGAGGCGGTCATGGAGCCGGGGCCCTGGTCGGTGCCGACGAAGACGTGGTCCTCGTCGATCCAGCCGATGTCGGTCTTGACCTCGGGCAGGCGGAAGCCGTCCTCGACGAAGGCCCGCCGCTCCAGGTCGTACTCCCGCACCACCACGGCGTCGCCGCCGCCCCGGGCGAGGCTGACGAGGACCCGCCGGAACGCGGGCCGCAGCACCTGCGCGCCGGCCCAGGTCCAGTCCTCGCCCTCGGCGGCGGCGAGGGCGTCGAGGTCGAGCAGGACGTCCCAGGCGGGCTCGTCGGTGCGGTACTCGTCGAGGGTGGTGCGCCGCCAGACGCCCCGGGTGTGCCCGGCGCCCTGCCAGAAGTTGTAGAGGTGCTCCCCGCGCCGCCGCGTGTACGGGATGCGGTCGGGCGCGTCGAGCACCTCGCGCAGCTCGGCGACGAGCGCGCCGAAGCCCTCGCCGTCGGCGAGCTCGGCCTTCGTCTCGGCGTTGCGCTCCCGCACCCAGGCGAGCGCGCGCTCGCCCTCGACCTCCTCCAGCCAGAGGTAGGGGTCGGCGGAGCCGGTGTCCGTGCTCGTCTCGGTCATGCCGACGATTGTGGACCACGCCACCGGCACGGCGCCGTCCGCCCCGGGCCGGTGCGGGGCGGGCCCGGACCGGACCGGTGTGGACCCTCACTCCTCCGGCAGCAGGCCCAGCTGGTCGAGGAACTCCGTCTGGTCGAAGTACAGCCGGTAGCTGGTGATCCGGCCGTCCTTCACCTGTGCCAGGTCGATCCCGCGGATGTTGACGGTCCGGCCCGTCGCCGGCAGCGTCTCCCCGTCGGGGAGGGGGATCGGTCCGGTGTTCTTGCCGGTGAAGATGCCCTCGTCGATCGCGGTGTCGCCGGTCTCGAAGCGGTTCCGGTAGGTGAACGTCGCGTCCGGTATCGACGTGGTCATCGTCCGCCAGTACTCGACGATCGCGTCGCGTCCCCGTATCTCGCCCTCGTCGGGTGTGAGCGCGACGGCGTCCTCGGCGTAGAGGTCGGCGATCGCCTTGAGATCCCCATGGGTCACCGCCTCGGTGAGACGGTCCATGACGTCGCGTGCCTCGCCCATGATCCACCTCCGTGATCTGGATCCCGGGTGCGTCCCGTGCTCCCATTCTTCCACCGGACCGCATTGGTTCGAATACGGACCAATCATCAGGCCTCTTCCCCCATGCCCGAAGCGTCCTCCGGAAGTTAACCAATCGATTACTGCACGGCCGTATACCTTTGCGGCCGGTTCCCTCATCCTGTCCTCGGCGTGCCACCGGGGTACGCGGGAGACGAGGGGCGGGGCATGCTTCCCATCAGCCGCAGAGGGTTCGTAGGGATCGGGGCGGGGCTCGTCGCGGGGGCCACGCTGCCCGCCGGGGCGACCGAGGCGACCTCGGCCGCCGCGGCGGCCGCGACCGGGACCATCAACGACGTGAAGCACGTCGTGATCCTCATGCAGGAGAACCGCAGCTTCGACCACTACTTCGGCCGGCTGCGCGGTGTACGTGGCTTCGGCGACCGGGCCGCGGGGAACATACCCGGCGGCTGGGGCACCTTCAACCAGCCCAACTGGGGCGGTCGGCAGTACCCGTGGAAGCTGAGCGCGACTCCCCCGGCGGGCGGCGTCGACGGCGAGACCCTCGCGCAGTGCAACGGCGACCTGCCGCACAGCTGGACCTCGCAGCACGCCGCCTGGAACAAGGGGCGGATGGACAACTGGGTGACGGGCGTCGGGAACACCCGCACGCTCGGCTACCTGGACCGCGGGGACATCCCGTTCCACTACGCGCTCGCCGACAACTACACGATCTGCGATGCGTACTTCTGCTCGACGCTCAGCGCGACGGGCCCGAACCGCACGTTCCTGTGGAGCGGCAAGGTCGACGCCGGCAGCAAGGACGGCGGCGAGGAGTCCGGGCTGACCTGGGAGACGTACGCCGAGGCGCTGCAGCGGGCCGGGATGACCTGGAAGGTCTACCAGAACGCCCAGGACAACTACGGCGACAACGGCCTCGCGTACTTCAAGAAGTTCACCGACGCCAAGCCGGGCGATCCGCTCCGGGACCGCGGCATGGGTTCGGTGCCGAAGGTGACCGGCTCGACCCCGGACGACATCGCGGCCGCGATCCGCGCGGACGTCGTCGCCGGCACGCTGCCGCAGGTCTCCTGGGTGGTGGCGAGCGAGGCGTTCTCCGAGCACCCGTACGCCCCGCCGGGCGACGGCGCGCACTTCGTGGACCTGGTCTACCGGGCGCTGGCCGCGAACCCCGAGGTCTTCGACTCGACCGTGCTCTTCCTCAACTACGACGAGAACGACGGGTTCTTCGACCACGTGCCCCCGCCGGTCGCGCCGCCCGGCACCGCGGGCGAGTACATCGACGGGGTGCCGATCGGACTCGGCTTCCGGGTCCCGATGATCGTCATGTCCCCGTGGACCCGGGGCGGCTGGGTCAGCTCCGAGGTCTTCGACCACACCTCCGTCCTGCGCTTCATGGAGGTCTGGACGGCGGCCCTCGGCACCCCCGCCTCCTGTCCGAACATCAGCGCCTGGCGCCGGAAGGTGGTCGGCGACCTGACCGGCGTCTTCGACTTCGCGCACCCGGTGTACGGAGTCCCGGCGAACCTGCCCGGCACCGCGAAGGTCATCGGGCAGTCCACCTGCGGTCCGCTGCCCAACCCGGCCCCGCAGGACAACGCCCTGCCCGTCCAGGAGTCGGGCACCCGCCCGGCGCGCGCCGTGCCGTACCAGGCCAACGGCAACCTCGACCGCTTCGAGTTCGGCGCCGCGGGCAAGATCCTGGCCTGGTTCTCCATGACCAACGAGGGCACCGAGGCACGCCGCCCGGCCCACTTCTCGATCCATCCGCACCAGTACCGCGACACGGCCGCCTGGCAGTACACGGTCGACCCGGGCACCACGGCCACCGACTACTTCAACATCGGGCTCGGCTCCGGCTCCGGCAAGTACGACATCTCGATGATGGGCCCGAACCGCTTCCTGCGCCGCTTCATCGGCGACGCCTCCAAGGCGGGCAAGGACATCGAGGTCGCGGCGCGGTACGCGACCGAGCCGGGCACCGGGAAGACCGCCGTCTGGTTCAGGATGACCAACAACTCCTCCTCGGACGTCACCTTCACCATCCGTTCCAACGCCTACCGCAACGACGGCCCCTGGACGTATCCGGTCCCGGCGAAGTCCTCGCGCGAGGACTACTTCAACGCGGTCGCCTACAGCAACGGCTGGTACGACTTCACGATCCTCGCCGACATCGACGGGACCTGGTCGCGCCGCTACACCGGCCACATCGAGACGGGCACGCCGAGCATCACGGGCTGACCCCGCCCGCCCCGGGCCGGCCCGCCGACGCCGGCCCGGGGCGTTCCCACCGGCGCCCGCCCGGGGCGTCCGCAGGCACCCGGACCCTTCCGCCGGCGACAAGCCGGTCACCCGCTCGGCAGATAAAAATGGTTTCCGGACGATTCACCCGGTTAGTCAGTCCTCAAGGACCGTCGATCGGCGGTCAAGGACGTGGAAGGGCGGGCTGACATCGTGTCTCGACCGAGAATCCTCGTGGTGGGCGCCGGATTCGCCGGGGTCGCGTGCGTACGGCGCCTCGAACGGCGGCTGGTCGCGCGGGAGGCCGCGATCTCACTGCTCTCACCCTTCTCCTACCAGCTCTACCTCCCCCTGCTCCCGCAGGTCGCCTCCGGCGTCCTCACCCCGCAGTCGGTCGCCCTGTCCCTGCGGCGCAGCGAGCGGCACCGGACCCGGATCATCCCCGGCGGCGCGGTCGGCATCGACACCGACGCCAAGGCCTGCGTGGTGCGCACCATCGCGGGCGAGTTCGAGACCGAGCCGTACGACTACCTGGTCCTCGCCCCCGGCAGCGTCACCCGCACGTTCGACATCCCGGGGCTCGCCGAGCACGCCCGCGGGATGAAGACGCTGGCCGAGGCGGTCTACATCCGGGACCACGTCATCGCCCAGCTCGACCTCGCCGACGCGAGCCAGGACGAGGCCGAGCGGGCCGCGCGGCTGCAGTTCGTGGTGGTCGGCGGCGGATACGCGGGAACCGAGACCGTGGCCTGTCTGCAGCAGCTCACCGCCACCGCGGTCAAGCGCTACCCCCGGCTCGACCCGCGGCTCATCAAGTGGCACCTGGTCGACATCGCGCCCGCGCTGATGCCCGAACTCGGGCCCAAGCTGGGCGCGGCGGCCCTGGCCATCCTGCGCAAGCGCGGGATCGAGATCTCCCTCGGCGTGTCCGTGGCCTCGGTGGACGACGAGAACGTGACGCTCACCGACGGACGGGTGCTGCCCTGCCGGACGCTCATCTGGACGGCCGGCGTCGCCGCGAGCCCGCTCATCGGGACGCTCGGCGCCGAGACCGTACGGGGCCGGCTCGCGGTCGAGGCGGACATGACGGTGCCGGGCCTCCCCGGGGTGTACGCGCTGGGCGACGCGGCCGCGGTGCCCGACCTGGCCAAGGGCGAGAAAGGGGCGATCTGCCCGCCGACCGCGCAGCACGCGATGCGCCAGGGCAAGGTGGTCGCCGACAACCTCGTGGCGACGCTGCGGGGCGAGCGGACCCACCCGTACGAGCACAAGGACCTGGGCCTGGTCGTGGACCTGGGCGGGCTGGACGGGGTCTCGAAGCCGCTCGGCGTGGAACTCCACGGCCTGCCCGCCCAGGCGGTGGCCCGCGCGTACCACTGGGGCGCCCTGCGGACCAACGTGGCGAAGACCCGGGTGATGACGAACTGGCTGCTCAACGCCGTGGCCGGGGACGACTTCGTGCGCACGGGCTTTCTGGCCTCCAAGTCCGGCACGCTGCGGGACTTCGAGTACACGGACGCCTACCTCACCCCCGAACAGGTCCGCGCGAAGACGGCCTCCCTGCGCGCCGCCTCGTCCTGAGGGCGGCGCCGCCGGCCGCGGCCACGGCGGCGAGCAGCCGCACGGCCGCGGCCGCGAGCAGACCGGCCCCGGCCGGGAGCGCGGCTCCTGCTCGCGCCGGTGCGCCACCCGCGAGCGGGTCGCGGCGCACCGGCGGGGCAGGTCGGCCGCGGAGGGCGGCCGGCCGCGTCAGATGTCGATGACGCGGTAGGCGATCGTGTAGACGCCGCCGGAGCCCTCCAGGGAGCGGTACTGGATCTCGGAGCCGACCTCGCTGCCGGTGACCAGGGTCGCGCCCAGCTTGTCGTCTCCGCCGAAGGTGTCCTTGTCCCAGAGCGTGAGCGTGCGGGCCTGCTCACGGCCGAGGATCAGGGCCGCGTTGCCGTTGCCGTCGGTCATGGAGCGCACGTAGTTGGTGCCCATGGTCTGGTAGGTGATCCCGTTGCCGGGCCAGACCTTGACCTGGTTGCCGTTGGCGTCGGTGATGTTGAGGTACGCCTCGTCGTGGTCGCCCTCGCTCTGCTGGTGACAGGTGAGCTGGACGAGCTCGATCTTCACGTAGTCGATCGGCTCGGCCTGCGCGGTGCCGGCGAAGACCCCCAGGCTGCCGAGCCCGAGAAGGGCGGCGGCGGCCATCCGGACGGTGCGGTTCTTGTTCATGGAAATCCCCCTTGGTGACGTCACGTCAGGTGACGGTCTGCGGTGCGTCCCGCCTCGCGGCGAGCCGTTTCGTGCCGTTCCCCCCGGCACGTCCTCTACTGTGCCCGGCCCATCCGCTCCCGTTCTACGCGCGTTCCGCTGGGCGGAACATCACGTACGACGGCACCGGCACCGCACCGCCACCCGGCTTCGCGCGCCCCGCACCGGGCCCACCGCCGGAGCCCGCCCTCCCGCCGGTCAGCCGGCCAGCACCACGGCCGGCCCCATGACGACGACGGGCTCGCGGGCCGGGTCGAGGGCGCGCAGCAGCGCGCCCATGTCCTCGCGGGGCAGCGCGACACAGGCCTGGGTGGGGCCTCCGTGGTCGACGTGGATCCAGACCCCGCCGCCCTTCTCCTCGCCGAGCGGTCGCTCCTTGTCGAGCGGGCTCCTGCCGGGGACACGGTTGTAGTCGATGGCGACGACGTAGTCGAAGGAGCCTTCGAGGGGTTCGCCGAGGAAGCCGGTGCCCGACACGGCGAACTCCTCGTCGTGGTCGTAGGGCAGGCGCGCCCCGGGGTCGGGCAGCCGGCCCCCGGCGTCACCGAGCCGGAACACGCCGATGGGGGAACGCAGATCGCCGGCCTCGTGGTCCTCGGTCCAGCCGCGCAGGGCGTTGTGCGCGGTCCAGGGCCCGGCCGTGCGGCGCCAGCGGCCGGCCGGGTCCCGTTCGTACAGCGCGACGGAGGCGACGTTGCCGTCGACCGCGTCGCCGCTCACCACGAGGGCCTGCGTGGTGCCGTCGGGAATGCGGGCGTGGGTCCGCGGACCGACTCCGGGGATGCGCGCGGGGGCGCGGTTCGCGGCGTCGCGACCGTCGGGCAGCGGGGTCCTGGGCGCCGCGGACGCCGGGGCGGGGGCCGGCGCCGGGGCCGCGGCGGGCGGCCGCAGCGCGCCGCAGCCGGTCAGCATCAGGGCCGCGGACAGGGCACAGGCGAGCACCGTGGGGGTGCCCTTGCGGACGGGCATGAGCCGGCCACCTCCGAGGGTCGGGGCAATGCGCCCATCCGTACCCGGTCCGTTCCGGGCCTGTCGCCCCGGCCGTGTCTCCTCACCCGTCCGGGCCAGGGGGAAAGCAGTTGACGGGGCGTCCGGCCCGGCGGTTGGCTGCAGCCGTGAACGACTCGCCCGCGAACGCCCTTCGCATCACCGGCATCGACCCGGACGACCCGGTCGGCTCGCCCGCCCTCCTGGCGGACTGGCGGCTGATCCACAACACCGTCATCCCGACCGCCCCGCTCTCCGCCGACGAGGTGCGCGAACGCGCGGGCCGCAACCGGCTCGACGTCGCGTACGCCGACGGCACCCCGGTCGGCTGCTCCACCGTCCGCCCGCCGGACGAGGAGACGCCCGCCGCGACGGTCATCTCCCGGATCCTGCCCGAGCACCGCGGCCGGGGCTACGGCACGGCGCTGTACGAGCGGGGCCTGGCGCACGCCCGGACGCTGAGCGACGAGGGCGTGGAGACGGTGGTGCTCGCGAGCAACGAGGAGGGGCTGCGCTTCGCCCTGGCCCGCGGCTTCGTGGAGACCGAGCGCTACGTCCTGCCGGGCGACACGGTGCCGTTCGTGACCCTGCGACTGGCGGAGGGCACGTCGGCGTAGTCGCGGGAGGGGCGCCGCCGCCTGCGCTCCCGGGCGGAGAAGCCGCGGCCGTCGCCTTGGCCCTGCTCGCCGCCCCCTGCACCGGCTCGGGCAGCGGGGGCGGGGTGCGGGGCACCCCGGGCGCCGCCGGGCTGCGCGACCCGTTGTTCCCCGCTGGACGTTCGCTCGCGCGTGCGACGTCATCGCCGCATGATCGACGGAATCGCGTACACCTCCGCCCGGTGAGCGCCCCGGAAGAGCGCGCGGCGCTCACCCCACGGCCCTCCCTGTACGCCTACGCGCTGAGCCGGCTCGACGCCGAACCGGACGGCCGCCGCCCCCGGGACGCCTACCCGGCACACGCGGCGGACGCCCCACCGGACGGTCCCCGCCTGCGCGGCAGGAAGGCGACCTCCGCCGTCCACACGGCCCTCGGTCCGCTCCTGCGTGAGCCGGACACCCCGGTCTCGACCGAGGCGCTCACCCTCCGGCTGGCCGAACTCCCCGTCGGCACCGGCGCGATGGCCAGCGCCGTCCTGTCCCTGCCGCTCGACCACCACGCCACGGCCCGCGCGATCGGCCGTCGCCGCCGCCCTGGCGTCGCTCGCACGGGAGGACCCGAGGGCGGTCGCGGATTGCCTCCGGGGACGACGTTGAACACACCCGAGCCGCTCTGACGATCCGTCAGATCAACTGGGTCGCACCTCTGGGAACCTCACGGCCCCGGCGCTACCCTCCGCGCATGATTCCGACCGTGGTGTGGGGAACCGGAAATGTCGGGCGTGCGGCGATCCGAGCCGTCGACGCCCATCCGGCGCTCGAACTCTCGGCCGTCCTCGTCGCGAACCCTGCCAAGGTCGGCCGCGACGCGGGCGAGCTCGCCGGGCTCGGGCGCGATCTCGGGGTCGCGGCCCGCGACGACGTCGAGGGCGTCCTGGCCGAGGGGCCTCGCGCCGTCGTGTACGCGGCGTCCGGGGACATGCGTCCGGACGACGCGCTCGCCGACGTGGTCCGGGCCGTCCGGGCCGGGGCGGTCGTCGTGACGCCCTCGCTGTATCCGCTCTACGACCAGCGGGGCGCCCCCGCGGAGTTCCGCGATCCGGTCCTGGCGGCGGTCAAGGAGGGAGGCGGCTCGCTGTTCGCCTCGGGCGTGGACCCGGGCTGGGGCAACGACGTGCTGCCGCTGCTCGTGAGCGGTCTGGGCAGCAGGGTGGAGGCGATCCGCTGCCAGGAGATCTTCGACTACTCGACGTACGAGCAGGAGGAGTCGGTCCGGTATCTCGTCGGCATGGGGCAGCCCATGGAGTACGAGCCGCCGATGCTCCTGCCGTCGGTGCCGACGATGGTGTGGGGCGGTCAGCTGCGGCTGATGGCCCGGGCGCTCGGGGCCGAGCTCGACGAGATCCGCGAGACGCTGGAGCGGCGCCCGCTGGAGGCCACGGTGCACACCCGCACGATGGGCGAGTTCACGGCCGGCACCCAGGGCGCCGTCCGCTTCGAGGTGCAGGGGATCGTCGACGGCGAGCCGCGCCTGGTGATCGAGCACGTGACCCGGATTCATCCGGACTGCGCCCCGGACTGGCCGGTGCCGCCGGACGGGTCGGGGGCGCACCGGGTGATCGTGGAGGGCCGGCCGCGGATCGAGGTGACCGTGGAGGCTTCGGACGAGGGCGAGAACCGGTCGGCGGGCGGGAACGCGACCGCCGTGGGGCGGCTCGTGGGAGCCGTGGACTGGCTCGTGGAGGCGGAGCCGGGACTGTACGACGCGCTGGACGTGCCGTTGCGCCCGGCGGTGGGGAAGCTGGGAAGGAGAACGCGGTGATCATCGACATTCCCGAGGGGCAGGAGCCGATCGGGTACGTATGGGGCGACATGGTGCCCGGGATCGGGATGGCGGCGGCGAACTTCTCGCTGTCCGTGTACTCCCACACGACCCTGGGGCTCCGTGAGTTCGAGGCGGCACGGCTGCGGATCGCGCAGATCAACGGCTGCAAGTTCTGCCTGGACTGGCGCACCGACCGCGACGGGGAGAAGGTCGAGGAGGAGTTCGCCGATGCCGTCGCGGAGTGGCGGACGACGGAGGCGTTCGACGAGCGGACGCGGCTGGCCGCGGAGTACGCGGAGCGGTACGCGCTGGACCATCACCACCTGGACGAGGAGTTCTGGGCGCGGATGACGGCGGCGTACAGCCAGGTGGAGATCGTGGAACTGACGATGAGCCTGGGTTCGTGGCTGGCCTTCGGGCGCCTGAACCGGGTGCTCGGGCTCGACACGGTGTGCGTGCTGCCGACGCACTGAGCGACGGAGGGGGCCGGTGGGGCTGTTGCCCGGCCGGCCCCCTTCGTGCGCAGCGGTCCGCCCTACAGGTCGGTCGCGATGATCTTCTCGATGTTGCGTTCGGCCAGGGCCGTGATCGTGACGAACGGGTTGACGCTCGTACTGCCCGGGATGAGCGCGCCGTCGATGACGTACAGGCCGTCGTAGCCGCGGAGACGGCCGTAGTTGTCGGTCGCGCTGCCGAGCACGGCGCCGCCGAGCGGGTGGTACGTGAGATGGTCGCCCCAGATCTTGTACGTGCCGAAGAGGTCGGTGCGGTAGATCGTCCCCTCCTTGGCGTTGATCTTGTCAAAGATGGTCTTGGCCGCGTCGATGGAGGTCTGCTTCCAGGCGCGGTCCCAGTTCAGGTCGACGCCGCCGGTGGCGGCGTTCCAGCTGAACTCGCCGCGGTGGGGCGTCTTCGTGATGGACAGGTAGAAGGACGCGTAGGTCTCGATGCCGGTGGGCAGCGGCGCGACCTCGGCGAAGGCACCGCCCGCGTCCCAGTTGTCGATGCCGGCGGTGGGCATGGCGGACTGGAGCTTGCCGGTGGGGTCCCACATGTGGTTGGCCCGGCCGCACATGACGTTGCCGTTGTCGCCCCAGCCCTTGCCGACCCGGTCGCTGAGGGCCGGCAGGGCGCCGGTGGCCCTGAGGCGGGTGAGGAGCTTGCTGGTGCCGACGCTGCCGGCGGCGAAGAACACCCGGTCGGCGGTGACGGTCTTGGTCTCGACGGTGGCGCCGGTGGTGTCGAGCCGGTCGATGGTGACGGTGTAGCCGCCACCGGACGCGGGGGTGACGCCGGTGACCTTGTGGAGCGGCGAGACAGCGACACGGCCGGTCTCGGCGGCGCGGGCGAGGTAGGTCTTCTGGAGGCTCTTCTTGCCGTGGTTGTTGCCGTAGATGACCTCGCCCTCCAGGGCCGACCTGGGCACGGAGCCGGCGGCCTCCTGCTTCATGTAGTCCCAGTCGTAGACGTTGGGCACGAAGACGAAGGGGAAGCCGGAGCGCTGCGCGTGCTTACGGCCGACACGGGCGTACTGGTAGCAGTCGGCACTCTCCCACCAGGCCTGGTCCACGCTGGTGACGCCGAGCCCGGCGTTGGCGCGCGGATAGTAGGTGGCGTACATCTCGGCGGGGTCCACGGTCGGGAGGAGCGACGGGAAGACCTCGCGACGCGGGGTGACGGCCATGCCGCCGTTGACGAGCGAGCCGCCGCCGACGCCGCGGCCCTGGTAGACGGTGATGCCGGCGAAGTCTTCGGCGTCGAGGATGCCGGTGTAGCGGGGGACGTCCTTGTCGAGCGGGAAGCCGAGGAAGTTGCTCAGCGGTTGCTTGGTCCGGGTGCGCAGCCAGAAGGACCGGTAGTCGGGTTTGGTGGTGTTGGCGAAGATCTTCCCGTCGGGTCCCGGGGTGTCCCAGGCCATGCCCATCTCGACCATGTGGACGTCGACGCCGGCCTCGGCGAGTCGGAGGGCGGCGACCGAGCCGCCATATCCGGTGCCGACGACGAGGGCGGGGACGCGGGCGCCCGGGGGGATGGGGGCGAGGACGGCGGCGACCTCTGCGGGGGTGGCGGCGTTCGCGGTACCGGCGTGCCCGGCGAGCGCAAGGCCCCCGAGAAGAGAACCGGTTCCAGTGACGAAGCGACGGCGGGTCAGACCTCTGGATTCCGAGGTCGAAGGGGATCTGTCACTCACGTGATGTTCCTCACTTCAGGAGTGAATGGGAACATGTTCTACTGGCGCGTTCGTGGGAAGTCACGCGAAACCGCCGGGTAACTTACGGCTGAAAAGTGCCGTTTGCGATCACCGCACCGTGCGCAACCGGCCCCCGCGTGTCGAGCGCGCCGCCGCACCTGATAAATCTTCACGTCTGGTCGTCGCTCCGCAGCCCGTGGGTGTGCGCGAACGGCACCGGGGGGGGGTTCACGCGAGACGGGTTCGCGCGCCGCGGCGCCGCGCCCTCGGTTCTGCTGCGCCATTTCTCCTTCCCGGGCCGCTCCCTGCCCGGGCGCGCCGCGACGCGGAACGTGAAAGGGAGCGTGTGCATGGGCCGAACCGCCCGTGAGAAGGCATTCAGATGGGGTGCGGCCACCGTCGCCGCACTGGCCGTCACCACGGCCGCCGTCCCGGCTTCGGCCGCGACGGCCGCGCCGGCCGGCGACCCCGGCCCGAAGCGGGTCGGATCGGCGCCCAAGGTGCCGCGGGGCGCGGTCCGTACCGCCGACCCGGCCCCCAATGAGGCGCTCGAGCTGAGCGTGGTCCTGGAGCCGCGGGACCCGGCCGCCCTGCGCCGGTTCGTCAGCGAGGTCTCCACCCCCGGCTCGCCGCGCTACCGCCAGTACCTCGGCACGGGCGAGTTCGCGCAGGTCTTCGGCGCCGAGCCGCAGGCCGTGGAGCGCGTGCGCGCCGAGCTGAGCGCGAAGGGCCTCACGGTCGGCGCGCTGGAGTCGGACGGCCTCACGCTGCCGGTGACGACGACCGTCGCCAAGGCCGCCAAGGCGTTCGGCACCGAGTTCGACGGCTACCGGCTGCGGAACGGCCGGGCCGGCCTCGTCAACACGGTGGCCCCCCAGTTCGGCGGCCGCACCGCCGAGGACGTCCGCGGAGTCGTCGGCCTGAGCACGCTGTCCTCGTACGAGCCGCGCAACACCGGCACGAAGGGCAAGCCGCGCAAGGCGTCGGCCGGGACCGACACGGTCGCGCGCCAGCCCCGCCTGACCGGCACGACGCCGACGATGTGCACCGAGATCCGGGACCTGTACGCGACCGCCACGCCCGGCATGCCCGCCGCGTACGACGGGCAGGACTACTGGAGCGCCAAGTCGCTCGCGGCGCAGTACAACATGGCGAACCAGCCGAACGTGCAGACCGGCACCACCATCGCGGTCTACTCGCTGGAGAACTACGACATCCGGGACATCAACTCCTACCAGGCCTGCCACAAGACGAAGGTCCCGGTCAGCTCGGTCCGCGTCAACGGCGGCCCCACGGAGCCGGCGAGCTACGAATCGGGTGTGGGTCTCGAGACCGCGCTCGACGTCGAGACCATCGCCGGTCTCGTCCCGCAGTCCAAGATCCTCGTCTACCAGGCCCCCAACACCTGGAACGACGGCACGGCCCTCTTCCGCCGGATCGTCTCGGACAACCGGGCCAAGGTCGTCTCCGTCAGCTGGGGCAGCTGTGAGATGAACACCCCGACCGAGGTCATCGACGCGGAGAACCTGGCCTTCCAGCAGGCCACCGCCCAGGGCCAGAGCGTGGTCGTCGCCTCCGGCGACAGCGGCTCCACCGGCTGCTACTCCGACTACGACGGCAACGGCGTCCCGGACCAGCCCAACGCCGACCAGCTCGTGGCCGACTTCCCGGCCGCCTCGCCCTTCGTCCTGGGCGTCGGCGGGACCACCATGCGCGGCTCCGTCGCCAACCAGACCACCTGGAAGGGCTCCGGCGGCGGCGTCTCCCGGCACTTCGCCGTGGACTCCTCCACCGGTTTCCAGGCCGGCCGCACCGGCGCCGGCTACAGCGACACCTTCTGCAGCCCGGCGGCCGGCACGGCCTGCCGCCAGGTCCCGGACGTCTCAGCGGTCGGCGACCAGGCCACCGGCTACCCCGTGGCCTTCGGCGAGGGCGGCCAGTACTGGTGGATCATCGGCGGCACGAGCGGCGCCGCGCCGGTCTGGTCCGCGCTCCTCGCGCAGGCCGACCAGGACCTGGCCTGCCAGGCCAACGGCGCCGTCGGCTACGTCCACCCGGCCCTCTACAAGCTGCCGGCGACCGCCTTCCGCGACGTCACCACGGGCGACAACAACCTGACGGCGTCCGGCAACTACAGCGGCCTCTACAAGGCGGGCGCGGGTTACGACCTCGCCACCGGCCTCGGCTCCCCCAACGGGCGTGAGATAGTCACCGGCCTGTGCAAGGCCGTCGCCCCGTCCCCGGCCGCCACGTTCAACGCGCTGCCGCCGGCCCGCATCCTCGACACCCGCTACGGCATCGGCCGCGCCGGCACCTCCCCGGTCGCCGGCAACGCCACCGTCAAGCTGAAGGTCACCGGCGTGGGCGGTGTCCCGGAGACCGGCGTGACCTCGGTGGTCATGAACGTGACGGCCGCCTCGCCGACCGCGGCGGGCTTCCTCATCGCGTACCCGACGGGCACCACCCGGCCGAACTCGTCCAACATGAACTGGCTGAAGGGCCAGATCGTCCCGAACCTGGTGACCGTCCCGGTCGGCAAGGACGGCTCGGTCGACCTCTTCAACGCCGGCAGCGGCACCACCCACTTCATCGCCGACATCTCGGGCTACTACTCGACCGAGGCCGGCGGTGGCACCTACGTGCCCAAGGGCCCGGCGCGCATCCTCGACACCCGCTACGGCGTCGGCCGCGCCGGCACCTCCCCGGTCGCGGGCAAGGGCACCGTCTCGCTGACCGTCGCGGGCGCCGGCGGCGTCCCGGCCACCGGGGCCACCGCCGTGGTCCTCAACGTCACGGCGACCGCGCCGCAGTCGGGCGGTCACCTCATCGCGTACCCGAGCGGCACCCCGCAGCCGACCGCGTCGAACATCAACTGGCAGACCGGTCAGACCCGCCCGAACATGGTCGTGCTGCCGATCGGCGCCGACGGCAAGGTGAACCTGTACAACGCCGGCACCGGCACCGTGCACTTCATCGCCGACGTGTTCGGCTACTTCACCGCGGGCGGCGAGGGCTCGTCCTTCCACTCGGCGGGCCCGGCCCGGCTGCTCGACACCCGCTACGCGCTCGGCACCTCGTCGACGGCCCCGCTGAAGGGCGGCACCAACCTGGTGCTGAACCTGAACGACGGCCACACGCTGGCCAAGGCCAAGGCGGTCGTCCTGAACGTCACGGCCACGGCCCCGACCTCCGGTGGCTTCCTGACCGTGTGGCCGGACGGCACCACGCTGCCCAACGCGTCCAACCTCAACTGGACCGCGGGGCAGACCACCGCCAACCTCGTCACCGTCCCCGTCGTCAACGGAAAGATCGACTTCCGGGCGAACTCCGGAACGGTGCACGTGATCGCCGACCTCTTCGGCTACTACTCCTGATTCCGGGAGCCCTCGGGCCCCGTCCCCCGCGCGCGAGCGCCGGGGGCGGGGCCCCCGCCGTTTCCGGCCCCGGAACCCAGCCCCGCCACCAGGAGCCCCGCGAGCGCCGCCCAGGCCAGGGCGCCGGGACCGGACACGCGCCAGCCGAAGGCCGCCAGGAGCAGACCCGCGCAGAGCCCGGCGGTGAGGGCGCGCCGGTCGTGGACGAAGGCGAGGGTGCGCCGGGCGGATCCGGGGCTGCGCCGCTCGCGCAGGGCGAGCCGGCAGACGAGCAGGGCCGCGGCCACCGCCGCGGTCAGGGCCAGGGTCATCCCGTGCACCGCCTCTCCCCGCGGCCCGGCCGGGGCCCGTGTGCCGGGCCGGGGTCCGTCCGCCTGCGGACAGTGTCCCCGGCCGCGGCCGTCGGCGCGCGTCAGGCGGCCAGGAACGCCTCGATGGCGTCGGCGAGGGCCTTCGGGGTCTCCTCGGGGGCGTAGTGGCCGGCCTCGGGGAGGACCTCCAGCCGGGCGTTGGGATACCAGCGCAGCCAGGTGGACTCCATGGCCTCCGCACCGAGCGCCGGGTCGTGGGCGCCGACGACGAGGAGGACGGGGGCCTGGTTGTCCCGGACCCGCTCGTGGAAGTCGGTGCGGGACCAGGAGTCGAGGTAGGCGCGGAAGGCGGTGGCCGACGAGCGCCGCAGCGACCGCTCCACGAGGCCGGACAGCCATGCCTCGTCGTACCGGCCGCCGGTGGTGTTGTCGATGATGGCCCGGCGGTTCCCGGGGTTCTCGGCGGCCCCGGCGAAGAGGTCCCAGGTGTCGGCGTCGAGCGGGAAGCCGGCCGCGGAGACCGGGGAGATCCCGATGATGGAGCGCACCCGCTCCGGCGCGTCCAGCAGCATCAGCTGGGCCGCCTTGCCGCCCATGGAGTGGCCGACCACGGAGAAGGTGTCCCAGCCCAGGTCGTCGGCGACGGCGAGGGCGTCGGCCGCGACCTCCTCCATCGTGTAGGCGCCCTCCGCGTCGATCGCCTCGCCGTAGCCCCGGCAGTCGAGGAAGGCGTACGACCCGGCCGAGTCGTCGAGGTGGTCCCGCAGCGGAGCGAAGCTGGTGCGGTCGCCGAACCAGTTGTGCAGCACCAGCGCCCGGTGCGGCCCGCTGCCCTGTACGTCGTACGGAAGAACCCGGCCCGTCATCAGACCCCCTGGTCACGAGGTGGTGGAGCCGCACGCCCGCCGCGGCGGCCGGGAACCGAGTCTCGCGAGCGGGCGGGGGCCCGGTCAATGCCCCCGGAGAGTGGTTCACGCGCCGTTACTCCGGATGCGTGGCCCTTCGGGGCGGGAGCATGCTGGCTGTGTGACCTCGTACGGCGCGGCAGGCTCCGCCCCGTCGGCCGCGACCGGGCCGCCGCCCCGGAACACCGCCGTCGACGGACTGCCGGCGGACGCCCTGGGGGTGGTCCTCGCGGAGTCGGTCCTGCGGGCCGTGGAGGCCGCGGGCGGATACGCGGGCGGGGTCTACCTGCAGTCGGGGACGCCCGGGCTGCTACGGCTCGCCGTGCTCGCGGGCCTTCCGGGCTCGCTGTTCCGGCCCTGGTGGCGGATGCACGTGAACCGCCCGTTCCCGGTGGCGGAGGCGCACCGGTCGGGCCAGCCGGTCCACCTGGGGGACGTCGAGGAGGCCATGCGGCTCTTCCCACAGCTCGTGGCGAGCCTCCCGTTCCCCTTCGCCTCCCTCTACACCCCGGTGGTCGGCGGCCGGGACCGGTTCGGTGTCCTGGTGGTGCTGCGCGACCCCACCCCTGGGGTCCCGGTGGACACCCAGGACCGCGGTCACATGGTCCACGAGGCACGCCGCCTGGGCGTGACGCTCGCGGAGCTCGCGGCGCACGGCACCCGGATCGAGTGGCCGGGCGAGCCGGTGTCGGTGCAGCTGCCCAGCCGGACCGGGCCTCCGGTGCGGATCGGCTACTTCGACTGGAACCTGGACACCGGCACGGTCACCGCGGACCAGGGGCTGCGGGACATCCTGGGCGAGACGACCCCGCTCCCCTGGACCGTCGAGGCGCTGACCGCCCGGCTGATGCCCGAGGACACGTACGCCCTGTGGGCACTCGCCCGGCAGGCGGCGGGCTCCGGCGGGCCCGCCGCGCGCCGGATCCGGCTGAAGGGCCCGGACGGCGGGCTGCACCTCCTGGAGGTGACCGCCCGGCCGCTCGACAGGGACCGGGGCGGCCACCTGCTGACCGGCTCGCTCGTGGACCTCGGCACCGGGCTCGTCGGCTCGGACGCCACCGACCGGCTGCCGCGGGCGATCCTGGCGATCGACCGGCTCGGGCGGATCACCTACGTGAACGAGCGCACCGAGACGCTGCTCGGCCGGCCGCGCGGCACCCTGGCCGGACGCTCGCTGTGGGAGGCGCTCCCCTGGTTCGCGCACCCCTACCACGAGGAGCAGCTGCGCGGCGCGCTGCTGTCCGACCAGCCGATCCACTTCCTGGCCCATCCGGGGCGCGGCGAGTGGCTGTCGGTCTCGCTGTATCCGGGCCAGGACGGGGTGACGCTGGTCCTGGTCCCGGAGGGCGATCCGGCGGAGGGACCGAGCGGGGGCCTCACCGGCCCCGACGACGACGGCCTGTCCTCGCCGGAGGGCAGGGCCGCCGCTCTGTACCGTCCGGTGGCCCTCGCCATCGCGCTGTCGGAGGCGGTGACGGCGCGCCAGGTGTCCGCCGTGGTCACCGAGGAGCTGCTGCCGGCCTTCGGCGGCCGACAGCTGGCGATCTACCTGCTGAGCGAGCGGCATCTGTACCTGGCGTGGGAGACCGGCTTCCCGCCGGGTTTCCTGGAGCCCTTCGACGGGGTCGGCCTGGGCGCGCACGTGCCCGGCGTGGAGACGCTGACGACGGGCCGGCCGCTCTTCTTCGAGTCCATGGACCAGCTGAACGCGGCCTACCCGGGGCTGCCGCTCGACGCCCACTCGGGGGCCCGGGCGTTCCTGCCGCTCATCGCCTCGGGCCGCCCGGTGGGCTCGTGCATCCTGGGCTTCGACAAACCGCGCGGCTTCGACGCCGAGGAGCGCACGGTGCTCACCGCGCTCGCCGGTCTGATCGCCCAGGCCCTGGAGCGGGCGCAGCGCTACGACTCGGAGTCGGCGCTCGCCCGCGGGCTGCAGGACGCCCTGCTCCCCCACCGGCTGCCGGTGTACGAGGGCGTGGAGACGGTGGGCCGCTATCTGCCGGGCACGCAGGGCATGGACGTGGGCGGTGACTGGTACGACGTGATCGAGACGATCCCCGGCCATCTGGCCCTGGTCATCGGCGACGTACAGGGCCACGGTGTGGCCGCGGCGGCGACGATGGGCCAGCTGCGCAGCGCGGTGCGGGCGTTCGCGCTGGGCGGTCTCCCGCCGGAGGACGTGGTGCGGGGCACGAACCGGCTGCTGATCGACCTGGACCCGGGCCAGTTCGCGAGCTGCTGCTACGTCGCCCTCGACCCGCGGACCGGCGTGGTACAGGCCGCCCGGGCCGGGCATCCGCAGCCGCTGCTGCGCCGGGCGGACGGCCGCACCGAGGTGGTGGACCTGGCGGGCGGTGTGGTCCTCGGCGTGGACGACACGGCCACCTATCCGGAGACCCGGATGCGGCTCGAACCGGGCGAGGTCCTCGCCCTGTTCACCGACGGCCTGGTGGAGCGGCCGGGCACGGACATCGACGAGGGCATCGAGCGGCTGCGCCGCACGTTCGCCGCGACCGGGGCGGGGCCGCTCACGGAGACCGCCGACCGCCTGATCCGCGAGGCGCGCCAGGCCCCCGACCGCCCGGACGACATCGCCCTGCTGCTCGCGGCCCGCTGGGGCCCGCACGGCGCCGGGCCCTGAAGACCGGCGGGCCGGGCGCCTCAGGGGCGGTGGTGCCGGTCGGTCATGGTCGGCAGGCTGGAGTGCACGGCGGCCGAGGAGAAGTTCGAGCGGTCCAGGTGGGCACGCTCCCTGCGGGCCTGCTCCGTGACCAGTCCGTCGGCGTTCTCGGTGACTCCGCTTCCCCGGCGCAGCAGGACGACGACGAGCACCACGGCAAGGGCCGCGAGGGTGCCGATCAGTACGAGCAGTGCGGTCATGACGCCCCTTGTTCCGGACGGCCCGTCACCGGCGCCGTTCGGGCTCACCGTACCCGGGGGTCGATCACGAGGGAACGTCCTCGCCGCCGTCACCCGGTCGGGTGTGCGGCGCTGGTCCCGGGGGCGCTGCCCGGGGAGGCTGGGCGCACCGGGGGATGACTGGCAGGCCGTCCGAGGAGGACATGTGCAGCAGGACAAGCAGCCGGAGTACCGCCCCGTGGTGTTCCGCGACCGTTCCGCCGGGTTCGCCTTTCTGACGCGGTCCACCGCGACCAGCGACCGGACCATCGAGTGGGACGACGGCAACACCTATCCGGTGGTCGACGTCGAGATCTCGTCCGAGAGCCACCCCTTCTACACGGGCAAGGCGCGGACCGTGGACAGCGAGGGCAGGATCGCGAGGTTCGAGCGCCGGTACGGCGAGGAGAAGGGCTGAACCTTCCCGCCATAACAGGCCGGAGGATGGCCACTTCACCTTCCAGGATGAGTGACGTGACCGCGGCGGGCCCCCGCGCTCCGCCCGGTCACGCGCCTGTCTCGCCATGTCTTCCTGGAAGGAACGTTCATGATCGTGGTCACCGGAGTGACCGGTAACGTCGGACGACTGCTCGTGGAGGCGCTGGCCGCGGCCGGCGAGGAGGTGACGGCGGTGAGCCGGCGGCCGGGCGCCGCGCCGCTGCCCGAGGGCGTGCGGCACCGGTCCGCCGACCTCGCCCGGCCGGAGGGGCCGAAGGCCGCCTTCGCGGGCGCCGACGCGGTGTTCCTGCTGGTCGCCGGGGTCGGCGACGAACTGCGGCCGCGGGAGATCGTGGCCGCCGCCGTGGCGGCCGGGGTGCGCAGGGTGGTCCTGCAGTCCTCGCAGCTGCTCGGCACCCGGCCGGATTCCGTGTCCCACCGCCCGCTGCGGGAATTCGAGGCCGCGGTGCGCGAGTCGGGTCTGGAGTGGACGGTGCTGCGCCCTTCCGGCTTCGCGTCGAACGCGTTCCTGTGGGCCGACGCGGTGCGGACGGCGCGGACCGTGGCGGCGCCCTTCGCCGACGTGGCCCTGCCGGTCGTCGACCCGGCCGACATCGCCGAGGTCGCGGCGGCCGCGCTGCGCGAGGACGGGCACGCCGGACGCACGTACGTCCTGACCGGTCCGGCGCCGGTCACCCCGCGCGAGCAGGTGGCGGCCCTCGCGCGGGCGGTGGACGCGCCGGTGCGGTTCGTGGGGCAGACCCGGGACGAGGCCAGGGAGCAGCTGGTGCGGTTCCTGCCGGAGGCTGCCGTGGAGGGGATGCTGACGGTGCTGGGCGAGCCGTACGCCGAGGAGCAGCGGGTGAGCCCGGACGTGGAACGGGTGCTCGGACGCCCCGGGCGGCCGTTCTCGGCCTGGGCGGAGCGCAACGCCTTCGCCTTCGTGTGAGGGCGGTGCGGCGCCCCGGTCTGCCGGCCTTCGTGCCCGCCTGCCTGCCGCGAGGGCGTTGTCAGTGCGGCCACATAGGGTGACGGGCGCCGGTGGCAAGCCGGTCCGACGGGGTGTCACGGGAGCGAGGGGCCATGCGGGAGCTGTTTCTGGAGGAGTCGCGGGGGTTCGTGCGGTGGATCGACCTGCCCGGTTCCGACGAGGGGCCCGCGCGGGTGTACGTGCACGGTCTGGGGTGCACCGCCGCCTCGGACTTCGCGCACATCGCGGTCCACCCGGCGCTCGCGGGGCGGCGCTCCCTCCTCGTCGACCTGCTGGGCTTCGGACTGAGCGACCGGCCGCGCGACTTCGACTACCGCATGGAGTCGCAGGCGGCCGCCGTCGCCAGGATCCTCGACCACGAGGGCGTGACCGGGGTCGAGCTGGTCGGGCACTCGATGGGCGGGGCCGTCGCGATCCATCTGGCCGCGGCCCGGCCGGATCTGGTGGACCGGCTGGTGGTGGCCGAGCCCAATCTGTACGCGGGCGGTGGGGCGTTCTCCTCCCCCGTCGCGGCGATGGAGGAGGACCTCTTCGTCCGGGTGGGGTGCGCGGCGATGATCGCCGGGGCCTCCCGGGCGGACTACGCGGCGCGGCTGCGGCTCGCCGACCCGCGGGCGGTGCACCGCAGCGCGGTGGCGCTGGTGGAGGGTACGGTGCCGGCGGCGGGCGAGCTGTTCGCCGGGCTCCAGCGGCCGCGGGCCTTCCTGGTGGGCGAGTTCAGTCGGCCGTACGCGGATGCCGGGAAGGTCGCGGCGATGGGCGTACCGGTGCTCGAGGTGCCGGCGGCCGGGCACAACATGACACTGGACAACCCGGACGGTTTCGCCCGGGCCCTGGCCCGCGCCCTCGCCTGAGGGGCGCCGCAGGAAGCGGCGGGGCACGACGTGCGACCGCCCCCGGCCGGTGCGGCACGGGGGCGGTGGCCGACGCCTAGGCGTGGCCGTGCGGTCGGATCAGGCCTCGATGACGCCGGACGCCGCGACGCGGATGTCGGCGTTCGTGGCGCCGGAGCGGGAGCCCAGGGACTCGATCTTGTCCACGATGTCCTGGCCCTCGACGACCTCGCCGAAGACGACGTGCTTGCCGTCGAGCCAGTCGGTGACGATCGTGGTGATGAAGAACTGGGAGCCGTTGGTGTTGCGGCCCGCGTTCGCCATCGACAGCAGGTACGGGCGGTCGTGCTTGCGCGTGAAGTTCTCGTCCTCGAACTTCTCGCCGTAGATGCTCTTGCCGCCGGTGCCGTTCTCGTTGGTGAAGTCACCGCCCTGGAGCATGAACTGGGGGATGACCCGGTGGAACGGGGAGCCGGCGTAGCCGAAGCCGTGCTGGCCGGTGGCGAGCTCGCGGAAGTTGCGGGCGGTCTTCGGGACGTCCTCGTCGTAGAGCTTGAAGACGATGCGGCCCGCCGGCTGCTTGTCGATGGTGATGTCGAAGTAAACGTTGTTGCTCATGGGGACATCCTGTCATTCCCCGGGCACTGCGCGCGCACGGGCCGCCGCCTCACGGGTGGCGGTGGCGGAAACCACGTGCCCCGCACGCCCCTGGGGGGCGGTGCGGGGCACGGGCGGATCCGGGACGGCCGGGGTCAGAGCAGGCCGCCGACCTCCGAGATCGGGAGGCCGCCCGCGCCCTCGGCGGTGTCGCCCACGAGGGTGCTGACGTCCTGGTCCTCCTGGAGGAGGCCGGTGACACCGGGCCCCGCGGTGCCGGGCTCCACGGCGGAGGCGTTCGGGGGCGGGGTGACGAGGGCGGTGACGACACCGGCCGCGAGGGAGGCGATGGCGAGCATGCTGCGCTTTTTCATGCCCTGGTCAACTACCGAGGACGGCTGAGGTTACGGCGGCGCCCGCCTCGTTTCCGCGCGCCGGTGCGCGCATACCGAGTGGCGACGAAAAAATGCATGATAAGGACGGAACCACTCATCCGGCACATATGTCTTTCCCAGTGACACCACTGTCCCCATCTCAGGAAGTCCGGGGGACGCCATGTATCACCGTCAGACCCTCGCGACCGCGGCCGCGGGCATCCTTCTCGCCGGCGGGATCGGCGCCACGATCCCCGCGGGCGCCGCGTCCGCCCCGTCCCGTACGACCCCGCCGGCCACGGCCCAGGTCGTCAACGTCCGCTGGGGCGGACACCCCACCTTCGACCGGCTCGTGATCGACGTCCGGGGAACCATGCCCCCGGTGAGCGTCAAGCCGGTGAAGGAGCTGCGCTACGACGGCTCGGGCAACAAGGTGCCGCTCCCCGGGAAGTACTTCCTGGAGATCAGGCTCTCGCCCGCCGCCGCCCACAACGAGTCCGGGCAGTCCGTCTACAAGGGACCCCGGCTGATCAGGATCCATCTCCCCGCGCTCAAGGGCGTCGCCCTCACCGGCGACTTCGAGGGCGTGGTCACCGTCGGAGCCGCCTTCACCGCCAAGCCCGTCTACAAGACCTTCGTACTGCACTCCCCCGAGCGCTTCGTGCTCGACATCGCGCACCCCGCACGCGTCTGCCGTGGGTGATCCCGCCCTCCTACGGGGCGGTGACCGTTCGACGACGGTCACCGCCCCGTCCTCCTGAGAGCCAACGGCGCGGGGAAGACACCACGCCGCGGATGATCGTCGGGCTGCGGCACTGTCGGCCGTGCTGCACACCTCCAGCCGGAGAAGGTCTGACGGGGCAGCGGGGAACCGGGAGGTGCCGTTCCCGTGGACGGCCGGCGGGGCGTGGCCGGTGTACGCGACGGGGGCGCTGGTCGCGCCCGGGGGCGCGGTGCTCCCGGTGGGGCACCGGAACCAGTGACGGTCAGGTCGGCCGGTCCGGTTCGCGGGCGTCGCGGTCCAGGCGGCGCAGGACGAGCTGTTCGTGGACGAGACGGCCGACCAGGGCGCCCCCGTAGACGACGAAGCCGACCCCGACGAGCCAGGACTGCAGGACGAGGACCGTGCCGAACTGGCCGTAGGTGACGGCGTTCGAGGCGATCAGGGGCGAGAAGACGAGCGCGGAGAAGATCCGGAGCCCCAGCAGGCCGAGGGAGGTGAGGACGGCTCCGGGCAGCAGGGCGCGCCAGCGGATGCGGCCGCAGAGGAGGAAGCGCTGGGACCACCAGAAGAACAGGAAGGTGCCGAGGACGTCGCCGAGGGCGACGAGGGTGGTGACGACGGCCGAGGAGCGTTCGGGGGCGGGGGTCGCCACGAAGAGCAGGAGCGCGACGACGAGGACGCCGAGCCAGACGACGTGGCGCCACATGGTGTGCCAGCGGGCGGTGGGGAGGTCCCAGACCCGTTCGTAGCCGGTCTGGACGGCCGATCCGAAGGTCACACCGAACGCGGCGAGCGCGGCGAGACCGAAGGCGGTGGTGCGCTGGAGGGCCGCCCCCGGCTGCCCGAAGAGCCGTTCGACCTCCTCCTCGGAGACGTCGGAGACCCCGAGGCCCTGGACGAGCCAGCGGGCGAAGCCCTGGCCGCTGGCGAGGTCGGCGGCGGCGATCACGATGAGGAGGGGGACCAGGGTGAGCAGGCTGAGCGCGGCGAAACCCATGGCGCGGTGCATGAGTTCCATCTCGCGGCCCCGGTTCCAGGCGAGTCCGACCGGGGAGGTGAGGACCCGCTCGTGGAACCGGTGGAACCAGTGGCCGTGCTCGGAGGGGCCATCGTCGTGCGGCGCACCGGAAGAGGGGGGCATGCCTCGTCGAGTACCCCGCCGACCGGCCGAACCCGTCCGGCATGCCGCCGAACGGGTGCAGGGACCGCGCCGTCGGTCGGCGCCGGGGGCGCGCCGCCGATCGGCGTGGGGGGCGCTGTCGGGGGCGCGCCGTCGGTCGGCCTGGGGACGCGCAGTCAATCGCGCCGGGGGCGCGCCGTCGGTGGGCGTGGGGGACGCGCAGTCAATCGCGTCGGGGGCGAGCCGCCGATCGGCGTGAGGGACGCGCCGTCAATCGCGTCGGGGGCGCGCCGCGGGGCCGGACCGGACGGTCACCTCGTAGGGGCTGAGGGTCGCGTGCTCCTCGCCCGCGCAGACGACCTCGACGCGGACCGGGGCTCCGCAGTCGGCGTGCCGGATGTCGAGGGGGGTGCCGTCGGGATCCCCGGCGTGGAGGTCGCCCCACTGCTTCAGGGCGAGCAGGACGGGCCACAGGTCGCGACCCTTGGGGGTAAGGCGGTACTGGGAGCGGGTACGGGCCCCGGGCTCGCGGTAGGGCTCCACCCGCAGGACGCCCGCCGCGACGAGCTTGCGCAGCCGGTCCGCGAGGACGGCCTCGGAGAGTCCGATGTGGCGGCGGAAGTCGTCGTAGCGGCGCACCCCGTTGAAGGCGTCCCGCAGGATCAGCAGGGACCACTTCTCGCCCACCAGGTCGAGCGCGCGGCGGACCGGGCAGTTCTCGGTGTCCATGTCGAGGTAGTCCATCGTCACACTGTAGACAGCTGGCTACGGCATTGACAGTCAGCCGGACGGACATCTAGCTTCGATCTTCGAAGTCAGACGAGGGCGGACGCCCCGAACGGAGGGAACCGGTGATGGAGCGGACACGGACGGTCCACTGGAACGACGCGACGGCCACCGCCGAGGCCGCCGCCCGCATGGCCGGTCTCGACTTCCTCCGCGAGCTGATCGCGGGGCGCCTTCCGGGCCCCCCGATCGGCGCGCTGCTCGGCTTCGGCCTGGACGAGGTCGAGCACGGCCGCGCGGTGTTCTCGTTCGAGCCCGGCGAGGAGCACTACAACCCGATCGGCAGCGTGCACGGCGGGGTCTACGCGACCCTGCTCGACTCGGCGGCCGGCTGCGCGGTGCACACGACGCTGCCCCAGGGCATGGCGTACACCTCGCTCGACCTCTCGACGCGCTTCCTGCGCCCGATCACGATGCAGACGGGCAAGGTGCGCGCGATCGGCACGGTGCTGAGCGCGGGCAAGCGCACGGCGCTGGCCGAGGCGGGCCTCTACGACGACCAGGACCGCCTGCTCGGGCACGCGACGAGCACCTGCATGCTGTTCCCGGTGGGCTGAACGGTCCGGCCGAGGCCCCGGCCGGACCGCTCGAGGACGTACCGGCGCCGTGGCCGGCCCGGATCAGGACCGGTTCGGCGCCGGTTCAACGGTGGTTCAGGAGCACACGAAGGGACGCCCGGTGCGGGTGCAGTGGTCGGGCGCGAGGTCGTCGGCGGGATAGGGGGCTCCGGTGGCCTGGAGAGCGGCGCTCACCAGGGTGGCGAGCAGGTCGATGTCCGAGCCCATGTCCAGACGGACCGTCACCCACCCGGAGCCGGCGCGCAGACGCACCGCGCTCGACCTCAGGAGGGCCGGCCGGAGCCGGGCGATCATGGCACGGGTCAGATGGACCTCGGCCTCGTGCTCACCGTGGAAGTGCACGATCTCCTGCGTCGCGGTGCGCAGTCCGAGCTCGGCGCCGCACAGTGCGCGTCCGGCGCTCAGCGAGGGCCAGCTCATCAGGCGTTCACTGGCGTGCCTGGCTGTGTTCATACGAGGAGCGTGCCGCGCCGGAAGGGCCTGCACAAGCGTCCTGCCGAAACAATCCCGCCTCGGCTTGAAATCGCCGACTCGCTTCACGCCACGGGGCGTTCGCGGACCCGTGCCGCGAGCACCGCGACGTCGTCCTCGGCGGTGCGCGCGTCGAGCCTCCGCAGCACCTCGTCGACGACGGCGTCGGGCCCGGAGCCCGGCGGCAGGCGCAGCGCGGCGAGCCGGGCCAGCGAGACGTCGATGTCCTCACCACGCCGCTCGACGAGCCCGTCGGTGAAGAGCAGCAGGGTGTCGCCCGGGCCGAGGGTGCGGACCTCCGGCTCGTAGCCGCCGAGCCCGGTGCCGAGCGGCGGGCCCACGGGCAGGCCGACGAGTTCGGCCGAGCCGTCCGCGGCGAAGACGACCGGGGGGAGATGCCCGGCGCTGGCGAAGGTGGCGGTGGAGCGCGCCGGATCGATCTGGATCAGCAGGCAGGTCGCGGGGCGCCGTCCCTCGTCCTCGGCCACGACGGCGTCGAGTTGACGCAGCACCCGGTGCGGCGGAAGGTCGGTCGCGGCCACCTCGCGCAGCGCGGTCCGGTAGGCGTTCATGTCGACGGCGGCGTCCAGGCCGTGCCCCATGACGTCCCCCACCACCAGCAGGCTCCGCCCGAAGTGCAGCCGTACGGTCTCGAACCAGTCGCCGCCGACCAGGGTGCGGGGACCGGCGGGGAGGTAGCGGCCGGCGATCTCCAGATTGGGGTGCGGGCGGCCCGGCTCCGCGACCAGGGCGCGCTGCAGATGCAGGGCGGTGGCCTCGGTGGCGGCAAGCCGGCGCGCGTGGCCGAGGTGGAGGCCGGCGAGCCGCGCGGCGTGGGCGACCACGGCCGACTCGTGCGCGGAGAATCCACCGGACGCCCGGGCCACCCGCACGCTCCCCAGCTCCTCGCCGTCACCCGTCACGAGCGGGCGGGCCAGCACCCGGGCGCCGTGCGACGCGCCGTCGTCGCCGGCCCCGTCCAGGAGCGCGGCCGGCCCGATCGCGAGGGAGGTTCCGGGACCGGGCCCGGTGCCGTCCTGCGGGACGAGGTCGACGGCCGCGGCCTCGGCCACCCTGCGCACCAGGAACCCGGCCAGTTCCGCGCAGACGGTCCGTTCGTCGAGCCGGGTGCCTATCTCGGCGGCGGCGTGCTCCAGGGCGTCGACCCTGGCGAGGACGGCCTCGTACTCCCCCTCGGGCCAGGACCGCTCCCCCGTTCGTTCCGACACCGCACCTCCACCGTTCGACTCACTCCCATTCCATCAGCGGCCCGCCGGGCCCGCGCGCGGCACCCCCCGGACCAGCCACGGGTCACCCTCCGTGAAGCCCCCGGGAGGGGATCCGCTCCTGGGGCTGCTCGCCGACGGCACCGGCGTGGTCGACGTGGCCGGGAACGAGGAGCGCGCCCCGCGGCCCGGTCCCGCGCTCGCGGCGGTCGCCGAGCGCCACGGGGGCGCCGGGTCGCGGCGGCCCGCGGCGGCGGTCCCGGCCTCGGCGGCCGCGTTCCCCGGCTTCGAGGACGATGTCCTCCCGTTGTGCCGCTGACCCGTGCCCGGGTCGGCGCCTGACGGTACGCTGCGACTACTGGCGGGTAACCCAAGCGCACTCCGGGGGGAACTTCTCATGACGACCGGATACTTCAGCTCCGTCGACGACGTCGCCGAGCGACTCGCCGCCACCGGCTATCTGGCCTCGCCCGCCGTCGCCACCAGCGTGTTCCTCGCCGACCGGCTGGGCAAGCCCCTGCTCGTCGAAGGGCCCGCGGGGGTGGGCAAGACGGAGCTCGCCAAGGCGGTCGCCGCGGTCGCCGGGGCCCGGCTGGTCCGGCTGCAGTGCTACGAGGGCGTCGACGAGGCCCGGGCCCTCTACGAGTGGAACCACGCCAAGCAGCTGCTGCGGATCACCGCGGGACGCGACGAGAGCTGGGACGAGACCCGAACCGACATCTTCGGCGAGGAGTTCCTGCTCTCCCGCCCGCTGCTCACCGCGATCCGCTCCGACGAGCCGACCGTGCTGCTCGTCGACGAGACCGACAAGGCCGACGTCGAGGTGGAGGGACTGCTCCTGGAGGTCCTGAGCGACTTCCAGGTGACCGTGCCCGAACTCGGCACCATCACCGCCACCCGCCGCCCCTTCGTCGTGCTCACCTCCAACGCGAGCCGCGAGCTCTCCGAGGCGCTGCGCCGCCGTTGCCTGTTCCTCCACATCGGCTTTCCCGAGGAGGAGCTGGAGCGCCGGATCGTCCGGGGCAAGGTGCCGGGCATCGACGAGGCACTGACCGCCTCCGTCGTCCGGGTGGTCGGCGCGCTGCGCGCGATGGACCTGCGGAAGGCGCCCTCGGTGGCCGAGACCGTCGACTGGGCCCGTACGCTCCTCGCGCTCGGCGCGGACACCCTCTCCGAGGAGGTCGTACGGGACAGCCTGGGCGTGATCCTCAAGCACCAGGAGGACATCCACAAGGCGGCGGCCAAGCTCGACCTGGACACGGTGTGAACGGCCTCCCCGCGCAGCCCGTGGGGCCCGGGGCCGCGCAGCCCGAGCGGACCGGGGCGGCCGACCGGGTCACCGGCCTGGTCCGGGCCCTGCGGGCGCACGGCCTGCGCATCGGCACGGGCGAGACCGTCGACGCCGGCCTCGCCCTGGAGGCCGTGGGCTTCCACGACCGGCAACGGATGCGGGACGCACTCGCCGCGACCCTGCTCCACGGGGAGGGGCAACGGCGGGTGTTCGACCGGGTCTTCGACCTGTATTTCCCGCTCGTCGAGGGGCGGGCGCCGGAGCACGAGCCGCAACCGCCCGGCGACGATCCCGCGACCGCCCTCGCCGGGCTGCGCGAGCGTCTGGTCGCCGCCCTCGCCGCGGCCGACGCGACCGCGCTGACGATGCTCGCCGGCGAGGCCGTGGGCGCGCTCGGCGGATACGGCTCGACGCCCGGCTCGGACGGCTGGTCCTCCCACCAGACCCTGTCCCGGCTGCGGCCCGAGACCCTGCTCGCCCGGATCCGCGCGGCGCTGCGGGAGGGCGGCGGCGGCCGGGACCCGGAGTTCGGCGACCGGCTCACGGACGACGAGATCCGCCGCCGCATCGAGGACTTCCGGGAGCGGGTGCGGACCGAGGCCCGCCGCCGGGTGGCCCTGCGGCAGGGCCGCGAGCAGGTGGCCCGGCGGGCCGTCGCCCCGACACCGGACCGGGTCGACTTCCTGCTGGCCGGACGGGAACAGCTGGAGGAGCTGCGCCGGACGGTACGGCCCCTGGCCCGCAGTCTGGCCACCCGGCTCGCCGCGCGCCGCCGGCGTGCCGCGCGCGGCGAGATCGACCTGAGGCGCACCCTGCGGCGCTCGCTCTCGACCGGCGGCGTGCCCGTGCGGCCGGTGCTGCGGCAGCGCCGACCGGGGCGGCCCGACCTCGTCCTGCTCTGCGACGTGTCGGGCTCGGTGGCGGGCTTCGCGCACTTCACGATGCTGCTCGTGCAGGCGCTGCACGACCAGTTCAGCCGGGTGCGGGTGTTCGCCTTCGTCAACCGGGTCGACGAGGTGACCGACCTGGTGGCCCGCGGCCGGAGCGACCCGGCGGGGCTCGGCGAGCGGATCCTTGCCGAGGCGACGCTGACCGGCTGGCACGGACAGAGCGACTACGGGACGGCCCTCGGCGAGTTCACCGAGCGCTACGCCGACGCGCTGGGCCCCCGGACCGTCGTCTTCGTGCTCGGCGACGCCCGCACCAACCGCAGCGACCCGAACCTCCCGGCCCTGAAGTTCGTCGCGGACCGGGCCCGGCGCGTGTACTGGCTCAATCCGGAACAGCCCGCGCTGTGGTCCACCGGCGATTCGGTCGCCCACGCCTACGGCGAGCTGGTCGACATGCGGACCTGCCGCAACGCGGCTCAGCTCGCGGAGCTCGTCGGACGGCTGCTGCCGGTCTGAGCCGGCCGTGCCGGAGCTGGGGGCAGCGGCCTGAGCAGGGCGGATCATCCCGCACCGGGTAGCGTGGCCCGCATGGAACTCTTGGGTGAGATCACGGCCGGCCGTCCCCTGCTCGTCCTCGCGGTCAAGGAGGAGGCGCAGCACCTCGACACCGATCTGCCGGTGCTGCTGACCGGCATGGGCAAGGTCAACGCGGCGACGGCGCTCGCCACGGCCCTCGCCCGCGGGCCGCTCCCCTCCGAGGTCGTCAACCTGGGTACGGCGGGCGCGCTGCGGCCCGGCTGGACCGGCACCCACGTCGTCGGCACCGTGATCCAGCACGACCTCGACGGCGAACTGCTCGCCAGCCTCACCGGCGAGACGTACGGGGCGCCGATCGCCCTGCCGGCCGGCGGCGAGGTGGTCCTCGCGACCGGCGACGCGTTCATCGCGGACGAGGCGGCCCGGGAGCGGCTGGCACTGCGGGCGGCCCTGGTGGACATGGAGGGCTACGCCCTCGCGACCGCCGCCGCCTTCGCCGGGATCCCGCTGCGGATCGTCAAGCACGTGAGCGACGAGGCCGGCGAGGGGGCGGCCCGCAGCTGGCGCGAGTCGGTCGCCGAGTGCGCCCGCGCCCTGGCGGACTGGGCCGAGGCGAACACCCCGTACCGCGGCTGAGCCACGCCGGGCCGTTGCCGCGGGGCCCGGCCCGCCGGGCCCGGGGCGGACCTTCCCGCCGAACGCGCCCTCACCCACCGGGAGTTCCGTGCCGCACGGCAGCCGGTGTCCCTTGACATTCCGGAACCGCCCCTGCCTAAGGTGGGGCGTTCCCTTCCGGACCGTGGAGGCCCCCGTGCACGCACCGATCGCCGCGCAGCGCCGTGGCCGTCGTGCCGTGCCCGCCGGGGCGCTGCTGAGCTGCCGGCGGCATGTCGACTTCTGCCGTACCGCCTCCGCCATCTGTCCTCCCGCGCACCGCTGACCCCGCCCCGCCGCCGCGCACCCGCGCCGCGGTGACGGGCCGTCGCACGCCGCGCATCCGCTGGCACACCGCAGTGCGCCGTGGCCCCGAAGCGCCATGGCCGCCTGACGTCGCCGTACCGCTGCCCCGCTCTGTCGCCGCAGCGCCGCACCGGCACGTCGCTCGCCGTGGTCCTGTCCGCTCCGTCGTCGGCATGCCGACGGTCCGCCGTGCCGCCTCACGTTCGGAAGGACCTCCATGCCTCACCCCGCCCTGCACCTCGCCGTCGAGATCGACGGCGACGGTGCCCACCCGGCCGCCTGGCGCCGGGCCGCGCACGCGCCGGGAGCGCTGCTGAGCCCCCGCCGGGTCGGCCGGGTCGCCGCCGTGGCCGAGAACTCCGGCTTCACCCTGGTCACCCTGGACGACGGCATCCTGCCGCCCGGCTCCGCGGCCTCGGGCGGTCCCGCGGGCCGCCTCGGTGCCGTGGAGCGGGCGGCCTTCACGGCCGCGGTCACGAGCGTGATCGGGGTGGCCCCGGTCGTCGCGACCACTTACGCCGAGCCGTTCCACGTCTCCACCCGCCTCGCCTCGCTCGACCACCTCTCGGTGGGCCGGGCCGGCTGGGTCGTCGGGGTGGAGGAGGCCCCGGAGGCCGCCCGCGCCTGGGGCAGGCCGCTCGTCGAGGGCGAGGCGGCGCTGCGCCGCGAGGCCGTGGACGGGCTGCGCGTGGTGCGCGACCTGTGGGACTCCTGGGAGGACGACGCCGTCATCCGCTCGGTCGCCACGAGCCGCTACCTGGACGGCGGGCGCCTGCACTACGTCGACTTCACGGGCGAGACGTACAGCGTGAAGGGCCCGGCGATCGTGCCCCGCCCGCCGCAGGGGCGGCCCGTGGTGCTCGCCCCCGCCGGGCTCGTCCCCCCGGAACTCGTCGACGTCGCCCTGGTCGAGGGACCTTCCCCCGCGCTCCTCGGTCGGGCGGCCGCCGCCTCCGGCGCGCCGCTCGCGTTCGCCGAGATCGAGGTCGCCCTGGACACCCCGGTCGAGTCGGCCGCCGAGCGGATCGCCGACCTGGAGCGCTTCGCGTCCTGGGACTCCGCACCGGGCCGCCCGCCCGGCCGGCTGCGCTACACCGGATCCGCCCAGGGACTCGTCGACCTCCTCGACGAGCTGAGCGCCCTGGTCGACGGGGTGCGGCTGCACCCGCTGGTGCTCGACGAGGACCTGGCGGTGCTCTCCCGCCTGGTCCTTCCCGAGCTGTTCGTCCGGCGGGTTGCCGCGCGCCCGCTGCCGGGTTCGACGCTGCGGACCTCGCTCGGACTCCCCCGGCCCGAGAGCCGCTTCGCCACCGCCGCCGCCACGCCCGCCCGGGAGGGGAACCGATGACCGCCACCGACCCGAACGACGTCCCCCGCCCCGACGCCCAGCTGCATTTCGGCGTCTTCTTCCAGGGCGTCAACCACTGGACCATCTGGTCCCACCCGGACAGCGGCTCGCAGATCGACCCGGCCTCGTTCCGCCGGGTCGCGCAGACCGCCGAACGCGGGCTCTTCGACGCCTTCTTCCTCGGCGACGGGCTGCGGCTGCGCGAGACGGGCGGTGAGATCCACGAGCTGGACGTGGCGGGCCGTCCCGACTCGCTCGCCCAGCTGTCCGCGCTCGCCGCCGTCACCCACCGGATCGGTCTGGTCTCCACCTCCAACACGACCTTCAACGAGCCGGTCGACCTCGCCCGCCGGCTCGCGAGCCTCGACCTGCTCTCCGAGGGCCGGGCCGGCTGGAACGTCGTCACCACCGACAACGCCTGGACCGGCGCCAACTTCCGGCGCGGCGGCTTCCTCGACCACGCCGACCGCTACCGGCGCGCCGAGGAGTTCCTGAGCGTCGCCCGCGCGGTCTGGGACGGCTGGGCGGACGGCGCGGTGGCCGATTCGGCCGACGCCCGCAGCTGGTCGGTGCCGGGCACCATCGGCCGGGTACGGGCCGCCGGGCCGCAGTTCGACGTGGACCTCGCGCCGACGCTGCCGCGCAGCGCGCAGGGGCACCCGGTGATCTTCCAGGCGGGCGACTCCCCGGACGGCCGGGACTTCGCGGCGCGCAACGCCGACGTCATCTTCTCGGCGCACGGCCAGGACTTCGACGACGCACTGGCGTTCGCCGAGGACATCCGGCGCCGGCTGCGCGCGGCGGGGCGCCCGGAGGACGCGCTGCGGATCCTGCCGGGCACCGAGATCATCATCGGGGCGACGGAGAAGGAAGCCGAGGAGAAGGCGCGCTGGGTGCGGCAGGAGCAGGTCACCCCGGCGACGGCCCTGGCCGTCGCCGGCCGCCTGTGGAACCTCGACCTCTCCGGCCGGGACGCGGACGGGCCGCTGCCCGCGGAGGACCCGGTGGTCCTGGAGAACACCGGGGCCTTCGGCTCGGCCAGGATCGCCGATCCGCGGACGGTGGTCGCCGAGTGGCGGGCGAAGGCGGAGGCGAACGGCTGGTCCCTGCGGGAGACCGTCATCGAACTGGGTCCGCAGCGCGGGCACGTGGGGACGCCGTCGGAACTCGCCGACAGGTTCACACGCTTCGCCCGGCACGGCGCGATCGACGGCTTCAACGTCTCGCCGTACCTGATCCCGGACGGTCTCGACGACATCGTGGACCTGCTGGTCCCGGAGCTCCAGGAGCGCGGAGCGTACCGGACGTCGTACACGGGGAGCACGCTGCGGGAGCACCTGGGGCTCGCCCCGCTCGCCTGACCGCCCCCTGGTCTCCGCCGTGGGCGGGGCCGGGCCCACCGCCCCGCCCCGCCCACACCGTTCGCCGCGCTCGGGCGCCGAGCCCGACCCAGACCGTCCGCCCGGCCCACACCGTCCGCCCCGCTCACACCGTTCGGCGTCGTCCGGCCCCGTCCAGGTCCGCCCACACCGTCCGGCGCCGTCCGACCCCCGCCCGGGTCCGCGAGTGCGCCCGGCTTCCGGTCCGTCCGGCGCCCTCCATAACGGCGGCGAGCGTCTGCCGGAGCCGGGCGGCGTCTGGACCGCGGGTCCCGTCGACCAGCCGACCGCGCGCCGGAGCCCGTGCGGACACCGGCCGCCCGGTCCCGCACAGCCGAAGCGGGGCGGGGCCGCTACGGCAGGGCGGCGGGGGCGTCCGCCGCTCGCGGGAGGGCCGTCTCCGGGGGGCGCACGACGAGCATCGCGGCCACGTCGTCGTCGAGGCCGCTCGCCCCGTAGACGGTGAGGTCCTCGTGGAGCAGCGTCAGGACCCGGTCCGCGGGCTCGTCCGCCCAGTGGCCCAGCCGCTCCTCCAGGGGGTAGAAGTCGCCGTCGCGGTCGCGGGTCTCGCTCACCCCGTCGGTGAACAGCAGCAGCCGGTCCCCCGGTCCGAAGGGCACCTCCTCGATGTGGTGCCGGGAGGCGTACAGGCCCGCGAGGTTGACGGGCAGGGAGGGGTCGGCGAAGGGGAGGGCGCGCACCCGGCCCTCGTGCTGGAGCAGGGGGGCCGGGTGACCGCAGCTGAGGAGACGTACGACGTCCAGGTCGTCACGCAGCTCGATCAGCAGGACGGTGGCGAAGCGCTCGGCGGCGTCGGAGTCCGGGTCCCAGGCCCCGTAGCGCTGCAGTCCCTCTTCGAGGCGGTCGGCGAGGGCGCCGAGGTCGGGCGCCTCGGTGACGGCGGCGCGGTAGGCGCCGAGCAGGACCGAGGCGGTCTCGACGGCGCCGAGGCCCTTGCCCTGGACGTCGCCCAGCATCACGCGGACGCCGCCCGGAACCCGTACGGCCTCGTAGAAGTCCCCGCCGATCCGGGCCTTGGCCGCGGCCGAGACGTACAGGAGGTGCAGTTCGACCGTGCCGAGACGAGGTGCCAGCGGGCGCAGCAGTACCCGCTGGACCACCTCGGCGACGGCGGTGACCTCGCTCAGGTCGCGCTCGTAGCGGGTGCGGACCCCGCTGACCCACAGGGCCGCGACGGTGACGGCGGCCAGGACCAGCTCGGCGGCGACGACGTCCGTCACGGAATCGTCCTGGGCCACCCCGAGGACCACCCTGAGCACCATGGCGACCAGCCCGATCACGAGGGTGCCGCGCACGCTCCAGGTGATGGCGGCGAGCGCGGGACCGATGACGAGCAGCCGGTCGAAGTGCTGCCCCTCCGAGGTGATGAGGTCGGCGGCCGCCACCAGGGCGAGGGCCAGGAGGGGCAGCGCGAGGCCGAGATTGAACTCGGTGCTCGTCTTCGTCACGGCGGGGAGGCGACCACCATTGGGCATTCCGTGATCGTACGTAGGAATCCGGGTCATGTACGGGCGTTACGGCCCCGCTGGCGTGTCCGCGACCCGCCGCCGGGCGCCCTCCTCACGCCGCGGCATGCCGGGCAGGCCCAGCGCGGCCGGGACGGCGAGCGCGCCGACGGCCGCCAGGACCGGCAGCACGGCGCCGGAGGCGAGGAGCAGGGTGGCCAGGGCGACGCCGACGACCGGGCCGGTGTTCATGGCGGTCTGCTGGAGCCCGCCGGCGACCCCGGCGTGCTCCTCGGCGGCGTGGTGCACGACGACGGAGGTGGCCGTCACCATGACGGCCCCGAACCCGGCGCCGATCAGCGCGGCGCACGCGCCGGTGGCGAGCCCGGAGGAGGTCACCGCGGGCCGGCCGAGCAGCAGCACGCCCGCGGCCAGCAGGACGGCCCCGCCGGTGGCGGTGGCCCGCGCGCCCACCCGCTTCTTGAGCAGGGCGCTCAGGGGCGCGCCGACGATCATGAGCAGGGCGAGCGGCACCATCCGCAGCGCGGTGGGCAGCGGGCCGAGGCCGAGGGTGTCCTGGAGGAGGTACGTGGCCGTGAACAGGGTGCCGGAGAGGGCGGCCGACACGGCGAGCAGGGCACCGAGGCCGGCGACCACCGGTCCGGACCGCAACAGGTCCGGTGGCAGCAGCGGCTGCGGGGCGCGCCGTTCGTGTCCGGTGAAGGCGACGGCGGCGAGCACCGCGAGGAGGAGGACGGGCGCGGCGCCGGCCACGGGCCCCTGGACGAGCCCGTGCACGAGGCAGGCGAGGGCGAGGCCGAGCAGGCAGGCGCCCGGCAGGTCGAGCGCGCCCGCTCCGCCCGGCGCGGCCGCCCGGCGCGGTTCGGGCACGGCGAGGCACAGCAGGGCGATCGCGAGCGTCGGTGCCACGCCGATGAGGAACACCGCCCGCCAGCCGTACGCGTCGACGAGGAGCCCGCCGACCAGCGGGCCGCCGGCGGCCGCGAGGCCGATGGCGCTGGTGCGCAGGGCGACGGGCATCCCGAGCCGTTCGGGCGGGAAGGCGGCGCGGAGCATTCCCAGGGTGGCGGGCTGGAGCAGCGCTCCGGCGACGCCCTGGAGGACCCGGAGGGCGATGACCCAGCCGATGCCGGGCGCGGCGGCGATCCCTGCGGAGGCACCGGCGAAGCCGAGGCAGCCGAGGGCGAAGACCCTGCGGTGTCCGTAGCGGTCCCCGAGCCGCCCGGCGAAGACGAGCAGGCTCGCGACGGCGACGAGGTAGCCGGTGCTGGTCCACTGCACTTGCCCGGTGTCCGCGCCGAGGTCCGCCTGGAGCGCGGGCTGGGCGATGGTCAGCACGGTCCCGTCGAGCGCGACCACGGCGGCGCCGACGACGCTGCAGGTCAGGGCGAGGGGACGGTGGAGCGCGGAGGGACGGACGGGGCGCTCGCTCATCGCCCGCCGCCCACGGCCCCGGCGGCCGGCCCGAGGTGCGCGTCGAGTGACGCGGCGAGCAGCGGTGCCATGTCGTCCGTGCCGGTCGCGAGGCGGAGGCTGCCCCAGCGCCGGAGCTGGGCGAGACCGTGGAGGTTGGCCCACAGGGCGCCGGCGACGACCGCGGGGTCGGGGGCGTCCGGGCGGGCGCGGGCGACGAGTTCGGCGAGGTGGGCGAAGAGCGGGAGGCTGGTGTCCCGTAGCCCGAGTCGGCCGCTCTCCAGCAGGTCGTGGCGGAACATCAGCTCGTACATCCCGCCGCGGCGGTGGGCGAAGTCGAGGTAGACCCCGGCGAGGGCCGCGATCCGGGCGCGCGGCTCGTCCGCGGTCACCGACGCCACCCGGGTGCCGAGTTCGCGGAAGCCCTCGTGGGCGATGGCGGAGAGCAGGTCGAGGTGGGTCGGGAAGTACCGCCGGGGCGCGCCGTGGGAGACGCCGGCGCGGCGGGCGATCTCGCGCAGCGAGAGGGCCTGGACGCCTTCGGCGTCGACGAGCTCGACGCCCGTGCGGACGAGCCGGTCGCGGAGTCCGGGCTCGGGAGGGTGAGGGTCTGCGGTCATGGAACCTGTCTAGCCGATCTCAGTAGACACTGTCTACACCTCACGTAGACAGTGTCTTCGAAGATCGCTCGCACGGTCCGTTACACTGGTCCACAGCGAAGGGGAGTAGCCCTGCGAACCGGTCGTCGACACACTGGAACCCCCGGGTTCCCGGTGACCGGGCCTTGCGGAAACGCGGGCGGGCGAGACCTTCGGCCAGGCAGTACGTCACGTCCGCATCCTTGTGGGCGTGATCCGTCACGCCGGGCCGAGTGGTCCTCCCGTCGCCTGTCGAGGCGCCGTGCCGGGCCCGGGCCCGGTCCTATCAGAGAGCCCCGGTATGCACCTCGACCCCTTGGCGATCATCACCGCCTTCGGGCTGATCTTCCTCGCCGAGCTTCCGGACAAGACGATGTTCGCGTCCCTCGCCATGGGCACGCGCATGCGTCCGCTGTACGTGTGGTTCGGCACCTCGACCGCGTTCATCGTCCACGTGGCCATCGCCGTCGGCGCCGGCAGCCTCCTCGGCCTCCTCCCCGGCTGGTCCGTCAAGCTCGTCTCGGCCCTCATGTTCGGCTTCGGCGCCTTCATGCTGCTGCGCGGCGGGGACGACGAGGGCGAGGAGGACGCCGGCGGCAAGACCGTGACCGGCTTCTGGCCCGTCTACTCCACGGCGTTCATGGCCGTGTTCATCAGCGAGTGGGGCGACCTGACCCAGATCACCACCGCCAACCTCGCCGCCACCAACGGCACCTGGTCCACCGCGATCGGCTCCGCCGCCGCCCTCATGAGCGTCTCGGCCCTCGCGCTCGTCGCCGGCCGCTTCATCGCCAAGCGCGTCCCGCTGAAGACGGTCCAGCGCATCGGCGGCATCTGCATGGCGGCGCTCGCCGTCTGGTCGATCGCGGAGATCTTCACCGGCTGACGCCCGCTCCCCCGGTTCGCCGGGAACGGGACAGGACATGCCCGCCCCCTACGATGCGGGCATGTCCGCCCTTCCCGAACCCACCGACCGCGTCCGGGCCTTCGGCAACCAACTCGTCGACGTCCACCTCTACCTCCGCGAGGAGCTGGCCCGCCTCCGTGCGGACGTGGCCGCGCACCTCGCCGCCGGCGGTGAGCGCCCCCGCGAACTGCGCGCCCACTGCCTCGCGTTCTGCACCGCCCTGACCCGCCACCACACCGCCGAGGACGACGGGGTCTTCCCCGCCCTGGCCCGGCGCCACCCCGAGCTGCACCCCGTGCTCGACGAGCTCTCCCGGGACCACGAGCAGGTGACGGAGCTGCTCACGGCCGTCCGGAAGCTCGTCGACGGCCTCGGCACCGGACCCGAGCCCGACCCCGCCGAGGTGCGGCGGATCCGTGGGGAGCTCGACGGGCTCGTCGCCCTGGTCGAGTCGCACTTCACCTTCGAGGAGCGCAAGCTCGTGACCGCGCTCAACGCGCTCGAGGAGCCGCTGCCCGAGGACTTCGCCCTGCGGGACCTGACGGAACGCTGAGCAGGGCGGCGCCGGATCTCTTGCTGAAGGTATGAATCACTGCTTCACTCCTTCCATGCCCTACCGACGCACGCCCGCGGTCCAGGCCCGTCTCGACGCACAGCGCACCGCGGTCGTCGAGGCGGGCCTCGGTCTGCTCTCCGAGCACGGCTACGCCGGCTGCACGGTGGCCGCCGTCGCCGCGCGGGCGGGAATCGCCACCGGGAGCGTGTACCGGCACTTCCCCAGCAAGGCCGAGCTCTCCGTCGAGCTCTTCCGGACCGTCGTGGGACGGGAGGTCGCCGCGGTCTCCGAAGCGGCCGCCCTCGCCGCGCACCGGACGGCGGCGGACCGCGTGGTCGCGGTCATAGAGACCTTCGCGAGCCGCGCCCTGAAGGCACCGCGGCTCGCCTACGCGCTGCTCGCCGAGCCCGTCGACCCGGCCGTCGACGCCGAGCGGCTGGTCTTCCGGCGCGCCTTCCGCGACGTCTTCGCCGAGCGGATCGCCGCCGGCGTACGCGACGGCGAGCTGCCGCCGCAGGACGCCCGGCTCACCGCCTCCGCGCTCGTCGGCGCGGGCGCGGAGGCGCTGATCGGCCCGCTGACGGAAGGGGCCCCCGGGCCCGGCACCGTTCCCGCCCTGGTCACCTTCACCCTGCGAGCCCTGGGAGTACCCGATGCCGACCACGCATGAGGTCACGAACCAAGTTCCGCCGCTCACCGGTTACGACGTCTCCGCCGACCCGGCCCTCCTCGAGTCGCTGCGCCGAGAGGGCGCGGGCTGGGCCGAGGGCGACGTCCGCGAGCTGGGCGTGCTGGCCGGCGGACAGGAGGCCCAGGAGTGGGGTCGCCTCGCCGAGCGCCACTCCCCCGTCCTGCACACGCACGACCGGTACGGGCACCGGGTCGACGAGGTCGAGTTCCACCCGTACTGGCACGAGCTGATGAACGTGGCCGTGCGGCACGGACTGCACGGCGCTCCCTGGTCCGACGGGCGCGCGGGAGCCCACGTGGCGCGCGCCGCCAAGGTGTTCGTGTGGGGCCAGGCCGACCCGGGGCACCTGTGCCCGATCTCGATGACCTACGCGGCGGTGCCCGCGCTGCGCGCCGAGCCGGAGCTCGCCGCCGTGTACGAGCCGCTGCTGTCCTCCCCGTACTACGACTTCGGCCTGCGCGTCCCGACGGCCAAGCGCGGGATCATCGCCGGCATGTCGATGACGGAGAAGCAGGGCGGCTCCGACGTCCGCGCCAACACCACCCGCGCGGTGCCGACGGGCGAGGCCGGCCTGTACGCCCTGACCGGGCACAAGTGGTTCACCTCGGCCCCGATGTCGGACGTCTTCCTGACCCTCGCCCAGGCGCCGGACGGTCTGTCCTGCTTCCTGGTGCCCCGCGTGCTCCCGGACGGCTCGCTCAACACGATCCGTTTCCAGCGCCTGAAGGACAAGCTGGGCAACCGCTCCAACGCCTCCAGCGAGATCGAGTACGAGGGCGCACTCGGCCGGCTCGTCGGCGAGGAGGGTCGCGGCGTCGCCACCATCATCCGCATGGTGAACATGACCCGGCTCGACTGCGCCCTCAGCTCGGCCTCCGGGATGCGGCTCGGCCTGGTCCAGGCCGTCCACCACGCCACCCACCGCAGCGCGTTCGGCGCCCGCCTGCGCGACCAGCCGCTGATGACCAACGTGCTGGCCGACCTGGCCGTCGAGGCCGAGGCCGCGACGGTCGCCTCGATGCGTCTCGCGGGCGCCGTGGACCGGGCGACGGCGGGCGACGAGGAGGAGGAGCAGCTGCGGCGCCTCGGCCTCGCGGTCACCAAGTACTGGGTCTGCAAGCGCGCCCCGGCCCACGCGGCCGAGGCCCTGGAGTGCCTCGGCGGCAACGGCTACGTCGAGGACTCGGGCCTGCCCCGGCTCTACCGCGAGTCCCCGCTGCCGTCCATCTGGGAGGGATCGGGCAACGTGGCGGCGCTCGACGTGCTGCGCGCGATGGGCAAGCAGCCCGCGGCCGTCGAGGCCTTCTTCGCCGAGGTGGACCGGGCGGCCGGCGCCGACCGGCGCCTGGACGCGACGGTGGCCCGCCTGCGCAAGGACCTCGCCGGCCTCGGCGACCCCGCGGCCCTGCAGTACCGGGCCCGCCGTCTGGTCGAGGACCTGGCCCTCGTCCTCCAGGGCTCGCTGCTGGTCCGGCACGGGCACCCGGCCGTCGCCGACGCCTTCTGCGCCTCGCGTCTCGACTCCGACCGGGGCATCGCCTTCGGGACGCTCCCGCCGGGTGTGGACACGGCGGCGCTCATCGAGCGCGGCTCGCCGGTCCCCGCCGGGGCCTGACCAGGGCCGGTGCCCCGGCGGGCGCCGTGGATGCCCCGGCGGTGCCCGTGCGCGTCGTGCGGACCTCTGCGTCCCTCCCGTCACGGCAACAGGCGGGTGCGGGGGACTCTCGCGTGCGAGGCTGGTGCGGGACGTCCGTTCCTCGGGCGAGACGGAGGACCTGGTGAGCACGGAACCCGCACACGCCGGAGCAGGCGCGGTCCGCGCGGAGCTCGACCGGGCGGCGGAGAAGGTCGCGCGGCAGGTGATCGCCTGGCGGCGGCACCTGCACCGGCACCCCGAGCTGTCCAACCGCGAGGAGGGGACGGCCGCGCTGGTCGCGGACCATCTGCGCTCCCTCGGCCTGGACGAGGTCCGCACCGGCATCGCGGGCCACGGCGTCGTCGGCGTGCTCCGGGGCGGCCGCCCCGGGCCGCGCACGGTCGCGCTGCGCGCGGACACCGACGCGCTGCCGGTCAGGGACCTGTGCGGGGCCGACTTCGCGTCGGAGACGGTGGACGCCGACTACCCGGGCGGGCCGTTCCCCGTCTCGCACGCCTGCGGTCACGACTGCCACACCGCGATGCTGATGGGCGCGGCGAGCGTGCTCGCCGGCGCGCGCGAACGCCTCTCGGGCACCGTCCTGTTCGTCTTCCAGCCGGCCGAGGAGGGGCCGCCGGTCACGGAGGACGGCGGCGCACGGGCCATGGTGGACGCGGGCGCGTTCGCCGACCCGGTGCCGACCATGGTGTTCGGGATGCACGTCACCCCGTATCCCCGGGGGTACGTGGGCTACCACGTGGGCAACCAGTACGCCGCCTCCACCCTCGTGAGGATCGTCGTCACCGGCGAGCAGGTGCACGGCTCCACGCCCTGGCAGGGCGTCGACGCGATGCCCGCGGCCGGCGCGATCCTCACCGGGATCGGCCAGATCTACCGTCAGGTCTCCGCCTACGCCCCGGTCACCGTCACCATCGGGCACGTCGAGGACGTCGGCCGCTTCAACATCATCGGCCAGACCGTGACCCTGTGGGGCACGATCCGCTGTGCGGAGGAGTCCGACATGGCGGAGGTCCGGCGACGGCTCACCACGCTCGCCGAGCACTCGGCCGCCGCGTACCACGCCACGGCCACGGTCGACTGTCTCCAGGCGGTGCCGCCGGTGCACAACAGCGCGGAGTGGGTGGCCGCGGGACTGCCGACCCTGCGCCGGGTCGTGGGCCCGGAGCGGGTCGTCGAGACCGGGGCGACCCTCGGCTACGACGACGTGTCCGAGCTCGTGAAGCGCTTCGGCGGCCTCTACGTGATGCTCGGCGTCCAGGACGCGACGCTGGACGCCGCCGGGCGTCCCGTCCCCGCGCCCGGCGGGCGCGGCATCGTCACCAACCACCATCCGCGCTTCTACGCGGACGACGACACCTTGGTGACCGGGGTCCGGCTGCACGCGCATGTGGCGTACGACCACCTGACGGGCGACCTGACGGCCGGGTAGCACGCCTGCGCCGGACCGGGACCGACCGGCGCGTTCACTCGTTCGTGAGTTTCCCGCGCGTACCGTGCCGGGGCCTCGCCACGCTTGATCCATGACCTTGGGGACGGACGGCGGCGGTGGCGGCGAGAGCAGGGACGAGCAGGCGGTCCTGCTCGTGGCGGGGCTCGCGGACCTGGCGGTGAGCACGCTGGGTTCGGCCCTGGGAACGGTGCGGGGGCTGTTACGGCGCTCCGACACCGTGCAGTTGGTGGAGGATGCCGAACGGGACCTGGTGGCGCGCGGGCGGCTGGCCCTCGACCGGTACGCGGCGACTCCGCCGGCCCATCTGGAGGTGCTCGCCCGGCACGTGCTGGACCGGCGGTCCCGCGACGATGGCTGAGGCCTGGGACCCGGCCCTGTTCAAGGCCCGCGTCGACGACGTGCTGCGGCAGTTCGCGGCCCGGGAGGCGGACCACCTGGTCGACGTCGACCCGGCCCTGGCGCCGGTGGCCCAGCAGATGGAGACGGCGGTCGCGCGCGGCAAGCGTCTGCGGGCCGCGTTCTGTTACTGGGGCTGGCGGGGCGGCGGGCAGCCGGACAGCGACGCACTGGTGCGCGCGGCGGCGTCCATGGAGCTGGTGCACGCGGCGGCGGTGGTGCACGACGACCTGATCGACGCCAGTCCCCTGCGGCACGGGCGGCCCACCGCGCACGAGGCGCTGCGCGCCGCCGTGCCCCGCCACCCCGAGGCGGCCGGCGCCGCGCGGTCGCTCGCGATGCTGGTCGGGGACCTGCTGATGTCCCTCGCCGGGCAGCTGTTCGTCACCAGCGGGCTGCCGGCCGCCTTCCTGGGCAGGGCGCGGCCACTGTGGGCGGCACTCGCCCGGGACCTGATCGCCGGTGAGTGCCTGGAGATCCTGCACACGGGCACGGCGCCGGACATGGCGGCCTCGCTCAAGGTGATCCGCTACAAGACCGCCAAGTACACCGTCGAGCAGCCGCTGTTGATCGGCGCCGCCCTGGCCGGGGCCGCCCCGCGGCTGGGCGAGGGCTACTCCGCGTACGGGCTGCCGCTCGGTGAGGCCTTCCAGCTGCGCGACGACCTGCTCGGTCTGTTCGGCGACCCGGCGCACACGGGCAAGGCGACCGCCGACGACCTGCGCGGTCCCCGCCCCACGGCCCTCCTGGCGGAGACCTGGCGGGTCGCGGACACCGACCAGCGCGAGCGGCTGCGCACCCTGCTCGCGGCGGACGGCCCGGAGGGGGACGCCGCCCCGGACGAGGTGCGCGCGCTGATGCGGAGCCTGAAGGCCCCGGAGCGCGTGGAGGGCCTCATCGCCGCCCGGGTCGAGGAGTCCCTCCGCGCCCTCGACGAGCTCGACGCGCCGCCGGTGGCGGTCGCCGCGCTGACCTCCCTGGCGCACTCCGCCTCGACCCGGCTGTCCTGACCCCGTACCGGAGCCCCTCGCACCGGAGCCCCGAAGGAGCCCGCATGATCCACACCGAGGCGTCGATGGACGCCCTGCGCCAGGCCGGCGACGAGCTCGCCGACGCCACGGTCGCCACCCTCTTCGAACGCGGGGAGGTCGGCACCTTCAACACCCTGATGCGCTACGTCTCCACGGCCGGCGCGCCGCTGCCGGACGGCCTTCCGGAGGTCGCCCGGGAGTACCTGCACGTCACGGCCGCGCCACCGAGCTGGGTGGACTGGGGCGAGATGGAGAGGGCCCGGCTCTTCTTCACCGACAACGACGTGCACATCACGACCGCGCTGTCGTTCGCCGCGATGCCCGCCTGCTATCTCGTCCCGCACGTGGCGCGGCTGCTCGCGACGACGCACGGGCTGGAGTACCCGGCCAAGCGCATGGCGGAGACCGGCCAGTTCACGGTGTACCTGATGCGGCCGGACGCCTTCGAGGCGGGCGGCCGCTTCGTTCCCGCCGCGCAGAAGGTCCGGCTGCTGCACGCCTCGATCCGGCACCATCTGCGGCGCGAGGACCGGTGGGACGTCGCCGGTCTGGGGCTGCCGATCTGCCAGGAGGACATGATCGGCGGGCAGATGTTCTTCTCGATGCTCGTGCTCGACAGCCTGCACCGGCTGGGCATCCACATGTCGACGGAGGGCGCGGAGGCCTACGCGTACGCGTGGCGGGTGGTCGGCGCCATGCTGGGCGTCGACCAGGAGGCCGTGCCGAAGGACCTCGGCGAGGCGCGCCGCTTCCTGGATCTGTACATGCTCCGGCACATGGGGCCGTCGCCGGAGGGGGCGCTGCTGACCAGGCAGCTGATCGAGCTGTACGAGGAGGTCGTGCCGGGCACCTTCTTCGACCCCGTCGTCTCCGCGCTCGTCCGTCACCTCGTGGGCGACACCTGTGCGGACTGGCTGGAGGTCCCCCGCACCTCCTGGGACACGGTCGTCAAGGCGGTGCCGCACCTCCTGGGCGTCCTGGAGACGGTCGAGGACCGTTCGCCGCTCGGCGCCTGGCTCCTGGACCGGCTCGGGCACCTCACCACGCAGTTCGAGCTGTCCTCGCTCACGCGCGGCCGGGTGATGCACTACGCCATCCCCGAGCACCTGAAGAAGGACTACGGCATGTCCTCGACGGTCTCCCGGTCCCGCAGGTGGAGCCCGCCACCGGCGGTGCTGTCCTGATCCTGCCGGACAGCACCTTCCTCGCCGGCATCCCGACCGGCGCCCCGGGCGCCCGGGCGTCCGTCGGCCGACGCGCCGATGTGGCCCCTGCTCAGCCGGGATAGGTGATCGAGCCCAGCGGCGGGCACGGGACGAGCGCGCTGCCGGCGCCGGGGCGTTCGACGAAGGCCCTGGCCTCGGCGGCCCGCAGGCGCCGGGTCTCCAGCGCGTCGGCGTCCCAGGCGTCGCGTCTGGCGCGGCCGTAGTCCCACGAGTCGTCGATGAGACTCAGACTCGTGTTGCCGGAGCTGCGCTGGAACTCCGCCTTCAGGGCGGCCTGCTGGAGTGCGGTCCCGGCCGCGGCGAGATCGAGGCGGGTGATCAGGACGCCCGGGGTGTGCGGCGCGCGGGTCGGCATGGGGGCTTGGGGGAGCAACGACACCCCGGTGTCGAGGCGGCCGATGTTGTCGACGCTCGCGCGCTGGGCGTCGCTCGCCATGGTCTGCATCTCCTGGTGCAGCCAGAACAACTCGTCCAGGTCGGCCGCGGTGACGCGCATCCGCTCGTAGAGGGCGCGGAAGCGGGGATCGTCGTGCAGCGGTCGCACGGGAGGGACATGGAGCGCCACGCAGTCGTTGTAGCCGTCTGCCACGGCCGCCTCCAGGTGGAGGACGGCCAGTTCCCACTCCCCCTGGAGGCATGCAAGCCCACCGAGGTTGGCACGGCCGGCGGCGGCGATCCACGCGCCCTCGGGGCCGAGCGCCGTGGCCCGCGCGACGACGTCGTGGAGGCCCCTGGTGCCCGCTGTGGCGGCTCCCCTGGTCAGGAGATCCACCAGCACGTCGTGGAGACGGTCGGCAAGTGAGTGGACGGTGTCGGCCATGGATCTCCTCGGACCTCGGTGGTGAAGAGCGAAGGGGCGAGCCTGTCGCAACCCCCGTGGAGAGGACGGGCGGACGGGGTGGGCGGTTCCTGCTCGTGCCCGGCCGGGGATCACGGGTCACACCGACCGGAACACCGCCGTCTCGACGAACGCCCTGACCAGGGCGTTCTCGTTCGCCGCCGCCCAGACCAGGCCGTATTCGAGGGGCGGGGCATCGTCGAAGGGCACGTAGGCGATGCCGGGGCGCGGGTGGTAGCGGGCGCCGCGTGCCGCGCCGGGAGCGACGCCGCGGCCGGCGCCGACGAGGGACAGCACCTCCTCCCAGGTGGCGGCCCCGGGGCCGCGGTGGATGGCGGCGCCGGACGGGGTGCGGGCCGGGTAGTGGGCCTCGCGCCAGGTGCGGGACCGGGTGCGGCCGGTGGTGACCAGGGCCAGGCCGGCGAGGTCCTCCAGGCTCACCGAGGTGCGGCGGGCCAGCGGGTGGGCGGCCGGGACGAGCAGCACCCGGTCCTCTCGGGCGAGCACCGGCCCCGCGGTGAGCCCGGGGACGCCGATGGGGAAGGCCGCGTACTGGACGTCGAGTTCGCCGTCCTCCACCGGACGGGTCCCCGCGTCCACGGGAACCTCGCGGAGGGTGAGCTCGCAGCCGGGGTGCCTGGCCAGGAAGGCGTCCGCGGCGGCGGTGAGCAGCTCGCCGCCCCAGGGGGAGCCGAAGCCGACGCGGAGGGTGCCGAGGAGACCACGGCCGGCGGCGGTGGCGCGTTCGAGGGCGGCCAGGATCTGCGCGTGGGCGGGCCGGAGCTCCTCGTGGAGGCGGCGGCCGACGGGGGTGAGGGCGACGCTGCGGCTGGTGCGGGCGAAGAGGAGGGTGCCGATGCGCCGCTCCAGCTTCTTGACGGTCTGGCTGATCCGGGCCGGGGAGACGCCGAGGCGCTCGGCGGTGCGGCCGAAGTGCAGCTCGTCGCCGAGGGTGAGGAAGGCCTCCAGTTCGTGCCGTTCGAGCACCCTCCGCCTCCCTTCCGTCTCCAGGGTCCGTCCCGGTCCGCCGTCGATCGTTAAGTCTCGCTCAACGCCGCTTGCATTCTTTCACCTTGATCGGTCCGCCCGCGGGGCGGGAGCCTGGGCCCGTGACCCTCCACCCCTCAGACCCGCGCACCGCGCAGCGGCCCGCCCCGGCCCCCGTGAACGTCCTGGCCCTCACCGTGGCCGGATCCGTGACGGTGGCGAACATCTACTTCCCGCAGCCGCTGCTCGCCGCCGTCGCCCGCGGGCTGGCCGTCTCCGAGCGCACGGCGGGCCTGGTCGCGTCGGCGGCGCAGATCGGCTACGCGCTGGGCCTCCTGCTGCTGGTGCCGCTGGCCGACACCGCGCGGCTGCGACCGCTCACCCGGGCCCTGCTCCTCGCCACCAGCGCGGCCCTGCTGGTCGCCGCCGCGGCGCCGAACATCGTGACGCTGGTCCTCGCGACGCTCGCCCTCTCGACCACGACGGTGCTGCCGCAGATCCTCACGCCGGTCGCGGCCGGCCTCGCGGGTCCCGAGCGTCGCGGCCGGGTGGTGGGCGTCATCGGCCTGGGCCTGACGCTGGGCTCCACGCTCTCCCGTACCGTCTCGGGCGCGGTCGCCGACGCGAGCGGCAGCTGGCGGACCGCCTACGTGGTGGCCGCGGCGGCGACGGCGGCGCTGCTGTGGGTCCTCCCGCGCGCGCTGCCGGAGCGGCCGGCCTCGGCGGGCCGGCCCCGGGTCCCGTACGGGCGGATGCTCGCGGGGCTGCCCCGGCTGCTCGGCTCGTACCGCGTGTTGCGGGCGGCCGCTCTGCGGGGCGCGTGCGTGTTCGCCGCGTACAGCGTGTTCTGGGCGGCGCTGGTCTTCCATCTGGCCGCTCCTCCGCTGGGGTACGGGCCGGGGGCGGCGGGTCTGTTCGGGCTGCTGACCGTGCCGGCGGCGCTGGCCTCGGCGTATGCGGGGCCGCTCACGGACCGGTACGGCGCGGGTCCGGTCGGGCGCTGGGCGCTGGCCTGCGTGGGGTTCGGACTGGCGGTCGCGGGGCTGGCGCCCGTCTCTCCCGTGGCGCTGGTGGTGGGAGCCGGGCTGGTGGTGCTCGGGACGAGTTCCTGCCAGGTGGCGAACCAGTCCCGGGTGCTCGGGCTCGGCCGGGAGGTGGCCGCGCGCGTGAACACGGTGTTCATGCTGGCCACGTTCGCCGGCGGTGCGCTGGGATCCCTGACGGCGGCCTGGCTGTACGGGGCGTACGGCTGGACGGCGGTGGTGCTCGCGGCCGCGGGGTTCACGGCGCTGGGCCTCCTGGCCGGGGCCGGGCGGCCCCGAGTTGCGTGACGCCCGGTACGCGCAAGGCTGGGGATACCGGTCCGCGCACCCGCAGGGAGACACGATGCAGCAGCCCGCCCCCCTCGACCTCGGAGCCCTCGTCGACGAGCACCTGGCGAAGGCACGTGCCGACGCCCACGGCCGCAGCGCGCATCTGGTGGTGCACGACGGGGTCCTGCGGCAGAGCGTGATCGCCCTGATCGGGGGCATGTCGCTGGACGAGCACAACGCGCCCCCGGCGGCGAGCATCCAGGTGCTGCGGGGCCGAGTCGAGCTGACGGCGTCGGGGCGGTCGGAGGAGCTGGCTGCGGGACAGCTCCAGATGATCCCGAAGGAGCGCCACGGGCTCACCGCCCTGGAGGACGCGGTGGTGCTGCTGACGGCCGTCAACGACTGACCACGGTCACCCGAGCCGGTTCAGGTCCTCGGCGTAGAAGGAGAGGGCCTCGCGGTACTGCCTGACGTACCGGTCGTCGCTGGTCTCGACGAGGAGGCGGATCAGCAGCCGCACGGCGTCGTGGTGCTCGCCGGTGTTGTACAGCGCCATGGCGAGGAAGGCGCGCAGAGCGCCGTCCTCGGGGAACTCGTCGGTGCCGAGGCGCAGGGTGGTGACGGCCTCCGCGTAGCGCCCGAGGGTGCGGTAGGTGCTGCCCAGGCCGAGGAGGGCGCCCCTGCGGTCCTCGGCCGACAGGCCGCCGGGCGCCGGGCCCGCGGCGAGGGCCCGCTCGTAGTAGGGGACGGCCTCGGCCTCCAGGCCGAGGACGTCGTGCGCCCAGGCGGTCTGGTAGGCCACCTCGGCGTCGTCGGGGAGGCGCGCGGCGAGCGCGACGAGCCGGTCGCGGGCCTCGTCGCGGCGGCCGGCCTCGCGCAGCGCCACGGCCCCGGACAGCAGCGCGTCTCTCTCCTCGGCGCCCAAGGGGGCGTCCCGGTCAGTGCTCATGGGGGCATCCTCGCAGGTGGCCCCGCGCGGTGGCACCGGGGCTGCCAGGTCGTGGCACGCCATACTCCGCCCCGACGTTTGTGGCTCCCGGGCCCATAGGGGGCGGGTTCGCGACGGCTCTACTCTCCGGCGCATCCCCACCCGTTCGAGCCGCACGGGAGTCCTGATGCGACCCACACGCACACCCCGAACCTCACCCCCACGGCGCCTGGCGGCGCTGCTGCTGTCCGCCCTCTCCGCCCTGTTCCTCGCCGCGCCCGCGTCCTCCGCCGCGGCGCCGGCTCCGGTGCCGGGCACCCTCACGCCGTACAACATCGGCGCCGTGTACACCGCCGGAGTGTCCTCGGGCGGCTACATGGCGACCCAACTGCACGTGGCCTACTCCGGGACGGTCTCCGGTTCGGCGGCCTTCGCCTCCGGGCCGTACGACTGCGCGCGCGCCAGCCTGCCCACCGCGCTCAACGCGTGCATGAACACCACGCAGGACCTCCAGCTCGCGCAGCTGGAGCAGCTCACCCGCGACCGGTCCGCGCAGGGGCTGGTGGATCCGGTGTCCCATCTGACGGGCGACCCGGTGTACGTCTTCAGCGGGACGAACGACTCCACGGTGAAGCAGCCGGTCGCGTCGGCGCTCTCCGACTACTACGCGCACTTCGGCGCCCGGGTGCTCTACAACCGCAGCACCCCGGCCGGCCACGCCTGGATCAGCCCCCTCGGCCCCAACGCCTGTGGGGTGACCCAGACTCCGTTCCTGAACGACTGCGGCTTCGACGCCGAGCGCGAGCTGCTCGGGCACCTCCTCGGCTCCGTGGCGGCGCCCGCCACCACGCCCTCGGGAAGCCTGATCCGCTTCGACCAGAACGCCTACGCGCCCGGCGGCTCGGCCGCCGCCGTGTCGATGGGCGACGAGGGCTTCGCCTACGTCCCGGCGTCGTGCGCGGGCGGCGCGGCCTGCTCGCTGATGGTGGCGCTGCACGGCTGCAAGCAGGGGTACGCGTACCAGGGCTTCGGCACCCGGTTCGTCGAGGACGGCTATCTCAACGAGTACGCGGACACGAACGCGATGGTCGTGCTGTACCCGCAGGCGGCGCCCACCGGCACGCTGGAGAACCCCAACGGCTGCTGGAACTGGTGGGGGTATCTCGGTGACGCGGCGTACGCGCGGCACGGCGGGAAGCAGATCGAGGCCGTGATGGGCATGGTCCGTGCCCTGCGCGGCGGCACTCCCCCGCCGCCCTCCGGCGGCGGCTCGGTGACGCTGTCGAGCGTCGACGCGCAGGACGGGTACGTGAAGGCGTCGGCCGACGGCTCGGGTGCGGCGGTCGGGACCCTGGAGGACCTGTCCGGCTTCGCGCTCGGCCGCGGCACGGACGGGAAGGTGAACCGGACGCTGCTGTCCTTCGACACGTCGAGGATCCCGGCGGGCAAGGAGGTGACCCGGGCGTATCTGACGGTGTCCCGGACGAGCGGCTCGGGCGATCCCTGGGCCTCGCCGGCCGGCAACCGGCTCCTCGTGGACGTGCGTACGGGCTGCTTCGGCGGTTGCGCGGTGGAGGCCGGTGACTGGTCCGCGCCGGCGACGGTCGCCGGCGCGGCGCAGATCGGGACCTTCTCCTCGGGGAGCGCCGTGTCCACGGACCTGTCCCCGGCCGCGCTCGCGGCCCTGGACCGGAGCGGGACGACACAGCTGCGGCTCGGCTTCGCGGCGGCCCCGGCCACGACGGCGTACCTCTTCGTCAACCAGACGGCGCCGGTGACGCTGACGGTCGAGTACCGCTAGATCCTGTCGTCGGGCTCCCGCCGTTGCCCGCCCAGGGGTGCCCGACCCTTCGCGTCGGATCAGGCCGGCCTGATCGGCAGGGCACCCTGGCGCGGAGGGCCGTTCACCGCTCCGGCGTCACGAGCACCAGCGGGGTGCCCGTGCAGGGCGTCAGGCGCAGGGCGCCGTGGCGGTGGACGGCCGGCGGTGCCGCGAGCACCGTGCGGAAGTCGGGTCCCTTGGTGAGGGAGCCGGCCAGATGGGCCGGGTCGGTGGAGGCGGCGACCCGGCCGCGCGCGTTCACCAGGCGGGCCGGGAGGGGCAGTTCCTGGAGCACGGGAAGCACGGCCGCCTCGAAGTGGCGCAGGTAGACGTCGGCGGCGGCGACCCCGGCGAAGGCGCCGGCGACGTGGACGGGGGCGGAGAGGGTGAGCCCGTACTCGTCGGAGCACAGGTAGTCGACGTAGGGACCGGCGACCGCCCGGCGGCCGGTCTCGCGGGGGAGCTCGTACCAGTCCCAGTGGGTGTAGTCGGAGTACGCCGAGTGCTCCGGGTCGAGGTCGAGCAGCAGCGGGCGGACGCCCCCGCCGGGCGCCCGCTGCCACCACTCCAGCCAGGCGGGAACGTCGGCGAGGAGGCCCGGCCGGGCGACGAATCCGATGCCGGAGACGAGCGGGTGGTCGGCGAGACGCCGGTGCAGCGCGGGCCGGAGGGCGGCGAGGTCGGCGGTGACCGGGGACCCGCCGGCCGCGCAGAGCAGGGCCTCGGTGCCGGCTCCGGTGGCGGCGACGGCGGCGAAGACGCCTTCGAGGGTGTCGCGGACGCGCTCCGAGACGGCGTCGGCGAGCCCGTCGGCCGAGTCAGCGGCGGCTCCGGTGGGGCGGGCGAGCCCGGTCGTCCTGGCCATCGGTGTCCTCCTCGGGACGCGACTCGGGTGCACGCGCGGGGGGCGCGAGCCGCAGGGCGACCAGCCGGCCCACGGACTCGCGTACGCACTGCTCGGCCAGCATTCTGGCGCGCTCGTCGGCCTCATCCTGCACGGCGGAGATCACGGAGCGGTGACGATCCGCCACGCAGTCGAGATACGCGGTGTCGTCGAGGACGAGGACGAGGAGGGCGCCCAACTCGGCCTGGAGGGCGATCTCCTCGCGGGTGAGGCGGGCGGACTGGGCTGCGGCGGCGAGTTCGACGTGGAAGCGGCCGTAGAGCCGGCTGCGCGCGGCGGGGTCGTCGGCGTGCGTGAGCTCGTCGACCGTCCGGGTGAGCGGGCGCAGGTCGCCGGGCTGGGTGCGCTGGGCGGCGAGCAGGGCGGCGGCTCCGGAGACGGCGGCCCAGTGGTCGCCGAGGTCGCGGAGTTCCTCGGTGGACCAGTCGGCGAGCCGGGCACGCAGGCGCTCCTCCGGGGGCCCCTCGGGGAGGGTGACGAAGCTGCCGCCGCCGCGGCCGCGGCGGGTGGTGACGAGACCCTGCTGGCGCAGCGCCATGAGGGCCTCGCGCAGGGTCACGGTGGAGACGCCGAGCCGGCCCGCGAGTTCGGTCTCACCGGGCAACTGCTCGCCGTCGGCGAGGAGTCCGAGTTCGATGGCGTCGCCGATGCGGCGCACGACGGTGTCGACCCTGGCCCGGGTGTCCACAGGGGTGAACACGGCCCCGCGCGCACTGTCCCGTACGCCGCCGCCCTGTCTGCCGTCCGGTCTCACGTCCCACCACCTCGTGCGTTGACTCAGGCTTTACCTTAAGGGGGTCTTGAGATTTGAACTATGACTTCATATGTTTACGCCCACTCGTCAGAAACGCACCCCCGCACCAGAAAGGTTCCCGATCATGGAGGGAATGGCGATCCGGCTCTCAGGACTCCGCAAGAGCTACGGCCGGACCGAGGCGGTGGCCGGGGTGGACCTGGAGATAGCCGACGGGGAGTTCTTCTCCATGCTCGGCCCCTCCGGTTCCGGCAAGACCACCGTGCTGCGGATGATCGCGGGCTTCGAGACCCCGAGTGCGGGCACCGTCGAGCTGGCCGGGACGGACGTCACCCGCCTCGCCCCCTTCGAGCGCGACGTGCACACCGTCTTCCAGGACTACGCGCTCTTCCCGCACATGACGATCGAGCAGAACGTCGCCTACGGCCTCAAGGTCCGCGGCGTCCCCCGGGCCGAGCGTCTGGTCCGGTCCCGCGCCGCCCTCGCCCAGGTACGCCTGGAAGGCCTCGGCCGGCGCCGCCCCGGCGAGTTGTCCGGCGGCCAGCGTCAGCGGGTCGCCCTGGCCCGCGCCCTGGTCGGCCGCCCCCGGGTGCTGCTGCTCGACGAACCGCTCGGCGCGCTCGACCTCAAGCTGCGCGAGCAGATGCAGGTCGAGCTCAAGGAGATCCAGCGGCAGGTCGGCATCACCTTCGTGTTCGTCACGCACGACCAGGAGGAGGCGCTGACGATGAGCGACCGCATCGCCGTCTTCCACGAGGGCCGCATCGAACAGGTCGGCCCGCCCGACGAGATCTACGAGCGCCCCGCCACCCCGTTCGTCGCCGGATTCGTCGGCACCTCGAACCTCCTCGGGGGCGATACCGCACGCTCCCTGGTCGGCGCCCCCGGCACGTACAGCATCCGGCCGGAGAAGATCCGCGTCGTCAAGGACCCCGGCGCCCCGGTCGAGGCGGGCGTCGCGCACGCCACGGGGACCGTCGCCGAGGTCGTCTACCTCGGCGACGCGACCCGCTTCCTCGTCGACCTGGACGGCGGCGGCCGGCTCACCGCCGTCCAGCAGAACCTGGAGACCTCCTCCGCCGACCTCGCCGCCTACCGCGGCGCCCGCGTGGGACTCCGGTGGCACCCGCGGCACGCGGTGCCGGTCCCGGAGGCGCCCTGACCGGGCGGCCCGCCGCCTGTGCGGCGCCCCCGTGAGCCCCCGCACCGCACGCCGCGCGAACGGCCCTCGTGCCGGCCCCGCGAGCACGGCCCCTCCACCACGCCCGTGGGCAGAGCCCCTGAGCCCCACCAGAGGGCACCGCCGCTCCGTACCGCTCCCCGCCCCCTGCACCGCCCCCGCACCACTCCCCGTACCGCACCCTCACGCAACGGAGAACCCCCGTGCGCCTGCACCGCTCGCTCCTGACGGCCGCCGCCGTCTCCGGTCTGCTGCTCGTCACCGCCTGCGGCTCGGCCGACCCGGCCGGGACCGGCAAGTCCGGCGGCCTCAACCCGCCGGACCTCAAGGCGCCCACCTCCCTCGGCCCCGCCGAGGGACAGGTCAACCTCATCGCCTGGGCCGGCTACGTCGAGGACGGCTCCAACGACCCGAAGGTCGACTGGGTGACCGGCTTCGAGAAGCAGACCGGCTGCCAGGTCAACGCCAAGACCGCCGCCACGTCCGACGAGATGGTCGCCCTGATGAAGACCGGCGAGTACGACGCCGTCTCCGCCTCGGGCGACGCCTCGCTGCGCCTGATCGCCTCGGGCGACGCCGCCCCGGTCAACACCGCGCTCGTCCCCCACTACGCCGACGTCTTCGCCGGGCTGAAGAACAAGGACTGGAACTCCGTCAAGGGCGTCCCCTACGGCATCCCGCACGGCCGCGGCGCCAACCTCCTCATGTACGACACGACGAAGGTCACCCCCGCCCCCGACTCGTGGTCCGCGGTCTTCGACAAGGCCTCCGCGCACAGCGGCAAGGTCACCGCGTACGACTCCCCCATCTACCTCGCCGACGCCGCTCTCTATCTCAAGGCGACCCGGCCGGAGCTCGGCATCAAGAACCCCTACGCCCTCGACCAGAAGCAGTTCGACGCCTCCGTCGAGCTCCTGAAGGCGCAGAACAAGCACGTCGGCGAGTACTGGAGCGACTACCTCAAGGAGATCTCCGCCTTCAAGAGCGGCGACTCCGTCGTCGGCACCAGTTGGCAGGTCATCGCCAACCTGGCCAAGTCCGAGGGCGCCCAGGTCGAGGCGGTGCTCCCGAAGGAGGGCTCCACCGGCTGGTCCGACACCTGGATGGTCTCCGCCAGGGCCAAGCACCCGACCTGCGCCTACAAGTGGCTCGACTGGATCGTGTCCCCGAAGGCCAACGCCCAGGTCGCCGAGTACTTCGGCGAGGCCCCGGCCAACGCCAAGTCCTGCGCCGAGACCTCCGACAAGACCCACTGCACCACCTTCCACGCCACCGACGAGGCCTACTGGAAGAACGTCCACTTCTGGACCACGCCCATCGAGCAGTGCCTCGACGGCCGCACGGACGCCCGCTGCGTCCCGTACGCCAAGTGGGTGCAGGCCTGGAACGAGATCAAGGGCTGACCGGCGCATGACCTCGCTCACCCCCGTCACGCGGGCCGTCGGCGCCGACCGGGTCACCGGTCCGCTCCGGCGGCTCGCCGGGGCCCTGCACCGGCGCCCGCGGATCCGCCTCGCCGCGCTGCTCACCGCCCCGCTGCTGTGGCTGGTGCTCGCCTACCTGGGCTCGCTGGCCGCCCTGTTCCTGTCCTCCTTCTGGACGACCGACTCCTTCACCTCCGAGGTGGTGCGGGTCTGGTCGGGACAGAACTTCCAGGAGCTCGTCAGCTCCCCGGTCTACCGCACGGTCGCCCTGCGCACGGTCGGCGTCGCCCTCACCGTCACCGTCCTGTGCGCCGTCATCGCCTTCCCGCTCGCCTTCTACACCGCCCGGGTCGCGAGCCCGCGCCGCCGCCCGCTGCTCGTGGTCGCGATCCTCACCCCGCTCTGGGCGAGCTACCTCGTCAAGGTCTACGCCTGGCGGCTGATCCTCTCCGAGGACGGCCCGCTCGACTGGGCGCTGAAGCCGCTGGGCCTCGGCGGCCCGGGGTACGGACTGACCGCCACCGTCATGGTCCTGACGTACCTCTGGCTGCCCTACATGATCCTGCCGATCCACACGGCGCTCGAACAGCTCCCCGACAACCTGCTGCACGCCTCGGCCGACCTCGGGGCACGTGCCGGGCGGACCTTCGTCTCGGTGGTGCTGCCGCTGGTCCGTCCGGCGGTCGCCGCCGGGTCGGTGTTCACCTTCTCGCTCAGCCTCGGCGACTACATCACCGTGCAGATCGTCGGCGGCAAGACCCAGCTGATCGGCAACCTCGTCTACTCCAACGTCACCCTCAACCTGCCGCTCGCCGCCGCGCTCGGCACCGTGCCGGTGGCCGTCATCGTGCTCTATCTGCTCGCGGTGCGCCGCACCGGGGCGCTGCGCAGCCTGTGACCGGGAGTCACCCCTCCACCAAGGCCGGAAGGACCGCCCCCGATGAACCTCTCCCGCCCCGCCCGGATCGCGCTGCGCACCGCGGCCGGGCTCGGCTTCGCGGTGATCTATCTGCCGCTGCTGCTCGTCCTGATCGGCTCGCTCAACCCGGACCGCTCGGCGAGCTGGCCGCCGCCCGGACTCACCCTGAGGTGGTGGGCCGCCGCCTGGGACAACGAGGGCGCGCGCGAGGCCCTGTGGACCTCGGTGCGCGCGGGCCTCGCGGCCACGGCCGTCGCCCTCGTGCTCGGCACGCTCATCGCCTTCGCGGTGCAGCGGCACACCTTCTTCGGGCGCGAGGCCGTGTCGTTCGCGGTGGTGCTGCCGATCGCCCTGCCCGGCATCGTCACCGGGATCGCGCTCAACTCGGCCTTCGGCACGGTCCTCGAACCGCTCGGGGTGGGTCTCGGCCTCTTCACGGTGATCGTGGGCCATGCGACCTTCTGCATCGTGGTCGTCTTCAACAACGTGGTCGCACGGCTGCGCCGGCTGCCCGGCTCGTACGAGGAGGCGGCGATGGACCTGGGCGCGCACACCTTCCGTACCTTCTGGGACGTCACCTTCCCGCTGCTGCGCTCGGCCTTGCTGGCGGGCGGGCTGCTCGCCTTCGCGCTCTCCTTCGACGAGGTCGTGGTGACGACGTTCACCGCCGGACCCGGGGTGCAGACCCTGCCGTTGTGGATCTTCGACAACATGACCCGGCCTCAGCAGGCGCCGGTCGTCAACGTGGTGGCCGCCCTGCTCGTGCTGCTGTCCGTGCTCCCGATCTACGCGGCCCAGCGGCTGTCCTCGGACACGGCGGGCGGCGGACGGGTCTGAGACACCTCAGACGCGCTTGTTGACCCACTCCAGGGTGACCCTGAAGTTGGCGCTCGTACTGCCCTGGACGATCAGCGCGGTGAGCGCGCCGCTGTCGATGCCGAGCTGGCACCCGAACTCCACCGTCACGCGCTCGGGAGCGGCCCGGTGCAGCGCTTCGCCCAGCTGCGCGGCGAAGGAGGACAGGGCGCCGGTGACCTCCGACAGATCGGGCAGCCGGCCGCCGCGCCCCTCCAGTTCCGTCGGTTCCTGCCCGACGGGGCCGAGCGGCTGCGCCTCCACGTAGATCACGCCTCCGGCGAGTTCGACCTTGGTGATCTCCGTCATCATGACTCCTCGGGGTGTCGTCGGGCGGGGCGGTGTCGGGCGGTCGGGTCGGGCGGCGTCGGACGATCGGGTCGTCGGGTCGTCGGGTCGCCTGCCGGCCGGCCGGGCCGGCGGGCGTCGAGCGTTGGGCGTTGGGCGTTGGCCGTCGGGCGTCGGGCGTCGGGCGTCGGGCGTCGGGCGTCGGGCGTCGGGCGTCGGGCGTCGGGCGTCGGGCGTCGGGCGTCGGGCGTCGGGCGTCGGGCGAGGGTCGAGGGTCGAGGGTCGAGGGTGTCTCGGGCCGTGGGGCCGCTGGCCGACCGGCTGCCCCGCGGCTCCTCGTGCGGTCAGAGGGCGGGCAGCAGGGCTCCGGCGGCGGCGATCCCGGCGGCGGCGGGGCCGAACGCGCTGCCGCGGCGCCACTCGGACCAGCTGAGGTTCCAGTCGCCGTAGCCGTTGTCGAAGGGCGTCATCTGCCGGCCGGATCCGTTGACCACGCGGACGACGTCGCCCTCGCGGAGCGTGCGGAAGAGCCACGCGGCGTCCTCGGTGCTCATGCCGGTGCAGCCGTGGCTGACGTCCTCGCTGCCCTGCGCGTCGAGCGACCAGGGGGCGGCGTGCAGGTACTCCCCGCTCCAGGTCACCCGGGTGGCCCACTGGACCTTCAGGTCGAAGAAGTCCTCGTTGCCCCGCGCGATGCCGATGGAGTCGCCGCGCATCCGGACGGTGGCCTCCTTGCCCAGGACGACCTTGATGCCCCCGCGCGTGCGGTAGCCCTCCTTGCCGGTGGTCACCGGGATGGTGCGCACGACCTGCCCGTCGCGGAGCACGGTCATGGTGTGCGCCCCGACGTCGGTGACGGCCTCGATCCGGTCGCCGGTGGTGAGGGTCAGCGGTGCGGAGGGACCGCCGTAGAGCCGGTCGGTGACGCGGACGCGGTCGAGGGCGCTGCGGACGCGGATGGTGGCGTGCGCGGGCCAGTAGTGGCGCGGGCGGTAGTGCAGGGTGGTGGGCCCGACCCAGTGCCAGGAGCCGTCGACATGGGGTTCGGAGCTGACGGGGAGGGCGCGTTCGACGGCGCGGCGTCCAGCCCGGTCGGTGGCGGCCACGGGGTGACTGAGCTCGGCGGTGAGCGGCTGGCCGACACCGTACGTGCCGCCGCCGGGGCCGAATGCGGCGGTGAGCCGCTCACTCGCGGGCCCGGCCTGGGTACGCACGTCGAGCCGGGCGCGCCGGTGCGCCGGCCCCCGGCCGTCGGTGCGCTCGACGGACATCAGGACCGTGTACCGGGCGTCGGCGGCGAGCGGCGCGACACTGGTCCAGCGGTTGCCGTCGGCGCTCACGGTGCCGGCGGCCCGGTGCCCCTTGTGGTCGGTGACGGTGACGTCGGTGAGCCGGCCCGAGGTGCGCAGGACGAGGTCGAGGGGGCCCGTCGCGGTCCGGGTGTCGAGGTCGAGCGTCCGGCCGTCGAGGACGAGGTTGCGGCGGCGCGCGGTGCAGAGCGCGTCTTCGACCGGACAGGCGTCGACGGAGACGAGCATGGTCGGGACCGGGGTGGTGCGCGCGTGGACGGCCGACGGCTGGGCCGCGTTGAGGGCGAGCGCCGCTCCCGCGGCGACGGACAGGGCGCTCCACCCCATGATGTTCCTGCGTGACGACACTTCGGACACCCACCCCTTCTCGCCGGTGCTGACCCTGGGCTGACCCTTGCCATCAAAAGGGACGACGAGCAGGAAAGATGATCAACCGACCGGGCGTGGCGGGCGAGAGGCTCGCGAGAAGACTCGAAAGCACCAACGCGAGGGGTCCGGGGGGGGAAGGCGGACGCACCGGAGAGGGAAATCGGACGGGCGCGGGGAACGGGGACGTGCGGGGGGGGGCGACAGAGCGGGCGAGGCGCGGGGGCGGCAGAGGCGGGCGAGGCGGTGGCGCTCAGCGGGGCGTTTCCGGCGTGGGGGCGAAGGGCGCTCCGTGACCGGGTACGACGAGGGCGGGGCCGAGGGCGAGGACCGCCCGGCGCGAGGCGTGCAGGGCCTCGGGATCGGTGGCGTACGGGTCCTCGGCGGGACCGTCGGCGGACCACCAGAGGTGGGTGAGCACGACCAGGCCGTCGGCGGTGTCCACGAGGGTGCTGATGTCCTCGGGCGTGTGCCCCGGTGTGGCGGCGAGCCGGATCGACGGGGAGAGCGCGAAGCCGTCGGCCGGGCGGTCGGTCCACAGGTCGTCCTGGTAGATCGCCCAGTGGTCGTGGTAGCGGGCGTTCGGGAAGAGCGCCGCGTTCAGCGTGTGGTCCGGGTGGTGATGACTGAAGACCACGTCGGTGACCTGTTCGGGCGTCACGGACGTGGCGGCGAGCGGCCCGAGGATGAGGGCACGGTCGGCGACCGTGCCGGGGTCGACGACCACCACCGTGCCCCCGTCGCGGAGCAGGGTGACGGTGGAGGCGGTGCGCGGTCCGACGTAGCCGGCGGTCAGTACGGTCACGGTGGCGGTCATGCGCGCACGCTAGCGGCCGACGTTCACCTCTTCGGGTGATTTTCAGCCAAACAGGCGGGGCGATTTCCCGCCGAAGTGCGGACCTCCGGGGCAGCGTCCGCAACGGTACCGGCGGGGGCGGCGGCGGTCAGCGCGGGACCTCGGGCAGCTCCTCACCGGTCTCCAGGAGCGACTTCAGACTGGACACGAGCGCCGGCCAGCCCTCGCCGACCAGGCCACGGATGGTGCCGCCGGGCACCAGGTCGTCGTGGACGACGGTGAGTTTCACCATGTCACCGGCCGGCTCGATGACGAAGCTGACCTTGGAGCGCCCCTCCCCGACGAGACGGGCGAAGACCTCTTCACCGATGCCGACGGCCTCGGCCCACTCGGTGGTGAAGGTGTGCCAGGTGTACGACAGGAGCCTGCCGGGTTCGGCGGCGAGGACGACCTGAGCGGGGTCCGCGGTGGTCCGCCCGCCCTCCTCCCACACCATGGGCGAGCCGACGGCCCAGTCGGTCTCGAAGGTCACGCCCCAGTAGCGGCGGGTGAGACCGGGGTCGGTCAGCGCCTTCCACAGCTCGTCGGGGGTGGTGCGGATGTACGTCGTGTAGACGAACGCGTCGTGGTCCATGCTTCCCTTGCCGTCCATCGGAGCTCGCTCCCTTGCTGCCATCGGGCCGGCGGACAGGCACGCGTCCGCGCGGTCACGGCCGGAGGGCCGCGGCCACGAGACCCTCGATCTGCTCGGTCCCCCGGACCACCGCCTCCTCTCCGGCGACCACCCGGTCCAGGACCAGTCCGTCCACGCAGGCGAGCAGGGTGAGCGTGCGGGCCTCGGGATCCGCGACGCCACGGCCGGCCAGGAAGGCCCGGACCGCGTCGCGCCCCGGGTTCTCCCTCGGCACCAGGATGTCCCGCAGTTCGGGGTCTCGCACGCTCTCCAGGACGCAGGCGTAGCGGGCGAGCGAACGGCGCCGCCCCGCTCCGCCGGTCCGGGCGGCGACGAGCGCGGCGAGGCCGTCGACGAGGTCGGCGGGCGTCCGGAGGGCCGACGCCTGCGCGGCGGCCCTCCCGAGCTCCGCCTGGTCCAGCTCCACCAGTCGCCGGACCAGCGCGGTGAGCAGCGCCGAACGCGTCCGGAAGTACGCGGAGGTGGTCCCGGTCGGCAGACCGGCGGCGGCGTCGACGGCGCGGTGGGTGAGCCCGCGCATGCCGGCGTCGGCGAGGACGCCGAGCGCGGCGTCGGCGAGCAGGGTCCGGCGGGTCGAGGCGTGGGGATCAGGAGGCGTCACCCCCTCTTTCTACACCTGTAGAGGCCGGAGCTACACTTCTACAGGTGTAGAAGCGTGCGGGAGAGGGGTACGGGACCATGGGGCACACCGCTGTCGTCGTCGGCGCCGGGATCGGCGGACTCGCCGCCGCCGTCGGACTACGGCGCGTCGGCTGGGAGGTGACGGTCGTCGACCGCTCGCCCGTCCACGCCGACGCGGGAGCCGGGATCTCCCTCGCCGCCAACGGCCTCCGCTCCCTCGACGCGCTCGGCGTCGGGGCGGCCGTACGAGCCGCCGGACGCGGCCAGTACACCGGCGGCACCCGCACCCCGGGCGGCTCCTGGCTGACCCGGATGGACGGCGCCGCGCTCGAACGCGCCGTCGGCTCCCCCCTGCTGGGCATCCCGCGCTCCGCGCTCCACCGGCTGCTCCGCGCCGCGCTTCCGCCGGAGGCCCTGCGCCCGGGCGTGACGGTCACGGCCGCGACCCCGCTCCGCCGCGGCCGGGTGCGGGTGGACACCGGGCCGGAGGGCGAGCCGCTGGCGGCGGATCTGGTCGTCGCCGCCGACGGGATCGGCAGCCGTCTGCGTACGGCCCTCCACCCCTCCCACCCGGGTCCGGTGCACAGCGGGTCGACCGTGCTGCGGGCCGTCACGGCCCGCCCGGTGGACCTGCGCACCGACTTCGAGCTCACCTGGGGTCGCGGGGCCGAGTTCGGGCACATCGCGTTCCCGGACGGGCGGGCCGAGTGGCACGCGGTGCTCAACGCACCCGCCGGGGTGCGCCACTCCGACCCGCTGGACGTGCTGCGCCGCCGCTTCGGCGACTGGCACGACCCGATCCCCGAGCTGCTCGCCGCGACCCGCCCGGAGGACGTCCTCCATCATGACGTCGCCGAACTGGCCACTCCCCTGCCGTCCTTCGTCGCCGGTCGGGTGGTCCTCCTCGGCGACGCCGCGCACGCGATGACCCCCAACCTCGGCCAGGGCGCCTGCCAGGCACTGGAGGACGCGGTCGTCCTGGCGGCGCGGCTCGACGGGGCGGCGGACGTCGACGCCGCGCTCGCCCGGTACGACGCCGAACGGCGGCCCCGGACGACGGCGGTCGCCACGGCGGCGCGGCGGGCCGGGCGGATGGGCCAGCAGGTGAGCCACCCGGTCGCGGTCGCCCTGCGCAACTCGCTCCTCCGGCTGGCGCCGTCGGGCGTCGCGGTCCGGGCGATCGTGCGGCACGCGGCCTGGACGCCGCCCCTCACCAGGCCTTTCGCGGATGAATAGGTGTGGAGGAAACTATTCAACTGGGTGCTAGTTTGTCCGGATGTCTCTCAAGCACGCGGTCCTGGCGGCTCTCCTGGAGGGGGAGGCGTCGGGGTACGACCTGGCCAAGCTCTTCGACGTGTCCGTGGCCAACTTCTGGGCGGCCACGCCGCAGCAGCTCTACCGGGAGCTCGACAAGCTCTCCGAGGCCGGTCTGATCGCGGCGCGGGTGGTGCAGCAGGAACGCCGCCCGAACAAGCGCATGTTCACCCTCACCGAGTCGGGCATGGCGGACCTCGTGGCGTACACGGCGCACCAGCCGAAGCCGACGGCCGTCCGCGACGAGCTGATGGTCCAGGTCCAGGCGTGCGACGAGGGCGACATGGCGGCGGTGCGGGCCCACGTACGGGAGCGGATGGAGGCGGCCCGGGCGAAGCTCGCGCGCTACGAACGCCTGCGGGAGCGACTCCTCGACGGGCGGGACGAGACCTCCTTCCTGCGCGAGACCCCGCGCGTGGGGCCGTATCTGACGCTGATGCGCGGCATGGCCTTCGAGCAGGAAAACGTCCTCTGGGGCGAGCGGGTGCTCGGGATCCTCGCCGAGCGGGAGACCCGGCAGGAGGTCGGCCACGGGTAGGGGCACCCATCGGTCTGCCTATGCTGAGCGGCATGAGCCATAGGGAGCGGAATGGGACGGAGCGGCCCGGAGACACTCCGCCGGAGGACGCGGAGCTCCGCCCGGCGGCGGCGCCCGGACGCGGTCCGCTCGACCTGTCGCTCCTGCGGACCTTCCTGGCCGTGCACCGCACCGGCTCGTTCACGGCCGCGGCGCGGCTCCTGAGCCTGTCGCAGCCCACGGTGACCTCGCAGATCCGGACACTCGAACGGCGCCTCCACCGGGAGCTGTTCGCGCGCGGGCCGCGCGGCACGGCGCCGACACCGTATGCCGACGAGCTCGCCGCGCAGGTCGCGGGGCCGATCGACGAACTGGCCGCCGTCGCGGACCAGGGCCTGGGCGGCGCCCGGCCGGCACCGCAGCCCGTCCACCTGGCCGGGCCCGCCGAGTTCCTCTCCGTGAGCGCGTTGCCCGCCCTCGCGCCGCTGATCGGTGAGGGAGTCCGGCTGCAGATCACGCTGGGGCTCACCGACGAACTGCTCGACGGTCTGCGGGCCGGGCATCACGATCTGGTCGTGGCGACCTACCGACCGCGTGGCCGGGCACTCCTCTCGGTGCCGCTCTCCGACGAGGAGTTCGTCCTGGTCGCCTCACCGGACTGGGCACGGCGGATCGACCGCGAGGCGCTGGCCACGGACGGACCCGGCGCACTGCGCGGCGTTCCCATGGTGATGTACGCCGAGGACCTGCCGATCGCCCGGCGCTATTGGCGGCACGTCTTCGGGCGCCGGCTCACCGGTGAGGCCGCGGTGACCGTACCCGACCTGAGGGGCGTGCTCGCGGCCGTCACCGCGGGCGCGGGCCTGGGTGTGCTGCCGGCCTATCTGTGCCGGGCGGAACTCGCGTCGGGCGCGCTCGTGGCCCTCCTCGAACCCGAGGACCCGCCCATCAACACCGCCTATCTGGTCCGGCGTCCGGGGACCCCGGACAACCCGCATGTGACGCTCGTCCACGACCGGCTGCTCGGGGCCATGCGCGACTGGTGACCCCCGCCTACCGCCGGGTAGCCCCGTGGGGTAGCCTCCGTCCGCATGAACGTCGGTGACATCGTCGAGGACTTCACCCTTCCGGACGAGACGGGCGAACCCCGCTCGCTCTCCGGGCTGCTGGCCGAGGGCCCCGTCGTCCTGTTCTTCTATCCGGCCGCGCTCACCCCGGGCTGCACGGCGGAAGCCTGCCACTTCCGCGACCTCGCGGAGGAGTTCCGGGCCGTCGGCGCCCGGCCCGTCGGCATCAGCACGGACGAGGTGGCGCGCCAGCAGGAGTTCGCCGACCGGCACTCGCTGGGCTATCCGCTGCTCTCCGACCCTTCGGGCGAGATCCGCGACCGCTTCGGGCTCAAGCGCGGCTTCTCGCTGGCCCCCACGAAGCGCGTCACCTTCGTCATCGACGAGGACCGCCGGGTCCTGGAGGTCGTCCGCAGCGAACTGCGGATGAGCGCCCACGCGGACCGGGCCCTCGCGGCGCTGCGGTCGCACGGACACTGACCGAAGGCTGCCGCGGGGAGGAGGCCGACGACGGCCTCCCCGCACTCCTCGTACCTCCACCCGTTCACAGCACCCGGTTCCCCGCCGGCCGGCTTCGTGACGACCGGTGAGCCGTTCGGCAGTTCCCGCGCCGCCCGGTGCAGTCGGCGCGGGCGGCCACTCGCCGCCCCGGCGCCTCGATCCGGTCGCGACCGCACCCGGCATCGCCTGCCCGAAGTCGGCCCGTGCCGAGCCGCGCCCCCGGCCCGATCACGACATGCGGGCCCGCGGAGGGTCGGCGACACTCGCTGGTACGCGAGGCAAGCACAGGCCCCTGCGGGAAACGGAGTACAGGCATGGACGACTATCCCCTGCTCGACCTCTTCTGGACCATGCTCTGGTTCTTCCTCTGGATCATGTGGCTCTTCCTGCTCTTCAAGATCGTGACGGACATCTTCCGCGACGACGAGATGAGCGGCTGGGGCAAGGCGGGCTGGCTGATCTTCTGCATCCTGCTGCCCTTCCTCGGCGTGCTCGTCTACGTCATCGCCCGCGGCAAGGGCATGTCCCAGCGCGACGTCAAGCAGGCCAAGGAGTCCGAGGCGGCGTTCCAGGACTACATCCGCAGGACGACGGGCACGTCGGCGGGCGGCAAGGGCGGCAGTGCGGACGAACTGGCACGGCTCGCGGAGCTGAAGAACAAGGGAGCCATCACGGACGAGGAGTTCCAGAGGGCGAAGGCCAAGGTCCTGTCCTGACCCGGCACCCCGACGGCGAGAGGATGCCGGCCCGGCCCGTCCGCCCCCTGCTGCTGGTGCCGCTGTCGAGGCGGCTGCCGCGGGAGGCGACCACGGAGCCGGGTCGGCCGCACGAGGAGGGTGGCGCGTCGCACCAGCGGCAGCGCCGCGACCGAGCCTGCACTCCTCCCTGTTTCTGACTCTCGGCCCTGGAACCACCCTAAATACGTATTCCAGATGCGCCTTTGATACGGTCATGCCGTGCGGTTGACGAAATTCACCGACCTGGCGCTCCGTGCCGTGATGCGCCTGGCGGTCTCCGAGCAGGACGCCTACCCCACCACGCGCGAGGTGGCGGAGTCCATGGCCGTGCCTCACGCCCACATGGCGAAAGTGGTCACGCGACTGCAGCACCTGGGAGTCGTGGAGGCGCGACGCGGCCGGGGCGGCGGCCTCGCCCTCACCGAGCTCGGCCGACGGTCCTCGGTAGGCTGGCTGGCTCGCACCCTGGAGGGCGACGACGAAGTCGTGGCCTGCGACGGCGACCCTCCATGCCCGCTGCGGACGGCCTGCCGCCTGCGCAGCGCCCTGCGCGAGGCGCAGGAGGCCTTCTACCGCACCCTCGATCCGCTGACCATCGCGGATCTCATCGAGTCCCCCACCGGACCGGTGCTGGTCGCCCTGTCCGCCGGACGCCCCGCCGACTGAATCACCCCCACTCGCCCTCAGCCTGCGCTCCGCGCTCCGCGCGCGGCTCCGCGCCCGATTAAATACGTAGATCATCTACCAGTTTTGGAGTCGTCATGCTGTCCGAGCAGGCCGCCCCGGTCGTCCGCGCCACCCTCCCCGCCGTCGGCGGAGCGCTCGACGAGATCACCGAGCGCTTCTACGCGGGGCTGTTCGCAGCCCGTCCCGAACTGCTGCGTGACCTCTTCAACCGCGGGAACCAGGCCACCGGCGACCAGCGGAAGGCGCTCGCCGGCTCCATAGCCGCCTTCGCCGGAGCCCTCCTGGCGAGCCCCGACACCCGGCCCGACGTCATGCTGGCGCGGATCGCGCACAAGCACGCCTCGCTGGGAGTCACCTCGGAGCAGTACAAGGTGGTCCACGAGCACCTCTTCGCCGCGATCGTCGCCGTCCTCGGCGAGGCCGTGACGCCCGAGGTCGCCCGCGCCTGGGACGAGGTGTACTGGCTGATGGCCAACGCCCTGATCGCCCTGGAGGCCCGCCTCTACCAGGAGCGGGGGGTCGCCGAGGGCGCGGTCTGGCAGCCGATGGAGATCGCCGGACGCCGCGAGGAGACCGCCGACACGGTCTCCTTCACGCTGCGCCGCCTGGACGGGCGGCCGGCGGCGGCGTTCCGGCCCGGGCAGTACGTGAGCGTCCAGGTGACGCTGCCCGACGGCGCCCGCCAGATCCGCCAGTACAGCCTCTCCGCCGCACCCGGCCGCCCTGAGTGGCGGATCACCGTCAAGCGCGTCGAGGGGGACCCCGCCGGCGAGGTCTCCTCCTGGCTGCACGCCCACGGCCGCGTCGGCGAGCAGGTGACGGTCTCGGCCCCGTTCGGCGACCTTGTCCTGCCCGAGGGTGACGGTCCGCTGCTGCTCGCCTCGGCGGGCATCGGTTCGACCCCCATGCTCGCGATGCTGGACCACCTCGTCACGACCGGCACGAGCCGTCCGGTCACCGTCGTCCACGCCGACCGCTCCCCCGCCGGCCACGCCCACCGGGAGGAGCTGCTGCGACTGGTCGACGCACTGCCCCACGGGACCCTGCACCTCTGGTACGAGGAGCCGGGCGCGACGGATGCCGCCCAGGGCCGGGCGGACGTCTCGGCGCTCGACCTGCCCGAGGGTGTGACGGCCTACCTCTGCGGCCCGCTGCCCTTCATGCGGACGGTCCGCGGCGACCTGCTCGCCCACGGAGTCGCGGCGTCCGACGTGCACTACGAGGTCTTCGGCCCCGACCTCTGGCTGGGCACCACGGCCTGACGGCCCGGCACCCACCCGGACCACCGACTCGAACGCCCGCCCTACCCGCCTGCCCGCCCGACAGCCTGCCCGCCCGCCTTCCTGGCCGGCTGCCCGGGTGGCCGGGTGGCCGGGTGGCCGGGTGGCTGCCTACGATCCAATGCCCCATGGCTTTCTCGGCCCGGATATTGCATAGTGATGCCGCGAGTTCACCTCATGATCTGTGGCAGGAGTGGGCGAATGGGTACGGCGCAGAAGGTGCTGCGGGGACCGGCGGGCACCGTCCGTGGGCTCGCCCTCGACATCGGCAGCTCCCGCACCCGGGTGTGGGCACCGGGCGCGGGCGTTCTGGCGGACGTACCTAGCGGTCCGGTCCGGCGGGGGCGCGTCACCGACGCCACGCCGCACCAGCACTTCCTGCGCAGGGTCGCGACCGACGCTTTGGGCGACTCCCTGGACGGCACGGTGGTCATGCTCTGCCATCCGGTACTGGCCGATCCCGAGCAGCGTGAGGCGGCACGGCGGATGGTCGCCGGGATCGGTCCCGCACGGGTCGTCTCGGTGGACAGCGCGCGGGCGACCGTCGCGTACGCGGGTCCCGCCGGCGGCGGCCCGTTGCTCGTGGCCGACCTCGGCGCGGAGCTCACGGAGGTCACTCTCCTCGTCGACGGCGGGGTGCAGGACGCCCGCCTGGCCGAGGTCGGCCTGGACGACCTGCCGGAGGCGGGCGGCTCGACCGCCGCCCTCGTCGACACGACCGCGGACATGGTCATGGACCTGTGGCGGTCCGACGGTACGGGCGCCGTCCGTGGCGCCCTGCGGCGCGGCATCCTGGTCACCGGCGGCGGAGCCCTCCGCCTCGACCTGACCGGCCGCCTCGCCCTCCGCCTCGGCGTCCGCCTGCGGCTCGTCAACGATCCGGCCACCAGCACGGTCCGCGGCGCCGGCCTGCTGCTCTCCTCGGCCCTGCGGCACCCGGGATTGGGCCACCGCTAGGTCCTGTCGTCAAACTCCCGTCGTTGCCCGGAGGGCGGCCCCGCGGCGTCAGGTGCGTGCTCTCGGTGTGCCGGGCGCGAGGCCTCGTACCGGACGTGCTCGGGCTTGTGCCCGGTGCGGCGAGAGCGCGTACATGGCGTCGCGGGGCAGGCGGGAGTTTGACGACAGGGCCTGGCGCCCACCCGCCCGTCCCCCTCGCGGCTGTGCGGGAGACGGGCGGGCGCCCGCCGTGGTGGCGGAGTTCAGCAGCCGGTGGACCAGATGTGGGAGTCGCCGCGGTCGTTGGCGGCCCCGCTGTAGCCGACCTCCTGGCCGGGGGCGAGACAGATCGTCATCGCGCCGCCCTGCCAGGCGGACTCGTAGACCTGGACGTAGTCCTTGATCCCCGGGCCCGAGATCCCGTGGTTGGCCCAGGACGAGTCGGTGTCGGCGATCCAGCTCTCCCACCAGCCGTCGTCGCCGCTCCAGTTGGCGCGCTGGCCGCCGAAGTTCGCTTCCTGCCAGGCGCAGAACTCCCCGGAGGGGCATTCGGCCGCCGTGGCGGGCGCGGTCAGGGCCAGTCCGCCGGCGAGGGCGAGGAGGGCGGCCGCGGTGGGGCCGAGGAGTCGCTTCATGAAGCGTCGATGCCTTTCGTTCCGGTGGGGTTCGCGGACAGCTCGGCTGCCCGCCGCAGTGCGCGGGCGCGCAGCTGCTCGTAGGTGGCGACCTGGTCGCGGTGGAGGGCGCGCACGGTGGCCAGCTCGGCCGGTTCGAGCCGGGCCCGCACGTCGGCGAGCCCGCTCTCACGGGAGCAGCGGTCCGCGACGGCCGGGGCGGGCCGACCGGCCCGTGGACCACCGGCGGGCGTGGCGCACCGGGTCCAGCGGTCGAGCGCGGCGCGGTGCGCGGGGTCGTCCTTCATCCGGGCGTGGGCCTCGGCGCGCATGTTGTCGACGGTGACCTGAGCGCGGAACCAGCGGGTCTGATCGCCGTAGAGGTGCGCGCGAGCGGCGGCGACACAGCCGTCGCTGTTGGCGGTGACGGTGAGGCCGGTGGCGAGGGTGAGGGAGAGTTCACGGGGGTCCGTGCCGAAGAGGGCGCTCTGCAGGCGCCGGTCCTCGGCAGGGGCGCGGGCCCGGGAGACGGCCGTCAGCGTGAGCCCCCGGCTGCCGAGGCACTCGACCACCAGGCGGTGTTCGGCGGCCTTCAGGAGCTTGTCCTCCGCCTGCCGGCCGAGGGGCACCGGGGCGGCTGGGTCCGCGGGCCCGGGCCGGACCGTGGTACAGCCCGCGAGGGCGAGGGCGACGGCGGCCGTGGTGATCGCGCGGCGGGTGGCGTGGCGCATGGTTCCCCCTGGTGGCGGGCCTGACCGGAGGCCGGTGAAGTGATCACCGTCCGTGTCGTGGCGATCAATGCCCGGTGCCGCGCGGGCCATGCGGAGGGCCGGGGCGACTCACCCGAAGGGGTCGAACGCGCCGGAGCGCGCGCCGCCAACAGGTCGGCCGCGGGGCTTGCGGGTGCGATGCGCGGACCGTGGAGCGGCGGGCACCGGCGGAACGTGGATACGACAAAGCCCCGGTTGGACGGGGGATTCCAACCGGGGCCGATTGCCGTGACGTCACGAAGGGCGGTCGCCTCTGGGGGGGACCTGGGGACCGGGCCCCTTCACCGTCACATACAGATGAACGCTAAACCATGCCGCATTGTTCCGCCGTGTCCCCTGTGCCGGATGTGAGTCACCTCACCCCGTTTGCTCGGCTCAGTCGTCCTTCTCGGGGCGGTAGACCACACCGGGCTCGGCCGTCCCGGGGGCGAGCAGCTGCGGGACGGTCACGAAGGTGTAGCCCTGCCGCTTGAGCTCGTCGATGATCCCAGGCACGGCCGGAACGGTCCCGTCGTAGATGTCGTGAAGCAGGATGATGCCGTCGCGGTGGGCCTGCTCGAGGACCCGCTGCCGTATCAGCGCGGAGTCGTCGGTGGAGTAGTCCTTGGCGGTGATGCTCCACAGGACCTGGGCGAGGCCGAGGTCGCGGCTCACGTCGCCGACGGTGTCGTCCGTGCGACCCTGCGGCGGGCGCATCAGGGTCGGCTTGCGTCCGGTGAGCCGCTGTATCGCGTCCTGGGTCCGGGAGAGCTCGTCGCGGACCTCGGCGGCATCGAGGTCCGTGAGGATGCGGTGGCTCCAGGTGTGGTTGGCGACCTCGTGCCCCTCGGCCGCGATGCGCTTGACGACCTCGGGGTAGCGGTCCACGTGCTTGCTGCCGAGGAGGAAGAAGGTGGCCGGCACCCGCTTCTCCTTGAGCGTGTCGAGGAGGCGGGGGGTGTCCTTGCCCGGGCCGGCGTCGAAGGTCAGGGCTATGCACTTCGCCGTGCCGCAGTCGACGGCAGGAACCGCACGGCCGCCCTTCCCGTCACCGCCGCCCTTGCCGTCCGCGTCCGCCTCGGCGCGGGCCTGGCCGGGGGTGACCCGCTCGGCGGAGCAACCGGTGAGCGCGAGGACCAGCGACGCGGCGGCGACGAGGGCGAGGGCCGGTCCCCGTCGCCGGCCCTGCTTGGTTCGGAACATGTAGGTCTCGCTTTCCCCGGACTCGGATCGTCGACGGCCAGGTCCCACGCCTGGTCAGGGCGGGGACCGACCGCTCGCCGAGGACTATACACACGGTGTATACGCGGGGAGGCGAGGGGGGGCGGAACAGTGCTGGGGCGCCGCCGCGGGCATGACTGCCCCGGGCGGCGCCCGTCCGCTCCGCCCGGGGGCTCGGGGGGGCACGCCCGTCAGCGGGACGCGAGGAGGAGGCGCGCCTCGGTCTCCTGATCACCGGAGACGGACTGCAGGGACTGGATGTCGAAGGCGCGGGCCAGCACCTTCTCGACCTCGTCGACGGCGTGGTACCCACCGGTGAGCACCGCTCCGACCATGCCGGTGAGCGGCGCGGGATCGGCCTCTTCGTGCCGGCCGGCCGCCGTGTCGAAGGTGGCCGTCCAGACGGTGGGGGCGGGCACGGAGGCCGCCTGCGGGCCCGGCGCCGCGAGGTCCTCCAGCTGGTAGCTGTGGTCGAGGACGTCGAAGACCGCCTGGGCGTCTTCCCGGCTGCAGTCGCTCAGCTGCACGGTGACATCGGTGTCGATGTGCAATTCGTACACGTCGCTCATCTCCTCGTGTGCCGGTTCGCTTCCAGCATCCCTCTCGGCGAGGCGTCCCGCGAGGTTCGTGGGACGGTGGAGGGGAGTACGGGAGGCGGTGTGGCCGAAGACGGACGCAGGTCCACGGACCCCCAGGACCAGAACGGGGCCGGGCTCTTCATGGGGCGACACGAGACGCCCGAGGAGCGCGCGGACCGACGCTGGAACGAACTGATGCAGGAGATCCGGGTCGCCCAGACGGGCGTGCAGATCCTCTTCGGCTTCCTCCTGACGGTCGTCTTCACCCCCCGCTTCCCCGAACTGTCCGACACCGACCGGACCATCTACATCGTCACCGTCTCCCTCGGCGCCGCCGCGACCGGAGCGCTCATCGGCCCCGTCCCCTTCCACCGGATGGTCGCGGGCCGCCGGATCAAGCCCCGGGCCGTCTCCTGGGCCTCCCGCCTCACCTTCGTCGGTCTCGTCCTTCTCCTCCTCACCCTGGGCTCGGCGCTGCTGCTCGTGCTGCGCGTGGCCACCGGCGCGACCTTCGTCCCCTGGCTCGTCGCCGGCATCCTCGCCTGGTACCTCCTCTGCTGGTTCGTCCTGCCGGTGTGGGTGCGCCGCCGCCACACGGCCGACGATCAGGACGAGTGACGACCGCGAAGGGAGCGACGGGGGCGGAGGAGGAGGAAGGAGCCGGACGAGGGAGCCGGACGAGGGAGTCGGACGAGGGAGTCGGACGAGGGAGTCGGACGAAGGGCGGGGCACGAGGTGCCGCGCGCGGGCGGTCCTCGGCTCAGCGGCCGGCGAGGACCGTCTCGACCGTGTCGGCCTCTGCCGCGGACTTGTCGGGGCGGTACCGCACGACCCGGGCGAACCGCAGTGTCACCCCGGCCGGGTACCGGGTGGATCGCTGCAGCCCGTCGTAGGCGATCTCGACGACGAGCTCCGGCCGCACGCGCACGGTGAAGCCGTCGTCCGCCACGGCGAGTTCACCGAGCCGCTCGGTCTGCCAGCGCAGCATCTCGTCCGTGAGCCCCTTGAACGTCTTGCCCAGCATCACGAACGTGCCGTCCGCCGCCCGGGCGCCCAGATGCAGATTGGACAGCAGCCCCGTACGCCGCCCGTGCCCCCGTTCCACCGCGAGCACGACGAGGTCGAGGGTGTGGACCGGCTTCACCTTCAGCCAGGTCCGGCCCCGCCGCCCCGCGACGTACGGCGCGTCGATCGCCTTGACCAGGACTCCCTCGTGGCCACGGGCGAGGGTGTCCCGGAAGAAGCGCTCGGCCGCCTCGACCGCCGCCGGGTCGCCGGGCTCGGCGACGACGGTCCGCCGCACCCGCAGCGACTCGGGCAGCAGCCGGGCGAGCACCTCGTGCCGCTCCCGCCCCGGCCGGTCCACCAGGACCTCGCCGTCCGCCGCGAGGACGTCGAAGAACACGGGCGACAGCGGCACGGCGGCGGCCGCGCCGACCACGTCGAGCCGGGAACCGACCCGGGAGGCGATGTCCTGGAACGGGAGCGGCCGGCCCGCGGCCGGGTCGACGGCGATCACCTCGCCGTCCAGGACGAACTCGTCCCCGGCGATCTCCCGCGCGGTCGTGACCACTTCGGGGAGCCGGCCCGTGATGTCGTCGAGGGAGCGGGTGTAGACCCGCACCTCGTCGCCTCGCCGGTGCACCTGGATCCGGATCCCGTCGAGCTTCTCCTCCACCACACAGGGCCCGAGCGCCGCGACGGCCTCGGCGACCCCGCCCGCCGTGTGGGCGAGCATCGGCTGCACGGGGCTGCCGACCCGGAGGGTGAAGGTGCCCAGGACGGCCGGCCCTTCGGCGAGCACGGCCCGGGCGACCCGCGGCAGCGAGCCTTCGAGCATGACGGCCCGTCGCAACTCCCCGGGCACGACCCCCGCCGCCCGGGCGACACCTTCGAGGGCGATGGCGTCGAGCGCCCCCTGGCGCACGTCGCCTGACAGCAGACGCAGCAGGAACTCCTGTTCGGAGAGGGTCGCCGCGGCCATCAGGTCGTGCACGAGCCCGGCCCTCCTGGACTGCGCCCCGGCTCCCGAGACCCCGGCCAGTTCGGACAGGGCGGCGTCGGCACCGGCCAGCGTCAGCTCCGGCTCGGCGACCGGCGGCACGGCCGGCGGCAGGACGTGTTTCAGCACGCTCCATCCGACCCCGATCCGCCCCTGCGGGAGCCGCCCGGAGAGATAGGCGATGACCAGCGGGCTCTCGTCGGGATCGGCCTCCGCGAACAGCTCGGCCAGCAGTCCGATCTTCTGCGACCGCGCCGACGTGGCGGCGACCTGCCCCGACACCTCCGCGACTCGGGCAAGGAGCATGCGCCCATGGTGCCCGCGCGCCGCGCCCGCCGCACCCCGACCCGCGCCTCAGGCCCCCGGCCGGGGCCCGGCCTCCTTGCGCCTCCGGAGCCGGTCCAGCAGACTCCGCCGGGTCCGCCTGCCCGGCGGCCGCGTCCCACCCGGCGCCCGTGCCGGTCCGGGTGACGGCAGCCCGGCCGGCCCGGTCGGGGCCGACCCTGCCGGTCCGGGTGATGGCAGCCCGGCCGGTCCGGGCGAGGCGGGGCATGGCGCTCCGGGCGAGGCCGACACTGCCGGTCCCGGCGACGCCCGTCCTGCCGGCCCCAGCGGCAGCGTCCCTCCCGGCCCCGCCGGCAGCGTCCCTCCCGGCCCCAGGCCGGGCGCCCTCCCTCCGGCCGACGCCGCTTCCCCGGCAGCCCCGGGCTCGCCGGCGCCCGAGGGTGCCAGGTCCTGCCCTGCGAGCCATGGTGGGTCGAGGACCGTCCCGGCACCCGTCGCATCGGCGCCCGGGAGCGCCGCTCGCGGCCGCACCGTCCACGCCGGGAAGGTCGGGGGCACGGGGGCGCTCACGGGCAGGGGCGCGGGTGCGGGCGTTCCCGGCAGCGGGGCCTGCCGGTCGGCGCGGGCCTCGTCGAGGGCGAGGGCGAGGCTCATGCGGTGCCACAGGATCTCGTCCGGGTCGTCCGCGAGAAGCAGGCGGTCGGCGATCTCACGGGCCGCCGGGGCGTTCGGCCGCCAGGAGGGCGGCGCGGGGCGGAACCGCTCCAGATAGGCCCGCTCGAACGGATCGTCGACGACCTCGGCCACGTCGAGGGGGTCGAGGAGCGAGGCGATGGCCGCGGTGCGGGCCCATGGGTCGGCGCTCGCCCGCAGCAGCATCCCGAGGCGCCTGGCCCGCCAGTTCCGGGGACGCCAGTCCTCGGAGCCCTCGGCCCTCGTCCGGACGTCGACCGGCAGCCTGCCCGTGAGCAGTCCGGCGTGCGTGAGGGCGAACTCGCCCAGCTCGGCGGCCGGATACAGCCATACGACGGCCCGGTAGCGATTGACGTAGAAACGCACGGGGCTGAAGTGCCCGGTCTTGGCCAACCGGGCGAACCGGCCCTTGGTGACCGAGAGCAACCGGGCGCCCTCGGTCATTCCGACGGACCGGACCCGCTCGCGCAGTCCGTCGGGGAAGTCCGGTGCCCCTCTGAGCCTCTCGATCTCGCTCCGCGCCACCCGTCGCCGTGTCGGGCCGGCGGCAACGTCCGCGGTGCCCCCGGAGCCCGGCAGCGTACGGACGATGCCCAGGTCGACGGCGAGCTGGAACTCGTCGCGCCTCAACCCCAGTTCCTGTGCGGCAAGCCCCGGCGACACAGCAGGCGGGCCGTCCCTGCCGAGCCTGACGGCGTGCGCGGCCGTTGCATCCTCCGGCGGTTTCCGCGTCGTCGCCCATCCCGGCCAGGCCGTCCCGGGCGCCGCCGATGGCGTGCCGGGAGCCTTGTCGAGCGCCCCTTTGCTCCGGGTCGCCCTCCGAGGAGTCGTTCGGGCCGGCTGATGCGTCGCTTCTCGTGTGGTCATGCGTCGGTCTCCCCCGTGTCGCGTTCACGTCGAACACTTTCAGTGATGACCGTAACGCACAGTGACGACACTCCGCCTACCCTGTGGACAACCGGCTGTGGACAACCTCAGATGTCGTCCGCTCCGCCGCTGCCACCGGGCTGCCGCGCCGCCACACCCAGGTGCTCGCCGACCCGGTTCACCAGCAGCGTCATCTCGTAGGCGACCTGACCGACATCGGCCTCGGCGGCGCTCAGGACGCACAGGCAGCTGCCTTCCCCCGCCGCGGTCACGAACAGAAGGGCCTCGTCGAACTCCACCATCGTCTGGCGCGCCCGGCCGGCCGTGAAATGCCGGCCCGCGCCGCGGGCCAGGCTGTGCAGCCCGGACGAGACGGCGGCCAGATGCTCGGCGTCCTCACGCTCCAGACCGCTGCTCGCACCCGTCACCAGGCCGTCGTTCGACAGCACCAGTGCGTGCTGTATCGAGTCGACCCGGCGGGTCAGATCGTCCAAGAGCCAGTCGAGTTCCCGGTCCAGCGCCATGTGTGCCTCCCCCTGTGCGGTGCATGCTTCCGATCAGCCTTACGCACTGTCGTGGACAGGGCAAGGACCCGTCACCGCCCGCGCGCCGTTCCCGCCTGCGGGCCGGACTGGTCCGACCCGCGATCCCGTCCGCCCGCCCTCAGCCGACCGAGTCCAGGAGCCGCGCGGTGTGCACGCGTCCCGCGTACTCCACCAGGCGGATGAGGACCTCCTTGCCCGAGTCCCGGTCCCGCGCGTCGCACAGCACCACCGGTGTCCCCCGGTCCAGGTCCAGGGCCTGCGAGACGTCGTGCGCTCCGTAGGTGCGGGCTCCTGCGAAGCAGTTGACGGCCACGACGAACGGGATCTTGCGGTGCTCGAAGTAGTCGACCGCGGGGAAGCAGTCCTCCAGACGCCGGGTGTCGGCGAGGACGACGGCGCCGAGCGCGCCCTGCGACAGCTCGTCCCACAGGAACCAGAAGCGGTCCTGCCCGGGTGTCCCGAAGAGGTAGAGGGAGAGTCCGGAGCGGATGGTGATGCGGCCGAAATCCATGGCCACGGTCGTGGTGGTCTTCTGGTCGACGCCGCCGGTGTCGTCCACGGACTCCCCGGCGCGGCTGAGCTGTTCCTCGGTGCGCAGCGGCCGGATCTCGCTGACGGCGCCCACGAGGGTGGTCTTGCCGACCCCGAATCCGCCAGCGACCAGGATCTTCAGCGCGAGGGCCGTGGTGTCCACGCCGCCCGCCGGGGTGCTCTCAGAGCGCTCGTAGGCCATCGATGACTTCCCTCAGGATCCGTTCGTCTGGGAGTTGTGCGGGCGGTACGGGTCTGCTGACGTTCACGAAGCCGGCTTCGAGGAGGTCGCCCAGCAGGACCCGGACGACCCCGACGGGGAGGTCGGCGTCGGCGGCGAGTTCGGCGACCGACTGGGTCTCGGCGCGGCACAGGGTGAGCAGGGACCGGTGTTCGGGACCGAGGAGCGACTCCTCGGCCGCGCCCGGCGCGTGGTCGTCGACGACGACGAGCGCGATGAGGTCGAACCGCACGTTGCTCGGCCCTGGTTTGGTACGGCCGCCCGTCATCGCGTACGGGCGGACCAGCGGCCCGGCGTCGGCGTCGTACCAGCGACCGCCCGGCACGGTCCGACCGTCGCCGGTGCTGTCTTCGTTCATGGGGTCTCTCCGGTCAACCGGCGGCAGGCGGGGTCGTCGTGAGCCGCGGCGGGGTGTGCAGGTGCTCGCCGACCCGCTTCACCAGGCGGGCCATCTCGTAGGCGATGAGGCCGATGTCGGCGTTGACCCCGCTGAGCACGGCCAGACAGGAGCCGTCCCCGGCGGCGGCGACGAACAGGAAGCCGTCGTCCATCTCGACCATGGTCTGCCGCACGCCGCCGGTGTGGAACTGGCGTCCGGCGCCCTTGGCCAGGCTGTTGAAACCGGAGGCTATGGCCGCCAGATGCTCGGCGTCCTCGCGGCTGAGTCCGCTGGAGGCGCCGACGGCGAGGCCGTCGTTCGACAGGACGACCGTGTGGCGTACCTCGCGGACACGCATCGCGAGGTCGTCGAGGAGCCAGTCGAGTTCGCCGGAGCGCTGGTGGGACACCCTCTCGTGGTCGATCATTCGTCGTCTCCTTCGCTGCGGGGGTCGCTGGGTGCGTGGCCGTAGCCGGTGCCGAGGGTGCGCCGGGGGCCGGGAGGCAGGCCGCCCGGGGTGCCGGTGCCGGACGGCGGACCGGTGAGCGTCGCGCCGTTGGGGCGCGGGCTGCCCGGGGCCGCCCCGCCGCCCCGCTGCCAGCCGTCGCGGTAGGCGGACATCCGGTCCCTGGCCTCCTCCGGGGTGCGCTCGGTGGCGTCGTCGAGAGCGGCCGGTGCGCCGTACGGGGCGGGTCGGGGCGCCTCGCGCAGCTGCGGCACGAGGCTCGCCTGACGGACCCGCCGTGGCAGGTCGCCGCCCGTGTCCTCCCCCGGCGCACCCGGTCCCGCCACCGGAGCAGCCGGTGCGGCGGGCGACTTGGGGGCAGTCGGCGGGGCCGGGGGCAGCGTGCGGGCGCCGCGTTGACGCAGGGCGGTGACACCGGCCGGGGGCCGGGCCGGCTCCGTCGGCGCCGAGAGGGCCGGGATGCGGGGCGGTCGCGGACCGCCGACGGCAGGCTCGTGGCCCGGGCCCGTGACGACCGGTGCCGGGCGCTGGCCGGGCACCGAGGCGGCCCCGGGTGCGGGCCCGGCGGCCGCGCGCACCGCCGGGTCGGCGGCCGGTGCGGAGACGGGGGGAGCGGTGGGTGCGGTGGACCGGCCGGGCGGGAGGGCGCCCTGCAGCAGGTCGTTGGGGAGCAGGACGACGGCGGTGGTGCCGCCGTAGGGCGAGGTGCGCAGATGGACCTTGATCTCGTGCCGCGAGGCGAGCCGGCTGACGACGAACAGGCCGAGCCGGTCGCTGTCGAAGAGGTCCAGCGCCTCGGACTGGGCGATGCGGGCGTTGGCCTCGGCGAGGTTGTCCTTGCCCATGCCCAGCCCGCGGTCCTCGATCTCCAGGGCGTAGCCGTTGCCGACGGGTTCGCCGCTGACGCGCACCTTGGTGTGCGGCGGTGAGAACTGGGCCGCGTTCTCGATGAGTTCGGCGAGGAGGTGCGTGAGGTCGGCGACGCCGCCGCCGACGACGGCGGCGTCGGGGAGCCGGCCGAGCTCCACGCGCGCGTAGTCCTCGATTTCGGAGACGGCGGCGCGGACGACGTTGGTGAGCGGGACGGGCATGCGCCAGGCACGGCCGGGGGCGGCGCCCGAGAGGATGATGAGGCTCTCGGCGTGCCGGCGCATCCGGGTGGTGAGGTGGTCGAGCCGGAAGAGGTCGCTGAGCTCGTTAGGGTCGTCGGCGCGCCGCTCCATGCTGTCGAGCAGGTTGAGCTGACGGTGCACCAGGACCTGGCTCCGACGGGCCAGGTTGACGAAGACGCCGGAGATGCCATGGGCGAGTTCGGCGCGTTCGACGGCTGCCGAGAGCGCGGCCCGGTGGACGGTGGTGAGCGCCTCGCGGACCTGCCCGATCTCGTCCACGGGGGCGGGTCCCGGCCGGGCCTCGGCCTGGACGTCGATCTCCTCGCCGGCCCGCAGGCGGCGCATGGCCGCGGGAAGTTTGCGGCGGGCGATCTCCAGAGCGCCGTTGCGGAGGCTGATGAGCTCGATGACGAGACCGCGACCGATGCGGACGGAGATCACGAGGGAGGCCAGGACGGCGACGAACCCGAAGACGACAGCGGCGCCGCCGGCGCTGAAGGCGCCTCCGCCGAAGGGGTCGTAGCGGTCCGCGGCACGGGCGCGGGCGTCCTTGATGACGCCGGCGATGCCGTCGCTCACGGAGGCGTGGGCGGCGTCCCATTCCTCGGAGGTGACGGCCTGAGCCGCGGGCCTGCCGGGGGCGGCGGCGCGTACCCGTTCCTCGGCGGTCTCCAGCTGCCGGTAGGCCGGCTGGGCCGTGAGGTTGCGCCACGCGGTGCGCTGGGGCGCGGGCAGGTCGGCGGTGGCGGCCTCGGTCAGGGTGCGCCGGGCCTCGACGACGCCGCCGAACTCCCGCAGCCCGTCCGCGTCGAGCTGTCCGGTGAGGTACGCGGAGCCGAGCAGCGCGTCCTCGCGGGCGAGCATCTCGCCCGCGCGGGCGAGTTCGAGCAGGACACGGGCCTCGGCGCCGGCCCCGGTGTCCTCGATCCCGGAAAGCGCGCCGCCGACGGAGAAGCCGGCGGAGATGGCGGCCGTGTACGCGTCGTAGATCTGGTCCCCGTCGGCTCGGCCGTCGACGGCGGCGGTGCGCAGCCGGCCGAGGCCCTCGGCCTTGACGACGAAGTCGGCGACCCGTGCGGACGCGTCGACCGGCAGGTTGCCGCCGTCGCCGACCGTGTGCCGCTGGTCGAGGCGCAGCCGGGCGACGGCGGCGTCGGTGGCCCGCACCAGCTCCTTCAGCTCGGCGGCGCGCCCGCTGCCGGGGGCCGCCGTCTGGCGTACGGCGGCCCGCCGTTCGTCCTGAAGAGCGACGATCGCAAGGACCACGGGCTGCCGTACATCTGTGTCCACGGCCTGCAGGAGCCGGAGCCGGGCGATGTCCTGGGCGGTGGTGACGGTGGCGAATCCCCACAGGGCGAGCAGGGAGACGACCGGGACCATGAGCAGCGAGACGATCTTGGCCCGGACGGTACGGGGGCGCAGCCCCCGGCCCCGGACCAGCGCCGCCGGTTCGGGGGCCGCGTCACGGCGAAAGGAAGGATCGGGAGCAGGCCGGTCGGCAGCGGGCGCACCGGACGCGGGCGGGCCGGACGCGGGCGTGCCGGACGCGGGCGCACCGCTCGCGAGCGTGCCGGACGCAGGCCCGGCGACCCGTTCGCGCGGTGTCGTCTCGTCGGCGGGCGGTCCGGCGTGCGCGCGGCGCCCGCGGGCAGCGGTGGGCGGCTGCGCGGGTGCCTCGGCGTCCGGGGTCCTGCGGGGAGTTCGCATGGCCTCCTCGTTCCTTCGTTCACGGACCTGAGGGGAGCGGGCCTGGTCCGTCGGTGCTGGGCGTAAGGCGGGGTGACGCGTGGTGGGGGGCCGGCGCCGCGGCCGGCGGACGCGGTCCGGGGGCGTGAACGGGGGCCGGGAGGCTGCTGGGGGCCCGGGAGGCTGCTAGGGGCCCGGGGCGCGGGACCAGGGCCCACGACTGGGGGGCCATACGGGGACCGACGCCTGGCCGGAGCCCGACGCCGCCGCCGACGACTCCTCGGCTCCGTTCCTCCCGGCTGGTCGAGGGCGGCCGCGTCGCCCTAGGCGTCCGCCGCTCCGTGCACCGGCCCGGACGGATGGGCGTAGGCCGGTGCGCCGTTCTTCTCCCGTGGTCTGTGGGACGTCGTCTCGGGCCGGAACCCCGGCGGCGCGACGTCCACCGCGCGCTCGTCGGGTTCGCTCAGGCGCACGGCCGAGGCGGAGGCGGCGCGTTCGCTCGCGGTCGGCGAGAGGGCCACGAAGGCGGAGGTGATGAAGAGGTACGAGCCGAGGCCGACGGCGAGCGGGAAGATGAACTGCATGACGGGGACCCCCGGGAGCTCGGCCGCGGAGGGCGTGACCTCGACGCGTACGGCGAACATGCCGGTGTAGTGCATGCTCGTGACCGCTGCGCCCATGACGAGCGAGGCGAGCGCCACGGCGGCGGGCGCGTGGATGTTGAGGGCCGCCCAGAGGGCCGCCGTCGCGGCGACCACGGCGATGACGACGGACAGGGCGACGAGCGCCGGGTCGTAGCTCACCCGCCCGTGCAGTCTCAGGGCCGCCATGCCCATGTAGTGCATGCTCGCCACGCCGACGCCGGTCGACAGGCCGCCGATCAGCAGCGAGCGGACGCGGTCCTGGCCGTATCCGACGACGAACACGCCGACGCCCACCACGGCCATCGCGACCACGAGGCTGAGCAGGATGAGCGGCGCGTCGTAGCGGATGGCGGTGCCGGTGACGCCGAAGCCGAGCATCGCGACGAAGTGCATCGTCCAGATGCCGGTGCCGAGGGCGGAGGCCGCGGTGAGCAGCCAGTTGCGCCGTGACCGGCCGGTCGTGTCGAGGGCGCGTACGGTGCAGCGCAGGCCGAGTGCGGCGCCTGTGCAGGCCATCGCGTACGACAGCACAGGTGTCAGCCAGCCGTAGCTGGCGTGGTCCAGGTGTCCCATGGCCCAGGGACGCTAGTGCGCTCCTGGGGGCGCACCGGGGGCGCATTTCGAAAGCTGTTGGAATATGACGTCGAGATGTTCCTGAACGATCGCGCCGGGCTCGAACGTGCGCGCAGAACGTTCACTCCCCCGAGGGAAACTCGTCGAGGCAGGGCTCCGGGACTCACGCCTGTGAGTGACGCTCAGCTGAGGGATCATGGGGCGCATGAGCGATGACCCCACACGCGTACGGGAGTTCTTCGGCGCCCGCGCCGCGCCCTGGGACTCCCGGTTCCCCGACGACGGCCCCGCCTATGCCGCCGCCGTCGCCGAACTCGGCCTGTGCCCCGGCGACGCCGTCCTGGACGCGGGCTGCGGCACCGGCCGGGCGCTGCCCCCACTGCGCGAGGCGGTGGGGCCGGGTGGCACGGTGATCGGCGCGGACCTCACGCCCGAGATGCTCGCCGAGGCGGCGAAGGCCGGGCGCGCCCGGGACGGCGCACTGGTGCTCGCCGACGTCGCCCGGCTGCCGCTGCGGGACGGCGGGCTGGATGCCGTGTTCGGCGCGGGCCTCGTCTCGCATCTCGCGGATCCCGGCCGTGACCTGCGGGAGCTCGCCCGCGTGACGCGGCCGGGCGGGCTCCTCGCGCTCTTCCATCCGATCGGACGCGCCGCCCTCGCCGCCCGTCACGGGCGGCAGCTCACCGACGGGGACCTGCGGGCCGAGCACAACCTCCGGCCGCTCCTGGCCGGTTCCGGATGGCAGCTGACCGCGTACACGGACGAGGACGACCGCTACCTCGCACTGGCGCTGCGCCGCCCGGAGTGACCACGGGGACGCCGGCCCTTTGGGCCTGATATGCCGGAATCGCCCCGAGGTCGTCCGGGGATCCGGCCCGCCGCGAGGCCGCGAGCTCCGGCCCGCCGTCCGCCCCCCTCCCCCGCGGCCGCCGTCCGCTCGTCGGGATGTTCCCGTGCCGGCTCTCGACGGGCGGGTTACTCACTGGTTAGGGTGCGCCGACGACCAGATGGGGAGGCTGACGTGGGTGAACCGGAACCCGCCGCGACCGGCGCGGAGCACGGCGACGCTGACGACGACGCGCTGTACGTACTGACGGCGGCGCTGCTCACGCCCGCGCACTTCCCGACCGTGCTCGGCGACGACTACCCCGCGGCGTGCGCCGCCCTGCACCTCGAGCCCTATGCGGAGGGGTACGGGCTCGTGCTCGGCCAGGACGGCCGGGGCGCGCGGTGGACGGTGGTCGTCGACGACGTCTCGCTGGTCGCGGTCGCGATCGCCTCCTGGGACTGCGGGATGGAGTACGACCTGTCCCCCGACGAGCGGTCCGTCGTGACCGCACTGCCCGGCTGGCCCCTCGCCGTCGCGACGTCCGCGCCCGGCCTTCCCGCGCCGCACGACCCGGAGCCCGAGGAGGGCGACCCGGCTCCGCTCGCGCCGCCGGACGGCGAGCGGTGGGGGCCGGCCCAGCGGCGCCTGGGCGCGGACATGGTGGCGCTGCAGTGGTCCGACTGGCGCTCCCAGATGGACGAGGGCGGGGACGGTGTCGCCGTGGTCGCCGGTCCGGCCGTGGACGGCGGCCACGACGGCCCCGAGGGCGCCGGGAGCGCGGCCCCCGAAGGCGACGGCGCCGCCGGGAACGCCACGGGCCACGCCCCGCATACCGGAGTCCGCCGCGCGCTCGACGAGCTGAGCCGGTATCTGGAGCAGGCACCGCCGGTCGGGCGGGTGCGGTCGAGCTTCGCCGGGGGCGAGGCACGGATGCTGCGCGCGGACGGCCCCGGCTGGTCGCTGGTCGCGCGGACCGACGACATGGCCTTCCTGCTGCTGGACGACGAGCCGCACGAGGTCCTTCCGGTGACCCGGGGGCCCAGGCTGCCCGCGCTCCTGGAGGCGCTGGACGCGATGGCGGTCCGGCCGAGCTGAGCGCGTCCCACACGACGAGGTCATGCGAGGTGTGGCGCGGGCCCATGGCCCGGTGATCGGGGCGCCCGCAGGATGTGGCGGCGCGCCCCTCGGCGGGGCGCCCCCATCCGCACCGTCGTCCCATCGGAGGCCGCCATGCGCCTGTCCCGAGGCGTTCCCCTGCTCGCCGCGCTCCTGACGGGTCTCACCGTCCTCGGCCCCGCCGCACCCGCCGGCGCACACCCACCCGGTCACTGCGCCCGCCAGGACCGGCTCGACGTGCCGGGCGCCGAGCACCAGGAGTCCGCCTGTCTGCCCGATCTGACGACGGCGGGGCTGGCCGGCACCCCGTACACCGACCTGGCCGACCAGGCCGGCCTCTCCGCGAAGGGCACGGTCAACCCCTCGGGCGTGCCGGGAATCCAGATCGACGGCTACTTCCCGGACGACTCACGGCTGAACGCCACCCACGGCTGGGCCCACGACGCCCAGTTCGTCGTCCGACTGCCCGACCACTGGAACGGCGGCCTGGTCGTGACCGGCGCGCCCGGCACCCGACGCCAGTACTCCACGGACACGCTGATCTCCGACCAGGTGCTCGCCCAGGGTTTCGCGTACGCGGCCACCGACAAGGGCAACACGGGACCGGACTTCTTCACGGACGGACGGGGACCCGGCGACGCCGTCGCCGAGTGGAACCGGCGGGTCACCGAGCTCACGAGGGCCGCGAAGAAGGCCGTGCGGCAGCGGTACGGGACCGGCCCGCGGCGCACGTACATGACGGGCATCTCCAACGCCGGGTATCTCACCCGCTGGCAGCTGGAGAACCGGCCCGAGCTGTACGACGGCGGCGTGGACTGGGAGGGCGTGCTGTGGACCACCCGCGGCCCCAACCTGCTCACCAGCCTGCCCGTCACGGTCGCCCGCCACTTCGGGTCGGCCACCGACGAGGACCTCGTCGGGGCGGGCTTCGCGCCGGGCTCGCGCTTCTTGTGGCCGTACCACGAGAAGGCCTACTGGGGGCTGACGCAGAAGATCTTCCGGGCCGAGTTCGACCCCTCGTACGACCCCGCCTGCCCGGGCACGACGGCCGGTTCGACGGTCGAGCAGATCCTCGCGCCGTGCGCCTCGGACGCCTCGTACGCCTACGCGACGCGCCCCGCTTCCGTACGGAAGGCGGTGGCGAAGGTCGCACTCACCGGCCGGATCGGGAAGCCGCTGATCACCCTGCACGGCGATCTGGACACGCTGCTGCCGATAGCGACCGACTCGGACGTGTACGCACGGATGATCGACACCGGGGGGCGGGGCGCCCTGCACCGCTACTACACGGTCCAGGACGGGACGCACACCGACGGTCTGTACGACACCTACCCGGAGAGGCTGCGGCCGATCCTGCCCTGCTACCGCTCGGCGTTCACCGCGCTGACCCGGTGGGTGGAGGCGGACGTGACGCCGCCCGCCGACCGGCTGATCGCGCGGCCCGCGGGCGGTGACCTGGTCAACTCCTGCGCGCTGGGCTGAGGCGCGCGGTCGGACCGCCGCCGTTGCCCGGACCGGAGGTGATCAGACCATTTCCAGTGGGCGGTGCGGCTCCGCCGGCAGTTCGACCCGGATCGGGTCGCCCGGCCGCACCTCCCCGCCGGCCAGCACGACGGACATGATCCCGGCCTTGCGGACGACCTGCCCGTTCTCGTCGCGGCCGAGGACCTGCTTGAGCAGCCCGTGGCAGAAGGCGTCGATCTGCGCACACGGGTTGCGCAGCCCGGTGACCTCCACGACGGCCTCGGCACCGAGGTGCAGCCGGGTGCCGGTCGGCAGGCCGAGCAGGTCGATGCCGCGGGTCGTGACGTTCTCGCCGAGGTCGCCCGGGGAGACCTCGAAGCCGGCTCCGGCCACGTCGTCGAAGAGCTCCGCGTGGATCAGGTGGACCTGGCGCAGATTGGGCACGGTCGGGTCCTTGGCCACCCGGGAACGGTGCTTGACGGTCACCCCCGCGTGCACGTCACCCTCCACACCCAGGCCGGCGAGGAGCGTGATGCTCTCCCGGTTGGGCTTGGTGAACGAATAGACGCCGTTGCTGCTGACCGTCGTGACGGTGCCTTCGGCCGTGTCCGCGCTCATGAGATGCAGTCCCCCTGGTCCGTGCGGTGATGTCGCGGCCCCGACCCTACGCGAGGCCCTCCAGCCGCAGTGGGGCACCCACCTCGTGGAGGTGGCCGAGCGCCTGGCGGTAGGAGTCGACGAAGCCGGTCTCGGTGTACGGGATGCCGAGCGCCGCGCAGTGCGCACGCACCGCGGGCTGGGCGAGGCGCAGATGGGGGCGCGGCATGCTGGGGAAGAGGTGGTGCTCGACCTGGTAGTTGAGGCCACCGAGGAACCAGTCGGTCACGGCGCCGCCCCGGATGTTGCGGGAGGTGAGGACCTGGCGGCGGAGGTGGCCCCAGGAGTCGCCGTCCGGGTGGGCGTCGGGCATCTCCATGCCCTTGTGGTTGGGGGCGAAGGCCATGCCCAGGTGGACGCCGAGCAGCATCTGGTGGAGCAGCGCGAAGACGAGGGCCTGGAGCGGGGTCAGCAGCGTGAGCAGCAGGGTCGCGTAGCCGGCCAGGTGCGCGAGGAGCAGGGCGCCCTCCACGAGGCGTTCGCCCCGGGTGCGGTAGGGGCCGGTCCGGGAGACCAGGGCCTGGATGCCGTACACCTTGAGCGCGATGCCCTCCAGGGTGGTCAACGGGAAGAAGAGCCAGGCCTGGTGGCGGGTGAGCCAGCGGCGCAGTCCGGTGCGGTCGGTGGTCTGGTGGGCGGCGAAGACGAGGACGTCGGCGGCGACGTCCGGGTCCTTCTCGAGGTGGTTGGGGTTGGCGTGGTGGCGGTTGTGCTTGTCGTTCCACCATTCCCGGCTCATCCCCAGGAGCAGGTTGGCGTGGACGAGCTGGATGATCCGGCCGAGCCTGCGGTGGTCGGTGATCTGGGAATGGCCGGCGTCGTGGCCCACGAAGGCGGCGCGTGCGGAGAACAGGGCGAGCGGGAGGGCGAGCGGCAGGGCCCACCAGGAGGGGCCGATGAACGCGAGGCCGGCGAACACGGCGGCGAGACCGAGGAGGTTGGCCACGATGCCGCGGGCGTACCAGCCGGGGCGGCGTTCGAGGAGGCCCTGCTCCTTGACGGTGCGCAGGAGCGGGGCGAACTCGCTGCCGCCGCCCTTCCCCCGGGTGTTCCCGCCCGGGCGTCGGGCGGGACCGGGGCGACCGCCCGGGTCTGCGGCGGGAGGCGCGGTGAGCGTCGCGGTGGCCTGGGGCATGGCGGTCTCCGGGGTCCGTGGAAGTGTCCGTGGAAGAGGCCGTCGCGCGTGCCGCGCCGGCTCCATGAAACGTACGGATCGGTGATCGTCCGGGGCCATGGCGTCACCACCCGGACCGCTTCGGGGGGCGCCCCAGGGGCGGTGGTGGGGCCTTCCCCACCCCTCTGCGCACCCACTGACGACGCGTGACGTGGATCACGTCTCCAAGGCACGCGTGACGGGTCGGGTTCCTGTACCCTCGGCCGCTCGGCCTAGTAGTCAAATTTGAGGAATGCGTTGTCGCAGTCGCCCTCGTCCTCCTTCCGCCCCGATGAACTCGCCCGCCGCTCCACCCTCTTCCTGCCCGCCGATCCGCCCCGCGCGGGGCGGATCGCCTTCTGGTCTCCCGACGCCCCTCTCGACACACCGCCCGCCGCCGACGAGACGCCCGCAGCGCTGACGGTCGTCGACGACGACGTCCGGACCGTCACCGTCCCCGCGCTCCTGCTGTCCGTACGGGACGCCCTGCCCGTCCTCGCGCGGGCCCGGTTCGCCGGGGACGCCACGCCCTCGGCGGCCTTCTGGGGCGCGGCCTCGCTGTTCGCGCTCGACCTGGTCGCCCGGGGCCTGCTGCTGCCGGGTCTCACCGCGGACGATCTCGACGCCTGGCGGGTCGGGCCGCTCGGCCCGGAGGAACTGTCCGCGCTGCGCGACCTCGCCGCCTCCATGCCGCCGTCCGCCCACGCCGTACCGCTGCCGGAACCGGCCGAGGACGGCGGCCCGCTGCTGCCCGAACCCGAGCTCCTGCTCAGGGCGTTCGCCGACGCCGTGGCCGACACCCTGCCACGCACTCCGGCCGCCCCGCTGGCCGCCGGCGGGCCCGCCTTCGCGGCCGACGAGCACCACGCCCCGCAGGCCCTCCCGCACCAACGTGCCTGGGCGGCGGACGTGGCGGCGGGCCACGACGCCGGGGTACGGCTGTCGCTGCGCGTCGAGCTGATGGCGGACGGGGCGGCCGGCGTGACGGAGGAGACCCACGGGGCCACCGCCTACGAGGTGGCCGGCGAGTACGACGACGCCTCCGCCCCCGCCTTCCGCGTGGTCCTGCAGATGCACGGCGCCGCCGACCCGGCCCTCGTCGCGGACGCCGCCGAGGTGTGGGCGGGTACGACTCCGGCCGGGGCCGCCTTCGGCGCGCGGGCCCGGATGGACGCACTGCTCGCGCTGCGCCGGGCGGCGCGTGCGTGGCCGCCGCTGTCCCCGTTGCTCACGGCCGCCGTGCCGGACGCCGTCGACCTCGCCGACGAGGAGATCGCCGAACTCCTCGGCCCGGCCGCCCGAGCGCTCGCCGCCTGTGGCGTCCGCGTGCACTGGCCGCGCGAACTCGCGCACCGCCTCACCGCCCGCGCGGTGATCGGCCCGCCCGACCGGGACGGCGCCGGGGCCGGATCCCGCGACCGGGGCGACGCCCTGCCGTCCTTCCTGTCCGCCGACGCCCTGCTCGCCTTCAACTGGCGTTTCGCGATCGGCGACGAGGAGCTCAGCCGCGCCGAGCTCGACCGGCTCGCCGAGGCGGGGCGCCCGCTCGTGCGGCTGCGCGACCAGTGGGTGCTCGTCGACCCGGACGAGGTGCGCCGCGCCCGCGAGCAACAGGATCGCAAACTCACCGCGGTCGACGCGCTGGGCGCCGTCCTCACCGGCAGCACCGAGATCGACGGGCGCCCGGTCGAGGTCCATGCGACCGGCTGGATGGAGCGGCTGCGGGCACGGCTCGCCGACCCCGAGGGCGGCGAACAGGAGATCGCCCAGCCCGCCGCCCTGGCCGCGACACTGCGCGACTACCAGCTGCGCGGCCTCGGCTGGCTGCACCGGATGACCTCGCTCGGGCTCGGCGGCTGTCTCGCCGACGACATGGGCCTGGGCAAGACGATCACCCTGATCTCGCTCCACCTCCACCGGCGGAGCGACCCCGCGACGGCCGGGCCGACCCTCGTGGTCTGCCCCACCTCCCTGATGGGCAACTGGCAGCGGGAGATCGAGAGGTTCGCGCCGGGCACACCCGTGCGGCGCTTCCACGGCGCGTCACGCACTCTGGAGCGACTGACGGCGGGCGCCGGCACCGACGGCGACCTCGCCGACAGCGGCTTCGTCCTCACCACGTACGGCACGATGCGGCTGGACGCCGCCCGTCTCGCCGAGGTGCCCTGGGGGCTGGTCGTCGCGGACGAGGCACAGCACGTCAAGAACCCGTACTCGGCGACCGCGCGCGCCCTGCGCACCATCGGCTCGAAGGCGCGGGTGGCGCTCTCGGGCACGCCGGTCGAGAACAACCTGTCCGAGCTGTGGGCGATCCTCGACTGGACGACCCCGGGCCTGCTCGGCGGACTCGGCGCGTTCCGTACGCGATACGCCTCCGCCGTCGAGGGCGGCGCCGACCCGGGCGCGGCGGCGCGACTCGCCGCGCTCGTACGGCCGTTCCTGCTGCGGCGGCGCAAGTCCGATCCGGGCATCGCGCCCGAGCTGCCGCCCAAGACCGAGACCGACCACGCCGTCGCGCTCACGAAGGAGCAGACGGGGCTCTACGAGGCGGTGGTGCGCGAGACACTGGCCGCGATCGCCGAGGCCGACGGGATGGAACGGCGCGGCCTGGTGGTCAAGCTGCTCACGGGGCTCAAGCAGATCTGCAACCACCCCGCGCAGTACCTGAAGGAGGACCGACCGCAGATCAGCGGCCGCTCGGGCAAGCTGGAGCTGCTCGACGAGCTCCTCGACACGATCCTCGCGGAGGGCGCGAGCGTGCTCGTCTTCACGCAGTACGTGGGGATGGCCCGGCTGTTGGAGGAACATCTGGCGGCGCGCGGCGTGCCGACCCAGTTCCTGCACGGCGGCACGCCGGTCGCCGCACGCGAGGCCATGGTCGCCCGCTTCCAGGACGGCGAGGTCCCGGTCTTCCTGCTGTCCCTCAAGGCGGCGGGCACCGGCCTCAACCTCACGCGCGCCGGTCATGTCGTGCACTACGACCGCTGGTGGAACCCGGCCGTCGAGGCACAGGCCACCGACCGGGCGTACCGGATCGGGCAGACGCAGCCGGTGCAGGTCCACCGGCTGGTCGCCGAGGGCACGATCGAGGACCGGATCGCGGACATGCTGGAGCGCAAGCGGGCGCTCGCGGACTCGGTACTCGGCTCGGGCGAGGCGGCCCTCACGGAGCTGACCGACAGCGAGCTTGCCGAACTGGTGCGCCTGCGTGGGGAGGACGGACGATGAGCGGAAACGGCAACGGAAACGGGAACGCCGAGGAGCGGACCTTCGCGGCGCTGCCGCCGGTACAGGGCGGTGCCTTCGCCCGCACCTGGTGGGGCCAGGCGTGGCTGAAGGCTCTGGAGGACACGGCCCTCGACGGCCGGCAGCTGAAGGCGGGGCGGCGACACGCGCGGGCCGGGGCGGTCGGCGCGGTGTCGGTGCGGCCGGGCCGGATCACCGCCGTGGTGCAGGACCGGGACGGCACGGCCCACCGCAGCGACGTGCTGCTCCAGGAGCTGTCCGAGGAGGAGTGGGACCGGCTCGTCGACCTCGCGGCCGACAGCGCCGGACACATCGCGGCCCTCCTCGACCGGGAGATGCCGCCCCACCTCGTCGAGGACGCGTCGGCGGCCGGGATCGAACTGCTGCCGGGCATCGGCGATCTGGAGCCGCAGTGCGGTTGCGAGGCCTGGGACCACTGCCCCCACACGGCGGCCCTGTGCTACCAGATGGCGCGGCTGCTCGACCAGGACCCGTTCGTACTCCTGCTGATGCGGGGGCGCGGGGAGCGGGCGGTCGTCGAGGCGCTGCAGGAGCGCAGCGCGGCGCGTGCGGCGGGCGTCGAGGAGACGCACGGCGCGCCGCACCCCGGCGACGCCGCGCGGGCCGGTTCGGGCGTGTCCGCCGCGGAGGCCTTCGCGGCACGTGACATCCTGCCGCCGCTGCCCGCCCCGCCGGCCGCGCCCGCGGCTCCGGGCGAGCCGCCGTCCCTCGACACGGACACCGACCCGGAACCGGGAATCGACCCGACGGCCCTGGAGTTCCTCGCCGCGGACGCCGCGGCCCGGGCACACCGCCTGCTCTCCGGCGCGGCCACGCCCGGCGAACCGCCGCTGACGGCTGCTCAGGACGCGGTACGACTCGCCGCCGGCGCCCCCGCCTCGTGGATCACGAGCCGCCTCGCCGAGGGCTCCGGGCGCACGCGTGCGGGCCTCGACCTCGCCGTACGCGCCTGGCGGTTCGGCGGTCCGGCCGCCCTGGCGGTCCTGGAGCAGGAGTGGACCCCGAGCCCCGAGGCCCTCCGGCGCGCCGAGGCCCGTCTGGCGGAGTCCTGGGAGGAGGACGAGCGCCCCGCCCTCCACCGGAGCCGCGCAACCCACTGGACGGTGGTCGGCTCGGACACCCAGCTCCGCCTGGGCGAGGACGGCCGGTGGTGGCCCTACCGCAGGGAGCACGACCGCTGGGCCCCGGCGGGCCCGGCGGAACACGACCCGGCGGCGGCACTGGCGGCCGGGGCGGTGCGGGTGGCGCCGTAGGCGAGGGCGGGACGGGAGGGGCGGGGCACTTCCTCGGGAGGGCGGGGTCGGCCACTTCCTCGGGGGGGCGGGGTCGGGCACCCCCTCGGGGGCGGGCGGCCCGGCCGGCATCACTGCAGGCGCGAGGTCAGCTTCCGGCCCGTGCCGGCGTCACTGCAGGCGCGAGGTCAGCTTCCGGCCCGTGCCGACGTCACTGCAGGCGCGACGTCAGCTTCCGGCCCGTGCCGGACGGGACGGCCAGGCTGCAGGCGACCGTGTCCGTGCCGAGGAGATAGCTGGTGCGGTAAGGATACTGGACGAAGGTCGTCCAGCGGGTGCCGAGCGGCTGGTCGGCGGCCTTGACCCGCAGCGGCCCCCGGCAGAGGGCGGCCGCCGCGTCCCGGACGGCACGGTCGTCGGCGAAACGGCCGGAGAGGCGGAGCCGGGCGACGAGTTCGGCGTCGTGCGGCGTGTCGCAGCGACGGCGGACGACGGTGCCGAGCGCGTCGCGGTCGATGTCGAAGCAGGCGCCGACACGCAGTCCGTCGTACGGCGTCGGGGCGGGCGTCGCCGCGCCGCGCCGGGTGGCGGTCGGCCGGGGGCGTACGGTGCCGGAGGGCTCGGCGGAGGCGGTGGGCGAGCCCGGGGCCGGCGTGCCCGTGGGGTCCGGATCCGTACCGGGTGGCGCGGTGCGGCGGGCCGTGCGGGTGGGCAGCGGAGAGGGGCTCTCGCCCTGGGCGGAGGGCTGCTGCCCCGGCCCGCCGGAGGACTCCGCGTCAGCGGCGTCGCCGTCCGACGCGTCCGGCGTGTCGGACCCGGTCACGGCCGGTACGGACGGCGCGCCGCGCACGTCGCCGTCGCCCGGACCGCCACCGCCGTGTGCGGTGACGGCGACGGACAGGGCGAGGATCGCGGCGAGTGCGGCGACCGGCAGGACGACGACGCCCGGCCGTCTCGGTGGCCGGGCGTCGCGGGACGGGGTTTCCGTCGACGGGCGGAGCATGGGATTCAGGGTCGCCCGCCTGCGCGCGTGTGGCGAGCGATACCGGTGAGTTGGTCGCCGCTCGTACAGAACCGTGACAATCCCGCTGCTCGCACGAGACCCGGAGCCCGCCGCACGTGTGCCTACAGGCCCAGCTGGCGCTCGGCCGCCTCGACGGTCTGTGCGAGCAGCACGGCGATGGTCATCGGGCCGACGCCGCCGGGGACGGGCGTGATGAGGGAGGCACGCTCGGCGGCGCTGTCGAAGTCGACGTCGCCGACGTTGCCCGGGTTGTAGCCGGCGTCGATGACGACCGCGCCGGGCTTGATGTCCTCGCCCTTGATGAACTGCGGCTTGCCGACGGCGGCGACCAGGATGTCGGCCTCACGGATCGCGGCGGAGAGGTCGGTGGTGCGGGAGTGGCAGTAGGTGACGGTGGCGTCGCGACCGAGGAGCAGCAGGCCGGCCGGCTTGCCGAGGATGGCGCTGCGTCCGACGACCACGGCGCGCTTGCCGCTGAGCTCGACGTCGTACGCGTCGAGCAGCCGCATGATGCCGCCGGGGGTACAGGACTCGAAGCCGGGGAGGCCGAAGCCCATGGCGGCGAACGAGGCCATGGTGACGCCGTCGACGTCCTTCTCCGGTGCGATGGCCTCGAAGGCGGCGCGCTCGTCGATGTGCGGGCCGACCGGGTGCTGGAGCAGGATGCCGTGGACCTCGGGGTCCGCGGACAGGGCGCTGATCGCGGCGACGAGCTCCTCGGTCGTCGTCTCGGCCGGCAGTTCGACGTGCTGGGAGCGGATTCCGGCCTTCGCGCAGCGGTTCTGCTTCATCTTGACGTACGTGACGGAGGCCGGGTCGGCGCCGACGAGGACGGTCGCGAGGCAGGGGGTGACGCCGGTGCGGCGGGTGATCTCGGCGGCGCGTACGGCGGTCTCCTCGACCGTGCGGCGGGCGAGCGCGGTGCCGTCCATGAGGCGTGCGGTGCTGGTGGACATGGGCCACTCCTGGGCGTCGTCGAGGAACGGTGGTTCGCCCAGGCGCACGGCTGCGACACGTTCACGCGGGAGCCGCGCGTCCGCCGGGCCGCTCCCCGGTGGTGATCCACCTCAAGCGCCAGTCACGGCCCGGGCACCACTGTACGTGACCGGGTCCGGCCGGTACCGGTCAGGGCGCGTGCGCGGGCCTGTCCGGCGGCTTGTCGACGGGCCGCGGGGGCACGACGATGACGCCCATGTGACGAACGACCTCGCCGGGGAGGCCGAGTTGAGCGACGGATGGGCGGCAGGCACGGAAGCCGCCGGGACGGCGGGAGCCGCCGGAGCGGCCGGAGCGACGGGCGACACCGGGAAAGCGGGAGGAGCCGGGGCGGAAGCCGGTACGACACGGACCGGAACGGGAGAGGCCAGGGCGAGAACCGGTACGACACGGACCGGAGCGCAAGAGGCCGGGGCGACGGGCGACACCGGGAATCCCGGAGATGTCAGGGCAAAAACCGGTACACGGACCGGAACGGGGCGGGCCGCTGTGCGGTCGGCGCACGAGGCGTTCCCGGTGGGTCGAGGCCGGGCCGGAACGGCCGCGCGGCCGGCGCAGGCGCCCGTCCGGCCGCTGGTCGCCGAGTCGTGGCGGCGCTCCGAGAGGGCGCGGGTGAGCCCGGACGGCGCGGCGCGGGTCGAGCTGGACGAGGAGGAGCTGGCCGGGCACCGGGAGGGCCATCCGCTGGCAGCGGTGATGCCGCTGATCCGCGAGCTGGTGGGGGCGTACGCGCGGGACGGCGAGCACCTGCTCGCCGTGTGCGACGCGGCCGGGCGGATGCTGTGGGTGGAAGGGCATCCGGGCACGCTGCGGAAGGCGCGCGGGATGAACTTCGTCGCGGGGGCGCGCTGGTCCGAGACGGCGGCCGGGACGAACGCGCCGGGGACCGCCCTCGCCGTCGGCCGGCCGGTGCAGGTGTGTGCGGCGGAGCACTTCCGACGGCCGGTGCGGGAGTGGACCTGCGCGGCGGCGCCGGTGCACGACCCGCACAGCGGTCGCCTGCTCGGGGCGGTGGACATCACCGGCGGGGACGGGCTCGCCCACCCGCACAGCCTGGCGTTCGTGCAGGCGGTGGCGCGGGCCGCCGAGTCGCAGCTCGCCCTCATCTCCCCCGCCCCGCCCGCCACCGGCCGGCCGCGGCTCACGGCACTCGGCAGGGACGAGGCGCTGCTGCACCTCGCGGGACGGCGGCTGCGGCTGAGCCGTCGGCACAGCGAGATCCTGGTGGTCCTGGCGCACCGGCCGGAGGGGATCGGCGGCGACGAGCTCCTCACCCTGCTCTACGAGGACGAGTCGGTGACCCCGGTGACGCTGCGGGCGGAACTGTCCCGGCTGCGCGGCATCCTCGGCGCGGAGCTGCTGGCCTCGCGCCCCTACCGGCTGACGGAGGACGTGGACGCGGACTTCGCGACCGTGGACCGGCGCTTGGCCTCCGGGGCGCTGGCGACGGCGCTCGCCGGCTACGCGGGCCCCCTGCTGCCCGGTTCGCGGGCACCGGGGGTGGTGCGGCTGCGCGAGCGGCTCGCCGGGCGGCTGCGGGCGGCCCTGGTGGACCGGGGGGACCCGGGGCTGCTCGCGGACTGGGCGTACAGCGCGTGGGGCGAGGACGACCTGCCGGTGTGGCGGGCGCTGGCCATGGCGGTGCCGGCGGACCGGGCCGCGGTCGCGCGGGCCGGGCTGGCCGCTCTCGACGCCGAACTGACCTCGGGTGCAACGGGGTTGCAACGTCGGGCGGCGCACACTCGCCGCTGAGCGCCGGCCAGGGACGGCGGGCGCGGTCCGAGGGAGGCCATGCTCATGACCCGTTACGCCGCACCAGGTACCGAGGGTTCGCCCATGTCGTACGTTGCCCGCTACGACCACTGGATCGGTGGTGCGTACGTCGCGCCGGCCCGCGGGCGGTACTTCGAGAACCCGAGCCCGGTCGACGGCCGTCCGTTCACGGAGATGGCCCGCGGCACCGAGGAGGACGTGGAGCGCGCGCTCGACGCGGCGCATGCGGCGGCACCCGGCTGGGGCCGCACGCCTCCCGCGGACCGCGCCCAGGTCCTGCTCCGGATCGCGGACCGCATGGAGGCGTCGCTGGAGGCGCTGGCGGTCGCGGAGAGCTGGGAGAACGGCAAGCCGGTGCGCGAGACGCTGGCCGCCGACATCCCGCTGGCCATCGACCACTTCCGCTACTTCGCGGGCGCGCTGCGCGCCCAGGAGGGCGCGCTCAGCGAGATCGACGAGGACACCGTCGCCTATCACTTCCACGAGCCGCTGGGCGTGGTCGCGCAGATCATCCCGTGGAACTTCCCGATCCTGATGGCCGTCTGGAAGCTGGCGCCCGCCCTGGCGGCGGGCAACGCGGTCGTCCTGAAGCCCGCCGAGCAGACGCCGGCCTCCGTCCACTTCTGGATGAGCCTGGTGGCCGACCTGCTGCCGCCGGGCGTCGTCAACATCGTGAACGGCTTCGGCGAGGAGGCGGGCAAGCCCCTGGCCTCCTCCCCCCGCGTGGCGAAGATCGCCTTCACGGGCGAGACGTCGACGGGCCGGCTGATCATGAAGTACGCGGCGGAGAACATCAAGCCGGTCACCCTGGAGCTGGGCGGCAAGTCGCCGAACATCTTCTTCGACGACGTGTGGGCGGCGGACGACGACTTCCGCGACAAGGCCCTGGAGGGCTTCACGATGTTCGCGCTCAACCAGGGCGAGGTGTGCACGTGCCCCTCCCGCGCCCTGGTCCAGCGCGGCATCTACCACGAGTTCCTGGAGGCGGCGATCGCCCGTACGGAACGCATCGTCCCCGGCCACCCGCTGGACACCGACACGATGATCGGCGCCCAGGCCTCCGGCGACCAGCTGAAGAAGATCCTGTCGTACCTGGAGATCGGCCGGCAGGAGGGCGCGAAGGTCCTGACGGGAGGTCAGCGTATCGAGTACGACGGCGATCTGGCGGGCGGGTACTACGTCCAGCCCACGATCTTCGAGGGCGACAACCGGATGCGCGTTTTCCAGGAGGAGATCTTCGGCCCGGTCGTCGCCGTCACCTCCTTCGCGGACTTCGACGACGCCGTCCACACGGCCAACGACACCCTCTACGGCCTCGGCGCCGGCGTCTGGACCCGCGACACCACCACCGCCTACCGGGCCGGCCGCGCCATCCAGGCCGGCCGTGTCTGGACCAACTGCTACCACGCCTACCCGGCCCACGCGGCCTTCGGCGGCTACAAGCAGTCGGGCGTGGGCCGCGAGACCCACAAGATGATGCTGGACCACTACCAGCAGACGAAGAACATCCTGCAGAGCTACAGTCCCAAGAAGCTCGGGTTCTTCTAGCGGCACAGAGGGACGTCTGACCCGGGTTCAGGCCCGGCAGGCGCCTCCCGCTGGTGGTGCGGCGGGGCTCGCCCCCTGCCGAATGCGCTCGCGCCGTCTCCGTCGAACGGCGACGGGTCATCGGCGCCGACCACTCCCGGTCAGCCGGCGGAGCCGGCCGCGAGGTCGAGGGCGATGTCCGTGATCATGTCCTCCTGACCGCCGACCATCTTGCGCCGGCCGACCTCGACGAGGATCGCGCGCGTGTCGAGGCCGTGTCGGCGGGCGGCGGCCTCGGCGTGGCGCAGGAAGCTGGAGTACACGCCCGCGTAGCCGAGGGTGAGGGTCTCGCGGTCGACGCGGACTTCACGGTCCTGCAGGGGGCGTACGACGTCGTCGGCGGCGTCCATCAGGGGGAACAGGTCGCAGCCGTGCTCCCAGCCGATCAGGTCGGCGACCGCGATGAACGCCTCCAGCGGGCAGTTTCCGGCTCCGGCGCCCTGACCCGCGAGGGAGGCGTCGACGCGGGTGACACCGTTCTCGACGGCGACGACGGAGTTGGCGACGCCCAGGCCCAGGTTGTGGTGGGCGTGGATGCCGATCCCCGTGTCGGGGGCGAGGACGTCGCGATAGGCGCGGACGCGATCGCGGACGCCGTCCATGGTCAGGCGGCCACCGGAGTCGGTGACGTAGACGCACCGGGCTCCGTAGGACTCCATCAGCTGGGCCTGGCGGGCCAGTTCGGCGGGTTCGGCCATGTGGGACATCATCAGGAACCCGGCCACGTCCATGCCCAGGTCGCGGGCGGCCCCGATGTGCTGGGCGGAGATGTCGGCCTCGGTGCAGTGGGTGGCGACACGGACCGAGCGGATGCCGAGGGCGTGGGCCTGTCGCAGGTCGTGCAGGGTGCCGATGCCGGGCAGGAGGAGCGTGGTGGGCACCGCGTGGCGCACGCTGTCGCAGACGGCTTCGATCCACTCCCAGTCGGTGTGCGCGCCGACGCCGTAGGTGATGCTGGAGCCGGACAGGCCGTCGCCGTGGGCGATTTCGATGGCGGCGACCCCGGCGTCGTCCAGCGCGGAGGCGATGGTGCGGGCCTGGTCGACGGTGTAGCGGTGGCGTACGGCGTGCATTCCGTCCCGCAGGGTCACGTCCTGTACGTACAGGGCGGGGGGCTGGTTCGCGGTCATCGGGAGACCACCTCCGTGAGGGGCTGCGCGGCGGCCATGCGCTCGGCGGTGCGCAGGGCGGCCGAGGTCATGATGTCGAGGTTCCCGGCGTAGGCGGGCAGGTAGTGGGCGGCGCCCTCGACCTCCAGGAAGACCGAGACCTTCGCTGCGGTGGACCGCGCGCCGGCGGGCAGCAGCGAGCGCAGGGGGTCGTCGCCGGCGACGCGCTCGAACTGGACCTTCTGCTTGAGGCGGTATCCGGGCACGTACGCCTGGACTCGGGCGACCATCTCCTCCACCGAAGCGGTCACCGCGGCGTCGTCGCACTCGCCGACCAGGCAGTACACGGTGTCGCGCATGATCAGCGGGGGTTCGGCCGGGTTCAGGACGATGATCGCCTTGCCCCGGGCGGCGCCGCCCACCTTCTCGATGGCGGACGAGGTCGTCTCGGTGAACTCGTCGATGTTGGCCCGGGTGCCGGGGCCGGCCGAACGGGAGGAGATCGAGGCGACGATCTCGCCGTAGTGGACGGGCGTCACGGCCGCGACGGCGGCCACGATCGGAATGGTGGCCTGGCCGCCGCAGGTGACCATGTTGACGTTCGGTGCGTCGAGGTGGTCGTCGCCGTTGACCGGCGGGACGACGTACGGGCCGAGCGCGGCGGGCGTCAGGTCCACGACCCTGCGTCCCAGCGAGCGCAGTACCTCGTCGTGGCGGCGGTGCGCACCGGCCGAGGTGGCGTCGAAGACGATCTCGACGTCCGCGAACTCGTCCAGCTCCACCAGGCCGTCGACGCCCTCGTGGGTGGTGGCGACCTTCAGGCGGCGGGCGCGGGCCAGGCCGTCGGAGTCGGGATCGATCCCGGCCATGGCGGCGATCTCCAAGGAGTCGGAGAGCCGCAGGATCTTGATCATCAGGTCGGTGCCGATGTTGCCCGATCCGATGACGGCGACCTTCGTGCTCATGCCGCGGCTCCTTCCGTGGCGGTGGACGCGAACGTGGTCGTGACCGTGCCGAGCCCTTCGATGTGCGCGGTGAACTCGTCTCCCTCGCCGGCGACGGCCATCGGACCGAGCGCACCGGTCAGGACGATGTCGCCGGCCCGCAGCGGGTCGCCGAGGCCGGCGAGGGTGGAGGCGAGCCAGAGGGCGGCTGTGAGCGGGCTGCCCAGGCAGTCGGATCCGGTGCCCTCGGAGACCGTCTCGCCGTTCTTGGCGAGGGTCATCGTCACGGCCCGCAGGTCGACGCGGTCCAGGGGGACGGGGGTGCCGCCCAGGACGTACAGGCCGCAGGAGGCGTTGTCGGCGACGGTGTCGACGATGGTGATGTCCCAGTCGGCGATGCGGCTGTCGACGATCTCCAGCGCGGGCAGCGCGAACGCCGTGGCGCGCAGCAGGTCGGCGACGGTCGGGTCGCGATGCGGCAGGTCCGCGCCAAGGACCAGGGCGACCTCGGCTTCGACCTTGGGCTGGAGGAGTCGGCCGGGGGCGATCGGCTGTCCCTCGGGCACCGCCATGTCGGCGAACAGCGCGCCGAAGTCCGGCCGGTCCACGCCGAGCTGCCGCTGCACGGCGGGTGAGGTCAGGCCGATCTTGCGGCCCACCAGCCGCCGCCCGGCGGTGATCCCGCGTTCCACGTGCAGACGCTGCACGGCGTACGCGGCTTCGATGTCCGCTTCGGGCAGGAGCGAGCGCACCGGTGCGCATGGGACGCCGGTGCGGGCGGCCTCCTCCAGGACGGCGGCCGCCTCGGTCACGGCGTCGGCGGGCTTGTGTGGGCTCACGGTCGCCCCCGGCGGGCACTGGTGGGTCGGTGCGGAGCGAACATGCGGGTACCTCCGGGCGGAGAGTGGTGGGCTGTCGGAGAGGCGGCGGTGGCCGTCCGTCGATCCACGACAGGTATAGGCGTACGGTTCGAGCGGCGGCAAAATACGTTCCATGACACGGAACAGCGCGCAGGGGAACATGCTCGACAAGGCGGCTGCCGTCCTCGACTGCTTCCGCCCGGACGGCGGTACGTTCCGTCTCACGGAAATCACCGCCCGCACGGGACTGACCAAGACGACCGCGTTCCGCCTCTGCGCCGACCTGGTGCGCCTCGGTCTGCTCGAACGCACCGGAGAGACCTACCGGCTCGGCGGCAAGCTATTCGAGCTGGGTTCACTGGTGCCACGCCGGCTCGATCTGCGGGAGGCCGCGCTGCCGTACCTCCAGGACCTCTTCGAGGCAACCCACGAAACCGTGCACCTCGGCATCCGGGAAGGGCACGACGTGGTCTACGTCGAGCGGATCCACGGCCACCAGACCCTGACGCTGCCCTCACGCATCGGGGGGCGCCTCCCCCTGACCTGCACGGGCGTCGGCAAGGCACTGCTGGCCTTCTCCGGCTCCGAGCTGGCGGACGAGGTGCTGGCCGGGCCCCTGCCCCGTCTCACCCCGCACTCGGTCACCGACCCGGCACGGCTGCGTACCACCCTGGAGCAGATCCAGGTCTCCGGTCTCGCGTACGAGGAGCAGGAGGCCGCCCTCGGCGTCAACTGCATCGCCTCGCCGGTCTTCGACGGGCCGACGGCGGTGGCCGCCCTGTCCGTCGCCGTACCGCGTGGCCGGTTCCACCCCGCCCAACTGGCACCCGCCGTGCGGACAGCCGCTCTGGGCCTGTCCCGCGTGCTGCGCTCGGGCAGCGGATCGGTGGGCGGCACCTCCTCCTGAGCCGGGCACAGTGCTACCGGCCCGTGGGTGGCAGGCGGACCCGGCAGGCCCGCACCTCCGTGAATCACCACTGCCGCGATCCTTGACGCCCACCCCCGCCCCTCTTACCGTAGCGGTCATTCCAGCCACCGTAGTGAACACTACAAGAAGCCGGTGCGGCCACCGCCGCCGCTCCGGTCACCTGTGGCTGCCCGGTGTCCGCGTGGATCCTCCAGCGGACGCACCTTCCCCCATCCCCCCTTCGGTGAGGTGTTTTCATGGCTGCTCCAGGACAAGCCGACTCACGCGGCATGAGACGGCGCGGACTGCTCAAGGCGGCGTTGCCGCTGGGAGCCACCGCGACAGCCCTCGGCGCTTGGCCGGCGACCGCGGCCGCGACCGCGACCGCGACCGCGACCGGCAACGCCCCTTCCGGCGCTCCGGTACGCCGCGGCAGAGACCGCATCGACGTGCACTGTCATCTGATTCCGGACTTCTACCGCCGGGACCTGGCGGCGCACGGCATCACCGACATCGGAGGCGTGCCGGTCCCCACGTGGAGCCCGGACCTCGCGGTGAACTTCATGAACCGCTACGGCATCCAGACCCAGGTGGTCTCCGTCTCCGAGCCGGGCGTCACCTACCTGTCCTCCGCGGCGGACCGGGTGGCGATGGCACAGCGTCTGAACACCTACACGAGCCGGGACCTGGTCCACACGACGTCCGCGCGCCTGAAGGGCCGCTTCGGCGGATTCGCCGTCCTGCCCCTGGGCGACACCGTCGACGAGCAGGACGTCTCCCACGCCGTCACCGAGGTTCGACGAGCCGTACGAGAGCTGAAGATGGACGGCGTGGGCATCTTCAGCAGCTACGGCGGAAAGTACCTGGGGGATCCCGTGTTCGCGCCGCTGATGAAGGCGCTCGACGACCTGGGCGCCATGGTGTTCATCCACCCCTCGACCCCGCAGACCTACCCGGACCTCGGGTTGCCGCCGTTCTTGTACGAGTTCACGTTCGACACCACCCGCGCACTGGTCAACATGCTCTACAAGGGCGTCTACCGGCGCTACCCGCGCATCCGGTGGCTGGCCGCGCACGCCGGCGGCACCCTGCCGTACATCTCCTACCGCACCAGCCTGCTGACCCTGACCCCGGCGATCGCGCAGCAGGTGGGGGCCGCCGGCCTGGACGACAGCAGCCCGTCCTTCCGCAGGCTCTTCTACGACACCGCCTTGTCCCCGGCACCCCAGGCGATGAAGTCCGTGCGCGAGCTGGCCGGAACCGAGCACGTCCTCTTCGCCACCGACTGGCCGTTCACCAGCGCCCTGTTCCTCGCGGCCGGAGACCCCGCGCCACAGCTGGACGAGACCTTCTCGCCTGCTGAGCGACTGGCCGTCGAGCGGTCCAACGCGCTGGCCCAGTTCCCCGCACTGGCCGCCAGGATCGGGGCCGAGCAGGTTTGAGCCCGGGCCCGGCGACGGTGAGCCCCTTCTGTTGCCGTAGGTGAGTGCGCGGCATGGGCCGCGGCCCGGCCGAACTGCCGGGCCGCGGCACACGTCATTACTCTCGCGCTCCGACGAGAACCCGTTCACGCCATCCGAGGTCCGCCCCGGCTTCTTCCACGGGCCGTGCACGCCGTCCGACGGCGCTGCCGACCCACCCGAGCAGGAAACCCGCGGGAATGGCCATCACGGCGGTCGACTGCAGCCCGATGAGGTGGAAGTCGTGTCCCGACAGCAGCGAGGTGGGCGTGCCCGAGAAGGAGAGGGAGCACGCGTACAGGACGGTCGTGCAGAAAATGCCGCCGTACACGGTCCACAGCAGCCCGGTCCGGTTGTACCGGCTCCAGAACAGTCCGTACAGACAGGCGGGCAGGACCGTGGAGGCGGCGAGAGCGAGTGCCAGATAGGTCAGGGACTGAAGGTCCCGTCCCTGGGCCATTGCCGCCAGGAAGATGCCGAGCCCGCCCACGGCTCCTACCGCCCATCTGGCCGATCGGAATTCCCGACGCTCGGACATGCGTCCCCCGCGTGCCACGTGCGCGTGCAGGTCGTGCGCCAGGGCGGCCGCGGCGCTCAGTGCGATGCCGGCGACCACCGCCAGTACGGTGACGAAGACGGAGCACGCGACAGCGGTGTACAGCACGTTGCCCGCGAGGCCGGAGGTACCGCCGCCCAGCTCCCCGGCCAGGAGGAAAAGGGCCGTCTGGCCGGTGCTGTCGACGGCGCGGATCTTCTGGCCTCCCACGATGCCGGCGGCGCCGAGTCCCGCGATGACGACGCAGAGGAAGAAGACGGCCATGATGGCGATGGCGTAGCGGGTGGCTCGGCGGGCGGTGGCACCGTCGGCGGCCGAGTTGATCCTCATCAGGACGTGTGGCATGCACGCGCCGCCCAGGACCACGGACAGTTGCAGGCTCAGGAAGTCGAGGCGGCCGACCGCGCTGTCCCCCAGGGCGTGACCCGGTTCGAAGTAGCGGTCGTGAAGCCCGCTCCCCCGCTCGGCCGCGGTCAGCAGGGCGCCCGGGTCGAAGTCGTGGTGCCGCAGTACCAGAAGGGCGAGGAGCACCATGGTGGTGAACACCACGGCCACCTTGACGATCTGGACGAGGCTCGTCCCTCTCATGCCGCCGAGCACCGCGTAGCAGATCATCAGCGCTCCGACGAAGACGGTACACACCTGTTCGGCTCCCAGACTGGTCAGTCCGAGCAGCAGCGCCGTGGCACTGCCGGCTCCGGCCAGTTGAAGGACGAGAAAGGGCAGGCAGACGGCCAAGGTGGCCGTGGCGGCGGCGATACGGGACGACGAACCCGGCGAACGCAGCGCGAAGACGTCGCCCAGGGTGTAGCGGCCGGCATTGCGCAGCGGACCGGCGAGGAGCAGGAACACCCCGACGGCCAGGCAGCTGCTGACCGCCAGGGAGATGCCGTCGTATCCGACCACGGCCACCAGGCCGGACACGCCCAGGAGCGTGGCGGCCGATATGTAGTCCCCGGTGAGCGCCAGCGCGTTCTGCACCGGCGTCAGTGACCGGTTGCCGGTGTAGAAGTCGGCCGCGGTGTCGTCCTCGGGGCCGGCCAGAACGCACAACAACAGGGACAGGACGATGAACGCCATGAAGCCGATCAGCACCATCGTCCGGTCGTCGGAACTGCCCGAGACCGACGTGAACCCCGCGGCGAGCGACAGCCCGGTCATCTCCGCCTCCCCTGCGACGAGTGCGGCCATCGGGACATGCCCCCTGCCGGGCCCGGCCGAGGCGGTGACGGGTGTGCGAGTTCGGCACGACGTCGCATCAGGTCGAGGAGTGGATCGACATGGCGGCTGAGCGCGCGGTCGTACCACCAGGAGGACAGCAGCAGCACCGTCAGCTGCAGAGCGCCGAACACGATGCCCAAGGGCATCGTGCCCGCCGGACGGGTGGCGAACAGCTCGCCGGCCGTGCCGGACAGCACGGCGGAGACCAGGAAGGCGGCGCCATTGGCTGCCAGGAACCGCCGACGCGCTTCGGAAAGTGTGCGGGGCACTTGCCGCGGGGCGCTCCCGGCGGCCTCATGGGGCCGGTCGTACGGTGGGGGCCCGCTGCCGGGCCGGAGAGGCGGGACGGACATGAAGGGGATCCTCTCGCGAGGTGGATGGTCACTCACCGGGGCCCGGCAGCACGGTTCCCGGCGTCCCGTGACGGGAAGCACGACGGGCGGCGTGCCGGACGGACCGGAGCAGTGCGGGACGGCGACGGGCAGGCACGAGGAACCGCGGGCGTCCGGGATTGCCGGACCCGCAGGAGTTCGCCCGTGATCAGGCCGCGAGGCCAGGTGCCTGTTGAAACCCCAGTGCGAGGGATGTGCGACCGGGCGAGAGGGCCGGCGGCGGTGTTCCGCCGCGCTGCCGTGGATCGAGCGAGGACGGTCACCCCGCCGGGCGGCGGGGTGACCGTGCCGGGTCAGTCGTCGGGGATGCCGGCGCCGCTGAGCGCGGGGACGGTTTTCTCCGGCCGGACGAGGGAACGGGCGCCGAGCCGGAACTGGTCGAGCTTGTCGACGATCGTCTGGCCGACGGGCTTGTGGCCCCAGATGCTGATGCCCTGGTGGGTGGAGGGCTCCCAGGTGCTCTCGTCGATGACGAGGGGGTTCCAGCCGACCTCCCACTCGAAGCCCGAGGGAGTGCGGGCGTAGTAGGAGAGTTCCTTGTCGTTGGTGTGCTGGCCCACCGACAGGGCCATGTCGAAGCCGAGTTCGTGCACGCGCTCGTAGCTGTGGGCCAGGTCGTCCAGGCTGTCGGCCTGGATGTTGAGGTGCTGGACGCGGGTGCGGATCGGGTCGATCGGCAGGCCTCGGACGGCGGCGATCGCGATGGAGTGATGGCGTTCGTTGACGCGCAGGAAGCGGATCTTGAGCTTGACGCCGCTGATCGTCTCGTCGATGTAGTCGGTCAGGCGGGCGTCGAAGACCGTGTGGTAGTAGCCGCGCATCAGGGTGGGCTTGGCGGAGGTGATCGCGACGTGTCCCATGCCCGAGTCGCCGGTGACCCAGCCGGAGGCGAGCATCCGCAGTGGCTCGGACGAGACGACCGGGGTGGTGTAGATCTCCTGCACGAGGCCCTTGGGGCCGGGGAAACGCAGCAGGCGTTCCACGCCGCGCAGGGCCGCCTCTTCGTCGGAACCCCGCACGACAGGGACGCCGTGGGCCCGGATGCGGGTCTCGATCTGCTCGAAGGAGGCGTGGTCGTCGATGTGCCAGCCGATCGCCACCACGTCCTCGGCGGGGCCGCGCCGGAACAGGAAGCGGCACTCGTGGTCGTCGAGGCGAAAGCGCATCACGTCACGGGAGATGTCGTCGTGGTGCATGCCGATGGCGTCGGTGCCGAACCGGCGCCAGTCGGCGAAGCGGTTGGACTCGACGACGACGTACCCGAGGTGGACGGAGCCGAAGACCGAGGGGGTGGTGTTCATCGGCGGCCCGCCAGGAAGTCGGCGCAGAGCTGGTTGAACAGCTCTGCGCGCTCCCACTGCACCCAGTGCCCCGTGTTGGCGACCTCGTACAGGTCGCAGTTGGGCATGCGCTCGGCCAGCATCCGGCCCCCCGACGGCCGGTTGACCTTGTCCGCGGCGCCCCACAGCACCAGGGTGGGCACGGCCAGCCGGTTCAGGCGCTTGTCGCGGGTGAAGTCCATCTTCCACAGCGCGCGCGGCGACTTCGGGCGCCTGAGCGGCGGGGCGGCGACGACCTCGGGGTCGATGCTGTCCCGGTAGCGCGCGTCGATGATCGAGTCGGGTACGTGGGCGGCGTTGAAGACCAGGTAGTCGCGGATGAACTTCTCCAGCTTCGGCCGCGAGGGCCCGTCCCCCGTGTAGTAGTTCAGGAGACTGTTCAGGCCGGGCGTGGGCAGCGCGCGGGTGGTACCGATGCCGCCGGGGCCCATGAGCACCATGCGGTCGACCCGCTGGGGGGTGTCAAGCGCGAGGCGCAGGGCGCAGGCACCGCCGTAGGAGTTGCCGACGAAGTGGGCCTTCTCCAGGCCGAGCTGGTCGAGCACGCCGCGGATGCCGACGGCCAGGGCGCCGAAGGGGTCGGCGAGGTCGATGCCCTTGCTGCTGCGGCCGTAACCGGGCAGGTCGGGCACGATGACCCGGAACTCCTTGGCCAGCTCCGCGATGTTGCGGCTGTAGTTGGAGACGCCGGATGCGCCGGGGCCGCCGCCGTGCAGCAGCAGGACGGGCGCTCCCTGCCCCGCCTCGGCGACGAAGATCTTCTTGCCGTCGACATCGAGCAGGCGCTCGCGCATCGCGGGGACTTCGGTGGGTGCGGTCATGGTGGTCCTCACTGAGCGGTGGTCGTGGCCGGCCGTGACGCGGGGGCGAATCCGGCCGGAGGAGGCGGGAGCGGGGCACCGGCGGGGGCGGCGGCGTAGACGTAGGCGTCGGGGCGCAGGGCCACGGTGGTGACACCGCGCTCGGCCAGCCAGGGGAGCAGGACGCCCTCACTGTCGACGACCGCGCCGTCGGCCGGGCGCGAGCCCACCGGCAGAACGGCCAGCGACTCGACGCCGAGGCGCTCCCACGCGCGCTGTGTGGTGGGCAGCCCGAGATGCAGCAGCAGCCAGCGGCCGCCGAGCGCGTCGTCCAGCCGTACGCGTTTCCCGTCGGAACCGGTCACCCAGGGCTGCGGAATCTGGTGCCCGGTCGCCTTGGTACGGGGGCCGGCCTGCAGGCCGTCGTCGTAGCGGGCCACGGGGATCCAGTTCGAGTCCTGCAGCCAGTCGCCGAAGCCCGGTATGCGGTCCAGGGCGCGCAGGGCACCGTTGCGGACACGGGCGACCGGGCGCCGACGTTCAGTGATCATGCGGCCGACGAACACCGCTCGCCTGGTGACCTCCCTGACGTGCGGTTTGCGCTCGGTCTCATAGCTGTCGAGGACGCTTTCGGGCAGTTCACCGTGGATGACGGAGTTCAGCTTCCAGCAGAGGTTGGCCACGTCCCGCACGCCGGCGGCCATGCCCTGGCCGATCCACGGCGGCATGGCGTGCGCGGCGTCACCGGCGAGGAACACCCGGCCGACGCGGAAGCGCGAGGCGAACCGGACGTGGTGGCTGTAGACGGTGGCGCGCAGGACCTTGATGCTGTCGCGGCCGATCCCGTACCGGGAGATCAGCCGGTACACGGCGTCTTCGGTGACCAGCTGCTTCTCGTCGTCCCCGGGCAGGAGGGGGAACTCGTAGCGGTGGTGGTCCAGTGGGGTCGGGCAGTCGACGGCCGGGCGGGCCGGGTCGCAGTGGAAGCGCAGCTTGTCGTGGTCGGGCCAGGGCTGGAGCATCTTGGTGTCGATGACGATCCAGCGGTCCTCGTACGTCCGCCCCTCGTACCCGACGTTCAGCTGCGCGCGGGTGAGGCTGGAGCCGCCGTCGGCCGCGATCACGTAGGAGGCGCGCAGCCGGTGGACCGAGTCGTCGGCCGTGCCGACCACGGTCAGCTCCACCCCGGCGGCGTCCTGGCGCAGGCGCAGGCACTCGTGGCGCAGCAGGATCTTCACGTTCGGGTAGCGGTCGACACCGTCACGCAGGACCTGCTCGAGGGCCGGCTGGTAGATGAACATCTGCGGTGGGTGGCCGTGGCCGCGTGATGTGGGGGAGGCGCTGAGGAACGTACGGCCGTCGGCGTCGACGAAGTCCACCGGCCGCTCGGTCAGCATGTCCTGCTTGAGGCGTTCGGCCAGTCCGATCCGCTGCCAGATGCGGACGACCTCCTCGTCGGTGGAGATGGCCCGGGCGCGCGTGAAGATCTCGGCATCCCGCTCCAGGACGACGACGCGCAGCCCCATCGCGCCCAGCAGGTTCGCCGCGGTCACGCCCGTGGGCCCGTAACCGATCACCGCCACGTCGTAGGCACTGTCCTCGGCCTCTACCCCGGCCGCGGTCTCGCTCATCAGGCCACCTCACTGTCGATCGCGCTGCACGATTCTTACCGTAGTGTTCACTCCAATTGGAACGAGTGCTACGGTAGGCTCATTGCCGGATAGGGTCAAGCAGCCGGCGAGAAGCGCACACCAGAGGGGCACCTGCCATGACGAAGCCGCAGACGACCCGCAAGAAGCGCGCGAACGGAGTGGAGTCGCGGCAGCGCATCCTCGACGCCGCCGTGGAGATCGCGGGCGAGCGAGGGTACGAAGGCACCTCCATCGCGGCCGTCAGCGCCAAATGCGGACTGCCCGCCAGCTCGATCTACTGGCATTTCAAGGACAAGGACGACTTGATCGCCGCAGTCATCGAGCGCAGCTTCGAGACGTGGCTCGCCGCCGTGGAGCTTCCGAGCGAAGAGACGGGGACCCCGCTGGAACGGGTCACCGCCATGGCGGGAAACGTGGGGAAGTCGCTGATCGACGCCCCCGACTTCCTCCGTCTCGGCCTGATGCTCGCGCTGGAACGGCGTCCTGCCGAACCCCGCGGCCGGACGGTGTTCCTCCAGGTCCGCGACATCGCGCGCGCCAAGATCGCCGAAATGGCCCAGGCACTCGTCCCGGACCTCGACGAGGAGTCCGTGCACGCCCTGACGACCTACGCCGTCGCGGGCGCCGACGGGCTCTTCGTCCAGCGGGAGATCAATGGTGACGACGTCGACCTCGTGGCGATGTTCGAACTGCACGCCCAGCTGGTCTACGAGGCGGCGACACGTCTGGCGGCGAGGAGCAGGACATGAGGCCGACGGCCACCCGGCGACGCATGGAGGCCGCCCGACTCCTACGCGAGGCCGAACACCGCACGGCGCCCGTCGAACCGCTCACCACGACGTGGCCCGGTCTCGATCGCGCCGATGCCTACGCCGTCCAGCAGGACAACGTCGCCCGCCACCTGACCTCCGGGTCGACGGTGATCGGCCACAAGGTCGGTCTCACCTCGGTCCCGATGCGGGAGCTCCTCGGCGTATACGAGCCGGACTTCGGTCATCTGCTGGACGACATGGTCCATCGCGACGGCGGGACGGTACGCGCCGCCCGGTACTGTGCCCCACGCGTCGAACCCGAGATCTGCTTCCGCCTCGCCCGGACGCTGCGCGGCCCCGGCGTGACCATCAGTGACGTCCTGACCGCCACCGATGCGGTCGCGCCCGCCCTGGAGATCGTCGACAGCCGCATCCGCGACTGGCGGATCGCTCCGGCCGACGCCCTCGCGGACAACGCCGGCTCCGCGGGACCGGTCCGCGGCTCCTGGACGCCGATGGCCTACGCACCCGACCTCGCGGCGGTGAACGTGGACCTGCTCGTCGACGGAAGCCGCGTGGCGACCGGCAGCAGCAAGGAAGTCATGGGCCATCCGGCCGCCGCAGTCGCCTGGCCGGCCAACGCTCTCGCCGCCTACGGCAAAAGACTGGAGGCCGGGTACGCGATCCTGCCCGGCGCTAACCACAGCCCCCTTCATCGGCGTCGGCCAGAAGGCAGAGGCAGGTTTCGGAGCGCTCGGCTCCGTGTCGGTGTCTTTCATCTGACGACGGCCCGTCCCCTCTGAGACGTCGCGAACCACACTGGCGACTCCCTGACCGTCCGATCCCTCCCCGATCTCTTCTTCCGGTCATCCACAGGCCCTGCGCCACCGCCGGACCGGACTCCTTCGCCGCCCTGGACCCCGATGCCCGGAGCGCCGGGTGGGTCGACAGTGCACGGGCGCCGGCCGGAAGCACTCCCCGCCATAACCCGTAGAACGCATGAAAGGCCCCTTCATGTCCCCTTCGGCACAGCGCATCGACGTCCACCAGCATGTGGTGCCCGACTTCTACCGCGACGAGCTCGCCGAGGCCGGCATCGCCGACGCCGGCGGCCGCGCCCTGCCCGCCTGGAACCCCGAGTCCGCCCTGCAACTGATGGACCTGCTCGGCACTACCACGTCGATCCTCTCCGTTTCCACGCCCGGCACCGGCTTTCTCACTGCACCCGCCGAGGCCGCCGACCTGGCCCGACGCCTCAACGACCACTCCGCGGCCCTGGTCTCCGACCACCCCGGCCGCTTCGGCTTCTTCGCCACCCTGCCCATGCCCGACGCCGCGGCCTCGGCCACCGAGGCCGCGCGCGCACTGGACGAGCTGCGCGCCGACGGCGTCACCCTGCTCGCCAACAACCGGGGCACCTACCTCGGCGTGGACGGCCAGGACGCGCTGTGGCAGACGCTCAACGACCGTGGCGCGGTGGTCTTCATACACCCGGCCGAGCTGCCCGCTCCCCCGGTCGACGGCATTCCCGCCTTCGCCGCCGACTTCCTTCTGGACACCACCCGCGCCGCCTATCTCCTGGTCCGCAACGGCATCCTGCGGCGTTACCCGAGGATTCGGTTCATCCTCAGCCACGCCGGTGGCTTCGTGCCGTACTCCTCACACCGCATGGCCCTCACCATCGCCAATGACACCGCGCGCAGCCCGCTCGACGTACTGGACGACTTCCGCTCCTTCCACTTCGACACCGCCCTGTCCTCCAGCCCTGCCGCCCTGCCCACCCTGCTCGCCTTCGCCCGCCCCGGACACGTGCTCTTCGGCAGCGACTGGCCCTTCGCCCCCACTCCCGCCGGGCAGTACTTCGCGGGCGGCCTCGACGGCAACGTCGACACGGCCACGCTCAAGGCCGTCAACCGCACCAACGCCGAAGCGCTCTTCCCCCGCCTGGCGGCCACTCCCCCGACGCCGCCCCCGGCCCTGCCGGCCCCGGTGCGCCTGCGCCACGCGGTGCAGCGCTCCGCCGCGCGCCTGGTCTTCAAACTGCTCCAGCCCGGCAACGACTGAGACGAGTTCCTCATGTCCACCAGCCCCCACCGCACCTCCGACGACCAGCCCGAAGGCCGGCAGGACGCCGTCGCGACCGGCCGGGCCGGCCACAACGGCGTCCTCTTCGCCATGTGCCTGTCCCTGGTCCTCGTCGTCGCCTCCGTCTCCGCGCTCAACCTCGCCCTGCCCGACCTCGCCATCGACCTGTCGGCCACCAACGCCTCGCTGACCTGGATCGCCGACGGCTACACCGTCGCCCTGGCCGCGCTCGTCCTGCCCCTCGGTGCCATCGGCGACCGCATCGGGCGCCGCAACGTCCTCGTCGCGGGCACCGTCGTCTTCGGCGCCGCATCCCTGGCCGCTTCCTTCGCCGACTCCACGACCACGCTCATCGTCTGGCGAGTCGTCATGGGCCTGGGGGCCGCGATGATCATGCCGGGCACCCTGTCCACGATCACCGCCGCCTTCCCTCCCGAGCAGCGCGTCAAGGGCGTGGCCACCTGGTCCGGATTCGCCGCCGCCGGAGCCATCATCGGCATGCTCGCCGCGGGGGCCCTGCTGGAGTGGTTCTCATGGCGGTCGATCTTCGTCACCAGCGCCGCGGTCGCCCTCCTGGCCGCCGTCGCCGCCCTCCTCCTGGCGCCCGACACCAAGGACGAACACCCCTCCCCGCCCGACGTGCCCGGGGCCGTCTGCACCGCCGTCGGGATCGGCACCCTCGTCTTCGCCATCATCGAAGGCAACGAGCGGGGCTGGACGGAGCCTGTCGTGATCGCCGCCCTCGTGGTCACGGTGCTGGCCTTCACCGCGTACGCCTGGCTCGGCCTGCGGCGTGAGCACCCTTTGCTCGATCCCGCGCTGTTCGGCATCCGCGGCTTCCGGGCCGGGGCGATCGTCGTCCTCGTACAGTTCATGGCCGTCTTCGGGTTCTTCTTCGTCGGCCTGCAGTACCTGCAACTCATCCTCGGCTACAGCCCGCTCAAGGCCGCCGCGGCCCTCGTACCCGTCGCCGTCGTCGTCCTCCCCACCTCCCAAGCCACCCCCCACCTGGTGCGACGGGTCGGGATGAAGGTCACCATGACCGTCGGGCTGCTCCTGCTGAGCGCCGGACTGTTCGTCATCTCCCGGCTGGACGTCGGCTCCGGTTACCTGCCGTTCCTCGGCGGACTCGTCCTGGCGGGCTTCGGCATCGGCCTGTCCGGAGCCGTGGGCACCTCCGCCATCACCGGCTCGCTCGGCCGCGGCCAGCAGGGAGTCGCCTCCGCGATGAACGACACCACCCGCGAGGTCGGCTCGGCCGTCGGCATCGCCCTGATGGGCTCGATCTACGGGAGCCACTACCGCTCGAACCTGCCCGACTCCCTCGACCGGCTTCCCCCCGAAGCCGCCGAGGCCGCACGCGACTCCGCCGCGGCGGGCCTGCACGTCGCCGATCAGCTCGGTGCCCGGGGCGCGGCACTGGCGGACGGCGTCAAGTCCGCCTTCATGGACGGCCTGTCCGCCTCGCTCGTCGCCGTCGGCGTCATCGTTCTCGCCGCAGCCGTCGGGTGTCTGTTCCGCGCGCCGAAGACACCGCCGACGTCGGACTGAATCGCCGGCGACCGGATGTCCCGCAGACCTCTGGTCGCACAAGGCCTTCGGCTCCGAACGGTGCCGCCCGCCGCAGCAAGGGCGCACCTCAGCCGCTCTCGTTCACCCGGATGGCGCTGTCCGAGGCGTCGCACGAGAGTCGGTGGACCCGTGCGATCTCCTCCCGTCGCCGAGTGGGAGACAGCCCCACGCGGCTTCCGGCAGTCCGTGCCGGGCACCACCGCAACCCTCCCCGTCAGCCCGACCCTCCGAAGGACCGCAGGTACCGTCATGCAGTACCCCCTCTACGACGCGTGGGCCGGCCTGATCGGCGACCGGTACGCGCTGCGCGAGATGATCGGCCGCGGCGGCATGGGCGAGGTCTGGTTGGCCGACGACCTGGTCCTGCGCCGCGCGGTCGCCGTGAAGCTGCTGCACACCCAGCTCGCCCTCGACGCCGTCGCCCAGAGCCGCTTCCAGCGCGAGGTCCGCGCGGCCGCCTCCCTCAACCACCCGTGCGTCGCAGCCGTCTACGACGCCGGCTGGCTTCCGACAGCGCCCCCGCGTCCCTTCCTGGTCATGGAGTACGTTCCCGGACACACGGCCGCCGAACGGCTGAGGTCGGCCCCACCCTCGACGCAGGAAGCGGTCGCCTGGGTCGCGGGAACGCTGGAAGCACTCGCCTGCGCCCACGCGGCCGGGCTGGTCCACCGGGACATCAAACCGGCCAATGTCATGATCACCGCCGACGGGTCGGTCAAGGTCATGGACTTCGGGATCGCCCACATCTCCGACGGGCACGACACGAGCGTGACCGGCACGGGCATCTCGGTCGGCACCACCGCGTACATGTCCCCCGAGCAGGCCCAGGGCCGGCCCGTCGACGCCCGCTCCGACCTCTACTCGACCGGCTGCATGCTCTACGAGCTCCTCACCGGCCGCCTGCCCTTCACCGGGGACAGCCCGTTCGCCATCGCCTACCAGCACATGTGCGAGGACCCGCCGGCCCCGAGGGACCTCGGGGTGGAACTGCCCCCGCACGTCCAGGCGGCTCTTGTCCGCGCCATGGCCAAGAGCCCCGACGACCGGTTCGCCGACGCGGCGGCCATGCGTGACGCATTGCTCACCCCTGGAAGTCACGACTTCGCGCCTTCTCAGGACACTACGCTCCCGGGAGCGCCCACCTTTTCGGAGAAACAGGCGACAGCGGCGCTCAGGGCCTCCAGGGGGTCCCGCGGTCCCCAGCGGACGGCCCTCGTCGCGTTGGCCCTTCTCGGCGCAGGCGCAGTCGTCACTGCTGTCATCGCTGCGGCTCCGGATGCGACCCACGCCACCGGTCCCAGCACGCAGACCTCGCCTTCCTCCTCCGCAAGCCCTTCGCCCGAGCCAGAGCCCTCCGCCAGTGGTCTGGTAGGCACCACCCGCCCCAGCAGCGGCGCCGGCCCGATGAGCCCTCATGCATCGACGGAGCCCACGACCCCAACCGTCGCCGTCCCGGGAAACCTGGTCGGAAAGACCCTCGCACAAGCCAGAGCAGACCTGGCCGAGCTGGGCCTGAACATCGCACTCACTCCCCGCTCCAGTGCCGCCGGCACCAGCACCGTGATCGCAACCCTCCCATCTGCCGGTACGCAGTTGAACCGCGGCGACACCGTTCTCCTCGCCACCCGGACCGACACCGAGGCATCCGCCAGTGCCACTCCGACGAGCGAGTCGCCAAGCAGCAGCCCCAGCTCCTCGGCGTCACCCACGACCACCAGCACCGACCCGGTGATCCGCAGGCCGCTGATCCACCGCTGACAGGCCGACGCCGCCGCGACCAACCGTCATGTCCCGCGGCACTCGCCTGATGGGCAATCAGATCCTATGACGGCTCACGTAGACGCGCGGCACAAGGCTGCGGGGTCTCGAGAAGGAGAGAGCATGAACGGACCAGAGAACGGCCGGGCAATGCGGCGCAGGCGTCGCCGGAACGGGTTGATGGCGGCCGCCCTGACGCTGCTCGCCGCCACTGGCAGCGAGGTGTTGGCCACGCAGTACGCGCAGGACCGCATCGCCGATTCGGTTCGGCGGGACATCGGCCTCGACTCCGCTCCCCAGGTGCACGTGAACGGCTTTCCCGTGTCACTTCAGCTGGCTCGAAAGGTGATCACCGAGGCGGACATCGACGCCGCACAGGTTCCAGCCGCCCTGAACGGCCGCGTCCTGACCATTCAGGATCTCGCCATCCATCTGCACGGAATACGCCAAACGCAGGGCGGGCGGGAGCAGGCTGACGAAGCCGAGGTCACGGCGACCATTGCGTACGAAGACCTCTCGGCCTTCTACGGGGTCGACATCAACCGAGGCAACGGCGACGACCAAGTGATAGCGACCACTCATGTCCCGCTGCTTGGGCAGGTCTCGGCCTCCGCGCACGTCGGCGTCGCCGGCTCGAGAGCCATCGGAGTCGACGACGTCCGGCTCTCCGGGAACGTGCCTCCTGCGGCACGCACCCTGCTGGAGAAGGCCTTGGAGCGTCAGGCCCCGCTCGACAACCTGCCCGAAGGGCTCGCACTCCGGTCCGTGTCCGTCACCGACCAGGGCATCGTTGCCCTCATGTCCGGGCATGACGTCGGGCTCCAGCCCCGCATCGCCTAGAAGCCGACTCCGGCCGCGATCACGGCGGCAGGTCGAGCAGGCCGAGACCGGCGGTGAGGGATTGTTCGGTCCAGATGGTCTTTCCGCTCCGGGTGTAGCGGCTGCCCCAACGGTCGGTGAGCTGGGCGATGAGGAACAGACCTCGGCCCCCCTCGTCGGACCAACGGGCCCGGCGCAGCCGTGGCTGGGTGTTGCTGGGGTCGTTGACCTCGCAGACCAGCACGTCTCCCCGGATGAGTCGCAGGCCGATGGGGCCGCCCGCGTACCGGACGGCGTTGGTGACGAGTTCGCTGACGACCAGCTCGGTGGTGAAGGACAGCTCGTCCAGTCCCCACGCGGCCAGCTGCCCGGCCGCCGCCTTGCGTGCGGCGGCGGCGACGGACACGTCCGCGGGGAATTCCCAGGTCGCGGTGTTCTCCGGAGCGACGGCACGCGTGCGCGCCAGGAGCAGGGCCATGTCGTCGCGGGCCGGAGCATCGCCCAGGCTCCGGAGAAGCTCGTGTCCCACGCCGTCCAGATCACGGCCGGGGGCGGCGGACCGCGCGAGACGGTCGGTCAGCCGCCGCAGGCCGGCGTCGGGATCGTGGTCGTCTCGGTAGATGACGCCCTTCGTGTACACCGCGATGACGCTCCCGGGCTCGAGGTCGAACGTGGTCGCCTCGAACGGCATCCCGCCCACACCGAGCAGCGGTCCGGGCGAGACCTCGACGGATTCGACGCTGCCGTCGGGCCGGATCACGAGGGGTGGCGGGTGTCCGGCGCTGGCCAGGGTGCACTGGCAGGTGACGGGGTCGTAGACGGCGTACAGACAGCCGGCCCCGACGGTGTCCCCTTGGTGGGGTGCCTCGCCCTGAAGCTGCTGGACGAGATCGTCGAGATGGGTGAGGAGTTCGTCCGGGTCCAGTTCCAGATCGGCCAGGGTGTCGACGGCCGTGCGCAGCCGGCCCATCGTGGCGGTGGCGGGCAGACCGTGTCCCGTGACGTCGCCCGCGACGAGGGCGACGCGGAAGGACGGGAGGGCTATGACGTCGTACCAGTCGCCGCCGATCTCCGCCCCGCCTCCCGCGGGCACGTAGAACCCCACGGTCTCCGCCGCGGAAGTGTCGGTGGTGGCCGCGGGGAGCAGGCGCTGCTGCAGGGCGACGGCCGCCCGGTGCTCGCGCGTGTAACGGCGGGCGTTGTCCACGCCGAGTGCGGCCCGGGACGCTATCTCCGTCAGCAGGTCGGCGTCCTCCTGGCCGAAGGGGCCTGGTCGGCGGGTGCGCCAGACGACCACGGTGCCGAGGACGAGGCCCCGGGCGAACAGCGGAGCCGCGATCGCCGAGTGGCCGTGCTCGGGGACGAACAGAGGAGCCAGCTCCGAGTACCCCTCGGCCGCGGCGATCACGCTGTCACGGTCGGGCAGCAGGACGGTCTCCCCCTGCCCGATCCTCCGTAGGAGCGGGTGGTTCGGCAGTGCGGGCGGGAGCGCGCCCGCGGCCAGGAGGCCGGTGGGCCAGCCCTCACCCGGCGGGGCCACGCCGATCCGGCGCAGGTTCCACTGCCCGGGGCCGGACATCTTCGGGGGCTCGTCCCCCTCGAGCACGGCCTCGGACAGGGCCACCCAGGCCACGTCACCGAGGGCCGGCACGAGGACGTCCGCCAGCTCCTGCGCGGTGCGCGCCACGTCCAGCGTGGCACCGATGCCCGCTCCGGCCTTGGTCAGCAGTTCCAGTCGCCGCTCGGCCCGGTACCCGTCCGTGATGTCGACGTACGTCTGGCACGTGCCGAGGGGACGGTCGGTCGGGTCGGTCAGTCGGAACGTGGACAGCGACCACATCCGGTCACGGTCCGGCCCGGACGGGCGGCTCCCGCGCACCGGAAGGCCGAGGACGGACTCACCGGTTTCCCGCACCTGCCGCAGCACCCGGTCGATCGTTCCGGAGTCGACGTGGGAGGTGTCCGTGCCGACGTGCCGGCCGATGAGCTGGTTTCCGGGGTGGCCGAGGGCCCGCTCCGCCGCCTCGTTCAGCAACCGGTACCGCGCAGCGTCGTCCATGATGGCGATGGGGGCGGGATACTGCTCGAACAGGGCCCGCATCATCGCCCGGTCGATGTCTTCCCGCTCGATCCGCCGGGCGTCTCCTGCGGAGACCGCCCATCCCGCCGGGCCCTCCCGGTCCGTGAGCGGGCGCACGCGCAGCCCGACCCTCACCTCGTGTCCGTCACGGTGCCGCAGGGCGAGAACGCCGTCCCAGCTCTGGCCGGTCTCAGGCCGGTCGCGCCCGGCCAGCGCCGCTTCGCGGTCCCCGCGCGTGGTCAGCAGCTCCACCGCCGGTGTGCCGCAGACTTCGCTCGCCGGGTATCCGAGGAGGGCTTCCGCCTCCGCACTCCACAGCTGGAGGGTGCCCACCCGGTCCACCCAGGCGGTGGCGGGACAGGGATCCTGCGACAGGCCTCCTTCTCCCGCACCGGCCCCCTCGGCGTTCACGGGTCCGCTCATCGGCATCGGTCCATTTCTGGCTTCGCCCTCTGGCCATCATAAGAGAATCGGACATTCAGTACGTTGTCCCCCGTTGCACAGCCAGCCGCCCAGGCCACCCCAGGGACCGGAAAACTCGTCCCCCTCGTCCCACGGTCCCCTGCGCAAACTCGCCCGTGGTGCGGAGGTCCACGACGGTCCGTTCGCCATGCTGCGGCCACAACTCCGCGGCACCGGCCGCCGTGGCGGGCGTGGCCGCCGTGGCGACGCATCTCGGCATGCGGAACGGGGTAATCCAGCATTCGAACACCGCTTGCACGCTCCGGAGCCGCCCCGACAGGATGCGGCCATGGCCCCCGTACTCGTATCGCGTCGTCACGTAGATCTGCTGCGTGTCTCGACCATGCTGTGTCGGGCCGATTTCCCTCGTGCGCGCGGCTGTTGATCCGCAGGTCCGCTGAGGACCAGGCGGTCCGCCGCTCCTGATGCCGCACGGAACAACCGCGCCCCCCTTCGCGCCTCCTTCCGTCTTCCCCTCTGCTCACGTACACGTGTCACCTCCCCTCGGTGGTGGCGCGTGCCGTGCTGCTGCTTCGACGAGGTCCCCTCATGCCGGAAAACCCCCTCCTGCTCCACTGGTTCCTGCCCACCGGCGGGGACGGCCGCGACCCCGGCGGTGTAACCGCCGTCCAGGGCCGTACCGGATCCGCCACCCGGCGGCCCGCGGACATCCCTTACCTGGCCCAGGTGGCCCGTGCCGCCGAGCAGGCCGGGTTCCACTCGCTGCTCACGCCCGTGGGGCTCGGTTGCGTGGATCCCTGGATCCTCACCGCCGCGCTCGCACAGCACACCACCCGGATCGCGTTCCTGGTGGCGTTCCGCGCCGGATTCGCCAGTCCGACACTGCTCGCCCAGCAGGCCGACGCCTTCCGCCGGTTCGCGGGAGGCAGGCTCGCGCTCAACGTGGTGACCGGCGGCGACCCGGCCGAACAGCGGTCGTACGGTGACTGGTTGGAGCACGACGCGCGGTACGCCCGGACCGAGGAGGTGATGGCGGTCCTCCGCACCCTGTTGGACGGCAAGACCGCCGACCACCACGGGGCCCACCTTCGGATCTCAGGCGCCCGGCTCACCGATCCGGACCTGCGCCACCCCGTGCCCCTGTATTTCGGCGGGGCCTCCCCCGCCGCCGAGGAGGTCGCCGCGCGGCAGGCCGACGTACAACTGCTGTGGGGCGAGCCGCCCGCCGCCGTCGCCGCACGCGTCACCCGGCTGCGGGAGCGGGCCCGGGCGGCGGGCCGCACCGTCCGGTTCGGCCTGCGGCTGCACGTCATCAGCCGGGACACCGCCGCCGAGGCCTGGTCCGAGGCGGACCGGGTCCTCGCCGGGTTCGACCCGGAGGCCGTACGGGCGAGCCAGGAGCGGTTCGCCGGCATGGACTCCACCGGGCAGGCCCGGATGACCGCGCTGCACGGCGGGGTCGCGGACGCCGCCCGCCTCACGGTGGCGCCGAACCTGTGGGCGGGCATCGGCCTGGTCCGCGAAGGCGCCGGGACCGCGCTGGTCGGCTCGCACGACGAGGTGGCCTCACGGCTCGCCGAGTACCACGCCCTGGGCATCGACGAGTTCGTCCTCTCCGGCTACCCGCACCTCGAAGAGGCGTACCGGGTCGGCGAGGAAGTGGCCCCGCGGCTGCGCGCCCTGACCGGGGCGGAAGCCCCGTGAGCGCTCCCACGACGCCCACGGCGGCGGGAGCCGGTCCGGACCGGCTCCCGCACACCGCCCCCGAACCGTCCGGTACCGGAACCGGGCCCGTGGCCGGGGCCAGGGCCGATTCCCCGCGACGGGACCGCCTGCGCGAAGCCTTCCGGTGGGGCGGGCTGCGGCTCGTCGCCCTCGCCGTGCTCCTCGGCGCCTGGCAGGCGGCGGTCTCCGCCGAGGTGTGGCCGCGGGTCCTGGTTCCCTCGCCCGGCGACGTGTGGCGGCAGTTCGTCCTCGCCTCCACGGTGCACGACGGGGTGCGCGGCTACGGCGGCCATCTGCTGATCGAGCATCTGGGCGTCAGCCTGGGCAGGATCGGCACCGGCTCCGCGTACGCCGTGCTGGCCGGGGTGCCGCTGGGGCTGCTGATCGGTACGGTCCGGCCGCTGGCCGTCGTGCTGGAGCCCGCGGTGACGTTCCTGCGGACGCTACCGCCGCTGGCGTACCTCTCGCTGCTCGTCATCTGGTTCGGCATCGACGAGGCACCGAAGATCTGGCTGCTGGTCATCGCGGCCCTGCCACCGATCGCCGCGGCCACCGCGGCGGCCGTACGCACGGTGCCCGACCGGCTCGTCGAGGCCGCACGGGCGCTGGGGTCGGGGCCGACGGCGCTGCTGCTGTCCGTACGGCTGCCCTCCGCCCTACCCGAGATCCTCACCGGTGTCCGCATCGCCGTCGGTGTCGCCTACACCTCGGTCGTCGCGGCGGAGACCATCAACGGTGTGCCCGGGATCGGCGGCATGATCCGCGATGCGCAGCGCTACAACCAGACCGCGCTGGTGATTGCGGGCATCCTCGCCATCGGCCTGTCCGGGATCGTGCTGGACGCGCTGCTGCGGCTCGTCGAGCGGATCGCCGTGCCGTGGCGCGGCCGCGCCTGATTCCCGCCGCTTTCCCGTCGTTCCCCTTCTTCCCTCATTCCTTCGCCGTCCGACCTCAGACCGGAGATCGTCCATGCCCGCACGTCTGTCCCGCCGCACCCTCCTGCTCACCGCGGCCGTCGCCCTGACGGCCTCCGTCACCACCGCCTGCGGAGGTGACGGCGACACGGCCGGCGGATCCTCGGGGCGGACCACCGTACGGATCGCCTACCAGGCGATACCCAACGCCGACCTGGTGGTGAAGAACCAGCGGCTGCTGGAGCAGGCCCTTCCCGGAGTCGACGTGGAATGGGTGAAGTTCGAGTCCGGTGGCGACGTCAACACGGCCGTCATCGCCGGGTCGGTCGACCTGGGTCTGGCCGGGTCGAGCCCCGTCACCAAGGGGCTGTCCGCGCCCCTGAACATCCCGTACAAGGTGGTGTGGATCCACGACCTGATCGGGGACAACGAGGCGCTCGTCGCCAAGCCCGGGATCGGTTCGGTGAAGGACCTGGTGGGCAAGAAGGTGGCCGCTCCCTTCGGGTCGACGGCCCACTATTCGCTGCTCGCCGCGCTGACGACGGCGGGTGTCGAGCCGTCGTCCGTGCGGATCATCGACCTCCAGCCGCAGGACGCGCTCGCCGCGTGGAAGCGCGGGGACATCGACGCCGCCTACGTGTGGACGCCGACGCTGAGCGAACTGACCAAGGACGGCAAGGTGCTCGTCACCAGCCGTGAACTGGCCAAGCAGGGCAAGCCGACGGCCGACCTGGGCGTGGTGACGAACGCGTTCGCGGCCAAGCACCCGGAAGTGGTCACGGCCTGGATCAAGGCGCAGGACACGGCCGTCGCACAGGCGCGTACCGCACCGGACCAGGCCGCGAAGTCCATCGGGGCGGAGCTCGGGCTGCCGACGGAGGAGGCGAAGCGGCAGCTGTCGGAACTGGTGCTGCTCAGCGCGAAGGAGCAGACCGGACCCGACTACCTGGGTACGCCGGGCGCCCCCGGCAAGCTCGCGGCGAACCTGCACGACGCCGCCGTGTTCCTGAAGGGGCAGAAGGCGGTCGACACCGTGCCGGACGAGGCGGTCTTCGGGCGGGCGCTCGCGGTGGAGGAGCTCGGCCGTGCCGCGAACTGACGAGCCTGACGCGCGGACCGCGGTCGTCGAGCTGGCGGGCGTGTCGGTCCGGTACGGGTCGGCGAAGGCGCCGGTGACAGCGCTCGCCGGCGTGGACGTACGGGTCCACGCGGGCGAGTTCGTCGTCCTGGTCGGGCCGTCCGGCTGCGGGAAGACGAGCCTGCTGCGCGTGGTGGCGGGCTTCGAGCGGCCCGCCGCGGGCCATGCCCGGGTCCGGGGCGCGCTTCCCCGGCCGGGCGCGGGGGCGGGGGTGGTGTTCCAGCAGCCCCGGCTGTTCCCTTGGCGCACGGTGGGCGGGAACCTCGCCTTCGCGCTGGCCCGGCTGGGCGTGCCGCGATCCGACCGGCCCGACCGGATCGCCGGGCTTCTGGAGGGGGTGGGACTGCCCGGGATGGCGGGCCGGCGCACGTGGGAGCTTTCGGGCGGTCAGCAGCAGCGGGTGGCGCTGGCCAGGGCGCTGGCCGCAGAGCCCGAACTCCTGCTCATGGACGAGCCGTTCGCCGCGCTCGACGCCCTGACCCGGGAGCGGCTCCAGGAGGAGGTGCGGGCCTTGGCCGGGCGGCTCGGCACGACGGTGCTGTTCGTGACGCACTCGGCGGAGGAGGCGGTGCTGTTGGGCTCCCGGGTGCTGGTCATGGCCGCGGGGCCCGGCCGGGTGGTGGCGGAGCTGCCGGTGGACCTGGACAGGGGGCCCGGCACGGACGTGTCCGCGCTGCGGGCCTCACCCGAGTTCGCCCGGCTGCGCGGCCGTCTCACCGAGATCATGCGCGGCGGAGCCGTTCCCGGCCCGTGACGGCTGATCGCGAGACCGGCCGCGACACCGGCGGAGGTCCGTACGCCCCCGCCGCGGGTTGCCCGCGTACTGCGGGAACGTGAACTGCGTGAACAAGCTGTGGCGGGCCGCAAGGGAAAGATCCGTCCCGCGGGGGCAGCGGATAGCGTCGCGGTCAGAGCCGTTCCGGGGAGCAACCGCTCCACGGAAGCAAGGGCCGGGCCGCACCATCGGCAGCCGCCCCGTCGGCCGTTCTCATCACGCCGGCCGACCCCTGGGGAGCCGCGGCACCCGGTGAGGCAGCCGGCTCCTCGCTCCGCAGCAGTTCCCTCCCCCTCCAGTCACGAGGACCCCCTGATGCCGTTCTCCCTGCCCGCGGGCGGGCGCCTTGCCGTGCTCGCCCTCTCCCTCACCGTTGCGCTCGGCAGCGCCCCCGCCGCCGCCGACCCGGCTTCCCCGTTCGGTCCGCAGGCGCCGCAGAACCCGGCCACCGCGGCCAACGGCGCCGCGACCATGCATGGCGACAGTGCCTCGAGCGGTACCACGCCCCACCCGGGGCCCGGGACGTCCGCCATCGACTACTCCCGCACGGCGCTGGCTTCGGCCTGCCCGACCGTGGTCGTGGGCAGCGACGGCTACGTGATCACGCTCTGCACCACCATCTTCGGCCAGACGCCGACCGTGCACCTGCTCGACCCCGCCAGCGGGGCCGACCTCGCCTCCCTGGCCCTGCCCAAGGGCAGCCTCTTCGGCGGCGTGTACGCCTACCTCGACAACGGTGACCGGCTGGTCGTGGTCGACGGCAACAACAACCTCGTGCGCGTCGGCCACCGCCGCGCCGGCTCCGGATGGACCCTCCGGATCGAGCAGTCCACCCCGCTCGGCAACGCCGTCCCCGCCGGGGACAACATCGTCGGCCTGACCCCCGACTGGGAGGGCAGGGTCTGGTTCGCCACCAGCGGCGGTGTGATCGGGACCGTGGACACCGACACCGGGGCGGTGCGCAGCATCAGCACCGGCGAGGGCGTCCAGAACAGCATCTCCACCGTCCCCGGCCGGACCGCCGTCGCCACCGACCACGCGCTCTACCTGCTGTCGGCCGGCCCGGACGGTACCCCCGTGGTGGACTGGCGGGCGCCGTACGACCGGGGTCCGGCCCGCAAGCCCGGCCAGCTCAGTTGGGGCACCGGCACCACCCCGAGCTTCTTCGGGCCGGGCAGCGGCACCGAGTACGTCACCATCGTCGACAACGCCGACCCGCACGGGAACCTGCTCGTCTACCGGGTGGCCGGCGGACCGGACCCGATCTGCCGGATCCCCGTGCTCACCCGGTACGCCCGCAGCGGCACCGAGGACGCCGTCATCGCCTCCGGCCGCAGCGTCTTCGTCACCAACACCTACGGCTACCCCTACCCGGCCCTCCCCGAGGGCGCTCCGGCGAGCCAGCCCTCCTCAGCGAGCTTCGAGGGCGGTCTCAGCCGGATCGACGTCAACGCCGGGGGAACGGGGTGCTCGGTGGTGTGGGACAGCCCGGTCAAGTCCGCCGCTCTGCCCCGGCTCTCCCTGGCCGACGGGAAGATCTACACCGTCTCCGTGACCGGGCCGACGGGCAGCGCCGGGCTGAACACCTTCGCCCAGTACCACCACTCCGTCATCGATCCGGCCACCGGCGCCCAGCTCACCAGCTCCTTCCTGGGCATCGGGCTGGTCTACAACCCGCTCCAGATGCGAGGGACGGCCGCCCCGGACGGCACCCTCTACCAGGGCACCGAAACCGGAGTGGTCCGCATCTCCAAGCGCTGAGCCGGGCACCGGCCGACCGCGCCGGTGCCCTCCCCGTCATGCGCCGAGACGGGTGGAGGCCCGGGTTTCGAGGGCCCCGTCGTGGCGGCGGGCCGTGTCGGGGCGGCCGCGCCCGACGAGAGCACAGGAGCTCGGCACAGGTCCTGCCGTACTCGGCGGGGCGGAGGTCGACGGCGGTCAGCGGCGGGTCGGAGCTCCGCGGCTGTCATGTCGACCGGCCCCGGCGTTCGGCACCCAGGCGGGCGAAGTGGTCGATGAGGTCGGGGGCGTCCACGGCCGCCGGGTTCACGACCTGCTCGACGGGGGCGCCCTGCAGGAGGCGCTTGACGGGGACTTCGAGTTTCTTGCCGGTACGGGTGTGCGGGATGCCGGGGACTTCGAGGATCTCGTCGGGGACGTGGCGGGGTGAGGCCCCGGTCCGGATCGCCTCCTTGATCTTCTCGCGGAGCGGGTCGTCCAGGACCGCGCCGGCGGTGAGGACCACGAAAAGGGGCATCCAGTAGCCGCCCTCGGGTTCTTCCGCACCGATGACGAGGGCCTCGGTGATCTCGGGGAGGCGTTCGACGACGTCGTGGATGTCGGCGCTGCCCAGGCGTACACCGTTGCGGTTCAGGGTGCTGTCGGATCGGCCGTGGACGATCACGGAGCCGTGTCCGGTGACGGTGATCCAGTCGCCGTGCCGCCACACGCCGGGGTGGGAGGAGAAGTAGGCGTCGCGGTAGCGGGTGCCGTCGGGGTCGTTCCAGAAGTACAGCGGCATGGACGGCATCGGTCGGGTGACGACCAGTTCGCCGACCTGGTCCACGGTCCGGAGGCCCTCGGCGTCGTACGCGGCCAGGGCCACGCCCAGGTGGGGTGCTGAGAGCTCTCCTGCCCACACCGGTGTGTTGGGGGCGCTTCCGGCGAAACCGGAGACGACGTCCGTGCCGCCGCTGATGGAAGCGAGCAGGACGTGGTCGCCGACGTGGTGGCGGACCCAGGGATAGGCGGAGGCCGGCAGTGCGGAGCCGGTGCAGCCGACCACGCGGATCGACGACAGGTCGTGCGCCGAGGGGTCGATGCCGTACTTGGCCATGCCCAGCAGGTACTGGGGGCTGGTGCCGAAGACGGTCACCTGGTGGCGCGCGGCCAGCTCCCACAGGACGTCGAGCTTGGCGAAGGGCGCCGGACTGCCGTCGTAGGTGCACGTGGTGGCGCCGGTGAGCAGTGTGGAGGCGACCAGGTTCCACATCATCCAGTGGGTGGTGGTGTACCACAGGAGGCGGTCGCCGGGGCCGAGGTCGGAGTGGAGGCCGAGGGTCTTGAGGTGTTCGAGCAGGACGCCGCCGTGGCCGTGGACGATGCCCTTGGGCAGGCCCGTGGTGCCCGAGGAGAACACGACCCACAGGGGGTGGTCGAACGGCACCGGAGTGCAGGTGAGTTCCTCGGTGCGGGTGGCGGCCTCTTCCCACGGCACCGCCGGCGACGGGTACGCCTGGGATGGCCACGGCAGGCCCACGTGGTCCACCAGCAGGGTGGCCTTCAGTGTCGGCAGCTCGCCGGCGAGTTCGAGGGTGGCCTCGCGGCGGTCGTGGGTGGTGCCGTTGAAGAGGTAGCCGTCGGCGGATATCAGGACGGTGGGTTCGAGCTGGGCGAAGCGGTCGGCGGCGGCCTTGGGGGCGTAGTCCTGCCCGCACACCGACCACACCGCGCCCAGGCTCGCGGCGGCGAGGAAAGCGACGATCGCGTGCGGGGTGTTCGGGAGGTAGCCGACGACCCGGTCCCCCTTGCCGACGCCCAGCTCGCGCAGGGTGGTGGCGACGGAGGCGACCTGGGCACGCAGCCGGTTGCCCGTCACCTCGTGGCTGGAGCCGGTCTCGTCGAGGGCGATGATCGCCACGGTGTCGTCGGTGAGGTTGCGCAGGGCGTGATGGGTGTAGTTGAGGGTGGCGCCGGGGAACCAGCGGGCGCCCGGCATCCGCTCCTCCGCGAGCACCTGCTCGTACGGGGAGTCCGCGTCGATGCCGAAGTAGTCCCACACCGCGCCCCAGAAGCCTTCCAGGTCGGTGACCGACCAGCGGTGCAGGGTGGCGTAGTCGGTGCCGTCCACGCCGGCGTGGCGGGCGAAGTCCATGATGCGGCTGTCGGCGACGGCCTGCGGATCGGGCGTAGTGAAGGGTTCCGGGATGGTCATCGTGTGGCGCTCCTCGGCAGGCTGTTCTCCACGGTCCGTGGGGAAGGGGCGGGGCTGCGCGTGGTGTGCAGGAGAGACGCCCAGGCGGCGGTGTCGGTGAAGTCGTTCCTTCCGGCCGGGACGACGTCCATGACGACGCGGTCGGGGCGCAGCAGGACGGCGTCCACCCGGCCGGCGCGCAGCCAGGCGGCGAGCGTGCCGTCGTCACGGAGGTCGGCCACGGGGATCGCGGGGACGCCGAGCCCGTGGGCGAGGGCGCGCAGCGAGGGCCAGGGTTCGGCGGCGGTCAGGACGGTGAAGCCTTCGCCGAGCAGTTCGTCGAGACGGGAACGCCGGGCGTCAGCGCCCACCACCCATGGTTGCGGGCAGTGGGTGCCCCCAAGGCTCCTGCGCATACGGCGCCGTACGAGGGGCCCGGCGGTCAGGCGTGGGCTGAGGTCGCGGCCCGCCGCCGCGGTGAGGCCGGGTATGCGGCAGGCCGCGGCCAGGGTCCTGCGGCGCAGTGCGGCGGCGCCGTCCTGGCCGCCGGTCATGGCCCAGCCCATGGCGACCGCGAGCCGGATCAGCTGCCGTGCGTGCGGCTTGCGCTCGCTCTCGTACGTGTCCAGCAGGCGCTCGTCGCCGCCCTGGCCCAGGACGCGGGCCAGCTTCCAGGTGAGGTTGTAGGCATCACGCAGGCCCGAGCACAGCCCCTGCCCGATGAACGGCGGGGTGAGGTGGGCGGCGTCGCCGAGGAGGAAGACGCGTCCGCTGCGCCAACGGTCGGCCACCCGCGCCCGGAAGGTGTAGTGCGTCTCCCGTACGACGTCGAAGTCCCCGTCGTACGAGGGCGACAGCCACGGGGCGATCAGTTCGCGGACCGGTTGCTGCCCTTCTTGCAGCCGGAACTCCCAGCGGTAGCGGTCCTCACCGACGCGCATGAACGTCGTCGGCCGGTGCGGGTCGCAGACCTGGTCGACGCCTTCCCAGCAGCGGACGTCGGCCTTCGTGCGGACGTCGATGACGGTCCAGCGTTCCTCGAAGCGCAGGTCCTCCCATGCGGCGCCGACGGCGGCACGGGTGAGGCTGCCCGCGCCGTCGCAGCCGAGGACCGCCTCGGCCCACAGCTGATGCTCACCGTCGTCGTCGCGGTAGGTCACGCGCACGGGGCCGGCCAGGTCCGGGCCGACGCCGGTGACCTCGACACCGCCCCGCAGCTCGCACTCCGGGCGCTGGGCGAGGGCGTCGCGCAGCAGTCGTTCCAGCTCGGGCTGGTCGAACATGCTGGTCTGCGGGTAGCCGTGGTGGCCGTGCTCGGAGCGCCGGAACTCGGCCATGACCCGGTGCCGGGCGTCCAGCAGCCGAAGTCCGTGCGCGGGGCGGGCGATCGCGGCGAACTCCTCTCCCACGCCCGCGGCCTGGAGGATGCGGCGCACCTCGTCGTCGGTGGCGACGGCGCGCGGGAGGGGGTAGACGTCCTGGTGGCGTTCCAGGACGACGGTGCGGATACCGCGCCGGGCGAGGAGGAGGGCGGCGGTCACACCCACCGGCCCGGCGCCGATGATCACGACGGGTACGGGGTCTGTCCGTGCGGGGTCTGTCCGTGCGGGGTCTGTCCGTGCGGGGTCTGTCCGTGCAGGGTCTGTCCGTGCGGACGCGGATGGGGTGCTCCGGGGTCCGGCCTGGTCGGCGGTCATGTGCGGCTCACCTCGGGTCCTTCCCCCAAGCTCTTCGAGCAGGGGGTACCCCCGGCGTCCGTGACGGGCGTGCGCTGCTCGCCGAGGTCGATCCGCCCGTCGGCGGTAGAGATGGTCGCCGTGATCACGTCACCCGGGTGCAGGTAGTGCGGGTTACGGGCCTGGCTCTTGAAGAACGCCTTCCACTTCACGGCGGGCGGCAGCAGCGCGCCGATCTTCTCGACCGCTTTGGGCGGGGCCTTGAGGGCCGTGCCGCCGGGGGTGCCGGTGAGCAGCAGGTCGCCGGGGTCGAGGGTCTGGAAGCGGGCCAGCAAGGTCAGCGCCTGTGCCGGGCGGACGATCATGTCGGCGAGGGTGCGGTCCTGACGCAGCTCGCCGTTGACCGACAGCTTCAGCCGCAGATCGAGGAGATGGACGAAATCCTCGGGCTCCAGCAGCGCCAGGTAGGGCCCGGTCGGCGTGAAGGTCGGGTACGACTTGCTCTCGTAGAACTGCGTCTTGGTCAGCTGGACGTCGCGCGCGCTGACGTCGTTCGTGATCACCAGCCCCGCGACGTACGACGGCAGGTCACGCTCCTCGACCACGGTGCCGACGGGCAGGGGTGCGCCCATGACGAGCCCGAGTTCGACCTCGTAGTCGAGGAACCTCACGTGCGACGGCCGGACGATCGCCTCTCCCGGGCCACTCACCGACCCGGACGCCTTGCGGAAGAAGGCGGGCGGGATGTCGCCGGTGAAGCCCGAGTCGCGGGCGTGGCTGCGGTAGTTGACCATCTGGGCGACCACCCGGCAGGGAGTGGTTACCGGCGAGAGGACGACCAGGTCGGCGACGGGCGTGCCCGCCTCCCCGGAGAGGGCGGCCTCGCGCACGGCCGCCCGGTCGGCGATCAGCTCGGCGGTGGTGGCGGCCTTGGTGTCGACGGGGACGGCCCGGTCGAAGGGGGTCTCCCCTGCTCGAGCGGAGTCGAGAGCTTGGGGAAGGAGGACCCACCATCCGTCGGCGGTGCGCAGGACTTTGGTGCTCATGTCAGTACCTTCGTGAGGGGGGCGGGGTTCAGGACTTGGCGGCTTTGAGCAGGCCCAGCAGGCGTGCCCGGTCCATCTCGTTGTCGCCTCGCAGGGCTTCGATGACGTCACGGACCCGCTGCGGGGAGGGGCCGGCGCCGAGGAAGTCACGGGTGGCAGGAGGTCCCCACTGGGCGAGGCCGGTGGTCGACATGGGTGCCCAGCCGGGCTCCAGGTCGCAGGAGAACAGGTCCCCGTCGGCGAAGTGCTCCAGCATGAAGCGGTCGGGATCGCGCCAGTAGTCGAAGAGCTGGCTGCCCTGGATGTGCCGGCCGATGCCCCAGCTGCGCTGGTAGCCGCGCTCGGCCAGGTACTCGCCGCCTGCGGCGATCGAGTCGAGGTCGGTCACCTGGTAGGCGGAGTGGACGTAGCCGTTGCCCGGACCGAGGTGCATGGCCAGCGTGTGGTGGTCGACGGCCCGGCTGCCCTGGTCACAGCGGATGAACGCCATCGTCGGGCCACGGCCGCGCTGGCCGTCCAGGAACAGGAAGTCGGACACGATCATCCCGAGGGTGTCCAGGTACCAGTCGAGGGCGCGCCCGAACACCCGTGTCTCCAGGACCACATGCCCCAGACGCTGGATGCGGGAGGGTTCACGTGGCGGGCGCTGGGGGACGTTCGCGCGACGGTGATCGGTGCCGAAGTTGAGCAGAAGCGGCTGCTGCTCGGGCAGGGCCGGCAGTTCCTCCCCGCAGTGCACGACCCGGACCGGGAAGCCGGAGGGGTCGAGCAGGTCGACCACCTTGCCCCCGCCGGGCACGTCCGCGTCCCGTACGGCCGCACCCGTGGCGCGGGCCAGCCGGTCCAGGTCGGCCCGCTCGGCGGCGCGGAACGCCGGGCCGATGAAACGAGAGGTCCGGCCGCGCCGGATCACCATGCACGGCGAGCCGGCGAAGGTGCCGCGCAGCCACAGCTCGCCCTCGCTCCGGGCGGCGACACCGAAGCCGAAGTCCCGGGCGAAGACCTCGGCCCGGTCCAGATCGGGCTTCTCGAACTCCAGCCAGGCCAGGTCGGCCGCCTTGATCACGGGGTTCCGGGACCGCCCGGGATGTTCGCCGCGCAGGGCGCCCTGCGCGCTGTGGAGGTCCTGATGGGCCGTCCTGACGTCCGGGACGCCGACTGCGGTGACGCGGTTTGCGGACACGGTGCCCTCCAAGCGACATTGCCGTAATGAGGAAATCATCAAGTGTGACAGTTCTATCGTCAAGGTGTTCGCAGCAGGAAATGATGGATTCATCAGGACTGCGATGGTCATCGCCTCGCCGGTTAGAATCTGGGCATGCCTACGTCAGCCCCGCCCGGTAACCGATTCGAGCGGCGTCGCGCCGAGACCCGCGGAGCGCTCGTCCGCGCTGCCCGCCGGATACTCGCCGAGACCGGGGACACCAGCGCCAGCATCCAGGTGATCGCCGAGCGCGCCGACGTCGGCTTCGGCTCGTTCTACAACCACTTCGATTCGAAGACGGAGCTGTTCGAGGCCGCGGTGCAGGACGCGCTGGAGGAGTTCGGCCAGACCTTCGACGAGCGCCTGGCCGGCATCGACGACCCGGCGGAGCTCGTCGCGGCGGGCTTCCGGCTCAGCGCACGCATGGCCGAGTCGCACCCGGAGCTGATGCAGGTGCTGCGCCGCCGGGGCCTGGGACACATCCACGCGGACAACGGTCTGACCCGGCGGGCCCGCCGGGACGTCGAGGTGGGCATGGCCTCCGGCCGCTTCACCGCCGTCGACCCGACAGTGGCCCTGTCCGCGCTGGGTGGAACCTTGCTGTCCCTGGTGGAGCTGAGATTCGCCCGCCCTGAGGTGGACGGCGACGACGCCGCGGTGAATCTCGCCGAGATGGTCCTGCGCATGCTGGGCGTCCCGCCGGACGACGCCCACGAGGTCGCCCGTCGCCCCCTCCCCGACCTCGCCTGACCGACCGCCGACGCCCCTCTCCCCATGCGGTGGACGACGAGCTTGGACGGAAGGTGACCGAGCGGCCGGTGAAGCGGGCCAGGAGGCGCGGCGCTCCCCTTCACCGGAGCCGTCACCCACCTCGATGGGCCAGTCCCGATCCCTCGCCTTCCTCCGCCGCGGCCGCCCGCACCCGTTGCTCCTCGCGAACGGAGCCGACGTCCCGTTCCAGGGGTGTACGGCTCACGGCGGTCGCGAGGTCCTCCAGGGCCTGCTTCTGCAGCTCCGCACCGCGCCGTAGCACCGGGCTCCCGGCGGCGGAGCCCTCCCATGCCCGGAGCGCCTCCCCCACGCGCTCCCACTCCGGATTCCTGTGCTCGCGCACGTCGACCGCCGCCTGCGCGGTGTCCGCCTCCAGTGCCTCGGCGAACCGCTTCGCCTCTGGTGCGAGACGGCCACCGGCCCGCGGGACGTGGCTCTCCATGAGCATCGCCGCCCTGTCGAACCCCTTGAGCGCCTCCTGCGCCTCCTCCGCCTCGCGCGAGGTGAGACCCCTGGGGGGAACCGGTTCCTGTCGTGCCTGGTCGTACGCCTCGTGCCAGGCGGCACGTGCTTCCCTGCTCGCCAGTTGGGCCCGGCGCATGTCGGCGCGACGCTCCCCGGTCGGTTCGGCGTGGCTGCGGAGCACTGCGGCCGCGTAGCGGCCGTTCGCGGCGAGCCAATCCGCGAGCCGGCCCGGCAGCCGGGGCGTCTCCCACGCGGGAAACACCACGTACGCCAGCATCGCCAGGGCCCCGCCCAGCAAAGTGAGCACCACCCGCTCCGGGACCGTCTGCTCCCATGCCTGGCCGCCCATGGCCAGCAGGAAGACGACGTACGCGGCAGTGAAGCACTGGGAGTAGGCGTAGCCGGTACGGGTCAGCGTGTAGGACAGACCTGCCGACACCACGGCCAGCACGCCGAACAGTCGGGCGTCCGGGCCCAGGGCCCGCGCCATCCCGGTGGCGAGCGCGACCCCCGCCAGGGTCCCGGCGAGACGGGCGACCGCACGCGCGTACGTCTGATGGAAGTCCGGCCGCATCACCATCACCGCGGCGATCGGCGCCCAGTAGCCGTGGCCCAGGGGCAGCCGGGTGGCGATGAGATATCCGAGCACGGCTACCGCCGCCAGGCGGACGGCGTGCCGGAACACGGGTGAGTCCCGGCGGAGCTCCCGGCGGACCGCCCGCACGACGACCGGGACAAGCCGCAGCATCGTCGGGCGCACCAGGAACGGGGCGCCCGCAGGGCCGTGCGGGGCGGGTGTCGTCCCCCGCGTGCTGCCGCTCCCCGCGACCTCGAGCGCCTCGCCGAGCAGTTTCACGAGCCGCTCGGCGGCCTGCCGCGCGGGACCCTCCAGTACCTCGTGCTCCTCGTCGACACGCAGGACGTCCGCGCTTCCGGGCGGCACCTCCGCCGGAGTGCCACGGCGGATCGAACGGGCGGCCGCATCCAGCACGTCGGCGGCCGCGCCGAGCAGCTCCCGCGCGCGGTCCCGCCCGGCTCCCTCCGCCGGGGCGCCGACGTCCGGGTCGGCGAGCGCGGCGACGGCCGGCAGGATGCGCTCGGCAAGTCCCCGGGGGCCGTGGAGGACGCTGGGACGGGTGCGCGCCTGTGACGGCGTCACGGCAGCCGCGTCACGGGCCGTCATCAACGGCTCCGGGTCGAACGCGGCGGTCGGGTCGTGCCGCAACCGACGGGCGTGGTCCGCCACGGCGGCCAGGGCATCGGCGAGCGCGTCGCGATGCGCCCCCCATCGGCGGATCGGGACCAGCAGGATCAGCAGGGCCTGCACCACGCCCCCGAGGGCGATGACCCCGGCGTGCTCCAGAGCTCGCCCGACGCTCGTGGGCAGGGTGATGGTCACCAGCATGCTGCCGACCGTCGTCGCTGCGACGATCCCGGCGGTCGATCCGACGGCCCACGCCATCCCCGCCACGAAGGCCCATACGGCCAGCAAGGGGAGGAACGTCACGAGGCGCCCCGCCGCCAGATAGCCCACGAAGGTGCTGAGCGCCAGACCGGCGCCCGCGCCGAGCGCGATCACCTTCCGTGGACGCCAGGTGCGCTGGAAGGTGGCTGCGCCCGCGGAATAGGCACCGAGGGCGGCGGACGCGGCGTACGCCGGGGAGGCCAGCCACAACGCCGACCCGACGATGATCGCCACTCCAGCCGCCGTGCGCAACGCGAGCAGGGGCTCCAGTCGCGTCTCCTCGATCGTGAGCCCGGATCGCACGACTTCCCGGAGGGCCCGCAGCCACGACAGCGCCGACCCGGTCCTCCGGCTCAGGTCACCGCTGGTCACCACGGGCGTCCAGCGCCATCTGGCGTCGTTCCTGTTCCCGCTTGGAATAGGCGGCGGCCCGGATGGCCTCGTCGCTCTCCAAGCCGGAGCCCAGCGCGCCGCCCACGGTCGCGGTCGAAGCGACGAACCACGACAACGTCCAGTAGTCCGTCGCGTCCAGCGGTTCTCGTGTCATGGAAGCGAACACCTGGTCATTGAGGATGAACAGCGCCCACACCACGTTGATGAGCATCAGACCCGCGTAGCAGACGAGCACGCCGATGCCTACGGTCAGGACCGTCGACGTGTTGTAGAGCCTCGCCCGCTGTCTCGCCTCCGGGGAACCCTCCGCCGAGTGATGCCACAGCTCCGCGTCCACGATCAGCCAGCCGATCATGAGCGCGACGGAGCCGACCATGGCGATGACGAGGCGCGGCGTGCTCAGGGCCTCGGCGAGACTCCAGACGGTGGAGTTCACGGTGGCGACCGCTCCCGTGGCGAGTGCGGCCGCCAAAGCCTTCGACAGCCCTGGCACCAGGCGCCAAGGCCGGTTGGCGCGGACCATACCGGCAAGCACCCTCAGGTAGCCGCGTGGCCCGCTGACGACGTACCGCAGATCGGCGGTCTCCTCCTCGCCGACCTGGCCCGGATGAACGGGCGTGAGACGAACGGCAAGCGGTCCCGGACGCCGCTGACCTCGCGGTCGCTCCCCAGCACCGGTGTCCCGCGGCCCCACCAGGCCGAGCACGGCTTCTTCCACGGCCTGCCGGGCCCTGGCCTGCAGGCGCAGACCCCCCAGAGAAGGAAGCGAAAGCAGCGCCAACCCGTGTTCGTGACTCAGGTCCACCACGAGCCTGCGCCCGTGTGAGTGCAGCGGAAGGTCGGTGAGGGCCACGACGATGTCCCAGTCCTCGGCACTTCCGCGGTCCATGATCCGGCGCATCAAGGTGCGCGGATCCTCGGTCCCTGCGGTGAAGGGCTCACTGACCACCCTGACGTCGAACCGCTGCCCCTGGCCCGACTTCTCGGCGAGCCGAGTGGCGAGTCCCCGGGCCATGCGCCGCGCGATGTCCGTCGGCGCGTCCGGATCCGCCAGAAGAGCCACGACCGTAACGTCCTGAGGCGACATGTGCGTGACCCGCCCCTTCTCGTCGGCTACCTCCACGATCGCAGGTGCCCACAGGATGCCCTCACGGCAATGGCGGCACTCCGCGCGACACGCTGGCCCCCCACCGGCAGGTGCGGGCGATATCGCCCGCTCTCCCCCGCCCCGCCACCTCTGCCCGGGGAACAGGAGGCGGCGCACTGGGCGCCGCTGGGGGATGCCCCTGCGGTGGGTCGGGCCGCCTGCCGAGTCCGTCAGGGGCGGTCACCTCCAGGGCACCGACCGGCCCGCTGCCGGACGAGGCCCCTCGGGGCCCGCGGACCGGACCAGGTTGCCCGCCTTTTCCCGGTGCTCGTGAACGAAGCGAATCGCCATGGCCCCCTCGCCGGCGGCCGAGGCCACTCGTTTGACCGAACCGCTCCTGACATCACCGGCGGCGAAGACGCCCGGAAGGGTCGTCTCCAGCATCAGCGGACCTCGGCCGAGCGAGTCCCACCGGGACACGTCGGCCGCCGCCCGGGCGTCAGCGCCGGTGAGAACGAAACCCTTCTCGTCCAGGGCCAGCACGCCCCTGAGCCAATCCGTGCGTGGCCGGGCCCCGATGAACACGAACAGCGCCGCGGCCCGCAGCTCGCGCCGCTCACCGCTTGCGTTGTCCTCCACCATCAGCGACTCCAGCTTCTCCTCCCCGGAGACGCCCCGGACTTCGGTGTGGAGCGACACCTCGATCTTCGGGTGCCGTTCCACCTGGTCCACCAGGTAGCGCGACATGTCCGCGTTGAGATCACCGCCCCGGACGAGGAGATGGACCCGGGACGCGTGGTTCGCGAGGAACAGCGATGCCTGCCCGGCGGAGTTCCCGCCGCCCACCACGGCGACCGGATCCGCCTGGCAGAGACTGGCCTCGTGGACGGTCGCCGCGTAGTAGACGCTGATGCCCTCCAGGCGGTCGATGTCCGGGACCTCGAGCCTGCGGTACCACACGCCCGAGGCGAGCACCACGGCGCCCGCCCGTGCCCTGGACCCGTCGGTGAAGGTGACGACGTACTCGTCGTCCTGCGGGGTGAGCGCCGTGACCTGGGCCGGCACCATGAGGCGGGCGCCGAACTTGTGGGCCTGGAGCACCGCGCGTTCGATGAGCTCGCCCCCGGAGATGCCCGACGGGAAGCCGAGGTAGTTCTCGATGCGGGACGAGGTGGCGGCCTGGCCTCCGGTGGCCACAGCGTCGACGGTGACCGTGGTGAGCCCGTCGGAGGCTCCGTACACGGCGGCGGCGAGTCCCGCGGGGCCCGCGCCGACCACCATCACGTCGCACCGCGTGGCCTCCGGCGAGGGGGTGGGCAGCCCGATGAGCCGGGCGAGTTCGGCGTTGCTCGGATTGCGCAGCACCCGCTCGCCCTTCCAGAGGACCACCGGAGTCTCCTCGGGACGGATAGAGAACCGGCGCAGCAGCGCGTCGGCCTCCTTGTCCTTCTCCAGATCCACCCATCGGTGGGGCAGCCGGTTACGGGCGGCGAACTCACGCAGTCGCAACGTGTCCGGTGAATAGCACGACCCCAGGATCCGGAAGCCGGCGCCGAGGCCGATGAGCAGATACCTGCGGCCCAGGTAGGCGCGGAGGATCAGGTCGCCGAGGACGGGGTCGCGGTCGACCAGGGCGCGTTGCCGCTCCACCGGCACGGCCAGGATCTCGCCGGCCTGGCGCATCACCGCGGTGTCGAACGCGGCTTGGCCCTCCAGCAGCCCGAGTTCACCGAGGAACCTGCCGGGCCCGTGCACGGCAACCGTGCGCTCGTCGGGCCCACCGTGGTCGTGGAGGATCTCGACGGTGCCGCTGAGGATCGCGAGGAACTCGCGGAACGGCTGGCCCTCGCGGTACAGCACCTCGCCCTCGGCGGTCGGTCGGCGTTCACCGTGCGCGGTCAGGTCCTGGAGCTGCTCGGGTGTCAGGCGCGGGAACGCCCCGTACCGGTCAGGTGTCTCGCGGACCGCACCCTGCTCGTGCTCGGCCGTGTTCATCAGACCAGGGCCTCGTGAACGAAGCACCAGCGCCAGTCCTCGCCCGGCTGGAAGGACTGCACGACGGGGTGACCGACGCTCCCCGCGTGGCGTCGGGCGTGCCTGAGGGGCGACGAGTCGCAGCAGCCGACGTGTCCGCAGGTGAGGCAGAGGCGCAGGTGCACCCACGGGGAATGCTCCTTGAGGCACTCCTCGCAGCCCTCCGGGGTACGCGGAGTGACCGGACGCACCATCGCCAGGTGCGGGTCGGGAATCGTGGCCATCAGGGTTCTCCTTCCGTGAACGGGACGCTCAGCCGCGGTCGGCGACCGTCTTCCCTTCCCGCCGCCAAGACCGGAACCGCCGCACGATGGGGACGCCCGGTCGATGTCGGGATTGCGGTTCGTGGGGCTCTCGAGTGACCGCACCGTCGTGCTCACCCTCCTGCAGTGGTTCACCGGCCCGCCATCGCCTGCTCGACCCACGCGCGCAGGACGTGTGCGGGTGCCGCGCCGGCCTGCCGGGCGATCGTCTCGCCCTTGTCCAGGACGAGGAGGGTCGGCACGGCCTGCACTTCGAACCGACGGCTGAGCTGTGGGTTCCTGTCGACGTCGACCTTGACGAGCTTGATCCGTCCGGCGAGGTCGCGGGCGACCTGTTCGAGGGCGGGGCTGACCATGCGGCAGGGGCCGCACCAGGTGGCCCAGAGGTCGACGACCACGGGCACGGAGGCCCGCTCGACGACCTCGGCGAAGTCGTCGTCGCCGGCGTCCACGAGCCAGGGCAGGGGCTGCTTGCAGTGGCCGCACCTGGGCCGCCCCTCGGCGGCCACGGGAATCCTGTTGCCGCGCCCGCAGTTCGGGCAGGTCACCGTTGTCGTCCGGGTGGTGTTCACGCCGCCCTCGCTTCCCAGGCCCCCTCCTGCTGCTGGTCGTAGGTGACCACCAGCTCTCCGTGCTCGGCGTCGACGCGCACGGTCGCACCGTCCTGGACGTCGCCGCGCAGCAGGGCACGCCCGACCAGCGTCTCGACCTCATGCGAGATGTAACGCCGCAGCGGCCGGGCCCCGTACACCGGGTCGTAGCCCTGGTGGGCAATCAACTCCCGTGCATCAGCGGTGAGTTCGACGGTGATCCGGCGCTCGGCGAGCCGTCGCCGCAGCTCGTCGAACTGCAGCTCCACGATCCGCTCGATCTGCCGCTCGCCGAGCGGCTTGAACAGCACGATGTCGTCGACGCGGTTGAGGAACTCCGGGCGGAAGTGTCCGCGCAGCTCGCCCATCACCAGGGCGCGGGCGTCGGGCTTGATCTCACCTTCGGCGGTGACGCCGTCGAGGAGGTGCTCGGAGCCGATGTTGGACGTCATGATGATCACGGTGTTGCGGAAGTCGACGGTGCGGCCCTGGGCATCGGTGATACGGCCGTCGTCGAGGATCTGCAGCAGGGTGTTGAAGACATCGGTGTGCGCCTTCTCGACCTCGTCGAACAGCACGACCGAGTACGGCTTGCGGCGTACGGCCTCGGTCAGCTGGCCGCCCTCCTCGTAGCCGACGTATCCGGGCGGTGCGCCCATGAGCCGGCTGACGGTGTGCCGTTCCTGGTACTCGCTCATGTCGAGCCGGACGATGTTCTCCTCGGAGTCGAAGAGCGCCCGGGCGAGGGTCTTGGCCAACTCGGTCTTCCCGACGCCGGTGGGGCCGAGGAAGATGAACGAGCCGATGGGGCGGCGAGGGTCGCGGATGCCGGAGCGGGCGCGGATGATGGCGTCGGCGACGAGCTTGACGGCCTCGTCCTGGCCGATGACGCGCTCGCGCAGGATCTCGTCGAGGCGCAGCAGTTTCTCGCGTTCGCCCTCCTGGAGGCGGGTGACGGGGACACCGGTCCAGGCGGCGACGATCTCGGCGATCTCCTCCTCGGTGACGACCTCGCGCAGCAGCCGGTTCTGCCCTTGTTTGGCGGCCAGTTGCTCCTCTTCCGCGGCGAGTCGGCGCTCCAGGTCCTGAAGGCGGCCGTAGCGGAGCTCGGCGGCGCGGTTGAGGTCGTAGGCGCGTTCGGCCTCCTCCGCCTCGAGGCGGACCTGCTCCAGTTCCTGGCGCAGTTCCTGCACTCGGCGGATCGCCTGCCTCTCGGCCTCCCACTGGGCGTGTTTGGAGTCGGCCTCCGCACGCAGGTCGGCCAGTTCCCTGCGCAGCTCTTCCAGGCGGGCCTCACTGGCGGGATCGGTCTCCTTCGAGAGGGCGGCGTCCTCGATCTCCAGGCGGGTGACGCGGCGGGTGATCTCGTCGAGTTCGGCCGGCATGGAATCGATCTCGGTACGCAGCCGGGCGCACGCCTCGTCGACGAGGTCGATGGCCTTGTCCGGCAGGAACCGGTCGGTGATGTAACGGTGGCTGAGGGTGGCCGCGGAGACCAGTGCGGTGTCCTGGATCTTCACTCCGTGGAAGACCTCCAGGCGTTCGCGCAGTCCTCGCAGGATGGAGATGGTGTCCTCCACGCTCGGCTCGTCGACCACCACTTGCTGGAAGCGGCGCTCGAGGGCGGCGTCCTTCTCGATGTGCTTGCGGTACTCGTCGAGGGTGGTGGCGCCGATCATGTGGAGTTCTCCGCGCGCGAGCATCGGCTTGAGCATGTTGCCCGCGTCCATGGCTCCTTCGGCGGCACCCGCGCCGACGACGGTGTGCAGTTCGTCGACGAAGAGCAGGATGCGCCCCTGGGCCGCCTTGACCTCGCTGAGCACGGCCTTGAGCCGTTCCTCGAACTCACCGCGGTATTTGGCCCCGGCGACCAGGGAGCCCATGTCGAGGGCGAACACGGTCCGGTCGCGCAGCCCTTCGGGCACGTCACCGCGGACGATGCGCTGGGCGAGACCCTCGACGATGGCGGTCTTGCCGACGCCGGGGTCGCCGATGAGGACCGGGTTGTTCTTGGACTTGCGGCTCAGGATCTGGGTGACGCGGCGGATCTCGGCGTCCCGGCCGATGACCGGGTCGAGGCTGCCGGTCCGTGCCTCGGCGACGAGGTCGCGGCCGTACTTCTCCAGAGCCTCGTAGGCCACTTCCGGGTTGGCGGAGGTGACGCGCTGGTTCCCGCGGACCTGGGTGAGCGCGCTCAGGAACGAGTCCCTGGTGATGCCGGCCTCCTTGAGCAGACGCCCGGCGGTGGTCGACGAGCCCTCTTCCGCCAGGGCGAGCAGGAGGTGCTCCACGGACACGTACTCGTCCTTGAGGCGTTTGGCCTCCCGTTCGGCGGCATCGAGCAGGCGGGCCAGACGCTGGGTGACGAAGACCTGGCCGGGGGCTGCGCCGGGGCCGGTGACCCGCGGGCGGCGGGAGAGTTCCTCGCGCACGGCCGCGCGCAGTCGGTTCGGCTCGGTACCGGCCTGCTGCACCAACCGCGGGATCAGACCGTCCTCCTGATCGAGGAGTGCGAGCAGCAGGTGTTCCCCGTCGACCTCGGTCTGCCCCATGCCGACGGCCGCGGTCTGGGCTTCCTGGAGGGCTTCCTGGGACTTCTGGGTGAGACGGTTCATGTCCATGGGGGGTTTTCACTCCTCGTGCCGCGCCCTCGCAGGGCGGCTTCGAGCAGGCTGATGCGATCGAGCAGGTCGAGCACCAGGCCGATCGAGGCGTAGTTGAGGCAGAGTCCGGAGCGCAGCCGCTGGACGCGGGCGAGCACCGCCGGGGCCGTGGGGTCGAACACCAGGTGCCCCGCGGCGTCGCGGTCGGCGTCGACCAGTCCGAGGGCGACGAACCGGCGGATCAGGTCGGGGTGGAGGCCCGAGCGACGGGCCACGGCGTCCAGGGAGAGTCTGTGGACGGGCACGAGCGCGTACCGGACAGCCGTCGTGGCGGTGAGGCCGGTGCCGGTTCGCACCGGTCGGTCGCCCACGCCGGCCCGGCCGATGCCTGCCGCTCCCGCGGGTCGGTCGTTCATCGTGTCCTCCGGGGATCGAAGGAGGAGGTGGCGGCGAGCTCCTCGAACAGTTCGCGCTCCCGGTCGCCCAGGGTCGGCGGCACCATGACGCGGAGTTCGGCGTACAGGTCGCCGTCGGCGCCGCGCGGACCGGGCATGCCCTCGCCGCGCAGCCGCAGTCGCCGACCGCTGGACGAGCCCGCGGGCACGGTGACCTTGGCCGTGCCACCGCCGGGGGTGGGCACGGGCACGGTCGCGCCAAGGGCCGCTTCCCAGGGGGTGAGGGGGACCTGGACGTGAACGTCGCGGCCCTCCAGCCGGAACTGTGGGTGGGGCTGGATGCGCACCCGCAGGTACAGGTCGCCTCCGGGGGCGTCACCGCTCCCCCGACCGCCCTCTCCCGCCAGCCGGATGCGCTGTCCGTCGGTGACGCCCGGCGGCACGTTGACCTCGTACCGCCGCGGCTGCCCGGCGGGCCCGGCGAGCGTGACGGTGCGACGGCCGCCCCTGTACGCCTCCTCCACGGTGAGCGGCAGCTCGGCCTCCTGGTCGGCTCCCGGTACACCGCCGCGGGCGGCGCCCGCTCCGAAGAACGAACCGAACAGGTCCTCGATGTCGATGTCCTCCGCTGCGAAGTCGTCGCCGAAGCCGGTGGCGTACCGAACACGGGGGCCACCCGCGCCCGCGGTCCTCCGGGCGCGGAAGCCGCCGCCCGCGCCGGCCGCGACCCGTTCGTCGAAGTCCTCGGGGATCTTGCGGAAGTCCTCGCCGAAGCGGTCGTAACGGGCCCGGGTCTTCGGGTCCGACAGGACGCTGTATGCCTCGTTGAGGTCCTTGAAGCGTTCCTCCGCCCCCGGGTCCTTGTTGACGTCGGGGTGGTATTTGCGGGCGAGCTTGCGATACGCCTGCTGGATCTCGTCCTGGCTCGCGGTTCGCGACACGCCCAGCACCTCGTAGAAGTCCTGTGCCATCGCCGGTCACTCCCGCTTCGCGACGGTCACGGCGGCGGGCCTGAGCTGCCGTTCGCCGTCCCCGTACCCGGGGCGCAGCACGTCGACGACCGTGCCCGGCGAGGCGTCGGGGTCCTGGACGACGCCGATCACCTCGTGCCGGGCCGGGTCGAACGCGACGCCGGTCTCCGCGTGCCGCGGGTAGCCGAGCAGTTCGAGGACGTTCACCGCCTGGTCGCGGACCGCCTGGACGCCCTCCACGATGGCTCCGGGATCGGCGCCGGCATGGGTCAGGGCGAGTTCGAGGTTGTCCAGGACCGGCAGGAAGGCGGCGGCCGTCCGGGAGCCCTCGGCCTTCCGTTCCCGCTCCAGTTCCCTGGCGTGGCGCTTGCGCAGGTTGTCCAGGTCGGCGAGCGCGCGACGCCAGCGGTCCTCCAGTTCCTTGAGTTCGGCCGTGTACTCGTCCTCGGTCGGTGCGGGGGCGCCGCCGGCCGCGCCGACGCCGGGTTGTGCGTCCGTGGCAGGCCCCGGCCCCGTCGGGGGGCCCGAGCGTGGCGGAGCGCCGGGAAGGGGACCTACGGCGTCCTCCGAAGCCGGATCGGTGTGGTCGGGTGCGGCGGGGTCGGGTTTCCCGGGGTGCATGGGCATGGCGGTTCCTCAGTCCTTGTCGAACTCGGCGTCGATGACGTCGTCGTCACCGTCAGCGCCGCTCGTGGGACCGCCGGTGGTGGCGTCCTGCCCAGGGCCGCCGGTGTCGGCGGCGCCCTGGTGGGCCGCCAGCCCGGCGAGCAGCTGCTGGAGTTCGGAGGTCAGGGGCCGCACGCGCGCGACGTCCGCCTCTTCCTTGACCGCCGCCCGGGCATCGGACACGAGCATCTCGGCGCGTGCCCTTTCGTGCGCGGGCGCCGTGTCGCCCAGTTCGGCGAGGCGCTTCTCGACCTGGTAGGCGACGGCGTCGAGCTCGTTGCGGGCGTCGACGGCCTCGCGGAGTGCCTGGTCCTGGCCCTGGTTCCGCTCGGCCTCCTGGACCATGCGTTCGACCTCGCTGCGGTCCAGGTTGGAGCTCTCGCTGATCGTGATGCCCTGTTCCTTGCCGGTGTCCCGATCGCGGGCCGTGACGTTGAGGATCCCGTTGGCGTCGATGTCGAAGGTGACCTCGACCTGTGGTTCGCCGCGCGGCGCCGGCCGGATGTCGGTGAGCTGGAACCGCCCCAGCACCCGGTTGTCGGCGGCCAGCTCGCGCTCGCCCTGGAGGACGACGATGTCGACGGCGGGCTGGTTGTCCTCGGCGGTGGAGAAGGTCTCGGAGCGGCGCACCGGGATGGTGGTGTTCCGCTCGATGATCTTCGTCATCACGCCGCCACGTGTCTCGACACCCAGCGACAGGGGGGTGACGTCGAGCAGCAGGACGTCCTTGACCTCGCCCTTGAGCACCCCGGCCTGGATCGCGGCGCCCAAGGCCACGACCTCGTCGGGGTTGACGCTCATGTTGGGTTCCTTGCCGCCGGTCAGCCGGCGCACCAGGGCCTGGACGGCGGGGATACGGGTGGAACCGCCGACGAGGATGACCTCGTCGATGTCGCTCTCGCCGACCTTGGCGTCGGTCATGGCCTGCTGGACCGGTCCGAGGCACCGTTCCACCAGGTCGCCGGTGATCTGCTCGAAGGTGGACCGCATGATCGAGTCGGTGAGGTGCTTGGGGCCCGAGGCGTCGGCGGTGATGAACGGCAGGCTGACCTGCGTCTGTGTCACCGAACTCAGCTCGGTCTTGGCCTTCTCCGCCGCCTCGAACAATCGTTGCAGCGCCTGCGGGTCCTTGCGGAGGTCTATGCCGTTCTCCTTCTGGAAGTCGTCGGCGAGGTGATCCACCAGGCGCCGGTCGAAGTCGTCGCCGCCCAGGTGGCTGTCACCGGCGGTGGAGCGCACCTCCACCACGCCGTCGCCGACGTCGAGGATGCTCACGTCGAAGGTCCCGCCGCCCAGGTCGAAGACGAGGACGGTCTCGTGCTGCTGCTTGTCCATGCCGTACGCGAGGGCTGCGGCCGTCGGCTCGTTGATGATCCGCAGCACCTCCAGTCCGGCTATCCGACCGGCGTCCTTGGTGGCGGTGCGCTGGGCGTCGTTGAAGTAGGCGGGCACCGTGATGACCGCCTCCGTGACCCGTTCCCCCAGCTGTTTGGAGGCGTCCTCGGTGAGTTTGCGCAGGACCTGGGCGCTGATCTCCTCAGGTGCGTACAACTTGTCGCGCACCTTGAAGCGGGCCGCCCCGCCGTCGCCCTCGACGACGTCGTACGCGACCGCCCTGGCCTCCTCCGAGATCTCGTCGAAGTGCCGGCCGATGAACCGCTTGGCCGAGTAGATGGTCCCCTTGGGGTTGAGAATCGCCTGGCGCCGGGCCATCTGGCCCACGAGACGCTCGCCGGTGTCGGTGAAGGCCACTACAGATGGTGTCGTGCGGTTGCCCTCGCTGTTGGGCACCACGGACGGCTCGCCGCCTTCCCACACGGCGATCACCGAGTTCGTGGTACCCAGGTCGATACCCACTGCCTTGGCCATGAGAAATCTCCTCCCAATGCGGCGGTCCCGCGCCGGCTCTCCGGATCACGCTCGTTCAGGGTGAAGAGGCGACCGTCCTGCGAGGTTGCCGGGTCATCGCCCGGTCCTTTCCGCTGGTGCACGCGGAGCTGCCGGACCCTGACCAGGGTCGCTGACCGGTCGGCTTCGCGCTTGCCCCTGACGAGTCAGAAGTTCACGGGCCCGGTAGCCCCACGAGTACGAGAGGGAAGCATCCGGACATTCCGGATGGAGCGCCTCCGAGCGGGTAGGCGTAGAAAACGATCGCGTCTCCGGAGCTGTGGAGTGAACGGAGTGATCCCATGGTCGGCAGCCGGTCACACAACGTGTACGGCCGCTGCTCCGACCGGGAGGGCAGCCTTCCGCCGAGCAGCGCCGGGCAGCACCCCACGGATGCGCGGAGAGAGCTGCTCCCGTCCGCCACGAACCCGGCCGCCACTGCCCTCCACGACATGATGGAGCTCTCCTCCACCCTGTTCGAAGCCCCGAGCGAAGCCGAGATCCTGCGCCTGGCCATGCACCACATAGCCGCCGCCGGGCCGTACCGCGCCGAAGCCGGATACCTCCAGGTCGATGGCGACCTGGTCCCCAGCCCGGAGAACGATCACACCCATGCCGCATCCGTGGACCGCAGGGTGCGGGAACTGGACGGGCAGGACGGGCCTGTGACCGTTCCCGACGGGACCTGGGGCTGGGCCCTGGGGCTGCGCGGGATGAAGAGACTGCACGGGTACCTGGTGGTGACCTCCCGCATCCGGCCCACCGGGGCCCAGCGGTCCCTGCTCGCCACGCTCGTCCGGCACACCGCTGCCGCCCTGTCCGTCGCTTTCGCGCAGCGCCGGCAGCGCGAGGACGCGGTAGAGCTCTACCGGCTGCGGGAGGAACGCGCAGCCCTTCAGCAGCAGCTGACCTCCGTGGTGGCCGAGCTCGGGTACCAGCGGGCCGTTCACGTGCTCATGGCCGACATCGCCGCCGCGGGCGGCGGCGAGGAGGCGGTCACCCGTGCACTGCATGAGCTCACCGGCCTTCCCGCGCTGGTCGAAGACCGCTTCGGACGGCTGAAGGCCTGGTCAGGACCCGGCCGACCCGACCCCTACCCGGAACCGGACCCCGTCCGCCGGAACGACATGCTGCACGCCGTCGCCCGGAAGGTCGGGCCCGTACGGATGAAGGACCGGCTGATCACGCTGGTCCGCCCCCATGGCGAGATCCTGGGCGTGCTGGCTCTGGTCGACGCCCTGGGTGAGGCCGACGAACACACCGTGTTCGCGCTGGAACACGCCGCCGCGTCGCTCGCCCTGGAGCTGGCACACCTGCGCAATCTGGCCGAAGTGGAGCTGAGGCTGCACCGTGAGCTGGTCGACGACCTCCTGGCGGGGACGGACGCCGCGAGCGCCTACGCCCGGTCAGAAGCAGTCGGACACGACCTGCACCGCAGCCACTACGTCGTCGTCGTGGAGTGGTCGAACCGGACCGCGGACGATTCCTTCGCCCGGACCGTGAGCCGGGCGGCCTCTGCCGTCGGCATGCACTCGCTGCTGACCCGGCGCTCCGGCCACGTGGTCCTGGTCGCTGACGACAGACCGCACGCTCGCGCGCTGCACGAGGCGCTCGCCCGGGAGACCGGAACACAGTCCGGGGCGATCGGGGTGAGCGCCCCCTCCGACTCCGTGCCCGACATCCCCCACCGCTACCAGGAGGCACAGCGCGCCCTCGAAGTGCGCCTCAGTTCCCGCGAGCGGTACGGCACGACCTTCTTCGACGAGCTCGGCCTGTACCGCATCCTGGGACCTGGCGCCGATCACCAGGAACTGGAGACGTTCGTCCACGAGTGGCTCGGGCAGCTCATCGACTACGACTCCCGACATCGCGCAACCCTGGTGGAGACCCTCTCCCGGTACTTCGACTGCGGCGGCAACTACGACGAGGCCGCCGCGTCCCTCGCGATCCACCGCAGCACGCTGCGCTACCGGCTGCAGCGCATCCGAGAGATCAGCGGCAACGACCTCGCGAACGTCGAGGACCGGCTCAACCTCCAGGTCGCGACCCGGGTGTGGAAGATCATGCTGGGGGGATCCGGCTGAACCCCCGGAGCCGGCTGATCCCCCGGATCCGGCTGAACCCCCGCCACAGCTGTGCGAACCGGGGCCGGCGCAGGGGTCGTAGGGATGCGGACTCGACCCGCGTGATCTCCCTGGTACCGGTGAGGCCGTGTCGTCGGCCCCCGCTCAGCCGTGAGCCAGGAGAGCCCGGGTCTCAAGGTCGATCTGCTGGGCCTCTCCCGTAGGCACGACCACGACGGGAACCCGTGCGCCCGGCGCGCTGACGATCTCCGGCCGCTCGGCGACCAGCGGTCGCAGACCGCCCCTGAGGCCGAACACGGACAGCCGGGCGCACACCTCTTCCCGTACCTCGGGCTGATCCTCACCGATCTCACCAGTGAAGACGAGAGCGTCCAGACGGCTCAAGGACGCGGCCATCCCGGCGATACCGCGACGACAATGGTGGGTGAAGACGTCAAGGGCGAGTGCGGCACGCTCGTCGCCCGCCGCCCGGCTGCGGACCAGGTCGCGCGTGTCGCCGGAAGTGCCGGAGAGGGCAAGCAGACCGGACCTGTGGTTCAGAGCGTCCTCGATCTCGTCCGCAGACACGTTCTTCCTCTTCAGCAGCCAGGTCAGGGCACCAGGGTCGACGCTGCCGCTGCGACGGCTCATCACCAAACCCTCCAACGGCGTAAAGCCCATCGTCGTGTCGACACTGCGCCCCTCGCGCACCGCGCAGGCGGAGCAGCCGCCGCCGAGGTGCGCCATCACCAGCTGCAGCTCCTCCGGGCGCCGGCCGAGGAGTTCAGCGGTGCGGGCCAGCGCCCAGGCGTAGGACAGGCCATGGAAGCCGTAGCGGCGCAGTCCGTACGTCTCGCGCCAGCCGGCCGGTACCGCGTACTCCCGCGCGGCAGCCGGTAGGCCGGAGTGGAAGACGGTGTCGAAGCAGACCACGTGCGGAATTCCGGGCAGCAGGTCCCGGGCCGCGTCCAGCACGGTCAAGGCCTGCGGGACGTGCAAGGGCGCGAGTTCCGCCACGCGATCCAAGCGGACACGCACATCGTCATCGAGCAGGGTGTGGCTGCGCAGCTCCGAGCCGCCGTGGACGATGCGGTGACCCACAGCCGCGGGAGCCGGCCCTTCCCTCAGCAATTGCCGCAGCGAACCGAATGCGCTCTCGCCAGGAGGAGATTCGCTGTGGTGTTCGTTGAGAACCTCACCGCCGTCCCCGAAGAGCGTCAGACGCAAACTCGACGACCCCGCGTCTGTCACCAGTACCGGGCTGGTCCGTGTTCGCACACACCGATCCTCTCCCTCGTTCCGCGACATGTCCCGAAAGAGGGGTCATGACTTTCGTATCGGGCTGCCGTGCCCCGGCACTGGGTACCCGATCCGACCACCCTGGAAACGGAACATTCTGCGGGACGATTCCGGTGGACCAGTACCTTTCGCTTTCGGAGCAGCGATCGGCCGAGTGCCCTTTTCCTGGCGGTGGAGGTGCCGGCGGATCGCCCGTCGACACGCCGGCACCTCCTCGGGAACCGTGGTCCGTCTAGGACGCCGCGGCGGGGACGCGCCGGCCGTCGCGCGCTCGCGAGACGAGCACGGCGACCACGATCAGCAGGGCCAGGCCGACCGAGATCCAGTAGCTCGTGCCGTAGAGGCTCTTCTCGGCGACCTCGACCTCCGTTCCGGGAACGGAGACGACCGAGGCGCTCAGCACACCGGTGATCAGTGCCGATCCGAAGGCGATGCCGATCGCCATCGCGGTGCCGGCCACACCCGCGGCCATCCCGGCCTTCTCCTCCGGCACCGCCATCTGGGCGATGCTGAACCCGGCCGCGTATCCCATGCTGCACCCGAGGCCGATCACACCGGCGCCCACGAGATAGTGCCACGCGTGATCGTGCGCCAGCGCGAGCCAGGCGAGTCCCACGGCGCTGAGGAGCGCCCCCGTCACGAGCACGGAAGCGCCGCGCCCCCTGGCGACCAGCCGATCGACCACCTTGCCGCCCACCACGAACATCACCGCGAAGGGCACCATGAGCCAGCCCGTCTGCAGCGCGGTGCGCCCGAGACCGTACGCGTCCGCGGGCGGGAGGGCGGAGGGGACGACCTGGCTGTACGTGCTGAGCAGCAGCAGGAAGGCCGCGTTCACGGCACCGAACACCGCCATCGACAGGCACGCCACGGTGACGAGGGGCAACTTCAGCAGCACCACGTCGAACACCGCGGCCGAGGACTTCCGCTCGACACGCACCCACAGGACGCCACCGACGACACCGGCGACCAGCGGGATGACGGCCGCGCCGCCCCACACCAGGCCCTGCGTCAGCGTCAGGAGCACCGCCCCGACCCAGGTGATCAACCACACCGTGCCGAGCAGGCCGATGCGGCCGCCGGACTCCGCCGGCGGGGAAGGGGGGATGGCCGCGAACGAGGCGATCGTCGTCGCCACGCACGCCGCGGCGAGGATGCAGAAGAACGTACGCAGGGACAGGCTTTCGACGATGAGCCCACCGCCAATCATGCCCACGACAATCCCGATTCCCGATGCGACGACCAGGACACGGACCGCCGTGATGATCCCCTCCTCCCCCAGGTTCCGCCGCAGGAAGCCCAGGGGCAGCAGTTGGGCTGCACTGCCGAAGCCCATGACCGTGGACCCGATGAGCAGGGCCGGGTACGAGTCGCCCACCGCGGGGACGAGCGCCCCGGCGGCAAGACAGCCGGAGGCCAGGACGGACGCGTTGCGATCGCCGGACACGTCGGCGAGGCGCGGAAGCAGGATGTAGCCCGCGCCTCCTCCCAGCGTGAGCAGAGTGAAGATCCACATGACGGCGGACACGGTGGTGAGCCCGTACTGCGTCTGGATGACCGGCAGGAGCGGGGGCAGGATGAACATGATCGCGTTGGTCAGGATGACGAGAAGGGCACCGACCGCGATGAGCGCCCCCTTCCGCGGTGCGCTGCGTGGTCTCAACTCCCATGCCAGGCCGCTCGGTTCGTTGATCTCGGTCATGTCAGTCTCCGAACTGGTTGTTTGCGGGACCACGCATGCATCCATACGGCCTGCCGCCGGAATCGGCGGGCCGTACGCACGGACAGCCGCCCGGTCGGGACTGGGTCCCGTCGATTCCCGGACGGCCTCCACCGGTGCGGCGATGGGCCTTCGGGCCCACCGCCGTGAACTGCTTCAAGCCGCCGTGACCGTCTACCTGTCGGGGTGCGCCCCGGACCGTCCTCGCCGGCCGACGTCGCCCCCGGCGGTCACGGTGCCGTCGTCGCGGCGTCGATCGGAACGACGGCCGTACCTCGCGCCCGAGTGGCCACGATGGGCTCCGCCAGCACCTCGGCCCGGCCGCTGTCGTCGACGGACCTGCAGATGATCCGCAGCTCGAAGTCGACGGTCCGGCTGCGCCTCCCCTTCGACGCCAGGCGCGCCTCGGCCTCGACCACGTCGCCGCCACGGACAGGCGCGAGGAACTCGACCGACGCATACCCGGCGAACAGGCTCTCGTGGCCGTCGATGGTGATCGCCAGGTGCGTTCCGGCGTCCCCGAAGAGCTTCAGCCCGAAGGCCCCGTCGACGAGGTTCCCCGCGTAGTGCGCCTCGGAGTGGGCGACATAGCGCTGGTGCACGACCTTCATGCGATCTCCCTGTCGATGGGGCCGAGGCGGCGGGCGGCGGTCTCGCCGTCGAGCTCGATGCCCGGGTAGCCGCGCTTGGCGAGCTCGGTACACATCCGGCGGTACTTGCCGACGCCGCCCACGTAACCGAGGAAGGTGGTCGGCTTGCCGGTCACGTTCGAACCGCGGTACCAGGAGTCGGCGGTCGCGTAGAGCGTCTGGTTCACCGTGTCCTCGGTGATCTTCACCCAGTCCTCCTGGGCTTCGACCGTCGGCTCGATGACGTCGGCCCCCACGACCTTGGCGTGCCCGATCAGATCGGTGATCCAGTCGACGGCCTGCTCGATCGTGACCACGACGTTGCTCGCGAGCGCGGGGCTCTGCGGTCCGGCGACCATGAAGAAGTTGGGGAACCCGGCGGCCATGACGCCCAGGTACGTCCGAACTCCGTCGCTCCACGCGTCCTGCAGCCTGCCGGCCTCCGGAGTGGAGACGTTCAACGCGAACAGCGGGCCGGTGAAGGCGTCGAACCCGATCGCCAGCACGATGGCGTCGACCTCGTAGGAGCCGCCCCTCGTGACGATGCTGTCGCTCGTCATGGTGTCGATCGGCTCGTCGCGCAGGGAGACCACCGAGACGTTGGGCCGGTTGAAGGTCTCGTAGTAGTCGGTGCCGAAACAGCTGCGCTTGGCGCCCAGCGGGTGGAAGCGGGGTTCGAGGACGGCGGCGGTCTTCGGGTCGTGGACGATCTGGCGGATCTTCTCGCGCACGAACTCCGCCGCGGTCTCGTTGGCCCTCGCGTCGGTCAGCAGATCGGAGAACTCGCCGCCGACGCCGTTGAATCCGCTTCGCACGTAGGCCCGCTCGTAGCGCTCACGCCGTTCCTCGTCGGAGACGTCGAACGCCGCGGCGTCCGGGATGCGGTCCGGGATGCCCCCGAGCGAGTGGCGGCACTCCTCGCGGATCGCCGTGTAGTTGCTCTTGATCTCGTCGACGTAGTCCGCCGACAGCGGGGCGTTCCGGGCGGGGAACACGTAGTTGGGGGTGCGCTGGAACACGGTGAGGTGCTCGGCGACCTCGGCGATGAGCGGAATGCACTGCACCGCGGACGATCCCGTGCCGATCACGGCGACGCGCTTCCCCGCCAGGTCGCTCAGCGGGATGTTCCACCGGCTCGTCGAGACGGTGGTCCCGGTGAAGTTCTCCAGGCCCGGCACGTCGAAGTCCTTGGGCGTCGAGAGACCGCCCGAGGCGGCGAGCAGGTGACGGCCCCGCCGGGTCTCGCCGGAGTCGAGGGTCACCTCCCAGAGCCGCTCGTCCGGAAGCCAGGTCGCGGAGGTCACCTTGGTGTTGAAGCTGAAGTGCCTGCGCAGGTCGAAGCGGTCCGCGACGTGGTTGATATAGCTCAGGATCTCGGCCTGCGGAGCGAAGCGCTCGCTCCACGTCCACTCCTGCAGGAGCTCCTGACTGAACGAGTAGGAGTAGTAGACGCTCTCGACGTCACACCGGGCGCCGGGGTACGTGTTCCAGAACCAGGTGCCACCGACATCGGGCGCGAGCTCGAATCCCGCGAATGTCCAGCCCTTCTCGACGGCCTTGTAAGCCGCGTAGAGGCCTGAGAATCCCGCACCGACACAGAGGAGGTCGACGACGGGTGCGGTGGGTGGAGCGGTCTCAGTCATGCGTGTGCCTTCGGGTAGTCGAAATGCGGATGACATCTGGCCGTCAGGGCTTCGCCTCGGCGGGGGCCGTTCGCCCCTCGGCGCATCAGAGCGCAGGTTTTAGTCAAACGACTTAGTCGTATGACCAACGGAATCTAGCCATGGGGCCGGGTGCCGTCAACAGTCGGACGCGACTCGGTTCGCCCCGGCCGCGCGCACTCAGGAGCCGGCGGCGTCCTGAAGATGGCGCACCACCTGCGAGATCGCCTCGTCCGTCCTGGCGAACACGCCCACTTCGGTGAAGAAGCCGTGGAAGACGCCGGCACAGCGGGTCACCGTGACCTCCACTCCGTCACGCCGCAGCCTCTCGCCGTAGGCCTCGGCATCGTCGCGAAGCGGGTCGACCTCGGCGGTGAGAACGAGCGCCGGCGGAAGGTCCCGCAGCGATTCGGCGTGCATCGGGGCGGCGTAGTGATCGACCACTCCCCCATGGTCCGGACCGAGGTACTGCTCCCAGAACCAGCGGGCATCCGCACTGGTCAGCAGGGGTGCGTCGGCGAACTCCGTCCAGGACGGGGTGGCGAACGCATCGTCCACGGCGGGGTAGACGAGCACCTGGGACACGGGGCGGGCGAGCCCGAGATCGCGGAGCTTGAGGCACAGCGCGGCGGCGAGGTTGCCGCCTGCGGAATCTCCCCCGACGGCGATCATGTGCGGGTCGACGCCGAGCCCTGATGCCGATCGGCGCAACCAGGCGAACGCGTCGAGACAGTCGTCGAGCGCGGCCGGATAGGGGTTCTCCGGCGCGAGTCGGTACTCCAGGGAGAACACCGCCCACCCGGACCGGGCGGCGATCGCGCGGCAGACCTCGTCCACTCCGTCGAGGGTCCCGAGGACGAAGCCGCCACCGTGCAGATAGACCAGCGCCGGGCGCGGTCCGGCCGACGGCGGCGTGCCGTCCGGGTGGTAGAGGCGTGCACGGAGTTCGCCGGAGCGGGCCGGCAGGGTCAGGCGTTCGACCCGGTCGAGAGGGGTGATCGGCTGCTCCGACGGCGGGGTCGCCAGGAGCTTCCGCGCCGCCTCCGCACCCAGTTCCCGTACGGGCTTCTGGAGGGTTCCGGCGATGACCTGCGCCGCGTATCGCGCATCGGCGTCCAGCCGGTCCCAGTACGAGGAATTCACTTCATTCACTGTGGGGCCTTCCCGAAGTCATTGACAGGTCGCGGCCTGTACCCCACCATCCTAGTCACCTGATCTAGTCACTTGACCATGATGATCACGGTCCATCCGAGATCCGAAGCAGCCGATTCGCGGCGCGCGTGATCTCCCGAAGTCGAAAGGACTGGAGGATGACCGAAACCACGACGGCTCCTGCGGTGTCCGGCGCAGCGACGACCACAGAGGTCGACGTAAGGATCGAGGACGATGCGACTCCCCTCGTCCGGCTGATCGGCCGCACCCTGCGGGATTCCGCCCGTGCGGGCCATGCGCTCCAGGCGCTGCGGAAGCCGGCCGCCACGGTGGCGATCCGGTCCCACGAGACGCCGCAGGCGGCGACGATCACCTTCGCCGGAGGTGTCATCGAGGTCTCGAGCGGAGTCCTCGTCGAACCCGATGCCACGATCACCGTGGACCTGAACGCCCGGTTCGCACCCGTCGAAGCCCCGTCGGGCGACGCCGAGCTGGCCTCGGACGCGCTCCTCGCGCTGTCGCCGCCGGTGCCGGACTGGCAGCCGGCCGCCGAGCACTTCTGGACCGCCGCACGCTCCGTACCGGGGATTCCGGACGTGCTCATCGCGGTCACCGAGGGCCCCGAAGGCCTGGAGCAGGTCGTGCTCGGCGAGGGCACGACCCATTACCTCATCGCGGGAGCCCCCGAGACGCTCGCCGGCGTGTTCTCCGGAGCCGACGACCTCCTCGCCGTTCTCTCCACCGGTGTGCTCGGGATCCAGGGCACCCTCTCCCAGCTGTCGGTCATGGTCGGCGCATCCTGGAAGGTTCGTTACGATGTCTGAACTCACCCGGCCCGTCACGGGAGTTGACGCCCCCAACGGCACGACTCGGGCCGTCAGGATCGAGGCGACGAACCACGACGGATCGTTCCTCGGCAAGACTCTGGCGCCGAAGAAGTTCGCCTCGGGCGTGAACTCCGGGTTCGCCTTCGCCGACCTCCTGTTCGGCCTCGACCTCGGCAACGCCCCGGCCTTCGGCTTCGCCTATCCCGACTGGCGCGGGCATCTGGACGACGTCTACTTCCGCCCCGACATGTCGACCCAGGTCGAGTGGGAGCCGGGCCTCGACGCCGTGATCGGCGACTACTGGCTGAAGGACGGCACGCCGGTCCCCATCTGTCCGCGCAACCTGGCGAAGAAGATGACCGACCGGCTCGCCTCGCTCGGCTTCACCGCGACCGTCGCCGTCGAGATCGAGGCGACCGTCTTCGAGGAGTCCATCCACGAGGCGCGCGCCCGCGGATATCGCGACCTGACTCCGCTCGGCGGGAGCGCGGGTACGGCCTATCACCTGGCGAAGTCCAAGGACTGGACCGGCTACATGAACGCCGTCGCCGACCGGCTCGACGCGGTCGGCATCGAGTGGGAGGCCTGGAGCGACGAGGACGCCGCCGGCCAGATCGAGATCAACCTGGCGCCCGGCGACCCCATCGCGGTCTGCGACGCCTGGGCGCGGACCCGCCAGATCATGCGCGAGGTCGCGTTCGCCCTCGGCCACACGGTCACCTTCATGGCCAAGCCCACCGCGGGCTACGGACAGGCCTCGCACATCAACCTGTCCCTCCAGCGCGACGGCGTCAACGCGTTCTACGCGGAGGAGGGGCCGTCGGAGGCGATGCGCCATGCCGTCGGCGGTCTGCTCGCGACGATCGAGGGCAACACCTCGATCGTGCTCCCGCAGATCACCTCGTACCGGCGCCTGGTGGACCTCAGCGGCCCGCCGGTCACCGCCACCTGGGGCATCAGCAACAAGACCACCGCGATCCGGGCGGTGTGCGGGCACCCGTCGTACTCCCGCCTGGAGTACCGGGTCCCCGGTGCCGACGCGAACCTGTACCTCGCGCTCGCCGGCGTGCTGGCGGGTGTGGTCGCAGGCCTGGAGCGCAAGATCGAACCGCCGGAGCCGGTCGCCGAGATGGCGTGGTGCATGCCGCCCGGGGAGATCACCCGGCTGCCGGACACCATCACGAAGGCCGCCGCCGCGCTCGAGGCGGACCCGGTCCTTCGCGACCTCCTCGGTGCCGAGTTCGTGGACTACTGGGTCGGAACGCGCCGGTGGGAGTGGATGCAGTTCCACACCGCGGGCGGGGATCCGCTCGCCGAACTCTCCGAGTGGGAGTCCGCCCGATACTTCGAACTGCCGTGAGCGCCACGACGCGCGGCACGCCGACCGCGGTGCGGCCGCTGATCGGCGTCACCGGCCGACGGATCCGGCTGGACCTCATCAAGGGTGCGGACCGGCGGTACGGCGACCGCTGCGCCGACAGCTACATGTCCGACTACGCGATCCGGCTCGCCCGGGCCGGCGGCCTCCCCGTGCACCTCGCGTACGAGACGGATCCGGAGGCGGTCTGCCACTGGCTGGCCGGCGTCGTCGTCACCGGCGGGCAGGACCTGCATCCGGCGTGCTGGGGAGGGGACCCCTCCGTGGTCCGCGACGTCGACCCCCGTACGGACCCGATGGTCCACGACCTCGAACGGGACAGGTACGAGCTCGCGCTGGTACGTGCCGCCCTCGACCGGGGGATTCCCGTGCTCGCCGTGTGCCGGGGCATGCAGGTCCTCAACGTCGCGCTCGGCGGCACGCTCATCGCCGACCTTCCGCCCGGCGAGGTGCGGCATCTGTCGCAGGAGGCCGCGCTCACCGACGGTACGGACGATCACGTCGTGACCTTCGAGGCCGGCTCGATCGCGGCGGGACTGTTCGGAGCGCGGGCCGTCACCAATTCGTGGCACCACCAGGCCGTCGATCGCTGCGGCACGGGGCTTCTCGTCACGGGCCGGGCGGCCGACGGCGTGGTCGAGGCGGTGGAGCTTCCGGACGCACCGGTGCTGGGAGTCCAGTGGCACCCGGAATGGATGGAGAGCGACGATCCGACGATGACGTGGATCGTCGAGGAATCCGTCAAACGCCTGTGACGCGGCCGACCCGAGCGCGTCGGCGCGTCGCCGACGGGCGGACGCCGCTCGGGTCCGGTCAGGGGCCGTCCCAGGTTCGTGATCAGGCGAGCTTCGCGTCCAGCCACGCGTCGAACACCTCGACGACGATCTCCGCCTGCTCGGCGGCTCGGGAACGGTCGGCGTACGTCAGCCAGTTCACGACGAAGCCGTCCGTAAGGGTGCCGAGCACGTAGCCGATCTGGTCGATCGTCTCGGGCGCGACGTCCCGTCCGGCGGCGGCCCGCGCGAGGATCGACCGCACGACGTTGAACGCCTCGTTGTACACGGTCACCGCCGGGTGCTCTTCCTGCCGTTGCGCCCAGCTGATCAGCTCGAAGCTCGCGGACGCGAACTCCGAATCGGACTCGAGATACCAGTTCAGGAGTCCGCGGAGGATCGCACGCGCGGTCGCGACGAGGTCACCGTGCACGTCGTTCTCGATCAGAACCTCGCGGTACCGCTCCGTCAGCCTCTCGAAAACGGCTGCGAACAGCAGCTCCTTGGTCTGGAAGCAGTAGTGCAGCGTGGCCAGCGGGGCGTTCGCCTGCTCGGCGATGCGACGAGTCGTCGCACCGTCGACGCCATGGCTCGCGATCACTTGGATGGCGGCGTTCACCAGGTCGTTGCGCCGCTCGGCCGCTGGTACGCGTGCCACATCTGCCCCCTGTCGAAGTTGGACGTTTGATCAAGTCGACACCCAGGCTACCAGGCGGTTTGTCCACAACGACGGACTTCACAGCTCGGCTCGGAATACTTGGTCAGATGACTTGATCGCATGACCACGATGCACCAGCATGACTCGCATCCCCTCGCGAAAACCCGATGCCGTCACCGGCATCGACTGGAGGAACAGCTATGCCGAACCCAGCACTCGCGCGCATCCCCGCCGACACGCCCCCCGAAGAGGCGGTCGCGATCATCCTGCGAGACGGCGGGGTGATCGTCGAAGGGCTCTTCGACGAGGCGACGATCCGGGGCCTCGAGGCCGACCTGGATCCCGTGCTCGACGCGGTGGACACGGGGCACGACGAGGTGTTCGCCGGCAACCGCACCCGTCGGGCCGGCGGCCTGTTCGCGAAGACCGAGCACATGGTCACCGTGGCGCTGAACCCGCTGTACCACCGAGTCGCCGAGCTCATCCTCGACAAGCCACTCGACGTCTTCTTCGGAGAAGAGGCGGTGCCGGCTCCCTCGGGAATGCACATCGGCGCCACCATGGCCATCAAGATCGGCCCCGGCCAGGGCGCGCAGCCGCTCCACCGCGACGATTCCGTCTGGCTGTGGCGGCACCCGGAATACCGGCGCGAAGCCCGAGTGCAGATCATGGTCGCGGTCAGCGACTTCACCGCCGAGAACGGCGGAACGCTGGTGATCCCCGGGTCGCACCTCTGGGACGACCACCGGGCGCCTCGGCGCGAGGAGGCGGTCCCCACCGAGATGACGGCGGGTTCCGCGCTCATCTGGATCGGGTCGACCTATCACGGCGGCGGCGAGAACACGACCACGGACACCCATCGTTTCGGGCTTTCGATGGGCTGGGACCTCGCCTTCCTGCGTACCGAGGAGAACCACTTCCTCGCATACAACCTGGAGCAGATCCGGAAGCTCCCGGAAGAGATTCAGCGAGCTCTCGACTGGTCGACGGAGCACTACCTCGGCTGGGCCGAAGTCGCCGGCCAGATGTCCGACCCCATGGACCTGCTCAAGCGGGACGACTACACCTCCCTCGACGCCGGCCTGCCCACCACGCTCTGACGAGTATCAAGGAACCGAGGAAAAATGGCATTCAGAGACCTGCTCTTCCTGCTCGCCGACGTCTGGATGATCGTCGTCGGATTCACCCTCGGGTGGAAATTCATCCGGAATTTCAAGAATTATCTTCTCGGCCTCGAATGGATCACCGTCGCCACCTCCGGGTCGAACTTCCTCGTCTATGCGCTCGTGGGCGCCGACGAGACGAGTCCCATGTACACCGTCGCGTACTTCTTCGACCAGTTCTCCCGGTCGGTCGGCATCACGCTGATTCTCGTCATGGGCCTGATGCAGGTGACGCACCGGTACAAGCCGTCCGTGGGGACGGATGTCGGGGTGTTCGTGTTCGCCACCGCGGTCGGACTCTTCCTGCTGTTCTTCAGCGAGCGGCTCGGCGTCGGGGTCGCGATCTTCCTCATCGTGGTCAACGTTCTGACCACCCTGTTCCTGGTCTACTTCGCGAGGCGGCTCTGGTCGATCGACGCGAAGGGCACGGCCGTCGGCGTGATCCTGGCGACCGCCGCCGCGTGTGTCATCGCCTGGACGTACGACTTCGTCCACATTCCGGGCGACGACGAGGCGCACACCCTCTTCTACATCGGCGCCCTGAGCACCTGGGGATTCCAGATGTTCACCTACTACTTCGGCTACCGCGCCCTGCACCAGCACAACGAGTCGGCCGATGCGGAGCCCAACCGACGTGAGCAGAGCCCTGCCGGGGCCGGGGAGCAGTCGTGGTCGTGAAGGAAACGCCCCAGCGAGAGGGAGGCACGGCCTCTCCCCGTCCGCAGCCGGCCGTCAGGCCCGAGCAGATGGGAGAGGACCCGTCCATCGCGACGCTGACCGGGTTGCTGGCCGAGCGCGCGCAGCGATCCCCCGATCGGGAGTTCCTGCGCTTCGGCGAGGAATCCTGGACCTTTGCCGAGATCGACGCCTGGACCTCCCGGCTGGCACACCGGCTGATCGAGACGGACGGCCTCCGGCCCGGCGACCGGGTCGCGATCATGCTCCCGAACATCGTGCACTGGCCGGTCGTGTGGCTGGCGGCGCTGAAGGCCGGCGCGGTGGCGGTACCGGTCAACTCCTCGTACAAGCGGGCTGATCTCACCTTCCTCCTGCGGGATTCGGGAGCCCGGGTCGTGTTCACCGATCACGAGCGGACAGGCCTCCTGAAGGAGGTCGCCGACACCGAGACCGATCTGGCGGACCTCCGCATCGTCGACGTCGCAGCGGACGGGTCCGCGCCCTTCCCGGCGACCGCTCCGGCGGTGCACCCCACCCCCGGGACGCTGGCGAACCTGCAGTACACCTCGGGCACCACCGGTTTCCCCAAGGCGTGCATGCTCACCCACGACTACTGGGTGCGGCTGGGCTGGACCTGCGCCGCGGTGACCGGCCTCGGGTCCGACGACGTCCTGCTCACCGCTCAGCCGTTCTCCTACATGGACCCGCAGTGGAACACCGCGCTCGCCCTGACGATCGGGGCCCCGCTGGTCGTGCTGCCCCGGTTCTCCGCGTCGGGCTTCTTCGCCGACGTCCGCCGCCACCGCGCCACCTTCTTCTACGTGCTCGGGTCCATGCCGACGCTGCTCTTCAAGCAACCGCCGAACCCCGACGACCTGGACAACCAGCTGCGCCTGGTGCTCTGTTCGGGCATCCCGGTCGGGATCCACGCGCAGCTGGAGGAACGCTGGGGCGCGCCGTGGCGGGAGATCTACGGCATGACCGAGACCGGCGTCGACCTGTTCGGTTCCGTCGAAGACGCGCACTCCGTGGGAAGCGGGAGCCTGGGGCTTCCGGTGCCGACGAAACGGGCCCGGGTGGTCGATCCTGAGGGAGTCGATCTGCCCGACGGCGAGCCCGGTGAGCTGATCGTCTCGGGCAGGCCGATGATGCTCGGCTACTGGAACCGTCCTGAGGACACCGCCCGCGTGCTCCGGGACGGCTGGCTGCACACCGGCGATGTCGTCGTCCGCCGGCCGGACGGGGGCATCCGGCTGGTCGGGCGTATCAAGGACATGGTGCGTCGTGGCGGCGAGAACATCGCGAGCGCCGAGGTCGAGGCCGCTCTCGAACGTGACGAGCAGGTCGTGGCCGCCGCCGTCGTCGCCGAACCCGACGAGACCTTCGGCGAAGAGGTCAAGGCCTTCGTCCAGCTCTCCGCCGGGGTGCCGGCCGACCGCACGACCGCCGCGCGGCTCGTCGACCGGGCCGGCCGGCAGCTCGCCCGTTTCAAGGTGCCGCGCTACGTCGAGTTCGTCACCGACTTCCCGCGGACGCCGTCCGAGCGCGTGTCCAAGCCGGCGCTCAAGGCCCGCGCCGCGGCCGAGCCCGGCGTCACCTTCGATCTGGGCACCCGGCGCGGCTCCGCGGGCGCGCCCGCCGTCGCGTCCTCCACCCCGTCCACGGACGTCCTCGACGTCGACGTCGTACGGGGCGTGGCGGTGCTGACCCTGCGCCGTCCGGAGAAGCTGAACGCCATGGACGTCGCCACGCGACGCCGACTCGCCCAGGTCATAAGGAAGTTCGGGGCCGACGAGAGCGTGCGCGGCATCGTGCTCACGGGTGAGGGCCGGGCGTTCTCCGCCGGCGAGGACCTGCAGGCGCCGCCCACCTCGTACGAGGAGATGCGGGAGGCGTTCGAGACCTTCCACGACATCACCCGGGCCATCCTGGAGACACGGGTCCCCGTCATCGCGGCCGTGAACGGTCTCGCGGTGGGCGGAGCCTCGGAGATCACCCTTTGCTGCGACGCACGGATCGGCAGCCCGGCGGCGGAGTACTACCAGCCGGAGAACGGCCGGGGCATCACGATCTCGAACGCGTCGAGCCTGCTGCTGACCCGGCTCGTCCGGAACCACGCGATGCGCATGGTCCTCGGTTCGCCGCGGATCGGTGCAGAGGAGGCCCTGCGGATCGGCCTCCTGGACGAGGTCGTCGCGCCCGGCGAACTGGTCGGCCGTGCCGTCGACCTGGTCGTCGAGTGGACGCCGGAGCACAACACGACGGCGCTCCACCTCGCGCTCCTGCGGCCGCGGCTCGACGAGATCGAGCAGGCCTTCGCCCGTGAGGACGCCGCCGCGCGGAAGACCTGGGAGAGCGGGGTGTTCAGGGCGGGCGTCGAAGGCTTCTGGAGCGCGAAGGGCACCGGCAAGTAGCTCCGGACGGGGGCCGGCACGGCCCCTTCCGTAACGAACGGGCCGGCACGGCCCCTTCCGTAACGAACGGGTCGGTACGGCCCCTTCCGTAACGAACGACAGAGGAGAAGACGTGATCGACACAGAGGCCGCGGTGCTCACCGCGGTGAACGAACCGCTCGAGCTGACCACGATCCAGGTGGACGATCCCGAGCCCGACGAGGTGCGCGTCGCGGTCTCGCACGTGGGCCTGTGCCACAGCGACCTGCACTACATGACCGGCACGGTGCCGACCGACCTGCCGGTGGTGGTGGGTCACGAGGTGGCCGGTGTGGTCGAGGCGACCGGCTCCGCGGTGACCGGACTGCGTGTCGGCGACCGCGTGGTCGGGGCGCTGACCCCGTCGTGCGGCCGGTGCGTCAACTGCGAGGCCGGCCGGTCGACACAGTGTCAGCGCGTGGCGGAGGTCCGCCGCCGCCCGCGTCCCGCGTTCCAGCTGACCGACGGCAAGCCGGTCGAGCGGCTCGGCGACGTCGGCGCGTTCTCGCGGCACACCCTCATGCGGGAGAACGCGCTGGTGAAGCTGGACGACGCGGTGCCGCTGCACGTGGGGTGCCTCCTGGCGTGCTGTGTCATCACCGGCGTCGGTGCCGTCTTCCGCGGTGCCCGGGTGCGTCCGGGAAGCACGGTGGCGGTGATCGGCTGCGGCGGGGTCGGGTCGGCCATCATCCAGGGAGCCCGACTGGCAGGGGCCTCGGCCGTCGTCGCGATCGACCTGGACGACGCACGACTCGAGGCCGCGCGCGGTTACGGCGCGACGCATGTCGTGAACGGGGGCGCCGAGGACGTCGCCGCCGAGGTTCGGAAGCTGTTGGGCGACGGGGTCGACTACTCGTTCGAGGCCGTCGGCTCGGCGCGCACCGCGGCCACGGCGCTCTCGGTGGTGCGGGCGACCGGCACCGCGTGCCTGGTGGGCATCGCACCGGAGGGCACCGAGCTCCAGGTGCCCGCGTCGGACTTCTTCTTCGGCGAGAAGCGCCTCATCGGCTCGTACATGGGTTCGGGTCAGGTGCGCCAGGACATCGTCCAGCTCGCGCGCCTCTACCAGCAGGGGCGGCTGCTGCTCGACGAGATGGTCACGCGGGTCATCCCGTTCGGCGAGATCAACGAGGGCTTCAAGGCGATGCGCAGCGGTGACGTGACGCGCGTCGTCGTCGACCTCCAGGCCTGACCAACAACGGATGAAGAGGTGACTCACATGTCGAGCGGCCAGACGACGATTCCCCAGCCCGTGAACTACATCGCGGACGCCTGGAGCGACTGCGAGACGATCCGGGGCGAGTGGAACGTCGACCCCAACACCCGGGAACCGGTGCACCGCGCGGTCACGACCGGATCCGAGGACATCGAACGGGCTCTGCGGCATGCCGAGCGCGTGTACGACGTCGGCCGGTGGGACGACGAGGCCCGCCAGGAGCGCGCCGACGTGCTCGAACGCGTCGCCGCGCTCATCGAGACCCGGATCGAGGACATCGCCCGCACGGACTCCCTGACCAGCGGGGTGCCGATCGGCGTCACCCGGAAGGTGGCGGCGTTTCTGCCCGCCAGGATTCGGGCGACGGCGGCGGACCTGCTGAACATCCCCCGGGTACGGGCTCTGGCGGCGGACGGCCGCGATGTGCGCCTGTACAAGGTCCCGTGGGGGCCGGCCGCGATCCTCACGCCCTGGAACGGCCCGAGCTTCATCCCCGCGGCGAAGGTGGTGAGCGCCGTGGCGGCGGGCTGCCCGGTGATCCTGAAGCCGTCGGAGCACGCCCCGGGCAGCGCGCAGATCATCGTCGAGTGCTTCGTCGCGGCCGGGCTGCCCAGCGGCGCGCTGCAGCTCGTGCACGGCCGGGGCGACGTGGGTGCCGCACTGACCGGTGACCCGCGCGTCAGGGTCCTGTCGTTCACCGGTGGTCCGGCCGCCGGCCGGGCGATCGCCCGGGCCGCCGCGGAGGACTTCAAGGTCCTTCAGCTGGAGCTCGGCGGCAACAACCCCGCGCTCGTCCTGGACGACGCCGACGTCGAGGTCGCCGCCGACGGAATCTTCGAAGGCATGACCAAGCTGAACGGCCAGTGGTGCGAGGGGCCGGGCAAGGTGCTCGCCCACCGGACCCTGGTGGGGCCGCTGCTCGAAGCGCTGACCGAGCGCATCTCCAAGGTCGTGATCGGTCATTCGCTCGACGAGAGCACCGAGCTCGGTCCTCTTTCGAACGCACCGCACTTCGCGACGCTGGAGAGCCGGATCGAGGGACTGCGCGCCCTGGGGGCGAGCGTCCACCAGCCGGCCCGGCTGCCCGAGCTCGGCGGGTTCTTCCTCTCGCCGACCGTGGCCGCCGGGGCCGACCCGGCGAAGGCCACCGCCGAGCTGTTCGGTCCCGTGGTGTCCCTGCACGCCGTCGATTCCGACGAGGAGGCGCTGCGCATCGCGAACGCCCACCCCTCGGGGCTCGACGCGTATGTGTTCGGCGCCGACACGGAGCGCGCGATCGAGGTCGGCTCGCGCGTGTTGTCCGGCGAGGTGCGGGTCAACGGCGCCAAGCTCGCCGACCTCGGTGACGATTCGGCGCAGAGCTTCTGGGGACCGTCCGGCATCGGCGGGCACGGCCCGGCCGAGTCGGTGCGCGTGTTCTGCGGTGACCGGGTGGTCGGAGTCGACTCGCCGGACCTTCCGTTGTGAGACGCGCCGCTGTGTCGTGTCCGGGACGCGGGTGAAGGACACAGCGGCTGAGGGCTGACGTCTTCGGACCCAGCCGTCGAAACCACCCGATGACCGAATCCAGAGCCGCTGGAGAACCACCTTGCTGAACCTCTCGATCCTCCTCGAAGACTCCGCCCGCACCTTCCCGGACCGGGAGGCACTCGTGCTCGGCCCGACCCGGCTGACCTACCGCCAGGTCGACGAGACGGCGAACCAGGTCGCCAACCTGCTGGTGTCCCGGGGCATCCGGCCCGGCGACAAGGTCGCCCTCAGCTGCCCCAACCTGCCCTCCTTCCCCATCGTCTACTACGGCGTGCTCAAAGCGGGTGCGGTCGTGGTCCCGCTCAACGTCCTGCTCAAGGGACGCGAGATCGCCTACCACCTGGACGACGCGGACGTCTCGGCGTACTTCTGCTTCGAAGGAACTCCGGAGCTGGCCATGGCCGCGGAGGGTCATGCCGGCTACGAAGAGGTCGGGTCGGTCGAGCACTTCTTCGTCATCACCGCCGACCAGGAGGCGCCCAGCCCGATCGCCGGTACCGAGACGCTCGGTCAGGCACTCGCCGGCATGAGCACCGTGTTCGAGTCGGTGGTCAGGGAACCGACCGACACCGCGGTCGTCCTCTACACGTCGGGAACGACGGGACAGGCCAAGGGCGCCGAACTCTCCCACGCGAACACGATGATGAACGTGCTGGCCAACAACCGGTTGTTCCGCAACGAACCGGCCGCCGACAGCCACGTGGTGTGCCTTCCCCTGTTCCACACCTTCGGCGCGACGGTACAGATGCACGCCGGGTTCTCGGTCGCGGCGACCCTGCACCTCGTACCGCGCTTCGCCGCCCGCGAGGTGGTCGAGCTCATGAGCCGCGAGGTCATCACGTTCTTCGCGGGTGTCCCGACCATGTGGTGGGGGCTGCTCAACGCACTGACCGACGACGTCGACGTCCGCCGGATCGCCGGCAACCTACGGATCGGAATCTCCGGTGGAGCGGCCCTGCCGGTCGAGATCATCAACCGGGTCGAGCAGCGTCTCGGCGTCACCGTGCTCGAAGGGTACGGGCTCTCCGAGACGTCGCCGGTCGCCACGTTCAGCGACCCCCGGCTCCCGTCCCGGCCGGGCTCGATCGGCGTCCCGATCTGGGGTGTGGAGCTCAAGCTGATCCGCCCGGACTGGACGGAGGTCACCGGGGCCGGGGAAGTCGGCGAGATCGCGATCAGGGGCCACAACGTCATGAAGGGCTACTACAACCGCCCGGAGGCGACGGCCGAGGCGATCCGCGACGGGTGGTTCCGCACCGGGGACCTCGCCCGACGCGACGAGGACGGCTTCTACTACATCGTCGACCGGGCCAAGGACCTCATCATCCGCGGCGGTTTCAACGTCTACCCCCGCGAGGTCGAGGAGGTGCTCCACACCCATCCCGCGGTCAGCCTCGCGGCGGTCATCGGCGTCCCGCACGACAGTCACGGCGAGGAGATCAAGGCCTTCGTGATCCTCGAGCAGGACGCCGTCCTCACCGCCGACGAGCTCGTGGCCTGGGCCAAGGAGCAGATGGCCGCCTACAAGTACCCCCGCGTCGTCGAGATCGTGTCGAGCCTGCCGATGACCGGCAGCGGAAAGATCCTCAAGCGCCGGCTGGCCTGAAGCCGAGCCGTTGCCGCGTACAACACGAATCAAGGAACCATGAGATGAAGACGGACAACGTCGAGTACACCACCTTCACCGGATGGGTCGACCCGCCCGGAGACGTCCGGTCCGCCCTGGAGGAGGACGTCACCTGTGAGGTGGTGGTCGTGGGCGGCGGCCTGGCCGGGATGTCGACGGCGCTGCGGCTGGCCGAGCGCGGCCAGGACGTGGTGCTGCTGGAGGCGGAGTTCTGCGGCCACGGCTCCGCCTCGCGCAATGCCGGACAGCTGGCGGGTGCCCCGGGCGGCGACATCCAGTTCCTGAACATCCTCTACCCCAGGAAGTTCCCCGGCATCGTCCGGTTCGCCGAGAACTCCGCGCACTTCGTGGAGCGCCTGATCGAACGCCTGGACGTCGATTGCGACTACGAGGCCACCGGCAACGTCTGCGCCGCGGTTTCCCGTGGGCAGATGGGTCGCGTGCGTCGCGTGACCAAAATCCTCCGGAAGGCCGGCGGGAAGGTCAAACTCGGTACGAGTACGGAGCTGGGCATCCCCCGCGGATTCCTCGGCGGCTTCCGCGAGTCCGTCGGTGGGATGATGAACCCCGGCAAGTTCAGCCTGGGCATCCGCCGCGCCCTCCTCTCGTCGAGTGCCCGGGTCTTCGAACGGACGAGGGTCACCGACATCACGCGGAACAACGGTCGCATCTCCGTCAGGACACCCGGCGGTGAGGTACGCGCGAACAAGCTCGTGCTCGCCACGAACGCCTTCGGCGGCGAGCTGGCGATCACTCCGAAGCGACTGTCCGTGCCCATCTGGGTCACCGAGGTGGAGACCGAGCCCATCGACCCCGCGCGCCTGGCCGCGCTCGGCTGGACCAGCCGGTCGGGGGTGGTCACCCAGCACAACTTCATGGAGAACTACCGGCTCACCTCGCGCAACACGATCGTGTTCGGCGTCCGTCGGATCCAACGGGGGAAGAGCTACCCGCTTCCCCTGAGGAAGCCGGACGAGGCGGTCGTCGCCGACCTCGCACGCGGCTTCGAAACCCGCTTCCCCGCGCTGGCCGACGTCGCGGCCGCCCGAGCCTGGGGCGGATGGATCGGGATCACGACGTCGTGGCTTCCGCTCGCCGGCACCATCGGCGACGACATCTTCTACTCGGTCGCCTGCAACGGCCACGGCCTGGCCCAGGCGCCGTACCTCGGCTCGCTCATCGCCGACCACATCGTGGACGGCGCACAGCACGAGGACTTGAAGGCCCTCTGGGTGAAGAAGCCCACGTTCGGACGCCCCGTGATGATGGGTGCTCCAGGCTTGCGGACCATCTGGGCCGTCGACCGTTTCAACGACCTGATCAACGGAAGCCGGCGGAACGCTCGACGCGGCGCGGCCCCGGTGAACTGACGGGGCCCAGGGGGCAGAGGGGCCTCGGGTCCGGCGATTCCCATCGGCCGGTCCGCGGGCCCCTTCGGCATGGGTGCACGACTGGCACCGACGGGTTCGGGGCCGACACGACACGGCGGAGCGGGCCGCCGGGCCCGGTCCCGGCGCCCGGCGGCAGGCCGCTCCCTACGTGAGTACGAGCACGGTCGGCGAACCGGTCACCGTTTCCGCCTTCTACCCCTGCACCCGGTCGTAGCCGGCCTGTCGACGATCCCCCTCGGCCCGCGGGGACGGCCTCCTGCTGCCGAGCCATCCGAGGAGAAAGGCCGCGGGGACGGAGAACAGACCGGGGGTGTGGAAGGGGTACCAGTCGAACGCGGCTTCCGGCCACAGTGCGTACGCGGTGCCGGAGACGACGGGCGAACAGACGGTGAGGACCGTGCAGAGGAACAGTCCGCCGTAGACCGACCACGACAGCCCCCGGCGGTTGAACCCCGGCCAGTAGAAGGAGTAGACCAGCGCAGGGAAGACGCACGTCGCCGCGACGCCCAGCGAGAAGGTGACCAGGAACTCGACGGGGTACCGGTGGACCGCGACGGACAGTGCCAGTCCGCCCATGCAGAGCGCGACGACGACCGAGCGAAGGGCCCGGATCCGGCCCTGGTCGGTGAGGATGCGGCCGTTCCTGGCGATGACGTCGCGCGTAAGGGAGACGGCGGCGGCGAAGGTCACGCTGGTCACCGCTGTCAGCGCGGCGAGGAAGGCGACGCACGCCACGACGGTGATGAGGACCACGCGTGCCGTCGACGCCTGACCGAGGACACCGGAGGCGAGCAGGATCGGGGCCCCCTGACCGTTGGCGTCGACCCCGCCGATCACCTCGCTGCCGACCACGGCCGCCGCCGCGAATCCGATCGCTGTCAGGAGGACGTAGAAGGCACCTGTCAGGCCGGCCGCGATGCTCGTGGACCGGCGTGCGTCCCGGCCGTTGCGCGCGGCGGCGATGCGGAGGATCAGGTGCGGCATCATCGCCGTGCCGAGGATCACGACGATGTGGTCACTGATCGTGTTCACAGGGCCCAGGCCCGCCGTGTGCGCCCAGAGCCCCCGGCTCAGATACGCGTCCGGATCCGTGCTCCGATCCACCGCCGCCGAGAGCAGGGCGCCCGGGCTCCACGAGAACCTGCGCAGGGCGAGCAAAGTGACCACGGCGAGCGTCACCAGCGTGACGGGTACCTTGACGACCTGCACGAAGGTGGCGCCCCTCAGGTCCGCCACCCCCGCGAAACAGGCGACGAGGCAGCCCATCAGCACCGTGCAGAGCACCTGGGCCGCGGTGCTCGACATGCCGATCAGGAGGGCCGCGCTGATGCCGGCGGCCCGCAGCTGGACGATGAGCAGGGGGATCGTGATGAAGAGCGTCACCACTGCTGCCGCCGTGCGCGGTCCCTGGCCCGACGCGCGCAGCGAGAAGAGGCCGCCCAGCGTGTAGTGCTCGCCGGCGCGGATCTTCCGGGCGAGGAGGAGCAGCACACCGAGCGCAAGGACGCTGTCGACGGCGGAGGCGAACCCGTCGTAGCCGAAGAGGGCGATCGCCCCCGAGATCGCGAACAGGGCGACGACCGTGATGAACTCACCCGCCAGGGCGAAGCCGTTGAGGACCGGCGAGAGGGACCGGTCGGCGACGTGGAGGTTCTCCGGACGGTCGTCGTGGCTCGCGAGGGTGAAGACCCACAGCAGGCACAAGCCGATGAAGACCAGGAAGGCACAGATCACGGAGACCCGGGCGGCCGAGCCGACGGGGTCGAGGAGGCCCGAGCTCAGGAGGAGCGGAGTCGTCACCGGGTCACCAACCGGTCTCTCGCGCGGAGGACGCACTCACGGGTCCGGCGTGGGGCCGTCCGGAAACCAGGGGGTGCTCGGCAGGATCGCACAGCCGTGTGGACCGGTCCTCGTACCACCACACGGAGGCGAGGAAGACGCCGAGTTGCAGGGCTCCCCCCATGAGGCCGAGCGTGAGCCGCCCGTGGACGTGGGCCCCGGAAAGGGTTGTGGAGCAGGACAGAACGACGCCTGCAACGAGGGGCGCGGCGTTGGCGAGCAGGAACGTTCGCCGGATGCGCCGCGCGGCATCGTCGGCGTCGCCGTCGCGTCGCGGTGCGGGCGACCGGCCGGGTGGATCCTGGACGAAGGGGAAGCGCACGGAAGCCTCCGGGCAACGAGGGTGCGGGTGGGGTGGTGGCCCGGGTCCCACCGTGGCCCGCGTAGGGCGTTGCTGGTCCGGGTGGCCCCCGCAGCCGGCTTGTTGGGCCGGGGCGTCGGAGAGGCAGGCACGGCTGACGGTACACTCAAATCCGATGCCGAATCGATTTCGAGTTTACGCATGATTGATCGCGATCCGTCAATCGCCGTCGAGCCCTGGGCACCCCCTTCCGCGGTGGCAGCCGTCCGCGCCCTTCAGGACAATGCCCCTATGAGGACCGATGTCGACGCGTTCCTCTGCCGTCTGGCTCAGGAGCTCAGGCCGCGGACGGACGAGTCGGTCGAGGCCATGCTCCGGTACACCCGCAGCAGGCTGCCCGAGCCCTGGGGGTACGAGGAGATCGCAGCCCTCGCGGCCGAGGAGACGGCCGGGCACGTCGTCGCGTTTCTGGACGTGCTCGAACACGGCCTCGACGCGACAGAGGTCGCGGCGTCACCCCAGTCCGTGGAGCTCGCGCGACGGTTCGCCCGGAGGGGGCTGCCGATCAGTACGCTCCTGCGCGGCTACCGGCTCGGCCACGTCGCGCTGCTCCAGGCGGTCCAGGCCGAGGTCCCCGCGCTCACCGACGATCCTGAACTGGTGAACGCCGCGGCACTACGGCTGATCGCGGCGGGTTTCGCGTACGTGGACCACAGTTCCGCCCACATCGTCGCGGCCTACCAGGAGGAACGCGACCGCCGACTGCAACGGCGGCTCATCCTGACCAACGAGGCGAGCCGACGCATCGGAACCACGCTCGACATCGGCCGTACCAGCCAGGAACTGGTGGACGTCTGCACCGACGGCTTCGCCGGCCTCGTCACCGTCGACCTCCTCGTCTCCGTCCTCGACGACGAGGACGCGTCGCCGCCGTCGGACCCGTCACCGCTCCGCCGCGTCGCCCAGCGGTCCGTACCGGACGACGACACCACGGAGTTCCCCGTACCGACCGGAGGGGCACACAGTTACCCGGTGGAATCGGAGTCGGCCCGCGCGCTGGCGACCGGCATGCCCGTTCTGCGTCGCGCCGGGGCATCCGACGCCTCGCACGACGCAAGCGGAGGCGCCCCGGGCGGCGAGTTCCACTCGGCCATGCTGCTTCCCCTGGTGGCCCGCGGGGAGACACTGGGCCTCGTCCGGTTCTTCCGTACGGGAAGCAGCGCACCCTTCGACGAGGACGACCTCCTCCTCGCCCAGGAGATCTCGGCCAGAGCGGCCGTGTCCATCGACAACGCCCGTAGATACACCAACGAGCGTTCAACCGCGCTCACCCTCCAGCGGAGCCTGCTGCCGCAACACGCGGTGGAACAGTCCGCCGTCGTCGCGGCCTCCCGCTACCTCCCCAGTGGATCCCGCGCCGGCGTGGGCGGCGACTGGTACGACGTGATCCCCCTGTCCGGAGCCCGGGTGGCCCTCGTGATGGGCGATGTCGTCGGACGCGGACTGCGCGCCGCCGCCACGATGGGCCGCCTCCGCATGGCGGTGCGCGCCTTCGCCGACATCGACCTGATGCCCGACGAACTGCTCACCCACCTCGACGACGTGGTCATCCGTCTCCAACACGAGGAGGGGGAGGATGCGGGCGAGACCAGCGCCACCTGCCTGTACGCGGTCTACGACCCGGTCTCCCGCGTGTGTTCGCTGGCCAGCGCCGGGCACGTCCTGCCGGCCGTGGCCACTCCCCCGGACGGCGAGGACGGCCCGTCGGGCTCCCGGTCGGTCGAGTTCCCGGAGATGCCGATCGGCCCTCCCCTGGGCCTGGGGGGACTCCCCTTCGAGACCGTGCAGTTCGAGCTCGCGGAGGGAAGTCTGCTGGTCCTGTTCACCGACGGTCTCATCCAGAGCCGTACACGCGACGTCGACACCGCTCGCGAGATGCTGCGGGACGCCCTCGCCCAGGGGTCCGATTCGCCGGACGAGGTCTGCGACCGGCTGATCACCGCGCTGTCGCCTCAGCGGGCCGTCGACGACATCGCCCTGTTGGTGGCCCGCACCAGGTCGCTGGACGCCGGCCATGTGGCAACCCTCGACCTCCCCTCCGACCCGGCTGCCGTGGCGGGGGCGCGCCGCTTCGCCTCGGACACGCTGACCTCCTGGGGCCTCGACGAGCTTTCCTTCACCACCGAGCTCATCGTCAGCGAACTGGTGACGAACGCGATTCGCTACGGCAAGAGCCCGATTCGCCTGCGCATGATCCTTCAGTCCACGCTGACCTGTGAGGTCTTCGACGCCAACCACACCGCACCGCACCTGCGACGCGCCCGCACCTACGACGAGGGTGGTCGCGGACTGCTCCTCGTAGCCCAGTTCGCCAAGCGCTGGGGCACCCGGCACAGCCGCGAGGGGAAGGTGATCTGGGCGGAGCAGGCCCTGACCATGGGCGATCCTTTCGATATCGCCGCGAGGTGACGCCGTACCCCGACTGATCACCCGGGGCCGGCGTCCTCGTGACGGACGGGACCTTGACGGAATCCGACCGAGAGCTAAACTCGAACTCAATTCGACATCGAGCCTCTCCGGGCCTTCGAAACGGATCACGACACGGATATCGGGTCATCCGAGGCACAGCAAGGCGGAGAGTGCGATCACCCACTGCATGCACATGGGTACACCGTGCCCCCAAGTCGTCGAGTCGATGAGCCAGGGACGCCCTCGACTCGACCCCGACCAGGGCATCGCCCCGACCTCGCCTGGGGAGGTCAGGTCATGGCGATGCCCTGGTCACCCACCCGCGGGGGGGTGCCCGCCGACAGGCGATCGTCGCGAAGCCGTAGGTGTCAGGCGGCGTAGGTCTCGAGGTACGCGGTCACCATGCGGCGCGCTTCGTCGATCGTGACGTCGTCGCCGGTAGGCGATTGCCGATACGCGATGTCGAAGAGACGGTTGCCCACCTCGAAGGCGAGCCGCAGGACGCGTTGAGGGGTGTCGGCGGACAGCAGCCCACGCTCCACGAGAAGGCGCCAGAGCCGGTCGGCCTGCGCCGCGTCGAATTCCCGCACCAGGTCGCTGACAATCTCGTTGCGCCCCGCGAACCACAGCTCGACACAGCCGCGATGCGTGCGGAAGTAGTCGCGCATCGGGTCGATGACCACATCCACGACGTCTCTCAACGCGCGCGGCTCGGAGTTCTCCAGGGCGGTGACGAGGAGCTCCTCCACCGCCTGCAGATGCCGGCGCAGGAGCTCGGCGTCGACCTGATGCCGGTCGGAGAAGTAGTGGTACATCGAGGCGATCGGAATGCCCGCCCGCTCGCCGACAGCCTTCAGGGTGGCGGCCTCGTAGCCCTGCTCGCCGAGAAGCTTCTCGGCGGCGTCCAGGATGGCCCGCCGCCGCTCCATGCCGCGACGTTGCACAGCCGGACGAGCCGGCGCCTGGGCTGTCAACTCTTTCTCGAACACAATTCGAGATCGTATCAGCCGCACCTGTCGATCACCCTGGCGGAGAGGGCGGCGGCACCCGGAGCGGGCCCACGCCTCACATCGCGGTGACATCGCGACGCAGCCCGGTTTGACCGCGCTCAAGCCGAAAACTTAAAGTCGAATCGGGTTCGAGTTACTCCCCCTCGTCCTCGGATCCTCACCCCCGCTGCTGTCCGGCGGCTACGAAGCGACCGCACACCCGTCACGGGCCGGTCAGGAAATGAGATGAACGCACATGGCTACCCACATCGAGCGTGACGTCGCGGTGATCGGCAACGGGCTCATGGGATCGTCGATCGCCCGAGCCCTGGCACGGTCCGGCCGGACGGTCACCGCGTACGACCCGGACACGGCACGCGCACGAGCCCTGGCCACCGAACTGCCGGGGATCGAGGCTGAGGCGGATCTCGAGACGGCGGTCGCGTCCGCCCGTCTGATCCTTACCTGCGCCCCGTCCTACGAGGCCGTGCTCCGAAGTCTGGAGTGCGTCGGGGACTGGACCGGCAAGACACTTCTCAACACGGGAACGAGTTCGACGGACGAGTCGCAGAAGGCCGGTTCATGGGCCGCCGAGAAGGGCGTCCGCTACCTGGACGCCGCGATCCTCTGTTTCCCCCAGGACATCGGCACCGAACGCGGCTATGTCCTCTTCTCGGGGAGCCCCGAGGCCTGGGCGGAGCACGAGGAGCTGCTCGCCGCGCTCGGTCCGGCGATGCGGTTCGTCTCCGAGCAGGTGCAGGCCGCCAGCGCGGTCGACCTCACGATCGTCGGCGGAGTGTACGTCGCCGCACTGGCCGCCTATGTCGACGCCGTGGCGTACGCCCAGAGCCAGGGCGTGCCGGGCGACGTCCTCGACGAGGCCACCGACAAGGTCCTCGCAGCCCTGAAGGACGCAGCCGGAGAGGCCGTGGCGGCGATCGGCAGCGGCGATTTCGCGACGGACCAAGCCACGCTCTCGGTGTTCACCCATGGAGGCGAGACCTGCGTCGACGGCATGCGGAACGCGGGCTTCAACGCGAATGTACTGGCGGCCGCCGTGGACAATCTCAAGGCGGCCGAGGCGGCGGGACTGGGCCGGTCGAGCTTCTACGCCCTCGCGAAGGTCGCCACGGGCGACCCCACCAGCTGACACCACGCCCTTGCGGGAGAGCACCCTCATGACCAAGGACGGCTGCGGCTCTACCCGCCACATCCCGCTTCAGGGATGTTCCGGCAGAGCACGGTCGTGGCGGAAGGCGAGTTGGAGCCGGGTTTTCCGTGAGGCGAGGGTGGGGAGCCTGATCATGCTCATACCCACCCTCCTCCTCGGATTCTTCATGTCCTGGGAGATCGGCCTGGCCATCGTCATGGCGACCGCGACATCCGTGACGCTTTCCTCGATCTCGTTCTCCCTCAGGGGGCATACGTTCGGATGTGCGGTCAAGAAGGGCATCGTCCGGTCACTGGGATGGTGGGAGCGGGTCTGACGAACAGCCCGAAGCCGGGCAGGACGGGGGTGGGTCAGACGCTGTCCAGAGCGGAGACGAGGCTGGCCACCGTGACGGTGTTGAAGACAAAGGCGATGCACGCGTTGACCGTCACGGTCCGACGCATCTCCCGGGACGTCACGGTGACGTCGGTCGTGCCGAACGTCGTCATGACCGAGAAGGCGAAATAGACGTAGTCGCTCCAGAGCGGGGTCTCCTCACCAGGGACCTCCAGCGCCCGTTCGCCCTCCACGAGATTGTCGGCCTGGAAGGCGACCGCGAAGGACACGGCGACACAGATCCAGGCAACGGCCACCAGGGTGAGTGCCACCACCGCCCGAGCGACCGGCTCGAACGCGGAGTCGAGGTGCCCAGGGCGCCACACCACCGCCACCACGAGTGCCGCGGCCGCGATGAAGAGGGAAACTCCCGGCCCGGGGGCCGTCCCGTACACGTACCGCTGGAGCAACGTGCCCCGTGTCTCCCGGCCTGCCCAGGTGCGTACGCGTTCGGGAGAGGCGGTCGAGAACGCGATCACCGTGATCAGGAGATAGGGGAAAAGATAGGCGAGCGCCAGCAATACGCACACGTCCGCCACCGACATCCGCGCCCAGCCGCGGTCGAGGACGAGGAGGAGCACGCCCGTGCCCGCGGCAATGAGACCGCTCACCACCGACCGGCGGCGCTCGGAGAGCCACTGATTCCGACTACGCCTTTCGGCCACGGACGAACTCCTCGGGAAACGCGGCTGCCGACCTGGTCGGAGGCCGACGCTACGGCATCGTGTCGCTCCGCCGACGGAGCACTGTGGAGTGTCGTCCGGTGCGGCGTCAGCGGACCTCCTCGGTGGCGTGGTCAAGCGCGGCGTCGGCACTGTCCAGGGAAAGAAATCGCCCCGACCCCACTTGCGCACGAAGGAGTGCCCCCTTTGCTCACGACGGGATACACGGAAGCGGAGTTCGGCGGAGTCACCGTACTGATCGGCGCCGAGCGGGGTGCCTATCCGTACGCCAACTCCGTCCTCGTACGCGGTAGCGCCGAGACACTCGTCATCGACCCGTCGCTGTCGCTCGTCGACTCGGCACCACCCGCAGACATGGCCCTCGTGAGCCACGCGCACGAGGACCACGTCGCGGGCCTCGGCAGCTACGAGGTGCCCGTCCGTATCCACGAGAAGGACCTCGCCGCCCTGCGATCCCGCAGCGTCATGGCCGCCGGCTACGGCCTCCCACTGGACGCCACGGAGCAGACCGAGACGATGCTCCGCGAGCAGTTCCACGTCCAGGACCGCACCGACGCGACGGGGTTCACCGACGGAACCGTGTTCGACCTCGGCGGTCGCACGGTGACGGTCGTGCACCTGCCCGGCCACACGGCGGGCCACTGCGGTTTCCTGATCGAGCCGGATGGATTCCTCTTCGTGGCGGACATCGACCTGACGTCGTTCGGTCCCTATTACGGGGACGTCGGCAGCAGCCTCAGCGAATTCGAGGCGTCCATGCGGCGCTGCCGGGGGATCGACGCCCGCTGGTACGGCACGGCACACCAGCGGGGAGTGATCGAGGGTGCCACCGAGTTCTCGGAGCGTCTGGACGTGTTCGCCGGTGTGATGGCACGGCGCGACGCGACCCTCCTGACGTTCCTCTCCGAACCCCGGACCGTCGACGAGATCGCCGACCGCCGTCTGGTCTACCGCTCCCATGTCGACGGCCCCCAGGTACTGCCGGTCGAGCGCCGGACCGCAGTGCAGCACCTGCGCCGGCTGGTCGGCGCGGGCCGGGCCTCGGAGGTCGAACCAGGACGCTTCCGCGCCACGTAAAGCCCCCATGCCGTGCGGGTGTACGGGAGGTGTCGGCTCGAGTATTCTCGAACTCGATTCGAGTTCCACTAGTGGACGCAGCGAAGAACGGTACGAGGAGTCGCGAGTCATGGCCGCAGTAGAAGACAGTGACGAGGAGACCTGCGACGTCGTGGTCGTCGGCGCGGGAATGTCGGGCCTGATGGCGGCCACGACGCTCGCGGACAAAGCCGCCGTCGTGGTGCTCGAAGCAGCGGACCGGCCCGGAGGACGCGTCGAAACGGTCCGGAAGGGCGACTACTGGATCAACGTCGGGACCCAGTTCACCGAAGGGACGGGGCCGCTGATCGACGCTCTCCACCGGCACGACATCGAGATGGGGTCCCTGGCCGACACGAGCGTGGCGCTCGTTCTCAACGGCGCTCTGGTCGACACGTCCGACATGCTCGCCCTCATGTTCCGCACCCGCATGGGCTTCCTGGACCGCGTGAGCATGGCCATGGTCGGTGCCCGCATCCTTGCCGCGGCGCCGTTCCTGGAATCGGACAGCCGCCTCGCGAAGAAGGTGCGCACCGGGCTCGACGCGCGTCCCGCGTCGGACCTCCTGCGCGGGGTCCGCTCCGAGCTGACCCGGGCCATTGTCCGCTCGTGGTCGGGGCAGTGGATGGGATGCGAGCCGGAAGAGACGGCGGCGACCCAGCTCGTAGTGTCGATCGGACTCGCTCTGACGGACCCGGCGAAGGTGCCGAACTTCGCCCTGCCGGCCGGCGGCAACCAGACCTTGACCGACATCCTGGCCGCCGACCTCGGCGAACGTCTCCGGCTCGGGGCGACCGTCCGGACCGTGGAGAAGAGCGGGGACGGCGTCGTCGTGGACTACGTCGTCGCCGGCCGATCGAGGCGGATACGCGCGAAGCGCGCCATCGTCTCGGTTCCCAGCGACATCGCGCTGCAGATCCTTCCCGGACTTCCGAAGACACATCGCAACGCGTTCGACGACATCCACTACGGCCGGTACGTGATCGTCGGCTTCTTCACCGAAGAGGAGGGGCCTCAGCCCTGGGACGGACTCCTCGCCGTGTCCACGCCTCAACTGTCCTTCCAGGCGGTGTTCAACCATGCCGCCGCCCTGCGTAAGAACGGTCCGCGGCGGCCGGGTGGTGCGCTGGCGTGCTTCGCCGGCGGTGCCTCGGCCGACGCTCTGTTCGAACTCTCCGACGAGGAAATCGTCGCCCGGTTCTCCAGGGATCTTGTCTCGGTCTACCCCCAGCTCGAAGGGAAGCTCGGCGACGGAATCGTGCGACGCCACCACCGTGTGGTGCCGTTCTGGGCACCTCGGGGACGTGAGTCGTTGCCGACACTCCGCGACCCTCTCGGGCCGATCCATCTCGCCGGCGACTACCAGCTCGACATGCCGTCGCTCGCCGACGCGGCGACGTCGGGCGAGAGAGCGGCGAAGGCGGTCCTGGCGGACCTGGGCCGCTGACCCTCGCGCCGGGGCAGGAAGACCGGACCCGGCGCGCCGGCGCCCGGCCGAGAACGGCGCCCGGGCCGAGAGCGGCGCACGCGGAGTGTCCGAGGCCGACGATCACGCTGTCACCTGTGAGGATGTCACCGTCGGCTTCGGGGTCTCCCCACCCTGCCCTGTCTTCCTGTCCACTCCCGCTCTGCGAGTCGCCGTGATCGCTCTCCTCGCCCTGCTGTCCCTGCTGTTCCTGTGGGCCGTCGTGTCCGACCGGCTGGGACGGTGGAGCATCACCGCCCCGATCACCTTCGCCGCGGCCGGCATCCTCCTCAGCGGACAGGACCACCCGGTCGTGCCGCTCGACGTGGACACCCACACCTTCCAGCGGGCCATCGAGCTCGTCCTCGCGGTGATGCTGTTCACGGACGCCACCGAGGCACGGGAGTACGCCCGGCTGCGAGGTCCGGTCGGGGAGGGACGGCTTCTCGGGATCGCCCTGCCGGCCTCCCTCGTGCTCGCCACGCTGGCGGGCGCCCTTGTCTTCCCCGGGAGGAGCTGGTGGCTCCTGGCGGTCGCGGCACTCGTCGTCATGCCCATGGACCTCGCCCCGGTCCTGATGATCCTCCGGGACGAGCGCGTGCCCCTGCGGGTGCGGGCCGCGCTCAACATCGAAGGAGGATTCAACGACGGACTGGTCTCGCCGCTCTTCGTCTTCTGCGTCGCCAACCTGGTCTCCGCCGAAGGCGACACGTTCGGCGACCTCCTCCTCAACGCCCTCAAGGGCGCGGTGTACGCGACGGTCATCGGCAGCGCCCTCGGGTTCCTGGCCTCCCAGCTGGTGCGCCGGGCGCTGGAATCCGGGTGGGCCAGGCCCGCGAGCCTGCGGATGGCGGGGCTCGCCCTGCCGTTCCTGACGTATGCGGCTTCCGTGCTCGTCGAGGGCAACGGCTTCGTCGCGGCCTTCGTGGCAGGCCTCTGGTACGCGCACACCGTCTCCGTCGTCGGCGGTGACTCCCTCGACCTCGTACAGGACGTCAGTTACCTACTGGCCCTGGCAGCCTGGTACTCCTTCGGCGCACTGGCAGCCGAGGCGTTCGCCCACGGCATCGCGCTCCAGGTCCTCGCCTACGCGCTCCTCGTCCTGACCGTGGCCCGGTTCGTTCCGGTGATGGCGTCGCTCACCGGCACCGATTTCACCCGCCCCGAACGCGTCGCGATCGGCTGGCTCGGGCCACGCGGTGTCACCTCGATCGTCTTCGCCGTCCTTGCCTACATTCAACTTCCCAAGGAGGAAGCGGATTTCGTGGTGAACGTGACCGCCGCGACGGTCCTGCTCAGCGTGGTCCTGCACGGGGTGTCGGCGGAACCGGTCGCGCGCTGGTTCGCCCGGCACCCGCAGCCCGAGGAGCGGGTGGGACCACCCGGTCCCGGCCGCTGAGGACCCCGGAGCCGGATCAAGCAGCCGTGTGCAGCGTGGGCACGATGCCGACCACCGCGATCATGTGGAATCGCGGACCTGATCCGCCGGTGCTCATCGCGGTGATCACCGGCCCGACACGCGCACTGGTTCAGTGCCGTGGGAAGGCCGGTGCCGTCGGAGCCGGCCCCAGCGTCGTCGTGCCAGGGGGCGACCGATGGCCCAGCCCCGTGCGGTACGCGTCCAGCGCGGCCTCGGTACGGCCGCCGCGGCGGAGAAGGTCGCCCAGCAGACGGCACAGATCGGCGAGGTCGCCGCTCGCGCCGCTGCGCTCCAGCAGTCCCAGCGCCATGACGTAGTGCTCCTCGGCGGTCTCGCTGTCCCCCCGCTCCTCGGCGATCAGCCCCAGCAGCCGGTGCGCGCCCCCCGCGTGCACCGCGCCGTGCCGGTCACCCAGCTCAAGAAACGCGGAGAGCAGGTCCGACGCCTCGTCGTGCCGTCCGAGCCGCCGGAGGACGTCGGCCAACTCCACCTCCACCTGCGCGGTGAACAGAGCGGCGCGCCTGGCGTTCAGCATGTCCCGGGCGGCGCGCAACTCCCGTTCAGCCGAGGCCAGTTCGCCCTTCTGGGCCTGGACGTAGCCACGCATCCAGTGACAGTGCGCGAGATCGGTGCACAGGCTCAACTGCTGGTAGATCGCCTGCGCCTTGGCCAGCGAGGCGTCGGCGTCGGCCGTGCGCCCCTCGGCGAGGAACGTGCGAGCCACCTGCCGGTGCATGCCCGCCACCAACGCCGGATCGTCGACCTGCGGAGCCAGCGCCAGGGCGAGCTCGGCGGCGTGCGCGGCACGGGCGTGTGCACCCATGTCGATGTACGGGCCGATGACGGCCGCGTACAGGATGACCAGCGCCTCGGGGTCGGCCAGGCCGCTCGCACCGAGCTCGTCGATGGTGGATTCGAGGAGGTAGCAGGCGTAACGCAACTCCCCGGCCAGGAGGTGTGCGACGGCACGGCCGCGGATCGCGCGTGCGCGGCGGGGCAGCGGCTCCTCGGCGAGGAGGCGCTCGGCGGCCTGGAAGTGACGGCCCGCGTCGCCCAGTTGACCGGTTTCCAGGGCGCAGTCGCCGAGCCCGAGCAGCGCCTCGACCTGCTCGGGAACGAGTCCGAGGTGCTCCGCGTCGGTGAGGAGCCGGCGGTAGCGCACCGCGGCCTCGTCAGCCGTCCCGGTGGCCAGCTGGTGGTGGGCGTCGGTGAGAGCGAGCCGCAGCTCGGTGGCGAGGTGCGCGGGGCGGCCGGTGGCCAGTTCCTCGTACGACGTACCGAGCCGCTCCGCAAGGAAGCGCAGTGCGGTCTCCGAGGGCCTGACCTTGCCCGACTCCAGAGTCGAGACGTACGCGGGAGTGTACGAAGGCTCGGCCAACTGCCTCTGCGTCAGCCCGCGTTGAGCGCGCAGCCGCTGTACTCGGTGGCCGATCGTGGCCGGATCGTCCATGCGGACCCCCTGGTTCGTGAACTGCCCAGTATCCAGAAGCAGTAGATATTGCGCACCCCTCGCCCTGCCCCCTAGGTTAAGCGACTCGTTCAACACATTTACTGACGCGCTTAACTCGCCTGACAAGGGGCTGATTTCATGCGTTCAGCACGACGGGGAGCCATGGCCGCCGGAGTGGCCGTCGCCCTCGCGGCCGTACTGGCCGCCGCACCCGGCAGCGCCGCCGCGGACCCGACGACACTCCCCGCGGCCGGAGTCGAGGTCGAGATACCCGGGCCGGAGGACGGGGCGCTCGCCGGCTCCGGCCACGCGCAGGTGTCGCCGGAGGGCCTGAACCGGCCGGCCTCCCGCCTGACGGCGACCGAGGCGGTCGCCGACGGCGAGGTGGCCAAGACGGTCGACAACGGCCCCACCGCCGACCGGCTCGACATCGTCGTCGTCGGAGACGGCTACACCGCCGCCGAACTGCCCCGCTTCCACGCCGACGCCCAGCAGAAATGGGCCGAGCTGACGGCCGTCGAGCCGTACACCACCTACCGCAACCTCTTCAACGTCTGGACCGTCGACGCCGTCTCGAACCAGTCCGGCGTCTCCGGCGACCCCTCTCCCGAAACCCTCCGGGACACGGCTCTCGGCTCGTACTTCTGGTGCGACGGTATCGAGCGGCTGCTCTGCGTCGACCAGGACAAGGTCGACGGATACGTGGCGAAGGCCCCCGAGGCCGACCTGGTGCTCGTCCTCGCCAACAGCACCAAGTACGGCGGCGCGGGCTACAACGAGCCCAGCAAGACCCTCGGCTACGAAGGCATTTCGACGGCTTCTGCGGGCAACGAGAAGTCCGGCCAGGTCGCGATCCACGAGACCGGCCACTCGCTGGGCAAGCTCGCCGACGAATACTTCTATCCCGACTACCCCGGCTACGAGCGGTACGTGGGCCCCGAGCCCACCGACTCCAACATCACCACCCTCACCGCCGACGAGATGGCCGACCGGGGCGCCAAGTGGCACCGCTGGCTCGGTGAGCAGTCGCCCGACGGCGGCACGGTCGGCGCGTACGAGGGCGGCGGCTACTACGTCACCGGACTGCGGCGCCCCACCGAGAACTCTCTGATGCGCTCCCTCGGCAAGCCCTTCAACCTGCCCGGAGTGGAGGCGATGATCGCCGGCTTCTACCGCGAGGCGCGCATCGCCTCCCCCGTCACGGCCACCGATCGCACCCTGCGCAGGGGCGACACCGCCAAAGCCCTCGTACCTCGGCTGACGGGGGCGGACGGGCGTCAACTCACGATCCGCTGGTATCTGGACGGGCGGGAGGTGAAGTCCCTCGCGGGCCGCACCGACGTACGCGTGTCCGACCTGGCCCTGCGGCTGCTCGACCTTCGGAGGCACACACTGTCCCTCACCGCCGAGGACCGTTCGCCCTCGGTGCGGGATCGCGCCGTCGCCCGGACGATGAGGTCCACGGTCAGCTGGACGGTCCGGCTCTGACGGCTCCGGTGGGCAGCCGTCGCGGTTCGCGGCCGGTTCGAAGGCGCCGTCGGGGAACATGAGATCGTGGCCGGCGGGATTTCTTCCCGCCGGCCACGCGGCGCGGGCGCGGACCGGACCCAGGACTTCCGGGCCCGGTCGGCGCCCCCGCCGGTCAGACGGACGTGTCGGTCATGCGTCGTACCCGCCGTGCGCGGGGTGGATCAGCGGCGCAGCTTCAGGCGGTGCACCCCGCCGTCGACCGTGCCGACGTAGAGCGTGCGACCGTCGGGCGCGGCGGCCAGCTTGGTGGTGTCGGTGTTCTGCAGACCGGTCGAGACGTTCTCCCAGGTGAGGCCGTTGTCGGTGCTGCGCAGTACGCCCCGGCCGCCCTGGACGAGTCCGGACGCGGTCGAGCGGGCGGTGGCCGCGTAGAGCGCTCCGTTCACCCGCAGCAGGTCCGAGACGTGGACCGCGAGCGGGCCGGTGTCGGCGGTACGGAAGGTCCTGCCGTCATCGGTGCTGACCCGGACGGACGATCCGCCGACGACCAGGCGTCGGCCGTCCGTCATGATCGCGGAGACGGGTCCCTCGGCGACCTTGGTCTTGGTGACGCCGCCGTCGTCCGAGCGGTAGAGGCCCGAAGCGTTGCCGAGCCAGAGGCGCCGTGGGTCGCGCGGGTCACCGGCCATGGCGTCGAAGGGCCTCTCGTGGAAGAGGTTCTTCCACGTCCTGCCGCCGTCGGAGGTCGAGAACAGCCCGTCGCCGAAGATGCTCTTGAAGCTGATCGCCACCCGGTCCGGGTCGGCGGGGTGTACCAGGATCACGGTGGGTATCTCCGACGACGTGCCCTTCACCAGCCAGGTCCGGCCGGCGTCACTGCTGCGGGAGACCTCGAAGAGGCCGGTCGCGGTGCGCCGGACCTGCCACACCACCCTGGTGTCCGCGGGCGAGACGGCGATGTGCGAGGTGAGACGACCGGTCATGCCCTCCGCCCCGGACTGGCCCCAGTCGGGGCCGGCGACGGGGATCGCGGTGCGGTAGGTGCCGCTCACCGTTCCGGCGAGCAGTCGGTCGCCGGAGGCCGCGAGGGCGAAGGCGGTCAGACCCTGGACGCCGATCCTCCGGTAGCCGGTGCCGTCGGCCGAGCCACGGTACAGGCCGTCCTGTTCGCTGGAGACGGTCACCGATCCGTCGGCCCAGCGGTCGTAGTCCATCGCGATGGCGGCCTTCGAGGGCGCGGGCACGGGCTTCCAGGTCCTGCCGTGGTCGCGGCTCACCTGCCCGGCGCCGAACAGCGCGCGCAGGTACAGGTCGCCGCCGGAGGCGGACAGTCCGTTGCCGCCCTGCGCCAGGGGCAGCAGGGTGGACCAGGTACGGCCCTTGTCGTAGGAGCCGCGAACGCCCGTTCCGGGGACGTAGGCCGCCACCACGGTGGAGTCGGCCGCCAGGCCGCGGACGGTGTTCACCGGCTCGTCGAGGAGGAGGTGCGCCGGACCGGGGTCGCCCTTGCCGACGCCGTCGATTCGCCAGACGCTGTCGAAGGTCGCGAGGTACAGGGTGTCGCCGACGAGCGTGGCGTCGCGGACGTCACCGGTCACGCCGGTGGGGTACGTCGCCCAACTGTCGCCCGCGTCGGTGCTGACCAGCAGCGTGCCGTCGACGATCGCGGCGAGGGTGCGGGTCTGCTCGTCGGCGACGAACGCGTCGATGCGTGCGTCGGGCACGCCGAGCTTGCGCCAGGTGCGGCCGTTGTCGTCGGTGCGCAGGATCGTGCCGCGGCGGGTGGGGTCGGCGGCCGTGTTCACGGCGTACCACCAGCGGTCGGGGCGGCGGGCGTCGACCACGACCGCTCCGGTGCCGTTGCCGTCGGCGACCGGCAGCCTGCCCACCTGGCGCCAGGTGACGCCGCCGTCGGTGGTCAGCCAGGGGGCGGCCTTCCGGTACTGGGTCACGACGGCCTGCTTCGGCCGGGCGGGCGAGAGCGCGAGGTGGCCGGCCTCACTGTTCGGGCCGATGGGCTCCCAGCGGTCGCGGCGGCTGTCGGCGGGGGTGACCTCGAAGGCGCCGGTTCCGGTGATCCGCCGGCCGTCAACGGTCGTGGCCCACACGGCCAACCGGTAGGCGCCGGCCGCCTTCCCGGTCACGTCGGCCTGGTAGTAGCCGGCGCCGTTCATGGTGGTGGGCAGCGTGAAGGCCTTGCCGTGCGGGGGCGTGACCCGGATCTGCGGCGGCGCGTTCAGGGCGGCCGGAGCGGCGACGTGCACGGTGGAGCGGCCGTCGCTCGGGTCGGGGGACGCCTGGACGACCAGGTGCCGGACGACGAGCAGATACGGCACCCGGAGGGCCGGGCCGCGCGCGGGGGTGGCCGTGATCCGGCCGCTGATCTCCGTGTCGGTGGCCGGGCGGTCGGCGCGCAGGGTGACGTGGACGGTTGCGGACCCGCCGGCGGGGACGGTGAGCCGCGGCGGAGACACGGTGGCCGGCCCGGTGCTGCCGAGGGTGACGGCCAGCGGTTCCCTGCCGGGGTTGGCCAGGCGTACCGTCGCGGTGCCGCCGACGGTCCTGTCCGCCAGGTCGGCGAGGCCGAACGACACGGTCGCCGGGGAGGCGCTGAGGGTGGCCGACGCCGCGGTGGCCACGTCGAGCCGTCCGTTGCCCTGGACGGTGGGGCCGGTCCCCGCGAGCGGCTTCGCGGAGCCGACCAGTGCGGACCTGATCTCGTCGGGGCCCTGGCCCGGGCGCAGTTGGCGCAGCAGGGCGGCGGCTCCGGCGACGTGCGGGCTCGCCATCGAGGTGCCCGACATGCGGTAGACGCCGGGTGCGTACATCGAGGTGGGGATCGTGGAGCGGATCTCCACGCCGGGTGCGACCAGGTCGGGCTTGAGGCCGAAGCCGGTGCCGGGCCCGCGCGACGAGAACGAGGCGATCTGGTCGGTGGAGTCGGTGCCGCGCAGGGTGACGGACACCTTCCCGGCGGCCAGTTCGCGGCTCAGCTGAGCGTACTGGGTCGTGTCGATGCCCATGACGACCAAGCGGTCCATGCGCAGCGAGTCGCCGGAGGCGGCGGTCCGGGTGAGGTCGGGGCGGGCGGGGGTCGCCGTGGCCCCGACCGTTCCCGGGGTCGCGGCGAGCACGGGTCCGCCCCCTGCCGGGAGGCCGCCGAGCACGGCGAGCGCGCCGCGCTCCTCGGCTTCGCGTGCCCAGTCGATGTCGCTCTGGCTCAGGACATCCGTACTGGGCGGGACGAGGATGTCGGCCCGCAGGACCTTGCCCCGTACGTCACCGACCCGCTTCCAGTCCTCGGCCGTGCCCGCGCCGACGTCCACGAGCGGCGCGGTGACCGGTTCCCTGGGCGGGTTCGCGGACAGGACGCCCCGGTACGTCTGGATCAACTCGGGGTCCTTGCCCGCCAGGTACGCGCTGGGTATCCGCAGCCCGCTGGTGGAGGCACCGACCGCGATGACGCCGTCGGCCGACGCCGGGGTGTTGACGGTGCCGCTGCCGGGCCCGTCGTTGCCGGCCGCGGCGACGACGACCACTCCGGCCCGCACGGCGGCGGTCGCCGCGCGGCCCAGCGGGTCGGTGCCGTCACCGGGGCCGCCGAGGCTCATGTTGATGACGTCGGCGGGGTGGGGGTTGGCCGGGTCGGCCGCCGCCTCGATGCCCGCGATGATGTCGGAGGTGTACCCGCTGCCGTCGGCGCCGATGACCTTGTAGGCCAACAGGCTCGCGTCGGGCGCCATGCCGGTGACGCCTCCCTTCCCGGCCGCCTTGCCCGCGATGATGCCCGCGACGTGGGTGCCGTGACCGTTGTCGTCCATCGGGTCGGCGTCGCCGTTGGCGAAGTCGAAGCCGCCGACGACCTTGTGACCCTTGCCGAAGCCGCCGCCCAGGTCGGGGTGACCGTAGTCGACGCCGCTGTCCAGGACCGCCACGACGGTGCCCTTGCCGGTGACCTTCACCCCGGCCCGGTCCTCGCGCTTCCAGACCTCGGGCGCGCCGGTCAGCGGGACGCCCGCGTCCGTGCGCACCTGTATCCGGGTGTCGGGCCGGACGGCGACGACGCCCGGCAGCGCGGCCAGCCGCGCGGTCTCGGAGGCGGGCACCGTCATCGCCACGGCGTTGACGAGCAGGCCGAGTCTGCGGGGTGAGGCGGGGTGCAGTCCGGCCTCCCCCACCGTCCTGACGAAGGCGTCCTGCCGCGCCGCCAGGGCCCGTCGGGCGTGGCCGACGGCGGAGGTGGTGCCGGCGGCCAGGGACGTGAGCGAGCCGCCGGGGGCGGCCGCCACGGCGGCGTCTCCGGACAACTCGACGATGACCCGCTGGTTCGGGCCGGGTGACGTCGCGGTCGCGGTGCCGGGTGTCGCGGTGAGCGTCCCGGCCAGCGCGACGGTGGTGACCGTGGCGGCCGTCAGGCGTCGGGTTCTTCGTGGGTTCTTGGCCATGGGGAGAAGTCCTAGCGCCGAAGTCACTCTCCGTACAACGGATCTTGGCGGCCCATTGCTGCACTTGGCACAAGTGGGCCAGTATCCGCTCATGACGAACGAGCTCACCGCGGCAGGAATCGATCCGTTCGACGAGAGCGTCTACCGGGCGGTGTTGACCCGGCGGACGGCGGCCCCGAGCGAGCTCGCCGCCGACCTCGGCTGCTCCCCGCTCCGCGCCGCCAGGGCGCTGGACCGACTGCACGACCACGGCCTGGTCGGGCGGCTCGCGGGCGTGCGACGCCGGTACGCGGCGATCGAGCCGGGAGCAGCGGTCGAGTCCCTGGTGCGGACCAGGACGGCGGAGTTGGACCGGGTCCGTTCGGCGGCGGGCGAGCTGTCCCGCCTCTTCGCGGCGGCCCAGGCCGGCACCGCCGGAGAGGACGAGGTGGAGATCGCCACCGGCCGCGAGGCGCTCGGCCGTTGGTTCGTCCGCCTCCAGCAGGAGGCGCGCGAGGACGTCATGACGCTGGACCGGCCGCCGTACGCACTGACCACCGCCAACCCGGTGGAGAGCACGGCGCTGGGGCGCGGCGTGCGCTACCGCGCCGTCTACGCCCCCGAGGCGCTGGAGTGGCCCGGGGTGCTCGAGGACATCCGCGGACTCGTGCGCCGTGGCGAGCAGGCCCGGGTGATGCCGGGCCTGCGGATCAAACTGGCCATCGCGGACCGCCGGCTGGCGCTGATGCCGCTCTCCCTGGACCTCGACGGCGTGCGCGCTGCGGTCATCCGCCCCTCCACTCTGCTGGACGCCCTCAGCGACTACTGGGAGCTGTGCTGGAAGCAGGCCCTGCCGCTCGACGCCCCCGCCGAGGACCCGGTCGGCGAGGAGGATCGCCTGGTGCTGACCCTGCTGGTCAGCGGCCTCAAGGACGAGGCCATAGCCCGTCAGCTCGGCTGGTCGGTCCGCACCGTACGCCGGCGCATGAGCCGCCTCCACGACCTCCTGGGCGCGGTGAACCGCTTCCAGGCCGGCGTCGTCGCGGCACGCCGCGGCTGGGTCTGACCGCCACCGGGAGGGAACAGACGCACTGTCCGCCACAGGCAATCGGCCACCGGCACTGATGGCGGCAGGCGGCGGCGCGTGGGGCGCCGTCTCGGCGCCGGACCGACCACGCCGTTGACCCCGGCCGCGCACCTCGGCCTCCGCGTACGGGGGAGCCGGCCGGACGCCGCGGGACCGGCGCGCTCCCCGTCCGTCGATCGTGACCGCACCCGGTGAACGAGAGCCGCGGGCCGATTTCTAGGCTGACCCCATGTCCGACGAGTCGCCTCTCATCCGAAGCCTGCGGGCCGCTGTCGCGGCCGCTCCCGAAGGCGTGCCCCTTCGGCCGCAGTTCGCCGAACCGCTGCTCGCGGAGGCGAGGCACGCCGAGGCCGCCGTACAAGCCCCGGTCGCGCCGCGGCACGCGCCGGGCGACGAGGCCGTACGGGACCTGACGGCCCGCGCCGTGCCACGGAACGACGTCCGATGAGCAGCGCCCTGCGACAGGCCGACGCCCTCTTCGACCTGGGGCGCTACGAGCGGGCCGCCGCACTCGCCGCCCAGCATCTCGCCGGCGCCCCCGACGACGCCACCGCACTCGTGCTGCTCGCACGCTGCCTGCACCGCCTCGGTGACGAACAGCAGGCACTCACCACCGTTGAGGAGGCCCTGAGCGTCGAACCCGACTCGCTGGGCGCCTGGCTGACGCAGGCCCAGGTCCTGGCCTCTCTGAAGGAGTACGAGCGGGCCGAGGTCTCCGCCCGGCGCGCCGTCGAACTCGCCCCGCAGTACTGGGGCAGCCACTACACCCTCGGCACCGTACTCGACGCCGCCGGCCGCCGGAAACGCCGGCGGGCCGCGTACGAGTCGGCGCGCACGGCCACCGCGCTCGCCCCCGAGGAGAGCGACGCGCACTTCCTCGTCGGCCTCACCGCCCACCGCAGCGGCAGGTACCGGGTCGCCCAGGACGCGTACGAGACGGCGCTGCGTCTCGACCCGAACAGCAGCCAGGCCCACAACAACCTGTCGCTGCTCCATCTGCGCCGCCGCTGGCTTCCCGGCTCGTGGACCCGGGCCGCCGAGGGATTCGTCCAGTCCGCCGCCCTCGACCTGAACGACCGCCATGCCCGCCACAACCTGGAGACGATGGCCCTGGGCACCGTCTCCGGCTCCCGCTGGGTGGCACTCGCCGGCACGGTCGCGGTGGCGTGCGGCTCCGCACACCTGCGGGCGGGCGCCACCGGCACCGACGCCCTCCTCACCTTCCTGGTGTGCGCGACCGTGCTCGTCGGCAGCTGGGGAGGCTGGCTGCTGTGGCAGAGCCGGCGGATCCCGCCCCACCTGCGCCGCCCCCTCCTGCTGGTGTCGCGTGGCTGCCGGCAGGTCCTCGGAGTGGCGCTCGCCGTCGGGCTGCTCGTCGTCCACTCGGCCTCGGCGCTGGTGCTGTGGCGCAGCGCCGTGTTCAGCGCGCTCGCGATTCCGCTGTTCGTCTTCGCGGTCGTCACGTCCGTGGCCGGCCACACCGCCCTCCAGCAACGCGCGCCGAAGCCTTAGGAGGCAGGGTGACGGTGCTTACGCGGCGCTTCCGGCCGTCAGCGTCCGCGGAGGGTCCCCGCACCGGCCCGCAGGGGCCGTGATCCGCCCGGCGAGCAGCCGGACCTCGGGTCAAGCAGCGAGTGGAACGCAGGGACAGGCCCCGCCGCTCAGCCGAGCCGGACAGCTCGTCCGCTGCTCCGGGGAGTGTCGGCCGAGCGGCGTGCGCCGCGGGACGGGGTGTGCTGCGGGGGCGGGATGCTCGGTAGCGTGATCAGTAGGTGCATGGAGTGTCCATGTGTCCGGACGGTCCCCGCGAGGGCCTCCGGCGGAGAGTGGTGAGGCGCGATGAGTGAACTGACGAAGCCCGAGGTCGACGTTCCGGAGGGTGATGCTCCCACCGAGCTGACCGTTCGGGACCTGGTCGTCGGGGACGGGGCCGAGGCGAAGCCGGGCATGGTGGTCAGGGTGCACTACGTCGGTGTCACCTTCGAGTCCGGGAAGGAGTTCGACGCCTCCTGGGACCGGGGCCAGCCCTTCAAGTTCGCCCTGGGCGGTGGCCGGGTCATCAAGGGCTGGGACCGGGGGGTGAGAGGGATGAGGGTCGGCGGTCGGCGCGAGATCATCGTTCCCCCGCGTCTCGGCTACGGGAAGCAGTCGCCCTCGCCGTTGATCCCCGCGGGGTCGACCCTGATCTTCGTGGTGGACCTGCTCTCGGTCTGAGACTGACCCGACGGCCGGCGACGGACCGGCCGCCGGGGGGCAGTGGCGCGGGCACCGCGGCGGCTACGTGGCCGTCGCGCTCGCGCGCGTGCGTGCCGCGTCGACGCTCGGTGGCACCCCGAACTGGCGCTTGTACTCCCGGCTGAACTGCGAGGGGCTGTCGTACCCCACGCGGGTGCCGACGCCGGTCACGTCGTGCGGACGGTTGGCCAGCAGGAGCCGCGCCGCCTGCAGGCGGATCTGCTTCTGGAACTGGATCGGGCTCATCGCCGTCACCGACTGGAAGTTCCGGTGGAACGCGGAGACGCTCATTCCGGAGGAACGGGCGAGGTCCTCGACCCGGAAGGCCTCGGCGTAGTGGTCCCTGATCCAGTCGACCGCCCGGGTGATGTGCGCCAAACCGCTGTCAGCGAGGCCCAGTTGCCGGACCGCCTCGCCCTGCTCCCCCGTCATCAGCAGCCACAGGATCTCCCGCTTGACCAAGGGGACGAGCACCCGGCGGTCACGCGGACGGTCCAGCAGACGCAGCAGGCGGACGATCGCGTCGATCAGCTCAGCCGAGGCATCGCTGATCATGATTCCCGGCCGCGGGGCCCCGGCCGGTCGCGGCAGGTCGCCCGGCCCGGCCTGCAGCATCAACTCCGCGATCACGGAGGGCTCCAGCGTCATTCCGAAGCCGAGCTCCGGGCCGCCGGGCGCGACGCGTCCGGTCACCGGCAGATCGGCTGAGGTGACCAGATACTCACCGACCCCGTACTCGTACACCCGGTCCCCGAGCGCGAGCCGCTTGCCGCCCTGCGCGATGACGGCCAGCATCACCCCGGACATCGCGTACTCCGGCTCGTCGCCCGGGTCGGCGCGGCAGATCCGGACGCCGGCGATGGGCGTGGTCAGGTCAGGCCGTGCGTGCCGCTCCAGCAGATCGCGTAGCTCGTCGAGGGACATGGGCCCATCTCACCACGGGCTGACCCGCCCCCTTCCGCCGGAGAGAGGATCGTGCAAGAGGAGGGGAAGATCGTGCGGGCGTCCCGCCAGGCGTCAGGGACGCCCGTGGCGAGGTCGCTCTCGCACCGTGGACATCTACGCTCCGGTGTCCTCGTACTCGGCGATCAGCCGGCCGCGGGCGATGGCGTGGAACCGGAGATGAAAACCGACGAAGGCGGGCGCGGCGTCCGCATCCGGTCCGAGCTTCTCCCGGTCCACGGCGTACACCGTGAACACATAGCGGTGCGGGCCGTCTCCCGGCGGCGGCGCGGCCCCGCCGAAGTCCCTGCTGCCGTAGTCGTTCCGAGCCTGCACGGCACCCGCGGGCAGACCGTCGAAGGCCCCGGTCCCGGCCCCGGCCGGCAGCTCGGTGACCTGCGCCGGGATGTCGAAGACCGTCCAGTGCCAGAAGCCGCTGCCGGTCGGCGCGTCCGGGTCGTAGCAGGTGACCGCGTAGCTGCGGGTGCCCGCCGGCCCCGTCGACCAGCTCAGCTGCGGCGAGGAGTTCCCCTTCGCGTACACGTGCATGTCCGGCAGGACCCCGCCGTCCGTCAGATCCGTGCTGGTGACCGACAGCTCGGGCACCGGCGGGTGAAAGTCGTGCGGCAGCGGAGGGCGGTTCGTCGAGTCGCTCATTCCCGTTTTCCTTGTCCATGGTCTCGGTGACGTCGCCCGGACGGGCAGGTCCCTCATCCGAGCACGTGTCGCGGGGCGGTGCCCGATCGGCGGGAGGATCGTTCAAGCGGGCGCGTTCTTTGTGCACGTGTCCCCGCGTTCCCTTGACCGCGGAGAGCAAGAGCGCGGAGAGGTAAGAGGGCGAAGACCGTGCGGCAAGGAGGTGGGGCCCGGACGGAGCCCGGTGGGAAGGTCGCGGAGGGCCGGTCGCACAGCCGTTCAGATCGCCGGCGCGGTGCTCTACGGTCTCCTCCATGCGACCTCCGCTGCTGCACCGGCGCTGTCCCGAACTGACCGGCTCGCTTCCCTTCCTCCGGCTGGGCGAGGCGCCCACACCGGTTCGGCCCTTGCCCGCGCTGGGCACGCGCGCCGAACTGTGGGTCAAGGACGAGAGCGGATACGGCAACGGCGGCTGGGGCGGCAACAAGGTCCGCAAACTGGAGTGGCTGCTGCCCGAGGCCCGGCGGCGCGGCGCCAGGACCATCCTGACGGTCGGCGGCCTCGGCACCAACTGGGGCCTGGCGGCCGCCTGCTACGCACGGGAGACAGGGCTGGAGGTGGCCCTGGGCCTGATCGACCACCCCGTCGACGAGCACGTGCGGGCCCAGCTGGAGCGGCTGCGCGCCTCCGGCGCGACGCTGCACTTCCTGCACAGCAAGAAGCGGCTGATCCTGGCGGCGCCCTGGCTCTTCGCCCGGCACACCCGGGGCCGCTCGCTGCCCTACTACCTCCCGGCGGGCGGCTCCTCGCCGCTCGGCACGCTGGGCGCCGTCGAGATCGCCCTGGAGCTGGGCGCGCAGGTCGAGGCCGGAACGGTGCCGGAGCCGGCCTGGCTGGTCACCCCGGTCGGCTCCGGCGGCACCGCCGCGGGGCTGGCCCTCGGACTGCGGCTCACGGGGATGCGGACCCGCGTCCTCGGCATCGTGGTCAACGACACCCTCCGGCTGGACCCCACCGCCCTCCTCGGGCTGGCCCGCCGCTCCGCGGCCCTGCTCCGGGCCCGGGGCGCCGACCTGGGCGGCACCGCGCCCGCCGCCGGCTCGATCCGCACCGAGACGGCCTGGCTCGGCGACGGCTACGCGCACCCCACGCGGGCCGCGGACGCGGCACTCGCCCGAGCCTCGGCCGAGGCCGGTCTGACGCTGGAACGGACCTACACCGCCAAGGCGCTCGCGGCCCTGCTCGCCCTGGACGCGGCCGGTCGGCTGGAGGGCGGCCCCGTGGTCTTCCTCCACACCCACGGACCGCGCTGACGCGGGCGTCGGGCCGAGGGCCGGCCCCTGCGCGGGCGGCACCCTCCCCCACGCGGGTCAGGCGCGCAGGACCCGTACTCCCGCGGCCGTGACGGCCGCCTCCTGCTCGTCGGTCAGCTGGTCGTCCGTGACCAGGTCGTGGATGTCGGAGAGCGGGCAGATGTCGGCGAACGTGACCCGGCCCACCTTGCTGCTGTCCGCCAGGACGACGGCCCGCGCCGTGCTGCGCAGGAAGGCCCGGTCCGTGGTCGCCTCCATCTCGTCGTGCGTGGTGCAGCCCTCGCTCGCCGTCAGCCCGTCGACTCCGATGAACGCGATGTCGAGGTGATAGTGCGCGAGCATCCGCTCGGCCGCCGGTCCCACGAGTTCGTAGCTGGCCGACCGGCCGATGCCGCCGATGACGACCAGGCGGGTCTCGGGCCGGGCGATCAGCTCGGCCGCGATGTTCACCGCGTTGGTCACGATGGTGATCCCGCCCCGGTCGGCCAGCCTCCTCGCGAGTTCGCTCGTCGTCGTCCCGCCCGTCAGACCGACCACGGCGCCGTCGGGCACCAGGCTCTCGGCGGCGAGCGCGATCTGGCGCTTCTCCACCTGACGCGTCTCGCGCCGCCGGCGCAGCGGCACCTCCAAGTTGACCGCGCCGCCCCGGGTACGGTGCAGCAGCCCCTGGTCGTGAAGTTCCTGGAGGTCGCGCCGGACGGTGGCGGTCGAGACCTCCAGGAGGTCGGACAGCGCGTGCACATCGGCGCTGCCTTCGTCGTTCACGTACGCAAGAATGCGGGCCGTTCGATCAGCTTTGAGCATGACCGCAGTCTAAAGGGGCTCACCGGCAGCGCCCTCGGTGCTGCTGCCGGGAGTGGCGACCGCAGGGTCGGGGCGGGAAGCGGTCAGGATCCGCAGCAGGCGCGCCACCTCCCGTGCCACCGCCTCCCGGCCGTCGCCCAGGTAGACCCGGGTGTCGACCAGCTCGGCCTCGGCCGACAGCCGGCTGCGGACCGCTGCGGTGAAGGCCTTGTTGAGGTGGGTCGCTATGTTGATCTTGGTCATGCCGTGCGCGACGGCTTCCGCCAGAGCCTCGTCCGCCACCCCGGAAGAGCCGTGCAGGACCAGCGGCACGGGGACGGCGGCCCGCAGGGCGGCGATCAGGCCGAGGTCCAGGGTCGCCGTGCGGGTGAGCATGGCGTGCGACGTGCCGACGGCGACGGCCAGCGCGTCGACGCCCGTGCGCGAGATGAACTCGGCCCCCTCCCGGGGGTCGGTCCTCGCTCCGGGCGCGTGGACGCCGTCCTTCCCGCCGACCTCGCCGAGCTCCGCCTCCACCCAGACGCCCGCGGCGTGACACGACGCCGCCACCTCGGCCGTCGCCTGCACGTTCTCCTCGTACGGCAGGACGGACGCGTCGAACATCACCGAGCCGAAGCCCAGCTCGACCGCCTCCTCCACCAGCGACCGCCGGGTCGCGTGGTCGAGATGGACGGCCACCGGCACCGTGGCCGCCCGGGCCACCGCCAGGACCGCGCTGCCTATGGGCTCCAGGCCCCGGTGGTAGCGCACGGCGTTCTCGCTGATCTGGAGAACGACCGGGGCCCCGGCGGCCTCAGCGCCGGCCACGATGGCCTGTGCGTGCTCCAGTTGGATGACGTTGAACGCTCCGACGCCGGTTCGGCTCCGCAGGGCAGGTGCGACGATCTCTCCGGTTCCGACGAGGGTCACGATTCTCCTTGAGGGTGTGCGATGACGCTCACGGCGCCGGCTCCGTGCCGGCGCCGACCGCCCTTGGGCCGACCGCCCGTGGGCCGACCGCCCTTGGGCCGACCGCCGGCCGGCCGTCCGTGGGCATGCCGTCGACGGGCCCCGTGGCCGCCGGTCAGGGCTGGTCGAGGACGATGGAGCGGGTGAGGTTGCGCGGGTGGTCGGGGTCGAGGCCCTGCTTGGCCGCGAGGCCGACCGCGAGGCGCTGTGCGCGGATCAGGTCCGCCAGGGGGTCGAGCGTGGTGGTCGACACCTTGGCGCCGGTCGACTCGACCTGCCGGACGAGGCCCGTCGGCGGTTCGCCGAGGAACCACACCAGACTGGCCGGGCCGCTCACGCTGATCGGTCCGTGCCGGAACTCCATGGCCGGGTAGGACTCGGTCCACGAGGACGACGCCTCCCGGACCTTGAGCGCGGCCTCCTGGGCGACGCCGCAGGTCCAGCCGGTTCCCAGGAACGTGAACTGCCCCGCGTCGAGCGCACCTTCGGGCAGCGGCGCCTCCAGGGCCCGGCGCGCCTGCTCGGGCAGGTCCGCCGGTGCGAACCCGAGGTGCGCGCGCAGCAGGACGAGGGCGGTGGTGGCGAACCTGGTCTGCACGACGGACTTCTCGTCCGCGAACTCCAGCGCCACCACGTGCCGCGCCGCGTCGCCGACCGGGGTGCCCGGGTCCCCGGTGATCGCCACCGTCTCGGTGTTCCGTACGCGCGCCAGCGCCGCCAGCACCTCGGTGGTCGTGCCGGAGCGGGTGAGGGCGAGCACGCGGTCGTACCGCCGGGCGGCCGGGAACTCGGACGCCGCGAACGCGTCGGTCTCCCCCTGCCCGAGCGTCTCGCGCATCGTCGCGTACGCCTGGGCGATGTAGAGCGAGGTACCGCAACCGACGACCGCCACCCGCTCACCGGGAGCCGGCAGGTTCTCCGGAGCCAGATCGAGAGCGCGCTGCCAGCACTCGGGCTGGCTGGCGATCTCTTCGTCGACATGGGCCATGAAGGTCCTCCTGCGCAAGGCTGCAAAATGGTGCGTGAAGTTGCTCGATATATAGTCCACAGCGTCAACTCCGCGCAATACTGCGCACGAGACCTTCAAGATCGAGCATCTGCGCTCCGGCACGGTCCCTGTACCGCTGACCGATCCGGCCGTCGCGGCAGGGCGGTGCGCGGCGGGCCCGGTAGCCGGTGACCGGTCATTTCGCCGATGTCCTCCGCCGCCTGCGGCCCGACAGTGGCGGGGCCGGTCCACACCGGCGCGCCGGCCGCCTCCGGACGGCGCCGTGCGACCCCCACCTGACGGCACACGACTCGAGAGGACGACTCCGTCGTGAAACGACACACCGCTGCCGCCGCAGCAGCCCTGTCCTGCCTGGCATTCCTGGCCGCGCCGGCCGCCACCGCCACGGCCGCCACCACCGCCGCCGCCGCCGCGGACAATCCCTACCAGCGCGGGCCTGCGCCCACCGTGGCCTCGATCGAGGCGGCCCGCGGGTCCTACGCGGTCTCCCAGACCAGCGTCTCCTCCCTCGCCGTCACCACGTTCGGCGGCGGCACCATCTACTACCCCACCTCCACGAGCGACGGCACGTTCGGCGCCGTGGTGATCTCCCCCGGCTTCACCGCGTACGAGTCCTCGATCGCGTGGCTCGGACCCCGGCTCGCGTCGCAGGGTTTCGTCGTCTTCACGATCGACACCCTCACCACGCTGGACCAGCCGGACAGCCGCGGCCGCCAACTCCTCGCGGCCCTCGACTACCTGACCCAGCGCAGTACGGTCCGGGCCCGCGTCGACGCCTCGCGGCTGGGGGTCATGGGCCACTCGATGGGCGGTGGAGGCACCCTGGAAGCCGCGAAGAGCCGCCCCTCGCTCAAGGCCGCCATCCCGCTCACCGGCTGGAACACCGACAAGACCTGGCCCGAGATCACGACCCCGACCCTGATCGTGGGCGCCGACGGCGACACGGTGGCCCCGGTCGCCACCCACTCGGAGCCCTTCTACGAGAGTCTGCCGGCCTCGCTGGACAAGGCGTACCTGGAGCTCAACGGGGCCACCCACTTCACCCCCAACAGCTCCGACACGACGATCGCGAAGTACAGCGTCTCCTGGTTGAAGCGGTTCATCGACGACGACACCCGCTACGACCAGTTCCTCTGCCCCCTGCCGCGGCCGAGCCTGACGATCGAGGAGTACCGGGGCACCTGCCCCCTCGGCTCCTGACGTGCCCGTCGTCCCGCCGCGTGCCGGGGGCGCGGCGGGGCGCCTCGGGGCGCCGCCGCCCGGCGCGTTCGACTCGCGGAGGACCGACGGGTTCGACTCGTGGAGGGCAGGCGGGTTCGACTCGTGGAGGACCGGCGGGTCCGACTCGCGGAAGACCGACGGTTCCGCGCCGCTCGGGGACTGCCGGGGCCCCGGACCCGGGGCACTTACGTTGTCCGCGTGCACAGCCGGCGCCCCCGAGGTGTGGAACCGAGCCCAACGCCCTCCTCTTTCCTCACCTCTTACCGGCCAGTACCGTGACGGCGTGAGTGGAGCGTCGAATTTCGCCGCTGCTCCGCGGCTGTACGACCGCACGTCCGAACTCGCCACCGTGGCGGCGCTGTCGGCGCGGGCCGCCGAAGGTGCGGGTTCCGTTCTGCTGCTCACCGCCCGCGCCGGCATCGGCAGGACCGCCCTGCTCGACCGGGCGGTCCGGGACTCGCGGGTCCGGGCGCACCGGGTGGCCGCGCCCACCGGCAACCGCGTTCCCTGGAGCGGAGTGCGCGCCCTGCTGTCCGCCCTCGCCCCCACGCCCTCGGCCGCGCGCCGTGCCCTGCGGACGGCACGTGGCCCGGGCGGAGTGCCCGGCGCGCTGGAAGTCCTGTGCCCGGGCGAGCCGTTGCTGCTCTGCCTGGACGACCTTCACCGCTGGGACGCGTATTCCCGCACGTCGCTCGACGCGGCCTGGCGTGGGAACCCCGGACCGTGGGCGTGGGTCGTGTCGTTCGCCGCCTACCACCGGCCCCCCGACGTACCGGGTGCCCGGCTGCTGTCCCTGGGGCGGCTTAGCCGCGCGGGTGCGGGGGCCCTGCTCGACGACCGGTGCCGGGGGCCCCTGACGACGTCCTTCCGCTCACGTCTGCTCGACGAGGCCGCGGGCCATCCCGGGGTCCTGGCCGCGGCGGCCGCCCGTGTCTCCGCCGAGCCGGAGCGCGGGGGCTGCCGACCGGGCACGCTCACCGACGACGCCTTGCTGTCCGAGGTGTACCGGGGGCTCCTCGACTCGCTGCCTGCGGAGTGCGGGCGGGTGCTGACACTGGTGGCCGTCGCCGGCGAGCCGCTCCCCGGCACCGGGGAGCCGGACCCGCCGGCCGGACGGCTCACCCCCGTAGGTCCCGTCGGCGCGGACGCGGTCCGCCCGGTCGGCGCCGACGCGGATGGCGAGCCCTCCGGATCCTCCGCCTGCGCCACCGCCGAGGCCGACCCGGCAGAACGGGACTTCCGCGAGGGATTGTGTGCCGCACTCGGCGCGCGGCTGCAGGACGCGCACGCGCCGCTGGCCCGGGTCGTCGCCCGCGACGGCTCGTCCGACGAGCCGCGCCGTCTGGTGCGCGCGGGCGCGGCCGCCTTGGTCCTCGGGGACGCGCCGACCGCCGTACGCGTCCACACCCGGGCCCTGGCCGCGGTGCGTGCCACGGCCGGGAGCACGCTACTCCCCCGGGTCCTCGAGCACCTGGCCTACGCCGAGTTGCGAGCAGGACAGCACGAGCGGGCCGCCGCGCACGCCAGGGACGGGCTCCGTGCGGCGGAGCTCGCCGGGCAGCGCAACCCGGCCGCCCACCAGCACGCGATCCTCGCCCTGGCGGCCTCCGTCCGGGGTGACGCCCAGGCCGTCGTGGAGCACGCGGACCGGGCGCTCGGAACCGCCCGAGCGCACGGTCTCGTGCAGGCGACCACGCTCGCGGAGTGGGCGATCGCCCGGGCCGAACTGGCGGGAGGTCTCGCCGCACAGGCCGCGGCCCGTCTCGCGCCCCTCGTCCGGAGGGGGCCGCGCGGCGGCCACTTCGCCCTGCGGATGCTCGTGGTGCCCTGCTTCGTCGAGGCCGCGTGCGCGGCGGGCCGGGAGGCCGACGCCGGTACGGCGGCCGAGGAGTTCGCGGTCTGGGCCGGGTTCGGCCTCGACCCCCAGGCGCCCGCCCAACTGGCCCGCTGCCGAGCTCTGTTGGCGGGGGCGGGCGATTCGGCGGACTGGTACCGGGAAGCGGTGCGGCACCACGAGGACAGCGGCAACGACTTCGAGCGGGCCCGGACCCTGCTCGCCTACGGCAAGTGGCTGCGCCGACGCCGGCGTCTGGTCGAGGCGCGCGGCCCGCTCGGCGACGCGCTGGTCACCTTCGAGCGCGCGGCGGCCGGGGTGTGGGCCGACCAGGCACGGGCCGAACTGCGGGCGACCGGAGGCCCGGTGAGGGGGAGGGCCGTCCCCGGTGCGGCGGGTGAGCTGACGCCCCAACAGCAGCGCATCGCCGGGCTGGTGGCGGCGGGGGCGACGAACCACGAGATCGCCGACCGGCTCTCGGTCAGCCCCCGCACGGTCGACCACCACCTGCGGAACGTCTTCGCCCGGCTGGGCGTCCGGTCCCGCGTCGAACTGTCGGGCCTCCTGTCCCGAACCACGGGGAACGGCCACCGCTCCGACCGGTAAGCCGATGAGCCGGTGAGCCGATGAGCCGGTGAGCTGGTGAGGTGAAGCGATGGTCCGATCCTCGCCGCCGCAACGGATCAGGCGCCGCTCGCTCCCTCCGTACGCGACAAGCCGCCCGGTCAGGCCGCGCCGTCCCGACACGACGGTCCGCCCGGACAGGCCCCTCCCTCCGTCCCCGGCGTGCCACCCCCGGCAGGCCGCGCCGTCCCCGACGTGACCGTCCGCCCGGTCAAGCCGCGCCGTCCCGACGCGACGGTCCGCCCGGGCAGGCCCCTCCCTCCGTCCCCGGCGTGCCGCCCCCGGCAGGCCCTCTCGGCATCGGCCCGGACCCTCAGCCACGAGACCGTCAGCGCGCGGCTCCCGGTGCGAGACCGTCATCCCCGAGACGCTCAGCCCGAAGCAGTCAACCGGAACGCGTCCAACGCCAGCGTCATCTCCGTGAGGTCCCGCGGCCGGGACAGGGACCGGGACGTCAGCTGTTCCAGGCGGCGCAGCCGGTTGAAGACCGTGTTGCGGTGACAGTAGAGCCGAGCCGCCGCCCGGCCCGCCGAGCCCTCGCACTCCAGCCAGACGTCCAGTGTCTCCAGCAGGATCGCGCGGTCGGCCGGGTCCAGTTCCAGCAGACCGCCCAGGACGTCCGTCACCAGAAGGCCGGCCAGCTCCGGTTGGCCGACCACCAGGGCGCCCGCCATCCGCCGGTCCAGCCGGACGATCTGCCGTGAGTCCGGCGGACTGGTCCGCAGTGCCAGCTCCGCGAGCCTGCGGGCCCGTCCGAGCTCCGCCAGCCCCGTCACCACCGGACTGATCCCCCCGGGCCCGGGGCAGCGCCCGTCGAGCAGTTCGGACAGGGCGTCCAGGCCGGTGCCCTCGACCAGCGACACCACCCCGATCTCGCAGTCCGTGCCCATCCGCCACAGGAACCGCACGCCGGCGCCCTGCACCCGCCGGTGGAACGGCTCGGGGACCTCGCGCCGGTCGTGCCGCAGCACCACCACCGCGTACCGGCCGTGCTCCGGCAGATCCAGGCCCGCCGCCGCCCGCGAGGTCACCCCCGGCGAACACTGGCCGTGCAGCAGCGCGTCCAGGAGCGCCTGGAGCTGCTCGTCGGTGCGCCGCCGCAACTCCCGTTCGGTGGCCCGGTACGCCTCCGAGGCGGTGTCGGCCTGCGCGTCCACCGCCTGCCAGACCATGGTCGCCGACTGGGTCAGCACCGCCAGTCGCGACGGGAACGCCGACGCGTCCTCGATCAGCGCCTCCCACACCAGGTGACCGGCGTGCCGGTAGGCGTGCACCACCAGCTCCAGCGGCATCCCCTGCTCGGCACGCCGTCGCCCCAGTTCGTCGGCGTGCTCCAGATCCCGCCGCGGTGAGTCCCGCGGTGCCGAGATCATCTCGATCCCGATCCGCATCGCCTCGTGGGCCTCACGCCAGTGCTGGTCGTGCGGCACGACCCGGCCGTACACCGGGGCGTGCTCGTGCAGTTCTCTCAGGTGCTCGTCCACCAGCTCGGGCAGCCGCTCCAGAAGCGCCGTACACGCCTCGGCCAGCAGCTTCCAGTCATCGCCGGTCCGTGGTCTGCGCCGTCCCATGCCCGGAGGATGCCACCCCCTACCCCTTCCCGACAGGCCCCTGACACGCGGTCTTGTGCGCGTGCACAACCCGTACCGGCGCCCGCTGGTCACCGGCAGCGTTTCGGCCGCCGCACGTGGACGGGCGGCCTCCGCGGTGCTGGGGTGAGCGCCACTGAACGGGCCACGGAAGGGGAACCATGGGAGGGACCGGACTCGCTCTCGAGGTCACGGACCTGTCGGCGGGCTACGGACCGGTACACGCCCTGAGGCGGGTGTCGTTGACGGTGCCGGAGGGCTCCGTCGTCACCGTTCTCGGCGGCAACGGCGCGGGGAAGTCCACTCTGCTGAGGGCCGTCTCGCGCACGCTGTCGTTCCACGGCGGGGCCGTCACCTCCGGGACCGTCGCCCTGGGCGGGCGGCCGATCGGCGGGCTCACGCCGGACCGGGTCGTCGCCGCCGGCGTCTGCCAGGTGCCGGAGGGGCGGCAGGTGTTCACCCGGATGACCGTGGAGGACAACCTGCGGGCGGGGGCGCTCGGCGCGCGGGGGGACCGGAAGGCGAGGGCGTCGGCGCTGCGGCGGGTGCACGAGCTCTTCCCCGTACTCGCCGACCGGTCCCGCCAGCGTGCCGGACTGCTGTCGGGCGGTGAACAGCAGATGCTCGCCGTGGGTCGCGCGCTGATGGCCTCGCCGAGGCTGCTGCTCCTCGACGAGCCCTCGCTCGGTCTCGCCCCGCTGATGGCGGCCCGGATCGCCGACACGATCCGCGAGATCAACGCCCAGGGCACCACCGTCCTCCTCGTCGAACAGAACGCGGCGCTCGCCCTGCGGCTCGCCGACCGGGCGTACGTCCTGGAGGTCGGCGAGGTCGCCCTCTCCGGCCCGGCCGCCGAGCTCGCCGCGTCCGACGAGGTACGGCGCCGCTACCTGGGGGTCGTCGACGAGGACACGGACGCGCCGGACGCCGTCGTCGTCCGTCCCGTGCTCTCCGGCTGGGAGGAGACCCGATGAGCGATCCCGTCGACCGGGGTCCGGACCCCGGTGGTCCCGCGCGGCCGGCCGCCGCACCCGGCGATCACACCGCGACCGGCGCCCGGTCCGCGGCGCCTCCCGCCGCCGCGAAGGCGCCGGATGCCGTACCCGCCTCCCCCGGGGCCGTCGCACCCGAGGGGGCCTTCCCCCCGAAGGCCCCCTCAGCCGTCCCCGCCCTGGACGTCCGTGACGTGACGGTCCGCTTCGCCGGGCTCACCGCGCTCGACGCGGTCTCGTTCACGGTCCGCCCCGGCACCGTGCACGCCGTCATCGGCCCCAACGGGGCGGGGAAGTCCACCTGCTTCAACGTGCTCTCCGGCGTCTACAAGGCGACCTCGGGAAGCGTACGGCTCGGCGCACACGAACTCACCTCCCTGCCCCCGCACAAGATCGCCGGGCTCGGCGTCGCCCGCATCTTCCAGAACCTCGCGCTCCCGCCCCGCACCACCGTCGAGGACAGCCTGATGCTGGGCCGCCACCGGCTGACCCGTGCCGGCTTCCTCGCCACCGGGCTCCGGCTGCCCTCCGCCGCACGTGAGGAAGCCCGCCACCGCGCCCGCGTCCGCGAGATCGCCGCCTTCGTCGGCCTGGAGAAGCAGCTGGCGCAACCCGCCGGTTCCCTCCCGTACGGGCAGCAGAAGCTCGCCGAACTGGCGCGCGCCCTCTGCATGGAGCCCTCGCTGCTGCTGCTCGACGAACCCGTGGCCGGGATGACCGCCGACGAGCGTCGCCGTACGGCCGCCGTCATCGCCGGCGTCCGCGACAGCCTCGGGATCTCCGTCGTGCTCGTCGAGCACGACATGGGAGTGGTGATGCGACTGGCCGACGCCGTCACCGTCCTCGACTTCGGCCGCCGGATCGCCGACGGCACTCCCGGCGACGTCCAGAACGACCCCGCGGTCGTCCGTGCCTACCTCGGAGAGGAGACCGCCGGGTGACCACCTTCGCCGAACTCCTGCTGAACGGCGTCTCACTGGGATCCGTCTACGCCCTCATCGCCCTCGGCTTCGTGGTGATCTTCCGCGCCACCGAGGTCGTCAACTTCGCCCACGCCTCCCTGCTGCTCGCGGGCGGCTACGTGACCGCCGTGCTCCACGAGAGCATCGGCTTCTGGCCGGCGCTGCTGGCCGGGATCGGCGGCGCGGCCCTGGTCGGCGCGGCCGTCGAGTTCCTCGTGATGCGCCGCTACCGCGGCTCCGACCAGAGCGTCCTCGCCATTGTCACCATCGGCGTCGACATCCTGCTGGCCACGGAACTGACCCGCCGCATCGGCACCGACATCCTGTCGCCCGGTGACCCGTGGGGCGACGCCGTCGTCACCCTGGGTCCGGTCTCCCTGGCGCAGACCCGCATCGCGGCCTTTCTCGTCGCCGGGCTGCTCATCACCGCCTTCCTGCTCGCCTTCCGCCACACCTCCTGGGGCGTGGCCATGCGCGCCGCCGCGGAGAACCGGGAGACCGCCGCGCTCATGGGCATCCGGCTCGGCCGGGTCTCGCTCGGCGCCTGGGCGGTGGCCGGCGGCCTCGCCGCCGTCGCCGCGCTCTTCCTCACCGTCTTCCCGACGCCGGGCCTGGAGCGCACCACCTCGCTCGCCGCGATGAAGGCCTTCCCGGCCGCCATCCTCGGCGGGCTGGACTCCACCACCGGCGCTCTCGTCGGCGGCCTGCTGGTGGGCGTCACCGAGTCCCTCGCCACCGGCTACCAGGGCGATCTGACCTTCCTCGGCCGCGGCATCGGCGATCTCGCCCCGTATCTGGTCATGGTCGCGGTGCTGCTCCTGCGCCCCGCCGGGCTCTTCGGCACGAAGGAGCTGTCCCGTGTCTGACACGCTTCCCCGCCGCGGAGCGGCCGCCCTCGCACGGCCCCGCGTCCACGCGTGGGCCGCGGCCGGGCTCGTCCTCGCCGGCCTGCCGTTCTACCTGGACCGGTTCTGGCTCCAGGCCGGGCTCTTCGCCATGGCCGCCGCGATCGGCGCCATCGGCATCAACCTGCTGACCGGTGCCACCGGCCAGCTGTCGATGGGCCACGCCTTCTTCCTCGCCGTCGGCGCGTACGGCTACTGCGCCTTCGCCGGGGACGGGACGGACGGGCTCACCGGACTCGGTCTGCCCGGCTGGCTCGCCGCCGTCCTCGCCGTCGCCCTCGCGGGTGCGACCGGAGGGGCGTTCAGCCCGATCGCCGGCCGGCTGCGGGGCGCCTACCTCGGCATCGCCACCCTCGCGCTGATCTTCATCGGACAGCACGTCCTGTTCAACGCCGATGACCTCACCGGCGGTTTCAACGGGCGTGCCGTGCCCCCGCTGACCCTCTTCGGCCTCACCTTCGACGACAGCGAACTGGTCGTCGCGCAGGTCCCCTTCGGCTCCGCCGAGAAGCTCTGGTACCTCGGCCTCCTCCTGCTGCTCGCGAGCGCCCTCTTCGCCCGGGGCGTGCTCCGCGGCCGCCCGGGCCGCGCCATGAACGCGATCCGGGACCACCGGATCGCCGCCGGGGTCCTGGGCATCCCCGTGGCCCGCTACCGTGCCGCCGCCTTCGTTCTGTCGTCGATGTACGCGGGACTGGCGGGGGTGCTGCTCGCGCTGGTCTTCCAGCGCACCGTGCCGGAGTACTTCGGCATGCTGCTCTCCCTCGAATACCTGGCCATGATCGTCATCGGCGGTCTCGGTTCGGTCGCCGGAGCGGTGGTGGGAGGGGTCTTCGTCTCCCTGCTGCCGCAGCTCCTCAACCGGTACAGCGACGCGCTGCCCCTGGTCTCCGCCCCCGGGACGGGCGGGATCGCACCGGGGGAAGCCGCCCGCTATCTCTACGGCGCCGCCGTCGTCGCGGTGGTGCTCTTCCTGCCCGGCGGCCTGGTCCGGCTCGCCGCCCGGCCACGCGGGCGAACCGCCCGGCCCTCGCACTCCTCCAGGGAGGAACGATGACCCACCCCCGCCACGCCTCGAGAACGACGGCCGTCGCACTCGCCGCCGCACTTGTCGTGCTCACCGCGGTCGGCTGCAGTTCCAAGGCCGGATCCACCGATGACGCGGGCCCCGGAGCCGACGGGGTGAAGTCCGGCAAGGGCGTCACCGACACGACCATCGCGGTCGGTGCGCTCACCGACATGACGGGCGTGTACGCCACGCTCGGCAAGAGCGTCACCCAGGCCCAGCAGCTGTACGTGAAGCAGGTCAACGCGGCCGGCGGGATCTGCGGGCGGCGGTTGGAGCTGACGGTCCGCGACCACGGCTACGACCCGCAGAAGGCGCTCTCCGCCTACACCGAGCTGGAGCCGAAGGTCGTCGGCTACACGCAGTTCATCGGTTCGCCGTTCGTCGCCGCCGTGAAGCAGCGCGTCGACGACCGGGACAAGGGACTGGTGCTGCCGCAGGCCTGGTCCGCCTCGCTGCTCGGCTCCCCGTACATCCGCGTCCTCGGCTCGACGTACGACATCGAGACGATCAACGCCGTCGACTTCCTGGTGAAGGAGAAGGGGCTGAAGGCGGGCGACAAGCTGGGCCACGTCTACTTCGAGGGCGACTACGGCGAGAACGCCCTGAAGGGGTCGAAGTTCGCGGCCGGGAAGGCGGGGCTGACGATCGTCGAGCAGAAGATCAAGCCCACCGACAACGACATGTCGGCACAGGTCGCGGCGTTGAAGCAGGCGGGCGTCAAGGCCGTCGTCGTCAGCGCGGGTCCGCGGCAGGCGGCCTCGCTGGTCGGCGTCGCCGCGGCGACGAGGTTCCTCGTGCCGGTCATCGGCAACAACTCGGCCTTCGCCCCTCAGCTGCTGGGCACCCAGGCCGGACCGGCGCTGGAGAAGATGTACTGGTTCGCCTCTCCGAGTCTCCCGATCGGTGCCGACACCCCGGCCGCGAAGAAGGTCGTCGCCGACTACAGGGCCGCGTACCCGAACGACGGCCTCGACAACGGCATCGTGGCCGGCTGGACGGCCGCCGGCGTCTTCGGGGAGGCGCTGAAGAGGGCCTGCGACGCCAAGGACCTCACCCGGGAGGGCATCGGCAAGGCCCTGCTGACCCTGAACGCGTACGACGCCGGCTTCGGCGTGCACGACTTCAGCGACCCGAACGCGCCCTCCTCACGCGAGTCCGTCATCCTCCGGCCGGACAAGTCCGTTCCTGGCGGCATGCGGACGGTCCGTGAGCCGTTCGTCTCCGAGGCGGCGAAGGGCTTCACCCCGAAGGCCGGCTGAACGCGGGCCCCGGGTCTCCGGCGGGAGACTCCTTGGATGTTCCTGCCGGAGACCGGGGGCCCGACCGAGCCGGAGGCCCGGGGCCCGCGTTCAGCCGAAGGGCTGGTGCCCCGACCGAGCCGAGGGAAGGGAGTGCCGGGACCGGATCTGCCCGGTCCCGGCACTCCCTTCCCTCGGACCGGGCCCGCACCCGGGGGCGGACCGTGTCAGGGCGGCGGAGGGTTCCCGGGCCGGTACTCGTCCGACTCGGTCGCGCGTCACCCGTTCGTACGGCAGCGCGGGCAGCGGCCGCCGTTCGCGCACAGACTTCTGACAGCCGCCCGTTCCCCTCGCGTACGAGGGCGGGGGAAGCACGTCCACGCTGCAAGGGATGGTCCATGTCCGAAGCGTTCCGTGGTGTGACCGGCCTCCACGTCCCCGACCGCGTGCCCTGCGTCGGCCCCGGACGCCACGCCGAGGCCCTGCTCGCGCACGACTAGGCGGGGAGAGATGGGCGGCGGCATGAGCGTCGGCGAGGACCTGCCCGGGCTCGGCGAGGCGGTTCTGGACGCACTCTTCACCCAGGCGGACGTGGGGGTCCATGTCCTCGACCCCCAGCTGCGCGTGCTGCGGGTCAACCCGGTGGCCATCGGCATGCGTGGAGTCGAGCAGGAGAGCCTCATCGGCCGGCCGGTGTCGGAGGCGTACACGCCGCTCGGCGTCGACGTGGACGTGGGCATGTTCCGTGAGGTTCTCGCCACCGGGCGGCCCGTACGCGAGGCGCTGATGCGCAGCCGGCCGCTCGTCGATCCGGACCGGGAGCACGTGTACTCCATGTCGGTGTACCGGCTGAGGAACGCGGAGGGCCGCGTCCTGGGGCTGGTCGCCACGACGGTGGACGTGACCGAGCGGGAGCGCGCGCAGGGCCGGCTGAACCTGCTCCACCGCGCCCGGGAGCGGATCGGGAGCAGCCTGGACGTGGAGCGCACGGCCCGTGAGCTGGTCGACGTCATGGTGCCGGGCTTCGCGGACGGCGCCGTCGTGGCGCTCACGGACTCCATCCTGCGCAACGGGGCGCCGGGGCCTGCGGGCCCCGACGGAACGCTGCCGCTGCTGCGTTGTGCCGCGGCCGCGGGCCCTGCCGACGAACGCCCGCCTCCGCCGATCGGGTCGGTCCTGTTGCCGGGGCTGTTCGGTCCGGAGCTGCCGTCCTCCCCCATGGTGCTGGCAGCCCCGGAGCGGCTCGGCGGGGACGCCGCCGAGGGTCCGCTGTTGGTCGCGTCCTTGCCGGCACGGGACCAGGTCCTCGGCGCGGTCGCCTTCCGGCGGCGCCCCGGCGCCGAGCAGTTCACCGCCGAGGACGTGGAGCTGGTGCGCGGGGTCACCTCGCGGACGGCGATCAGCCTGGAGAACGCGCTGCGCTTCACCCGCGAGCACATCGTCATGACGGCCCTGCAGAGCTGGCCGCTCCGTCAGGAACAGGACACCCGGCGGGCCGCCGAGATCGCCCAGCGCCACCGCCCCGGGGGCACCGGCGCCGCATCCTGGTTCGACGCCCTGCCGCTGCCCGGCGCCCGGGTGGCGTTCGTCGTGGGCAAGGTCGAGGACCCGGGGCTGAGCGCGGTCGCGACGATGAGCCGGCTCCGGACCGCGGTCCACAGTCTGACCACCCTGGATCTCGACCCTCACGAGCTCCTGGCCCGGCTGCACGCCACGGTCCTGCGGCTCGCCCGCGAGCAGGCTGCCACGGGGGAGACGGACGAGCCGACGGCCCACTGCACGTTCGCCGTCCACGACCCGGTCAGCGGCCGGCTCGACATCGCGCGGGCGGGCAGGTCGCTGCTCGCCGTCGTCCACCCGGACGGCTCGCTCGACACCTCACCCGTACCCGACGGGCCTCTGCTGGGGGAGGAAGGGCCGCCGTTCGCCAGTACGAGTGTCGTGCTGCCCGAGGGCAGCACCATCTGCCTGGCCTCCCCCTCGCTCACGGAGCAGGACGGCCCGACCGTCGAACAGCTGGCGGCCGCCCTGGGCCACCCGGTGCGCCCGCCGGAGGAACTCGCGGACGACGTGGGCGCGCTGCTGGCCGCCGACCGCGTCCTGCTCGTCGCCCGGACCCGACTCCTCCCCGACGACGACGTGGCCGAGTGGGCGGTCGAGTCGGAGTTCCGGGCGGTCGGCCCGGCCCGGCGCAAGGCGAAGGAGCGCCTGCGGGAGTGGGAATCGGCGGCCGACCCGTTCGCCGTCGGACTCGTGGTGAGCGAACTGGTCACCAACGCCGTCCGCTACGGAGCCGCACCGATCACGCTGCGGCTGATCCGTGGCGAGGGAACGCTGATCTGCGAGGTCGACGACGGCGCCCTCGCCGCCCCGTACCTGCAGCACGCCAAGGCAGTGGACGAGGGCGGCCGCGGGCTGCACATCTGCGCCACGCTCGCGGAGAGCTGGGGCGTCCGCTACCGCGAGGACGGCAAGACGGTCTGGGCCGAACTGAGCACCACGCCGGACGCCGAACCGGAGCCGAGGCGCTGAGCCGCCGACCTGCTGCTGTGCTGCTGAGCTGCTGCGGTGGGGGGGGGGGGGCGGGGGGGGGGGCGCCCCCCCCGGGGGGGGGGCCCGGGGGGGGCCCCCCCAAAAGGACGAACGCGGCGGGGGGCGGCCCGCCCCCGCGGAGCGGGGAGGCGAGCTCTGGGG
>NZ_JBIWOU010000001.1:718953-724243 GCF_044767915.1 Streptomyces sp. NPDC101191
CGCGCCGGCACCCCCCCGGGGGGGGGGGGGGGGGCGGGCCGGCGGGGGGGGGGGGGGGGGGGGCGGGGCGGGGGCGCCCCCCCCCCCGCCCCCCCCCCCCCACCGCAGGGGATCCCTCGCGCTGTTCCGCCCTCAAATGTCCACGAGGGCGCGGGATCACGCCCGGAGCAGACGTTCCGTGACCTCACGGTAGGTCTGCAGGGTGAGGCGGAGCTGCTCGGTGTCGGGACCGGGCCCCACCGGGTTGCCGTTCGCCTGCCAGCCCGCCGACAGCGCGGCACGGCGGTCCCGGAGGGAGGCGATGAGCTGTCGCTCCGCCTCGGCGAGGACCTCGGCCGCCTCCGCGACCGAGTCCCGGGGCCCGTCCACGAAACCCGCGAGGGCGTGGTGCAGCCGCTGCCCGATGCGGTCGCGTTCGGCGTCACCGAGCAGCGGGCCGGCCGGACCTCCGCCGTCGTGCGCGGCCTGCCCCTGTCCCGTGCCGGACACGGGACTGCGGGGAACTCCGTCAGCGTTGTCCTGACCACGACCGTCGCCGACGGCGGGAGTGCCGCCCGACCGGCTCGCCGTGTCCCGCCCGCGCGGCGCGGCGGGGGTCGCGGCGGGAGCGTGCGTGCGGCTCCTGCCGCTCCGGCCCGTGGCACCGGGGGCTTCGGACGGGACTGCGGGCGGGGGTGTCTCCGGACGAGGCGTCACCGAAGGCGGGGCAGGCGGCGGGGACGTGGGGACCGGCGGTGCGGCGGGAGGTGTCGCCGGAGGGGCGGCACGCCGGGCGGTCCCGGCCACGGGGTCTCCCCCGTGCCCCGTGGGGGCCTGCCCGTCGGCGCTGCCCGACGGGCCCGGGGCCGTGGGGCTCGCGAACTCACGCCGTGCCTCGGCATCGCTCTCGGCCGCCGTCCGACGTTCACGGTCCTCGCGTGCCATCACGCACCACTCCCCTTCGGCTTGAGCAGATGCCGGCGGTGCCGACCGGCCACGGGGCGGCTCCGGACCGCCTCGGGGCCGGTCGTGCTCCCCGGCGCCGTCAGATCCTCGAACAGGTCACGGGCGCGGACCAGCGCCTCGCGCAGCTCCTCGGTGGAGGCGGATGCGGAATGCGCCGCGCGGCGCAGCGTGCGCAGGCCCTCCACGTGGTGCGGGTGGTGCACCGACAGGGCGGCGAGCTGGTCCTCGGGTCGGTCGGGATCCGGGAAGCCCCGGGTCGCCGCGACCCGCGTGAGAAGTTCGTCGGCGTCGGCCACGGCCTGCCGCGGCGCGTCGACGAAGCGCTCCTGGAGCATGGTCCATTGAGCAACGTAGTGCTCGCGGACCGCCGCCTCCAGGGGCAGCGGGCGGATGCCGCCGTACCGCTCCACCCGCTCGCGCAGGTCACGGTCGGCGGACTCGGCGTTGCCGCCGTGCAGTTCGAGGGCACGCCCGTACTCGGGGCCGAAGCGTCGCCTGAGGGCTCTCGTGCCGCTGCCCCTGCCCGTGCGGGCCCGGAGCAGGACACCGGCCGTCAGGAGGAGCGCGGCGACTACCGCTGCGATGATGAGAACTGCGGTCAGGGTCGACATGACTGCCTTCCTGGACGGTGATGACTCCTGGCTGCTCGTCACTGTTTGCTGGGCGCCTGTCGATTCGCCTTGCCGCTTCTCGAGGCGGCAAACCCCGGGCGCGCCCGTGTCGGCGCAGTGGCGGGAGCGGCTGCGGCCGGACAGGCGGGAGGCCCCGGACTCACCGAGCCCGGGGCCTCCTTCGTGCGTGGCGTCAGAAGGGGGAGCCGCCGAGGGGGCCGCCCAGGCCGTAGTACGTGGACAGCTCGTCCCGGTACCCGGGCTCACCGAGGTGCTTGTCGCGGTGGAACTCGGGAGCGTCCTTGATCTGCGCCTTGGTCCGGTCCACGAAGATCTTCCTGTCGTCCAGGTCGATCCGCACCACGGTGCTCGCGGGAAGGAGGACCTCCTTCCCGAAGATCCACACTCCGGTGTCCACGACCAGATAGGAGTCGTCCACCTCGTCGGAGTGCACGTCCACCTTTCCGATGCTGCCGTCGGTCGCCTCGACCTTGTAGCCGGTCAGGTCGGTGCCGGCCAGATGGCCCGAGGTCGACTTGAAACTCCACCCGTGCTCAGTCACGCGAAAACAACTCCTCCGGTAGCCGGGGACGGCCGGTGCCGCCGTCCCCCTTTCCGTCGTCGGTGCCTGGCGGGACGCGTTCCCGCCTGGGCCCCGCCTGCCCCGCACCGCGCGACCCATTCCCCGCCGTTCCGCATGACGCCCGCCGGGCTCGGCGCTCCGTTTCGCTTTCCCTCCGCTCGATGCGGAGGCGCAAGGTGCTGTCCGCGCGCCGCCCGGCGCTCAGGCGAGCGGGGGCACCCGCTCGGACTCGGGCGGCGGACCGGGCGGGGTGCCGTCGCCGAACGGGCGCCCGCCGAGCTCGTGCCGGGCGTGCGGGGTGAGCCAGCCACGGGTGTCCGGGCCCTGCGGGACGATTCCGGTCGGGTTGATGGTGTGGTGGACCACGTAGTAGTGGGCCTTGATCTGCGCGAAGTCGATCGTGTCGCCGAAACCGGGGGTCTGGAAGAGGTCTCGGGCGTAGGCCCACAGCGCGGGCAACTCGGTCAGCTTCTGCCGGTTGCACTTGAAGTGGCCGTGGTAGACGGCGTCGAACCGGACCAGGGTCGGGAAGAGCCGGACGTCGGCCTCGGTGATGGTGTCGCCCACCAGGTACCGCCGGCGCGCAAGCCGGTCCTCGAGCCAGTCGAGCCGCCGCCACAATCGCCGGTAGGCCGCGTCGTACGCCTCCTGCGTACCGGCGAAACCGCACTGGTAGACGCCGTCGTTCACGTCCTGGAAGACCTTCTCGGCGACGTCGTCGATCTCGTCGCGCAGTTTCTCGGGGTAGAGGTCGGGCGCGCAGTCGCGTTGGTGTGCCCTCCACTCCCTCCCGAGATCGAGTGTCATGCGGGCGAAGTCGTTGGTCACCACCTGGCCCGTGGGGATGTCGACCAGCGCGGGCACCGTGATGCCGCGCGCGTAGCCGGGGTCGCGCGCGAAGAACGCCTCCTGCAGTCGCTCGACACCGAGCACCGGGTCCCTGCCGCCGGGGTCCATGTGGAAGGACCAGCTGCGGTCGTCGTGGATCGGCCCGGCGATCCCCATGGAGAGCACGTCCTCGAGTCCCATCAGCCTCCGGACGATCGCCGCTCGGTTCGCCCAGGGACAGGCCCGCGCGATCACCAGGCGGTAGCGCCCGGGCTCCACGGGCCAGCCGTCGCGACCGTCGGCCGTGACGCGTGTCGTGAGGTAATGCCGGTCCCGCCTGAACTCTCCGTCGCCAGCCACGCCCCGAGCGTACGGGCACCCGCGACCCCGCGCGAGACGGTGCGAAGGGCCGGGGTCGGCGCCGGCGTTCCGTCCACCTCGTGGCCCCGGGGGGGGAGGAGACGGCTGCCCCGGGACGGTGTCGGGCGCGTCACCGGGGGCGACCGCAGGCCGCCGGTGGCAGGGTGGGCTCGTACGGGATCTGTGAAAGGGAACACCGATGATCACCACCGACTTCGCCCCCGGCTCCCCCTGCTGGCTCGACCTCGGCGCCCCCGACGTCCCCGCCGCCGCGGCCTTCTACGGCACCGTCCTCGGCTGGGACTACGAGCCCATGGGCGGCGCCGGGGAGGACATGGAAGGCGGCATGTTCCGCAAGGACGGCAAGATCGTCGCCGGCCTGGGCAAGCTCACCGAGAAGGGCGCCCGCTCCGCCTGGATGATCTACTACAGCGTCACGGACGCGGACGCCACGACCGAGGCCGTCGAACGGAGCGGCGGCACGGTGCGGGTCGCTCCGACGGACCTCGACGAGTGGGGACGCATGGCCCAGTACAGCGACCCGCTCGGAGGGCAGTTCGCCGTCTGGCAGCCCGGCACGAACAAGGGCGTCGAGCTCGTGGACGCCCCGGGCTCACTGTCCTGGACCGAGCTCTACACGAGCGACGCCGCGGCCGCCCGGGAGTTCTACGGCAGCGTCTTCGGCTGGCAGTACTCCGACATGGAGATGCCGGGCGGCGGAGGGACGTACACCCTCGTCACCGCTGCCGGCCTGCCCCGGGAACGGATGCACGGCGGACTCATGGAAGTCCCCCGGGAGAACCTCGCCCTCGCCGGCGGCCGCCCGTACTGGCACCCGGTCTTCGACGTCGCCGACTGCGACGCCGCGATCGCCAAGGTCAAGGAGAACGGCGGCAGCATCCAGATGGGCCCGGACGACGCCGAGGACGTCGGCCGCCTCGCCGTCTGCCTCGACCCGTCGGGGGCCGACTTCGTGGTTCTGACCCCGACGCAGAAGTGAGCTCGCGCGGCCCGTCATGCCGGCGGGCGACGAGCCGCGTGCTCTCACCCCCCTTCGACGGAACCACCGGCGGCGCCTGCCCGTGCGGGCCGCGTCCGGCCCGGGGCAGGTGTCCCGCGCATGGCGGGCGTCCGGCCCGGGGCGGGCGGCCGGCGCGACACCCGTGCGCCACGGGAGCGGCCGGACCCCGAACCGCAAGGGCGGTATTCCGTCAGTACCGGAGCGCCAGTTCGACGCTGACATGGGTACCGCCGCCCGGGAACCGGACGCGGCACCGGGTGGCGTACGCCTCCACGAGCTGCAGGCCGCGCCCGCCGCAGGCGAGCCCGTCCTCGTAACGGGGACGGCGGGTGCGCGGGCGTCGCCACCGCCCGTTGTCCCTCACGTCGACCGTCAGCACCGTGGCGTCGTCGGAGAGGGAGAGCAGCAGGACGACGTCCGCGCTCCCGCTGTGCCGCACGGCGTTGCCCACGAGTTCGCTCACCACCAGCTCCAGGGCTCCGTCGACGGTACGAGGCAGGGCCCAGCGCAGTGCCTGGGCACGGGCGAACCTGCGCAGCGCGGGCACCGAGGCGGAAGTGGCGGCCGCGACGCAACCGGCTGTCCGCCTCCCGCCACGCGGCAGGTCCGAGCGGCCCTGGGCCGGGAGAACCCCGGCGGGGTGGCTCGCGGGGCCCGGCACCGGCTCGGAACCGGGGATCGGGCGGATGTGCGGAGCGGTGAGCATCGGGTCTCCCGAGAGCTGCGTGAGCGATCCCCCTGGCTCTTCCACGGTCGCCGCAGCCGCTTCGGGAAACCATCCGGATGCGTGGTCCTTAGGGGTACGCAGATTCCGGGGCCGTGCGTGGGTGACTGCGGGGGCGGTGCGTGGTCCCAGTGCCGGATACGCGGACCACGGCGCCGTGCGTGGCCGGCTGGGGCGGTGCACGGTCCCTGTGCCGGGTACGCGGACTCCGGTGCCGG
>NZ_JBIWOU010000001.1:724340-1458535 GCF_044767915.1 Streptomyces sp. NPDC101191
CGGCACGCCCGCCGGGGCGCCGCCGCCCGTCCGGGCCGGGTCTGCGCCGCCGGGCGTGGCCGGCTGGGGGGAGTGTGGCCCTGTGCCGGGTACGCGGACTCCGGTGCCGGCACGCCCGCCGGGGCGCCGCCGCCCGTCCGGGCCGGGTCTGCGCCGCCGGGCGTGGCCGGCTGGGGGGAGTGTGGCCCTGTGCCGGGTACGCGGGCTCGGCACGTACGGCAGGTGGCGGGCGTGGTGCGCCCGCTTCGCCGCGTCCGCGGACTCCGGCCGCGCGGGCCGGGGAGAGGTGTGGCGGCCCCTCCGAGCCGCCAGGGGTGCGTCAGGCGTCCGGCCCCGGCTCCCCCAGCGCGTCCGCCACGGCCTTGCGAGTGGTGCGGAGCTTGCGCAGGACGCGGGCCACGTGGTTCTCGACGGTCCGCGGCGAGAGGTAGAGCGTGTCCGCGATGGCCTGGTTGGTGGCGCCGGTCGCCAGCAGTTCGGCAACCTCCCGTTCACGCGGTGACAGCCGGTCCCCGTAGCCGCGGCGCCCCGGTGTCCCGGGCCGGGTGAGGCCGAGGTCCGCCGTCAGGTGCCGGCAGCGGGCGAGATCGGCGGGGGCGCCGAGGGCGGAGTACGAGTCGGCGGCCGCCGCCAGGGCCGCCGCGGCCTCCTCGGGCCTGCCGGCCGGCGCGAGCGCCCGGCCTTGGCGTTCGGCGGCGCGCGCCGCCTCGTACGGGCGTCCGACGTCCCGCCAGGCGTGATGCGCGGCCGCGTACTCCTCGGCCGCGCGCCCGGGGTCGGCGGCGAGCAGCAGCAGTCCGTCCGCCAGGTGCAGCTCGGCCGTCGCCGCGGGGGCGTCCCGGCCCCGGATCCCCTCGCGCACCTCCTCGGCGAGCCGCTCGGCCGAGGCGCGGTCGCCGCAGCCGAGTGCGGCCTCGACGGCCGCGGGGACGAGGCCGGTCGCCTTGGTCCAGGCCTGTGCGCGCCGGAGTACGGCGAGGGCGGGCCCGGCCGCGGCCCAGGCCTCCTGCTCGGCTCCCTGAGCGAGCCGGACGGACATCAGGCCGGCGGTGCCGCGCAGCTCGGTCCCCACGGCGATCTGGCGCTCCCCGTGCTGCACCGCCTCGGCGAACCGCTCCAGCGCCGCGCCGCGCTGCCCGCGCGCGAACGCCAGCGTGCCCAGGGCGAGCAGGCGTTCCGCGCGGGGCACGCCGATGTCCGGATAGGCGGCGATGAGGGCGTCGAAGCGGTCCTCCAGGCCGTCCCAGCGCCCGGCGAGGGTGTCCAGGCACAGTTCGAGGACGCGCCCGTAGCACTCCACGATCACCGCGCCGGCCCGGCGGCCCTGCTGCCGGCTCTCCGTGACCAGTGCGGCGGCGCGGCGGTCGTGTCCGAGGGCGATGGCCGCCTCGGCGACGTTGTGGAGCGCCCGGGCGGTCTGCCAGAGCCGGGCCGGGGAGTCCGCGTCCCGCGGCAGGCGGTCGAGGAGGTCCCAGAGCGTGTGGTCCCCCTGCCAGCCGAGGAGCGTCAGTCGCGTCGCGTCGAAGGCGACCCGGAGGCCCTCGTCCCCGCTGTCCGCGAGTGTCCGCCGCGCCCGTTCCATCCAGCGTGCGGACCACTCGGGCCCGGCACGCTCGTCGAGCGCGAGGGCGAGCATCCCCCGGCCCGCCGTGACGGGACGTTCCGCGAGCTCCTCGACCGCGCGTTCGAGTTCGCGCACCCACGAGGGGGAGGCGGCCTCGTTCAGCAACAGCAGTCCGAGGCCCATGCGGATCTCCCCGCGGACCGCCCTCGGCAGGTGCGGGTCACCCACCAGCCGCCGCAGCAGCTGGGCCCCGGCGGTGAAGTCGACCCCGTTGTAGGCGATCCGCGCGAGCGCGGTGGCCGCCCGGGAGCGACGCGCGGTGTCGAGGTCGGGCTCGTCGAGGATCCGGTGGAGCAGTGCGGCGGCCGTGCCCTGGTCCCCGACCGCGGCGGCCTGCTCGGCGGCCTCCTCGGCCCGGTGCAGCCACGCGGCGCGGTCGCCGAGCGCCAGGGTGTGGTGGGCGATCTGTACGAGCGGGGCCGGTGTGCGTGCCCCGAGCGCCGCCACGGCCGACCGGTGGAGCCGGCCCCGCCGCGGCGCCGGGACGTGCCCGTACGCGACCTGCTGGGCGAGGACGTGGCGGAACGCGTAGCGGTGGTCCTCCGTCTCGCGGAGCAGCGAGCTGCGCAAGGCCTCGATCAGCCCCTCGGTACCGGTCTCGGCGTCCAGCCCGGCGACGGCGGCGAGCAGCGCCTCGTCCGAGGGGACGGCGAGCACGGCCGCGGCGTCGACGATCGCCGCACCGGCCTCCGACAGGGCCACCAGCCGCTCGGTGACCGCCTCCCGCAGGCCCTTCGGCACGTCGGTGTCCTGGAGGCGGCGCACCGCCTCCCGCTGGTCGATCGTGCCGCCCTGCCCGGCGAGCGTGAGCAGGTCCTCCTCGGCGACGAGCGGCAGGCCCTCGCTCCGTTCGTGGAGTGCGGACGCCAGCGCGGGCGTGGCGACGGGGCCCAGCGCGGCGGAGGCCAGTTCCCGGGTCTCCTCCGCCGTGAGCGGGCCGAGCCTGATCACGGCGCCGCCCGCGCCCGACGGGTGGCGGTACGCGGCGCCGAGCACCGACGTGTCCGGGGGCAGGTCCTCGGCACGGTAGGTGAGTACGAGGCCGAGCTGGTCCGGCAGGTCGCGGGCGAGGAGCAGGAGCAGGTCCCTGGTGGCCTCGTCGACCCAGTGCATGTCCTCGATGATGAGCACGGTCGGCCCGAGCGCGGCGAGGAACGCGCGCACGCCGTGGACCAGCCGGAGCCGTTCGGCCTGCTCCCCTCCGGTCGCGGGGGGCGCCGGCGGGAGCCGGTCCGCCAGGCCGGGCAGGAGCCGGACCAGGGCGCCGACGGCGTCGGGCAGGGCGCCCTCCGGCAGCCAGGGACCGGCCTTGGTCAGCGCGTCGGACACCGGTCCGTAGGGGAAGGGCTCGCGGAGCGGCTGGCAGAAGCCGGTCAGCACCGGCCGGCCTTCGGCGCGCAGCACCGCGGCGGCCTCGCCGACCAGCCGCGACTTGCCGATGCCGGCCTCGCCCTCGATCAGCACGACGGCGGGCGGGTGCCGTGCGGCGGCCAGGAGCAGGTCCAGTTCACGACGGCGCCCCACGTACCGGAAGGTGCCCACCGCCGTGGCCGCTCCCTGGCCGAGTGACCCCGCCACGTACTCACCCACCTCGCACCGGACGCCCCCGGCCCTTCCAGCCTACGGGCGGGCGCCTCCGGGGACGACCGGACGGACCGACGGGCCGCCGGACGGAACCCAGGGCCGACTGGACGGAACCACGGCCGACAGGACGGAACCGACGGGCGGCAGGACCGACCGATGGCTGGCGGGCGGGGTGGTGTCCAGGCGTCCGGGGACGGCGTCGCGGGCGGGCGAGGACCGCGTCGCGGGCGCGGGCAGGGGGCCGGTTGTGAACGCCGCACTTCACGCGTATGTAGCTCGATTCACTATGCGAGACGCAGGGGGAAGAGACGTTGACGCGTCCGGATTTCGCTGCCAGCCTCTTGGTCGTGAGCGCGTCAGACATCCTCGCCGCGCGGCTCCACGTCGATCTGCGACGTCAAGCCAGCGCCATCTGTGCCGTCGGCCGGTAGAACCGCCGAAAGGCGTATCTCCTCTGCTCTCTTCACGGCCGGTCAAGAGTTCTCGACCGTGCCGCTGCGGATTCCGCCCCCGCTCTTCCACCTCTTCGGAGGATTTCTCCGACGGGGTGCCGTTTCCGGCTCTCCGCGAATGCACCGCCTTTCCGGTCCCTGACGCGCCGTTTCCGGCAGCGCGTTTCCCCGGGGTCGCCAGGCGACGCGTCGTGGAGCCCGTTGCCGTACCCGCAGAAGAGCGCGGCATCAGCTCCCCCAGCCGCTCCCTTTCACGTGAACAGGACTTTCCATGACCACGACGGCGTCGACCCGACGACAGTTCCTGACTCTGCTCGGCCTCTCGGCGGCCGCCGTGAGCTGCGGCACCTCCGCCTCGGGGGCGTCCGGCGCGGGCCGGACCCGGACCTTGCGGTACCAGGGCTGGGCGGGGCAGGTCATCCTGCCGGAGCTGGCCGAGGACCTCGGCTACCTGGAGGACGTGAAGCTGGAGTGGGTCGGCAACACGATCAGCGGGCCGCAGGACATCCAGTCCGCGGCCACCGGGCAGACGGACTTCGGCGGGGCGTTCAACGGCGCGGTCGTCAAACTGGCCGCCAACAAGACTCCCATCAAAGCGGTCATCAGCTATTACGGCTCCGACAAGGACGCCTACAGCGGCTATTACGTGCTCGACGACAGCCCGATCCGATCCGCCCGCGACCTGGCCGGGAAGAAGGTCGGAATGAACACGCTCGGAGCCCACGCGGAGGCCATGCTCGACATCTATCTCCAGCGTGGCGGCGTGTCCGAGGCGGACGTCGACAAGGTCGAGCCGCTGGTGGTGCCTCCGGTGAACACCGAGCAGTCGCTGCGCCAGAAACAGATCGACGTGGCCGTGCTCGGAGGAATCCTGCGCGACAAGGCCCTGGCCACAGGCGGAATCCGCCCGCTGTTCACGGACTTCGAACTTCTCGGTGCCTTCAGTGCCGGCTCCTACGTGATGACGGAACGCTTCCTCCGGCAGAATCCGGACACGGCAAGGACGTTCGTCACCGCCGTGGGACGGGCCATCGCATGGTCGCGCACCACTCCGCGCGACGAGGTCGTCGCCCGGATGACGGACATCGTGAAGAAGCGCGGACGCAACGAGGACACGGCGCCCCTCCGGTACTGGCGGTCCTACGGCGTCGCCGATCCGACGGGCCGTATCGACGGCAAGGAGCTCCAGCTCTGGATCGACTGGCTGTCCGAGCGCGGCGACATCCGCAAGGGTCAGGTCACACTGCATGACCTCTACACCAACGACTTCAACACGGCCGGTCGGGGCGGTGCGGCGAAGCCCGCCTCACCGGCTCCCTCCGCGTCGAAGAGCGGGAGTTGATCCCATGCCGGCATCCACCGCACCCAAGATCGTGTTCGAGGGCGTACGCAAGGACTTCACGGTCAGGGATCCGAAGCGGACGGCGGGTGGGACCCGAAGGTCCAGGGAGTTCACCGCGGTCGAGGACATCGACCTGCAGGTAGCGCCGGGTGAGTTCGTCGTCCTGGTCGGTCCCAGCGGCTGCGGCAAGTCGACCCTGCTGGATCTGCTGGGCGGCCTCGCCCGGCCCACGTCCGGACGGATCCTGCTCGACGGCGAGCCCGTCACCGGTCCCGGCCTGAACCGCGGGATCGTCTTCCAGCAGTACGCCTTGCTGCCCTGGCGCACGGCACTGGGCAACGTCGAGTTCGGCCTGGAGGCCACCGGCGTACCGCGTCGCGAACGGCGCGGACGAGCACGGGAGTTCCTCGACCTCGTCGGCCTCGCCGGGTTCGAGAACCGGCATCCGCACGAGCTGTCCGGCGGGATGCGGCAGCGGGTGGCGATCGCCCGCAGCCTCGCCTACGACCCCGACGTACTGCTCATGGACGAGCCGTTCGCCGCACTGGACGCCCAGACCCGCGAGTCGTTGCAGGACGAACTGCTCCGCATCTGGCAACGGACCGGAAAGACCGTCGTCTTCATCACGCACAGCATCGACGAAGCCGTCTACCTGGGACAGCGCGTCGCCGTCATGACGTCCAGGCCGGGACGCGTCAAGCAGGTCGTGCCGGTCACCCTCGGCCCCCGCACCGGAACGGACGACATCCGTTCCAGCCCCGAGTTCGCCCACCACCGGCACCGGATCTGGTCCCTTCTGCACGACGAGGTGGCCAGGGCCCAGCAGTTGGAGAAGCAGGAGGCAACCGCATGAGCCTCACCACCCGGACCACCACCGAGAAGACTCCCCCGCCCATTGCGGAGAGCCCCGCCGACGCCCCCCACGATCCGGCACCCTCCCCGCCCGCCCCGTCGCCGTCCGCCTCCTCCGCGACCGCGCCGTCAACGTCCGCCTCCCCCGCAGCCGCTCCCGCCTCGCCCGGTCCCGTCCCGTCCGATGCCGTCCCGTCCCCACCGCCGCGACCGTCGCTCCGACTCCCGGCCCGGCCGGCACCGGTCCGCCGGGCGGTCCGACGGCTCGCCACCCTCCTGGTCACCGGTGCCACCAAGTCCGCCGCGATCGCGGCCCTCCTGCTGCTGTGGGAGGCCGCGCCCCGGCTCGGACTGGTCGACCGGGTCTTCCTGCCGCCGTTCAGCGAGGTGGCCGTCGCCTGGTGGGAGCTGGCCGCCGACGGGCAACTCGCCGACCACACCTACGCCAGTCTGGTGCGCTCGTTCAGCGGATTCGGGCTGGCCCTGGCCCTCGCCGTGCCCCTCGGTCTGCTGATCGGCTGGTACCGGCCCGTCGCCGAACTCCTCGGCCCGCTCCTCGAAGTGTTCCGCAACACCGCCGCCCTGGCCCTGCTGCCGGTCTTCGTCCTGCTGCTGGGCATCGGGGAGACCTCGAAGATCTCCATCGTGGTCTACGCGTGCGCCTGGCCCGTCCTGCTCAACACGATCAGCGCCGTACGGAACGTCGACCCCACGCTGCTGAAGCTCGCGAGGTCGATGGACCTGTCCGCGCCCCGGCTGTTCCAGAAGGTCATCCTCCCCTCCGCCGTGCCGGTGATCTTCACCGGCATCCGGCTCGCAGGAGCGGTGTCGATCCTGGTCCTGGTGGCCGCCGAGATGATCGGTGCGAAGGCGGGCCTCGGCTACCTGATCAACGCCTCGCAGTACAACTTCGCGATCCCCCAGATGTACGCGGGCATCGTCACGATCTCCGCCATCGGCGTGGCCTTCAACCAGCTCCTGGTGGCCCTGGAACGCCGGCTCAGCTCCTGGCGCGTCTCGCCCGGCTCCTGACCGGCCCCTGACCGGCCTCCCACCCGGCCATGACCGGGCCACCACCCTCCCGGCCCGGCCCGGCACGGCACGGCACGGCCGGGCACGGCACGGCTCGACCTGGCCTGGCCTGGCGCGACCTGGCCGGCCTGGCCCGACCTGCCCCCCGACCCTCCCCGCCCCGATCGTCCCGCCACGCCGGTCGTCCCACCGCCCCGACCCGAGGAAGCCCATGACCGCGACCAGCCCCCGCCGCCTGCACCTCAACGCCTTCCTGATGAACGCCGGCCATCACGACGCCGCCTGGCGCCACCCGCGCACCCAGCCCGAGCGGATCACCGATCTGCGCTACTTCCAGCAGCTCGCGCGGACCGCCGAGCGCGGCCTGCTCGACTCCGTCTTCCTCGCCGACGGTCTCGCCCTGTGGGGGAACGCCCGGTACAACGCGCTCGGCGGCCTCGAACCGCTCACCCTGCTGTCCGCGCTGGCGGCGGTCACCGAGCACGTCGGCCTGATCGCCACCGTCTCCACCACCTTCAACGAGCCCTTCCACACCGCCCGCAAGTTCGCCTCCCTGGACCACATCAGCGGCGGCCGTGCCGGCTGGAACATCGTCACCTCCGGCACCGAGAACGAGGCCCGCAACTTCGGCCGCGACGAGCATCTCGAGCACCGGCTGCGCTACGCGCGGGCCCGGGAGTTCGTCGAGGTCACCACCAAGCTGTGGGACAGCTGGGAGGACGACGCGATCGTGCTCGACCGTGAGCGCGGCGTCTACGCGGACACCGACCGGGTGCGGGAGATCGACCACCGCGGCGAGCACTTCGCGGTGCGGGGGCCACTGAACGTTCCGCGCAGTCCACAGGGCCACCCGCTGCTGGTGCAGGCCGGTTCGTCGGAGGACGGCAAGGAGTTCGCCGCGCAGTACGCCGAGGCCGTGTTCACCGCCCAGCAGACGCTTGCCGACGGCCAGGCCTTCTACAAGGACCTCAAGTCCCGGCTCGCGCGCCACGGCCGCGACGAGGACCAGCTGCTGGTGCTCCCTGGCATCGCCCCCGTCATCGGCCCGACCGAGGCCGAGGCACGCGCCCTGGAGCAGGAGCTGACGGAGCTGCAGATCCCCGAGTACGGGCTCGCCCAGCTGTCCGGGATGCTCGGCACCGACCTGACGGGAGTGCCGCTGGACGGGCCGCTGCCCGACCTGCCCGAGGAGCGGGACATCAACGGCAACAAGAGCCGTTTCACGCTCGTCGCCGAACTCGCCCGTCGCGACGACCTGACCGTGCGCGAACTCATCGCCCGCCTCGGCGCCGGGCGCGGCCACCGCGTCCTCGCCGGCACTCCGGAGCAGATCGCCGACGAGCTCCAGCGGTGGTTCACCCAGGGCGCCGCGGACGGCTTCAACATCATGCCGCCCCATCTGCCCGGCGGACTGGAGGACTTCGTCGACCACGTCGTGCCGATCCTGCAGCGCCGCGGCCTGTTCCGCACCGAGTACACCGGCCGCACCCTTCGCGAGCACTACGGGCTGGCGCGCCCCGCCGGCCGGTCGACCGCGGCGGCGGGACGGTCCCTGTGAACGAGTCGGGCCTCCCCGGGACCACCGGCGCCCCAAGCCCTCACGTCCCCCGCCCCTCACGACCCTCGCCTCACCTCCCCTCGCCTCACCTCCCCTCGCCTCACCTCTCCTCGCCTCACCTCTCCATCTCCTGACCCGCACCTTCACGGAAGGACCCCGCACATGACCACCAGCACCGCCTTCGACGTCCGCAGGATCGGAGGCCGTATCGGCGCCGAGATCGTCGGCGTGGACCTCGGCAGCGACCTCGCCCCCGCAGTCGTCTCGGAGATCAACGCCGCGCTCCTGGAGCACAAGGCGCTCGTCTTCCGGAACCAGCAGCTCGACGAGGAGGGCCAGCTCCGCTTCGCCTCCCTCTTCGGCCCGCTGACCACCGCGCACCCGACCGTGCCGTCCGTCGAGGGCCGGCCCGAGATCCTGCCCGTCGACGGCGACGAAGGCATCCGCGCCAACCACTGGCACACGGACGTCACCTTCGTCCGCACCCCGCCGAAGGCGTCCACGCTGCGGAGCATCGTGGTCCCGCCGTACGGCGGCAACACCCTCATCGCCAACACCGCGGCCGCGTACCGGGACCTGCCCGAGCCGCTGCGCGAGCTGGCCGACAAGCTGTGGGCGGTGCACACCAACGCCTACGACTACGCCGCCCCGAAGAACGAGAAGGCGGCCGAGCACCGCAGGCGGTTCGTGTCCCGCACCTACCGCACCGCCCACCCGGTCGTCCGCGTGCATCCCGAGACCGGGGAGCGCGGGCTGTTCATCGGAGGCTTCGCCCAGAGCATCATCGGCTTCGGCCCCTCCGAATCCCGTGACCTGCTGCGCATCTTCCAGGGATACGTCACCCGCCCCGAGAACATCCTGCGGGTGGCCTGGCAGCCGGGCGACCTCGTCCTGTTCGACAACCGCATCACCCAGCACTACGCCCCGGACGACTACGGCGACCTGCCCCGCCTGCTGCACCGGGTGACCGTCGCGGGCGACGTCCCGGCCGCCGTCGACGGCACGCTCAGTCACATCGTCGAAGGCGACGACGCCGGCCACTACACCCCCGCGTCGGCCTGATCTCACACCGTTCGCCCGTCAGGCGGGCGGGGGGGTGTAACGGTCCGCGCGCGGGCGGTGTGCTCGTCCTGCGGGGTGGGCTGCGGGGTGGGCTGCGGGATCGTCCTCGACATCGCGATCGCGCGCGGGTCGGCGGACGGTCCCCGGCGAGCCGTGCGGACCGTCGGGGACAGGCCCATCCGGCCAGTTCCGGGCGTCTCCGCACGAAGGGCTCCACCAGCGCCGACATGAGGGACGCCCGCGCGGGCCACGGCGGCGCTGGTGCGGAGCGAGCGGGGTGGTGAGCATGGCCGCGTGGCCTGGGGCGATCGCGCGTAGTGATCCCCCGCACACACCGCCCGCTCCGGGCGCGGGCGCGTGCTAGCGTCCGCGAGCGTGACTTCCGCCCTCACCGCGCCCGCGTCCTCTCCGGCTGCCGCCGGATCCTGCCCGTACGAGCGCTCGGTCGCCCCGACGATCGCGGGGGCGGCCCCGCAGGACCCCTTCGGGCTGCTCGACCTCTTCGACGAGGGCTTCGTCGGCGACCCGTACCCCTGGCTGGACCGTCTGCGGTCCGAGGCTCCGGTCCACCACGATCCCGCCACCGGGCTGTGGCTGGTCAGCCGCTACGAGGACATCCGCAGGGTGCTCCTCGATCCGGCCGCCTTCCGGCCGGACAACGCCCAGAACGCGGTCACGCCCCTGGGCGTCCCGGTGCTTCGGGTCCTCGCCCGGGCGGGCTTCCGGCTGCGCCCCGCGCTGGCCAACAACGCGTCCGAGAGTCACGCGGGCCTGCGCCGCGTCGTCACGCGCTTCTTCAACGCCCAGCGGGTGGCGGCCGCCGTCCCGGTGATCGAGCGGATCGCGGACGAACTGCTCGACTCGGTGCTGGAGGAGCTCGGCGGCACCGGGGAGAGCGACCTCTTCTCCGCGTTCGCGCACACGCTGCCCTGCCGGGTGATGATGGAGCTCCTCGGCATCGAGAATCTGGACGCCGCCACGCTGGTGCGCTGGAGCGACGCCTCCCTGGAGCTCTTCTGGGGGCGCCCCTCGCCCGCCCGCCGACTCGAACTGGCGCAGCTGGTCGGGGAGTTCCACCAGTGGCTCACGGAGCTCGTGAGCCGCAGGCCCGCGCCGGAGGACAGCTTCGTGGGGGCCCTGGCCCGGCACCGCCTGCCCGACGGGACGCTGCTGGATCCGCGGACCGCCGTCGGGGCGTGCTTCTTCGTCTTCATCGCCGGGCAGTCCACGACCGGACAGCTGATCTCCACCGTTCTGCGCCGCGCACTCGCCGAGCCCGGGGTGTGGCCGCGGCCCGCACACGAGGAGGGCTTCGCCGAGGCGTGGGTCGAGGAGGTGCTGCGGCGCGAGCCGCCCGTCACGTCGTGGCGCCGGGTGACCGCGCGCCCGCTGGAACTGGGCGGCGTCGAACTGCCTGCCGGTGCCGAGCTGTTGCTGATGCTCATGGGCAGCGGCTCGGACCCGGACGTCTTCGACGCCCCCGGGCGGATGGCCCCCGGCCGCGCGAACATCCGCCATCACCTCGCCTTCGGGGTGGGGCGCCACCGCTGCCCGGGGGCGGCCCTGGCGCGTACGGAGGCGGCCGTGGCCCTGCGCGCGGCGGCCCGCCGCCTGCCCGGCGTCCGGCTCGCACCCGAAGCGGCCCAGGCGCCCACCCTCGGGCTGCTCTCCTTCCGCGCGCCGCTGCGGGTCCCGGTGGTCGCGCCGACGCCCTCGGCCTGACACACGCTGGGCCGACGCCCTTCGGCCGGCGGGGTCCCCCGGCCGTCCCGAGCGGGGTGTCCCTCCGGAGAGCGATCTTGTCCGGGCGCGCCGACAATGAACCTGACGGGCCTTCCCGCGACGACGGCGGGTCGGGTGGTTCTACGGTCGGGAGGTCGTGGGACGTGGCATGGGTGTGGCCATGACGGTGGAGGAGCGGACTCCGCCCGTCGGCCCCGACCGTCCTGCCGAGGGGACCGGTCGTCTTCCCGGAACCCCGACGGGGACGCCCGCCGCGGCCATGACGTCCGAGGCGACCGGGAGGCCCGCGGCAGCGGTGCCGGGCGAGGCGCCGGCGGCGAGCGGAGCGGCCGGGCAGCCCGGTCGCGAGGAGCCGTCCGGAGTGCCGTCCTCCGGGCCGTCGGACGAGTCGCCCTCCCTCAGGGATCTCGTGGCGCGGCTGACGAGCGCCTACCCCTCGGTCGACACGGCCGCGGTCGAGGCCGCGGTCGCCGCCTCCTACGACCACTTCGAACAGGCCCGGATCAGGGCGTACCTCCCTATCCTGGTCGAACGGCGGTCCCGGAAGGCCCTGGACGCGGTCCGCGGGACCGAGGGCGGCCGGGCCGACATCCGCACGCCCGGTCCGGAGCCGGACGCGGCCACGGATCGGAGGCAGGACGATGACGGAACGGTCGGATTCCGGGGGAGGACCGCGCCGGACTTCGGAGGGTGAACGGGACGCGCGTACGCCCACCGGGTTCCTCGGCGCGCTTCCCTTCGCGTTCCCGGGCCGGCAGCCGGCCCCGCCGTCCCCGGCCAGGCCGCCGGTCCGGCGGTCCAGAGCCGCATGACGCCCTCGTGGTGGCGGGCCGTCCCCGGGGTCCGCGCGTTCTCGTCGTACCGGCGCGAGTGGCTGGTCAAGGACCTGGTGGCGGGGATCGTCCTGACCACGCTGCTGGTGCCGCAGGGCATGGCGTACGCCGAACTGGCGGGGCTGCCGCCCATCACCGGCCTGTACACGACGGTGCTCTGCCTGCTCGGATACGCGCTGTCCGGGCCCTCCCGGATCCTGGTGCTGGGCCCGGACTCCTCGCTCGGCCCGATGATCGCCGCGACGGTGCTGCCCCTTGTGGCGGCCGACGGGGATCCCGCGCGGGCCGTCGCGCTGGCGTCGATGCTCGCTCTGATGGTGGCGGGCATCATGATCCTTTCCTCGGTCGCGAAGCTCGGCTTCGTGGCCGACCTGATCTCCAAGCCGACGATGATCGGCTACATGAACGGCCTGGCGCTGACGATCCTGATCGGCCAGCTGCCCAAGCTGCTCGGCTTCAAGGTCGAGGCGGACGACCTGATCGGCGAGTTCACCGGCTTCGTGGCCAAGCTCGGCGAGGGGGCGACGGTACCGGCCGCCGCCGCGGTCGGCTGTGGCGGGATCGCCGTGATCCTGGTCCTCCAGCGCTTCCTGCCGAAGGTGCCCGCGGTGCTGGTGATGGTCGTCCTGGCGATCGCCGCGACCACCGTGTTCGACCTGGGCGCGCGCGGGGTCTCGCTGGTCGGTGAACTTCCCGAGGGGTTCCCGCCCTTCACCGTCCCGGACGTGCGGCTCGCCGACCTGTCGCTGCTGCTCGGCGGCGCGCTGGGCATCGCGCTGGTGTCCCTGGCCGACACGATCTCGAACGCCTCGGCCTTCGCGGCCCGCCAGGGTCAGGAGGTGCGCGGCAACCAGGAGATGGCCGCGATCGGCGTGGCCAACCTGGCGGCCGGTCTCTTCCAGGGCTTCCCGGTCAGCACCAGCGGATCGCGTACGGCGGTCGCGGAGCGCGCCGGCGCCAGGAGCCAGCTCACCGGGGTCGTCGGCGCGGTGATCGTCGTCCTCATGCTCGTGCTGGTGCCGGGCCTGTTCCGCGACCTGCCCCAGCCGGCCCTCGCCGCCGTGGTGATCACGGCGTCACTGTCGCTTGCCGACATCCCGGCCGCCGTGCGCCTGTGGCGGCAGCGCCGGACGGAGTTCCTGCTCTGCTGCGCCGCGTTCGCCGGCGTGGCCCTGATCGGTGTGCTGGCCGGGATCGCCGTCGCCGTGGCGCTGTCCGTGCTCAACGTCTTCCGCCGCGCCTGGTGGCCGTACCGCACCGTGCTGGGGCGGGTGCCGGGCCTGGAGGGCTACCACGACGTCCGCTCCCACGCCGGGGCCCAGCTGCTGCCCGGCCTGGTCGTCTACCGCTTCGACGCCCCGCTGGTCTTCGCGAACGCCCGGACCTTCCGGGAGGAGATCAGGCGCCTGGCCGGGGCGGAACCGCCGCCGCGCTGGATCGTGATCGCGGCGGAGCCCATGACCGACGTGGACACCACCGCGGCGGACACCTTGCGGGAGCTGGCCGAGACGCTGGAGGCACAGGGCGTGCACCTGGTGTTCGCCGAGCTCAAGGACCCCGTGCGGCACGCGATCGAGCGGTACGGGCTGATGCGGACGCTCGACGCCCGGCGCTTCTTCCCCACCGTGGAGGCGGCCGTCGCCGCCTACCGTCGGCGGCACCCGGGAGCCGACTGGACGCCGGGGGCCGAGGACGGCCGGTGAGGCGGCCGGAGCCCCGGCCGGCCGCCGGGGCGACCGGCCCCGGTGCCGGCGTTCCTGCGGGCCATGCGCACGGCCGGTGAGCACGCCGGCGCTACCGCCGCGACACGGGGACGAGGCGGAGGAGCCCGTGCAGGGCGGCGTCGATCGTGTCCTGCGCCGGCTCGTCGCTCACATGGGTCAGCAGCCGGGCCAGGACCTGCAGCAGCCGGGGCGAGGCCATCACCCGGGGGTGGAGGACCGGCCGGAAGCCGAAGCGGGAGAAGAGCAGGTCGCCCGCGACGTTCCCCAGCCGGTAGTAGCGCGCCCAGCGGCGCTGGATCTCGACCGGGTACTGGTGCAGCGCGTGTTCGCGGCGCGGCCCGGCCGGCCGGGCCAGCGCCAGGGCGATGATCTCCGCCGCCACCTCCGCGGCCTCCATGGCCTGGGCGATGCCCTCGCCGCTCCACGGACTGACCATGCCGGCGCTGTCGCCGACGAGGAGCAGGCCGCGGCGGTACTGCGGTCGCCGGTTCAGTCCCATCGGCAGCGGCGCGCTGCGCAGCGGGGAGTCGGCGTTCTCCTCGTGCAGTCCCCACTCGGCGGGCAGCCGGGGCAGCCAGTGCTCCAGCACCGCGCGCAGGTCCACGGGCCGGCGCCGGCGCTGCTGCGGGAGGGCGCCGAGTCCCACGTTGACGCGCCCGTCCCCCAGGGGGAACACCCATCCGTAGCCCGGCAGGTCCGCTCCGGTGCGGGGACAGCGCAGGTCGGCCCACAGCTCCAGGTAGGGGTCGTGGGTGCGGGCCTCGCTGCGGTAGTAGCGGCGGGCGGCCGCGGCGACGGGGCGCTTCGCGTCGCGTTCGAGCCCCAGGCCCAGGGCCGTACGCGCCGAGGCGCCGTCGGCGGCGACCACGAGCGGGGCCCGGTAGCTCACCGGCTCCCCGCCCGGACCGCGGGAGGCGGTGACACCGATGACGTGGCCCGCCCGGTCGGTCAGCGGGCCCGTCACCTTCACGTGCGTCCGCAGGCGCGCGCCGGTGGCGCTCGCGTGCGTGGCGAGCAGGTCGTCGAAGTCGTGCCGGCTCCGGGTCAGGCCGAAGTCGGGGAGGGCACCCAGGCGCGGCCAGTCCAGCTCCACCTGGTGGCCGCCGCAGACCCAGCGCATCCCCTTGTTGCGCATCCAGCCGGGCGCGTCGATGTCGATGCCCATCCGCACCAACTGGTCGACGCTGCGCGGTGTCAGGCCGTCGCCGCAGACCTTCTCGCGGGGGAAGCCGCTCTTCTCCAGGAGCAGCACGTCCACACCGGCGCGCGCCAGGTGCACGGCGGCGGCGGAACCCGCTGGGCCCGCCCCCACCACGATGACCTGTGCCTCCTCGTCACCGGCGCCTTCAGATCCCCCGCGGCCGCCGTCGTGGCCGCCGCCATCCTCGTCACTTTTGGTGATCACTCCCCTACTATGCCCCCAACCAGCGCCGTCAGACCCGCGGCACGGCCGAAGCTGCCGCGCGTTCACGCCGGGTGTCCGGAAGGCGCGCCACGCCGGAAGGCCGGACCACGGGCTCGCCCCGGGGACCGGACCCGGCAACGCTTCGCCGTCCAGGGTCCCGGGGCGCCGGAGCCTTCCGGGAGGGTTTCGACGGAAGCCCGACGGGCCCGTCCCCGGAAGCCCCGGTCACGACCGGCCGGCCTCCTCGGATGCCGGCCGGTCGTGACCCGACCCGTCGCGCCCTCCGACCGGCCCTCGAGCAGCGGCCGCACGCACGCGGCCGCCCGCCGGCGCCCGCGCGCATGCGCCGGGCGGCCGTACGCCGCCCGCGCCCTGCGGTCAGCAGATCCGTGGGAGTTGTTCGCCGAGCGGCATGTCCACCACCCGCGTGCCGCCGAGGCCGGTCCGGGCGACGACCATGCCCGGGTGCTCGGCCACGGCCTCCCCGATGACGGTCGCGCCCGCTCCGAGCGGGTGGGCACGCATGGCCTCCAGCACGGCTTCGGCCCGCTCACGGGGGACGAAGGCCACCAGCTTGCCCTCGTTCGCCACGTACATCGGGTCGAGGCCGAGGATCGCGCAGGCGTTGGCCACGGGATCGGGCACGGGCACGGCGCGTTCCTGGAGGGCCACGCCGGTGCCCGAGGCGACGGCGATCTCGTTGAGCGAGGCGGCCAGTCCGCCCCGCGTGGGGTCGCGCAGCACGTGCAGGTCCGGCGTCACCGCGAGCATCGCCTCGACGAGACCGCCGAGCGGCGCACAGTCGCTCTCGATCTCGACGCCGAACTCCAGGCCCTCCCGCACGCTCAGGATCGCCACGCCGTGGACGCCGACGGGTCCGCTGACGATCACCACGTCACCGGGGACGACGCGCTGCGGACGCAGATCGACCCCTTCCGGGATCAGCCCGATCCCCGACGTGTTGACGTAGATGCCGTCCCCGTGGCCGGCCTCCACGACCTTGGTGTCGCCGGTGACCACCTGGACGCCCGCCGTACGCGCCGCCGCGCCGAGGGCGTCCGCCACCCGGGCGACGACCTCGGTCTCGACGCCCTCTTCGAGGATGAAGCCGCAGGACAGGAAGGCCGCCCTCGCCCCGCTCATCGCGAGGTCGTTCACCGTTCCGTTGACGGCCAGGTCGCCGATGCTGCCGCCGGGGAAGAAGAGCGGGCGCACCACGAAGGAGTCGGTGGAGAAGGCCAGCCGGGCACCCCCGAGTTCGAGGGCGGCCGCGTCCGTGGTGACCGAGAGCGCCGGACCGCCGAAGGCGGGGACGAAGATCTGCTCGACCAGTTCGGCGGACAGGGCACCACCGCCGCCGTGGCCCATCACGACCCGCGCCTGGTCCCTCAGCGGTGCCGGGCAGGTCCAGGCGAGCATGTCCGGCTCCGCTCCCGGAGTGGCGGGGTCCGCGGTGCTCGTGGTCGTGTCAGACAACGGAACTTCCTTCCAGGGGCGGGAGGTTCGGGGAGGAGACGGTCGACGGCACGGCGTCGGGGGTCGGCGCGTCCGGCGAGGCGGGGCCCGGGGTCGGCACGCTCCGGGCCTGGCCGCGGCGTCCCGGGGAGGCGAGGTCGAGCCGCCGGTAGAGGTAGTAGGCGGCGCAGGCCCCCTCGCTCGACACCATCGTGGCGCCCAGGGGGGAGCGCGGGGTGCAGAGGGTGCCGAACGCCTCGCACTCGTGGGGCTTGAGAAGTCCCTGGAGGACCTCCCCGCTGCGGCACTCGGCCGGTTCGCGCGTGTCGATCCCCTCGACGGAGAACCGGATCTCGGCGTCGTAGTCGCGATACCGCTCCGACAGCCGCCAGCCGCTGTCGGGGATGACACCGATGCCGCGCCACGCCCGGTCGGTGACCTCGAAGACGTCGTCGAGCATGGCCCTTGCCGCCGGGTTTCCGCCGTCCTGTACGGCACGGGGATAGGCGTTGTCGACGGTGTGCTCGCCCCGCTCCAGCTGGAGCACGGTCCTCCGGACGCCTTCGAGGATGTCCAGTGGCTCGAAGCCCGTGACCACGATGGGCACCCGGTACCGCGCGGCGAGTTCGGGGTACTCCGCGGTGCCCATGACGCTGCAGACGTGGCCCGCGGCGAGGAAGCCCTGGACCCGGCAGTCCGGGGACCGCATGATCGCGTCGATCGCGGGTGGGACCCGGACATGGGAGACCAGGAGGCTGAAGTTGCGGATGCCGAGCCTGCGCGCCTGATGGACCGTCATGGCGTTGGGCGGGGCGGTGGTCTCGAAGCCGATCCCGAAGAACACCACCTCGCGCCCGGGGTTCTGCTCGGCGATGCGCAGCGCGTCGAGCGGCGAGTAGACCACCCGGACGTCGCCGCCCTGGCCGCGCACCTGGAACAGGTCCCGGCCGGTGCCGGGAACCCTCAGCATGTCGCCGAAGGAGCAGAAGATCACGCCGGGGCGCGAGGCGATCTCCAGGGCCTTGTCGATGACCTCCAGCGGGGTCACGCACACCGGGCAGCCGGGACCGTGGATCAGCTCCACCTGCTCCGGCAGGAGTTGGTCGATGCCGTGCCGGATGATGCTGTGGGTCTGGCCTCCGCAGACCTCCATCAGCGCCCAGGGCCGGGTCACCGTGGCATGGATCTCGTCGAGCAGCCGCCGGGCCAGCTCGGGGTCCTGGAACTCGTCGATGTACTTCACCGGTGCACCTCTCCGGCGACGCCGTCGGGCGCCTGCCGCTCGCCTTCCGCCGTTCCGGCGGCCGTCTCCCACGGGTCGCCGAACTCCTCCTGGAGCATGCCGAGCGTCTCGAACAGCTCCAGCGTCCTCCGGGCCGACTCCTCGTCCAGCCGTTGCAGGGCGAAGCCGACGTGGACGATCGCGTACTCGCCGACCTTCAGGTCCGGCAGGTACTCCAGGCAGACCTCCTTGACCACGCCGCCGAAGTCGACGGTGGCCATCCGGGTGCCGTCCCGGTCCTCGACGTCCAGCACCCTTCCAGGGACCGCCAAGCACATGTGCGTCTCCTCACTGTCGCTGTCGTGGTCGTGCGCCGGCGTCCTGGTCGGCGGTGACCCGTCCGGCCACGACGAGCTGGCCGAGGGCCAGTCCTCCGTCGTTGGGCGGGACCAGGCGGTGGCGCAGGACGGTGAAGCCGTCCTGGGTCAGGAGGCGGGCGCAGGCCGACGCGAGCACCGTGTTGGCGAACACCCCCCCGGTCAGGGCGACCGTCTCCACGCCCAGTTCGCCGCGGGCCGCGCCGCAGACGGTGTGCACCAGGCGGGCCACGGCGTCATGGAAGCGGGCCGCGACGAGGGCCGCCGGAACCCCGCCGCGCACGTCGTCGGCGGCCGCGGCCAGCAGGGGGGACGGGTCGGCGGTGAGCGGACCGCCGGGCCCGGGCGCGAGCAGCCGGAAGGTGTAGCGCGCGTCCTCCCGCACCGCCGGTCGGCGCAGGGCCGCGGCCTCCAGGGCGACGGCCGCCTGCGCCTCGTGGCCGGCGAGGTGGCAGATCCCCGCGAGGGAGGCGACGGCGTCGAAGAGGCGGCCCATGCTGGAGGTCGGCACGCAGTTCAGGCCACGGGCCAACTGCTGCTGGAGAAGGCGCAGTTCTTCGGGGGGGCAGGCACTCACGCACGGCAGGGCGGGGTCGGCCGGGAGGCCTGCGGCGTAGAGGTGGGCCAGGGCCATGCGGTACGGCCGGCGGACGGTCGCGTCCCCGCCGGGCAGCGGGACGTAGGCGAGGTGCGCGTACCGGGAGAACCCCGCGTAGTCCGCGAGCAGGAACTCCCCTCCCCACACGGCGCCGTCGAGGCCGTAGCCCGTGCCGTCGAAGGCGACCCCGAGGACGGGGCTGCCGCCGTCGAGGCCGTTCTCGGCCATGGCGGCGGCGACGTGCGCGTGGTGGTGCTGTACGGGGACGACCGGACGTCCCGCCGCGTGCCGGGCGGCCCAGCGCGTGGACCGGTATCCGGGGTGGCGGTCGGCCGCCAGAAGGCCGGGGGTGACGCCCGTGACGGACTCCAGCTGCCGCTCGGCGGAGGTGAGGGCCAGCTGCGTCGCCAGGGAGTCCATGTCGCCGATGTGCGCGGACAGCCAGGCCTTGCGGCCCTGGCCGAGGCAGAAGGTGTTCTTCAGGTCCCCGCCGACCGCGAGCGTGGGGACCACCTCGACCGGCAGCGTCAGCGGCAGCGGGGCGTAGCCGCGGGAGCGGCGGAGGACGAGCTCCTGGCCGTCGCTGACGCGTACGACGGAGTCGTCACAGGGGACGTGGACGGGCCGGTCGTGCAGCAGCCAGGCGTCCGCCAGGCCGGCGAGCCGGGTCAGGGCGTCCGCGTCGTCGGTGACGATCGGTTCGCCGGAGAGGTTCCCGCTGGTCATGACCAGGAGGCGGGGCCCGTGCGGGTCGCCGTCGAGTCCGAGGAGCAGGTGGTGCACCGGGGTGTACGGGAGCATGACGCCGAGGTCCGGACTGCCGGGGGCCACCCCGGGCGCCGGGGCGGTGACGCCGGGGCGCGGCGGGGTGTCACGGCGTCGCAGGAGGACGACGGGCCGGACGCGACCGGTGAGGAGTGCCCGCTCCGCGGGGCCGAGGCGCACCAGCGGCTCGACGTCCGCGAGGTCCGCGGCCATCACGGCGAAGGGCTTGTCCCCGCGTGCCTTGCGCCGGCGCAGTTCGGCCACGGCCGCGGGGTTCGTGGCGTCGCAGGCGAGGTGGTATCCGCCCAGGCCCTTGACCGCGAGGATCGCGCCGTCCGCGAGCAACCGCCGGGCGGCGGCCACCGGATCGGTGCCCGGGTCCGCCGGGGCCGGCCGGCCCGGTGCGGCGACCAGTCGCAGTCGGGGGCCGCACTCGGGGCAGGCGACGGGCTGCGCGTGGAAGCGCCGGTCCGCCGGGTCCTCGTACTCCCGCGCGCAGTCGGGGCACAGGGGGAAGCCGGCCATGGTGGTGTGGGCGCGGTCGTAGGGCAGGCCGGTGACGATGGTGAAGCGGGGCCCGCAATGGGTGCACGTGACGAAGGGGTGGCGGTGTCTCCGGTCGGCAGGGTCGGCGAGTTCCCGGAGGCAGTCGTCGCAGGTGGCCGTGTCCGGGGGGACGAGGGTCCGGACCTCGCCGTCCTGGCGGGAGGGGACGATGCTGAACCCGCTGCCGCCGCTCGTGGCGACTCCGGTCGTCTCGACGGATTCCACCCGGGCCAGGGGCGGCGCCTCGGGGGCGATGCGGGCGCAGAAGGCCGCGACGTCGCCGGCGTCCCCTTCGACCTCGGCCACGACGCCGTCGGGGGTGTTGGTGACGTGGCCGGACAGGCGCAGGCCGGTGGCGAGGGCGTAGACGAAGGGCCGGAAGCCCACGCCCTGGACGACTCCGCGCACGACGACGCGGGTGCGCCGGACGGGCCTGGGGGGTGCTGTTCCCGGGCGTACCGCGGTCACGCGCCGGCCTGGGCCATCACGGGGGTGTGGAGGGCGGCGCCCTCGGCCGCGGCCTGCGCCCGGTCGAGCAGCGTCCCGGCGCCGCGGCCGTCGCGCGCGGAGGTGAGGAGGACCTCGACGCCCGGGTTGACCTGCTCCACGTTGCGGCGGAAGGCCGCCTCGTCGAACTCCGCGGCCGCGGCCAGGTCGGTCTTCGTGACGAGCACCAGCTGGGCGAGGCCGAAGGCGGTGGGGTACTTCAGGGGCTTGTCCTCGCCCTCGGTGACCGAGGCGAGGACGACCCGGAGGGATTCGCCGAGGTCGTAGCCGGCCGGACAGACGAGGTTGCCGACGTTCTCCACGAACAGCAGGCGGGTCTCCTCGGGCAGCCAGTCGTGCAGATGCCGGGCGACCATGTCGGCCTCCAGGTGGCACAGCCCGTCGGTGTGCACCTGCTTGACGGGGACGCCCGCCCGGGCCAGGCGTTCGGCGTCGTTCTCGGTGGCGAGGTCGGCGGTGAGCGCGGCCGTGCTGACGCCGCGTTCGGTGGAAAGACGCAGGGTGCGCTCCAGCAGGGCGGTCTTCCCGCTGCCGGGGCTGGACATCAGGTTGATCACCGTCGTGCCACGGGCGGTCAGTTCGGCGCGCAGGATGCCCGCGGCGGCCTCGTTCCTTGCGAGGACCGCCCGCTGGAGGTCGACTACTCGGCACATGTGGGGCTCTTCTCGGTGAGGGGTTCGCTGCGTGGTGCGCCGCTCGCGGCGGGATCGGTCCAGTGGACCTCGCGGATCCGCAGTTCGCGGCCGGAGACGAGTTCGACGGACGCTCCCCCGCAGTCGGGGCAGAGCAGGTGCGGTGGCATGCCTACCTCCCAGACCCGGGAACAGGGCGCGCAGCGTGCGGTGCCGGGGACCGTGTGCGTGATCAGTTCGGCGCCCTCGGCGACCGTGCCGGCGCAGGCGAGTTCGAAGCAGAACCGGAGCGAGTCGGCGACGATGCCGGCCAGCTCGCCCACCTCCAGGCGGATGCTTCGGACGCCCTCGGCCCCGCGGGACCGCGCGGCCGTCTCGACCTGGTCGACGACGGCCAGGGCGACGGACATCTCGTGCATCGCTCTCCGTCCCTCGCTGGGTGTCTCCGGGCCGCCATTACAAGTCAGGTGCTCTGGCGGGCCCGCCCGGCTCGCCGGGCGGGCGCCGGGGTGTCGTCCGTTCGGTGGAGTCGGACCGCTGTCCGGGGCCCCCGCGGCGGGGGCCCCGGACAGCGGAGCCTGTGGTGCGTCGGGCGGACGGGTCACATCCTGCTGATGCGCAGGTAGCGCTGGATGTCGGGCAGGACCCCCTTGAGGAGGGTCGCGGCGGCGAGGGCGGCGGTGACGGCGACGAAGGTGGTGGCGATGACGTTCTTGCTCATGCTGCTGCTCTCCGTGTCGGGCTTCGGACGGCGGCTTCCCGGCCGACCAGTTCGGTCACCATGCGGACCGCCTCGGGCAGGGCGGCGGCGACCTGGGGGCTGAGTTCCATTCCTTCGTCGAGGCAGGCGGGTTCGCAGCCCACGACGAGGATCCTGCGGGGCGGCGCGGCGCCCGTGCCCGCGCACAGGGTGTCCAGCAGGGCGAGGACGGCGTCGGGTGTCATCCGGTGGCCGTCGAGCGGCACGGCCCCGGGGTCGGCGGCACGGTCGTCCGGCGTGGTGGCGTCGATCAGGTAGAGCGTCCCGGGTGTGCCGCCGCGCGCCGTGGCGTCGACGAGGACGAGGGTGTCCCAGCCGTCGAGGAGCCGGTAGGCGAGGTCGACGCCGCGGATCCCGACGTCGGCCACCTCGACGTGGGGCGGCAGTTGCCCCTGGGCGAGCAGCCGCGCGGTCTCGACGCCGAAGCCGTCGTCGCCGAGGAAGACGTTGCCGACGCCCGCCACGAGGGTGCGCGGGCCGGCCGGGGGCTCGGGGTCGTTCACACGTCCTCCAGGGCGCGGACCTCGTCGGGCTGGAAGTAGAGGAACCGGCCCTGTTCGCGCCGGATGTCGGCGCCCGGGTCGTCCTCCAGGGTCACCGCGATGTGCACCCCGCCGTCGACGTCGTGCAGCACGGCTTCGACGAGGGCGTTGCGGCCGTCGAGGAACAGGTCCTGGGCGTCGGAGCGGCGCAGCCGCGGGCACAGGAGCACCCTGCTGCCCGCGCGCACGGCCCGTCCGTCGACGAGGACGTGGTCCCGTGCCGGGTCGACGGACGGGTCGCCCGCCGGGTCCCACCAGGGGGCGTCCGGTACGAGGAGGTCGGCGCCGGAGGGCTCCCGCGGTCCCGTGACCTCGCGCAGGCTGCGTACGGCTCCGTGCAGACGCTCCAGCACCTCCTGCGGCATGGTGTCCGCCAGGTCGATGACGGCCGCGGCACGGGCGTCGGTCCCGCGGGCCTCCCGCTTCTCCTCGTCGGTGAGGGCCGCGGTGCGCAGGGCGAGGATCTCGTCGATCTCCGTGGCGTCGTAGAGGGCGCCCGGGCTCTCGGGGGCGATGGCCGGGTGGTCGTCGAGGATGATCGGCGAGGAGAGCACGAGATCGGCGCGTCCGGGTTCGCCGGCCAGCACGGGCCAGGTGTGCCGGTTGTCGCAGGCGGCCACGGCGCTCCTGGCCCATTCCGGCGGGTCGGTCATCGACAGGAAGGACCCGGCGTCGAGGCGGAGCAGGGTGTGCGTGGCGACCAGGGAGTGCGCCAGCGCCGCGTGCCGGTCGGCGTCCGGTCCGGCGTTCCAGCAGCTGTCGTTCTCGACCGTGACGGACAGGCGCCGGACGCGGTACGGGCCGTCGAGTTCGGCGGCGGAGATCCGGAGGACGCCGCTGATCGCCTCGCGGCGGCGTACCAGGCGGCCGCGGACGCGCCCCTCGGCGTCGGTGACGTCCTCGGTCTCCTCGGCGGCGGGACGGGTGAAGGGCTCGGTGACGCCCTCGCCGTCCAGTGCGCCGACGGGAACGGTGAGGGTGACGCGCTCCTCGACGCCCTCGTCCCACGCCGGCAGGACCCGGTCCGCCAGGCGCAGTTCGGGGACCGGGGCGTGGCTGCCGTCGGCGCGGAGCTCCTCCACGGTCCGCCGCTGGACGTGCAGGAAGCGCACCTCCAGGGCGAGTTCGGCGCCGGGCCTGGGCTCCATCAGACAGGCGGTGTGCTGCTGCGAGTGCTCCCCGGCGGCGCTCCAGGAAGGGGGTACGAGGACCCCGAACTGCCAGCGGAACCGGTTCTTCGCGGCGGACGCCCGGTACGGGTAGAGCACGTAGCCCTCGAAGAGGACGGCGTCGGCGACCTGCCGGGCGACGGCGAGCCGCGCCTCGGTGTCGGAGGTGAAGACGGCGGTGGTCATCGGGTCCTCTCCCCCGCCCCGTCGAGCAGCGACTCGACGGTGGCCTGCCAGGACGGAAGGGCCCGGCGGGACCGGTAGGCGAGGAGGGCGTCCATCGCGTCGTTCGGGAGCCGGATCCAGCCGCAGCCGGGGAAGTGCTGGTCGATCATCTCGCGCCAGACCTTGACGGGCATGCGGTGGACGACCTCCTTGTCCCAGGGCACGGGCTCGACGTGGAAGCCTCCGGCGCCCGTGAAGGCGGTGCCGGAGAACAGCAGGAGCAGCGGCACCTCGCCGTCGGAGAGCGACCGGAAGTAGCGGCTCGCGGCGATGTCGGTGTCGTAGGTGCAGGGCACGACGAGGTCGGTGTCGATCTCTCCGGTGAACCCGGGGACCATCACGGAGACCTGGGCGAACTGCACCGGGTTGAGGCTGCTGCCCCAGCGGGAGCGTTCGCCGAACAGGTCGCCCAGGGCTTCGGCCTCGGCGTCGTCGTACCCGCGCCGGGCGGGCTCGATGCGGATCTGGCAGCGGAGCGCCAGGGCGTGCACCCGGGTGCCCGGTGTCGCGGTGATGCGCAGCCGGAAGACCAGCGTCGGTCCGGCCGCGTAGGTGTCGGCGCGGACGTCGGTGCAGGCGAAGGAGAACTCGGTCACGTCCGGCTCCCCTGCGCCTCGCGCGCCGCTCCGCGGACGCGGGCGAAGACGGCGTCGAGGTCGGCGCGTGCCTCCGCTCCTCCGTCGAAGCCCTGCCAGTGCAGTCGCATGCGGCCCACCAGTTCGTAGCAGATGTCGATCGGCACCAGGAAGCACTCCGTGCGCCCCTGGTGGCGGCGCATCAGCAGGGCCTCCACGTCGGGTTCGAGGAGGTCGGCGAGCCGGGTGGCGTCCCGCACGGACTCCCAGGCGAGGTCCTCCGGTTCGCTCTCGGTGGCGCCCGCGGGGCTGGGGTAGAGCGCCACCGCCCTGCCGAACGCGGAGTTGTGGAAGAGGAAGGCGACCGAGACCGGGATCCGCAGCGACTCCCACACCGCGTCGTCGACACGGTGCGCCGGATCGGCGAGGACGCGGTCCGGCACGGCGCGGAACCGGCCCCGTGTGGCGGCCGAGTGGTCCATGAGCTGGGCGCAGGGGCCGCAGGCGCAGGCCAGGGCCCGCCGGTCGACGTCGGCCAGGTGGCGGTGGCCCGCGCCGGCGAGCCGGGCCCCGCACAGTTCGCACCGCTCTTCGCGGGGCGGGCGCGGGGCGGTGAAGCGCCGCAGGCCGGGGGGGCCCGTGCGGGCCCCCGTACGGGTCGGGAGTCCGGTCATGCGGGGCCGCCCTGGCTCGCGTGCGTCGGGCGGGCCCCGATCTGGAGCAGTGCGGGCTCGCGCGGGCCGTCCGGTTCCAGTTCGACGCCGGTCACTTCGGGGGCGAAGCAGGCGAGGGCGTCGAGCGCCGCCTGCCGGGTGGCCTCCCGGGTGCTCCCGCATCCGCAGCCGGAGGAGGAGGCGACGCCCAGCGTCAGCACGCCGCTCGCCGCGTCGAAGCCGGCGTTCCGCACGGTCTGCGGCAGGCCGGACAGGGCGCGGTCGATGCGGCTGGGCAGGTCCTCCGGATGCAGTCCGTGCAGGTTGAGCAGGCTCGCGACGAGGGCGTCCGCGAGCAGGGCGGCCAGCGGTTCGGCGGGGGGCCCGGCCGGGGACCGTCCGAGGAGTTCGACGACGCGGGTGAGCCCGCTGCCGTAGAACTCCATGAGGACCCGTACGAGGTCCTCGGCCGCCGCGACGGCTTCGGCGTCCCCGGTGTCCGCCAGCCGGTCGAGGACCTCCTCGACCCGACGGCCCGCCTGCTCGGCGGTCACGGCGCTCATCCGCCCAGTCCGCTCAGGCCGGTGGGCACGTGCATCGCCTTCACCGTGCGGCCGTTGCCGGTGTACATGTGCACACCGCACGGCAGGCACGGGTCGAAGCTGCGGACGGCGCGCATGATGTCGATGCCCTTGAAGTTCTCGGGCGTGTTCTCCTCGAAGATCGGGGTGTTCTGCACCGCGTCCTCGTAGGGGCCGGGGGTGCCGTAGGTGTCCCGGGTGGAGGCGTTCCACGGCGTGGGCGGATACGGGTGGTAGTTGGCGATCTTGCCGTCCCGGATCACCATGTGGTGGGAGAGGACGCCCCGGACGGCCTCGGTGAAGCCGACGCCGATGGACTCGTCGGGCACCTCGAACTTCTCCCAGGTCTGGGTGCGTCCGGCGCGGACCTCCTCCAGGGCCTTCTCGGCGCTGTGCAGGGCGACGGCCGCCGCGTACGCCTGGAAGTAGGTCCGGGCGCGGTTGCGCTCCAGGGCGTTGCTCCACTGCGGGATCTTCCACTCGAAGGTGGTCTCCGGCTTGGTCAGCGTCCGGGGCAGGTTGATGACGACGCTGTGCCCGGTGGCCTTGACGTAGCCGATGTCGACCAGGCCGGACAGGGCGGTCGACCACAGGCGCGCGATGGGGCCGCCGCCGGTGTCGAGTGCCAGGTGGTCCTTGCCGTCGAACCAGCGCGGGGACATCACCCAGCTGTACTTGTCGTCGAAGTCGCGCTTCTGCGGGGCCGGGATGGTGTGCTGGTTCCACGGGTGCCGGGGGTCGACGGGGTTGCCCAGCGGGTCGTGCGTGACGAACTGTTCCTGTCCCTGCCAGTCCTCGTAGTAGGAGCTGCCGAGCAGGATGCGGATGCCGAGGTTGATCCGGGTGAGGTCGTTGGTCACGAGCTTGCCGTCGACGACGACACCCGGGGTGACGAACATCCGCCGGCCCCAGTCGGTCATGTTGGCGTACGTGAAGTCGCAGTGCTCGGGGTCGTTGAGGGCCCCCCAGCAGCCGAGCAGCACGCGGCGGCGGCCGACCTCCTCGTAGCCGGGCAGCGCTTCGTAGAAGAAGTCGAAGAGGTCGTCGTGGAGCGGGACGACCCGCTTCATGAACTCCACGTAGCGCATCAGCCGGCTGAGGTAGTCGGTGAAGAGCTGTACCGACGCGATGGTGCCGACGCCGCCGGGGTAGAGCGTGGAGGGGTGGACGTGACGCCCCTCCATCAGGCAGAACATCTCCCGGGTGTAGCGGCTGACCTGCAGCGCCTCGCGGTAGAACTCGCCTTCGAGGGGGTTGAGGGAGCGCATGATGTCGGCGATCGTGCGGTAGCCGTGCTCCGCGGCGTGCGGGGCCTCGGTGCGCTCGGCGAGCTCCAGGACCCCGGGGTTGGTCTCGCGGACCATCTTCTCGCAGTAGTCGACCCCGACCAGGTTCTCCTGGAAGATGTTGTGGTCGAACATGTACTCCGCGGCCTCGCCGAGATTGATGATCCACTCGCCGAGGTGCGGGGGCTTCACGCCGTACGCCATGTTCTGCGCGTACACGGAACACGTGGCGTGGTTGTCGCCGCAGATGCCACAGATGCGGCTGGTGATGAAGTGCGCGTCGCGCGGGTCCTTGCCGCGCATGAAGACGCTGTAGCCGCGGAAGACGGAGGAGGTGCTGTAGCACTCGGCGACGCGCCGCTGCTTGAAATCGATCTTGGTGTGGATGCCGAGACTGCCCACGATCCGCGTGATGGGGTCCCAGGCCATCTCCACCAGGCCGCTGCCGTCGCCCTTCGTCTTCGCCTGAGATGCCATGGTCTGTTCGGTGCCCTTCGTCGGTTCTTCGACTTCACGAACGGTGGTCGGTTGAGGGGTCTGCGGGCCGGCCGGCCCGGTCACCACGGCGGCCGGTATCCGGTGGTGATCCGGTCGCCGGTGTGCCGCCACTTCGGCTCCTTGTCCACGGTCTTCGCCGTGATGTCCCGCAGCCGGCGGATGACGGAGCCGTAGATGCCGCTGGCGGTGCGGGAGACCTTGGCGCCGGGCGGCTCGTCCATGAACGGCATGAACTTGTCCGGGAAGCCGGGCATCGTGCAGGCGATGCAGATGCCACCGACGTTCGGGCATCCGCCGATGCCGTTCATCCAGCCGCGCTTGGGGACGTTGCACTTCACGACCGGCCCCCAACAGCCCAGCTTGACCAGGCACTTGGGCGAGTCGTAGGTGGTGGCGAACTGTCCCTGCTCGTAGTAGCCGGCGCGGTCGCAGCCCTCGTGCACCGTCGCGCCGAAGAGCCAGGTCGGGCGGAGCTTGTCGTCCAGCGGGATCATCGGCGCGGAGCCGGCCGCCTGGTAGAGCAGGTACGTCAGGGTCTCCGCGAAGTTGTCCGGCTGGATGGGGCATCCGGGCACGCACACGATGGGGATGCCGGCGCCGGACTTCCAGTCCCACCCGAGGTAGTCCGGGACGCCCATCGCACCGGTGGGGTTGCCCGCCATGGCGTGGATGCCGCCGTACGTGGCGCAGGTGCCGATCGCGACCACCGCGAGCGCCTTGGGGGCCAGCCGGTCGATCCATTCGCTGGTGGTGATGGGCTGGCCGGTCTCCGGGTTGTCGCCGAAGCCGCACCAGTACCCCTCCGGCTTGATGTCCTCGTTCGGGATCGAACCCTCGACGACCAGCACGAACGGGTCGATCTCGCCCCGCTCCCCCTTGAAGAACCACTCGATGAACGTGTCGGCGCCACCCACCGGACCGCACTCGAAGTCGATCAGCGGCCAGTGGACCGCGATCTTCGGCAGTCCGGGCAGCCCCGCCAGCGCGATCTCCTCGATGCTGGGCTGCATCGCGGCGGTCAGGGCCACCGAGTCGCCGTCGCAGCTCAGTCCCGCGTTGATCCAGAGGATGTGGATCGGCTTCTCGTCGGTGCCGGGAGCGGCGCCCCGATCCTCGACCGGGGCCTGCGTGGTGTCGTTCATGGGTCGCCTCCTGCGGAGGAATGGGGCGGCGGCCTTCTTCGGGCCCCGCGTACGAGTCAACGGTCGGCCGGACCGGCCGGGCCCGCACCCCGAAAGTCGGGGGATCCCGCGATCTGACCCTCCTTGCGGACGAAGGCCCTGCGCAGGCCGTGGAAGGGCGCGGCGGGATCGTCGAAGATCGCCCGCATCCGGCTGAGCTCCTGCTCCCGGTGGGCCGCGAGGGGCGTCCGCGCCTCCCTGACCTCGTGTTCCGCCTTCTTCGCCGCCACGCGGGAGGCGACGCCGGGGTGCGTGGCCAGTCGGGCGGCCAAGCGGGTGATCTCGGCGGAGAAAGCGCCCGGCGCGCAGTCGACGACCCGCTCGACGAGTCCCATGCTCCGGGCGGCGTCGGCCGAGACGGGCCGGGCACCCTGCGTGAGGCGCTCCGCGAGGACCGGGCCCACCTTGCGGGGCAGGGTGTGCGTCCAGTACTCCGACCCGTACAGGCCCATGCGCCGGTAGTGGGGGTTGAGGACGGAGCCCTGGCGGCACCACACCTCGTCCGCGGCCAGCGCCAGCATGACCCCGCCCGCGGCCGCGTTGCCGCCGATGGCGCTGACCACGAGCCGGTCGGTCGTGGTCAGGACCGCCTCGACCAGGTCGTTCATGGCGTTGATGTTGTCCCACGCCTCGGCGGCCGGGTCGGCGGCGGCCTCGATCACGTTGAGGTGGATGCCGTTGGAGAAGAAGTCGCGCTGCCCACCGAGGACGACGACGGAGGTGGGGCGCCCGCAGGCCGCCCGGTAGGCCCTCAGCAGGCGACGGCAGTGGTCGGTGCTCATCGCACCCCCGGGAAAGGCGAAGGACAGCACCCCCACCGGGCCGTGCTCCCGGTAGCGGATGTCGGACCAGGTCCGGCCGGACGCCGGTGCGTCGGCGGGCACGGGCGGCTCGGGGAGCTCCGGCAGCCGGCCCGCGAGGGCGAGGGTGGCGGGCAGTTTGCACGCGCGCTGCTCGCCCCGGGCGGTGCGGGCGCGCAGTTCCGGGATCCAGACGGCGCCGTCCGCCGTGGCGCGGCAGACCGCGCCCGCCCGGGTGGCCAGCAGCTCGCCGGGGCGGCCGCGCAGAGCGTCCTCCGGGTGGCCCCCGTGCAGGAACCACTCGGCCCCGAGCAGCTCGTCCAGGACGCCGGGCTGGGAGTCGGCGGCGCGCAGGCCGCGCAGGACCGTCTCGGTGTCCTCGTCCCACGAGATCCGGCGCTGCTCCTGGCGGACGGCCGGCCGCGCGCGCACCGGCCCCGTCTGCGGGGACGGGGCGGCTCCGGCGGCGATCCGCTCGACGGCGAGGTGCACGGCGGTCATGGCGGCGTCGGACAGCTCGTTGCGGTAGAGGTCGCTCTTGGCCACCGCCGGGACCTCGAAGGCGACGGTCGCCCAGACGTCGCCCGCGTCCATCTCCTCGTCCGCCTGCAGGACGGTGACGCCCCATTCGGTGGCGCCGTCGTGGATCGCCCAGTCCAGGGAGGACGGCCCACGATCGCCCACCGGACCCGGGTGGACGATCAGGCAGTGGCGGGTCGACCAGACGTCCCGGGGCACGACCGCCTTCAGAAGGGGCGCGAGGACCAGGTCAGGCGCGTGCCGCGCGACGGCGTCCCGGATCGCCACCCCGTCGGGCGTGACCTCCACGGAGACGGCGTGCCCGCGGTCCTGGAGCTCGGCCCGGGCCCGCTGGGTCAGACTGTTGTAGCTGCTGGCGATGAGCAGGATGCGCATGGCAGCCCTTCCGGGTCGTCGTGGAAGCCTCGCGCCGGGGCCGCGGATCGGTGCGCGGCCCCAGCGATCGTCGGGCAACCCGGACGGGAAGGACGGCGACGCTTCCCGGGGCCTCACCCGATAGAGACCCGTTTCCCACCACTTGGCGGCAGCCGATGCCGGGCGGGGGTCCAGGCCCCTTGGGCCTTCGGGGGACCGGGGCGCGGAGGCGTTCCCCCGCCCCCTGGCCTTCGGGAGACCGGGGCGCGGAGGCGTCCCCCCGCCCCCTGGGCCTTCGGGAGACCAGGGCGCGGAGGCGTCCCCACGCCCCGGCGCCCGGGTGCCCGCCGGTGCACTCGGCGGGACGGTGCCCGGAATCCACGGGCGACCGCATCCGCGGCCCGCCCGCCGGCCGAAAGAGGAGAGGGGTGCGACAGGGCACCCGCAGGAACGGAGCGATCAGGACCGGTATGACGGCTACGCACTGGCTCTTCGGCGACCAACTCGGCCCCGCCTTCCTCGCGGCGGGGGCCGGCGGTCCCTCCCGGGACGCCCCCGTGGTGATGATCGAGTCCCGTGCCGTCTTCCGCCGGCGACGGTTCCACCGAGCGAAGGCCCACCTGATCCTGTCGGCGATGCGGCACCGCGCCGCCGAACTCGGCGACCGCGTGCGCTACGTGCGCGCCGAGACGTACCGGGAAGGGCTGCGACAGGCCGTCGGTGACGGGCGGGTGACGGTGCACCACCCCACGTCGCGGGCGGCGCTGCGGCTCGTGCGGTCGCTGGACAACGTCACCGTTCTCCCGCCGCGCGGCTTCCTGGTGCGGCACGAGGACTTCGCCGCCTGGACGGACGGGCGGAGCGCACTCCGGATGGAGACCTTCTACCGGCGCGTCCGCAGTGACCACGACCTCCTGATGGAGGGCGGACGACCCGCGGGCGGCACCTGGAACCTGGACCACGAGAACCGGGAGCCGCCGCCACCCGGGGCGCGGACGCTGGAGGCCCCCGCGCCGTACCGGCCCCGGGAGGACGCCGTCGACGAGGAGGTCCGCCGTGACCTCGACCGCTGGGAGCGGGAGGGGGACGTCTCCTTCGTCGGCCGGGACGGTCCGCGACTGTTCCCGGCGGACCGGCGTCAGGCCCTCGCCGCGCTGGACCGGTTCCTGCGCCACCGGCTCGCCGAATTCGGCGCGTACGAGGACGCGATGCTCGCCGAGGACGACACCCTGAGCCACAGTCTGCTGTCCTCGTCCCTGAACCTCGGCCTGCTCGACCCGGCCGAGTGCGTGGAGGGCGCCGAGGCCGCCTGGCGGGCCGGCCGGGCACCGCTGAACTCGGTCGAGGGCTTCGTCCGGCAGATCGCCGGCTGGCGCGAGTACGTATGGCAGCTCTACTGGCACTTCGGCGAGGGCTACCGGACGTCCAACGCGCTCGGCCACACCGCCGCCCTGCCCGGCTGGTGGGACGACCTCGACGCGGACGCCGTGTCGTCCCACTGCCTGGCGACGGTGCTGCGCCAGGTCCGGGACACGGGGTGGACCCACCACATCCCGCGGCTGATGGTGCTGGGGAGCTACGCGCTCCAACGCGGCTGGGACCCGGCCGCCGTGACCGACTGGTTCCACCGCAGCTTCGTCGACGGATACGACTGGGTGATGCTGCCCAACGTCGTGGGCATGTCGCAGTACGCCGACGGCGGCCGCGGCCGGATGACCACCAAGCCGTACACCTCGGGCGGCGCCTACATCGATCGCATGAGCGATCTCTGCGGGCCCTGCCCCTACCGCCCGGACCGGCGGGTGGGCGAGGACGCCTGCCCGTTCACGGCGGGCTACTGGGCCTTCCTGCACCGCCACCGCGGGACGCTGCGGCACAACGCCCGGATCTCCCGGGCGGTGCACGGCCTCGACCGTCTGCGGGACCTGCCGGCCCTGCTGGAGCAGGAACGGGAACGGGGCGGGCAGGCTCCGTGAGGTGGCCACCGGTTCGGTACGCCCGCTGCACCGTCCCCGGGCCGGGCCCCACAGCCCCGGGGCTCCCCGGGCGGCGTCCGGCCCGTGGGTGCCTGGCGCTCGGCCCGTACGAGGGAACACGGGAACACGGGAACCCGGGAAGTCGGGGAACACGGGGAACCCAGGGCAAGGCGAGGAAAGGTGACGGCATGCGGAGCACGGACGGCGGACGGTACGACGTGGTGGTCGTCGGAGCGGGGGCCGCCGGGCTCGCCTGCGCAGGCGACCTGGTGGCGGCGGGCCTGCGGGTCCTGCTGCTGGAAGCGGACGGGACGGTCGGCGGAAGGATGCGCACCGACCGCGTGGCGGGCTTCACCGTGGACCGCGGCTTCCAGGTCTTCAACACCTCGTATCCGCAGGTGAAACGCCGCATCGACCTGAAGGCGCTGCGGCTGCGGCCCTTCACGCCCGGAGTGCTCGTGCACACCGAGGACGGTCCGCTCCGGTTCACCGACCCCTCCCGGCGGCTCCGGGAGAGCCGCGACCTGCTGCCGGGACGGCTCGCGTCCGGACGTGACCTGCTCGCGCTCTCCGCGCTGACGGCACGGGACGTGCTGGCGCCGGCGTCCGTGCTGCGGCGCGGCCGGGACGGGACCACGCTCACGGCCCTGGCCGAGGCGGGCGTGTCGCCGCAGCTGGTGGAGACGTTCTTCCGGCCCTTCCTCTCCGGGGTCTTCCTGGAGGACGAGCTGGAGACCTCCGCCCGCTTCTTCCACCTGGTGTGGCGGAGCATGCTGCGCGGCACCCTCTGTCTCCCGGCCGACGGGATCGGGGCCGTTCCCGCCCAGCTCGCCGCCCGGCTGCCCGCGGACGTGCTGCGGACCGGCAACCCGGTCACGGCCCTGACGGGGAACGGCGTGGCCCTGGCCGGCGGCCACGAGGTGGAGTCCCGCGCGGTGGTCGTCGCCACCGGGCAGCGCGTCGCGGCCGGGCTGCTGCCGGGGCTCCGTGTCCCGGACGGCCGGACGGTCACCACGCTCTACCACGCGACGGCCCGGCCCCCGCTGACGGAGCCCGTGCTCGTCGTCGACTCCCACCGCCGGTTCCTCAACACCTGTGTCCTCACCGCCGTCCAGCCCCGCTTCTCGGCCGACGGGCGCGCGCTGGTGTCCACGTCGGTGCTCGGCTCCCCCGGCCCGGCCACGGCGGACGCGGTCGTGCGGGCCCTGGGCGAGGTGTACGGGACGGACACGGGCGACTGGGAGCTCGTCCACCGCGTCACGGTGCGCGACGCCCTCCCGGCGATGCCCGGTCCCGTCCCGCTGTCGCGGAGCACGCGGTTCGCGCCCGGCCGGTACGTGTGCGGCGACCACCGGGCCACCGGGTCGCTGCAGGGGGCGCTGGCGTCCGGGGCACGCGCGGCCAGGGAGGTCCTCGACGACCTGCGGAACGGCCGCCCGGACATGCGCATCGTTTCCGCATCGTAAGGTGGAGGAATGGCCACGACGACGCACGGGATCACGACGGGCGCGGTGGCGCGGCGTCTGGGAGTCTCGCCGACCACGGTGCGCTCCTGGGACCAGCGCTACGGCATCGGCCCGGCCGTGCGCGGGGACGGACGGCACCGCAGATGGAGCCCGGCGGACGTGGCGATGCTCGAGGAGATGTGCCGCCTCACGTCGTCCGGCGTCCCGCCCGCCGAGGCGGCCCGGGCCGCCCAGCGGGTACGGGCCGGCGCCGGGTCCGAGACCACCGGGGAGCCCACCGCCCGGCCGGTCGCCCCGGCCCTGTCCGCCTTGCCCGCCGCGCCGGTCGAGCCGGTCGAGCAGGTGGAGCGGGTAGAGCGGGTGGAGCAGGTGCCGGTGGAGCCGCTTCCGCTGCCCGCCGACCGGTCGCCGCGGAGCGGGCGCCGCACGGGACCCGCGAGCGGCCTGCCCCTGGGTGACGTACGGCAGGAGTGCCGAGGACTGGCCCGCGCCGCGGTGCGACTCGACGGTCCGTCCATGGACAGGATCCTGCAGGAGGTCCTGGCCCAGCACGGGCTGGTCACCGCGTGGGAGGAGGTGATGGCCCCGACCCTGCACGCGGTGGGCCGCAAGTGGGAGTCCTCCGACGACCGTTACGTCGAGGTCGAGCACCTGCTCTCCTGGCACGTCTCCACCGCGCTCCGGCGGGCCGTCGTCGCCGCCCCCTCGGCGGTCTCCCCGGCGGCGCCGGTCGTGCTGGCCTGTGTCCCGGCGGAGCAGCACACGCTGCCGCTGGAGGCGCTCGCGGCGGGGCTGGCCGAACAGGGCCTGCCGACCCGGATGTTCGGTGCGGCGGTTCCGGCCGAGGCCCTGGACGCGGCGGTGCGGAGGCTGGGTCCGGCAGCCGTGGCCCTCTGGTCGCAGGCGCGGTCCACCGCGAACCACGCCCTGGCCCGGCACGTCGCCGGCACGGCGTTCGGGGTGAGGGGAGCGCGCACCGCCCCGCTCGTCCTGCTCGCCGGTCCCGGCTGGCTCGGCGGGCGGCCCGGCCCGGGCATGGTCCGGCCCACCGGGCTGCGCGAGGCCATCGACGTCATCGCACGCCGCTACGAGAACCGGGCGGCGCCCGCCGGAGGCTGAGGGGTGCCTCGTCGACCAGGCCGGACCGCGAGCCCGGCGTGACCGGCAGGAAAGCCCTGGGAGTTGTCGTCACACGCCACGCTCACATCAGCAGCGATGCGAGGGTGACGGCTTGGTAGCACGCGTACGCAGCCCCGGCCCCGGCGTCTGTCTCGACGCCGGGGCCGGGGGCTCTGGTGCGGGGGCGTGGCGGATGCATGCCCGTCCGGGGGAGTCAGCCTGCGAAGTCCTGCGTGATGTAGACGGTGCCGTCAGCGGCTTGGTCTATGCCGACTCCGACCAGCTTGTAGTTGACGGTGGGCGGGGGGTTGTAGCGCGCGATGTCACCGTTGGAGTACGGGTTCTTCGGGTCACCGGGGTCGCAGCCCACGATGTTGTACTTGTGGCCCCACTTGGACGCCTCGTCGTGGTTCATCCAGTCGTCCATCGCTTTCTCGAAGGTGTCTCCCTTGCCCCAGTGGACGTTCTCGCCCTGGGCTCGGGCAGCCGATGCGCCCAGGTCCCTGTGGATGCGCCCTGTAGTCGCACCACCGTTCGAGTCCCAGGCAAGCGAGCCGTCACTGCCCACGTGGCCGCGATTCGCGGTGCCCGCGGCCGTGAGGTTCGGGTTGCCGGCCAGGTCCTTGCTGTGGGCGCGCGCGGTTTCCGTGAGTTTCGGATCGGCCTTCAGCGGGGCGCACCCGTACTTCTGACGCTCACTGTTGATCAGGTCGAGGAACCGCTGCTCCTTCGAGGCCGCCGGCGGATTGGGGGCGCCGTTGGCCCAGGATGCGGCGAGGTCACTCTTCCCGTCACCGTTGAAATCCCCGGCGGCCCACTTGGTCGAATCCATCCAGCCACCCGCGTTCGTGGCCCAGTGACTGCGATTGAAGGCCGAGCCGGTCGACAGGCTCACCGTTATCGTGTTCGAACCGCCGTTGTTCCAGACGGTGGCAAGGTCGGCCTTCCTGTCACCATTGAAATCCCCGGCAACCCACTGGGTTCCGTCAATCCAGCCACCATCCCGGTCGCTCCACTGCGACCACCCCGGGAACCGAGAGCCGTCAGACAGATAGACCGCCGTGGACAGGTTGCCGCCGTTGTTCCAGGATGCGGCGAGGTCACTCTTCCCATCACCGTTGAAATCCCCGGCGGCCCACTTGGTCGAATCCATCCAGCCACCCGCGTTCGTGGCCCAGTGACTGCGATTGAAGCCCGAACCGGTCGACAGGCTCACCGTTATCGTGTTCGAACCGCCGTTGTTCCACACCGTGGCAAGGTCGGCCTTCCTGTCACCGTTAAAATCCCCGGCAACCCACTGGGTTCCGTCAATCCAGCCACCATCCCGGTCGCTCCACTGCGACCACCCCGGGAACCGAGAGCCGTCAGACAGATAGACCGCCGTGGACAGGTTGCCACCGTTGTTCCAGGACGCGGCGAGGTCACTCTTCCCATCACCGTTGAAATCCCCGGCGGCCCACTTGGTCGAATCCATCCAGCCACCCGCGTTCGTGGCCCAGTGACTGCGATTGAAGCCCGAACCGGTCGACAAGCTCACCGTTATCGTGTTCGAACCGCCGTTGTTCCACACCGTGGCAAGGTCGGCCTTCCTGTCACCGTTAAAATCCCCGGCAACCCACTGGGTTCCGTCAATCCAGCCACCGTCCCGGTCGCTCCACTGCGACCACCCCGGGAACCGAGAGCCGTCAGACAGATAGACCGCCGTGGACAGGTTGGCGTCTGAAGCGGCGGCCAGCGTACGGCCTGAAACGGGGGCCAGGGAGACTGCCGATAGCACGAGCACGGCCGTGCCCCATGTTCGAAGCTGCAGCATAATCTCACCTTCCGCAGTAATGCGCGCGATCTGGGCCATCTGGTACTAGCCGGAAGGGCCGACGTGCTCGCGGAGCTGACGCATCTGATAGATGACTGCGGGATCGGAACACCAGTGGGGTGAGTGGGTGCTCGGGTTGGCCTATCGCATGCGCCCTCACCTGCCCAGGCCTAGCGCTGGCCGCTCCCTATGTCTACAAGTAAAAGGCAGGCCGGTCCGCCACGCCACAGCAGCATCAGAGAAAGAGGAGCGGCCACGCCCAAGGTGATCAAACCTAGGAGCGTGACCGGGAAGACACTTTAGGAGCGGGTCGGCGCGGGCGTCGTACGGCGTGGCGGGCGGGGGAAGAAGCCGCTGGTGCGGGCCCGGTAGGCGGCGTAGCCGGGGCGGTCGGCCATGTGTGCCTCCAGCAGGCGCTTGCCGCTGCCCCAGATGAGCAGGCCGCTCATCACGAGCGGCGAGACCAGGGTGAGCAGGGCGGTCTGCCAGGTGGCGCAGGCCGTCAGGTACAGGCCCCACCAGACGAGGAAGTCGCCGAAGTAGTTGGGGTGCCGGGTCCAGCTCCACAGTCCCCGGTCCATGACGCGGCCCCGGTTGGCCGGATCGGCCTTGAAGCGGGCGAGCTGACGGTCCCCCAGCGCCTCGAAGGAGAGGCCGGTCGCCCACACGGCCAGGCCCAGGAGGGCGGTCGGTCCGAGCGGTTCGGGAAGCAGGACGCCGACCTGGACCGGCAGGGAGACCAGCCAGACGAGTCCGCCCTGGAGCAGGTAGACGGTCCGCAGCGCGTAGAGCGTGGGGTTGCCGCGGGCGCGGGCCAGCATCCGGGCGTATCGCGGGTCCTCGCCGTGACCGCGTCCCCGCCGGGCGATGTGGGCCGCGAGCCGCAGTCCCCACAGGACGGTGGCCAGCGCGACGACGGTGCGGCGCACGTCGTCGCCGTGGCCCGCCGCAAGGGACCAGGCCACGACGGCGACGGCCGCGAAGGCGATCCCCCAGGCGACGTCCACGACCCGGTGCAGGCCCTTCGCCGTCCCGACGGCGAAGGCCACCAGCATGACCGCGAGCGCCGCGCCGGCCGAGGCGCCCGTCACGACGGCGAGGACTCCGGTGTCGACGACGGTCACGAGACTCCCCCGCACAGGAGAACGGGCGCGGCCGCCAGGGGAGCGGGGCCGCCCCGGAGAACGGGCGTGACGGGCAGGGAGGCCTCGCGGGCCCGGAGAACGGGCGTGACGGGCAGGGAGGCCTCGCAAAGCATGGGCGTGACGGGCAGGGAGGCCTCGCCGTCGGCGCCGGTCCGTACGGCGAGATGCGGGACGGCTCGCCCGTCGTTCATCGGCTTGCCTCCGTGCGGGGGTCCGCCGTCAGCAGGAGCTGGCGGACGTCGAGGTAGCCGGATCGGAACCCGGCCTCGGAGTAGGCGAGGTAGAACTCCCACAGGCGCCGGAAGACCGGGTCGAAGCCGAGCGCGGCGACCGCGGTCTCCTGACCGCGGAAGCGTTCCCGCCACTGACGGAGGGTCTCCGCGTAGTGGGCGCCGTAGCCGCTGTCGTGGGTGATGCGGAGGCCCGCGGCGGCGCTCTCCCGGGCGAGGGACTCCGGCGAGGGGATCAGACCGCCGGGGAAGACGTACTTGCTGATCCAGGTGTGGGTGCGGGCGGTGGCGAGCATCCGCTCGTGCGGCATCGTGATGGCCTGGAGTGCGACGCGGCCGCCCGGGGCGAGGAGCCGCCGGAGGGCCGCGAAGTAGTCGGGCCAGTACTCGGCGCCTACGGCCTCGATCATCTCGACGCTGACGACGGCGTCGTAGCGGCCGCGGATGTCGCGGTAGTCGAGGAGTTCGACGCTGACGCGGTCGGCGACCCCGGCCTGCGCGACGCGCACGCGGGCGAGGGCGAGCTGTTCCGCGGAGAGGGTGACGGTGCGGACCCGCGCTCCCCTGGCGGCGGCGCGGATCGCGAGTTCGCCCCATCCGGTGCCGATCTCCAGGAGCTCCGTGCCGGGACCGGCACCGGCCAGGTCGAGCAGCCGGTCGATCTTGCGGTGCTGGGCGGCGGTGAACTCCGCGTCGGAAAGGGGGCCGTCGTGCTCCGGGAGGGGGTCGAAGACCGCCGAGGAGTAACTGAGGCCGGGGTCGAGGAAGAGGGCGAACAACTCGTTGGAGAGGTCGTAGTGGCGCTGGATGTTGGTACGCGCCCCGTCGGGGGTGTTGCGGTCGGCGGCGGGCCGGCGCCGCACCCAGGCGCCGCGCAGTCGGCGCAGCGGGGCGGGGACGAGTTCGTCGACGTGCCGGGCGAGCACGGTGAGGAGCCCGACGAGGTCGTCGGCGTCCCACTCGCCGGCCATGTACGACTCCCCGAAGCCGATGAGGCCGTCGGCGCCGATCCGGCGGTGGAAGGAGACGGGGTCGTGGAGCGTCAGGGTCGGCAGGGCGGTGTCGCCTTCGCGGCGCGTGGGCACCGCGGCGTCACCCGCACGGCCCCGGGGCAGCGTGCCGAGGTCCCCATGGCCCGGCGCGACGGAGGAGCCGTCAGCGGTGTGCTGTATCCGCAGGGGCAGCCGGGCGAGCGCCCGTTCGACGAGGCGCCGGGCGACGGCGGTGCGTACGGCCGAGGCGCGGGGCCGCCGGGCGACGTCGGGCCAGCGGACCGGGTCCACCGGGACCGCGTCCGCCGGAGTGACGGGTGCGGCCGAAAGGACGGAGGGGGTCACGGAGTGCCTTCCTTCGGGGTGGAGAGGGGGCGAGGTCGGGGACGGACGGGCAGGCCCTTGAGGTAGAGGCGGATCCCGTGGCGGCGGATGCCGACGGAGACGGCGAGGGTCGACCAGGGGCGGCGCAGCGCGGCGGCGAGCAGCATGCGGGGGCGTGCGGGCCGGTGGGTGCCGTGGACGACTGCCGTCAGGGGGCGGGTGCCGTCCCCGTGGCGGAGCTGGACGGTGAGGTCGAGGCGGTCGCCGGGCAGCGGCAGGCGCATCCGGTAGACGCCCTCGACGTCGAGGAACGGCGAGACGTAGAAGTCCTTGGCGACCTCGGCGCGGCCCCGCTCGTCGGGGCGCAGCAGATAGGCGTGGCGCCCGCCATACGTGTTGTGCACCTCCGCGACGGCGCAGACTGGACGCCCCGCGCTGTCGTGGCACCAGTACAGGGTCAGCGGGTTGAAGACGTGCCCGAGGACCCGCGCGTGCGTCAGCATCAGGACCCGCCCGTCCGCGTCCTCGACACCGTGGGCGGCGAGGTACGCGTCGAGGCCGGCGCGGAGGGTGGGGGCGTCACCGTCGAAGTGGTCGCGGGGGTCGAAGCGGGCGAGCGGGCGCAACGGCCGGGGCAGCACCGGCAGGTCGTCCAGGTCGACCAGCCACTGGTAGGTGCGGTGGCGCAGGGCGTAGCGGAAGGGGGTGACCCGGGTGTGGGTGATCTCTATGTCGTACAGGGCGGGCACCTGCGGTGGGGCGACGGCGTCCGGTGTGCGGCGCTCGGGCGCTCCCGGTGTACGGGGGCCGGGCGCGTCCGGTGTACGGGCAGCGGGCGTGCCCCGTGTCGGGGCGGCAGGCGTGTCCGGTGTATGGGGCCCGGGCGTGGTGGGCATCACCAGGTCACCCCCAGGTGCCGGGCGGCCTCGACGCCGGAGCGGCAGCCGTCCTCGTGGAACCCCCAGCCGTGGTACGCGCCCGCGTAGGCCGTGACCGGGCTGCGGAGGCCGGGCAGGAGACGCTGGGCCGCCACGGACTCCGGCGTGTAGACGGGGTGTTCGTAGGTCATGCGGGCCAGGACGGCGGACTCGTCGAGCCGGTCGTCCGGGTTGAGGGTGACGATGTGCGGCTCGCTCGCGCGGAGCCGCTGGAGCCGGTTCATGTCGTAGCTGACCTGGACGGCGCCCGGACGCGCGGTGCACGAGGGCAGCCGGTAGTTCCAGGACGCGCGGGCGTGCGGCGAGCGCGGCAGCAGCGTGGTGTCGCGGTGCAGGACGGTCGGGTTGCGGGAGTAGGTGAAGGCACCGAGGACGCGCCGTTCCTGCTCGGTGGGATCGGCGAGGAGGCGCAGGGCCTGGTCGGGGTGGACCGCGACGACGACGGCCGCGTGCTCCGTCGACTCACCGTCCGCGGTCACGACCGTGGCGCGGTCGGCGCCGCGTACGACGGCACGGACCGGGGTCGCGGTCCGGACGGAGCTCACGGACTTGGCCACGCGCTCGACGTACGCCGCGGAGCCCCCGGTGACGGTCTTCCACTGCGGGGAGCCGGTCACCGAGAGGAGTCCGTGGTGGTCGAGGAAGCGGAACAGGTACACGGCCGGGTAGCGCAGCGCCGTGTCCGCGGCGCACGACCAGACCGCGGAGACCAGCGGGATGGCGAAGTGGCTGACGAAGTAGCCGGAGAAGCGGTGGGCCCGGAGGAAGTCCCCGAGCGTCCGCGTCGTGTCGTCGGCGGACAGCAGCCGCCGGGCGGCCCGGTGGAAGCGCGGGATGTCGGCGAGCATGAGGAGATGGCGGCCCCGGCGGACGTTCCCGCCGCCGAGGAGGCCGCGGATCCCCCGCGCACCGGCGTATTCCAGGCCGCATCCGTCGCAGCGGACGGACATGCTCATCTCGGAGTCCTGCGTGGAGACGCCGAGTTCGCGGAAGAGGCGGAGGAGGTGGGGGTAGGTGCGCTCGTTGTGGACGATGAAGCCGGTGTCCACGTGGAGCGTGGCCCCCTCGCGGGCCGGGAGTTCGTGGGTGTGCGCATGGCCGCCGAGCCGGTCCTCGGACTCGTACAGCACCACGTCGTGGGCCCGGGACAGGACGTGGGCGGCGGTGAGTCCCGCGACCCCGGCCCCCACCACCGCGATGCTTCGTCCGTTCATCGTCTCCACCCTCGTGCGGGGGCCGGCGGCCGGTGACGGCCGCGACCCGTGTCTCTGCTGTCTGTTGTTCGGAGCCCTCGCCCGGCCGGACGGGTCAGCCCGGGGTCGCGGCGAGGGCGAGGTTGTGGCGCATGCGCTGGAGGCCGCGGCGTGCGTGGCTCTTGACCGTGCCGAGCGGCATGCCGGTGTGGTCGGCGATCTGTGTCTGGGTCAGGTCGGCGAAGTACGCGAGTTCCAGGATGTCGCGCTGTACTCGGGGCAGCCTGGCCAGTTCCTCGGTGACGACGAGCCGGTCGAGGATCCCCTCGGGCTCGCCGGCCGTCCTGCTCTCGTGCTCCAGCACGGCGCCGAGGACCGAGGTGAGTTCGGTGCGCCGGGTGCGGGCGGTCAGGGCGTCGGCGATCTTCCGTCGGGTGATGCCGGTGAGCCAGGCCGGCAGGGTCCCCCGGTCGGGGCGGAAGTTGGCCCGGCCGCGCCAGGCCGCGACGAACACCTGCTGGGTGACGTCCTCCGCCTCGCGGGGGTCGCCGAGCGCCCGGGCGGCGAGCGTGTGGACCAGCCGTCCCCAGCGGCGATAGGCCGCGTCGAGCGAGCCCTCGTCGCCCCGGACGAGTCGGCGGGCGATCGATGCGTCGCTGTCGAGGGCGTCGGCGGGGTCGGCGGGGTCGGCAGTGACGCCGGGGTCGGCGGCGTCGGCAGTGACGCCGGTGCGGGCGGTGCCGACGGCGTCGGCCGCGTCTCCGTCGAGCCGCGCCTCGCGCGGGTGGGGCTCTGTCGGGACTGCGAGGTCGCCGGTCATCCGGTGTGCGGTCATGACGCTTCCTCCTCCGGGTGGTGGCGGCATCCACCAGGGCCGTCCGCCGCTGCGGCGGTCCGCCGGGACCCGACCGGTCCCGTGTTCCTCCACGTTCCGACCCGCAGACCGTTGGTCACAACTCGCATCGATTCCGCATTGAAACGACGCGGGCGGGTGTCGGCCCGGCACCGGAGGGGCGCGGGGAAGGGAAAGGGAGGGGAGGGGAGGAGGAGCTCAGGCCTCGGGGGCGATGCGGGCGACGAGCAGGGCGATGTCGTCGTCCGCCGCGGCCGGGACCAGGTGGGTGAGCAGGCGGTCGCAGAGCGCGGGCAGGGACGGGACGGGCGCGGCGAGCAGGTCGGTCAGTTCGGTGAGGCGCGCGTCGATGTCGCTGCTGCGGGCCTCGACCAGGCCGTCCGTGTAGAGGACGAGGAGGCTGCCGAGGGGCAGCACGACATCGGTGGTGACGAAGGGGATGCCGCCGACGCCCAGCGGCAGCCCCGGCGGTACCTCCAGCAGGCGGACGGAGCCGTCGGGCGCGACGGTCGCCGGGGGCGGATGGCCCGCGTTGGTGATGCGGCAGCGACCGGTGGCCGGATCGACCACGACGGACAGGAAGGTCGCGAGCATCGGTTCGGCGAGGTCGTGCAGGGCCTCCTCCAGCTGGTACAGCATGTCCTCGGGGGCGAGGTCGAGGCGGGCGAGGGCCCTGACGCTCGCGGACAGCCGCCCCATCACCGCCGCGGCCGCGGTGCCGTGCCCCATCACGTCACCGATGACCAGCGCGGCCCTGCCGTCCTCCAGGCCGATGACGTCGTACCAGTCGCCGCCGACCTCGTTGACGTCGCTCGCGGGCAGGTAGCGGTGCGCGACCTCGATCCCCGGTGGCGGGCTGATGTGCTGGGGCAGCATGCTGCGCTGCAGGACGGCGGCGGTGTCGTGTTCGCGGCGGTAGAGGCGCGCGTTGTCGACGCAGACCGCGGCGCGGGCCGCCAGCTCACCGGCGAGGGCGACCTCGTCCTCGGTGAAGGGGCCCAGCGGCCGGGTCCGGTAGAAGGTGGCCATGCCCAGTACCACCCCGCGGGCCAACAGCGGGATCATCATGAACGAGTGGACCCCGAGCCGGACCAGCTCCGCGGGCACGGTGGAGTGACCCACCGCCGGGGCGACGGCCTGCTCGTCGAACTCGGGGACGACGTACGGACGGCAGGCGCCGAGCACCCGGGTGTACGGCGCGTTGGCGGGAAACCCGAGGGTGCGCCCCAGCGGCGCGAGGACGGCCGTGACGGGTGATCCGGTCAGCGGGGCCTTGGCCAGCCGGCGCAGCGTGGTGCCGCCGACCAGGCCGCCGCCGAGCTCGCTGCCCGAGGCCAGACTGTCCAGGACGTCGACGGTGACGGCGTCCGCGAGGTCGGGTACGGCGATGTCGGCGAGTTCCTGCGCGGTGCGTTCCAGGTCCAGGCTGGTGCCGATCTTGAGGGTGGCCTCGTTGACCAGGGCCAGGTGGCGCCTGCCCTCCTCGGCTTCGAGCTGCGCCTGCTGCTGGGCGGTGATGTCGATCAGGGTGGCGGCGAGTCCGATCGGGCGTCCGTCGGTGTCCTCCAGCCGCACGTACGACCCCGACCACACGTGGTCGTGGTCCGGGTCGGCCGGGGTGCGGCCGGTGCGGCGCGAGTCCAGCACGGGCCTTCCCTCGTCCAGGGCCCGGCGCATCGCGCGCTCCATGTCCGCGGCGTTGACGTCGGGGAGGATCTCGACGAGGCGGCGTCCGATGTGGGCGGCCTGCGAGAGACCGTTCATGGCCTCCAGCGCCGGGTTGACGCGCAGGAACCTCAGGTGGGTGTCCAGGATCGCGATGCCGACCGGGGACCGGGAGAACAGACCGTCCCACACCGCCGACGAGCCGCGGATCCGCCGCGCGGCCTCTGCCTCCGAGGCGAGCACCAGCACCGTCGTCCCGCCCCGGTGCCGGGCCGGGACCGGGCACGCCCAGATCTCGAGCTCCAGCGGGCGTCCCTCCTTGTGCCAGGCCGTCACCACGCCCATCACACCGCGCCCGGTGGCCGCCCCCTCCCACAGCGAACGGCCGAGACTGCGGTCCGCGTCGGGATGGAGCAGCTCGGCGATGTGCCGGCCGAGCACCTCGTGCGGGGTGTAGCCGAGCAGGTCCTCGGCCGCGTGGTCCCAGCGGACGATCGCTCCGTCCGCGCTGGTCGCCACCACGGCGACCGGGAGGGCCCCCAGCCACCCGCCCGCGTCCCGGGCCGCGCTGGTGGTCACCTCGTCGAAGGGCACCTGCTCCATCGCCACCGCGATTCTCGTCCGTACGCGCCCCCGACAGCCGCCGTCCTCCTCAGTATGGGCGCGCGTCCCGGGTTCGTCTCGCGGACCGTGACCGGGCGGGTCCGGTCCGCTGCGCCGCGGCCCGCTCCGGACCGTCACCGGGCCCATGGGGCTGTGGCGGCCTGGTCGTCCCGGGGGCGGGCGCACCCAGTTCAGGACCGTGCACATGGTCCTCATGATCCTCATGGGCCTCATGGTCCCGGACGGGGCCGTTCGTCCCCCCGCCGGGGCCTGGACGGCCGTAGCCGCGGACGGGGTTCCGGGCGTCGGATGGAAGACGTGAACAGCGACCGCCCCCTCCTCGTCGCCACGGGAGTCCGCAAGATCTACCGGACGGGCTCGGTGGCGGTCACCGCTCTGGACGGCCTCGACCTCGTCGTACGCCAGGGCGAGCTCGTGGGGGTGATGGGTCCCTCCGGCTCCGGCAAGACGACCTTGCTGAACTGCCTGTCCGGGCTCGACGACATCGACGGCGGCCGGGTGGAGATCGACGGTCACGACCTCTTCGCGATGTCGGACGCCGCACGCACGGAGCACCGGGCCCGCACGATGGGCTTCGTCTTCCAGTCCTTCAACCTCATCCCGGTCTTCTCCGCGGCGGAGAACGTCGAGCTCCCCCTGCTGCTGGTGGGCACGCGCCCGCACGAGGCCCGGCGCAGGGCGCTGGCCATGCTCGACCGGGTCGGCCTCGCCCATCGCGTCGAGCACCGGCCCAGCGAGCTCTCCGGTGGTGAACAGCAGCGCGTGACCATCGCCCGGGCGCTCGCCGGGCGGCCGGCCGTCGTCTGGGCGGACGAGCCGACCGGCAACCTCGACAGCGCGATGGCCGACCAGGTCATGGACCTGCTGTGCGCGCTGAACCGGGAGGAGGGCCAGACGATCGTCCTGGTCACCCACGACGCCGCCATCGGGGGCCGGGTCCCCCGGCTGATCCGGATGCGCGACGGACGGCTGGTCGACGACCTCCGGCGGTCCGTCCCGGCCCCGGACGCGGTCACCGACACCTCGCGGGGCTGACGATGTACCCGAACCTCCTGGCCCCGCTGCTGGTCGTCCTCGCGCTCGTGCTCGTGGTGCTGGCCGTGGTCGCGGTCCGGCAGCCGGTCTCGCGCCGGCTGGCCTTCCGCCGAATCGCCCGACGGCGTACGGAGGCCGCGCTGGTGATCGGCGGATCGGTCCTGGGGACGGCCGTCATCATCGGCGCCCTGGTCGTCGGCGACACACTGGACTTCTCGGTGCGGCAGGAGGCCTACCGCACGCTGGGTCCGGTGGACGAGCGCGTCGTCGCACCGCCCGGCCCCAACGGGCGCGCCACCGCCGGGCGTCTGGCCGTCCTCACCGGCGACCCCGACATCGACGGCGTCCTGAACGCCACGACCACCCAGGCGTCGGGCGTCAGCCGCGCCGGAGGCCGCACGATCGCCGAACCGCGCGTCCTTGCCTGGCAGATGGACTTCGACGCGGCGGCCCGCTTCGGCGCCCGGAGCGGGGGCTCCGGGATCGACGGGCCGAACCCGGAGCCCGGCCGGGTCGTGATCAACGAACCGCTGGCGCGGTCCCTGCGCGTGGGAGCCGGGGAGCCGGTCACGCTCTATCTGTTCGGCGCGCCGCACACCTACCGGGTGGACCGCGTGGTGCCGGAGAAAGGTCTGGCCGGTATCGGGCTGGGCGGCCGCCTGAACCGGGACGCGTTCCTGGCGCCGGGCACCCTGGACGCGGCCGCCCGGGCCGCCGGGACGGAACCCCGCTCGGTCACCTTCGTCTCCAACCGCGGCGGCGTCGAGAGCGGGGACGCCCTGACCGGCACGGTCACCCAGGACATCCGCCGGGCCCTGGGGCCGCTCTCCGGCCGGGCGGCGGTCGACACCCCGAAACACACGGTGCTGCGGGACGCCGAGAAGGCCGGGGACTCGCTCGGTGCGCTGTTCCTGATGATCGGCAGCTTCAGCATCATCGCGGGTGCGCTGCTGCTGGTGAACATCTTCGTCATGCTGGGCGAGGAGCGGAAGGCCCAGATGGGCATGGTGCGGGCCCTCGGGATGACGCGTTCGCGCCTGGTCGGCTCGTTCACCCTCGAAGGGGCGGCGTACGCCCTGCTCTCCGCGCTGCCGGGGGCGGCCATCGGGGTCGCCGTCGGCTGGGGCGTCGCCGTGGTCGCCGCGGAGATCTTCCGTGGCTGGTCGGTCGGCGGCAGCAGCCTCCGGATCGCATTCGCCGTCACCCCCACCAGCATCCTGAACGGCGTGGCCCTGGGCCTTCTGATCGCCGTCGCGGCCATCGTCGGGACGAGCGTCCGCATCAGCAGGTTCAACATCATCGCCGCCATCCGGGACCTGCCGGCGTCGACGGGGCGCCCCCCGCGCCGCAGGCTGCTCGTCGTGTGCGGCACCCTGTCGGTCCTGTTCGCGCTCGCGGCCGTCCCCGCGATCGCCCGCAGCCAGGCCGAGGGCACCTACCTCATGCCCGCCCTCGCCCTCGCGTTCGCCACCCCCGCCCTGCTGCGGGCGATGCCCCGGCACGCCGTCACCACGCTCGTGGCGGGCGCCGTGCTCGTCTGGACGCTGCTGGCTCCGGTCCTGCGTCCCGCGATCTTCGACACCCCCTCCATGTCCGTGTACGTCATCCAGGGAGCCCTCGCCGCCTTCTCCGCCGTGGTGCTCGTCAGCGACAACCAGAAGACGCTGCTCCGCCCCGTACGGCGGCTGCTCGACCGCCCGTCCGAGTCCGGTCTGGCCGCGCGCCTCGCGGTCGCCTACCCGCTGGCGAAGCGCTTCCGCACCGGCGCCACGCTCGTGATGTACACGCTGATCGTCTTCGTCCTCGTGCTGCTGACCGAGATCTCCGGCATCCTCCGCGCCGGTGTCGACGGCGTCGTCGCCGACGCCACGGCCGGCTACTCCCTGCGGCTCGACCACAACCCCCAGGTCGCGGGCGACCGGCTGCTCACCGCATTGCGGGGCGGCCCCTCGGCCGCCGGCATCGCGGCCGTCACGCCGCTGCTCAACGCCACCGGCCGGGCAAGCGACCCGGGGCACCGCGGCACGCAGCCGCTGGACGTCGCGGCCGTCGGCGTGCCGGACGGCGCGATCAGCGGCATCACCTTCCGCGAGCGCCTGCCCGGGCTGGCCGACGACCCCGCGGTCTGGCACGCCCTGGCCACCGACCCCCGGTACGTCGTCCTGGACGGCTTCCTCGGGAGCACCGGCGGCCCGGCCGGCGACTACTACGACCCCGGTGACACCCTCACCGTCACGGCCCCCCGGACGGGCCTCGGCGAACGGAAGATCATCGCCGGCGTCCTCGACAACGGGATGGTCTTCTACCCGGGCACCGGCGCCAGCTCGACCACCTACCCCGTGGTGATGGGCGAGCGGAGCATGCGCGCACTGTTCGGGGACCAGGCGCAGACCGCCTCCGCCCTCGTCCGCACCCGGCCCGGGGTCTCCCCCGACGCCCTGGCGACCCAGCTGCAGGGCGAGCAGCTGTCGTCCAGCCTGGTCGCCACGCCCATCGCATCCGAGATCCGCCACCAGTTCGACTCCAGCACCGCCTTCTTCCGGCTCATGCAGGGCTTCCTGGCCCTGGGGCTCGGCGTGGGCATCACCGGCCTCGGCGTCGTCATGGTCCGGGCGGTGCGTGAACGCCGCCGCACGATCGGCATCCTGCGGGCCCTCGGCTTCCGGGCGCGCACCGTGCGGCGGTCCTTCCTCTGGGAGAGCGCCTTCGTCGCCTCGGAGGGGATCGTGCTCGGCTCGCTCCTCGGGGTCCTCACCACCTGGCTCATGTACCGCAACAGCGCGGCCTTCGAGGGGCTCGAAGGCGGCTTCCCGCTCGAGTGGACCAGCATCCTCGGGCTGGCCGCGGCCACGTTCGCCGCGTCGGTCCTGGCCACCCTGGGCCCGGCCCGCCGCGCCGCCGCCATCCGCCCGGCGCGCGCGGTCCGGGTCGCGGACTGACCGGGCGCCGGATGTGCCGCCGGACGGGCCCCACCCGCCGGCCGTGCCGCTGGACGGGCCCCGCCCGCCGGCCGTGCCGCTGGGCGGACCGCACGGCACCCGCGGTGCGCGACCGTCCGCCCGGCCGCCGACGACGCGGAACCTCCGGTCGCCCCTCACCGCGCTGGCCCGCGGACGGCGGGGCATTGCTCGTGCCCCTCACGGAGGCCCGCGACGCGATGATCCATGTCACTGTCGTGGAAGCTTCAGAACGCCGCCGCGCAGCCCTTAGCGTGGCCGAGACGAGCCGGGCACGACGCGGGCGAGTGCCGCTCCGAGGCGGCGGGTACTCGGGTGAGGTGTCGGACCCGTACTGCTCATCACCGGCAGGGTGAAGGGATCAGGATGTTCCGCAAGGTGCTGGTGGCCAACCGCGGCGAGATCGCGATTCGCGCGTTCCGCGCTGGCTATGAACTAGGTGCGCGCACGGTGGCCGTGTTCCCCCACGAGGACCGCAACTCACTCCACCGGCTCAAGGCCGACGAGGCGTACGAGATCGGGGAGCCCGGACACCCGGTACGGGCCTACCTGTCCGTGGAGGAGATCATCCGGGCGGCCCGGCTGGCCGGTGCCGACGCGGTCTACCCGGGGTACGGCTTCCTGTCCGAGAACCCGGAGCTCGCGCGCGCGTGCGAGGAGGCGGGCATCACGTTCGTGGGCCCGTCCGCGCAGACCCTGGAGCTGACCGGCAACAAGGCGCGTGCGGTGGCCGCCGCCCGCGAGGCCGGCGTACCCGTGCTCGGCTCCTCGGCGCCCTCCACCGACGTGGACGAGCTGGTCGCGGCCGCCGACGGCATCGGCTTCCCGGTGTTCGTCAAGGCCGTCGCCGGCGGCGGCGGCCGCGGCATGCGGCGGGTCGAGGACCCGGCGACGCTGCGCGAGTCCATCGAGGCCGCGGCCCGCGAGGCCGAGTCCGCCTTCGGCGACGCCACCGTCTTCCTGGAGAAGGCCGTCGTCGACCCCCGGCACATCGAGGTGCAGATCCTCGCCGACGGCGAGGGTGACGTCATCCACCTGTACGAGCGGGACTGCTCGCTGCAGCGCCGCCACCAGAAGGTGATCGAGCTCGCGCCCGCTCCGAACCTCGACCCCGCCGTGCGGCAGCGCATCTGCGACGACGCCGTGAGGTTCGCCCGGCAGATCGGCTACCGCAACGCGGGCACCGTGGAGTTCCTCCTCGACCCCGAGGGCAACCACGTCTTCATCGAGATGAACCCGCGCATCCAGGTCGAGCACACGGTGACCGAGGAGGTCACCGACATCGACCTGGTGCAGTCGCAGATGCGCATCGCCTCCGGTGAGACCCTCGCCGACCTCGGCCTGACGCAGGAGTCCGTGGTCCTGCGCGGCGCCGCGCTGCAGTGCCGGATCACCACCGAGGACCCGGCCAACGGCTTCCGCCCGGACACCGGCATGATCAGCGCGTACCGCTCGCCGGGCGGCTCGGGCATCCGGCTCGACGGCGGCACCACCCACGCCGGCACCGAGGTCAGCGCCCACTTCGACTCGATGCTGGTCAAGCTGACCTGCCGGGGCCGGGACTTCAGGACCGCCGTCGACCGGGCCCGGCGCGCGGTGGCCGAGTTCCGCATCCGCGGCGTGTCCACGAACATCCCCTTCCTGCAGGCCGTCCTCGACGACCCGGTCTTCCAGGCCGGTGAGGTCACGACGGCCTTCATCGAGCAGCGGCCGCACCTGCTGACCGCACGCCACTCGGCCGACCGCGGCACGAAGCTGCTCACCTACCTCGCCGACGTCACCGTCAACAAGCCGCACGGTCCCCGTCCGGAACTCGTCGCCCCGGCCGACAAGCTGCCCCCGCTGCCCGGCGGCCGGCCGGCCGCCGGCTCCCGGCAGCGGCTCGCCGAGCTCGGTCCGGAGGGCTTCGCGCGGAGCCTGCGCGAGTCGCCGACCCTGGGGGTCACCGACACCACCTTCCGGGACGCCCACCAGTCGCTGCTCGCCACCCGGGTACGGACCAAGGACCTGCTCGCCGTCGCCCCGACGGTGGCGCACACGCTGCCGCAGCTGCTGTCCCTGGAGTGCTGGGGCGGCGCCACCTACGACGTCGCCCTGCGCTTCCTCGCCGAGGACCCCTGGGAGCGCCTGGCGGCGCTGCGCGAGGCGGTGCCGAACATCTGCCTGCAGATGCTGCTGCGGGGCCGCAACACCGTGGGATACACCCCGTACCCGACCGAGGTGACGGACGCCTTCGTGCAGGAGGCCGCCGCCACCGGCATCGACATCTTCCGCATCTTCGACGCGCTCAACGACGTCGACCAGATGCGGCCCGCGATCGAGGCCGTACGGGAGACCGGGACGGCGGTCGCCGAGGTCGCGCTCTGCTACACCTCCGACCTCTCCGACCCCGCGGAGAAGCTGTACACCCTGGACTACTACCTGCGGCTGGCGGAGAAGATCGTCGCCGCGGGAGCCCACGTCCTGGCCGTGAAGGACATGGCAGGTCTGCTGCGCGCCCCCGCCGCGGCCACCCTGGTGTCCGCACTGCGCCGGGAGTTCGACCTGCCGGTGCACCTGCACACCCACGACACCGCCGGCGGCCAGCTCGCCACGTACCTCGCGGCGATCCAGGCGGGCGCGGACGCGGTGGACGGCGCCGTGGCCTCGATGGCCGGCACCACCTCGCAGCCCTCGCTGTCGGCGATCGTCGCCGCCACCGACCACTCCGACCGGCCCACCGGGCTCGACCTGCAGGCGGTCGGCGACCTGGAGCCCTACTGGGAGAGCGTCCGCAAGATCTACGCCCCCTTCGAGGCGGGTCTGGACTCGCCGACCGGCCGCGTCTACCACCACGAGATCCCCGGCGGGCAGCTCTCCAACCTGCGCACGCAGGCCGTCGCCCTCGGCCTGGGCGACCGCTTCGAGGACGTCGAGTCGACGTACGCCGCCGCGGACCGGATGCTCGGCCGGCTGGTCAAGGTCACGCCGTCGTCGAAGGTCGTGGGCGACCTCGCGCTGCACCTCGTCGGCGCCGGTGTGGCGCCGGAGGAGTTCGAGGCGACCCCGAACCGCTTCGACATCCCCGACTCGGTCGTCGGCTTCCTGCACGGCGAGCTCGGCACGCCGCCCGGGGGCTGGCCCGAGCCGTTCCGCACCAAGGCACTGGAGGGGCGTGCCGGCCCCAAGCCGATGCAGGACCTCACCGCAGAGGAGCGCACCGGCCTGGCCAAGGACCGGCGCGCCACCCTGAACCGCCTCCTCTTCCCCGGCCCGACGAAGGCGTTCGAGGCGCACCGCCAGGCGTACGGGGACACCAGCGTGCTCGACAGCAAGGACTTCTTCTACGGGCTGCGCCCCGGGAAGGAGTACAGCGTCGACTTCGGGCCCGGCGTGCGGCTGCTCATCGAGCTGGAGGCCGTCGGCGAGGCGGACGAGCGTGGCATGCGCACCGTCCTGTCCACCCTGAACGGCCAGCTGCGGCCGATCCAGGTGCGCGACAACGCGGCGGCCGCGGATCTCCCGGTGACCGAGAAGGCCGACCGGTCCGACCCCGGTCATGTGGCCGCGCCGTTCGCGGGCGTGGTCACGCTGGCCGTCGCCGAGGGCGACGAGGTCGAGGCGGGTGCGACGGTGGCCACCATCGAGGCGATGAAGATGGAGGCCTCGATCACCGCCACGCGGAGCGGACGGGTCTCCCGCCTGGCCATCAGCCGGATCCAGCAGGTGGAGGGCGGCGACCTCCTCGTCGAGATCCGCTGAGGCGGCGGGCGGACCGCGAAAGGGCGTAGCCGAACGGCAGTCGTCTCGTAACCGTGTAGGTCCGGGGCCCCCTGGCGGGTGTCCCGGACCGCGGGTGTAGCCGAACGGGTGGTCGAACCGACCGGGCCGAGCAGCCCGGCGGGTGTCCCGGACCGCGGGTGTAGCCGAACGGGTAGTCGAACCGACCGGGCCGGGCACCCCGGCCGGGGTCCCGGACCGCGTCCGTCACGCGCGGCGTTCCTCCGGACGCGCGCGTCCCACGGACCTGGCGAGCGTCAGGCACAGGGCCGCGAGGGGCAGTTCCGCGCCCACGGCCATGGCGAGGGCAACAGCCCTTTCCGCACCGGGACTCGCGGTGGCGAGGTCGATGCAGGCGTCGGCGGCGAGGAGCACGGCCGCGGCCACCGACGGGGCGCGGCAGGAGGGGTCGGCGTGCAGGACCCGGGTCCCCGCCGCCAGCAGCGCGGCCGCCTCCAGGGTGTCGAGCACGACCCAGCCCGCCGCTTCGGCGGGTGGCAGTGTGCCGGCCAGATAGCCGAGCCAAGGCAGCAGGGCCAGACCGGCCCCGATCAGGACGCGCCCCTGCAGGCGACGGATCCGGCCGACCGGTGCACAGCCTGCCCCGTGCCGGGGGGCGCGGCCGGCCCGGCCGTCCTCGTCGACGGATGCTGGGCGAACGGCGGTCAGGGTCATGGCGGGGCTGCCTTCCGGATCACGAACCCGGCTCTCGGGCTCGTGATCAACGCTCCGCTCTTCCGGGCCGGGAGTCAGTAACGCCCCTGTCCGGCTTGGGGTGGCACCAGCTACACCCCCCTCCCGGACACTCGCTTCATGGCGGCCCGTACGTCCGTGCGCCTACGGTTGGATCATGAACGTCCCGCCCAAGACCCGGCGTGCGCTGACCCGCGTGGCCCGTGACACGTCCTTCCTCGCCCTGGGGGTGCCGCTTCATCTCCTCATGGCCTGCGTGCTGTTCGCGGTCTTCGGCCTCGGGTGGGAGATCGTCGAGGGGCGGGACGACCAGGCGCCGGTGATCCTGGGCGTCGTGGTGGCCCTCGGGGCGGGCTGCCTTCCGCTCCTCACCGCGGCCCAGCGCCGGCGCTTCCGGCGGCTGCTCGGCGTGGACATACCCCGCCCGGAACGGCGGCGGCCGCGTCGGCGGATCGGCTACCACTGCGCCGTCGGGCCGCTGCTCGGCGGGCTGGAAGCGCTGGTGCTGTCGCTGCTCGTCACGGGACTCGCCGGCGCCACCGTGTACGCGTGGATCTGGGCGGTCCCCTGGCGTTGGCGCGTCGAGCACCCCGGCTACACCACCCAGGCGCTGTACGTCTCCGTGGCCGGCCTGGCCGCTCTCGCCGCGGTGCCCGCCCTCGCGGCGGCCCTGGTGCGGGCGGAGACCCACCTCGGCCCGGCGCTGCTCGGGCCCGACCCGAGCGAGGACCTGGCGCGACGGGTCGCCGATCTCACCGAGAGCCGCGCCGGAGCCGTGGACGCCGCCGACGCCGAACGGCGCCGCATCGAGCGGGACCTGCACGACGGGGCCCAACAGCGGCTCGTGTCACTGGCGTTGAACCTCGGGATCGCCAGGGCGACCCTGACCGACCTGCCGCCGGAGGTGCTCGTCGTGATCGACGCGGCCCACCGGGAGGCGAAGGAGGCGATCGAGGAGCTCAACGACCTCGTGCGCGGCCTGCACCCGTCCGTCCTCGACGAACTGGGCCTCGACGCCGCCCTGTCCGGCCTCGCGGCCCGGTCCCCGCTGCCCGTACGGCTCCGGGTGGACCTGCCGCCGCACCTGCCGCAGCGCGCGACGCCCGCCGTCGAGGCGGTGGCGTACTTCGTCGCCTCCGAGGCGCTGACGAACATCGCGAAGCACGCCAGGGAGGCCACCCGGGCGGATGTGACGGTGAGCCGGCTGGGCGCGATACTGCGGGTGGTGATCGCCGACGACGGAGTGGGCGGGGCCGATCCGTCCCGCGGAAGCGGCCTGAAGGGTCTCGCCCAGCGGGTGGGGTCCGTGGACGGGACCTTCCGGATGAGCAGTCCCACAGGGGGACCGACCGTGATCGATGTGGAGCTGCCGTGCACGACGTGAGACGCGCCGTGATCGCCGAGGATTCCGTACTGCTGCGGATCGGCCTGGTCAAGGTGCTGGAGATGGCGGGCTTCGAGGTCGCGGCCGAGGCCGGCGACGCGCCGGGCCTCCTTGCGGCGGTCGAGAAGCACCGGCCCGACCTGGCGGTGGTGGACGTCCGTATGCCGCCCGGCTTCACGGACGAGGGGGTCCGCGCGGCCCTCTCGATCCGCGAGAACAGCCCCGGGACGGCCGTGCTGCTGCTCTCCCAGTACGTCGAGGAGCGCTACGCGGCCGAGCTGCTCGCCACCAACACCAGCGGCGTGGGCTATCTGCTCAAGCAACGGGTCGCGGACGTCGAGGAGTTCATCGAGGCGCTGCGGCGCGTGACCCGCGGCGGCACCGCGCTCGACCCCCAGGTCGTGGCCCAGCTGCTGGTCCGCCGCCCCAGCGACCCGCTGGACCGGCTGACCCCCCGCGAACGCGAGGTCCTCGCGCTGATGGCCGAGGGCCGCTCCAACGCGGGTATCGCCGCCCAGCTCGTGGTCGGCGAGAGCGCGGTGGCGAAACACATCAACAGCATCCTCGCCAAACTGGACCTCCCCCAGACCGACGCCGACCACCGCCGCGTCCTGGCGGTGCTGCGCTTCCTGGGAGTGGCCGGCTGAGGGGCGCGTTCGCCCCGGCCGTCCCCCGGCGGAGTGCCGGAAGGCGATCCATTCGTGGACGTGGTGACCTCGTTCAGGAGGTCGAGAAGCGGCTCGACCGGCTGCGACCAGTCCGGACACCGGACTGGTTCATCTAGAGTGAGAACGTGCCGTCGTACAGCATGGGGCAGGCCGCGCAGCTGCTCGGAGTGAGTTCGGAGACCGTTCGCCGGTGGGCGGACGGCGGCAAGCTGGGCATGGAGCGGGACGGGGCCGGCAAGCGGGTGATCGAGGGCGTCGCCCTGGCACGCTTCGCACACGATCGGGGGGCGGGGCTCCACGCCGTTCCGGAGGACGGTGTCTCGACCTCCGTGCGCAACTCGTTCGTGGGGATCGTGACGGGCGTACGGGTCGACGACGTGGCCGCGCAGGTGGAGGTCCAGTCGGGCCCGCACCGGCTGGTGTCGCTGGTGACCCGCGAGGCCGTCGAGGAGCTGGGGCTGGACGTGGGCGTGACGGTGACCGCCCGGGTGAAGTCGACGAACGTGCACATCGACCTCCCCTGATCCCTCCGGGCGTCAGCGGCAGAGCAGGCTCCGCCCGGACCGTGGTCCCGCCGCTCCCGCGCAGGAGTTCGGCGGCCTGCCGGGCGGGCGGTTGGAAAGCCGACTCCGGTCGTCCCGACGCGTCGTCCCGCCCCTCCCCCGGCCGACCCCACCGGTCCCCCTCTCCCCTCTCCCCGCGGCCCCGGGGGCGCGGGGGCGCGGGCGGGGCGTCACAGGCCCCTGTGCGGGTGAACACGGTCCGCCGGACGGAGAGGCGAGCACAGGAAATCTCGGCGGCGCGCCTACGGTGCCCGGACCGGTGTGATGAAGGGTCGGAGGCTGTGTGACCATCGTGGATCTTCGTCGCGGACTCCCCCGGCACCTGCGGGCGAGCCGGTGAGCGGGGGCACCGGCGACGTCTCCCCGGCTGCGCCCGCCCGCGCGGGCGGCGGGGTGCTGGCGGCGACGTGCGTCTCCGCGTTCGTCGTGAACGCGAACACCTCGGCGGTCAGCATCCTCCTGCCGGCCATCAGCGAGGACACCGGCGCCTCCCTGGCGACGCTGCAGTGGGCCGTCACCGGCTACTCCCTGGTCGGTGCGGCCGTGATCGTCACCTCGGGCGCCCTGGGCGACATCTTCGGACGGCGGCGCATCTTCCTCTGCGGCCTGTTGCTGTTCGTGGCCTCGTGCGTGCTGATCGCGCTGGGCGACAGCGCCGGAGCCGTGATCGCCGGCCGCGCGGTCCAGGGCGCGGCCGGCTCGACGATCCTGGCCTGTGGGCTCAGTCTGCTGTCGGCGGGTTCCTCGGGCGAGGCCCAGATGCGGGCGGTGTCCCTGTGGGGCGCGGCCTCGGCTGCCGGCGCCGCGGCCGGGCCGCTGCTCGGCGGCGTGCTGGTCGACATCACCGGCTGGCAGGGGCTGTTCTGGATCGACGCGGGGATCGCGGTCGCCTGCGTGCCGCTGACGCTGCGGGCCGTTCCGGAGTCCCGCGACCCGTCACGTCCCCGTTCCGTCGACCTCGCCGGTACGGCGCTGATCGCCGCCGTGCTCGTCCCGTTCGTCTTCGCGGTGACCGAGGGCGCGGACTGGGGCTGGCTCAGCGCCCCGACGCTGGTGTGCTTCGCGTGCTCGGTCGTGGCGCTGGTCGGCTTCGTCCTGGTAGAGAAGCGGGTCCGCACCCCTCTGATCGACCTGGCACTGCTGCGCAACAACATCCTGGTCGGTTCGAGCGTCGCCATCCTCGTGGTCGCCGGCTGCATCAACGCGATCATGTACATCTGCAGTCTGTACTTCCAGAACGCCGACGGCCTGGGGATGAGCCCTCTTCAAGCCGGTGTGGCCACGCTGCCCGCGGCGGCCGGCATCGTCGTGACCGCTCCCCTGATCACACGGTTCGTCGGCAAGGTGGGCGCGCGTGCCGTCATCGCGGGCGGCTTCGGGATCGCGACCGCCGCGTTCGCCGTCTTCGCCTTCGTCGACGCCTCCTGGGAGTACGCGACGTTCGTCGCGCCCCTGGTGGTGCTCGCCGTCGGACTGGGCCTGGCCAACGGCCCCTCGTCCTCCGTCGCCACCGCGTGCGTGACGAAGGAGCAGGTGGGCGCCGCCTCCGGGATCTCCAACATGGGCCGTTACGTCGGGGCGGCGGTCCTCACCGCCGTCACCGCGGCCCTCTTCGACTCGGTCTACAGCCACCACCACGCCGCCGGGGCCGCGACGGCGGACGCCCTCGCGGCGGGCTTCGCTCGCGCGGCCGTCGGCCTGGCCCTGTTCTGCGCGTTCGGCATCCTCCTGGCCCTGCTGGTCGGCCGCTTCCGTCCCGCGGGCCCGCCGACCGCCGCTCAGTACGCCGCGGCGGCCGCCGCCGGTGCGCATACCGTTCCGACCAGGCCGACGAACGGCGCCCCGGACTCGTAGCGGCCGGCCCACGTCAACTCGTCGCCCGTACTGCGGCCCTGATCGGACGGCGACCGGGGCGGGTTCGGACAGGGCCGCCGCGTGCGGGGCGTCCGGGAGCTCGACGGCGACGGCACTGGCGCGTCCGGCGCCGAGCGGAAGCGGCCGAATCGCCGGACCCCGGGCCGAGTGCGCGGCCGACGCGTCTGGTGTGTCTGGTGTGTCTGCGCTCCTGGAAGGGTTCCGCGGCTTGCGGTAGGGGCCGACGGGCCGGGGTGGCGCCGGGGGTCCGGCGGCACCCCGGCTCGTCGGCGGGGCCTTACTTCGCCAGGAAGGCGAGGAGCGCGGTGTTGACCTCCTCGGCGTGGGTCCACAGCAGGCCGTGCGGGGCGCCCTCGATCTCGACGTAGTCGGCGGAGGGAAGGGCCTTGTGGAAGGGGCGGGCGGTGCCCTCGGCCGGCAGGATGCGGTCGGCGGTGCCGTGGAGGATCAGGGCGGGCACGTCGATGGCCGGGATGTCGGCGCGGAAGTCGGTGTACCAGGTCGACGGCGCGGCGGAGGCGGCGAAGAAGCCGCCACCGGCCGCGGTGTCCCAGCTCTTGCGGACGGCCTCCTCGCTGATGCGGGTGCCCAGGTTCTCGTCGAGGTTGTAGAAGTCGTTGAAGAAGGCCGTGTAGTACGCGTAGCGGTCGGCCTTGACCGCGGCGACGACGCCGTCGAAGAACTCCTGCGGCGCGACGCCGTCCGGGTTGTCGTCGGTCTTGAGGAGGCAGGGCTCGAGCGAGGCGAGGAAGGCGACCTTGGAGACGCGGGCGGAGCCGTAGGTGGAGACGTAGCGGGCGACCTCGCCGGTGCCCATGGAGAAGCCGACGAGGACGGCGTCCCGCAGGTCGAGGGTCTCCATCACGGTGTTCAGGTCGGCCGCGAAGGTGTCGTAGTCGTAGCCGCTCGTCGGCTGGGAGGACTGTCCGAAGCCGCGGCGGTCGTAGGTGATGACCCGGTGGCCGGCGTCGAGCAGGGCGGCGGTCTGGCGCTCCCAGGAGTGGCCGTCGAGCGGGAAGCCGTGGATGAGGACGACCGGCCGGCCGGTACCGTGGTCCTCGTAGTACAGGTCGATGGTGGTGGAGTTCTCCTGGCCGACGGTGATGTACGGCATGGGTGTTCCTCGTTTCTCTCTGTTGTCTGGTCCGCGTGGCGGCGCGGTGCGGTACCCGTCACGCTAGGACCGAGTCGGTGTCTCTTCTTGTCCTGCGACGCACCGCTCCTTGCACGGGCGCGCAGTGTTCGCCCGGACGCGGACCGGCTCGGGTTCGGCCTCGGACAGGACGAGCCGGGCCGGGCGAGCTCGGGTGTGCGCTCATCACGTCCGTGGCGGCCCTACCGGGCAGCCGGACCGCCTCGTGGGCGCCGGGTTCGGCGCCCTTCGGCAGGTGCGGGGCCGCGTCGACGGGGGTCCGGCCCGTGGGGACGGGCCGGGGCCGGCGGTCTCCCGGTCAGGCGGCCGTGGACCGGACGGCCTCCAGGATCAGTTCCGCCACGGCCATCGGCCGGGCGAGCATGACCAGGTGCGAGGAGTCGACCTCGACGGTGGTCATGCCGGCGCGCCGGTAACCGTAGCGCTCCACCTCGGGGTTGATCGTCCGGTCGGCACCGGCGACCAGGCCCCACGAGGGCTTGGTCCGCCACGCCGCGACCGGCGCCGCCTCCGAGAAGGCCCGTGCGGCCAGGGGACGCTGGGAGACGGCGAGCACCGCGGCGAGCCCGGGCTCGACGTCCGCCGCGAACAGCTCCGGGAAGCGGTCGACCGCCACCGAGACGTCCGTGCCCGGATCCTCGGAGCCGACCGCGGGGAAGGGGGTGTAGCGCAGCGCGTCGGCGAGGCCGGAGTCGGGGAAGCGGCCCTGCAGCTCACCCAGGCTCTCGCCCTCCTCCAGCGCGTATCCGGCCAGGTACACCAGCGCCCGGACGTTCTCCTCCGCGCCGGCGACGGTGATGACGGCACCGCCGTAGGAGTGCCCCACGAGAACCACGGGGCCGTCCACGGCACGTATCACCGAGGAGATGTACGCGGCGTCGTCGACGAGACCACGGTTGGGTACCGCCGGGGCCACCACCTCCAGGCCGGCCGCGGTCAGTTCGGGGATGACACGGGCGTAGCCGGAGGCGTCGGCGAAGGCGCCGTGGACGAGTACGACGGTGGGACGGGGGGTCGGGGACACGGGGAACTCCTCGGTGCGGGGCGGGGCGGGGTGCGGCGGACGCGGGCCGGTGGTGCGGGTCACAGTCCGAAGCGGGCCCGGCGGGCCTCGGGCACCAGGTCGGCGTACTCGGGGTGCTTGCGGATCCACGCCCGGATGAAGGGGCAGTACGGCAGGACCTGCAGCCCCCGGGCCCGGGCGTCGTCGAGGGCGCCGCGGGCCAGCAGCCCGCCCAGGCCCCGGCCGGCGAACCGGGGATCGGTCTCGGTGTGGATGAAGGCGATCTCGTCCTCCGAGAGGAAGTACTCGGCGAATCCCGCCGTCTCGTCGCCGTCGTCCCCGGCGAGGATCTCGTATCGGGACTTCTCGGGTCGGTCCGTCACCTGCGGTTCCATGGGTGCTCCTGTGCGTTCGCGGTGTGGTCGCGGCGGTAGGGGTACGAGGGTGTGGTCAGAGGGTGCGGCGCACACCCGCCTGGCGTTCCAGGTTGCGGAGCTGGACGCCCAGGTCGCCCTCGACGGCGGTGTGGGCGGGGCCGCTGCGCCCGATGGGCAGCACCTCCTCGCTGCGCATGTCCTCCAGCATCAGGGCGAAGGCCGCGTACATCGCGACGAGCGCCACGAGGATGCCGAGGGCGCCGGAGGTGCGGGTGAGCCATTCGGCGCCGGTGAGCCCCGAGAGGCCGGTGGTCGCCCAGCGGGGCAGGGAGACGACCAACACGAACCACAGCGCGCGCTTGGGCCGGGTCACCGCGGTCATCAGCGCGCCGAAGCAGAGGAGCGCGAGGTTGAAGACGCCGAGCACGCGGAGGCCGTCGGCGGCGCCGCTGAACAGCACGAGCGCGTAGGCCGCCCAGCTGCCGGCGAACACGGCCATGAGCGTCGCCGCGATCACGTCACGGGCGCCGAAGGCCAGGAAACTCACCAGGAGTTGCAGGGCGAAGGCGGGCAGGACGCAGAGGGCCACGGCGGCACGGGCCTCGGCGTCGAAGACCCCGAGTTGCAGGCATGCCGTCATCACCGACGCGATCGCCACCGTGAAGAAACCCAGGGGCATGGGCGAGGCGATGGGGCGCAGGTTGATCCGGGTCATCGACCGGAGGTCCGGTTCGAAGCGACGCCCCGGAGGCGCCTCCGCCAGGCCTGCCGGTGCGGCGTCGCCGTCGGCGGGGGAGGTGGTACTCATCGTGGGATCTTCCGTTCAGTGCGTGAAACAGGGGTCGACGAACGAGGGCGGCGTCCCGGGTGCGGCGCCCCTGGCGACCCGCCAACGCTGGTACTGCTCCGACTCGGCGACCGCCTCGGCGACGCGGGAGGCCTGGTCGGCACCCCGCTGGTAGCCGCCGAAGTGGGCGACCGGGCTCCACTCCGGGGTGACCGGGGGAACGGCCTCGTCGAGTCCCTCGTACTCCGCGCTCGCGTAGACGATGCGGCCGCCGACGACGGTGAGGACGGCCTCGATGTCGGGGATGGCGTCCTCGGGCACGGTGAGGTAGTCATCGGACAGGATCGCGAGGTCCCCGTAACAGCCCTCGCGCAGCGTTCCCTTGACGTCCTGTTCGCCGGTTAGGCGCGCGCCGCCCCGGGTGTAGAGGCCGAGGGCGGTCTCCCTGTCGATCAGGCTCCCGGCCGGGTCGAGCGCGGTGCCGCCGACGGTGCGTCCGGTCACCAGCCAGTGGAGCGCGACCCACGGGTTGTACGAGGAGACGCGGGTGGCGTCGGTGCCGGCGGCGACGGTCAGCCCCCGGTCGAGCATGGCGCGCACCGGCGGGGTGTGGGCGGCGGCCTCGGCGCCGTAGCGGTCGCGGAACGCGGTGCCCTGGAAGGACATGCGGTTCTGGACGGACAGGGCGCCGCCGAGGGCCGCGATCCGGTCGAGGCTGTCGGCCGAGACGGTCTCCGCGTGGTCGAAGAGCCAGCGGTTGCCGCCGGGGAACAGTCCCTCCGCCGCGAGCTTCTCGAAGACGGCCAGGTCGCGCCGGATCGTCTCGTCGTAGGTCGCGTGGAGCCGGAAGCCCCAGCCGTTCTCGAGCAGCAGCCGGACGGCGCTCTCGAACTCGGTCTCGTACCCGGCGGCGAGTTCGGGGCGCGGCTCGGAGAAGTTCTCGAAGTCGGCGGCGGCCCAGGTCAGGTTCTCGCCCGCACCGTTCAGCCGGAGCCACTCGTCGCCGTCCCCGGGCCGGACCGTCTCCGTCCAGCGCTTCAGGTCGGCGAGCTCCTGCCCGGCCGTCTGCGGGAAGAGGTGGTAGGCGATCCGCAGGGTCAGCTCCCCCGACCGGGCGAGAGCGACGACCGTCGCGTAGTCGTCGGGGAAGTTCTGGAACCCGCCGGCGGCGTCGACCGCGGACGTGAGGCCGAAGCGGTTCAGTTCGCGCAGGAAATGCCGTGTCGACGTGCGCTTGCCGGCCTCGTCGAGGGCCGGCGCCTTGGCGAGGGTCGAGTAGAGGACGAGCGCGCCGGGCGCCGCGAGGAGGACGCCGTTGGGTTCGCCGTCCCTGCCCCGGACGATCTGGCCGCCCCGGGGGTCGGGGGTGTCCCGGGTGAATCCGGCGGCCCTGACCGCGGCGCGGTTCATCAGGGCCGACTGGTAGAGGTGCAGGACGAAGACCGGGGTGTCGGGAGCGGCGGCGTTCAGCTCGGCGACGGTCGGCATCCTGCGCTCGGCGAACTGTTCGGCGGTCCAGCCGCCGACGACGCGGATCCACTGCCCCCTGGGGGTGCGGCCGGCCTGCTCGCGCAGCATGGCCAGGGCGTGGCGGAGGCTGCGCACGCCGTCCCAGCGCAGCTCCAGGACGTAGTTCAGGCCGCCTCGGATGACGTGCAGATGGGAGTCGTTGAGGCCGGGGATCACCCGGCGCCCGAGCGCGTCGACGACCTTGGTCCGCGGCCCGACGAGGTGGGCGAGGTCGTGGTCGTCGCCGAGGGCCGCGACCCGGCCGTCGCGGATGGCGACGGCACGGGCCTCGGGCCGGGCGGCGTCACCGGTGAACACCTTGGCGTTGCGGACGAGGAGGTCGGCCTGGGCGGGTTCCCGCCGCGGGGCGGGAACGAGGCCCGCCACGGGCATGCTGGTGGACGCCCCGGTCACGCGAGGGCCTTGCGCAGGGTGTCGACGGCGACGCCGATGGCGAGTTCGGCGGCCTGCGTCTCGCGCAGGGCGTTCAGCATGACGAAGTCGTGGATGGTCCCCTGGACGCGGAGGGCGGTGACGGGGACGCCGGCGGCACGGAGCTTGGCCGCGTAGGCCTCGCCCTCGTCGCGCAGGACGTCGGCCTCGGCGGTGACGACCAGGGCCGGCGGCAGGCCGGCCAGCTGCTCGGTGGCGGCGCGCAGCGGCGAGGCGGTGATCTGGGCCCGCTCGGCCTCCTCGGTCGTGTACTGGTCCCAGAACCACTTCATGGCGTCGCGGCGCAGGAAGTGGCCCTCGGCGAACAGGCGGTAGGAGTCGGTGTCGAAGCGCGCGTCGGTGACCGGGTAGAAGAGCACCTGGTGGGCGAGGCGGACGTCGCCGCGCTGCTTGGCCATGAGGGTGAGGGCCGCGGTCATGTTGCCGCCGACGGAGTCGCCGGCGACGGCGATCCGGGTGCCGTCGAGGTCCTTGTGCCGGCCGTCGCGGGCGATCCACTGGGCGACGGCGTAGTTCTGCTCGATCGCGACGGGGTAGCGGGCCTCGGGCGAGAGGTCGTACTCGGGGAAGACCACGGCCGCCCCGGTACCGACGGCGAGTTCGCGGACGAGCCGGTCGTGGGTGTGGGCGTTGCCGAAGACCCAGCCCGCGCCGTGGATGTAGAGGACGACGGGCAGGACGCCGGTGGCTCCGCGAGGGCGGACGATCCGGACGCGGACGTCGCCGGTCGGGCCGCCCTGGACGGTGGTCCACTCCTCGTCGACGTCGGGCAGGGTGACCCCTTCGCCGTTCTGCACGTCGTCGACGGCCTTGCGGCCGTCGGCCACGGGGATCTGGTAGAGGAACGGCGGCTGGGCGGTGGCGTCGGCGAAGGCCTGGGCGGCGGGTTCGAGGGTCGGACGGTTCGTCATGAGGGGTTCTTCCTTTCAGGAATGCAAGACGGCCAAAAGAGACACGATGGACAGGCGAACGGTGGAGTAGTGGCAGGACGACCGGTCGGGGACGGTGCGGTCCCGGCGCACGGGCCGGCGGGTACGGCCCGGGCGGGCGGGGCTCGCCTCAGAGCCCGTACGCCTCCAGGAGCCGCAGCCAGATCTCGCTCACCGTCGGGAAGGCGGGCACGGCGTGCCACAGGCGCTCCAGCGGGACCTCGCCCACGACGGCGACGGTGGCCGTGTGGACGAGTTCGGTCGCCAGGGGGCCGGTGAGGGTGCAGCCGACCACGACACCCCGGCTCTCGTCGACTACGAGCTTGGCGTGGCCGCGGTAGTCGTCCGCGTACAGCGCGGCCCCGGCGACGTCGTCGACGCGGTACTCCACCGCGCGTACCGCGATTCCCGCCTCGCGTGCCGCACGCTCCGTGAGACCGACGCTCGCGACCTCGGGAGAGGTGAAGACCGCCTGCGGCACCGCGAAGCGGTCCGCCTCCGCACTCCAGGCCTGCCCTCCGCCGGGGACGGCCGGGCGGCCGGCGGCCCGCTCGGCGATCGCCGCGGCGCAGGCGCGGGCCTGGTACTTGGCCATGTGGGTCAGCGGCGCCCGGTGGTTCACGTCGCCGACGGCGTAGAGCCAGGTGCCGTCGAGGGCCGTGACCCGGCAGGTGTCGTCGACCGGGAGCCAGTGGCCGGCCCGCACCCCGACGGAGTCCAGGCCGAGGTCAGCGGTGCGCGGGCGGCGGCCGACGGCCACGAGGAGCTCGTCGCAGACGAGGGTGGCACCGTCGTCGGTGTCCACGGTGACGGTCCGGGTCGTCGCGTCACGGGCGACCCGGGTGGCCGAGACCCCGAAGCGGATCGTGACACCCAGCCCCGTGAGGCCCCGGGTGACCTCCTCGCCGACGCACGGCTCCCAGTCCGTCAACAAGGCCTGGTCGCGGACGAGCAGGGTGACGGCGGCGCCGAGCGAGCGCCACGCGGTGGCCATCTCGCAGGCCACCACTCCCCCGCCGACGACGACGAGCCGTTCGGGCACCGCATCGGCCGTGGTGGCCTGCCGGCTGGTCCACACGTCGATCCGGTCCAGGCCCTCGACCGGAGGCAGTACGGGTTCCGTGCCGGTGCTCAGCACGACCGCGTGCCGGGCCCGCAGGGTGCGGACCGTTCCGTCGGCGCCGGTCACCTCCACCCGGCGCTCGCCGGCGAGGCGTCCGTGGCCCCGTTCGAGAGCGACGCCGGCGCCGTCGAGCCAGTCGGCCTGACCGGTGTCGTCACCGCGGCCGGTGAAACGGTCGCGGCGCGCCAGGACCTGTGCCGCGTCGAGGGCTCCGGTGACGGACTGCCGGGCCCCGCCGACCGCCCGGGCCGCCGCTCGGGCCGCCCCGGGCCGCAGCAGGGCCTTGCTGGGCACACAGGCACGGTAGGAGCACTCGCCGCCGACCTCCTCGGCCTCGACGACGACGGCGGTCAGTCCCGCGCGGACGAGCCGGTCGGCCACGACCTCGCCGCCCGGACCTCCGCCGATCACGACGACGTCGTACGCGGCGTCCATCAGCCGCGCACCAGCGGGGTGTCCACCAGGTGCTCGGCGAGGAACCACACCTGCGCCTCGCCGGTCCGGATGACGTCGGAGACGAGCAGGTCCGCACTGCCCTCGTCGCCCTCGGCGGAGAGCCGGGCGGCGGCGTCCCGTGCGTCGATCAGGATCCGCTCGTGCGCGTCGAGGAGCCGCGACAGCATGACGGGGACCATCTCGACGCCGTCCGGCGGCCGCGGGATCGACGTGAGTTCGGCGACGTGGCGCGGGTCGCCGACGGCGACGCCGCCGAGGCTCTGGACCCGCTCGGCCAGCGCGTCGACGATGGCGAGCTGGGCTTCCGCGTGCTTGTCCAGCATGAGGTGGAGCGCGTAGAAGGTCGCCCCGCGCATGAGCCAGTGGTGCTTCTTGTAGAGGGAGTGGAGGATCTGCGTGTCGGCGAGGACGCGGTTCAGCCGCTGGCAGGCGTACATGCGGGTGTCGTGCCCGAGACCGATCGGCAGCTGCTTGAGCGTGCCGAACGCCTGGGTCTCGGCGCCCTTCTGGTGCAGCAGCGGCTGGCCGCCGCCGTGCGGGGCCGTGGTCGCGGGTCCGGTGCCGGACGGGGTGACTTCGGTGTCCATCGTGTGACTCCTGGTGGGAGGGGTGAGGGAAGGGCCCGGCTGCCCGGGCGGGAGGGGCGGGCGGCCGGGCCCGGGGCGGTGGGTGTGGGCGGCCGGGCCCGGGGCGGTGCGGCTCGGACTCAGTGCCGGCCGGGTGCGGCGGTGTCCGCGGGCGCCGCCGGGGGCGGCCGGTGCAGGACGAGCCGCGTCAGCAGCCCGCTGCCGAGGCCCGCCACGAGCACGACCCCGGCCCACCACAGCGGGTAGGGGGTGAGGCCGAGGGCCGAGTCGAGGGACCAGGCGCCGGGTCCGGTCGCGGTGAGGGCGACGGCGGTACCGATGAGGACGAGCGGGTACTCGTACCCGTCGTTCTGCACCCAGAGACCGTGGCGCCACTTCACCGTGAGCGCGACCGTCATGACCCCGACGGCGCCGGTCGCGGCGAGCGGGGTGAGGAAGCCGGCGGTGAGGAGCAGGCCCGATCCGATCTGGCCGCCGCCGGCCGCCACGGCGGTGAGGGCTCCGCCGCGGAAGCCGTCGGCGCGGAACTCGGCCGTGCCGCCTTCGAGTCCCCTGCCGCCCAGGTGCGAGCTGATCTTCTGCACACCGTGGCCGGCGACGAGCAGTCCCACCAGCAGACGCAGGATCAGAATGCCGGTGTCCATCGCGGTCAGCCGGCCGCGTGTGCGCCGATGACGCTCTGCGCGTACACGACGCCCAGGCCGTAGGCGCCCGCGTGGGCCTTGACGATCTCCATGACGGCGCCATACGTCTCCTGACGGGCCCAGTCACGCTGCAGCTCCAGAAGGACCTGCACCCAGGTCACCGGTACGGCGCCGGCGGCCACCATGCGCTGCAGCGCGTGCTCGTGGGCGGCCGGGCTGACGCCGCCGGAGGCGTCGGAGACGACGTACACCTCGTAGCCCTGCTCCAGCGCCGAGAGCGCGGGCAGCACCAGGCAGACCTCGGTCCACAGGCCGGACAGGACGATCTTCCTGCGTCCGGTCGCCTTGACGGCGGCCACCAGCGCCTCGTCCTCCCAGGCGTTCATGGTGGTGCGGTCGATGACCTCGTGCCGGGGGAAGACCTCGGCGAGCTGGGGCAGCAGGGGCCCGGAGAACGACTCGGCGGCGACCGTGGTCAGCACGGCCGGCACGTCGAAGGCCCGCGCGGCCTTGGCGAGACCCACGGTGCTGTTGATGATCGCGGCACGGTCGCCGCTGCCGGTGCCGAAGAACATCTGCGGCTGGTGGTCGACGAAGAGCATGACAGCGTTGTCGGGTGTGAGCAGGTCCTTGCCGGGAGCGGCCTGCACCTGGGAGATGTCGAACATGAGGGGTCCTTTCGGGGCGGTTTGCACCGTGCCCGCCGCCTCGACGGCCGGGCACCCCTCGAAACTACGACCGACCCGGCAGACCGCTTTTACCTCCCGCGCCCGGGACTTGGCACCACAGCGCACTGCCGGCGGACCACCCGACGACCAAGGCACGGCTCGGGCACGGCTCGGGCACGGCGGGTGCCGCTGCCGATCCCGGCGCCGGTGCCGATCGCGATGCCGATCCCGGCGCCGGTGCCGCTGCGGGTGCCGGTGACGGTCCCACCCAATCCCGGTGCCGCTGCCGGTGCTGACGCCTCTGGGGACGCAAGCCGCCCCGGGCCCGGTCGGGACGACCGGGCCCGGGGCGGTGTTCCGGGGCGGAGCCCCGGATCGGGCGATGCGGAGCCGCGTCAGGCGACGTTGACCGCGCTCCAGGCGTTCGCGACGGTGGCGTACTCGGTGCTGGTGGCGCCGTAGAGGTCCTTCGCCGCGCTCAGGGTCGCGGCGCGGGCACCCTTGTAGTCCGTGGTGGAGGTCATGTAGACGGTCAGCGCCCGGTACCAGATGGCGGCGGCCTTCTGGTTGCCGATGCCGGTGACCGTGGAGCCGTTGGACGTCGGGCTGTTGTACGTCACGCCGTTGATGGTCTTGGTGCCGCTGCCCTCGCTCGCGAGGTAGAACCAGTGGTTGCCGACGCCGGAGGAGTTGTGCACGTCGAGCCGGCCGACGGACTTCGACCAGTAGTCGGCGGAACGCCCGTCCAGGGACGGCTTGTCGAACCGGCGCAGCCACGGCGGGGTGGACTGGTCGCTGAAGAGGTAGTCGGGGGTGTCGATCGCGCTGTTGGCGTACCACTCGACCATCGTGCCGAGGATGTCGCTGGTGGCCTCGTTGAGACCGCCGGACTCGCCGCTGTAGCGCAGGTTGGCGGTGGCCGAGGTGACGCCGTGGGTCATCTCGTGGCCCATGGTGTCGAGGTCGACCTGCTCGGGGTCGGTGACGCCGTCGCCGTCGCCGGTCATCATGCAGAAGCAGGCGTCCGACCACTGGGCGTTGTCCCACTTGGTGCCGACGTGGACGAACACGGTGGCGCCGCGGCCGTCGTTCTTGATGCCGCTGCGGCCGAAGGTGGACTGGTAGTAGTCGAAGGTCTTCGCGGTGTTGGCGTGCGCGTCGACGGCGGCGGTGGAGCGGTCGGTGGAGAACTTCCGGCCGTCGCCCCAGACGTTGTCGGCGTCGGTGAACAGCGTGCCCGAGGAGCTGTTCAGGGACGAGGCGGAGACGTTGCGCGCGTCCTTGGTGACGTGCTTGCGGACCGGGTCGATCAGGGCGAAGGAGCCGTCGGCCTGCTGCGTGGTGTCGATCGTGATGTCACCGGTGTACTCGGAGTGGCCCGTGCCACTGGCCTCGCGCTCGCTGTCGTAGTTCTCGATCGCGGCACCGGTGGTGGCGTCGGTGACGAAGACCTCGCCGTGCGGCTGGCCCTTGTCGCCCAGACCCTGCACGGTGGTGCGCCAGGCCAGCCGCGCGGTGCCGTCGGCGGCCCACACGATCAGCTCGGGGGTGGACCTGGCCTGGCTGACCAGTCCCTGCGAGCGCTTGAGCGCACCGGCCGCGGTGCCCTTGGCGTCGACGCCCGGAGTGACGGACCTCAGCGCCACCTTGTGGGCCTTGGCGTGGCTGGATCCCTTCAGCGCGCCGTCGGCCTTCTGGTGGACGACGAAGTCGCCGCCGACCACGGGCAGGCCCTGGTAGGTGCGCTCGAAGCGGACGTGCTGGGTGCCGTCGGCGTCGATCACGACGTCCTTGACCTGGAGCGCCTGGCCCGCGCCGAAACCGAAGGTGTCGGCGTGCCGGGTCACGTTGGCCTCGGCCCGGGATATCGCCGTGTCGCGGACGGACTTCCCGTGCGGCGCGGCGTGGGGCTGCGAGTAGGCCGGGACGGCCAGGGCGCTCGTGGTGATCACACCGGCGGCGACCATCGTGGAAAGGGCAAGGAGGTGACGGGGCATGACGCGGTGTTTCCTTCGCTCGTCGTGGGGGTGACGACGTCCGTGGACGTTGACGCGAAGTGTTCACCAGGTGACATGTTCCTGACGTGATCCCAGGTGGGATACAACTGTGGAGCTATAGGGGTGGGGACGCGTGGCCCGGCCGGTCACCCGTCGGCGCCCAGGGCGAACTCCTCCCCGCCGTCCTCCCACCAGGCCAGGTACTGCGGCCGCTGCCGCACGAGCGCCTGGTACGCGGCCAGCAGGCGCCCGCCCGCGGCGTCGGCGAGCTCGGGAGGAACCGATTCCGCGTTCCAGGCCAGCCGCAGCCGCCGGTGGAACGGGACGTCCACGAGCGGCCGCTGCACGGTGCCCTGGGCGGGGACGTCGGCGGTCGGCCACACGCCGCAGACGGCACGCCGGCCTGCGACCAGGATCCGCGCCACCGACAGGTCCGACGTCACGTGTGCGATGCGCGGGGTGAATCCCGCCGACTGACAGGTGAGATGGAGGTACGCGTGCACCCCGCTCTCGTCGGCCTCCGGCATCACCCACTCCTCGTCCCGGAGGTCGTACAGGCTGACCGTCTCCTGCCGGGCCAGCGGGTGGTCCTCGGCGAGCAGGACGAACACCGGCTCGCGCAGCAGTGTGCGCGTCGCCACCGACTCATCGACCGGCAGGGGGAATCCCGGGAACTCTCCGAAGACCGCGATGTCGCATTTCGACAGGCTCAGGGCTTTCATCAGGGTGTGCACCGAGCGGCGGGCGTCGATGGTGAGGCGGCGTTCGGGGACGAGTTCGAAGAGCGCGGATATCAGCAACGACACCAGGGGGCCGGCGGTTCCGCCCGCCCGCAGCGGCGCGGCCGTCTCCCGGTCCGCCTGGGCCGCCGACCGCGCGTGCTCGCGTAGCCGGTCGAAGCCGACGACGAGGTCCCGCGCGCAGCGCAGGACGTACTGCCCGTTCTCGTTCGGCTTCACGCCGTCCGCGCTACGGGTGAAGAGCGGGCCGCCCAACTCGTGCTCGATCCGCTTCAGCTGGGCGCTCGTGGCCGGTTGGGAGAGCTGCAGCCGTGCGGCGGCTTTGCGGATGCTGCCGGCCTCGGCGACGGTGAGCAGGACACGGAGGTGCCGGAACTCGAGGTGCATGAACATTCCCCGCTCAGGGCGGAGGGCTCCTTGCACCCCCCGTGACCAGCAGTACCAACTGCCCGGGGGCATGGTGACCAAGAGTCCGACGGACCCGCCGGGCCGGCAACCACGGGACGGCAAAATCTGCGTACGGGCACCACGGCTTCGCACCGGCACCGCGGTGCGGCAAAGGCCGTAAGGCGCGGCGGGCGACTGGAGGGGGGCGGGCGACGGGAGGGCGGTGGGCGACGGGGGCGCCCTTGCCGGTCCGTCGTCCACCACCCCGCCCCGTCACCCGCCGCGCCTTCCCGTCGCCCACCACCCCGCCCCGTCGCCCGCGGCGCCTTCCCGTCGCCCGCCGCGCTCAGCCGGCGGGCGCCTCCCGCACCGGGTGCTTGCTCAGGATCGAGACCCGGTTGAAGGCGTTGATGGTGATGGCCACCCAGATCACGGCGGAGAGCTCGTCGTCGTCGAACACCTCGCGAGCCTCCTCGTAGGCCCGCTCCCGGGCGAGCGCGTCCGCGGGGTGCGTGGTGGCCTCGGCGAGGGCGAGGGCCGCGCGCTCGCGGGCGGTGAAGAGCCCGGTGTCACGCCAGGCGGCCAGCACGCCCAGGCGCCGGGTCGTCTCGCCGGCCCGCAGCGCGGCCCGGGTGTGCACGTCGAGGCAGAAGGCGCAGCCGTTGAGCTGGGACACGCGGAGATTGACCAGCTCGACCAGGATCCGGTCGAGGCCCGCCTCGGCGGCCGTCGCGCGGACGGTGTCGGCGGTCTTCACGAGCGCCTGGTACGCCGCCGGGCTCTGCTTGTCGAGGTAGATCCGCCCCACCGCGGGGGCCGCCGTGACCTGTACCGTCTCACTCACCCTGCACTCCTTCGCGTGTTGTCGTCTCGACTATGATCATCCATACTTGTTGAAAATGAAACTACATGGATGAGGAGGGGCTGGGACATGGCTGCCACGGAGGTCGAGGTCCTCACCGCCCGGGACGTCCCGCTGGGCGGACCGCGCGCGATGCGCGTACGGCGCACGCTGCCGCAGCGGGCCAGGACACTGATCGGCGCCTGGTGCTTCGCCGACCACTACGGCCCCGACCGGGTCGCCGACTCCGGCGGCATGGACGTCGCCCCGCACCCGCACACCGGACTGCAGACCGTCAGCTGGCTCTTCACCGGCGAGATCGAGCACCGCGACAGCCTCGGCAGCCACGCCTTCGTGCGCCCCGGTGAACTCAACCTCATGACCGGCGGTCACGGCATCGCCCACACCGAGGTCTCCACCCCCGACACCACCGTCCTGCACGGCGTCCAGCTCTGGGTGGCCCTGCCCGACGCGCACCGGCACGCCCCGCGCGATTTCCAGCACCACGCGCCGGAGGCGCTGCGCGTCGACGGGGCGGAGCTCCGGGTCTTCCTGGGCACGCTCGCCGGGGAGACCTCGCCCGTACGCACCTTCAGCCCGCTCCTCGGAGCCGAGCTCCTGATCGACGCCGGCGCCACCGTCACCCTCGACGTCGACCCGGAGTTCGAGCACGGACTCCTCGTCGACGAGGGCGACGTACGCCTCGACGGCACCGTCCTGCGGCCCGCCGAGCTCGGCTACGCGGCCCCCGGCCGCACCACCCTCACCCTCACCAACGCCTCCGACCGGCCGGCCCGGACCGTCCTCCTGGGCGGCACGCCCTTCGAGGAGGAGATCGTGATGTGGTGGAACTTCATCGGACGCAGCCACCAGGACATCGTCGAGGCGCGGGAGGAGTGGGAGCGGGCCTCCGACCGCTTCGGCGACGTGGACGGCTACCCGGGTGACCGCCTGCCGGCCCCCGCCCTGCCGAACGCCGTCATCGCGCCCCGCCGGAACCCCTCCCGCCGCTGACCTCCCTCCCCGACCCGCACCGACCCGCACCGATCCCCCCGATCCGCACCCCGCCCCGGAAGGACCGCCATGAGCGAGCAGAGCGCCACCCCCGTCGTCCGTCACGTCGACGCCCGTCACCGTTACGAGATCCTCGTCGACGACCGGCGCGCCGGCCTGACCGCGTACCGCGACCGTGACGACCGTCGGGTCTTCTTCCACACCGAGGTCGACGACGCCTACGCCGGCCAGGGACTCGCCTCGATCCTCGTCGAGCAGGCCCTCACCGACGTCCGCGCCTCCGGCATGCGCATCGTCCCGGTCTGCCCGTACGTGGCGAAGTTCCTCAAGAAGCACGACGAGTTCGCCGACATCACCGACCCCGTGACCCCCGAGGTCCTGGAGTGGCTCGACGCCCGCCTGGGGCGCTGACGGGCGGCCCCGTCGACCGGAGGGGCCGGCCCGCGGCGGGTGACGCGTACAGTGTGGGCGGGCGCGGTGAGATCAAGAGGAGTCTGTGTTGACCGCCGTCAGCCTTGAGCACACGACCGTCCCCGCCGACACGGGCGAGGTGACCCTGCTGATAGCCCGCCGCGTCGAGCCCGGCTACGAAGCCTCCTTCGAGCGGTGGGCGAAGGGCATCCTGGAGAGCGCCGCCGCCTTCCCCGGCCATCTCGGCTACGGGCTCTTCCGCTCCTCGGGCGGCGACGCCCCCTGGTTCCTCGTCCACCGCTTCCGGGACCAGGAGGCGTGCCGGACCTGGCAGGAGTCGCCCGAGCGGGCGGCCTGGTTCGCCGACTGCGACGGGCACCACCACACCGAGATCGCCCGGCGCAGGCTCACCGGCATGGAAACCTGGTTCGCCAAGCCGGGCTCGACCCGTCCCGCGCCGCCCCGGTGGAAGATGGCGATCAGCGCGACCCTGGCGATCTACCCGATCTCCCTCTTCGGCGGCCTCTTCCTCACCCCGCACCTGACCGCACTGCCCCTCCTGCTCAGCAGCGCGGTCGTCGCCTGCGTCTTCAACGTGCTGATGACGTACGTGGCGATGCCCGCCGTGAGCAGGCTGCTGCGCCGCTGGCTGACCTCATAGCGGCGTGCGGGGCCGCCCGCGCGGGGGCCCGCGGCGGGCACACCGTCTCTCCCCCACGCGTGGCCCTGGCCCCCCGCTCGCGGCCCCGCCAGAATGCGCCCATGACCGATGACTCGTCGACATCCGGCGTCCGCGTCGAACACGACGGGCCCGTGACGACCGTGGTGTTGTCGCGGCCCGCCGCCCGCAACGCCGTGGACGGGCCCATGGCGCGCCGGCTGGGCGATGCCTTCCGGGCCTTCGAGGAGGACCCCGACGCCTCGGTCGCCGTGCTGTGGGGCGAGGGCGGGACCTTCTGCGCGGGCGCCGACCTCAAGGCGATCGGCACCGAGCGCGGCAATCGGGTGGCCCCCGACGGCGACGGCCCGATGGGGCCGACCCGCTTGCGGCTCACCAAGCCGGTGATCGCCGCGGTCGCCGGGCACGCCGTGGCCGGCGGGCTCGAACTGGCCCTCTGGTGCGACCTGCGCGTGGCCGAGGAGGACGCGGTCTTCGGGGTGTTCTGCCGCCGTTGGGGTGTCCCCCTGATCGACGGCGGCACGGTACGGCTGCCGCGGCTGATCGGCGAGAGCCGCGCCATGGATCTCGTGCTCACCGGCCGGCCCGTACCGGCGGCCGAGGCGTACGCGATGGGCCTCGCCAACCGCCTCGTTCCGCCGGGCAGGGCGCGGGCCGCGGCGGAGGAGCTGGCCCGGGAGATCGCGGCCTTCCCTCAGCTGTGCCTGCGTCACGACCGCATGTCCGTACGGGAGCAGCACGGGCTGCCCGAGTCCGAGGCCCTGGCGGGCGAGCTGCGGCACGGCATGGTGGCCCTGTCGTCCGGCGAGACCCTTTCGGGCGCGGCGCGCTTCACCGCGGGAGAGGGAAGGCACGGCTCGTTCGGCGGGTGACCGGACCGGCCCGGCGGAACCGGTCGGGGACACACACCCGGGGCCGGTCGGGGTGGTCCTGGGACCGGTCGCGGGTACGCCCCTGGGCCGGCGGCGCGGCGCCGGCCGGAGCGGAGCCGGCGCCGGTCGGCGCGGTGCGCGGTGCCGGAACGTCTCGGGAGTCAGCGCGCTGCCGGGCGGGCGGGGCCGGGTGCCGTCCGCGGCTTCACGGCCGGGGGTTCCGCCTTGCCGTTCTTCCGCCACCCGTTCTTCGCTTCCCGATCGGCGTCCGGGACCACACCCCTTCCCTGGCCCTGGCCCTGCCCCTGGCCCTGCCCCTGCCCCTGCCCCTGCCCCTGCCCCTGGCCTTGCCCCTGACCCGGGTTCTCCGCCTGCCCCTGGTTCTCCCCCCGCCCGCGGCCCTTCCCCTTCCCGTTCGTCTTGCCCTTCGCCTTCCGCTCGGGCTCCTCGCGGTCCGGGTCGGGATCGGGTGCCTCCGCGCCCGGCCGGCCCGGGGGCGGCGTGTGCGGAGCCGGGATGGATTCGGGGTGGGGCGGGGCCGAGGTGGTGGGGTCGTGGCCCGGGGCCGGGCCGTCGGACAGGCGGCCGGGCAGGTTGCCGGAGGCGAGCGCGACCCCGCCGAGCGTCAGGCTGGCGACCAGCCCGGCCAGAACGGCGCGCAGGGAGCGCCCGCCACGCCGGCGGACCGCGACGGGGGTCCAGTCGTCCCGACGGCGGTTGGGCAGGTCCACGTGCAGGACCGTGCGGAAGGCGGCCAGGGTGGGGAGGTCGGGTTCCGGGTGCGACCCGTCCCGGGTCAGCGCGGAGCGCAACGCGTCCTCCAGGGCGCGGTGTTCGTGATCCATCGGCATTCCGTCACCTCGCTCTTCCCTTGAGTTCCCGTGCGAGTCGCTTCAGCCCCCTGTGTGCCGCGGACCGTACCGCACCGGGACGCTTCCCCAACACCCGGGCCGCGGTGGGCCCGTCGAGGCCCACGACGACCCGGAGGAGCACGGCCTCGGCCTGGTCCCGCGGCAGGCTCTTGACCAGCGCGAGCGCCTGCTCCGTCGACAGGCTCTCCAGCGCCTCGCCGGCGGTGTCGACGGCGGCCGGCAGGTCGAGCAGGTCCTGCTCGACCGGGGCGGGGCGGGGCCGGGAGCGCTCGCGGCGCAGATGGTCGAGGGCCCGGTGACGGGCTATCGTCGCGGTCCAGCCGCGGAATCCCGCACCGTCGCCGCGGAACCGGCCGAGGTCGCGGGCGATCTCCAGCCACGCCTCGGCGGCGACGTCCTCGGCGTCCGCGCCGACCAGCCCGCGCACGTAGCCGAGGAGGCCGGGGTACACCGTCCGGTACGCCTCGGCGAAGGCCTCCTCGTCGCCGCGCTGGGCCCGTTCGACGGCCTCGCCGAGTCGTAAGTCGCAGGGCTCCGCGGGCGCGCGGCTGCCGGCCTCCTCGCTCACACGTCCCTCTTCACAGCCGGTCCCGTCAGGAAACTCCGGCCGCGCCCGTGGAACCGGAAGACTCTCATCCTGTCAGACCGTCAGCAGCGGCCCGCCGTCAGCCCGTCCGAGGGGCAGCCGGTGCGCCGCGGCCGTGGTGGGCGGCGTCCGTGCAGGGTGAGGAAGTAGGTCCGGAGGGACTCCTGGGGGCCGATCTCGAAGCGGTTCACGGTCCGGCCGAGGGGGTTCCAGAGCCGGCCGTCGGGCATCCGTACGGCGACGGGGTGCTCGAAGGCGGTGCGGACGGGGTGGTCCGGGGGCAGGTCGACCCACACCGCCCCGGCCTGACGCACCAGCACCTCGCCCACGTAGGCGCCGAGGCCGAGCAGCGGGCCCGTCACGTCGTGGCGCCGGGTCCCGCCCCGTCTGAGCCCGTCGATGAGCCGGTCGACGACCGCCAGGCTGGTCACGCTGTAGTCGAGCGGCAGGCGCGCCCGCGCCGTGACGCGTCCGACGAACTCGGACGCGCACCGCTCCATCTCGGCCGCCCGTGGTGCCCGCTCTTCGCGATCCATCCCTGTTCACCCCTGCCCGTCGACCCGTCGCGGCGGGATCCGGTGGACCCCGCCGGATGATCAAGCGGATCCCGCCCCCGGAACATCACGGGGCGGCAAGGTGACGCTGCTCACAGGCGACATGACGGTACGTCAGTCGAGCGGGGCGCCCGGGTCCGGCTGCGCCGCGGCGAGTTGCCGGACGGCGGGCAGGTCCGCGTACAGGTTCGCGCCGGGGCACTCCGTGGGAAAGCCGTCCCGGTGGCCCGAGATCCGCGAGAGGGTGACGACCTGGCCCTTCTTGTAGAGGCCGTTGTCCGCGGCGGCGACGAGGGCGACCGTCCCGGCGGGGTCGTGGCCGTAGAGGCCGAGCTTCCAGGCGGCCACGCCCGCGATCGCGTCGAGCACCGGCTGCGTGGAGACGGCCTCGTTGTAGTTGCCGAGGACGGCGATACCGGTCGTGTCGGTGTTGAAGCCGTAGGTCTGGGCACCGAGGACGGGCCTGTCGACGCCGCCCGCACGCCCCTCGAAGACGGTCCCGCACTTGTCGACCAGGAACTGGTAGCCGATGTCGTTCCAGCCCTGCCCCTGCACGTGGTAGAGGAAGATCGCGCGGATCACGTCGGCCGACTGCTCGCAGGTGTAGTCGTTGGTGCCGGCGGTGTGGTGGACGAAGACGGCCTTCGTCTCGGTCGTGTACGTCGGCGGGTCGACGACCAGGGACTCGTCCGCGCCCCAGCCGGACCGGGGCGTGATCGCGGGGCGTTCGGCCGCCGCGGCCGCCGCACCCGCCACCGACGTGGGCGTCCGCGGCGCGCCGGCGGTCCGCGCACCGGCGGGCGTGCCGCCCGCCCGCGGGTCGACGAGTTCCACGCGCAGGCCCTCGGGCAGCTTCGCTCCGGCGTCGATCCGCACCTGCACTCCGTCGGAGAGTCCGGTCCACAGCGGCTGGGTGCCGGCCCGCCCACCGGCGGACCGGCCGTCCGACCCCGCGTCGGGAGTGCGGACGTCCTGGTCGAGCGTCCGCCAGGCGGACCAACGGCCGGTGCGGTGGTCCCGGGTGCGGACCTCCGCCGTGCCGCCGAGCTCCGCTCGGGGGTCGGCCCAGGTGAGCCCGATCATGCTGAAGGGCGCGGTGCGCCGGGCCGACAGGCCGCGCCGGTCGCCGTCGGCGCCGTCGAGCGCGATGCTCGCGAGGCCGCCGCGCTCCGCCCCGGTGGCGGCGGCCGCGAGCGCCGGGGCGGGCGTGGCGGCGCTCCCGGCGGGCGCGACGAGGCCGGTGGACGCCACGACGACCGCGGCGAGTCCGGCGAGGGTGGCGGCGCGGGCGGTCCGGCCGAGGAGGTTCGGGATCACGGGGTTCCTTGGAGGTCGGTACGGGTGGGGGTGGGAGTCCCGGAGCTCTCCCCCGCGCAGGTGCCGCGTCCGAAGACGCCCTCCACGGTGGAGCTCTGGACGTGGCGCCCGGCGACGGTGAGGCCGCAGCTCGCACGGCCGCCCTTCTCGCCGAGCGTGACGCTGACGGCCGGGGTGGCGCCCTGCGGCAGCCGCACGGTCTTCCGCCACGGCAGCCGGGCGTTCCTGACGAGGTCCTCGACGCCGGCCGCCCGGTAGGAGATGTCGGCGGTGCCCTCACCGAGGACCTCGTACGCCACCTCCGTCGCGTGGGCCCCGGACCGGCCGCCGGCCGCCCCCCGCTCGTCCTCCGAGGGACCGCCGGCGCCGACGCTTCCGTAAGCGAGGAGCGCGCCGCACACCGACAGCAGCGCCCCTGCGGCGACCACCGTGAACCGGCGGCCGCGCCGGTTCGATTCCCTCTCGATTTCGGGCTTTTCGGGGTTCCCGGATCCTTCCGGGTCCACCGGGGCTTCTGTGGGCGGCATGACTTCTCTTTCGCTCGGCGGAAATTCCGCTGCGTTATACACCACCGAGTTCGGCGAAATCCAGGGAGCGAACGAATCGGGCGAATCAGCTTCCCCCCGACTCCCGTCATCTGCCGACAGACCGTCACATGCCCGAATTCTGAATGTGGTTGACGTGCCCTGATGCCTCTGATTAGAAAGCCCCCCGCCCGCACCGGAACCCGGGGCGGCATTTTCGGTCAAAGGAAGGACCGGCGTGAAAGTGAGATTCGGACGGGCTCTGGCCTGTCTCGTGGTTTCGGCGATGACCTCCGCGACGCTGCCGCAAGCCGCGTATGCGGCGGCGACGAACACCGCGGGGGTTTCCGGGGACGACGGCGGGGGTGTCGTCGACACCCTCAAGGGCTGGTTCTCGGACACCGAACCGGGCGACACGGCTCCCGAACAGCCCTCGACCGGCGGCACCCCGGTGCTGCCCAGCCGGGAGCGGCTGCCCCGCGGAAAGGCCGCCCCGAAGCCGAAGCGGGTCGCGGAGCTGACCGGTCGGCGCACGGCGACCGCCCGCTACTGGCAGCTGTCCGACGGCCGGGTCCAGGCCGAGGTGTCGGCGGTCCCGACCGCCTATCGCGCCGGAGCCTCCTGGAAGGACATCGACCCGACGGTGACCGCCGGCCGGACGGCGGCGTTCCCCTTCGCCAACACCACCAACGCCGCGAGCACGTGGTTCGGTGCGGACGCGAGCAGACTGCTCCGCTTCCAGGCCGCCGACGGTCACGCCGTGACCCTGGGCCTGAAGGGCGCGGGCAGGCTCACCCCGCTCGCCACCGGCGACACGGTGACGTACCGGAACGCGGTGCCCGGCGCCGACCTCACCTACCAGGTGGGCCCGGGCCGGGTGAAGGAGAACATCGTCCTCGGCAGCCGGCCCGCCGGCCCCGTCACGTTCACCTTCACGCTGGACGCGGGCGGGCTGACGCCGAAGGCGGCGGCGGACGGCTCGATCGGCTTCTACGGTGAGGGCGCGGCTCCGGTCCTGGTGATCCCGGCCGCGTTCATGACGGACGCCGGGAAGGATCCCGGGTCACCGTACGGCACCGGCTACAGCGCCGCGGTCGGGCAGAAGCTCAGCCGTGCGGGCAAGGGCTGGCAGCTGACGGTCACGCCGGACGCGAAGTGGCTCGCCGCGCCGGAGCGCCGCTATCCGGTCACGATCGACCCGACGATCTCCATCGCGCCGACGCCGACCACGGCGCAGGACGTGATGATCTCGTCGGACGGCCCGACGACCAACTACGACGACAACTGGCGCCTCTCGGTCGGCAACACCTCCACCGGCACCTCGCGCGCGCTGCTGCGCTTCCCGCTCGCCGGCGTCCCGGCGGGCACCAAGGTGGACTCCGCGGACCTGCGGCTGTACTTCGACCAGACCCACACGGCGGGTGACACCGAGGTCCAGCTGGAGGCGCACCGCGCCACCCAGGCGTGGACCGAGGACCAGGCCACCTGGAACAGCGCCAACGGGCTCACCGGCGAGCTGTCCGGCACCTCGGTGCTGGTCGACAACGCCGAGGCCGGCCGCACCGCCGCGGTGGGCGCCTGGCCCGCGTCCGCGAACACGGCGTACACCCAGTACGCGGTCAACCAGACGTACCAGTACAACAAGGACTCGGTCGCGGGTGACACGTACACCTGGCAGCCGAGCCTGCCGGAGGACGGCACCTACCAGGTCGAGGCGCACTACGTGCCCGCAGCGGACCGGGCCACGAACGCGCCGTACACCGTCACCTACGACGGCGGGTCGAAGCAGTACCTGGTGAACCAGCAGGCCGGCACCGCCGGGGTGTGGAAGACGCTGGGCACCCACCCGTTCAGGGCCGGCACGCTCGGCAAGGTCGTGCTCGGCGACGCCCCCGCCTCGACGACGACGGCCGTGCTCGCCGACGCCGTCCGCTTCACCAAGGGCGGCGCGGTCACCAAGCAGCCCGGCGAGCTGAACACCTGGCACAGCTTCCCCGTCACGAAGACGGTCCAGCAGTGGCTCGACGGCACGTACGCCAACAACGGCTTCGTGATCAAGGCCGGTGACGAGTCCGCGAACGGCCCGAAGGGCGGTCCGCGCTACGAGGGCAGCGAGTTCGGCTACGGCGGCGAGGTCGCCAACTACCCGCGTCTCGTCCTCACCTTCGGCCGGCAGGGCGTGGACCTCGCGGCCCCGTCCGTCATCCACGACACGGGTGCGGAGCTGAACTGGTCGGCGTACCAGGACAAGGACCCGATCGGCACCGGCGACGACCTCGTCGAGTACCAGGTCCACCGCTCGATCAGCCAGACCTTCACCCCGTCGGCCGCGACGCTCGTCGCACCGGTGAAGCCGGGGACCACCTCGTTCACGGACAGCACCGCGGTGCCGACGAAGGCGGACGACCCCGATCCGTTCGGCCGCGCCTACTACTACATGGTCGCGGTCCGTACGAAGGACGGACAGGTCGTCGCCGCGCCCACCCAGCTCGTCCGGCTGCCGAAGGCCGGGCGGACGACGAAGGTCCTGGACGCCACGCAGGACACCACCCTGTCCTCGGCGCGCCCGGCCCTCACCCACGACACGATCGACGACGGCGGCCCGAAGAACTGGCTGAGCGTCGGCAACAACTCCGCCACCTACGGCGACACCCGCGCCCTGCTGAAGTTCCCGGCCCTGGGCATCCCGGCCACGGCCCGGGTGCTGGACGCCAAGGTGCGCCTGTGGAGCACGCAGACGGCCCAGGACACCGCGGGGGCGGTGTACGAACTCCGCCCGCTGACCCGTGACTTCGACGAGTCCGCCGCGACCTGGACGAAGGCCGACGCCGCCACCTCCTGGACCACGCCGGGCGGCGACTTCGGTGCCGTGGCGGGTGACACGGGCGCGAAGACGAACGACCCGGCCCGGCACGACTGGAGCGTCGTCTCGATGGCCCAGTCCTGGGTGACCACCCCGGCCTCCCAGCGGGGCGTGGTCCTCAAGATGGCCGACGAGGCCGCGGCGCAGGAGCGCACCCTGTTCCTGTCCTCCGAGGGCACGGAGCAGCGACTGCGCCCCCGGATCGTCGTCACCTACATCGACTCGACCACGGAGTCGACGTACTACGCACCGCAGACGCCGGCGCGGATGACGCCGAACACCGACTACGCGGTCGACTTCACGCTCACCAACACCACCGCCGCGACGTGGAGGGCGGCCGACCACGTCCTGACCTACCGGTGGACGCTGCCGGACGGCACCGACGTCACCAACGGCGGCAACCAGGTCCGGACCGCCCTGCCCGCCGACGTGGCCCCCGGCGCCTCGGTGAACCTGCAGGCCGTCGTGAAGACGCCGATCAACTCGGACAACGGCAACAAGCGCACCGACTACGTGCTGACCTGGGACGTCCTCGACAAGACGGCCGGCACGTGGACCTCGGGCACCGCCGGCATCCCCGGTCTGAGCCAGAACGTGGCGGTGGAGGACCCGACCTCCAACCAGCTCGGCATGGAGAAGTTCTACGCCTACACGGGCAAGAACACCGGCGCCGGTTCGACCGTCATGAACAACCTGGCCTCGGGCAACAGCGTCTGGCAGTACAACGCGTTCACCAACCCCGGCCGGGGAGTCACCACCTTCGCCCGGTTCGCGTACAACAGCCTCGACACCTCCGACACGGTCTCCGGCCACGGCTGGTCCTTCCAGGCCGCCGGCCCGGTCCGGCTCGGCGCACCGCTGGAGTTCCACCCCAAGCCGCACCCGACCGAGATCAGGCTCCCCGACGGCGACGGCACGACCCACGTCTTCCGCGAACAGCCGGACGGCTCCTGGAAGGCCCCGGCCGGCGTCCACTACAAGCTGACGGCGAAGCCCGGCCTCGACTGCACGCCGCTGAAGGACCCGGTCCCGGACGCCTGGACGATGACGCGTCCGGACGGCTCCCGCTTCCTGTTCGGCTGTGACGGCTACATGACGTCGCTCGTCGACAAGAACGGCAACACCCAGACGTACACGTACGAGGAACGCAAGTCCAACAACAAGCCGACCAAGTTCCTCTCGTACGTCACCGACCCGGCCGGCCGCCAGTCGCTGACGGTCGAGTACTACACCAAGTCCGACGGCGTCGGCCCGAAGATCACCGACCACATCAGGTCGATGACCGACATCTCGGGCCGCAGGATCACCTTCGAGTACTCCGACAAGGGCCTGCTCACCAGGATCACCGACGGTGCGGGCTCCGCCCAGCCGAAGGTCTTCGGCTTCGAGTACGACGCCGAGCAGGGCAACAAGAACGTCAAGCTCGTCAAGGCCACCGACCCGCGCGGCAACGCGACGGCCATGGCCTACAACGCCCCCAAGGCCGGTGACGACCCGAAGTACCACTGGTGGACCAAGACGATCACCGACCGTCTCCAGGGCACCACGGGCTTCGCGTACGCGGTGAACGCCGCCAACACCAAGTTCACCGACACCACGGTCACCGATGCCGAGTCGCACGCCTCGGCCTACGTCACCGACGACTTCGGCCGCGCCGTCCAGTCGACCAACGCCAAGTCCCAGTCCATGAAGCTGGCGTGGGACGCGGACAACAACGTCACCTACACCGAGGAGAACAACGGCGCCAAGACCGCGTACTGCTACGACCAGAGGACGGGCTACCCGCTCTGGAAGCGCGACGCGGAGAACAACAAGGCCGGCGTGCCGCCCTCTTCGGACTGCGCCCCGGGCACCTATCCGGCGAACTCCGCCCGGTACGTGTACCAGACCCGCGCCGACGGTTACGCGGCCGACCTGTTCACCAAGACCTCCCCCGAGGGCCGGAAGTGGCAGTTCGGCTACGACACCTTCGGCAACCTGAAGACGGTCACCGACCCCAAGGGCGTCGCCACCTCGACGGCCGGCGACTACACCACGTCGTACGAGTACGACACGTACGGGAACCTGACCAGGGCGACCGACGCCAACGGCAACGCGGACACGAACAGCGACTTCGGGCCCACGGGCTTCCCGAGGACGATGACGAACGCGCTGAACAAGTCGTCGACGTTCGTCTACGACGAGCGTGGCCAGGTCACCGAGGTCACCGACGCCCTGGGCAAGAAGGTCACGCAGACCTACGACACCTTCGGACGTCCGCTGGTCAAGACCGAGCCGAAGGACCAGGCCGCCGGCGACCTGATCTCCGCGCCCGCTCCCGTGTACGACGCCAACGACAACATCACCACGTCGACGGCGCCCAACGGAGCGGTGTCCACCGCCGTGTACGACGCGGCCGACCAGACGACCTCGGCGACCGCGCCGAAGTACACCACGACGTCGGACGAGCGGAAGACCACCTACACCTACGACAAGGTCGGCAACCTCAGGACGACGACCGAGCCGAAGGGCACGCTCACCACCGCGGACGCGACGGACTTCGTCACGACCAACTACTACAACGAGATCTACCAGCTCACCTCGGTCACCAACGCCGAAGGGGACAAGGTCAGCTACGAGTACGACGACGCCGGCAACACCACCAAGGTCGTCGACCCGAAGAAGAACCTCACCGCCGACCCCGCCGACTACACCAGGCTGTCCGGCTACGACCTGAACCACCGGGTCACCTCGGTCACGGACGCCGCCGGGAAGGTCACCAGGAAGGCCTACGACAAGGACTCCCTCGTCGTCTCCACGACGGACGCCGAGAACAACACCACGCTCGTCAGCTACGACGAGCGGGGCAAGCAGTCCGAGGTCAAGGTCCCGCACAGCGGCACCTCGCCGATCACCTACCGGACCACCCGGTACGAGTACGACCAGGTCGGCAACACCACCAAGGTGATCACCCCACGGGCGGTCGACGCGGGGACCACCACGGCCTTCACCGTCCGCACCGACTACGACGCGCTGAACCGGCCCAAGCGCCAGTACCAGCCGTACGACCCGGCGGACGCCGGCCACAGCGACCCCAACGTGTACACCGAGACCGAGTACGACGCCGTGGGCCGGGTCGCGAAGACCTCGATGCCGCCCTCGGAGGGGCAGACGGTCCGCAACGACACCGTCTTCTCGTACTTCGACAACGGCTGGACCAAGAGCTCCACCGACCCGTGGGACATCGCCACCACCTACGACTACAACGACGTGGGCCAGCAGACGGCCCGGACGCTGACCTCGGCGGGCGGCTCCTCCAACCGCACCATGACGTGGTCGTACTACCCTGACGGCAAGGTCAGGTCCCGTTCCGACGACGGTGTTCCGGCGGGCCGGTCGGTGGTCCTGGCGGACAACTCCGACACCCAGCAGACCACCGCCACGGGCACGTGGGCCACCGGGAACGTCACGGGGCAGCAGGGCTACGACCACCGCACCCACGCGGCCGGTACGGGCACGGACACCTTCACGTGGACGCTCGACATCCCCAAGGACGGCACGTACACCGCGTACGTGAAGTACCCGAAGGTGACCGGGGCCGCCACGACCGCGAAGTACACGCTCGCGCACGGCACGACGACCGAACCGTCCGTCACCAAGGACCAGAACGCGGCTGCCGGCACCTGGGTGAGCCTCGGGAACTACGCTCTCAAGCAGAGCGAGACCACCACGCTGAAGCTCGTGCAGAACAGCGCCGGCGTCGTGGTCGCGGACGGCGTCAAGCTGGTCCGTGACAACGCCGCGGAGGCCGACACCGAGAAGCGGACCTTCGACTACTCCTACGACGTCAACGGCAACCTGACCTCGATCGGCGACACGTCGTCCGGGGCGAAGGTCGACGCCTATGCCGTCGCCTACACGGACCTCAACCAGGTCCGGAAGGTGACGGAGTCGCTGTCCGGGGTGGAGAAGAAGGCGACGTCGTACACCTACGACGCCAACGGCCAGTCGGAGACGGTCAGCCACCCCAGCCAGTTCTCGAAGTACACCTACGACCTGCGGGAGAAGGTCAGGACGGTGTCCGTCGGCACGTCCGCGACGGACACCGACCCCAAGGTCACGGCGTACACCTACACGGACCGTGCCCAGAAGCTGAAGGAGACCAAGGACAACGGCAACACCGTCGACTACACCTACTACCTCGACGGTGCGCTGAAGTCGACGACGGAGAAGAAGGCGGACGGCACCACGCTGGTCGCCTCGCACACCTACGCCTACGACTCCAACGGCAACAAGGCGCAGGACGTCGCGCGGAAGATGAACGCCGACAACCGTGCGGCGTACCTCGACTCCACGACCGACTTCACCTACGACCCGGCCGGCCGGCTCGTCAAGTCGGTCAAGACGGGCAACGGCGCCGGTACGGAGACGTACGACCACGACGACAACGCCAACGTCATCAGCCAGACCGTCAAGGGAACCAGCACCACGTTCCGCTACGACCGCAACCGGCTGCTGACCGCGACGACGTCGGGTGTCGGCGCGAACTACGCCTACGACCCCTTCGGACGCCAGCAGTCGGTCAGCTCCGGCGGGAAGGTCGTCGAGCGGAGCGTCTACGACGGCTTCGACCACGTCGTGGAGTCCCAGAAGCTGGCCGCCGACGGCGCGATGAAGTCCACGACGTACACCTTCGACCCGCTGGACCGCACCGCGTCGAAGACGGCGGAAGGCAAGACGACCGACTTCGAGTACCTGGGCCTGTCCGGCGAGGTCCTCGACGAGAAGGTCGCCGGCGCGCTGACCAAGTCGTTCCAGTACAGCCCGTGGGGCGAGCGCCTGTCGCAGAGCAAGCACAACGCCGACGGCACGACCGAGGACGGCTACTACGGCTACAACAGCCACACCGACGTCGAGACCCTGACCGACAAGAACGGCGACACCAAGGCCACCTACGGCTACACCGCCTACGGCAACAACGACGCCACCGAGTTCACCGGCATCGACAAGCCCGAGGCGGGTCAGCCGGACAAGGAGGAGTACAACCCCTACCGCTTCAACGCCAAGCGATGGGACGCCCAGTCCGGCACGTACGACATGGGCTTCCGCAACTACAACCCGGGCCTCAACCGCTTCACCACCCGGGACATGTACAACGGCGCCCTCGCGGACATGAGCCTGGGGGCGGACCCGTTCACCGGGAACCGCTACGCCTTCAGCGGCGGCAACCCCACCAGCTTCGTCGAGCTGGACGGCCACTTCGCCATCCCGCTGATCTGGTGGGCCGGTGCGGCACTGGTCACCGCGCTGTACGCGGCCACGCCGCAGGGGCAGCAGAACCTTGCGGACGCGGGGACGGCCCTGGGCGACATGCTGATGCCCTCCGCGGACGAGGTCGACTCCGGCAGTTCGAACGACAGCGAACCGCGTCCGGGCCCCACCCCCCAGCCGTCGCCGGGCCCCCAGCCCAGGCCCGCGCCGAGGGTCACCGACACCAACAACCCCACGTGCGACCCGATGCCCCTGATCGACGGCGGCCGGATCTACGGCGGTCTCGAGGAGTACACGGATCACACGGGACGGAAGGGCTGCCGCGCGACCGGCGCCTGGGCGTACCTCGACAAGGACGACCGCAGGTCCCGGACGGGGGCGAACGGTCTGCCGAAGTGCCCCGAATGCGAACCGTCCGTCAGTCCGGAGGGAATGGAGGAAATCCGGGCAGGCGGCGGGAAGCCGCAGGCCGGCCACCTGATAGGTTACTGGGGCGCAGGTACCGGTCAGGATGTCCGAAACCTGGTCGCCCTGCACGGCAGGGCGAACGCGAGGATGGCCAGCAAGGTGGAGGCCTTCGGGTGGAAGCATCTGACCGGCGACAACAAGCTGATCATGTCGGTCGTGCCGGTCTACGGTGATCCCCATTCGGCCGTTCCCACTCTCGTCCAGGTGGGGATGACCGCGTACGCGCCCAACGGGGACATCGCGGGAACGTTCTCGTGCACCGCCATCAACTCCCAGAGCGGCATAGGCTCGACGTGCTAGGAGGGGACCAGTAGTGGCAACGCTCTCGCAGATCCAGGCCTTGCTGGGTGAGCCCAGGTTCAACTGGTCGGATCCGACTCCGTGGAACGAACTGCAGCAGGAGTTCGGCATCGAGTTCCCGCCGGACTTCCGTGAGATCGTTGACGCCTACGGCTCGATCACGATCAACGGGCAGTTGTACCTGGAGCACCCGGCCGGACACCTTCTGCACAGTCTGGGAAAGACCATCAGGGGCGATCTCGACCTCTGGCGCGAGGAGGACATGGCGGAGCTGCTGCCCGGTCCGGTAGGGGCGGACCCCGGCGCGCTGATGCCGGTGGCGTCGGCGGTGACGGGGGAATGGATCTTCCTTCGTGTTCCCGACGACGCCTCGTCGCCCTGGCGGGTCGTGGTCCAGGAGATGGACAGCCCGGCGTGGACCCTCTACGAGATGACGTTCGGCGAGTGGCTGCTCGCCTATCTCAAGGGCAGGGACGTGACGTTGTGCGCGCGCGACCGCGCGCCTGACGGACCGTCGTACGAGTCGCTCTCCTGATCCTGCCGGCAGAGCGAACGCGGTGGTGCCCCCGGCCCTGGTGGCCGGGGGCACCGTCGCTTCCCCATGCGGTCAGGAGACGAGCCGGGCGTCCAGCTCGGTCAGCTTGACCGTGCACAGCCCGCCCCGCTCGGTCGTCACGTCCGTGACCTCCAGTTGGGTGCCCGGAGCGAGGATGTACTCCTCCTCCCCGGTGAACGCGGAGAAGCTGCGGATCCCCACCGCGCGGGCGGGGGTCACCTCGAACAGCGTCCGCTTGCCACGGCTGCCGAGAAAGGACCGGGCGACGCTCAGCTCGGAGGTGCAGGAGGAGACACCCCACCAGGTCACCGTCCCGCCGACGGGATACTGCCGGCGCAGATCCAGACCGACACCGCGCCACAGCGGCCGGTTCTGGGCGGGGAGTCCGGAGACGGCCGAGAACAGCAGGCGCAGGTACGGCAGGTAGGGGACGACGCGGCTGCGGTCCGGGGAACGCAGCACGGCGTTGACGGTCCGGTAGAAGCCCGACTCGCAGGTGTAGAGGAAGAGCGCGGCGATGGCGTCGGCCGAGAGCCCTCCCCCGGCGGCCTCGTCCGCCCGCCGCTTGCCGAACTCGCGTGAGCGGTCGATGTGCCGGCCGAGCCCGGACAGCACGCCGGTCACCGGGGCGACGGCGTCCTCGAAGGGCATCAGCGGGGTGTCGAACACGCCGGTGACCGGGGGCAGGACATGGCCCTCGTCCTGGACGCTGGTGAGGCGCTCCAGGTAGAGCTGGTGCAGCTCCATCGTGGAGGCGATGAAGGCGCCCATGCGCGCGGCGACGTCGGCGTCCGGGCCTCCCTTGCCGGCGCCCGCGCCGCCGGCACCGGCGGCCGGCTCGTTCCAGCCCTTGCTCGGCAGCCAGTCGACCGGGTGGGCACCGAGCGACAGCAGGGCGTCGTTGACCGTGGTGAAGTGGTCGCCCTCGCAGAAGAGATCGCCCTGCGCCGCCGGGTTGGCGTGGTCGATGTGCCGGACCTGGACGCCCGGGTACTTCTTCTGCAGACGCAGGACGGTCCGCTTCAGGGCGCGGGCGTGGGCGCCCCACCAGGCGAAGACGACCCCGCGGTCCTCCTCGTCCTCCGCCTCCTGCTTCGCCCGGAGGATCTCCTCGACGATCCGTTCGGCCACCGGGCGCCAGAAGGCGGTGTGCTGGTCGGTCGCCACGGCGCCGTCGGCGCTGGCGGTCAGCGAGGCGTTGAGGAGCAGCACGCCCTGGGTGAGCATCGCCTGGAACCACTCGGGCGGCTGGACCGTCTCCCGTTCCTTCAGCAGGGCGCGGACCTCGCCGACGGGCGTCTTCTTGGCGATGCCGTACTTCCACATGGCCGCCGCCTTGATGAGGCAGCGGATGCTGACGACCCGTCCGAACTGGCTGTCCTTCCAGTCGTTGAACGTGTTGTCGAACATCGCGATGCCGGTGGCGCTCTCCGGCCGCGGATAGGGGTTCTGCCCGAAGGCGACGACCTTCCACTTGTGCGGCGGGTTGGGCTTGAGCGCCTGGAAGGTCAGCTCCCGGACGGGGACGACCTGGGGGCTGCGGCCCGGGCCGATGAACTCGGCGGCGCCCGGCCGTGCCTCGATGACGGGCTGGAGAACGGGGAGCCAGGGCTCGCCGCCGCCGGTGAACAGGCCGGTCAGGCCCAGCGGGTCGGCCGCGTCGGGCTGCGACGGGGCGGGCGTGGTGGGCGTGCTGGCGTCGCTCATGGAGGAGGAGCTCCCGGTCGTCGTGTCCGAGGGGGGAAGGGGGCCGGTGGCGGGCGCGGCGGAGCCGGGGTCAGCGGCGAAAGGAATGCCCTTTGGGCGGCATGATCCGCACCCTGGTCGTCGCCGGCGCCTGGTCGATGCCGGCGAGCTGGGCGGTGATCGTGGCGCGCAGCTCGTCGTCGTCCTCGAACCAGTGGTCGTGGAAGAGCGTGTAGCCGGTCCACATCAGGTTGGCGCAGACCCGGGCCGGCACCCGGCCGGTCTGTGCCCCCATGCCGACCAGTGCCACCGAGCGGATGCTGCCCGGCGCCCGCCGGTTCTGCCGGTGCACGGCCTGGAAGGCCGCGGCGCAGGCCATGGCCACGTTCAGCGTCTCGCTCACGTTCTGCGAGGAGCCCACCATCGTCGGGGTCGAGATCAGGAACCGGGGGACCGCCGCGCCCGAGGGAACGCACACGGCGCTGCCCACCGGCAGGCTCCCGGCGAACCGGTCCCGGACGGCCCGCTGCACCCGCAGCTGGATGCCCGCCCCGAGATGCCGCTTGATCACGGCGTCGACCCCGCCGTCCATCCGGCCCGCCGCGTTCGTCGGGGTGACCCACGCGTCCACGTTCTCGTCGAGGATCGAACCCCGGCGGATCTCGATGCCCGGCGTGTCGGCGAACGCCGCCCGCCATGCCTTCACCACGCCCTCGTTGACGTCCGCCAGAACCACCCTGAGCGTCGTCTCCACACAGCCCTCAGCCATCACGTACCCCCTGTCAGGAAGCCTCTTCCAACACCCCCGACGCTAGTGGGCACCACTGACAACGGCCCTGGTGGAAAGTGACGCTGACGTGCCCTCATGTCGTCCCGGCACGGGCGGTTTCCCCGGTCCGGGCCGTGTCGTCCGGGGCATGCCGAAGGGCGCCCGACGCCGGCGGTCGCCGTGTCGGACGCCCTCCGTCCCGCGGGGCGGGCGGGCCTCGCCCGGTTCAGCAGGTGAGGGTGCCCCTGCGGATCGCGTGACCGCCCGTGTTGCCGTCGTCGGCCCAGTAGACGGGCTTCGTGCCGCCGACGCACTCGTCGGCCGCGGAGAGCGCGAAGCCCTCGTTGTTCAGGTCGGCCATGCCGGTCGGACGGTCGTAGACGGCGGTCGTGGCGAAGCTGCCGCCGGTCGCGATCTTCATGGTCCGGTGCCGGCCGGAGCAGGTGTCGTCGCAGACGACCCACAGGCGCGCTGCCTGCGGCTCCCACTGGAGCTCCATCACACCGGTCATGCCGCTGCTGATCGTGGCGATCCGGGTGGCGGCGCCGCCGTCCTCGAGCACGTAGCCGTGCACCGACCCGGTGCCCTCGACCCCGACGAAGAAGACTCCGCCGGTGTGCGCGCCGAAGCGGTTCGGGTCGTAGGCCGCGCCCGTCGACTCGTCCTTGAAGCCCGCGGCGGTGAGCGTGGCGTCGGGGATCCAGGTGATGGCCTCGAAGCCGGCGTTGGAGCCGACGGCCGGCAGGCCGGCGGTCAGGTTCCACTCCTTCGTGGCGGTCAGGGTGGTGCCGGTGCCGGTGTCGACGGCGTAGCGGAGGACCGACAGGCGGCTGGTGCCGGAAGCGTCGCCGTTGCGCTCGCTCGCGACGTACGCGCCGCCGGCGGCGCCTGCGGCGGTCAGGGTGACGGCCTCGCTGTCCGGCGCACCGGTGCCACCGGGGAAGCGCAGGGTCTTGCCGGAGGTCCAGCCGTTCGCGGTGTCGGGCCGCCAGCCGCCGGAGCCGTCACGGACCAGGCGCCACAGCTTGCCGGAGTTCTGGGCGCCCCACAGCACGGAGCCCTCTTCGTACAGGCCGCTGAGGTCGGAGCCGAAGACGTCGGAGCCGTCGGCCGTCGCCACGGAGCTGCCACCGGGCCAGGCCACCGGGCCCGTACCGCCGCCGGTGCCGCAGTCGTTCGGCGAGCCGAGCGTCAGGGAGGCCTGGCCGAAGGCGCCGGTGCCGTCGGGGCAGCGCGACCAGGACGGGGCGGAGTGGCTGGTCCAGGTGAAGCTGTCGACCAGGGTGCTGCCGCCGGGCAGGTACAGGCGGGCCTTGTCGCCGGAGCCGAGTCCGAACGACGCCGAGACGTCGAAGGAGCGGGCGGCCCCGGCGGCGAGCGTCGTGCCGGACGGCACGGTGAACCTCGAGCTGTTGTTGTCGTCCTTGAGGACCCAGCCGGAGACGTCGACGGCGGCCGTGCCCTTGTTGAACAGCTCGATCGAGTCGTTGACGCTGCCGGTCGTGACCACCTCGTTGATGCGGACGTCGTCCGCCGGGGCCGCCTGGGCCGAGGGAGTGAGCAGGGCCGCGGCGGCCGCCATCGTGGCTCCGGCGACCGCGAGGCGGAGCGAGGCGCGGCGGAGGGGGTCGAGTCGACGACGCCCGCGGGGAGCGCGTACTTCGGGCACGGTGTCCGTCCTGGGTGGAGGAGGGGAGTGGGGTCTGGGCGAGACGAGGCTCCCGGCCGATGCCGAACGGCGGTCGGCATCGGCCCGGTTGCCGTGTGAACGCACGTCGAACGACAGGTCGACGCGCACCGGCCGCCGCCTCGCCGGGGCCGGGCGGGCCCGGGGGCGCTATGCCACGGGCTGTCGCAGCCCGTCGAGCTCCGCCTCGATGGCCTCCGTCATGAGGGCGCGCGCGTGACCGACGGCCAGGCCGCCGCTGAGCCAGCGCATGCTCAGGCCTTCGAGCAGGGCGGTGAGACGTTCGGCCGCCCTCGCGAGGCCGGCCGCCGGTGCGAGGGGGTGGACCCGCCCCAGCAGGGCGGCCACCTCCTGCACCCACACCAGCGTCGCGCGGGCGAGGTCCTCGCGCAGGACGGGGTCGAACACGGCGCTCGCCCGCAGCTCGCCCCAGGCGGTGCTGTTCTCGCGCACCTGCGGGGCGTCCTGGAGTTCGAGGAGCAGCACCTGGTCGAGCTCCTCACGGGGACCGAGCGGCTCCGCGCCCGGCTCTTCGGCCGTGGTGTAGCGCTCGGCGCGGTCGTTGATGAACTCCAGCGTCTGGCGCAGTACTCCGGTGCGGTCCTTGAAGTGGTAGTAGATCAGGCCGGTGGACACCCCTGCCTCCTCCGCGAGTTCCTCCACGCGGAGGCCGCGGACGCCGCGCCGGGCGATGACCCGGGCGGCCGCTTCCAGGATCCGAGTACTGCGAGACGCCATGTCACGAACCCTATCCGGACCGCCGGTCCCCCGTGCCCGCCTCCCGTCACGACGTCCCTCGCTCGTATCGGGCCGTTCAGGCCCTCTCCGTACCTTCGCCCGGCTCACCGGCGCCCTCGCCCTCCCCTGACCGGCCCGGCTCACCGGCGCCCTCGCCCTCGCCCTGCCATGACCGGCCCGCGAGCCCGCCGCCCGACCTACGCGGGGGCGGAGCTGAAGGCCCGGCGGTACGCGGCGGGCGAGACGCCGAAGGCCGTCTTCATGTGCGCCCGCAGCGAGTTGCCGGAGCCGAGGCCCGCGCGGTGGGCGACCAGGTCGATGGAGAGATCGGTGGTCTCCAGCAACTGCTTGGCCAGTTCCAGCCGTTGCGCGGTGAGCCACTGCCCCGGGGTCATGCCGACCTCGTCGCGGAAGCGGCGGGTGAAGGAGCGCAGGCTCATGCGCGCGTGCTCGGCGAGCTTGTCGAGGGGCAGCGGCTCACCGAGGCGCTCCAGGGCCCACGCCCGGGTGGCGGTGGTGCTGGCGAGGGTGGGCTCGGGCACCGGGCGGTCGATGAACTGGGCCTGCCCTCCGTCGCGCCACGGGGGCACGACGCACATGCGGGCGGCCCGGTTGGCGGCCGCGGCGCCGTGGTCACGCCGGATCATGTGCAGGCAGAGGTCGACGCCGGCGGCCACGCCGGCGGAGGTGAGCACGTCGCCGTCGTCGACGAACAGCACCTCCTCGTCGACCCTGACCTTGGGATAGGCGCGCCGGAACTCCGGGGCGAGGTTCCAGTGCGTGGTGGCGGGCCGCCCGTCGAGCAGCCCGGCGGCGGCCAGCACGTACGAGCCGGAGCAGATGGACACCAGCCGGGCGCCGGGCCGGATCCCGGCGATCGCCGCGCCGACCTCGGGCGGCAGCGGGCCGCCCTCGGCGAGCTCGGGCATGGCGTGCGTGGGCGGGAGGATCACGGTGTCGGCGGCGGCGAGGGCCTCCGGGCCGGCGGCGGGCTGGACGACGAAGCCGGCGTCGCTGAGCACCGGCTCGCCGTCGGCGGTGCACACGACGACCTCGTACAGGGGCCGGCCCTCGGCGTCCTCCACGCTGCCGAAGACCCGGGAGGGGATGCCGAGCTCGAAGGGCGGCACGCCGGGAAGGGCCAGCACGGCGACGCGGTGCCTGCGCCGCGGAGCGTGCGGCCCGCCTCCGGCCCGCTCGCCGCCGGTGCTCGTGTCCCGTGTTTCCTCCATGGCCAGATCCTGTCACATCATGGCCAAACGGCCAACACCACGACGGGGCCGGGTGCCGGATCGTCTTCCGTGTCGCCGCCGGAAGGGATCCGGCGGGACACCGATCGAGACGGAAGAGGCGGAGAGAACATGCGCGCGGTGGTCGTGGAGCAGTGGGGCGGACCCGAGAACCTGGTCGAGCGCGAGGTGGAGCGGCCGGAGCCGGGCCTGAACGAGGTCCTGGTGCGGGTGCACGCGGCCGGCGTGAACCCGGTGGACTGGAAGACCCGCGCCGGCGGGGCCCTCATCGAGTGGGGCGAGCTGCCGGCCGTCGGCTGGGACGTGTCCGGCACGGTCGAGGCCGTGGGTCCGGGCGTCGGGATCTTCCGCCCCGGTGACGAGGTCTTCGGCATGCCGCTGTTCCCGCGGCAGGCGGGGGGCTACGCCGAGTACGTGGTGGCCCCGGCCCGGCACCTCGCCCGCAAGCCGGCCTCCCTGTCGCACGTGGAGGCCGCGGCCCTGCCGCTCGCCGCGCTGACCGCGTGGCAGGCCCTGGTGGACGCGGCGGACGTACGCCCCGGGGAGCGCGTGCTGGTGCACGCGGCGGCCGGCGGCGTCGGTCACTTCGCCGTGCAGATCGCGAAGGCGCGCGGCGCCTACGTCATCGGCACCGCGAGCGCCGCCAAGCACGACCTGGTCCGGGAGCTGGGCGCGGACGAGGTGGTCGACTACCGCGAGGAGCGGTTCGAGGACGTCGTCTCGGACGTCGACGTCGTGCTGGACGGCCTCGGCGGCGAGACGGCCGTGCGCTCCCTGAAGGTGCTCAGGCCCGGTGGCCGGCTGGTCACGCTCCCCGGTCCGGACGACGTGCCGGCCGCGCACGACGGGGTGCGGGCCCTGTGGGTGCTGGTCGAGCCCGACCACCTGGGTCTGCGCGAGATCGCCGCGCTCGTGGACCGGGGCGCGCTGCGTCCGGTGGTCGAGACCGTGGTGCCGCTCGCCGAGGCGGCGAAGGCGCACGAGATCGGCGAGCGGGGCCGGACGACCGGCAAGATCGTCCTGTCGGTCGCCTGATCGCCGCCCGCGTTCCGCACGCCCCGGCCCGTCGGCGACCGACGGGCCGGGGCGCGGTGACCGGGACGGGTCAGATCCCGCAGGCGGACGCCGACCAGAACCGGGCGGCGCGGTGGTCGACGTGGGTGTGGTCGCCGTGTCCGGGGTAGCCGGGCCCGAGGATGCCGTTGAAGCCGTGGTTACGGGCCTGCTGGGCGAGTGTGCACAGCGCGTGCGGTCCGGCCCCGAGGTCGGCCGCGTCGCCGTACAGATGCCGGCTCGACGTGGCCCCGCCGACGGCGTCGTTGCAGGCGTGACTGCGGAATCCGCTGGTCACGGTGATGGACCGGTCCCCCAGCGCGTGGCGCAGGGCCTCGAGCTTCCACATGGTGCGCAGTGCGTTGGCCTTGGCCGTGGCCGCGCTCACGGCGCCGCCCTCCCAGGTGGAGTTGCAGTCGTTGAGCTCGGCGTAGGAGAAGTGCACCGGGGTGCAGTCGTCGTCCTGGAGGGCGTAGATCTTGCTGAAGGTCGCGGGGCCCGCGACGCCGTCGGCGGCGAGTCCGTAGGCGGACTGGAAGCGCTTGACGGCCGCGGCGGTGGCGGGGCCGTACGAGCCGTCGATGTCGAGCACGCCGCCGTAGCCGGGATATCCGGCCACGCGGATCTGCAGGGCGGTCACATCCGCGCCGGACGCGCCCTGGGAGAGGGTGCGCGACCAGGTGTAGCAGCCGTCCGCGTGCGCGGTGCCGGTGGTCGCCACCATCCCGAAGACCACGGATGACAGGAACATGACAATCGAGAGAAGCAGACGTACGGGCCGGGACTGAGCGGTGGATCCGGGCATCGAACCTCCATCACCGGGCGAGCCTTGCGGACCGCGGAGTGGGGCCGCCCCCGAAGACTGGCCGCCCGGGTCGACGCGCGTCAACCACGCGGGAACAGGCGTCATTTGTCGGCCCAATGAAGCTCGCGCCTCGTTCACCCCCGGGGCGCGTCGGCGACGGCGCGCACGGCCACACGGGCCGCCCGCGCGCCGTCGGCCGGCTCAGCCCTGCTCGGTGATGTTGACCATCCAGGTGATGCCGAACTTGTCGACGCACATCCCGAACACGTCGCCCCACATCTGCTTCTCCAGGGGAACGGCGACGGTGCCGCCCTGGGAGAGCTTCTCCCAGTAGCCGCGCAGCTCGTCCCCGTCGTCGCCGCTCAGGCTCACCGAGAAGTTGGTCCCGGGCCTGTGCTCCATGCCGGGCGGTGTGTCCGCGCCCATCAGCGTGTAGCCGCTGGGGGTCTCCAGCATGCCGTGCATGACCTTGTCCTCGTACCCGGGCGGGGCCTCGGAGCCGAACTGGCCGAACGTGCTCACGTTCAGCGTGCCGCCCAGGACGGTCCGGTAGAACTCCAGCGCCTGCCGCGCGTCGCCGGAGAAGCTGATGTACGGGTTGAGACGCGATGCCAAGGGGTGCTCCCTTCGGAATGACGGACCGGTACGGGCGGCAGCCTACGGGCGCCATGACCGGAATCCGGTGTTCTGAGGGGTCCGGTCGCCCGTCTGGTCGTTCGCTCGGTTCCGCGCTGCCGCCCCCTACCGGGGCACGCGGACGGGGCCGGGCCCGCGGACGCGGACGGGGCACCCCCGCCCGGCGGCGCCCCGGGCGTGCGTGCGTCCCGTGCGTCCGTGCGCCCCCTGCATCCGTGCGCCCCGTGCATCCGTGCGTCCGTGTGTCACCACGCCCGCGCGTCAGACGGTCTCCGCGGCGCTCGGCGTCCGCAGGGCGTCGGCGATGCCCTGGGCCAGGAAGGGGATCCGGTGGGCCGGGACGCCCGCGATGTTGATGCGGCCCGCGGTCGTGCCGTAGATGCCGGAGCGGCGGCGCATCCGCAGCATCCCCTCCGGGCCGAGGGGCAGCATCGAGAACATGCCCTTCTGTGCGGCGAGGGCCCGCGCCTGCCGCTCGTGGCCGAGGGCGCCCAGGTGGGCGACGAGGTCCTCCCGGTTGGCGGTGATGCGGTGGCGCATCGCGTCGAGTTCGGCGCGCCAGGCGGCCCGCAGCCGCTCGTCCTCCAGCACGGTGGCGACGACGGCGGCGCCGTGGTCCGGCGGCATCGAGTAGAGGGTGCGCGCGGCGTTCTGCAGGGCCGTCTCGACGTGCCGGAGGGCCCGCGTCGAGGAGCCGACGACGACGGCGCACCCGGTGCGGTCGCTGTAGAGGCCGAAGTTCTTGGAGCAGCTGACGGCGACGAGCACCTCGGGGAGGCGTTCGGCCAGCATTCGGGTGGGGCGCAGGTCGGCGTCGAGGCCGTCGCCGAGGCCGTGGTAGGCGAGGTCGACGAAGGGGACCCAGCCGTTCGTCGCGGCGAGTCCGGCCAGCTCCTCCCAGGTCTCGAAGGAGGGATCCGCTCCGGTCGGGTTGTGGCAGCAGCCCTGCAGCAGGACGACGTCCCCGGCCCCGGCCAGGGCGAGGTCCTCCATCATGCCCGCGGCGTCGGACCGCCCGGTGGGGTCGAGCCAGCGGTACGTGCGGACGGTGAGGCCGGCGCCTTCGAGGATGGGGCGGTGGTTGACGTACGCGGGGTCGCTGATCCACACCGTGGTGCCGGGGCGCGTCTGCCGTACGAGGTCGGCGAGGAGACGCAGGGCGCCGGTGCCCGCCACGGTCTGCACGGCGGTCGCGCGCTCGGTGAGGGTCCCGGTGCCGAGCACCGTGGTGAGCATGGCGCGGTTGAAGGCGGCGTTGCCCGACAGACCGAGGTACTCCTTGGAGCCGGAGCGCTCCGCAAGGCGTATCTCGGCCTCCTTGACCGCCGCCATGACGGGGGTGACCCCGGTGTGGTCGCGGTAGACGCCGAGGACGAGATCGAGACGCTCGGGGCGCGGGTCGGCGGCGTACTCGGCGGTGAGGTCCCACAGCGGGTCGGCGGGCGGGACGGGCAGCAGCTCAAGCATCGGCGGGCGCCTTCGTTCGGGAGCGTCGGTTGGCGAGGGCGACGCCGAGGGTGATGAGGGGGACGCCGATCAGGACGGGCAGGGTCGGCGACTCGTCGAGCAGGGGCACGGCGAGCAGGACGACGGCGACCGGGCTGAGGCTGCCGACGACGGAGCTGCGCTCCGGGCCGAGCCGGCGGATCGCGAAGGCGTACAGCAGCCCGGCGCACAGGCCGACGCCGAGCCCCTGGACGACGAGGAAGAGCGCGATGTCGGAGCCGGCGGCGTGGGCGAGGCCGGTGGGCAGGACTCCGGTGAGGGCGAGGAGGGCGATGACGACGAAGGAGGGCAGGCAGAGGAGTCCGATGGAGCCGACGGGGTCGAGGTCCACCTCCCGCAGGCCCACCGTGTAGAGGGCCCAGAGGCCACTGGCGACGAGCAGCGTTCCGGTGCCGAGCAGGACGTCCGCGTCCAGGGCGGCCGTGTAGCGCCACACCAGGGCCACGACACCGGCCACGATCAGGGCCAGGCCGGCCGCCTGCGTGCCCCGCGGCGCGCTCTTGCCGCCCGCGACCACGAGGGCGGAGACGAAGAGCGGGACCATGCCGGGCACGATCGCCCCGACGAACGCCGCCGAGGTCAGGGAGCCGCCGTACATGGCGGCGAGGAAGAACGGCACCCCGGCACCGCAGATGATCTTGGCGGCGGGGCCGGGCCGGACCGCGGCCAGCCGGCGCCGTCGCCGCCACAGGGCGGGGGCCAGGACCACGAGGGGCACCCCGAACCGCAGCAGCGCGGCATCGGCCGGCAGCAGGGTGGAGGCGCTCAGGGCGCGGGCGCTGAGCGCGAACGCGGCCCAGATGCCCACGGTCAGCACCAGCGCGACCATGCCCACGGTCTGCGGGGAGAGTCTCCGGAGCGGTCCGGCTCCGGGCTTCCCGGGAGCGGAGTCCCCGTCGTGCCCGGTCGTGGGCGGTAGGACGGGGGCCGGTGTCCCCACCGTTAGCGCCCCCACCGATCGTGTTGCGGCCACCGCCCCGTTCCTCCCGCTCGAACCGTCCCGAAGTCGTCGGGGCGGAACCGGTACGCGGTTGTGCCCCCGGGAAGCAACGCTAGGGCTTTCGGCGGGGCAGGCGATTGCCAGTTCTGCCCTCCAGGCATAGCGTGGGGGCAGAATCTGCCAAGAATCGCCGAGAACGACCGGGGTAGCCGATGGACGCCGTGGATTTCCGGATCATCCACGAGCTGCAGGCGGACGGACGTCTGTCGAACCAGGACCTGGCCGACCGGATCAGCCTGTCCCCCTCCCCCTGCCTGCGCCGGGTGCGCCGGCTGGAGGAGCAGGGTCTGATCGGCGGCTACACGGCCACCGTCGACCAGGTCGCCTTCGGCCTGCCGATCACCGTCTTCGTACGGATCCGCCTGGAGCGCCACACGGCCGAGGCGGTCAACGTCTTCGAACAGCACGTCGGGCTCATCGACCACATCCAGGACTGCTATCTGATGGCCGGCAGCAGCGACTACCTGCTCAGGGTCGTCATCGAGAGCCTGGAGGCCTACGAGGTCTTCGTCCGCACCCGGATCCACGCGATCCCGGGCATCGCCTCGATCGAGTCCAGCTTCGCCTTCGGCAGCGTGAAGCAGTCACGGGTCTACCCGCGCCCGGGCGTGGCGCCCCGGTCGCGGGCGGGCGGCGCCGGGAGCTGAGGGCGCCCACCGCGGCCGCGGACCGGGCCCGACTTCCGCGGTTCACCCCACGGCAACCGGGTCACGTCCGTCGCGACACCGGGCATCTGCCCACGGCCCCTACCGTACGATCGCCCTCGTCCTGCCCGCGCGGGCGACCGGGGTGGGCCGGGGTGGGCCGGGGTCACTCCTCCGCGCGTCTCCTGGGACCGAACCGGCCGAGGAGCGCGGTGAGGAGGACCGCCGTCAGGGTGCCGGCGACGACGCCGCTGCCCAGGATCGTGCGGGCCCAGGCGGGGAACCCCGCGTACAGGTCCGGCGTGAGCAGGGGCAGCAATCCCGCGGTGAGCGCGAGGGCGGCGGTCAGGTTCCCCGTCCCCGTGCCGGACAGGTCGGCGCGGCGGAGCATCTCCACGCCCATCACGGCGATGACGGCGTAGACGACGAGCGACGAGCCGCCCACGACGGCCTCGGGCAGACCGGCCAGCGCCCGGGAGACCGGCGTGGCCAGACCGAGGGCGACCAGGAGGGCTCCCGCCCCGGCGGTCACGAAGCGGCTGCGGACTCCGGTGAGCCGGCCGATGCCGATGTTCTCGGCGCTGGTGACCATCAGGGACGTACCGAAGAGACCGCCTGCCAGGGAGACGAGCGCGTCGGCACGGGCGACGCGCGGAACGTCCCGTTCAGGAGCGGGCGTCCGGCCGACGGTCTCGCTGTTGAGCACGGTCTGTCCGGTGATCTCGGCCAGTGTCGTGAGGCTGAACACCAGCAGCGGAAGGGCCGCCACCAGGTCGAACCGGGGTGTCCCGAAGGGCAGCAGGGCGGGGAGGGCGAAGCCGCCGCCCGCCACCGGGGTGAAGGCGCCGAGCCCCGTGGTCACCGCCACGACGGTTCCCGCCGCCATCCCGAGGAGGACGGAGGTCTGGCGCCAGACGCCGCGCAGCAGCACGTACGCCGCGACGGTGGCGGCGACCGTGAGCGCGGCCAGAAGCACCGCGCGCGGCTCTCCGGCACCGTCCGGTCCGGTGACGAGCCGGGCGGCGACCCGGATCATCGCGATCCCGATGAGCAGCACCGTCACGCCCATGACCAGGGGCGGGAAGAACCGGACGACGCGGGCGTAGAGCGGCAGCACGGCGAGCAGCAGCGCCGCCGCGAGGAGGACGGCGCCGGTCGCGGTCGGCGCCCCGTGTTCCTGCGCGATCTGGAGGAACAGCGCGGTCGCGGCGCCGCCGGGGAGCATGACGAACGGCAGGCGACCACCGATCCGCCACACGCCGAGGGACTGCAGCAGGGCGCCCGCGCCGCACAGCAGCAGGACGGCGCTGAGCAGCGAGGCGGTGGCGCCGGGCGGCATCCGCAGGGTGCCGGCGACGAGGAAGACGGTGGAGACCGGGGCGGCGATCATCGCCAGGACGTGCTGGGCCGCCAGCGGGGCGAGCCGGCGCAGCGGCACCCGCGCGTCGACGGCCTCGCCCGAGGGGGCGGGGTCGGTCCCGGCGCCGGGAGTGGTGACGGGCGGGCCGGCGGGGGTGGACGTCATGACGTGGCCTCCAGCCACGGGATGTCGGACGCGGCGTAACGGTAGGACCGGAAGACGGCGTTGGGCTGGGACGGGAAGAGCCCCCGGACCTCGCTCTCCGCGTAGCCGGCGAAGTACGGGACGACGTACTCCCAGCACAGGTAGCCGTCCTCGGTCACTTCGAAGAGGCGCCCGGACGGGGAGTCGGTGACGAGGGTGTTGCCGTTCGGCAGACGCTGCGCGGAGCCCATGAAGGGGGCGAAGAAGAACTCTCGGGCCGGGTCGTGGTACTCCCACACGACGGCGCCGGTGGTCCGGTCGATCTCGACGACCCGGGAGTACGGCACGTCGTTGCCGGGCCGGAAGACGCCGTTGTCGAAGACCAGCAGGCGTCCGTCGTCCAGTTCGGTGGGCGCGTGCTGCTGGCTGACGGTGCCGGGACCGCTGCGCCACAGGATCTCGCCGGTGCGGCGGCTGATGACGACGACGGCCGAGACGCTGCGCAGACTGGCCAGGATGTTGCCGTCCCGCAGCGGAGTCACGCTGTTGATCAGGGGCCAGTGCTCACGGGCGTACGCCTCGTGCAGGGGGAAGGACGCGCGGTCGAGGTGCTCCGCGGCGCGCCAGGACCACAGGAGTTCACCGTCCGGACCGACCTCCCTGATGGTGTCGGCCCAGACGACACCATCCGCGGCCTCGGACCCGGGCACCCCGCCCCGCACGGCCGCGGCCTCGGACCCGGTGAGGGCCTCCAGGGCGGTGTAGAGGATGCGGCCGTCGTCGAGATGGTGGGCGTCGTGGTGCTGGAGGGGGTCGCGGTGTTCCCGGAGCACGGTCCCGTCGGGGGCGGCGTGGAGCATGACGCCACCCCGGTACTTGTGCCACATCGGGAAGAGGGCCCGCTCCCCCGGGAGGACGCCGTTGTAGGCGAGGGTGCCGTCGCCGAGCAGCCGGGCGTGGCGGCCGGGTCGGTACGGCAGGTTCCACCGGTGCGCGGTGCGGCCGTGGAGGTCGACGAGGTAGACCTCGCCGGTGCCGGTGAGCGGCGCGAAGAGGGTGTAGCCGGGGAAGGCGGCGGTCTCGTCGACCGCGATGAGCCCGGTGGGGCGTCGGCGGCGTGAATTCTGGTCGATCGGGGACATATCGGAACTCCTCGCTTCAAACTTTCTTTGATGAGAGCAACCGACTTTGACGGTAGAGGCGTTGTGTGACGAGCGTGTGTCAGGAGTACGAAACCGGCTCGGGGTCGCCGCCGTACGCCGCGTAGGGTGCCGTCAGGCGCCGCCGACCAGGGAGTACGGTGCCGTGGGGCGGGGAGGACGGGACGATCCATGGATGCCGCGAACACACCCCGGGTGGGAGCCGCCGTACGCCGCAGGCGCCGGGCGCTCGACCTGACGCTCGCCGAGGTGGCGGAGCGCAGCGGGCTCTCCTCGCCGTTCCTGAGCCAGATCGAGAACGACCGGGCCCGCCCTAGCATGCGGTCGTTGCAGCGGATCGCGGACGCCCTCGGCACGACGGCGGTCCAGCTGCTCGCGGCCTCGGACGAGACCCGCACGGTCGACGTGGTGCGGTCCGGCGACGACAGCGGCCTCGACCGGAAGGCGCGCGTGCGGCCGGTGGTGCGCGGCCGTCATCAGCTGCACGCGCTGGAGTTCGTGGGCGAGCACGAGGCGGACCGCGAGTTCCGGCACCGCAACGACGAACTGATGTACGTGGCGGACGGCTCCGTGGAGGTGGAGGCCGACGGCCGGGTGCACCGGCTGGGACGCGGGGACACCCTGCTCCTGTCGGGCGGCGTCCGGCACCGCTGGCGCACCACCGAAGCGGGCTCGCGCGTGCTGGTGGTCGCGATCGGCGACCATGTGGAGGTGCTGGGGTCCTGACACCCCGCCAAGGCCGCGGGCACTCGCCGCAGCGCCGGGCGCCACGGCCCCGTGTTTCACGCAGGCCGTCCGGACACCGGCCGCGACCGGACGCCGCGCGCCGGTCAGGGGTGCGGCCGGTGGGGGGTGCGTCCCAGCAACGGCACGTCCGGTCAGGGGTGCGTCCGAGCAACGGCGCGACCGGTCGGGGTTCCGTCCGGTGGGAGTGCGACCGATGGGGTGCGCCCCGTCAACGGCCCGACCGTGGGGGTGCGTCCGGTCAGCCGCCGGACAGTTCGCCGAGCAGCTTCCACGTCCGGCGCCGGTCCTCCTCGCCGCTCAGGTCCGTCGCGGTGAACACCACCTCGGTCGCCCCCGCGTCACGGTAGCGCCGCACCTCGGCGGCGACGGTCTCCTCGTCGCCGAGGACGGCCAGGTCCGCGGCCCGGTCCGCGCCCGACAGGTCGAGGGCGCGCCGGTAGGAGGGAATGCGCTCGTAGAGTTCCAGCGCCTCGGCGGCCCGCCGCCGCACCCCCTCGGCGTCGGACGTGACCGCGCCGGGCACCAGGGCCACGATCCGCGGCTCCGGGCGGCCCGCCGACTCCGCGGCGGCGGTCACGGCCGGGACGATGTGCTCCGCGAGCGCCCGCGGTCCGGCCAGGAACGGCAGGATGCCGTCGGCGAGTTCGCCGCTGACCCGCAGGGCCTGCGGCCCCATGGCGGCGACCAGCACCGGCACCGGTGGCTGCGCCCCCGGGACGGCCGCCGGGTACGGCGTCGTGGCCGTCAGCAGCTCGCCGTGGAAATCGGCCTCGCCCGTCTCCAGGAGGGGCCGCAGAGCCATGAGGAACTCCCGGAGCAGACCGATCGGCCGCCGGTAAGGGAGGCCGAACGCGGTCTCGGTGAGATGCGGGGTGCCGAGGGCGAGCCCGAGGTGGTAGCGGCCGCCCGTGGCGGCCTGGGCCGTCTGGGCCTGGCTGGAGACGAGCAGCGGATGGCGGCCGAAGACGGGGATCGCCGAGGTCCCGACGTGCAGGTCCGGCACCTCGCGCCCGACGATCGCGGCCAGCGACGGCGAGTCGTACGCGAAGGACTGACCGAACCACGCGGAGTGCAGACCCGCGTCCCGCGCCTCGCGGGCGAGCCGTACGGTGGTGTCGACGGGGAGCTGCCGGGAGGTCGAGCTGAGCGTTACTCCGAGAGTCATGTACGCCGCAACAGGGCTCCCCGGTACCGGCATTCCTCTCCCGTGTGAACAACACGTGTCACGGACGGCCCTTGTTCAGCAGCTCGTTGATCACGGCGCCGTCCGCCGGCAGGACCCGGCGTCTCCCAGAGGGCCCTGCGGACACGATCACGCGCTCCGCCCCGCTGCCCTCCCCCCGGCAGGGTTCCGCCGCGCACCGCGCGCCCGTCACTCCGGACGGATCCGGATGCCTGGGCCGACGCGCACGGCCTACCCCTCTCCCCCGGCCCGCTCGTCGCTCACCCGCCCGGCGCGCGGCCGGTCCGGGCCGGCCGACCTCTCTGCCGCCAGACCCCGGAGGAGGGCGACGTCCACGTCCAGCAGACTCCCGACCACCGTCCGGCGTGGTGCCGGCCGGACGGCGGTGAGCGAGGGGACGGCCAGGACCGCGCACCGCGCGGCCTCCGCCGAGGCGATGCCCGCCGGGCTGTCCTCGACGGCCACGCAGGCGGCCGGGGCGACGCCCAGGGCGGCCAGGGCCGCCTCGTAGGGGTCGGGGAAGGGCTTGGTGCGGAGGGTCTCACCGGCGGCGACCGTGGCCGTGAAGCGGTGGCCGCCGAGGACGGACAGGACGATGTCCACCACGGGGCGGGGCGAGGCCGAGACCAGGGCGGTGGGCACGCCCGCCGAGGCGAGCGCGCGGAGCAGGGCCTCGGCTCCCGGAAGGGGCGTCACCGCACCGCGGACGAGGTGCGTGAAACGGTTCTCCAGGGAGGCACCCGTCGCGGCCGGCCCGGCGCGGCCGCCCGTGCGCGCGACCAGGTGGGCGGCCGTGTCCTCGATGGCCCGGCCGACGACGTGCGGGAGGTCCGCGTCCGTCAGGTCGAGGCAGAGTGCACGCGCCTCCTCCTCGACCGCCCGGAGCCAGAGGCGCTCCGTGTCGACGAGTGTCCCGTCCATGTCGAAGAGGACGGCCTGGAGTGCGTCGGGCATGGGGGCTCCCTGGGGGTCGGTCGACCACGCCCGTCCCATCGCCCGTGCGGGGCGACGGAGTTAAGGCCGGCCGGGTGGTGGCTGGGCTGCGGGACGGGCGGGCGGACGGGGCGGGCGGACGGGCCGGGCGGGCGGGCGGGCGAATGGAATGGGCGGAACGGGCGGGCGGGGCGGGCGATCGGAGGGGCGGTCCTCGGTCGGCCGTCGGTCATTCCTCGGTGGGGCCGAGGGAGGGCGTGGCGCGGAGGTGGACCTCGGCGGTGGCGGCCGCGTGGAGTTCGAGGACCGTGATCGTGTTGGTGCCGGGGAGGAGGACGGGCCCGGGGACGTACAGGGCGGTCTGGGGGCCACGGGACCAGTAGCGGCCCAGCGGGAAGCCGTTGATCCAGGCCAGGCCCTTGGTCCAGCCGTCGAGGTGGAGGAAGGTGTCGGCGGGCTCGTCGACGGGGAAGGTGCCGCTGTGGAACGCCGGTCCCACCGGCGGCCGCGCCGGTTCCGCGGCGGGGTGGAGGACGAGCGGGTCCAGGCTGTCGAGCGGCAGGGCGCGGCTCCGCCAGGCGGCCGGTGGCTGCCCGTTGACCGTGGTGCGGCCCAGCAGTCCCTTGCGGTCGTACAGCCCGGGTCCGTAGTTCACCCGGCCCTGGTTCTCCACGAGGACGGTCAGCCGGGCGCCCGGGCGCGGGACGGTGAAGGCGAGGGCGTGCTCGTGGTTCTCGCGTTCCAGGACGCCGACGGGCCGGCCGTCGACGAACACCTGGGCGCGGTCGTGGACCCGCTCGGCGTGCAGGAGGGCCGGGCCGGGCGTCGGCAGGTCGGTGTCGTAGAGGACGAAGCCGAAGGGCCGGCCGAGTTCCTCCAGGGTCAGCGGGCGGTCGGCCGCTGTCACCGGGGTTGCGAGCGCGTCGGCCTGGTCGAGGAGGCCGGCCGTGTGGGTGAGGGGCACGGGGCCGTAAGCCGCCTTGGGTGCGGCGGCGGGCAGGGGCTCGCCCGGGACGGGCGCGTGGCGGGCGATGACCTCGCGGAACGCGGTGTACTTGGGGGTGGGGTCGCCGGCCTCGTCGAGGAGGGCGTCGTAGTCGTAGGAGGTGACGGTGGGGCGGTAGGTGCCCTTGTCGTTGGCTCCGTTGGTGAGGCCGAAGTTGGTGCCGCCGTGGAACATGTAGATGTTGACGGAGGCCCCGGCGGCGAGCAGGCGGTCCAGGTCGGCCGCCGCGTCGGCGGCGTCGCGGGTGGTGTGGATGCCGCCCCAGCGGTCGAACCAGCCGATCCAGAACTCCGAGCACATCAGCGGACCGGTCGGCTGGACCGTGCGCAGCGCGTCGAGGCCCGCCGCGACGCGGCTGCCGAGGTTCACGGTGCGCAGCACGCCGTCCAGGCCGCCGCGGGCGAGGTCGGCGGGCTGGTCGCAGGTGAAGAGGGGGACGCCCACGCCGTGGGCGCGCAGCAGACCGGCGAGGTCGGCGAGGTAGCCGGCGTCGTCGCCGTGGGCCCCGTACTCGTTCTCCAGCTGGACCGCGAGGACCGGCCCGCCGGCGTCGCCCAGGTACGGCTTCAGCGGCGGAAGGAGGGCGGCGAGATAGCCGTCGACGGCGGCCAGGAAGCGCGGGTCGCTGCTGCGCAGTTCGATGCCCTCCTCGGTGAGCAGCCACGAGGGCAGGCCGCCGCCCTCCCATTCGGCGCAGATGTACGGGCCGGGCCGCAGGAGGACGTGCAGGCCCTCGGCCGCGGCGAGTTCCAGGAAGCGGGGCAGGTCGAGACCTCCGTCCAGCCGGAAGACACCGGGCCGGGGGGCGTGGAGGTTCCAGGGGACGTAGGTCTCGACCGTGTTGAGTCCCAGCAGCCGCGCCTTGCGGAGCCGATCGGCCCAGTGTCCGGGGTGGACGCGGAAGTAGTGCAGTCCGCCCGAGATGATGCGGAACGGGTGGTCGTCGAGGCGGAATCCGTCCTCGGCGATCTCCAGTCGGGGCATGCCGGGGTGCTCCTAGGGTGCGTGCGGGTGCGGGTGGCGGGGGTCAGACGAGGGAGCGGCAGAGCACGGCGTCCGGGACGCCGTAGTGCAGCCACTTCCAGGTGTAGGCGACGCCGGCGAGGTACTCGTGGTCGGCGCACTGGCCCTTGTAGTAGCCGGGGGCCCAGTCGCTGGCGTTCGAGCCGCCGGTGGCGGGCCGGTTGTCGCCGTGGTCGAACCAGAGGACGCGGCCGGTGGTGGGCAGGGCGGTCGCCGCCGGGGCGCAGAGGAGGGCGGACATGGCGTTGCCGTTGACGCTGTAGCCGACGGCGAAGGTCCGGTCCGGGCACTGGAGCTTGTTGTAGCCACCGGCCCAGTCGCCGCCGGTGACGTACCGCTCGTCGGTGACCACGGTCCAGGCGCCGGCGCCCTTCGCGGGCTGTCCGGCGTCGGTGCAGAGGCCGCGGCTGTCGCTGCGGCCGAGGCCGACCAGGCGCTGGGTGTCGGGGCAGTTGCCCTTGCGGTTGCCGGGCGACCAGTCCGGCTTCGCCAGCATGGCGGCGGAGACGTTGTAGTCGGCGTGGTCGAGGTTGAGCATGTTCCAGCGCGGTGTCGGGGCGACCTGTCCGCTCCTGCCCGGGGCGTTGACGAGCTTGTACCAGTCGGTGGCGCGCCAGTCGCCGGCGTCCATGACGCCGAGCCGGGTGCCGTCGGCGGCGTAGTTGACCATGGCCCAGTTGTCCTGCGGCGTGCCGTTGGCGTCGGTCCAGCCGACGAGCGGCCAGATCGCGAAGTCGGTGTCGTTCCTGACCATGATGTCGGTGAAGTTGCCGAACCAGGCGCGTTCCGGGGTGTCGGCGTCCCCGCGGCCGGCGGCGCCGAACTCGCTGATCCACACGGGCGCGGTGAAATGCTGTCCGGACCGCGTGACGAACAGGGCCTGGTCGTCGACGACCCGGGCGAGCTGTTCGGGGGTGAACTCCTCGTAGCGCGGGTCGTGGGTCTCGCCCGTGCCGGTGGCGCCGGTGTGGTTCGGGCCGGTGTAGCCGTAGAAGTGCGCCGAGTAGACGAGCTTGTCGGAGCGGACGAGGGTGTTGGAGAGGGTGGCGACCGGAGTGAGCGTCGGTCGGCCGTGGCTGGTCAGGTCGGTCGGGATGCCCTGCCAGTTGATGCCCTCCATGATGACCAGCATGTCGGGATCGGTCTGCAGGATCCTGTTGCCGGCCTCTTCCAGCGCCTTGTTGAGGTCGTGGTCGTTGCCCCAGCCCCAGTTGGGGTCGTTCCAGGTGTCGCGGCGGACCTCGTTGCGCAGGTCGGATCCGACGACCCGCTTGTCGGCCTGGTAGCGCTTGACGAGGAAGACCCAGTCGTCGATCCACGCCTGCGTCGACTGCCCGCTGTTCCAGCGCTCGTTGCCGTCCAGCCCGCAGCAGAAGCGGTAGCTGGTGGTGTGGTTGTTGAGGATGACGGCGAAGCCGTCCGCGGTCAGGGCCCCGACGACGGCGTCGAACACCTGCAGCGGGGTCCTGCCCCTGAGCTGCGGGTTGGCGGCGACGGCGGAGTCCGGGACGATGCTCGTGTCGTGGACCAGCGCGTTGGCGAACGGCAGCCGGATGCTGTTGAGGCCCATGGCGTGGAAGTCGGCCAGGATCCGGTCGATCGGCTTGCGGTCCAGGCCGAGCGGGAGGTTGTGCGAGTTCTGGCGCGCCTGGTGGTTGGCCACGTCGCCGGTGTCGCCGCTGCCCTGCCAGGTGCCCTGGGCGCCGGCCCAGTTACCGGACTTGAGCTTGAAGCGGTTGCCGTCGGCGTCGACGACGTACCGGCCCCGGGTGGAGAGCGGGGCGGTCCAGGAGGCCGCGAGCTGCGCGCCGGTGAGGACCTGGGGCGGCGGCGCCGGGTCGGCCGCGGTCGCGGTGGGGGTGAGACTGCCGATGAGGAGCGCGGACGACGCGGCGAGGGCCGCTGCCGCGCGTCGGAGCACGGTCATACGAGGTGTCACGGGGGCTCCTTGCGGATGAGGGAACGGGTACCTGCCGTGCGGTGGGACGTGGTGTGGTGCGGTGGGACGTGGTGTGGTGCGGTGCGGGTGGGACGTCGGGCGGGTGCGGGTGGGCCGTGGTGCGATGCGGCGGGACGTCGGGCGGTGCGGCGGGACGTGGTGTGGTGCGGTGCGGGTGGGACGTCGGGCGGGTGCGGTACGGGGTCAGCCCTTGAGGCCGCTGGTGGCGATGCCCTCGACGATGTAGCGCTGGGCGACGAGGAACATGACGACCAGGGGCGTGACGGTGACGACGGCGCCGGCGAAGAGGCCCGGCAGGTTGATGGTCTGCGAGGTGAGGAAGGTGGACAACGCGATCTGCGCGGTCCAGGCGGACGGGTCCTGGCCGATGACCAGCGGCCACAGGAAGGAGTTCCAACTGTCGATGAAGGACAGCGCGCCGAGCGAGGCCAGCATCGCTCCGGAGCTCGGCAGGGCGATCCGGCGGTAGAGGCCGAGCCAGCCGAGGCCGTCGAGCCGTGCGGCGTCCTCGATCTCGCTCGGGAACTGCAGGTAGAAGTTGCGGAAGAGCAGGACCGCGAACGGGTTGAAGAGGCCGGGCACGATGATGCCCCACAGCGTGTTGACGCCGCCCATCGAGCCGACCACGACGAAGGTCGGTACGAACGTGACCGAGCCGGGGATCATCAGCGTGGCCACGATCAGGGCGAGCAGCACCCCGCGCCCGGGCACCGGGATCCTGGCCAGGGCGTAGCCGGCAGCCGAGGCCAGGAGCGTGGAGACGGGCGCGGTGACGGCTGCGATCAACAGCGAGTTGCCGAGGGCCTGCCCCATGGCGACGGCCGGGTCGTCGAAGAGCGCGGAGAAGTTCTCGAAGTGCGGGGTCGACGGCCACCACGTCCACTCCGGCGCCGTCAGGCTCCGGGCGTCCATGAGGGAGTTGCGCAACATCAGGTAGAAGGGCGTCAGGAAGGCCGTGGTCAGGAGGCCGACGAGCAGGCCGCGGAGGAGGAGCCGCGCGGCTCGGGTGAGTCCGGGCAGGGTGATCATGCGCTTCTCATTCTCCGCTCCTGCCGAATCCGGTGAACCGTCCCTGGAGCAGGGTCACTCCGACGACGAGGGCGGTGAGCACGAAGGCTCCGGCGGAGCCGAGGCCGTAGTTCTGGCTGCCCATGGCGGTGTTGTAGAGGTGGACCAGTGGGGTCTGGACGGGTGCGGTGCCGGTGCCGGAGAGGCCGCTGTTGAACAGGTTGTAGAACTCGTCGAAGGCCTGGAAGGCGGCGATGAACAGCAGCATCAGGACGGCGACGGAGGTGTTGCGCAGCATGGGCAGCGTGATCCCGGTGAGCAGGCGCCGGCCCGTGGCGCCGTCGAGGGCGGCGGCCTCGTACAGCTCCTTCGGGACGGCCTGGAGTCCGGCCAGGAAGAGCACCATGTAGAAGCCGACCTGGAGCCACAGGCGCAGGGTGACCAGGACGACCCAGTAGAGCGGCGGCGAGGTGGACTGCAGCCAGGCCACCGGCTCCGCGCCGAACCAGCCGCCGATCATGTTGGCGAGGCCCGCCGGCAGGCCGTTGAACAGGCACATCTTCCACAGCAGGGAGGCCGCGACGTACGAGACGGCCGCCGGGACGAGGAAGGTGGTGCGGAGCAGGGCCCGGCCGCGCCGGATCCGGTGCACGAGCAGCGCGAGCCCGAGGGAGGCGGCGAAGGTGACCGGCACGATGAAGACGGTGAAGAGCAGGATCTGGAGCAGCGAGTCCCGGAAGGCCTGGTCGGACAGGAGGGTGCGGTAGTTGTCGAGTCCGACCCAGTGACCGAGGGCGATGGTGCCGCGCGCGTCGCTGAGGCTGAGCAGGAAGCTCCAGCCGATCGCGACGTACTTGAAGATGCCGAGTCCGATCACGATCGGCGCGGTGAGCACGACGAACGCGATGCGGCCGGACCGCCCCACCCGGTGCCCGCCGGCACGGGCCCGGTCGGCGCGGGCCCGGTCGGCGGGGGTCGTACGGGCCGCGCGGGTCGTACGGGCCGCGCGGGCGGCGCCCCGCGGGATGTCCGCGGGGCGCCCTGCGTGTTCGGCACGCCCGCCGCGCCCGGGCGTAGGCGTGGGGTCGGTCGCCGGCCTCGCCGGGTTCGTCGGGCTCATCGGCCGAGCTGCTTGTCGATCTCGCTCTGCGCCTTCTTCACCGCGTCGGCGAGGAGGGCGGCCGGGTCGCCCTGTCCGCCGGCGATCTTCGCGGCGGCCGCGCTGAAGGCGCTGCTCACGGCGGTGTCCCAGGTGCCCGGGTTGTGCTTGCCGTACTTCGCCGCCAGTGCCGTGGTCTCCTTGGCGGGGCCGGCGGAGAGCTTCCGGGCGGTGGCCGCCACGGAGGTGCGCGGCGGGACGTGGAATCCGTAGCCCTCGGCGAAGTCCTTCTGCAGGTCGGACTGCTGCACCCAGAGCCACTGCACGAACTTCTTCGCCGCCGCCACGTTCCGCCCCTTGGCGTTGACGCAACTGGTCCAGCCGCCGACCCGGACGGCGGAGGTGCCGCCGGCCCGGTAGGCGGGCCACGGCAGGACGCCGAAGTCGTCACCGAGCGCGGTGGAGACGGCGGGCATGGCCCACAGGCCGCACCACTGCATGGGGACGACGCCCTGGGTGAAGGCGGCGGGGTCCCACCAGTCGGTGGTGAATCCGAGCAGCAGCGACTTGTCGTCGTGCAGACGCTTCAGGCCGGTCAGTGCCTCGAGCGCCCGCGGGGACCCGAAGGCCACCTTGCCGTCGGGGGTGACGAGGTCGCCGCCGTTGGACCAGACGGCGAGGATGGGGCTGTCGCCGATGCCGTCGTTGCCGACGAACAGGCCCTTGCTCTTGCCGGTGGAGAGGGCCTTCGCCGCGGCGACGAGCCCGTCGTAGCTCGTCGGCGGGGTGATGCCGGCCTTCGCCAGGGCGCTCTTGCGGTAGTAGAGCATCATGACGTCGTCGATCATCTTGACGCCGTGGAGCTTGCCGTCGACGGTGACCGAGTCGAGGGCGGTGGCGTTGAAGTCGCTCCTGGCCGCGCCGTACACGTCGTCGAGCGCGGCGATCTGGCCGCGGCGGGCGAGGCTCTCGCTGAAGTCGCCGATCTCGAAGACGTCGGGGGCCGCGTCGGTGAGCAGGGTCGCGTTGAGCTTGCCGGCGTAGTCGCCGGGGACCCAGGTCACCTTCACGGCTATGTCGGGGTTGGCCTTGGTGAAGGCGGTGGCGTAGCGGAGCACGGCCTGCTGGGTGCCGGCCTCGCCGTAGGCGTGGTACCAGACGTTGAGGGTGGTCCCGGCGCCGGAGGAGGAGCCGCCGGTGGGGTCGGTGCTGCAGGCGGTCGTGAGGACCGTTCCTGCGGCGACGAGCAGCGATCCGGTGAGGAATCCGCGTCGGCTAAGCTCGGATCTGCGTGCGCTCATGTCGCATGTCCTTCTGTGAGGGTGTGTGCGGGGCGGATGTGCTCCCTGGTCGGCGCCTTCGTCAGTGCTTGCCGGCGGAGGAGGGCGGCGGCCGGGGAGTCGTGCGCGACGGCTGCGCGGGGCGACGGGTCGCCCCGGGGGTCAGCCGGCGCCGGTCGTGGAGGCGCCCCCGGGCTGGGGGAAGAGTGCCTGGATGGCCACGGCGGCTCCCCCGCGGGCCCATTCCTCCCAGGGCAGCGGGCGCAGTGACAGCGGGCAGCGGGACGCCGCCCCGAAGGCGTGGGCGGCGTACGCCTCCTGGATGTGGCGGCTGAACAGGTCGTACGCGTCGACGCCTTCGCCGCTGACGACGACCCGCTCGGGGCCGACGAGGTTCACCAGTGCGGCGATGCCGACCCCGATGGCCTGTCCGGCCCTGGCGAAGGCCTCTCGGGCTTCGACACGGCCCTCCCGGGCCATCTCGACGACCTCGGGGAAGGTGAGGCGCGGGTTCCCGGCGGCCTCGCGGACCGCCGCGAGGATCACGTCGGTCGAGGCGATCGCCTCGACGCAGCCGCGTGCGCCACAGCGGCAGCGCGGTCCGTTCGGGTCGACGCAGAGGTGCCCGACCTCGCCCGCGACGCCGTAGGCCCCGCGGAGCAGGTGCCCGTTGACCACGAGGGCGGAGCCGATGCCGGAGCCGATGGTGACCAGCGCGAAGTAGCCGGTGCCGATGCCTTCGCCGAACCAGTGCTCCGCGACGGTGAGGGCCCTGACGTCGTTCTCGACGGTGACCGTCAGTCCGGTGGAGGCGGCGAGCAGCCCGGCGAGCGGGACGTCGCGCCAGCCGAGGAGGCCGGAGTGGCGGAGGCGTCCGCTGTCGCGGTCCACGTCGCCGTTGACCGCGACGCCGAGGTGGCGCGTACGGTCCCGGAACGCGGGGTCGGTGTCGAGGAGTTCGTCGACCAGACCGGCGACCTGGGCGGCGACGGCCTCCGGGGTGCAGACGTCGAGCGGGCGGCCGGCGGTGGCCCGGATGCCGGCCCGCAGATCGCAGACGGCACCGAAGAGTTCGTCGGCGCTGATCTTCAGCCCGACGAAGTACTCCCGGTCGGGGGCGACCGCGAGCGGGTTGACCGGCCGGCCGGCCCCGGGCGCGGTGCGTTCCGGCGGCAGTTCGTACAGGTAGCCGTCGTCGATGAGGGGGCGGGCCGCCTTGGTGACGGCCGTCGAGGAGAGTCCCGTGCGCCGGGCCAGTTCCACCCTGCTGAGCGGTCCTTCGGCGAGGAGCAGCGCGAGGACCGCGGTCTCGGCGGGTGCACTGACCAGAGGCTGGGAGTGATGTCGAAACACGGAGGCAACGTAGAGCAAATAAATAACTTCTTCCAGTATTGATTTGGGAGTTGGGCCCGCCCTACGCTCGGGTCCGCCTCCGTGCCCATCTCCGGTCACTGGTAGGCGACTTCAGCGAGCCGGTCATCAAGTCGCCCGGGATTCGCTCCTGTTCTCACCGCACGTCAGGGGATCCGTCCGTGCCCGTCACGCTCCCGCCCGTCAGCTTCGATCCCGACCTCGGCCTCGCGGTCCTGCGCACAGCGCACAGCGTGTACGCGCTCCGCGTCGCCGCCGACGGCAGCCCCCGGCACGTGTACTGGGGCGCACCGCTCGACACCGAGGCCCTGGCCGCGCTGCCGGAGGCGCCCTCTCCCGCCGCCAGCAGCTTCGAGGCCGACGCCGCCGCCGACGAACTCGCGCCCCAGACGGGGGCCCGCTTCGGACCCGCCGGCCTCCAGGTCCGCTTCGCCGACGGCACCCGCGGCGCCCAGTGGCACTTCGCCGGCCACACCGTCGACGGCGGCGAACTGCGCCTGCGCCTGGAGGACCGCCGCCGCCCGCTGCGGGCGGAACTCTGCTACCGCGTCCGGCCCGACAGCGACGTGGTCGAGCGCTGGACGGAGCTTTCCCATGCCGGGGCGGCGGAGGACGGGGCGTCCGACCGACGGGCTCCGATCACCGTGAACCGGCTCGACTCCGCCTCCTGGACCGCGCCCGCGCTGCCCGACTACCGGCTCAGCCATCTGGTGGGCGGCTGGAACAGCGAGTTCCAGCTGCAGCGCGACCGACTGCCCGTCGCCGAACTGGTCCTGACGAGCCGTCGCGGGCTCACCGGTCACCATGCCGCCCCCTGGCTGGCCCTCGACGACGGCACCGCGGACGAGGAACGGGGCGAGGTGTGGAGCACCGCGCTCGCCTGGAGCGGGAGCTGGCGCGTCACGGTCCATCGCGATCCGGTCGGCCGCACCACCTGGACCGGCGGCTTCGGCCACGAGGGGATCGGCTGGACCCTGCGGCCCGGCGAGACCCTCCGCACCCCCGTGTACGGCGGCCTCTACACCCGGCACGGGTTCGGCGGAGCCAGTCGCGCCTGGCACGCGCACGTACGCCGGCACGTACTGCCGGAGCCCGGGCGGGACCGGCCGGTCCTCTACAACTCCTGGGAGGCCACCGGCTTCGACGTCGACGAGGCGGGCCAGATCCGTCTCGCGCACCTGGCCGCCCGGGTCGGCGCGGAGCTCTTCGTCCTGGACGACGGCTGGTTCGGCACCCGCCGCGACGACCGGTCCGGGCTCGGCGACTGGACACCGCGCCCCGAGGCCTTCCCCCGCGGCCTGCGGCCGCTCGCCGACGAGGTGCACCGTCTCGGCATGGAGTTCGGACTCTGGGTGGAGCCCGAGATGGTCAACCCGGACAGCGAGTTGTACCGGACCCATCCGGACTGGACGGTCCACTCCGCGCACCTCGACGCGACCGAACTCCGCAACCAGCTGGTGCTGAACTTCGCCCGGCCCGAGGTGGAGACCTGGGCGTACGAGACCCTCGACCGTCTGGTCCGCGAGAACGCCGTGGACTGGCTCAAGTGGGATGCCAACCGTCCCTTCACGGAAGCCAGTGGGGACGGCAGCCCCGACCCCGACCGGGTGTGGATCGACCACACCAGGGCGGTCCATCGCGTCATGGACCGACTGCGCGCCGACCATCCCGGTCTGCGCATCGAGGCGTGCGCGGGCGGCGGCGGGCGCGTGGACCTCGGCATGCTCGCGCGTACGGACCAGGCCTGGACCTCGGACAACACCGACGCGGTCGACCGGATCGACATCCAGCACGGCTTCTCGCAGCTCTTCCCCGCCCAGGCGATGGCCGCGTGGGTCACGGACAGCCCGAACCCCGCCACGGGACGGAGCACCCCGCTGCGCTTCCGCTTCCACGTCGCCATGGCCGGCGCGCTGGGGCTCGGCGGCGACCTGACGCGCTGGTCGGAGGACGAACTCGCCGAAGCCGCCGAGCTCGTGGCCCGTTACAAGGAGATCCGCCCTCTCGTGCAGCGGGGCGTCCAGCATCGCGTCGCACCGTCGGGGCCGGTGACCGCCGTCCATTACGCGGCCCCCGACGACAGCGAGCACGTACTCCTCGTCCGGCGCCCCACCACGCGCTTCGGGCACCACCCCGCCCCCGTCCGGCTGCCGGCCCTCGATCCCGGTGCGCGCTACGTGGACCTGGACCTGAAGCGGGAATACAGCGGGGCCGTCCTGATCGGCCGGGGCATCGATCCGCGACTACCGGCCGGGGACTACGCCAGCAGCCTGATCAGGCTACGGCGCGTCGACTCCTGAGTGCGCCCCCGCGTCCCGGCGCCTGGATCCCCGCACCACACCACCCACGACACACCCCTGGATGCCTCATGGACATCGCCCCGGACACCGCCCGCGTGCTGGTGGTCGGCATCGACGGCGTACGCCTCGACCTGCTGCCCGAGCTCGACACCCCCCACCTCGACGGAACAGCCCGCGCGGGCTTTCTGGCGCCCGTCGAGGTGGACGACGGGACGCCGACGATGTCGGGTCCCTGCTGGACGACCGTCGTGACCGGCGTCGGGGTCGCCAAGCACGGGGTGTGGGGCAACCGCCTCGACGGCAACCGCCTCGACGTCTTTCCCGACTTCACGACCCGCCTCGCCGCCGAGTGCGGGCGGCGGACCTTCGCCGTCGGGGCCTGGGCACCGCTCTTCCTCGCGCAGCAGGGCGGCCCCCTCTTCCTCTCCCCCACCCGGCTCGCCTACGTCGCCCCCCGCGCGGACACGCCCGAGGCCTGGGAGGAGGCCGACGAGCGGGTGACCGTCGAGGCGGAGCACCTCCTCGGCCTCGACGAGGTGCTGCACGCGGGCTTCGTCTACCTCGGCGCCGTCGACGAGACCGCCCATTTCCTCGGGTGCGGAGCGGAGTACCGCCGCTCGATCGAGACCGCGGACCGGCGCCTGGGCCGGCTGCTCGGGGCGCTGCGGCGGCGTCCGCCGCACGAGCGGTGGACGGTAATCGTCGTGACGGATCACGGGCACCGGGACGAGGGCGGCCACGGGGGACGCAGCGCGCTGGAGCGCACGGCCTGGATCGCCGCGTGCGGTCCCGGTCTGCCCGCCGGCGAGGTCCCGCCGGCCCTCCACCACACCGATGTCGCCGCCCACGTGTACACCGCTCTCGGCATCGCGCCCGACCCGCACTGGACCCTGGACGGCGTCCCGTTCGGCGCGGTCACGACAGTCGGCGTCTGACCGGCCCGACCGACGCGCTTCCGGGGCCCGGGCGGGAATGCCCGGGGCCCGGTCGGGCGTCTCCTCGCTCGGGCGGTCAGCCGACCGTCCACCGCTGGAGGGCGGATCCGGTGTCGGGCTGCTGGGTCACCAGGGCGCCGCCCGCGGTGGAGGCGGTGGTCAGCGCCAGTCCGCCGGCCGCCGAGGTGATCGCGTAGGCGCCGGACGCCTGCCGGACGATGTTCCAGCGCTGGTTGGCGCCGCCGTGGCAGGTCCACTGGATGACCCGCGCGCCGGCGGTGGTGGAGCCGCCGTCGACGTCGGCGCACTTGCCGGACGAGCCGTTCCTGAGCTCGTAGGTACCGTCCGTCTGCTGCGTGAGGGTCCAGTTCTGGTTGGCGCCGCCGTTGGCGGCCCAGGTGATCAGCTGGGTGCCGTTGGCGCTGCTGCTGTTCGGGTTGTCGAGGGCCTTTCCGGAGACGGTGAGCGTGTGGACTCCGTCGAGCCCGGCCGCGACCGACCAGGTGAAGGTGACGGTGCCGGTCGCGGTGCCGGAGGAGGCGGTGACCGTGACGGTGGAGGTGCCGACGGTGGTCGGCGTGCCGGTGACGAGGCCCGCGGAGCTGATGCCCAGTCCGGCCGGGAGACCGGTGGCGGTGAAGGTGAGGGGCTTGTTCCGGGAGTCGGTGGCCGCGATCTGGAGGGAGACGGTCCTGCCCAGGGTGGTGGACCGGGGGCCCGGGTCGGTGACCGTGACCGTTTCCGGCGCCTGGCCCGTGGGGGTCAGCGTCAGGGTCTGCTCCGCTCCGGTGCGGCTGCCGCCCACGGGGTTGCCGGTGGCGTTGCTCCAGCTGCGGACGGGGGTGGTCTCGGCGGGACGGCCGGGGTCGGAGGAGAGACCCACGACGAGGCCGCTGTAGCGGTTGACGAGCTTGTACGTGCCCGTGGGGCCGTTGTCGGCCGGGGACGCGCCCCGGATGACGAACCAGTCCTGCCCCGTGCCGGCGGCCGCCGGGGTGACCGTGGGCCTGGTTCCCCAGGCGCGGGTGCCCGGGCCGGAGGCGTCGACGCCGAGGAGGTTCCCGGTGGCGGCGTTGGCGATGCGGTAGGAGCCGTCTCCCTTGGCGGAGAAGGTCCACGCTTCGAGGGCCGACCCGGTCGCGGTGGCGAGGGAGGTGGTGGCGGTGCCGCCCGCGACCTGGGCCAGGACCCGGCCGCCGCCGCTGGTGATGCGGTAGCTCGTGGAGGTGTCGACCGGAGCGGCCGGGGCGCCGGAGTCGACGGTCAGGTCGACGTACTCGCCGGAGGAGTTGCCGGAGCAGCCGAAGGAGCAGTAGGAGCGGAAGTTCCTGCCGACGATCCCGGAGCCGGTCCTGGTGGCACTGTCGAGGAACCAGCGGTACCAGGAGGCGTTGCGGTAGCTGCCGGTGTCGCCGAGCCGGAACCACTTCTGGGTGGTCAGGTCGGCGGTGGCGTACAGCTCCTGCGGGGCGTTGCCACTCTGGTCCACGGCCTGGGGCTCGCCGAGGTAGAGACCGAGGTGGGCGTTGTACGTGATGTCCATGACGAACAGCGGGGAGGTGGGCGGCGTCAGGCCGCTCGCGACCTGCTGGCCGACGGTCCCGGCGTTGGCGGGGTCGTACTCCTTGTCCTTCGGCACGTAGCCGGTGGTGCTGCCCGCCCCGACGGGGACCATCGTGGACTCACGGCCGCCGACGCCGGGCTCGGTCCAGGTGCCGTCGTACCACTTCTTCCACGAGCCGGGCGCCATCTTGCCGGAGAGGGGCGCGCGGGCGACGTGTCCGTAGAAGGCGGCCCAGCCGCCGCCCTTGTTCACGATCCGGGAGCCGTAGAAGGCGTAGAAGTACCCGGAGGCGGTGTCGACGAAGAGCCGCGGGTCGCCCGTGCCGTAGTGGTAGGTCTGCTGCGGGAAGGCCGTGGTGTCGCCGCGCACGGTGCTGTGGTGCGAGGTGATGACGTGGTCCTTGACGGTCCACGTGCGGCCCTGGTCGGTGGAGACGGCGTAGTCGATGCCGTCGAAGTGGACACCGTCACCGAAGGGTTGCGGAGTGAACTCGTTGTGGACGAGGCCGTACCAGTCACCGGTGTCCGGGTCGACCCACATCCCGGTGAGGTCGCAGTAGTTGCGGTGGGCGTAGCCGCTGCCGGCGGGGGCCTGGGTGGAGCTGACACCGGTCGGGCTGTTGTTGCAGCGCCAGGTGGTGTCGTTGTTGCGGTCGTTGGGGTTCTTCGGGTCGACCGCGTCGCTGATGGCGGCGGAGCGGGTGGCGGTGTCGAGGTCGCCGCCGGTGAAGAAGCTCCACTTGCGGGGGTCGCCGGCTCCGTAGAGCGCGTGGGCCTGCTGGTAGTAGAAGGTGCCGTCCTTGTCGATGTACGGGCTCGCCGGGGTGTCGTCCGGGTGGGTCCACGAGCCCTTGGCGCCGACGGTGACGGTGTAGGTGGCGGAGGTCGGTGCGACGGCGGCGGGCGTGGGGGCAGCGGCGGCGGAGGCGTCAGGGGCGGCCAGGGAGCCGCCGGCCGCCAGGGCGAGGGCCGCCGCGGCGAGCACGCCGACCAGTCTGGTGCGAGGAGCGTTCACGAGTACTCCTTGGCTGGGGGGAGCCGGGGTGGCACGGACCCTAGAGCCTTTTTGACCGGTAAAACAAGAGGGGGGCAGCAAGCGGATCCCGCTTGGCGCAAGGGAGTTGGGCCCGCCCGCATCCCTCCCTCCGGGCTGCCCCGGACGGCCGGGAGCCGCCTTGACCTGGCCAGGGACCACGGTTACGTTGCCAGCCAATCGCGAACGGCACGACGGGGGCGCCATGGTCACCATGCAGGATGTGGCGGAGCGGGCCGGAGTCACCAAGCAGACGGTCTCCAACGTCATCTCGGGCCGGGTGGCGGTACGCCCGGCCACCGAGGCGCGGGTGCGTGCCGCGATCGCCGAACTCGGCTACGTGCCCAACCTCGTGGCCCGTTCGCTCGCCACCGGCAGCACCCGGACCGTCGGCCTCTTCGTGCCGACCGTCTCGACCCCCTTCTACGCCGACGTGGTCGAGCAGGTCGAGGACGCCCTGGAAGAGCGCGGCTACCGCCTGCTGCTGTGCACCACCCGCCTCGACGGGGAGCGCGCCCGCCGCCATCTGGCCGGGCTGACCAGCCGCTCGGTGGACGCCCTGCTCATCGCCGGCGACCAGGGCCTTACCGGGCATCTCCCACTCCTGGCGGACGTCCGCTTCCCCGTCGTGCTGTGCGCCTGGGAATCCGAACTCCCCGCCGGATTCCCCGTGGTGACCATCGACTACGAACACGGCGGCCATCTCGCCGGCCGCCATCTGCGCGCGCTCGGCCACGAGCGCGTGGCCGTCCTCGCCAGCCCCGCCCACGGTGCGCGTGTCTCGGGCTTCCGGCGCGCCTTCGCCGAGGACGGGATCACCGTGGCCGACGGATCCGTCCACCTCGCCGCGGAGCCCACCTTCAGGAGCGGTTTCGCCGCCGCCACCGAGGCCCTGCGCGCGGCCCCGGGCACGACGGCCCTCTTCGCCACGCACGATCTTCTCGCGGCCGCCGCCGTCGAGGCCGCCCGGGCCCTGGGGCGCCCGGTTCCCGACGGCCTCTCCGTGGTGGCCCACGACGAGACCCCCGCTGGCCTGCTGTCCCGCTCCCCGCTCACCGGAGTCGTCCTGCCCAAAAGGGAGATGGCCCGCCAGGCGGTCGAGGTCGCCCTCCGCGCCGTCGCCTCCCCCGGCACGCCCGCCCCGCCGCCCCGGCTCCTGCGGCCCGAGCTGCTGATCGGCGGAAGCACGGCCCGCGCCGGGTGACCGGTGGCGTGGGCGTGTGCTACCCGCCGCCGTGGGATCCGTCGGCCGAAGCGCGGCGGGCCGGACCGCCGTACGGGCCTGGTGGGCGGGGCGCCCGGCGGACCGCGTGACGGCTGACCGTCCGTGGGCCGGGAAGCGCGCCGCAAGGGTGAGCGGGGACGGCTCCGGCCGTGCCGGGCGCCCCTGTCATCGAAGGGCGCAGGCCCCGCCGGGACGCCCTGCTGGAGCCCGGGGGGTGCGACGGGCGCAGAGGGAGGGCCCGCCACGGCCGTCGTCCGGGCGTGACCGACCGTGCCGGGGCGCCGACGGTGTCCCGGCGGTTCGGCGAGCGGTCGGCTCGGCCGTCCGGCACACCCCCGCACCGCACACCCCGCACCGCACACCCTGCACCGCACACCCCCGCACCGACGCCGGCGGCCGATCGCGAGGGCGATCGCGAGGGCGACGGGCGCATGCCGGGGTTCGCGGCCGAGGGCGCATCATCGAAGGTGAGGACCCGAAGGGGAGACCCCGACGAGGAGTGGCGATGCGGCTGGCGTTCCTTGAGCCCCTCTACGCGGAGCCCGGCCCGTACGTCTCCGTCTATCTGGACACGTCCCGGGACGTCGACCGGCCCGAGCGCGCGATCGACCTGCGCTGGCGGCGCCTGCGCGAGAGCCTGTCACGGCAGGGCGCGGGGCGGGCGCTGCTGAACGCGCTGGAGGAGGTGGTCGGCTCCGACGCGGAGCTGCCGGGGGCGCACGGCCAGGCCGTCTTCGCCGCCCACGACACCCTGGTCCTGGACGGGGAGCTGCCGAGCCCGCCCGCACACGACTCGGCGCGCTACGGCACCCTGCCGGACGCGATGCCCCTGGTCACCCAGCACGTCCCGGAGATCCCGTACCTCGCGGTGGTCGTCCACTACGGCGGCCTGCCGACCGCCGACACCCACGGCTGGGTCACCCTGGAGGCGGAGGCCGGCACCTGGCCCGCGTCCACCGTCACCCCGGGTGAGCGGCTGCGCCGCAGGGTGGCGGTGGCGACCTGGCACCGCGCCGCCGTCCGGCTCGGGCACCGTCTGGACGAACGCGCGCGGCACGCCCGTGCCGACGCCGTCGTCGTGGGCGGGGACGAGTGGGCCTGCAACGTGCTCCTCCGACGCCTGCCCCGCGGCCTGCGGAACCGGGTCGTCCGCGTGGGCGGCCCCACCCCCACCGACACCGGACGCGCTCTCCTGGAGCCTCAGCTCGACCACGTCTTCCGCGGCCGCATGGCCGTGCACGACCGCGAGCTCGTGGACCTCTTCGTCAGCCGGCGCGCCGGGGGCGGTCCCGTCTCGGAGGGGCTGGCCGCCGTCGTGGCCGCGCTGCAGCGGGGGCAGGTCGCGGCGCTGCTCCTGAACCGTCCGCCGGTGTCCGCGCGCCGGCTCTGGGTGGGGGCGCTGCCCACCCAGCTGGCCCTCACCGAGGCGGAACTGGTCTCCTTCGGCGTACGGGCCCCGCGCGAGGAACCCGCCGACGAGGCCCTGGTCAGGGCCCTCGTGGGCACCGGCGCCGAGCTGGTCGTCGTACCGGAGCCCGAGCTGCGGCTGCCCGAGCAGGTGGGCGCGCTGCTGCGGTACGCGGACGCGGGCACACCGTCCCCACGGCCCCCGTGACCCGGCAGCGGTGAGCAGAGCCACGCCCGGCGGCGCGTCACGACGTCATCCGGGCGTGCGGGGGCTGGTCACGACCTCGTCCCGGTGCGCAAGGGCCTCCTCAGGACCTCGTGCCGGTGCGTGAGGGCCTCCTCAGGACCTCGTGCCGGTGGGTGAGGGCCGCGTCACGACCTCGTCCGGGTGCGGGAGGGCCCCGTCGGAACGCCTCCCGGCCCCTCACGTCCGTCCTCAGCGCTCGTACGTCCCCACCAGGACGCCCGACGCCAGCTCCCTGCCCTTCAGGGCGGCGTGCACGTCCTCGGCGCCCGGGTTCCCGTGCAGGGGCAGGGGCGCGGACAGGGCGTAGAGACGGAAGAAGTAGCGGTGCGGCCCGTGTCCGGGCGGCGGCATCGGCCCGGCCCAGCCGACGCGCCCGAAGCCGTTGGGCCAGGGCAGACCGCCCTGGGGCTTCTGTCCCTCCATGACCCCGCCGGTACCCGGATCGATCCCGGTCACCAGCCAGTGCACGAACGTCGCCCCCGGCGCGTCCGGATCCTCGCAGAGGAGCACCAGTTCCGTGGCGTCGTCGGGCACGCCCGACCAGGTCAGCGGCGGGGAGACGTTCTCGCCCTCGCCGCTGTATTTCACCGGGATCACCGTGTGGTCGTCGAAGGCGCCGCTGGTGAGTGCGATTCGGCTCATGGCCGCCGCCCTACCCGGTCCGCCGGCGCCGGCACCGGTCCGCCCGGCAATCCCTCCGATCGGCCGAACCGCAGGCACCCGCCCGGGGGGCGCCGGTCCGGCGTCGAGGTCGTCCCCGTCACGCCGCCCCCGAGGGACGTCCCGCCCGGGGAACCGGCGGCCCGTCTGAGTACGGCGTGGCCGGAGGTTGAGTAGCGCCGCTCAGGGCGGCCGGGCGGGCGGCGGCGAGCATGGAGGGCGTAACGTCGCCGACTTCGGGGAGAGATGACGTGCTCAGCAGCGTCGCCGCAGCTCTGGTCCCGGCCGTGGGCCGGCTCACCGTGAGCACGGACCCGTGTGCCCGGTTCGCCCCGGGCAGCATCGTGGTCGCCAACCACACCTCACTGGCCGATCCGGCCGTCGTCCTCGCCGCGTTGCACCGCCTCGGCGTCGAGCCGGTCGTCGCGGCCACGGCGGGGCTGTGGCGCGTTCCGTGGCTGGGCCGGGCGCTCGCCGCCGAGGGGCACATCCCGGTGCACCGCGGCAGTGCTCGCGCCGCCGAGGCGCTCGACCTCGCCGCGGAGGCGCTGGCGGCCGGTCGGCTGGTGCTCATCTACGCCGAGGGCGGTCTGCCGCTGCGCAGGGACGCCGGCGAGGCGCCCCCGGGGCCGTTCCGCAGCGGGATCGCGCGCCTGGCACGGCGCACCGGGGCGCCGGTGGTGCCGATCGGTCAGGCGGGGGCGCGACGCGTGGTGTCGGGCGGCACGGCGAAGCAGCTGGCCGGACTCGTCACCGCGCCCCTGCGGCGGCCCGGGCTCCATGTGCACGTGGGGGCGCCGGTGCTGCTGAGCGGCGACGGCGCGGCGGGGACCGCCCAGGCGCACTCGGCCGTGACGGCGGCATGGCGATCCGCCGTAGAGAGCCTCGGGGAGCCGGTCGCCGCGTAGTGGGCGCCGGTCAGCGGTCCAGGGGCTCGTGGGCGCTCTCCGGCAGGCGCAGGTACACCGTCGAGGAGAGCAGGCACAACGCCGCCACGTACCAGGGGAACAGTCCCGGCCGGCCCAGCTCCTTCAGCAGGGTGCCGACGTACGGAGCCGTGCCGCCGAAGAGCGCGACGGTCAGCGAGTACGGGAAGCCGATGCCGGCGGCCCGTACGCGCGCCGGGAAGATCTCCGCGTTCACGGCAGCGGAGATGGACGTGAAGCCGGTGAGCAGCACCATGCCGGCGCACTGGACGAGGACGAGCGAGCGGAACGAGCCGTCCAGCGCGTGCAGGAGGGGGACGACGAGCACGGCGAAGCCGAGGCCGAAGAAGAGGAGGGACGGCTTGCGGCCGAAGCGGTCGGAGAGCAGGCCGCCGATCGGCTGGAGGACGGCGAAGAACGCGAGGGATACGGTGCCCGCGAGGAGCGCGTCCGCCTTCGCCATGCCGGTGTTGAGCTCCGCGTACGTCGGCAGGTACGAAGTCCAGGTGTAGTAGGCGAGCGTGCCGCCGGCGGTGATGCCGCAGATCAGGAGCGACGCCCGCGGGTGGTGCCGGAGCGCGTCCAGGAGACCGGGCCGGCGCTCCTCGGCGCGGTGGGCGGCGCGGGTCTCCTCGGCCCCGCGTCGGATCCAGAACCCGGCGAGGCTGAGGACGGCGCCGAGGAGGAACGGTACGCGCCAGCCCCAGGCGTTCATGTCGTCCTCGGCGAGCTCCGCCACGAGCAGCGCGGCCACGCCGGAGGCGGCGAGCTGGCCGATCGAGGTGGAGACGTACTGGAAGGAGGAGAACAGGCCGCGGCGGCCGGGTCCCGCGGACTCCACCAGGAAGGTGGTCGACGCCGCGAACTCCCCTCCCACCGAGAGGCCTTGGAGCAGACGGGCGGCCACGAGGACGACGGGGGCGAGGACTCCGGCCGCGGCGTAGGTCGGGGTGACACCGACGAGGAGGCTGCTGCCTCCCATCAGGAGGATGGTCGCGGTGAGCGCCGTACGCCGGCCGCGCCGGTCGGCGATCGCGCCCATGAGCAGCCCGCCGACCGGGCGCATGAAGAATCCGACCGCGAAGACGGCGAAGGTGGAGAGCAGCGGGACCAGGGAGTTGCCCGTGCCGGGCGGGAAGACCTCGCGCGCGAGGTGGGCGGCGAGAAAGGTGTACGCGTACCAGTCGTACCATTCCACGGCGTTGCCGACCGAGGCGGCGAGGAGCTGACGTAAGGGGTTGCGGGGCGGCAGGGCGGTGCCCCGGGGGGTGGGAGGGGCGGTGGTCTCCGGCGTCTCAGTCATGATCACGCTCTGCCCGCCCGCGGAGCCCCGTACGCACCGTGCGCTGAGCAGAGAACCGTTCGCCCCACCCGTACCGGCAGGCGCCGCCCCACTCTTACCGGCAGGCGTCGCCCCCACCTGTATCGGCAGGCGTCGCCCCCACCCGTACCGGCAGGCCCCGCCACACCCCTGCCGGCGGGGCGGCCCCACCCGCCACTCGCCGCTACAAGTCCGCCCCCACCCGCACCTCGCCGCTCAGGCCCGCCCCCAGCGACGCGGCGACCGCGGCCTCGGCGTGCAGGCGGGTGGTGGCGAACACCGGCACGGGGCTGTGCTCCGGCGCGACCAACAGCTCGATCTCGGTGCAGCCGAGGATCACCCCCTCGGCGCCGGAGGCCACCAGCCGGTCGATGACCGCGCGGTAGGCGGTGCGGGACTCCTCCCGGATGACGCCCAGGCAGAGTTCGTCGTAGATCACCCGGTGGACCAGGGCCCGGTCGTCCGCGTGGGGCACCAGGACGTCGAGGCCGTGTGCGGTCAGCCGGTCGCGGTAGAAGTCCTGCTCCATGGTGAACGCGGTGCCGAGCAGCCCGACGCGGCTCAGTCCGGCCCCGCGCACGGCCGTCGCCGTGGCGTCGGCCAGGTGCAGCAGGGGGACGTCCACGGCCGCGGACACCTGGTCGGCGACCTTGTGCATGGTGTTCGTGCAGATCAGCAGCAACTCCGCGCCGGCTGCCTCCAGCGAGCGGGCGGCGGCCGCGAGGACCTCCCCGGCCTCGTCCCAGCGGCCGGCCGCCTGGAGCCGTTCGATGTCCGCGAAGTCGACCGAATAGACCAGGCACTTGGCCGAGTGCAGTCCGCCCAGCCGGTCGCGGACCCCCTCGTTGAGGAGCCGGTAGTACACGGCGGTCGACTCCCAGCTCATGCCGCCGATCAATCCGATGACCTTCATGCGCCCCACTCTGCCACGCTCCCGCGCACGTCCCGCCGGGCGCCCGCCGTCAGCGCGCCGAAGCCGGTGCGGACATGGTCTGCGGCGGCACGCCCTGGCGCCACGGGCGGTGCCCCGGGCCCGTCGGGTGGGTGCCCGTGACGGCCATGACCACCGAGTAGAGGCTGGTCTCCGCGGCGATGAAGAGGCGGTTGCGCTTGGCCCCACCCCAGGAGATGTTCGCCACGGCCTCCGGAACGTTCAGGCGTCCGATCAACGTGCCGTCGGGGTCGTAGCAGTGCACGCCGTCGTTCATCGCGGCCACCCACAGGCGCCCGCCGTCGTCGAAGCGGAGGTTGTCGAAGCGGGCGTCCGGACGGGCGGAGGCGTCCGCGAAGACCTTGCCCTCGGAGAGCGTGCCGTCGTCCCTGACGTCGAAGACGCGCACGTCCCCGGCCCGGGTGTCGGAGACGTACAGCCGGCTCTCGTCCGCGGAGAACACCAGACCGTTGGGCGCCCCGAAGCCGTCGGCGACCAGGCGCACCTCTCCGGTGTCCGGGTCGATGCGGTAGACGTTGTTCGCGCCGATCTCGCTCTCGGCGCGGTAGCCCTCGTAGTCGCTGGTGATGCCGAAGTCCGGGTCGGAGAACCAGACGGAGCCGTCCGACTTCACCGTCGCGTCGTTCGGACTGTTCAGCCGCTTGCCCTGCCAGCGGTCGGCCAGGACCGTGATCGTGCCGTCGTGCTCGGTCCTCGTCACCCGCCGGTTGCCCTGCTCGCAGGTGACGAGCCGGCCTTCGCGGTCGAGGGTGTTGCCGTTGGTGTGGCCGGCCGTGCGGCGGAAGACGCTGACGGCGCCCGTCTCCTCGTCCCACCGCAGCATCCGGTCGTTGGGGATGTCGCTCCAGATCAGCTGCCGCCACGCCGGGAGATAGACCGGGCCCTCCGCCCAACGGCAGCCGGTGTGCAGCACCTCCAGTCCGTCGTCCCCGTTCATGCAGCGGCCGGTGCGGAAGCGCTCGTCCAACATCTCGTACAGCGAAGGGCGTTCGGTGGGCATGGTCGTGGTCCTCCCCGTCGTCGAGCCGAATACTCTTCGGCCCGATGGCGAGATTGCTGGATGAGGTACGGTCTTCGCAAGGAAACACCGAACGGAGAGTCGTGGATCACATAGACCGGGAGCTGCTGACACAGCTTCAGCGGGACGCCACCCAGCCCTACGCCACCCTCGGACAGGCCGTCGGACTGTCGGCGGGCGCGGCGCACGAGCGGGTACGCAAACTCCGGGAGCGCGGGGTCATCCGCCGGACGACGGTGGAGGTGGATCCGGCAGCGGTGGGCGGTGGCGTCCTGGCGTACGTGATGGTCGACTCGACCGCGTGGATGGGCGACTCCGCGGAGGACTTCGCCGGCCTGCCCGAGATCCTCGAGGCGCACGTCATCGCCGGGAGCGCCTCGGTGCTCGTGAAGGTCAGGACGACGACCACCGAGCAGCTCCAGGACGTGCTGCGGCGGATCTACGCGATCGACGGCGTGAGCGGGACCCAGGCGACGGTCGTCCTGGAGACCTTCTTCGAACGCCCCGTCTCGCCCCACCCGGCCTGATCGGCGGGACGACTCCCCGGGTGTGCGTCTGCCGTGGCTTGGGCACACGGGCGGGGCTTCCTGATCATGCCGGATCGCCGCCCGAGCGGCCCGGGCCGGGCGCCGGTTCGCGGGGAAACCGATGGACCCGGCCGCCCCTCGGGGAGATCCTGGGATCATGGAGTTCCTCACGTATCACCGCGACCGGCCCGGCTCCCTGCCGCTGCGCGACGAGCTGCTGGAAGCGCACTGGTCCTACATGGACCGCTTCGAGAAGGAGCTGATCGCCCGCGGCCCGACGTTCGGCCCCGACGGCGAGACCCCCAGCGGGAGCGTGCACATCGTCGATCTGCCCGACCTCGCCGCCGCCCGCGCGTTCGCCTTCGACGAGCCGAACTACCAGGCGGGCGTCTACCGTGACGTCATGCTGCGCCGCTGGCGCAACACCCTGGGGCGCACGATGTGGGACTTCCCCGGCGACCGCACCGGCGGCAACCGCTTCCTGGTCATCGGACTCGGCGCGGGCCTGCCCGCCGACCTCGACCTCCCGTCCGGCCACGACCGGGTCGAGCTGATCGCCTACGGTCCCCTGCTGTCCGACGACGGCACCGGCTGGCTGGGCACCGCCGCGCTGCTCGGCGCCCCCGACGCCGGGACGGCCCGCGCGATCCTGACGGCGGACCGATACGCCGACATCGAGGTGCACGACTGGGAGTTCGGCGGACGCCGGACCTGAGCGGGCCACCGGACCACCCGGCCGATCGGGCGGCCACCCGACCCCGGTGACCCACCGGACGAACCGCCACCCGGCCGACCCGCCGCGCGGCTCGCGCCGCGGCTCGCGGCTCCCGGGTGGGGATCCGGCATACTGCTCACGATGCGTGTGGTACTGATGACAGCGGGCTCGCGGGGGGACGTCGCCCCGTTCACCGGACTCGGGCACGGGCTGATGCGGGCGGGGCACGAGGTCACGCTCGTGACCCACGAGTCGTTCGCCGGGCTGGTACGCGAGGCCGGGCTCGGCTTCCTCGGTCTGCCGGTCGACCCGCGGGCCGAGTTGGACTCGGAGGACGGGCGGCGGCTCCGGACCATTCGGACCGGAGCCGTGAGGCTGGCGACGATGCTGAGGATGGCCCGGCGGCTGGCCGGGGAGCTCGCGCCCGGGATGGTGGCGGCGGCGCGGACGAGCGACGTGCTCCTGCTGTCGGGATCCGTCGCTCCGCTGGGGCGTGCCGTCGCCGACGGTCTGGGGCTGCCCAGCAGGGATCTCCATCTGCAACCGCTGGCGCCCACCCGCGCGTTCCCGCCGTCCGTCGTCGGCACGCGGTCCCTGGGTGCTGCGGGCAACCGGCTCGCGGGGCACGCGGTCGACACCGCGCTGGAACTCGTCTTCGCCAGGGCCGCCCGCGAGGTCCGCGGCGAGCTCGGTGGCGGTGGCCGCCGGAGCCCGGCCGGCGCCCGACGGGCGCGGCCGGTCCACCACGGCTTCAGCCCGCTCGTGGTGCCGCGCCCGCCGGACTGGCGCCCGGGCCTGACCGTCGACGGCTACTGGTGGTCGCGGACCCCGCCGGGCGCCGAACTGCCCGAGCGGCTGCGTGACTTCCTGGACGCGGGCCCTCCCCCGGTCTTCGTCGGGCTCGGCAGTCTGACCGTGGCCGAGCCGGAGCGGGTCAGCGCGTTGATCGTGCGGGCGCTGCGGGCGGCCGGACTGCGCGGCGTGATCCAGGCCGGGTGGAGCGGGCTGGAGGCCGGCGGGCCCGATGGCGACGAGGACGACATGATGGGCATCGGCGAGGTGCCGCACGCGCTGCTGTTCCCGCGCGTGGCGGCCGTCGTGCACCACGGGGGCGCCGGGACGACGGCCGCGGGACTGCGGGCAGGGGTGCCCGCCGTACCGCTGCCGATGTGGTTCGACGCGTCCTTCTGGGCCGCCCGGCTCGTCGCCCTCGGCGTCTCGCCCGGCCCCGTACCACTGGCCCGGCTCACCACGCCGCAGCCCCTCGCCGAGGCGCTGACCGCCGCGACCCGCGACCCGGCGTACCGACGGCGCGCCGCCGCCCTGGCGGCACGGCTGCGGCAGGAGGACGGCGTGGCGCGCGTACGGGCGGCACTCGACGGCCTGGAGCGGGACGGCGACGAGCCCCGGGGGCGTCGCTGAGGCTCAGGGGGTCGAGCGTACGGGGAAGCTGAAGGCGTGGCCCTGCTCCTTGAGCCACGGGAGCACCTGCTCCAGGGCCGCGACCGACTGGGCGCGGTCGCCGCCGCCGTCGTGGAAGAGGATCGTCGGTCCGTTGGACAGCTCGCTCTTGACGGTGTGCACGATCGCGGCCGTGCCCGGCCTCTCGAAGTCCTTGGTGTCCACGTTCCAGCCCAGCGGCCGCATGCCCGACGTGGCGGCGATCCGCCGGCTGTCCGGGGTGAAGGCGCCGCCCGGCGCCCGGTAGTACTCCACCTTCGCGCCGCCGGCCGCGTCCTCGATCATCTTCTTCGCCTCGAGGATCTGCTGCTTCTGGTAGGCCACGGACTTCTTGTCCATGGTGGTGTCGTGGGTGACGGTGTGGTCGCAGAGCCGGTGCCCCTCCGCGACGACCCGCTTCACGAGCGCCGGGTACTCCTGCGCCCGCGGTCCGACCATGCAGAACACGGCCTTGACGTCGTTCTCCTTGAGGATGTCGAGCATCTTGGGCGTCCAGCGCGGGTCGGGGCCGTCGTCGATGGTGATGTTCACGGCCGACCCACCCGCCTCGGCGGCGTGCGCGATGCTCTCCGGCATCTTCACCGGCGGCACCTGGGCCGGCGCCGTGCCCTGTGACGCGGGCGTCCGCCCCTTCCCGCCGTCCCCCGCCTGGGCGGTGGCCTCGGTGTCCGTCAGCGCGGCGGCTCCCCAGGCCGCCAGACTCAGTGCCACCGCCGAGGCCACCACGGCTATCTGCGCGGTGTACTTGCCCTTCAGCCCCATGGAATGCCCACTCCCCGTATGTTCTTGACCGTCTCCCAGAGGTGAGGACGGATCACACGGCCGGAAGGTTTCACCCGAAGGCCACGAGGTCAAGACGAGTTGCGCCGCGGGGGAAGGGGCCCGGCCGGAACGAGTCCCCACCAGGCACCTTCCCGCTCGCCTCACCACGCGGCGCGGGCCTGTGTCGTCCCCCGTGGCGGGACGGCGGCCAGGCTCGGCACATCGAGCAACCGGTGCCCGGGCGCCCGCGAACGCCTCTCGGCCACCCCGCCTGGGCGCTGGAGCACCTGCACGAACCGCTGCCCCTGACGGGGCCGGCGGAGCACGCGCGGACGATCCTGCGCACGTTCGCGCGCCGCTTCGACGAGGAGGCCGGCACGAGCCCGGGCCGCCGGCTGATCCAGGGGCCCCGCCACCCAGGTGGACGCGTGCGTGGGGGCGGCCTCGCCGTCGCGTCGCCGCGGCCGTGCCGTCGGCCTCCCGTCGTGGCCGCGCCGAGGCAATATTCCCCGGAGGCCCATCGGAAAGCCGATGGCAGGCATCGGTTTCCCCATTGGTCAGGCCTGTGCGGGGCGCCTAGGTTCGAGGACAACGCCGCACCGACGATCCGCGTACGAAGTGTCAGCGCTCGCGGAGCGTCGGAGTGCGCGTCCTCGATCCCCCGGGCCCCGAGTGGCCCGTCCCTCCCTGGAGAGACCCATGTCGAAGATCCTTTTCGTGATGACCGGCACCGACCACTGGACCCTCGCCGACGGCACCGAGCACCCCACCGGCTTCTGGGCGGAGGAGGCCGCCGCCCCGTACGAGGCGTTCACGGCCGCCGGGCACGAGGTCGTCGTCGCCACCCCGGGCGGCGTCGTGCCGACCGTGGACCAGGGCAGCCTCGCCCCCGAGGTCAACGGCGGGCAGGACGGCGCCGACCGGATCGCCGCGATCCTGGACTCCTTCACCGAGCTTAAGAACCCGATCCGCCTGGAGGACGTGCGTCTCGACGACTACGCCGCCGTCCTCTACCCCGGCGGCCACGGCCCGATGGAGGACCTGGCCGTGGACGCGACCTCCGGTCGGCTGCTCGTCGACGCGCTCGCCTCCGGCAGGCCGCTCGCCGTCGTCTGCCACGCCCCCGCGGCCCTCCTGGCGGCCGTGGCGGAGGACGGCACCAACGCCTTCGCCGGATACCGGGTCGCCGCCTTCACCAACGCCGAGGAGACGCAGGCCGGTTTCGCCGACAAGGCCCGCTGGCTCCTGGAGACCCGCCTCGTGGAGGCCGGCATCGACGTCAGGGCCGGCGAGCCGTGGGCCCCGAACGTGGTCGTCGACCGCAATCTGATCACCGGTCAGAACCCGGCCTCCTCCGCCCCGCTCGCGGCCGAGGTCCTCAAGAAGCTGGCCTGAGGCGACGGGCGCCGACCGGCTCGAAGAAGGCCTGGCCGCCGCCTGCGCGTGCCTCGCCCGGTACGCCGTACGGCGCACCACGACGGACGACGTCGCCGACTGACGGGGGTGACCGTGCACGTCCGTCAGGCCCCGTCGGCTCGGGCGGCTCCCGTCGGCTCGGGCGGCTCCCGTCGGCTCGGGCAGCCCCCGTCCGCTCGGGCATCCCCCGTCGGCGCAGGCGGCTCCCGTCGGCTCGGGCATCCCCCCGTCGGCTCGGGCATCCCCCCGTCCGCTCGGGCATCCCCCGTCGGCGCAGGCGGCTCCCGTCGGCTCGGGCGGCTCCCGTCCGCTCAGGCGGCTCCCCTCGGGTCGGGCGGCTCCCGTCGGCTCGGGCGACTCCCGTCCGCTCGGGCATCCCCCGTCCGCTAAGGCGGCTCCCGTCCGCTCAAGCAACCCCGTCGGCTCAGGCGGCTCCCGTCCGCTCAAGCAACCCCCGTCCGCCCGGGCAGCCCCCCGTCCGCTCAGTCAGCCCCCGTCCGCCTGGCCAGCCCCCGTCCGCGTCCCGCGGCTCCCGCCGCATCGGGCGGATGCGTCAGCGCCCGCCCGGTCCCGCCCGCTCGCCCCGTCGGGTCACTCCCAGTCGTCCCACGGAGGCTCCTCCTCCGGGTCGAACGGGTCGAAGGGCGGTTCCTCGTCCGGCGCGGCCTGCCGCCGCGCGGGCGCGGCGGTCTCGGCGGGCGGGGCCGCGGGGGCCGGCACGGTGGGCCCGTCGGCGGCCGGGGCGGGGGCCCCGGCGGTGTGCTCGGCCAGGGCGGCGAGAACGCCCTCGCCGTACTTCGTCAGCTTGGCCTCGCCGACACCGCCGATCGTGCCCAGCTCGTCGACCGTGCCGGGAAGCCGGGTCGCGATCTCCCGCAGGGTCGCGTCGTGGAAGACGACGTACGCCGGGACACCCTGCTCGCGGGCCGTCGCGGCCCGCCAGGCGCGCAGCGCCTCGAAGACCGGCACGGCGCCCGTCGGCAGGTCGACCGGCACGCGGGCGGCGCCCTTGCCGGAGCGGGTGCCGGAGGTCTTGCGGGAGGCGGCGGCCGGTGCCTTCTCCTTGCGCAGGTGGACGCTGCGGCGGCCACCGAGCACCTCGCCGCTGCCGTCCGTCAGGACGAGCGTCCCGTAGTCGCCCTCCACCGCGAGCAGCCGCTGCGCGAGCAACTGCCGGACGACGCCGCGCCACTCCGCCATGGACAGGTCCTCCCCGACGCCGAACACCGAGAGGCTGTCGTGGTCGAACTGGATCACCTTGGCGGTCTTCTTGCCCTGCAGGATGTCGATGATCTGGCCGGCGCCGAACTTCTGGCGCCGCTCCTTGGCCAGCCGCCACACCGTGGACAGCAGCTTCTGCGCGGCGACCGTCCCGTCCCAGGACTCGGCCGGGGTCAGGCAGGTGTCGCAGTTGCCGCACGGCTCGGCCGCCTGGCCGAAGTACTCGAGCAGGCGCACGCGACGGCATTCGACCGTCTCGCACAGGGCGAGCATCGCGTCCAGGTGCGCCGCGAGCGAACGCCGGTGGGCCTCGTCGCCCTCGGAGCCGTCGATGAGCTTGCGCTGCTGGACCACGTCCTGGAGTCCGTACGCGAGCCAGGCCGTGGCCGGCTCGCCGTCACGCCCGGCGCGGCCGGTCTCCTGGTAGTAGCCCTCGACCGACTTCGGCAGGTCGAGGTGGGCCACGAAGCGTACGTCGGGCTTGTCGATGCCCATGCCGAAGGCGATGGTCGCGACGACCACGACCCCGTCCTCGCGGAGGAAGCGCGCCTGGTTCGCCGCCCGCGAGGCCGCGTCCATGCCCGCGTGGTACGGCACGGCGTCGATCCCGTGCTCCACGAGGAAGGCGGCGGTCTTCTCGACCGAGGAGCGCGAGAGGCAGTAGACGACGCCGGCATCGCCCTCGTGCTCCGTGCGGATCAGGTCGAGGACCTGCTTGAGCGCGTTGGCCTTGGGCGCGATGCGGTACTGGATGTTGGGCCGGTCGAAGCTCGCGACGAACTGCCGGGCCTCCTGCAGCCCCAGCCGGTGGGCGATCTCGGCGCGGGTGGCCTCGGTGGCGGTCGCGGTCAACGCGATCCGCGGCACCTTGGGCCAGCGCTCGTGCAGCATCGAGAGGCCGAGGTAGTCGGGCCGGAAGTCGTGGCCCCACTGGGCGACGCAGTGTGCCTCGTCGATCGCGAAGACCGACACCGTGCCCCGGTCGAGCAGTCGCTGCGTGCCTTCGGTGCGCAGCCGCTCGGGGGCGAGGTAGAGGACGTCGAGCTCGTCGGCGAGGAAGGCCTGCTCGACGGCCTGCCGCTCGTACGGGTCCTGCGTCGAATTGAGGAAGCCGGCCCGCACGCCCAGCGCGGTGAGCGCGTCCACCTGGTCCTGCATGAGCGCGATCAGCGGCGAGATCACGATGCCCGTGCCCTGTCTGACCAGAGCCGGGATCTGATAGCACAGCGACTTGCCGCCGCCGGTCGGCATCAGCACGAGGGCGTCCCCGCCCGACACGACCTGCTCGATGATCGCTTCCTGCTCGCCGCGGAAGGAGTCGTAACCGAAGACGCGGCGGAGCACCTGCAAGGCGTCGGAGGTCTCGGAGGAGGCGTCGGTGAGGGTCATTCCAAAAGCCTAGCGGCCCGCACCGACACCCCGGCCCGCCCGCCGGAACCTGTGGATAACCGTGCGAGCGGCTTCCGGGACCGCTCCGGCCGGGTCGGACAGGCCATAGGCTTCGCCCAGCACGCGAAGGCGACGGGCGGGGCAGGGGGACGTATGACGGCGGGGACCGGGCCGGCACGGACGTGGGGGTCGACCCTCGCGTCGGTCGTGGTGTACGCGCAGGGCGCGCTCTGCCGCCGGGTGGCACGGGGCACCCTGCCGCCCGGCGGGCGGCTGCGGGTGACCGGACTGCCGCGCTCGCTGGACCCGGGGTCCCTGCGGGCGCGCGTGCTGGGCGACGTACCCGGCGTCCGCGTCACCGAGGCGCGGGTGGAGACGCGGGCCGAGCCGGTCGACGGCGAGTCGCCCGACGAGCTGCGCCGTGAGGTCGACCGGCTGCGTGACGCGTACGCGGCGGCCGAGGGCCGCCGGGACCGGCAGGCGACCCTGATCAGGGAGACCGAGGGCATCACCCCGGTCCCGCCGGCCCGTCGGCGCGAGGAGCCGCACCGCCGCACCCCGGTGGACGCGTGGCTGGACCTCGCGTCGTTCGTCGACGAGCGGCTGACCGCGCTGCACACCCGCCTGGCCGAGCTGGAGGAGACGCTGCGCGAGACCGGGCACGAGCTCGACCTCGCGGCGGACCGGCTGGCCCGGGCCTCCACCGACGCGCCGCAGGACGCCGTGCGGACGACGGTCGCGGCGGTCCTGACCCTCGACCTCCCCGACGGCCCGTCCGAGGGCCCCGGCGAGGTGGAGCTGGAGCTCGAGTACGGGGTGCCGGGCGCCGTCTGGGTGCCCACGTACCGCCTTGACCACCGCCAGGGCGACGGCACCGGGCGTCTGGTGCTCCGCGCATCCGTCGCCCAGCGCACCGGCGAGGACTGGACCGGGGTGCGCCTCGCCCTCGCCACCGCCGACCTGCGGCGCCGGACGGACCTGCCGAAGCTCCGCTCGATGCGGATCGGCCGCCGCCAGCCGGCCGCGACGCCGTCCGGCTGGCGCGAGCCGCCGGCGGGCCTCGCCGACCTCTTCACCGGTTACGACGCCGCGGGTCCCCGGCCGGCCGCGCCGGCCGCGCTGCCCGGGGCCGTCGCCGGCGGTCCCGTTCCCGTCCCCCTTGCGGCACCGCCCCCGCCGCCGACGACGGGCGTGCCGGTGACTGCGCCTCCCGCCTACGGCGCGCCGCCGCCCCCGCCCCCCGCGCCCGGCGGCGCGTACGGCGGGCCCCCGGAGATCTACCGTTCGCGACCCGGCGGTCCGACCGGCACCCGAAGCCGTTCCGCGGCACCCGCGTTCGGCGGCGCACCGGCTGCCCCCGCCGCTCCCGGCATGGCCCCGCCGCCGCAGGCCCGGGCCGCGGCACCCGCGCCGGCCGCCGCCCCGCCGCCCGTGGCGCCGCCCCCGCCGGGTCCGCCGCAGCCCAGCGGGGCGGAGCTCGACTACGCCGGGTTGGTACTGACCGGCCCTGACGAGCCGGGCGGCCGCCGGGGCAGGCTGTTCCCCGAGGCGTCCTTCGATCCGGTGGCGACGGAACACCGCCGCCGGGCGGAGACGGTGGCGTCGCTCCCGCTGCCGGGGCACGCCGTGCGGCCACGGGAGTCGGCGGGGTCCTTCGACCACCGGTTCGACGCCGCCGCCCCCGCCGACATCCCGTCGGACGGCACCTGGCACACGGTCACCGTGGCCGAGTTGCGGGTCGGCCTGCGCACCGAGTACCTGTCCGTGCCGTCGGTCGAGCCAGCCGTGTACGCGACGCTGGTGGTCTCCAACGCCACCGACCAGGCGCTCCTCGCCGGGCCCGTGGAGGTCACGGTCGACGACGACTTCCTGCTGACGGCCGCGCTGCCGACGCTCGCGCCCGGCGGGGTCCGGCGGGTGGGGCTCGGGCAGGCGGAGGGCATCCGGGTCACCCGGCGCACACACCTGTACGAGTCGACCGCGGGGCTGCGCAACCACATCTCCGTGCTCGACCACCGCGTCCACGTGGAGCTCGCGAACCGGCTCTCCCGGCCGGTCACCGTCGAGGTCCGCGAGCGCGTGCCCGTCACCTCGGAGCCGGACGTCCGGATCGAGGAGCGGGCCGACTGGGTCACGCCCGAGGACGGCCAGGGACCCGAGCAGCACGCCCCGGGCACGCGCGTCTGGCGGGTGGAGCTGCCCGCCGGCGGCAGCACCGCCCTCGACGGCGGCTACGAGATCCGTATCCCGGCCGGCAAGGCCCTGACCGGCGGCAACCGCAGGAGCTGACGAGCCCATGTCCACGGATCCCCAGCCCATCCCCCTTCCCGTCACGGCCGTCACCTGCCTGGAGGACCGCGCCCACGTCGAGCGCCGCACCGTGCTCGACCTGGCGGCCGGTGTCCAGCGCCTGCGCCTGGGTCCGGTCGCCGCGACGGCCGTCGACCGCACCCTGCACGCCGAACTCACCGCCGAACACGCGGCCGGCGTCCTCGACGCGCGGATCGTGCGTGCCTGGACGCCGCGCGGGCCGCGCCCGTCCGCCGGCGACTCCGCGCTCCGCCGGCGCGTCCACGCGCTCACGGAGGAGCAGTCCGCCCTGAAGCGGCGGCGCGACCGGCTGCGGACCCGTCTCGACCTGCTCGGCCGGCTCGCCGCCGACCTCCTGCGGGAGATCGGCGAGGGCACCGGGCACGGGGAGAGCGAGGCGCCGCGCTGGTCGGCCGAGCTGGACCGGGTCGACGCGGAGCGCGACGCGTACGGCGAGGAGCTGCGCGCCGCGGAGGCCCGTCTGTCGGCGCTCGAGGCGGAGCTGGGCGAGGTCGAGCGGGCGAGGGGGCTGGCCGAGTCGGAGCCCGCCGAACTGCTCGCGTACGTCGACCTGACCGTCGAGAGCGCGACCGCTGGGGCCGCCGGGCTGCGACTGAGCCACCTCACGCCCTGCGCGCTGTGGCGGCCGGCGTACCGGGCCGTGCTGGACGGGGACTCCTTGACCCTGGAGACCGACGCGGTGGTCTGGCAGCACACGGGCGAGGACTGGTCGGACGTACGGCTGACGCTGTCGACGGCGCGGTCGGCCCTGGCGACCGATCCGCCGCGGCTCACCGAGGACCGGCTGACGCTCACCGACCGCTCCGCCGCGGAGCGCCGTACGGTCGACGTCGAGCTGCGCGAGGAGGAGATCGGGGACCTCGGCCCGGCCCCGGTGCTCGGGCTCCCCGGCGTGGACGACGGCGGCGAGGTGCGGGTCCTGAGCGCTCCCGCGCCGGTCTCCGTGCCGGCGGACGGCCGCGCGCACCGGGTGCCCGTCTCCTCCTTCACGACGGCCGTGAGCAGCGAGTACGCCTGTTCCCCCGAGCTGTCGCCGCTGGTCACCCAGGTGGTGCGGGGCGCCAACCGGTCCGGCCACGCTCTGCTCGCGGGGCCCGTGGACCTGGTGCGCGGGAGCGGCTTCACCGGGCGGGGCACACTCGACTTCACCGCGCCCGGCGCGCCCGTCGAGCTCGCCTTCGGCAGTGGTGACGACCACCGGGTGGTCCGGCGGACCGAGGAGTCCCGCGACACCACCGGCCTCACCCAGCGCACCGTGGTCACCCGTACGGTCCGGCTGCACCTGTCGCGGTTCGCCGCGCCGGGCGAGCGGGGCGACCGGGTGGTCGTGGTCCGGGAGCGGATCCCGGTCTCCGAGGTGTCCGCGGTGGAGGTACGCGTCCGCGGCGAGGCCTGCTCCCCGGCCCCGGACGCGGTCGACGCGGAGGGCATCGCCTCCTGGGCCGTCTCCCTCCCGCCGGGCGGCCGCCGCACGCTCACCCTGGTCTACGAGCTCTCGGCGACGGCGAAGGTCAGCGGCCTTTAGGCGCCCTACCCGTCCCTTCCCGTCCCCTCCCGTCCCCTCCCGCTTCTGCTCGATGTCGGCCGATGGACGGTCGGCATCGAGCAGGCCAGGCCGTGAGCCCGGACCTGAGCAGGCCGCTGAGCAGGGCTAGCTGGCCCTGCCCAGGGCCTGCACACCCGCATGGACAAGCCCCGGGCAGGGCGCATCCCATTACTTGCAAACGAGGGTTAACCTGCTCCGCAACTCACTCCGTTTGCATTTATCCGGCGTCTGCAACTATTGTTCTCGCTCGTAAGGCTTCTGCGCAAACACACCCCGGAAGGGTTCGTCCCATGCCTCTCGCGCTCCTGGCCCTGGCCATCGGGGCCTTCGGAATCGGCACCACCGAGTTCGTCATCATGGGCGTGCTGCCCCAGGTGGCCGGCGACTTCGGGGTCTCGATCCCCACCGCCGGCTGGCTGGTGACCGGCTACGCCCTGGGCGTCGTCCTCGGCGCGCCGCTCCTGACCGTGCTCGGGACGAAGGTGTCCCGCAAGAAGATGCTCATGTTCCTCATGGGCCTGTTCATCGTCGGCAACGCGCTCTCCGCGTTCGCGCCGAGCTTCGGCCTGATGCTCGTCGGCCGGGTCGTCGCCTCCCTCGCCCACGGGGCGTTCTTCGGCATCGGGTCCGTCGTCGCCGCCGACCTCGTGGCGCCGGAGAAGAAGGCCTCCGCGATCTCCCTGATGTTCATGGGCCTCACCGTCGCCAACATCGTCGGCGTCCCCGGCGGCACGTACATCGGCCAGGCGATCGGCTGGCGCGTCACCTTCCTGCTCGTCGCCGCGCTCGGCGTCCTCGGCCTCCTCGGCGTGGCGCGTCTCGTCCCCGAGACGGGACGGCCGCCGGCCGCGAGGATCAGCGCCGAGTTCGCCGCCTTCCGGAACGTCCAGGTCTGGCTGGCCATGGCCATGACCGTGCTCGGCTACGGCGGCGTCTTCGCGGCCATCACCTACATCACGCCGATGATGACCGAGGTCGCCGGCTACACCGAGGGCGCCGTCACCTGGCTGCTGGTCCTCTTCGGCGTCGGCATGTTCCTGGGCAACCTGCTGGGCGGGAAGTTCGCCGACCGGGCCCTGATGCCCATGCTCTTCGTCGCGCTGGGCTCCCTGTCCCTGGTCCTGTTCCTGTTCACGGCGACCGCCCACGACAAGGTCCTCGCGGCGATCACGCTGACCCTGATCGGCGCGCTCGGCTTCGCGACCGTCCCGCCGCTGCAGAAGTGGGTCCTCGACCAGGCCTCCGCCGCACCGACGCTGGCCTCCGCGGCCAACATCGGCGCCTTCAACCTCGGCAACGCCCTGGCCGCCTGGCTCGGCGGCGTGGTCATCGCCACGGGCCTCGGCTACACGTCCCCGAACTGGGTCGGCGGCCTCCTCGCCGCCTCCGCGCTGCTGCTGGCCTTCCTCGCCGCGTTCCTCGACCGGCGGACCCGCAGGTCGAGGATGGTCGCCGGGTCCGCGGACTCCGTGACCTCGGCGGCCGTCCCGGACGCCCGGCAGGTCCCCGCGGGCCTCGGGCACTGACCCCCTCGCCCGCGCCTTCCCCCTGCACCCTCCCTCCTCCGCACTTCCGTACGACCGCATGGAGCACCCCTCATGAGCACCGTCACCGCCGCCGTCGCCCCGCTGACCTCCCAGGACGCCGAGGTCCTGCTCACCGCCGCCCGGCGGGCCGCCGACGCCGCGGGCGTCACGGTCAGCGTCACCGTGCTCGACGCCGGCGGCCACCTGCTGGCCTTCCGCCGTGACGAGCGCGCCGTCCTCATCTCCGGCGAGACGAGCACCCGCAAGGCCTACACGGCGCTCCAGCTGAACGCCCCCACGGCCGACCTGGTCGACCTGGTCAAGCCCGACGGCCCGTTCCACAGCCTCACCACCGCGCTCGACCGGCCGCTGCTGTTCATCGCCGGCGGCCTGCCCGTCCACCGTGACGGACGGCTCATCGGCGCCGTCGGCGTGGGCGGCGGCGCCCCCGAGCAGGACCACGCCTTCGCCGCCGCGGCCGTGGCCGCCCTCGTCTGACCCGCCCGCGGCCCGGCCACCGCCCCGGGCCCCCACCCCCCACGCAGACACCCGCACCACAGATCCGAGGAACGTCATGAACCACTCCGTCCCCACCGTCACCCTCAACAACGGCACGGAGATGCCGCGGCTCGGCTTCGGCGTCTTCCAGGTGCCGGACGAGGAGACGACCGCCGCCGTCACCGCGGCGCTGGAGGCGGGATACCGCTCGATCGACACCGCCGCGATCTACGGCAACGAGGCGGGCGTCGGCAAGGCCCTCGCGAGCTCCGGCCTCGCCCGCGACGAACTGTTCGTCACCACGAAGCTGTGGAACGCCGACCAGGGCCACGACGCCACCCTCAGGGCCTTCGACGCGAGCCTCGCCAAGCTCGGCCTCGACCACGTGGACCTCTACCTCGTCCACTGGCCGGCCCCGGCCCGGGATCTCTACCTCGACAGCTGGAAGGCCATCGAGAAGCTCGTCGCCGACGGCCGCGTGCGCACGGCGGGCGTCTCCAACTTCCAGCCCGCGCACCTGAACCGGCTCCTGGACGGCAGCGACCTCGTCCCGGCGGTCAACCAGATCGAGCTCCACCCCGGCCTGCAGCAGCGCGCGCTCCGTGAGCTGCACGCCCGCCACTCGATCGTCACCGAGGCCTGGAGCCCGCTCGCCCAGGGCGCCGTCCTGGAGGAGCCCGTGCTCCGGGAGATCGCCGCCCGGTACGGCAAGAGCACCGCGCAGGTCGTGCTGCGCTGGCACCTGCAGCTCGGCAACGTGGTGATCCCCAAGTCCGTCACGCCGGCGCGTATCCGCGAGAACATCGACGTCTTCGACTTCGCCCTCTCGGCGGACGAGATGACGGCCGTCGCCGCGCTCGACCAGGGGCTGCGGACCGGCCCGGACCCGGACACCCTGAACTGAGCCCGGAACGACCGTGCTCCCGCACCCGGCCGAGGGGCCGGTTGCGGGAGCACGTCCTCGCGTCCGCGGGCGTCAGTAGGCGCCGAAGACGTTGTCGATGGAGCCGTAGCGGTCGGCCGCGTAGTTGCAGGCCGCCGCGATGTTGGCGACGGGGTCGTACGGGTCGTCGGCCGTGCCCTCGACGTGGTACGCCCGGAAGGTCGGGTCGATCACCTGGAGCAGGCCCTTGGAGGGGGTGCCGGCGACGGCGTTGGAGTCCCAGTTGTTGATGGCCAGCGGGTTGCCGGACGACTCGCGCATGATGTTGCGGTGGATGCCGTCGTAGCTGCCGGGGATGCCCTTCTTGGCCATGATGTCGAGCGCCTCGCGGATCCACCCGTCGAGGTTGTCCGGGTACGAGGTCGCCTTGGCCGGAGCCACGGCCTGGACCACGGCTCCCGCGCTCGCGGCGCCCGCCGTCGTCGCGGTCCGGGCCGCCGCGGGCTTCACGCCCGAGAGCGCGGCGCCTCGGGCGTCGACGGTCAGCCGCATGCCGGGGCGGATGAGGGCCGGGTCGGCGCCGACGGCCGTCCGGTTGTCCTGGTAGACCTTCTTCCAGCCGCCCTTTACCGCGTACTTCCGGGCGATCTTGGAAAGGGAGTCACCGGCGACGACCGAATACCGCACCGTTCCGGACGCCTTCGCCACCTGCGTGACCTGGACCGTCGCCTTTTCGACTGCGACGGTGTGCGCCGCCTGCGGAGTGACCGCACCCGCGGTCGTCGCTCCGGCCAGCGGCAGGGCCAGTGCGGCGCTGCCGGTGATGCCGACGGCGGCGATGCCGCGGGTGAGCGGGAACTTCTTGGAACGGCGGTGCTTGGCGTGTCCACGCATGGCGGGGTCCTCTCCTCCGCCTGCGAGGTGAGCTGTCGGGTTCGGGCAGGAGATGCCCGGCCGCGCCTGGGCACGGCTTCACCCCGAGCCGCCCCCGGAGCCCGGGAGCGGCGGAGAACCTGGGTCCCCCGCTCCTGCCTGAAGTGGTCGTGTGTGCGGTACCCGGTCGGTGGCAGGATTCGGCGTTTCCGTCCGGTTGCCGGGTGACCGTAAGCGAATTCTTCCGGCGAAAACAAGACAGAAATTAATCAAAGCAAATCGATCATTCGGAAAAAGAAAAAGGATCATTCCCACCTTTCACCATCACCGCGCCAACCGCTCCCCCAGGGTGCCGATCTGACGTCGCGACAGAATTCACCGGGCCGGAAAGGCCGTGACTCAGATCACGCAGTCCGACCTTTGCGCGCTACCGGCACAGAAAAGCTCCAATGCCGGAATTCATTGAGCATTCCGGCATTGGAGCTTAATAGCAGGACATCTACCTCTTTGTCCGAATGTGCACGTCGCGGGTCACCGGGCCGGCTCGTGGCCGGACTCCTGGTCCTGCTCCAGCGCCGCCTCCCCCTCGGTGTCGAGGTGCGGGAGGATCCGGTCCAGCCAGCGTGGGGTCCACCAGGCGCGGGCGCCCAGCAGGGTCATCACGGCGGGAACGAGCAGCAGCCGGACGATGGTGGCGTCGATGAGGACGCTGACCGCGAGGCCCAGGCCGAGCATCTTGATCACGATGTTGTCGGACACGATGAAGGCCGCGAAGACGCTCACCATGATCAGCGCGGCGCAGGTGATGACCCTCGCGGTGATCTCCAGGGCATGGGCGACGCTCGCCTCGGCGTCGCCGGTGCGCAGCCACGCCTCGCGGACCCGGGACAGCAGGAAGATCTCGTAGTCCATGCTGAGGCCGAAGACGATGGCGAACATCATCATCGGCACATAGCTCTCGATGGGCACCTTGCCGGAGACGCCCAGGGCCGGGCCGCCCCAGCCCCACTGGAACACGGCCACGACGACGCCGTAGGACGCGGCGATCGACAGCACGTTGAGGACGGCGGCCTTGACGGCGACGAGGAGCCCGCGGAAGACGATCAGGATGACCAGGAAGGCGAGCGCGACCACCACCGCGATGATCAGTGGCAGCCGGCTGGAGACGATGTCGAGGAAGTCGACCTGGGCGGCCGTGGTGCCGGTGACGTAGGTCTTCGCGTCCGTACCGGCCACCGCGTCCGGCAGCACGTCGTCCACCAGGTGGTTGGTGAGCTCGGTGGTCTTCTCGTCCTGCGGCGAGGCGACCGAGTAGGCGGTGCCGATCAGGACGTCACCGTCGGAGGTGGGCTTCAGCGCGGTGACGGAGGCCGCGTCGGGCACGTTGGCGAGCGACTGCTGGAGCTTGCTCGCGAGCGCCGAACGATCGGACGCCGGGACCGAGGTCTGGTCGACCACGATGGTCAGCGGCCCGTTGGCGCCGGGACCGAAGGCCGTGGAGATCAGGTCGTAGGCGCGCCGGTCGGTGAACGACTTGGGGTCGGCGCCGTCGCCGATGTGCCCGAGCTGGATGAAGAACACCGGGAAGGCCAGGATCACCAGGGCGACCACGCCGCCGACCAGGAAGTACCAGGGCCGCCGCTCCACCCGCTGGGCGTAGCGGTGCCAGGTGCCGTGCGGGGTGGCGCCCGGTTCCGCGTCGGTCTCCGCCACGGGCTTGCGCACGTGGTAGCGGTCGATGCGGCGCCCCACGAGTCCGAGCATGGCCGGGACCAGGGTGAGCGCGGCGATGACCGCGGTGACGACCGTGAAGGCGGCCGCCAGGCCGAGTTTGCCGATGAAGGTGACGCCGGAGACCCAGAGACCGGACAGCGCGATGATCACGGTGCAGCCGGAGACGAGCACCGCCCGGCCGCTCGTCGTCGTCGCCAGGCCCGCGGAGTCGGCGGGATCGTGCCCGTTCATGATGTTCTGGCGGTGACGGGTGATCAGGAACAAGGCGTAGTCGATGCCGACGCCCAGGCCGATCATGGTGGCCAGGGTCGGCGAGACCGTCCCGAAGGTGAAGGCAGCCGCCGTCAGACCGAGCAGCGCGAGCCCGCAGATCGCTCCGATGAGGGCGGTGACCAGCGGCATGACCGCGGCGATGATGCTGCCGAAGCCGATCAGGAGCACCACGATCGCGACGGCGAAGCCGATCGCCTCGCTGGTGCGGTCGTCGGCCGACGGCCGGGCCAGTTCGCCGAGCGAACCGCCGTACTCGACGGTGACGCCGGCGTCGCGCAGGGGCTTTACGGCCGTGTCCACGCCGTTCAGGTAGTCGGTGCCCAGGGTGGAGGGCGGAACGCTGAAGCGGATGGTGATGTACGCGGTCTTGCCGTCCGTGGAAAGCGGGCCCGTGTCAGGCGTGTTGGGGGGCGGGGTCGGCGGAGGTGTGCCCGGAGGCGGCAGCGGGTTCTGGACGTTGATGACGTCGGGCAGCTTCTGGAGCGACGCGACGGTCGAGTTCACCGTGGAGGCGTCCTGGGTGAGCGCCTCGGACGGGTTGTTGAGGACGATCTGCGCGCCGTAACCGCCGGCCGCGGGGTCGTGCGCCTCCAGCACGTCGAGACCCTCGGTGGACTGCACACCCGGGAGCGAGAAGTTGTCGGAATACTGGCCGCCGAACGCGCGGTCGGCGATCTGCAGTCCGGCGACGGCCGCCAGCCACAGGACGATGACGACGACGAAGTGCCGGGCGCACCAGCGCCCCAGCCGGTAGAGAGAGCTCTTCTGCGCCTTGGGGCTGATGGTGGCCTTGCGCGCTGATGATCCGCTGCCCTGGGCCGGGCTTGCTGCGTTCATGGCACCGCCGAGTCCGGATAGGAAAATCCCCGAGCGGAAACACTGCTCCGACGATGTGCGGATGTGCCGGTCCTGGAGTCAATTGTTCGCCTTCCCCTCGGCGGCGGCATCTCGACGCCCGCCACCCGCCCGCCACCCGCCCGACGACCGGGCCCCCGGCACGCGCCCGCCGGGCCGCCGCGGAGGGGCGGGACGCCGCGGACGGGCGGGGCGTCCTCCGATGTCGCCTTCCCGGCGCGTCGCCGATAGTGGAACCATGAAGCGCTATCCGCTCATCGCCGATCACGGCCTGGTGGGGGATCTGCAGACCGCCGCCCTGGTGTCCGACGAGGGCGTGGTCGACTGGTTCGCGGCGCCCCGCTTCGACTCGCCGGGCATCTTCGCGGCGCTGCTCGACCACGACAAGGGCGGCTACTTCCGGCTCTCGGTCGACGGCTCCGACGTGACGGTCAAGCAGCTCTACTATCCCGACACGGCGCTGCTGGTGACCCGGTTCCTGTCGGCCGACGGCGTGGGCGAGCTGATCGACTGGATGCCTCCCGACCGGACCGGCCGGCCCACCGACGAGCACGCCATCCTGCGGGTGATGCGGTGCACCCGCGGGAACGTCACCTTCGCCCTGGAGTGCCGGCCCCGGTTCGGCTTCGGCAGCAATCCGCACGAGACGCACGTCGACGGGCGGACGGCGACGTTCCGGGCCCCCGGGATCACCGCCTTCCTCCAGACGAACGTCCCGCTGGAGCAGGACGGTCCTTACGACGTCCACGGCCGCCTCACCCTCACCGAAGGGAGCCAGGCCGGCGCCTCGTTCACCGTGGCGGGCCCGGACGCGCCCGTCCCGCCGCTCCCGGACGAGCAGGGGGTGGAGGCGGCGCTGTGGGACGCCGTCGACTTCTGGCAGGAGTGGGTGCGGACCGCGCGGTACCGGGGCCGCTGGCCGGACATGGTGCACCGCTCGGCCATCACGCTGAAGCTCCTCACCTACCTGCCCACCGGCGCCCCGATCGCCGCCGCCACCCTCGGGCTTCCCGAGCTCGTCGGCGGCGAGCGCAACTGGGACTACCGCTACACGTGGATCCGGGACGGTTCGCTCGCGGTACGGGCGCTGCTGGACCTCGGGTTCGTCGAGGAGGCGGCCGCGTTCACCGGCTGGCTCACGGACCGTGTCACCGAGCGGGCCGGCGCGCCCTCCGCGGGCGGGCGCCCGCTGCAGATCATGTACCGGGTGGACGGGGACCCGTGGCTCCCCGAGGAGATCCTGGAGGACTTCGAGGGTTACCGGGGCTCGGCGCCGGTGCGGGTGGGCAACGGGGCGGCGGACCAGCTCCAGCTCGACATCTACGGGGAGGCCATGTACGCCCTCGCCCAGGGACGCGGCCTCGACCCGCAGCCCACGTACCACGGCTGGAAGGCCGTGTCCGGTCTGCTCGACTGGCTGGCGGCGTCCTGGGACAGCACCGACGAGGGGATCTGGGAGACCCGGGGCGGGCAGCGGGACTTCACCTTCAGCCGGGTGATGTCCTGGGTGGCCTTCGACCGCGGGCTGCGGCTCGCCGAGGAGTTCGGCCGGCCGGCCGCCCTGGACGCCTGGCGCGCCGCGCGGGACGAGATCTTCGGCCAGATCATGCACCGCGGCTGGAGCGAGAAGCGCCAGGCCCTCGTGCAGTACTTCGGCGGCGACGTCCTCGACGCCTCCCTGCTCCTGATCCCGCGCGCGGGCCTGCTGAACCCGACCGACCCGGCGTGGCTGAGCACCCTGGACGCCATCGAACGCGGCCTGGTCCAGGACAGCCTGGTGCACCGCTACGACCCCGGCGCCTCCCCCGACGGCCTGCGGGGCGCGGAGGGCACGTTCAGCCTGTGCACCTTCCTGTACGTGGACGCGCTGGCCCGGGCCGGGCGGGTGCGCCCGGCCCGGTTCACCTTCGAGAAGATGCTCACGTACGCCAACCACGTCGGTCTGTTCGCGGAGGAGATCGGCCCGAGCGGCGAACAACTGGGCAACTTTCCGCAGGCGTTCACCCATCTCTCGCTCATCATGGCGGCGACCACCCTGGACGAGGTCCTGGACCGCGCGAGCCCCGCCTAGGCCCGGCGACGCCGTCGATGCCCTCGATGCCCTCGACGACGGAACCGCGGGGCACCGCCCGGCAGGAGAACGGCTCCCGGACCGAACGGTCCGGAAGCCGTGGTGTCAGTCCGCCGGATGGCTCGACACGACCTTGCCCTTGTCGTCGGCGGCGAGGTAGCCGGTCGCGCTGTACTCGTTGGTGAGGTAGAAGCGCATCGTGGGACGGTCCTCGTTGAAGGTCCAGCGTTCGACGACGACGTAACGCATGTTCGGGTCGTCCACCTTCAGCTCCTTCTCGCCGCGCTTGATCAGGGCCGGCAGCGTGTCCCACGGCATGGCCGCCATGTCCATCGGCTGGTCGTCGGCGAAGCCCGCGTTGATGGTGCCGCCGGGGCCGAGTTTGCGTGCGACGCCTCCGCGGTACTCCCACGAGTCGTAGGACTTGGCACCCGGCCGGGTCGGGATGGCGGCGAGGGCGTACTCCTCGTAGATCGTCAGATCCTTCATCGTCGTGCTCCCGGCGGCCTTGCGGAACGCCTCGATGACGGTACGGGCCGAGGCCGGTGTCAGGAGGGTGCCGCCCGACGCCGGGGTGGGCGGCGCGGACGTCCCCGGCGTGGCGCCGCCGGTCGCCCCGCCCGGCTTCCGGCTGCTGCTCGTCGACGCCGGACCGCCCTTCGCCCCGTCGCCCTTGTCTCCACCGTCCGGAAGGAGGTTGACGACACCGACCACCACGAGGGCCGCCACGGCGAGGGAGCCCGAGAGGACGGCGACACGCCGGGCCGGACGGCCGCCGGCCGGGCGTGGCGCCCCGGCGGGGACGGTCGGCGCCGGTACGGGCGGGCCGAAGCCGCCGGGCGCGGGGTGACCGGGCGTCGCGGGCGGCTGCCCGTAGCCGGCGGGCGGCCCGTAGGCGGGGTGGGCGTAGGGCGGGGTGTACGGGCCCGGGGCGCTCGTCACGGCGTCGGCCGGCGCCGCCGGGACCCCCTGGCCAGGTCCGGCAGCCGGGACCCCTTGGTCAGGTCCGGCCCCGGCCCGGGTCTCCGCCTCGGCGAGCAACTGGTCCAGCCGGACGCCGTCCGGCCGCAGGGCCGGGTCGCGGACGAGGATCCGGTCGAGCACCGGGGTGAGGGCCCCGGAGCGCACGGGCGCCGGGATCGGGTCGTCCAGGACCGCGACGACCGTGGCCAGGCTGGTGGCGCGGCGCAGCGGGTGATGCCCCTCGGCCGCGACGTACAGGAGCATGCCGAGCGACCACAGGTCGGATGCCGGGTTGCCCTCCTCGCCCCGCACCCGCTCGGGGGCGATGAACTCCGCGGAGCCGATGAGGTCGCCGCTGGAGGTGAGCCGGGAGGTGGCCTCGTCGAACACGGCGATGCCGAAGTCCGTGAGCACCGCGCTTCCGTCGGGCCGCAGCAGGACGTTGGCCGGCTTGACGTCGCGGTGCTGGATGCCGGCCGCGTGGGCGGCGCGCAGGGCGGACAGGACCTGGCGGCCGAGGGTCACGACCTCGGGGACGGGCATCGGGCCCTCGGCGAGGCGCTCGTAGAGCGAGCGCCCCTCGACGAGCTCCATCACGATCCACGGGTGCGAGCCGTCCAGCGGGTCCACGATGTGGTGGATGGTCACCACGTGCGGGTTGGACAGGCGGGCGAGGGCCCGGGCCTCGCGGACGGCGCGCTCGCGCAGCTGCGCGGCGAATCCGGGATTGGCCTCCTCGACGGCGGGGTCGGGCGGCCGGACCTCCTTCAGGGCGACATCGCGGTCGAGGGCGATGTCGCGGGCCCGCCAGACGGTGCCCATGCCGCCGCTGCCGAGGCGGGAGATCAGGCGGAACCGTCCGTCGACCAGGGGTCTGCCGTCGTCGTCACTCGTGTTCATGGGCGGTCATCGTAGGCGGTGCGGGTGACAGTCCGGTGCGCGGGCGTGGCCTGCGGGGGTGCGGCCCCCGGCTCCGGGTCCGAAGACCCGGGCGGGGGGCCGCACGCCGGCCACGGCTCTCCGGCTACGCGGGCATCTCGTAGGCGCCCGAGAGGCTCTCCACCCGCTGCCAGACGCGCCCGGTGCGGGCCTCGTCGACGACCGGGCGGCGGACGGCGCCGAGCGCCCACTCCTGCTGCGGGGCGGTCGCGGAGTCCTTGCCGTGCAGTTCGACGGCGTGGGCGGAGAAGTCGCGGACGAGGACGGCGAACAGCTCGTCGAGCACGTCCTCGTCGAGACCCGTCAGGCCGGCCTGCTCCAGGACCAGCTGCCCGTGCACGACGAGGGCGAAGAGCTGCCCGACGGCCAGGAGGAGGTCGAGGTCACGGCTCTGCGCCTCGTCCGGGGCGGCGGTGGTGACGAACGCGCAGAGGGCGTCGGCCTGCTCGCGGAAGCGGGCGACGTTGGGCAGGTGGGCGTACGCGTCGAAGGCGGGCCGCCAGTCGTGGAAGCGCACCGAGCCCAGACCGCGGGCCGGACCCTGCCGGAAGAGGAAGGTGTCGTCGGCCGCGTCGAGGCGGGTCGGGACGGGCTCGTGGGCGACCGGGTCGAGCAGGTGGTTGCGCATGAACTTGAGGATCAGCGCGAGGTTGACGTGGACCGTGCCCTCCAGCTTCGGCAGTCCGCGGATCTCCACGGCGGCCTGGGCGAAGTAGTTGTCCTTCTCGAAGCCCTTGGCGGCGATGACGTCCCACATGAGGTCGATGACCTTCTCGCCCTCGGTGGTCACCTTCATCTTCGTCATCGGGTTGAAGAGGAGGTAGCGGCGGTCGTCCGGGCCCGCCGAGCGGAAGTAGTCGACGGCGCGGTCGCTGAACAGCTTCATGCCGACCAGCCGCACGTAGGCGTCGGTCAGCTCGCGCCGCACGTGCGGGAAGGCGGTGACGGGGCGGCCGTAGAGGACGCGGTTGTGGGCGTGGGTGACGGCCTCGTACATCGCGTGCTCGCAGATGCCGATGGAGGCGGTGCACAGGTTGAACTTGCCGACGTTGACGGTGTTCAGGGCGGCGTCGAAAGCGGCCCGCCCGGTGTGCAGGACGTCCTCGGCGGCGACCGGGTAGCCCTCCAGGCGGAACTCGCTGACGAACTTCGAGGAGTCGACGACGTTCTTGACGAGGTGGTAGTCCGGGTGGCGGCTGTCGGCGGCGAAGAAGACGTAGCCGTCAGGGCCCTCGACGTCGGTGCGGCGGCCGAAGACGGAGACGAGGCCGGCCGCGTTGCCGTTGCCGATGTAGTACTTGGAGCCGGTGGCGCGGAAGCCGCCGTCGCCGTCCGGCTCCAGGAGCATGTCGGTGGAGTAGATGTCGGCGCCGTGGGTCTTCTCGGACAGGCCGAACGCGAACACCTCGCCCTGGGACAGGAGTTCGGCGGCGCGGGCACGGGCGGCGGCGTTGTCGCTCTGCCAGACCGGCCCGACGCCGAGGATGGTGACCTGCCAGGCGTACCAGTAGTCAAGGCCGTAGAAGCCGAGGATCTCGTTGAGGGCGGCGATCCGTGCGGTGTCCCAGCGCTTGTCGCCCTGGCCCTCGGCGGCGGAGCCCGGGGTGAGGAAGGTGGCGAAGAGGCCTTCCTTGGCGGCGAAGGCGAGGAAGTCGCCGAGCCAGGCGCGGGTGCGGTAGTCCTCGATCAGCCGGCGCTTGCCGCGCTCCTCGAACCAGTCGACGGTGGCCCGCAGCAGCCGGCGGGTCTCGGGGTCGAAGTGCGCGGGGTCGTAGGTCCGCGGGTTGAAGAGCAGCGGGTCGGCCATGGTTGCCGCCTTTCGGCTGTCGGATGTCGGCTGAGGGCCCCGGCCGGCGGCCGGGGGTGGTCGTGCGGGGTGCGGCGGGGTGGGCGCCGGGGTCAGTGCCCGGTGGCGAAGCGCCCGAGGGTGGCGAGGACGTCGTCGAGCCAGGCGATCATCATGCGTTCGTACGCGATGCCGCCGCGGAGCACGACGTGCTGGAGTTCCCGCTCGGCGTCGAGTGCGCCGTCCGGCGCCTCCGGCATGCGGGCCTCGGGTCCGGTGAAGTCGCGGGTCTCGCCGGAGAGGTAGTGGGCTAGACGTTCCGTGTGCGCCCGGCGGTGCCGCTCGACCTCGCGGACCAGGGCGGCCGGGTCGTCGAAGGCGGCGCCGCGGATCTTGACCGCGAGGTCGTGCCGGACGCTCTCGGGCTCGATCGGCTCGTTCAGCCAGGAGGAGAGTGCCGCCCGGCCGAGGTCGGCGACGGAGTACTCCCGCTTGTCGGGCCGCCCCTGCTGGGGCACCTCCCTGGCGTCCACCCAGCCGTCGCCCTCCATGCGCTTGAGCACGCGGTAGATCTGCTGGTGGGTGGCGGTCCAGAAGTACCCGATGGACCGCTCGAAGCGCCGGGCCAGTTCGTAACCGGATCCGGGCTTCTCCAGCAGCGAGACGAGGATCGCGTGTTCGAGCGCCATGCCCTCGATCCTTCTATGCAACGAGTTGCATAGCAAGGCGGACCGGCTCCGATGAGACGCGGCTCACCCCGGACGGGGCCCTTCGGGGCATCCGGTGGCGGGCTGCCGCGCGGCGCCCGCGGGCGAGGGAACGTGCGGGCTATCAGTGGTCGCAGTAGCTGTCACAGCCCATGCCAGGAAAGGCGGGAACCATGGCCGTCCGGCCCATCCCCGAGGGATATCCGCGCGTCACGCCGTACCTCTGCGTCGACGGAGCCGCGGAAGCGATCGACTTCTACGTCTCCGTGCTCGGCGCGACGGAGCGCATGCGGATGGCCGCCCCCGGCGGGAGGATCGGCCACGCCGAACTGGAGCTGGGCAACTCGGTCCTCATGCTCGCCGACGAGTACCCGGAGATGGAGTTCCGCTCACCGAAGGCGATCGGCGGCACGCCCATCACCCTCCACGCGTACGTCGAGGACGTGGACGCCGTCTTCGCCGAGGCGCTCGCCCGGGGTTCCAGGGAGCTGCGGGCGGTCAGGGACGAGTTCTACGGCGACCGCACCGGCCAGTTCGAGGATCCCTTCGGGCACCGCTGGAACATCGCCACGCACGTCGAGGACGTGTCGGAGGAGGAGATGGAGAAGCGGGCCGAGGAGGCCCTGCGGTCCATGGAGCCGCCGGCGAACGACGGTTGACCTCGGGCCGCCGCCCGCGCCCCGACGCTCGTCACGTCCAGGCGAGGGTCGCGCGCGTACGCCAGTAGGTGTCGGCGGGCTCGGCCAGGACGGCGAGGCCGGCCAGGTCCTGCGGGCCGAGCGCGAGGGCGGCCGCCCTGAGGTTCGATGCGAGCTGCTCCTCCGTCGCGGCGCCCGAGAGCACCACGTCCGCCCAGGGCTGCGCGGCCGCCGCGGCCAGGGCGACGGCGTCGCAGCCGGTGCCGGCACGGGCGGCGACGGCACGCAGGGCGGCGGTGTCGGGGCCGGTGGCGTTGCGGTCGGCGAGCCGGCCGTTGGCCATGGCCTCCTTCACGACGACCCGCCACCCCGCGGCGTGCGCCTCGGCGAGCGCCGGTCCCGCGGACGGTTCGAGCGGGTTCCAGGTGGACTGCACGGCCGCGAACAGCGGCGCGCCGGCCACCGTCACGTCCAGCGCCGCACGGACGGTGTCGCCCTGCGCCGGACCGCTGGTGGACAGACCCACCCGGACGCCCTCGGCGGCCAGGTCCGCCAGTCGGGCGTGCAGCGCGGGGTCGGAGAGCGCCGGGCTGTCCGGGGTCACCGAGTGCACCAGGTAGAGGTCGGGATTCCGGCCGAACAGCGCCCGGGTCTCCTGGATCTGACGGTCGAACACCGCCACCGAGTGCTCCTTGACCTCGTGCGCGGACACGCCGGACACCTGCCAGCCGGCCGTGTAGGTGTAACCCCACTTGCTCCCGACCGTCACCTGGGCGGCGGCCTCGGGACGGGCGGCGAGCCACCCGGCGAGGAACTCCTCGGCGCGGCCGTAGGAGCGTGCCGTGTCGAAGTACCGCACGCCCGCGGCGTAGGCGGCGTCGAGCAGGGCGTGCGTGCGCTCGCGCAGGGCCCGGACGCTGCGGTCGGGGGGCAGGTCGAGCTCGCGTCCGAGGGTGATGTAGCCGGGGCGCCCGACGGCGGCGGTCCCGAGGCCGAACCGCGCGGGCGACGGGCCGGCCGCGGTTCCGGTGGTGTGCTCGGCCGGCATCATGACTTCCCCTTCGGCGGTGCGGCGGTGACGTTCGGGGCGACGGCGGGCGCGACGGCCCGCCCGGCCCTCGGCCCGACCCTAACCACCGGGCGGCCGCTCCTCGGCCCCGGCGGGCACCACGGGCGGTGTCGCGCCAAGGGATCGTCCGAAAGAGGTGCGGCCGAAAGGCGCCGCCCGGTCGTTGGTCCGGAAGACATCGAGAAGTCAGCTGACCGCAACCGAGGGAGAGGTGAGTGCCGTGTCCGCATCCGGCTCCGCTTCGTGCACGCGATGGGGGTGGTGGCCGCTCGACGGCCTGCCGGACCCGATGGTCGGCCCCACGCGGGCCGCGATCGAGGGCGTGCGCGCGGGCACCGCGTACACCGAGCTCGGCTGGGACGCCCCGGAGGTACGGGGAGGGGGTCCGGCGTGAGCGAGACCTGGCTGCCGACCGAGGAGTACGCGGCGTCGCTGCCGAAGGCGACGGTGTTCGGCTGCGTGTTCTTCACCGACGAGCGTGACCGGCCGCTGCACCTGCGGTCCGTGTACAGCCCCGAGCACCCCTGGCAGTGGGCGGGCGGTACCGCGGAGGCCGGGGAGCGCCCGTGGGAGACGGCCGTGCGGGAGACGGCGGAGGAGACGGGGCTCGTGGTGTCCGGCCCGCCGAGGATGCTGGCGGCGGTCTTCGGGCTGCCGGGGGCCGCGTGGCCGCACGCGTCGGCGGGGTACGTGTTCGACGGCGGCCGGCTGACCGACCGCCAGATCGACGGCATCACGCTCTCCCCCGCGGAGCACGACGAGGTGCGGGTCCTGCCGGTGGAACAGTGGCGGGAGCTCATGCCGGTGCGGGACTTCGACCGGCTCACCGCCGTGATGGACGCCCGCCGCACGGGCACGGCGGCCTACTTCGACACCTGGGACTGGGACGGCTAGTCACGGCCCCGTCCGGTTCCGCGGGCCGGCGGGGCCGCCCTGTTCCCCTTTCCTCACGTGTCGCTGACGTCACATCAGAGATCGGCCACATCTGACGGGTCACGCAACCTCCGGGTCCCCGCCACCGTCCTCCGGGAACGAGAGGGGCGCCAGGGACCAGGGGGGTCCGATGTCGGGTCTCCCGGTGGTGCCCCGACGAATCGGATCGTGAGGAAGACGTTTTGATACGTGTCACACGCGGCGTGACCACCGCCGTGGCGCTACTCGCGCTGGCGGGCGCGTCGCCAGGAGCGGCGTACGCCCAGCCCTCACCGGGACCGGCGTCGGCGACGCCCGCGGGGACCCCGGAGACGGACACCGGGATGCCCGACGGATGGCGGATCACCGGGAGCGGCGCCGCCCGGCACCTGGTGTGGACGGCGGACGAGCGGGTCCCCATGGGGGACGCCCGGGTCGAGTTCCGGGCGGACGGGCGGCTGCTCGGGTATCCCGTCCCCCAGCCGGACGGCCGGTCCTTCCGGCTGCCACTGGGCGACGAGCGGTTCCGGGAGGGCACACGGCTGCGCGTGACCGCCGGCGGCCGGGACCTGGACGGGACCGGCCCGGCCCGGTCCGCCCGCACGGCACCCCCGGCACCCCCTGCCGCGCGGGCCGAGGCCCCGCTGCCGGCGAACCCGGTGGACCCCGGAAGGCCCGGCCGCTTCCGCACGGTGAGCGGCACGTACGACCTCGCGCCGGTGCGGCTGCCGGGGTTCGCGGAGCCCGTCGAGATGCGCGCCGCCGTGGTGGGTCCGGCCGACGCACCCGGGAAGCGGCCGGTGGCCCTGTTCCTGCACGGCCGGCACGGCACCTGCTACACACCGGGCACCGAGGACGTGAACGGCGCGTGGCCGTGCCCGTCCGGCATGAAGCCGATACCGAGCCACGAGGGCTATCTCAAGGCCCAGCGGCTGCTGGCCTCCCAGGGCTACGTGACGCTGTCCATATCCGCCAACGGCATCAACGGCCAGGACCACCGGGCCGAGGACGGCGGCGCCCAGGCCCGCTCCTCCCTGGTCCGCCTGCACCTGGCGCGCTGGGCGGACTGGGCCGCGAAGCCCGCGACCGCCCCGGCCGCCGTACGCCGGTTCGCCGCGGCGGACCTGTCGCGCGTGCTGCTCGTCGGGCACTCCCGCGGCGGCGAGGGCGTCAACCGGGCCGCGGTCGACAGCCTCTACGCCCCGCCCGCGGACCAGGACGCCTACCGCGGCCCGGTCCGGTGGAAGATCCGCGGCAACGTCCTCATCGGCCCCACGATCTTCGGCCAGAACCCGGCGCCCGACGTGCCCTCCGTGACGCTCCTGCCGGGCTGTGACGGCGACGTCTCCGACCTCCAGGGCCAGATCTACGCCGACGGCACCCGGGGCGTCAGCCAGGGCGCCGCGCTGCACAGCTCGGTCTACGTGGTCGGCGCCAACCACAACTACTTCAACAGCGAGTGGACCCCGGGCCAGGCCAAGGCGCCCGCCATGGACGACTTCTCGTCCGAGGACGGCACCGACCCCGTCTGTTCCCCCGGCACGCCGACCCGGCTGACCGCCGCGCAGCAGCAGACCGCGGGCGCCACCTACATCGCGGCGGCCGCCCGGCTGTTCGTCGACGGTGACGACCGGATCCGTCCGCTGCTCGACGGCACCGGCCGCCGCGCCCCCTCGGCCGACCCGGCCCGGGTGATCACGCATGCCGTCGGCGCTCGCCGCACGCCCGCCTTCCTGCCCGGCCCGTCGGTCTCCGTGTCCGGGGCCGGCCGCCTGTGCGCACAGATCGACCCGGACGCGGCCAAGGCCTGTCTGTCGCCCGAAGAGCCCGGCCGCTCACCGCACTTCGCGTACTGGGAGACCTCTTCCGAGCCGGGACGCGACGCCGTCGCGATGCGCTGGACCCGCGCGGGCACCCCGCTCGCGGTCCGTTCCGCGCGTCCGGTGTCCCTGGCCGGCGCCACCTCCCTGGCCATGCGTCTCGTGGTGCCGCCGAACAGCACCGGGACCGTCCTCGACGTCGCCGTGACCGACGCGTCGGGCCGCCGCGCGCAGCTCGGCCGGGTCCGGGTCGACGGCCTGCCGGGCTCCGAGCGGACCGCCTCGCACTGGGCCCGTGAGATCCGTGTACCGCTGGCCGCCGCCGCCCGCGCCGGCCTGGACCTCCAGCGGATCGGCGCGCTGGAACTGACCCCGCGCACCGCCACCGGCCGCGCCTGGCTCCTCGACGCCTGGGGCTGGCGCCCCGGCACGCCGGCGGTGAGCCCCGCGGCCCTGGCCCGCGTGGACGTCGGCCGGCTGACGGTCGACGAGGGCGACTCCGGGGTCCGCACCTACCGCGTCCCGGTGCGGGTCTCCGGCAAGGGCAACGGCCAGGTGCGTCTGTTCGTGCCCACGCCCGGCACCGACGAGGTCACGTCCCGCCTGGTCACGGTCCGCCCGGGCCGCCAGGACATCGACGTACCGGTCGAGGTGAAGGGCAACGACCGCTACGGCTACGACGAGACCCACGACGCCTTCGTCAAGGCGGTGCGCGGCGCCGTGGTCGGTTCGCACCGCGGAGGGGTGACCGCGCGGAACGACGACCCGATGCCGAAGGTGTCCGTGACACCCGTCGCCGACGACGTGGCCGAGGGCGAGGCCCTGACCTGGCGGGTGACGCTGTCCACGGCCGCCGACGCGGACATCATGGGCGGGTTCGAGTTCCGTCCGGTCGCCGGGGGCGCGGAGCTGTCGACGGCGGACGTCGACCGGCGCTGGGTCGAGGACACCTTCTTCTTCGTGCCCGATCCGCCCCGGCCGCTGTCGCAGCCGGTCGTCGCCGACGCGTACGCGGCGTTCTCCGTGCCCGCCGGCCGGACGAGCACCGAGGTGCGGGTGCCCACCGTGCGGGACGCCGTCGCCGAGCCGGCGGAGTCGCTGCGGGCCGCGATGTTCACCTACGACGGAAACTGGGAGCGGGTCCAGGGCCCGGAGATCACGGGCACGGTACGGAACGTGCCGTGACCGGGACGACCGTCACGACTCCGGTGACGGCGGTGACCGTCGTGCGCGGCCGACCGGCATGAACGGCGTGACCGCTGTCCCCGGCTGAGGGCGGCAGCGTCGGCCGGTGGCCACCGGACCCGCGATCGGGTCCGGTGGCCACCCGGAGGCAACTCCGCGGGGCGTCCCGGCGTCCTTCCGCACGACACCGCGTCGGCCGGTCCGGCGCCCGGAGCTCCCAGCGGACAGGACAGACGATGAGTGACAAGGCCCGGATCCTCTTCGACGCGCTCGATCTCGACCAGGACGGCACCCTGACACGCACCGAGGTCATCGCCGCCCTCCGGTCCAAGGGCCCCACTCTCGCCGCGCGGGGCGTGATACCGGTCTGGGGCGTCGGCGACGCCGACGACTCCTCGGCCCTGTTCGACGAGGCCGACCAGAACGGCGACCGGGTCCTGAGCTTCGAGGAGTTCGCGACCCTCGTGAACCGCCGCTTCGGCTGGTGAGCCGGGGCCGGTGACATCCTCGGCCGGCGCCGCGCCTTCATGTCCGGCGACCTCCGACGGCGAAGCTGTCGTCGGTACGGGTCACCGGCCGCGGACCACGTCGTCCGTCGGGCGGTGGGCGCCGGCGGGCGGACGTATTCTCGGCGGGCATGCGCGGCGAGGGACGGAAGTGGACGTGAAGAGTTCGAAGCAGGTGGCGGCGGACGGCGGGGGCGCGGCGGTGGGGGACGGCGGGGCGGGCGGCCCGGCGGCGCCGGGCGACGGACCGCGTTCGGGCGGTGCCGCCCTCTCGCTCAGCGCGCAGGCCCGCGAGGCCGTGCTGCAGCGGATCGTCGACCGGCGCTACGCGCAGGGCGCGCGGCTGGTCGAGCGGGAGGTCGCCGAGGAGCTGAGCATGTCCCGCGTCCCGGTGCGCGAGGCGCTGCGCGCGCTGGTCGCCGAGGGGCTCCTCGAACTGCTGCCGCACAGCGGCGTCCGCGTACGGCGTCTGGAACGCGCCGACGTGGAGCACTTGTACGAGGTGTGGGAGCCGCTCGCCGTACAGGCGTCGCGGCTCGCGGCACGGGCGGTGGCGGCCGGGCAGGTCGAGGGGCTCGCCCGTCTCGATGCGAGCCTGCGGCGGGCGGAATCGGCGGCGGAGGAGGACGAGGGCACGCGCGAGGTGGCCGCGCACACGGAGTTCCACGAGGGTGTCGTGGTCATGGCCGGCAATCCGCTGCTCGCGCGGACGATGGAGCAGCTGAGCTGGCAGTTGCGGCTGCTTTTCGGGCTGCGCGCGGAGCCCGCGCACATGCGGGCCCAGCACACCGAGATGCACCGGCACATCGCGGCCGGCGACGCGGAGGCGGCGGCCGCGAGCACACTGCTGCACGTGCGCGACAGCAGGGCGGTGGCCCTGCGCACGCTCTTCGGCGAGGTCTGAGCAGTTCGGCGAAAGCCCCGTGCGAGGCCGGAGCCGGCCCTCCACGGGGCTCTTTGTATACCAATCCCAGGAGGACCTCCACTCCCGCTGGGGAAAATCCTTGCCTGGCACAGGACCCTTGTAAGCCCAGATGCATTTGGTATACAAAACGAGTGGCGGTCGTCGTCGGCCCCAGATCGAGGAGCTCCCCCGTACGTCGCTCGCCGTCCCGCGACGGCTCCTTCCGGCGCTCCGCTCCCTCGTCCCGCCCTCCGCACCCAAGGAGACCCCGTGCACTCCCCCTCCTGTTCCGGTTCGCCCTCCGCCACGGCCACCGGCTCCCTGTCGCGCCGTACGATGCTGGCCGGCGCGGCGGCCCTCGCCGGGACGACGGCCGCCACGGCCGCGTCCGCCACGCCGGCCCAGGCGGCGGCCGCACCCGGCGCCGGGACCGCACCCTCCCCCGCCGCGGCGCACAGCGCCGAGCGCCCGTCCCGGGCCGTCGTCTTCCGCCAGGTGCGCCCCTTCGGCGCGGCGCTCACGCAGGATCTCGTGGTGGTCGACGGCCGCATCAGCGACGGACCGGCTCCGCGGGGCGCCAAGGTCGTCGAAGGCGGCGGGCGGATCGCCCTGCCGTCGCTCGTGGACGCGCACATCCACCCCGACAAGACGACCTGGGGCGGCTCCTGGGTGTCGCGGAAGCCCGCGAGCGGCCTCGCCGACTACGTCGCGCAGGACGTGGAGCTGTTCCACAGCCAGCGCCGCCCGGTCGCGGAGCGCGCGTACGGCCTGATGTCCCACGCCGTGGCCCGCGGCACCCGGGCCATGCGGGCGCACGCCGACGTGGCCCCGGCCTACGGCCTGGCCGGCGTGGAGGGTCTGAACGAGGCCCGCGAGCGGTTGCGTCACGCACTCGACGTCCAGATCGTGGCCTTCCCCCAGCACGGCGTGATCCGCACCCCGGGCACGGCGCGGCTCCTGGAGGAGGCGGCGCGCACCGGGACCGTCGACATGATCGGCGGCATCGACCCGATCGGTTTCGACCAGGCGCTGGACGAGCAGCTCGACCTCGTCTTCGGCATCGCGGAGCGCCACGGCGTCGGCCTGGACATCCACCTGCACGACCGCGGCGCCAAGGGCGTCACGACGCTGCGCGGCATCATCGACCGCACGCGCGCCCTGGGTCTCGCGGGCAAGGTCACGGTCAGCCACGTGTTCTGCCTGCCCGCCCTGTCGGACGCCGAACTCGCTTCCATCGCCGCCGACTTGGGTGAGCTCGACATCGCGCTGACGACGGTCGCCCCGTCCGACTCGCTCGTGCTCCCGATCGCGAGGCTCCGCGAGCACGGCGTGCGCGTGGGACTCGGCTCGGACGGGGTGCGCGACTCGTGGAGCCCGTTCGGCGACGCGGACATGCTGCACCGCGCGCACATCCTCGGCTGGGTGACGGACATCCGTCTCGACGACGAGCTCGCCGACTGCTACCGCGTGGCCGCGCACGGCGGCGCGGACGTCATGCACCTCCCCCACGCCGACTTCACGCCCGGCGCGCCGGCCGACTTCGTCCTCGTGCGGGGCGAGTGCCTGCCCCAGGTCGTGGTGGACATGCCGCGGCGCGACCTGGTCGTGCACGGCGGCCGCGTGGTGGCCCGCGACGGCGCGTTCCTCGCCTGAGCGAGCCCGATCCGCGTGGAGGCCCTCCGATCTGTGTGGAGGCCCTCTGAGAGCCGATCGGCATGGAGCGCCACTGAGCGACCCGCTGCCCCGCCCGCTCCGCCCTACGCCGCCGTGGGGTGCGGCGGGCGGCGCGGGGCCTGCACGGGGCCGACGACGGTGAGCGGGATGCCGAGCGCCTCGCAGAGCCGCCGGGCCCGCGACAGCGCACTGAGGGAGGCGGGCGACGGGTCGGCCGTGGGGAGCTGCACCCGGACCAGACGTGGCCGGTGCGAGTGGAGGAGGGCCTCGGTCTCCAGGAACGCCGCGGCCCGGCTGGTGACGTCGAGGTCGCGCAGGAGCGACACGTGCAGGACGCCGTCCTCGAAGGCGTGACTGATGAGCATGACGATCTCCTTCCGGCCGCGCGGTGGACCCCGCCGCGCGGCGGGGAGGTCGGGACAGGCGGCTCACCAAGTATCGGGAGAAACGTGCTGCATGCATCCTTCCACGGGGCGTGTCGGGGAGGATCTCCCGGCAGGTCGCGGGCGGGCGGACGAACGGGGCCCTCGACGGCCCCGGCGACGCCTCGACGGGCGTGTACGAACAGGCTAGGCAGACGCCCTCGTGATCGCACCCCCACACGTCGTGAGGCCGGGGAGGCACGGCCACACCGTGCCCTCCGCGCGCTTCGGGCTGCCCGGCCGCGCCCGGCCCGCCCGTTCCACGGTCGGCGTCGGGAGGTCAGGCGGGGGCGAGGGCGGCCGCGCCGAAGGACACGTCGAAGCGGTCGCACCAGATGCTGACGCTCGGATACGCCGCCCAGTCGAGGCCGGCGGGCAGGGGGTAGTTCTGGTCGCCCCTGTTGCCCTTGAGCCGGGACAGGTTCAGGTGCCGGCCGTCGTCGAAGACGCGCCAGCCCTCGATCCCCGCCCTGACCGGAGCGTCGCTCAACCAGACGCGCAGGTCGGGCCCGTTGCTCGTGTCCAGGCCCTCGAAGCGCAGCACGTGGCTTCCGTCGGCGAGGCGGACCACCTTCACCGTGCCGGTCGTCGCGTGCTCGTGGCTGACGAAGGTGCCGCGCGCGACGACGGTGGGGGCGGCCGGTGTCCCGGAGGACGGGCTCGCGACCGGGCCGCTCGTGGACGAGGCCGCGGGAGCGGCCGACACGGCAGGACCGGTGGGCAGCGCGTCGTGCACCGTCTCGTCGATCCACAGGGCCCAGGGCTTGAACCACACCAGTCCGGCCACGACGACCACCGACGCGACGACGACGGCCCCCCACAGCTTCCTTCCGCGGCGTTCCACGGTGCTCCCCTTGTCCTCGGTATCGGCTCCGACGCCTCATCCAACGCGCGGACGGGCCCCTCCGGAAGGCGCCACCGGATGACGAAACCCTTACGGCGCCGGCGAGGCGCTTCGCGGGCCCCGGGGAATGACGGAAGTCTTACGCGCGGCGCGGCCGGCCCCGCCGGGGCGGGGGATGTCCGTAGCGTGCGGCTCATGCGCGTACTCGTCACCGGAGGAGCCGGCTTCATCGGCTCGCACATCGTCACCGCCCTGCTGACCGCGGGGCACGAACCCGTCGTCCTGGACGCGTTGCTGCCGAGCGCGCACGCCGCCGGCCCGGAACCGTCCGCGGCCGCCTTCACGCACGGGGACGTGCGCGACGCGGCCGCCGTACGGGCGGTCCTGGCGGGCGTCGACGCGGTCTGCCACCAGGCCGCCATGGTCGGCCTCGGCAAGGACTTCGCCGATGCCCCGGCGTACGTCGGCTGCAACGACCTCGGCACGGCGACCCTTCTCGCGCAGATGGCGGAGGCCGGGGTGCGTCGGCTCGTGCTCGCGGGCTCGATGGTCGTCTACGGGGAGGGGCGCTACACCTGCCCCCGGCACGGCCTCGTCCGCCCGGGCGCCCGCCGCCCCGGCGACCTGGCCGCGGGCCGCTTCGAACCGCGCTGCCCCGAATGCGGCGCCGACCTCACCCCCGGTCCGGTCGGCGAGGAGGCACCGGCCGACCCCCGCAACGTGTACGCCACGACCAAGCTCGCCCAGGAGCACCTGGCCGCCGCGTGGGCCCGGGCCGTGGGAGGCACGGCGGTGTCGCTGCGCTACCACAACGTCTACGGGCCGGGCATGCCCCGCGACACCCCGTACGCCGGCGTGGCCTCCCTCTTCCGCTCGGCGCTGGCCCGGGGCGAGGCCCCGCGCGTGTTCGAGGACGGCGGCCAGCGCCGGGACTTCGTCCACGTGCGCGACGTGGCCGCGGCCAACGTCCTCGCCCTGGAGGCCGTCGACGCCTTCCCGGCCGGCGCGCTCACCGCCTACAACACGGGCAGCGGGCACCCGCACACGGTGGGCGAGATGGCGACGGAGCTGGCGCGGGCGCACGGCGGCCCCGAGCCGGTCGTGACCGGCGAGTTCCGCCTGGAGGACGTCCGGCACATCACCGCCGACCCGGCGCGGCTGCGGCGGGACCTCGGCTGGCGCGCGGAGGTGGGCTTCGCCGAGGGCATGGCGGAGTTCGCACGGGCCGGGCAGCGGGCTTCGGCGGCGGTCTGAGGCCCACCCCGCCGTCAGCCCCCGAGAACGAACCTCCCGGCGGCGGGGAGCGTCACGTCGAAGCGGCAGCCGCCCGGGACGTTGTGGACCCGGGTGCTGCCCGCGTGCGCCTCGACGATGCCGCGGACGATGGCGAGGCCGAGGCCCGCGCCGGGCGGGGTGCGGGCGTCGGAACCGCGCCAGCCGGTGTCGAAGACCCGGGGCAGGTCCTCGTCGGGGATGCCGCCGCAGCCGTCGGTGACGGACAGCACCACGGCGTCGTCCAGGCGGCGTGCGGCCACCGCGACGGTGCCGTCGGCCGGGGTGTGGCGGATCGCGTTGACGAGGAGGTTGGCCAGGACCCGGGTCATCTCCTTGCCGTCGACCTCGACCGGCACGGCCTCGACGCCCTCCCCCACCAGGCGTACGCCCTGCTCGCGGGCGAGCGCGTCGGCGCCGCTCAGGGCGTCGCCGACCAGGTCGTACACCGACATGCGACTCGGGCTGAGGGTCAGCGCACCGGCGTGGATGCGGGAGAGTTCGAAGAGGTCGGTGACCATCGCGGTGAGGCGTTCGACCTCGGTGCGCATCTGCCGGTGGTAGCGGGCGGGGTCGGCGGCCATGCCGTCCTCCAGGGCCTCGGCCATCGCCCGCAGACCGGCCAGCGGGGTGCGCAGGTCGTGGGAGATCCAGGCGACCAGCTCGCGGCGGGACGCCTCGAGAGCGCGTTCGCGGCCGCGCGAGGCGTCGAGCTTGGCACTCGTGGCGGCCAGCTCGCGGGTGAGGGCCGCGAGTTCGGCGGTGGCGGTGCCGTCGGGGGCCGAGAAGCTGCCGCCGTCGCCGAAGTCGCGTGCGGCCCGGGCGAGGGCACGGCTGCGGGCCACCACCCACCGGCCGAGGACGAGCGCGGTGCCGAGCGAGACGAGGGCGGCCATCGCGACGACGACGGTCACCACCCACAGGTCGTGCGCGGACAGGAACATCGCCTGGGCGACGGCGAGCGTTCCGGCGAGCATGGCCGTCACGGTGACGGCCGCGACGACGGTCAGCGAGACGGCGACCGAGCGGCGGCGCACCAGGCGCAGTACGACCGCCCCGGGAAGGGCGGCGCACAGCGCCCCGGCGAGCGCGAAGCCGGCGATGAGCAGGACGTCCTTCACGTCGTGGGGTCCTCTCCCGGTCCCGGCTCGAAGCGGTAGCCGACGCCCCACACGGTCCGGATCAGCGAGGGGCGGGCCGGGTCGTCCTCGATCTTCGATCGCAAGCGGCGTACGTGCACCGTGACGGTCGACAGATCGCCGAAGTCCCAGCCCCACACGCGGCGCATCAGCTCCTCCCGGGTGTGGGCGGTGCCCGGTCGCTCCAGGAAGTACGTCAGGAGGTCGAACTCCCTGAGCGTCAGCGCGAGTTCGACGCCCGCACGGGTGGCCCGGCGGGTCTCCGGGTCGACGACGAGCGGGCCCGCCCGCAGCACCGCCGGGACGGGCCGTCCCGGGGCCGCGGCGCGGCTCCGGCGGAGCACGGACTCGACGCGCAGCACCAGTTCGCGCGGGCTGAACGGCTTGGTCACGTAGTCGTCCGCGCCGACCTCGAGGCCGGTGATCCGGTCCTCCTCGTCACCCCGGGCGGTCAGCATGATCACCGGCACCGGACCGGCGGCCCGCAGCCGCCGGCACACCTCCAGGCCGTCCAGGCCCGGCAGCATCAGGTCGAGGACGACCAGGTCCGGCCGGCGGTCCCCGGCCCGCCGCAGGGCGTCGTGGCCGTCGGCGGCGTGCTCGACGGCGAAGCCGGTCCGCTCCAGGTAGCCGGTGACCACCTCGGCGACCGTCGGGTCGTCGTCCACCACCAGGATCCGGGCCGGGTCCGCCGGTCCGCCGCTGCTCTCGCTCATGCCGCACAGCGTCGCATCCGGACGGAGCGGCGGTCACGGCCGGCCGGGGGTACGGAACGCGACGTCCGCGTTTCGTAAGGTCCTCCGGGGCCTCGGGCCGCCCCGTGGTTCCTACGGTGGGACGTGTGATCCCCATGACCGTAGACGTCGTCCTCCCCTGTCTCGACGAGGCCGAGGCCCTGCCCTGGGTCCTGGCGCGCATCCCCGCCGGCTGGCGGGCGATCGTCGTCGACAACGGCTCCACCGACGGCTCCCCCGACCTCGCGGCCGCGCTCGGCGCGACCGTCGTGCACGAGCCGCGGCGCGGCTTCGGTGCCGCCTGCCACGCCGGGCTCCTCGCCGCGGACGCCGAGTTCGTCTGCTTCTGCGACTGCGACGCCAGCCTGGACCCCGGTCTGCTGCCCGGCCTGGTCGGCGCCGTCGCCGACGGCTCGGCCGACCTCGTCCTCGGGCGCCGCCGCCCCACCCGGCGCGGCGCGTGGCCGGCCCACGCCCGGGTCGGCAACCTCGCCCTCTCCCGACTGCTGCGCCGCCGTACCGGGCTGCGGCTGCGGGACCTGGGGCCGATGCGCGCGGCCCGGCGCGAGGCGCTCCTCGGTCTCGGCCTGACCGACCGGCGCAGCGGATATCCGCTGCAGATGGTCGTCCGTGCCGCCGACACCGGCTGGCGCGTGCGGGAGGTCGACGTGCCCTACCGGCCCCGGGCCGGCCGCTCCAAGGTGACCGGCACCTGGAAGGGGACGTGGCAGGCCGTTCGCGACATGCGCGGGGTCCTCGACGAGCCCGCGATCGCGCGGGGGCCCGCGGCCGTCGTCACGCCCGAGGACGGCGGCCGCCCGTGACCTCCCTCCTCGTCATCGCGAAGCAGCCGCTGCCCGGCCGGGTGAAGACCCGCCTGACGCCCCCCTTCAGCCCCGGGGAGGCGGCCTCCCTCGCCGAGGCCGCCCTCGCCGACACGCTCACCGTCGTGCGGCGGGTTCCCGCCGAGCGGCACGTGCTCGTCCTGGAGGGCGAGCCGGGCCCCTGGCTGCCGCCCGGCTTCGAGGTCGTCCCGCAGGCGGCCGGCGGGCTCGACGCACGGCTGGCGGCGGCCTTCGCCGCCTGCCGTGAACGGCCTGCCCTGCTCGTCGGCATGGACACCCCGCAGCTCACACCCGAGTTGGTGGCACCGGCCCTGTGCTGGGAGACGTACGACGCGTGGTTCGGCCCCGCCACCGACGGCGGCTTCTGGGCCCTCGGCCTCGCCCGGCCCGATCCGGCCCTGCTGCTCGGCGTGCCGATGTCGCGGCCCGACACGGGCGCCGTCCAGCAGGGGCGGCTGCGCGCGGCCGGGCTGCGCGTCGGCACGCTGCCGGTGCTGCGGGACGTGGACACCGCCGACGACGCGCGGCGGGTGGCGGCCGAGGCGCCGGCCACCCGCTTCGCCGAGCGGCACTCCGTGCTGACGGCGGCTCCCGCGGGAGCCGGCCGGTGACGGCGACGACGGCGTGGCGCGCCGATCCGTACGACGACGCCCTCCGGACCGGCCGCGGGCCGCTCTTCCTGCGGCGGGACGACGGCTGGCTGCTGCCCCTGGAGGTGGAACGCTGGTGCGAGGCACCCGACCGGGCCGACCGCTCCGTCCTGGACCGCTGCCGCGGTGCCGTCCTCGACATCGGCTGCGGCCCCGGGCGGCTGGTCGCCGCCCTCGCCGCCCAGGGCGGGCGGGCGATGGGCATCGACATCAGCCCGGAGGCGGTGGCCCGTACCGCAGGTCTCGGCGGCACGGCCCTGTGCCGGTCGGTCTTCGATCCGCTTCCCGCGGAGGGCCGTTGGGACACCGCCCTGCTGATCGACGGCAACATCGGCATCGGCGGTGACCCCGTCGCCCTGCTCCGGCGCCTGCGGCAGGTCGTGTCGCCCACCGGGACGACCCTGGTCGAGTGCGCGCCGGCGGACGTGGACGAGCGGTGCGCCGTGCGGGTGGACGACGGCCGCGGCGGCCGGGGCGCCCGCTTCCCGTGGGCCCGCGTCGGCGTCCGCGCCCTGGCCGCCCACGCGGGGCGCGCGGGCTGGGCGGTCTCCGAGCACTGGGCCCTCGACGGGCGCCCGTTCGTCGCGCTGATACGTCAGGCGTCGTCCGCGTCGCGCCGCTGAGACCGCGCCCGGCGTCTCCGTACGAGAAGGAGCGCACCTGCCGTCACGGCCACGGCCGCGAGGACGACGGCCAGGTTCCGGCCGTACGGAAGAGGCAGCGCGGACGGGTTCGGGGGTTCCCCCGGGCGTACGAGGAGCGGCAGCGTCACCAGGACGACGCTGCCCATGACGATCAGGGCGCCCCGCAGGACGCCGCGGGCGGGGCGGGCAGCGACGAGCAGCCCGACGGCGAGCACGAGCGGCGCGATCGCACCGTCGTGCAGCACCACCGCTCCGGTCAGCCAGACCGGCACGGCCGGCGCGTGGGGCAGGTCGGCGAGCTGCCAGGCCCCGACGCCGATCAGGACGAGCCCGGTACCGCCGAGCGCGTACCGGAGCGCACTCACGTTCCTCACAGCACCTCCAGGCGGTGGACCCACTTGGTCTGCAGGACGCCGGGGCGGTTCGGCGCGATGATGCGTGCCGGGAAGCCGTGGTCCAGGGAGAGCGTCTGCCCGTTCAGGGTGAGGGCGAGGAGGGTGAGAGGGTCCTCGGCGTAGTCGGCGCCCATCTCCATGACCCGGTAGGCACCGCTCACCTCCAGCGAGGTCACGCGCAGCGCGGCCGTCCCGGGCCGGCCGCCGGCCCGCTGGATCAGCTCGCGTACGCGGATCCCGGCCCAGTCGGCCGCGACGCTCCAGCCCTCGACGCAGGCGATCGGCAGCCGGACGTGGGTCTGCGGCAGGGCGCGCAGCGCGTCGAGCGTGAGCGTGCAGGGCCGGGGGCCGACGAGCTCGAGCCGCCACTCCCCCACGCCGCGCTCGGACACCCCGGCCGCGGCGGCGGTCCGGTTCACGGGCAGGCCCTGGGGACCGTGGTCCGGGTGCCGTGGGGCGAGCAGGTCGAGTGCCTTCAGCGGGGTGAGGGTCTGGCCGACCGTGGTCAGCGTGACCACGCCGACGGCGGCGCCCATGCCGAGCAGCAGGGACCGGCGGTCGCGCACGTCCTCGGCGGGCAGTTCGCGCGTGCCGGGCGAGCGGCGTCCCCAATGGGCCCTGATCTCGGGAGCCTTGACGGCGATGTGCAGCAGGATCGAACCGGCGGCGATCCACGCGACGGCGAAGTGCACCGGGACGAAGGAGAACGGCCAGGGGTACCACTCGGCGATGTTGAGCAGTCCGCTGAACACCTGGAAGACGGCGGCGGCCACGAGGACGGCGACGGAGAGGCGTTCGAGGGCGTGCCGCACGGACCGGACCGGCGGCCACACGAAGAGCCGCGGGTACACCGCCCACAGTTTGACCAGCAGCAGCACGATCGCCGCCAGCCCGGTGGCGATGTGCAGGCCCTGGCTGAGCCGGTAGCCCCACACCGGCCGGGACGGCAGGAGGTCGGCGAGCCATCCCGGCGGGTGCTGCAGGTAGTGGCTGACGAGCCCGGTCGCGAAGCACACCGCGAAGGCCGCGCCCAGCCACCGTCCGACGGCGGTCGCCGTGCGCGCGTCGTGCAGACGTCCGGACAGGACGGGAGGCCGGAACGGCGGCGGCGCGAACCGCGGCCGAGGCATACGCGAAGTCATACCGCCCATGACACCGCCGCCCGGCGCCGTACGGGGCGTTCGACACCTTACGAAACCCGGACGGCGCGGACGGCCGGACACAACCGTCGCCGCTCCCCCTGCACCCACCCCACGCCCGACCCCTTACCGAACCCGGACGGCGCCGACGGCGCGGACGGCGCCGACGGCGCGGACGGCCGGACACAACCGTCGCCGCCCCGCTGCACCCACCCCACGCCCGACCCCTTACCGAACCCGGACGGCGCCGACGGCGCGGACGGCGCGGACACAACCGTCGCCGCCCCGCTGCACCCACCCCGCGCCCGACCCCCTACCGAACCCGGACGGCGCGGACGGCGCGGACGGCGCGGACACAACCGTCGCCGCCCCGCTGCACCCACCCCGCGCCCGACTCCTTACGGAACCCGAACGCCCCGCCGGGTCGCGCCCCGCGTGCCCGTGGGCGCTGCCAGGCTGCGCCCATGACACACCCCACCCGCGTCGTCGTCCTCACCGCGTTCCTGCTCGCCGCCCTGGCCACGTCGCTCGTGACGCTGCTGCGCGGCGGGGAGCGCGGGGTCGCGGTCCTGGGGCCGTACGCCGTGGCCTGGGTGCTGTTCGTCGTGGCCGTGGTGGTCCTGCGCCGGGTACCGGCCCGAGCCGTCGTGCCGTCGGTGCTCGCCGGGGCGGTCCTGGTCACCCTCACCGGCCTCGTGGCGCCGCCGCTGACCAGTACGGACTCGTATCGCTACGCGTGGGACGGGCGAGTGCAGGCCGCCGGGATCTCCCCGTACGACCACGCGCCCGCGGACCCCGCGCTCGTCGGGCTCCGGGACGGCTGGCTCTTCCCCGACAGGGCCACGTGTGCGCACGGCACCGACCTGTCCGCGCTCGGCGGCGGGCTGTGCACGCGGATCAACCGGCCCGGGGTCCACACCGTCTACCCGCCGGCCGCGGAGGGTTGGTTCCTGCTCGTCGACCGGCTCTCGCCGCCCGGCGTACGGCACAAGGCGCTCCAGGCCGGCGGCGCCCTGCTGTCCCTCGCCGTCACCGCTCTGCTGGTCGGAGTCCTGCGCCGTCGGGGCGATCCGCGGCGGGCGGCCTGGTGGGCCTGGTGTCCCGCCGTGCCGGTGGAGGGGGTGAACAACGCCCATGTCGATGTCCTGGCGGTGCTCCTGTCCCTGGCGGCGCTGGTGACCGTGGCACGGCGACGGCTGCCGGGCGGGGTGCTGCTCGGGCTGGCCGTCGCGGCGAAGCTGCTGCCGGCGCTGCTGGTGCCGGGGGCGCTGTCCGGTGCGTCGCGGCGGCCCCGTACGGCGCTGGTGGTCCTCGGGTCCGCGGCCGTCACGGTCGCGGCGCTGTACACCCCGTACGTGCTGGCGTCCGACGGCTCCGTCCTGGGCTACCTCGGCGGGTACGCGCGGGAGGAGGGCTACGACGACGCCGGAGCGGGCGGCCGGTACGCCTTGCTGCGGCTCGTGCTGCCGGACGCCTGGGCGCTGCCCGCCGCGCTGCTGGGCCTGGCTGCGGTGGCCGTGCGGGTGGTGGTACGCGGGGATTCCGAACGGCCCTGGCAGGGTGCCCTGCTGACGACCGGGGCGGCGTTCCTGCTCCTGACGCCCGGCTACTCCTGGTACGCCCTGCTGCTCGTCGCGCTCGTGGCGCTCGACGGGCGGTGGGAGTGGCTGGGCGTCGCCGTGGCCGGGGCGGTCGCCTATCTCGCGGGGACGTGGGCCGGGGGCGCGTCGGTGACGGCGGCCTACGCCACGGCGGGTCTCGCCGCCGCCGCCGGCGCGTGGGTCAGGGGGCGCCCCGACCCTCGTACGGAGTGCTCCGGGGCGCCGGTCGGGGGCCAGGTCCGCGGTGGGTGACGCGCCGTGGCGTCCGCCTCTTCGGGGCTTCGGCGGGTCTCGTCGTGACGGTTACGGAACGGGCTCGCGGGTAGCCGCGCTGCCGACGGCGAAGGTGCCGACCGAGGGAGATGACCCGCGATGGTGCACGACACGGTCGAGGTGGAGGCTCCCCTCCGGCAGGTCTACGACCAGTGGACGCAGTTCGAGGACTTTCCCCTCTTCATGGACGGTGTGGAGGAGGTCCGGCAGATCGACGACCGGCTCTGCCACTGGCGCACCAAGGTCGCCGGGGTGACCCGCGAGTTCGACACCGAGATCGTCGACCAGCTCCCCGACGAGCGCATCGCGTGGCGCACGGTGGGCGGTGACGTACGGCAGAAGGGCGTGGTCACCTTCCTGCGGGTCGACGACGACCACACCCGGGTGAGCCTGGCGATGGACGTCGAGCCGCAGGGCCTGGCCGAGAAGGCCGGAGCCGCGCTGGGCATGGTCGACAGCCGTGTGCAGGGTGACCTGTACCGGTTCAAGCAGTTCATGGAGGACCGGGACCGGGCCACCGGCGCCTGGCGGGGCAGGCTCCGCCCCGGCGACGCCCCTCCCCGGCCGGCGCACGCGTCTCCGGCACCCCCGGCACCCCCTGCGGCCCCGGCCTCCCCGGGCGATGCCGCGGCCGACCCGGCGGTGCCCCCTGGTCCCGTACCTCCGGGCCACATGTAGCCCCCGTCCCGGCATCGGCGACCGGCCCGATCCGGGGAGACCCGCCGTGCTCGTGAAGCCCGCCGGCACCCCTGACACCCCTGGTACCTCCGGCGACGGTCCACCGGACCGGGGTCGCCGTAGACTCGCCGTAGACCCCTGCGCCCTCCGCGGCCGGCCGAGCCCGGCCCGGTGCACCGCCCCCGCGCCGAAAGGCGGTGACCCCTCGTGAACGACGACCGGGTCGAGAACGACTTCGAACTGCTGGACGTCTGCCTGCACACGGAGGAGCTGGGGCGCGTCGAAGTGCCCCTCGGTGACACGGAGGGGCGCGAACCCCTGGTGTTCCCCGAGGGCTCGGTGGTGAGTCTGGGCCTGACCTTCCGGCTCGGCCGGGAGATCGACGGCCTCGCCTTCGAGGACACGCGGGAGTGGGGCGGCAGCGTGCTCGGGAGCACGCGGACGGTCCTCGGCGGCTTCCGGCCCGGCGGTCCCTACGAGGTCCGGCTGCCCCCGGAGCGCCTGCCGGTCGGACGGGCCCACTGCGGCGTCTACGAGGCGACGGGCCGTTTCACCGACGCCGACGGCCGCGAGCTCGCGGTCGAGCACCACCGTCTCGTGGTCGAGCATCAGCAGGCGCCGCCGAGCGCGCCCTGGACGCGCCACCAGCCCACGCAGTCCGCTCCGGTACGGGGCGCGCACGCTGTACCACCGTCAGCGGCGGCGTGACGGCCTCGCACCACGACGGACCGCACCCTCACGACAGACCGCACCCTGCCGGCACGGAGCGAGTGCCGGAAGGGTGCGGTCTCCGCCTGGTCGGCTGTCTTCGGCGCCGGCCTGGTCAGCTGTCGTCGCTGCCGGCCGCGAGGCCGCCTTCGTCGTCCGCCGCGGCCGGGGAATCGTCCTCCGGGTCGCTGAGCAGGCCCGCGCGGAGCTCGGCGAGGATGCGGGTGAGCAGGCGGGAGATGTGCATCTGCGAGAGACCGACGCGCTCGCCTATCTCGGCCTGGGTGAGGTCCTCGCCGAAGCGGAGGATCAGGATGCGCCGGTCGCGCTCGTCGAGGCGGGCGATGAGCGGCTTGAGCGAGGTGAGGTCCTCGATGAGTTCGTAGGAGGGTTCCGCCGTCGCGAGCCGCCGCAGGCCGGTGTGCGGGGGGTCGCCCTCGTCGGTCGCGGAGACGTCGAGCGAGCGCGCGGTGTAGCCGCGGGAGGCCAGTTCGCCCTCGGCCACGCGGTCCTCGGGCAGATGGAGGTGCTCGGCGACCTCGGCGCGGGTCGGGCGGTGACCGAGCCGCTGTTCCAGGGTGTCGCCCGCCTTGGCCAGATCGATCCGGAGCTCCTGGAGCCGCCTGGGGACCCGGACGGCCCAGCTGGTGTCCCGGAAGAATCGTTTCATCTCACCGACGACGGTCGGCAGTGCGAAGGCCGAGAACTCGATCCCGCGGTCCGGGTCGAAGCGGTCGATCGCCTTGATCAGGCCGATCGTGCCGACCTGGACGATGTCCTCCCGCTGCTCGGGCCGGTTCCTGAACCGCCGGGCGGCGAACCGCACCAGGCTCAGGTTGAGCTCCACCAGGGTGTTGCGTACGTAGGCGTGCTCGGGGGTTCCCGGGTCCAGTTCCCGCAGCCGGGTCAGCAGGGCGGCGGACAGCGTCTGGGCGTCGTCCGTGGAGACCTGCGTGGGCCGGTCGATCTCGGGCAGGCCGTGCAGCGCGTCGCGTCGCATCGCGGCCCCCGAGGTGGCGGAAGCGGAAGCGGTACGGACGGTGTGGGGGGACATGAGGCTCCTTCGACGGTTGCGATGGGCCTGCGCCGCCGGGGTGGGGCGGCGGGGTCCGTCGGTCGAGCGTCCAGTAGGGATGATTCCCGGTTTGGACCACTTTGACACCGCACGCCGCATGAACCCCGTCAGTCCGGGCAGCGGTGGGGGGAAGGCCATTCATTGCCGGAAGGAGCGGGACATGCCCCGCGGATCGAACGCCAAGCGCGAACGCCAGTACGAGCACATCAAGGAGAGCGCCCTGGACCGGGGCGAGAGCACGGAGCGCGCGGAGGAGATCGCGGCCCGCACCGTGAACAAGGAGCGCGCTCGCGCCGGCGAGGCCAAGACCGCCAGCAAGAGTTCCATCCAGGACATGTCCTCCTCGCGCCGCGGCGGACTGCGCTCGCACAGCGGCTCGGAGGGACCCACTTACGACCAGCTGTACGCGGAAGCCCAGCGGCGAAATCTGCACGGTCGGTCACAGATGAACAAGGCGGAGCTGAAGCGCTCTCTGGGCCACTGACGCGCCGGACACCGAAGGGGCGACCATCGTGACGCTCGACGGGACGAACATCCTCTTCCTGACGATGAACTACGGCACCGAGCAGGACGAGCTGCGCATGCCGATGGCGCACCTGCGCGAGGCGGGAGCCCGCGTCACGGTCGCGGCACGGCGCCACGAACCCGTGCTCACCCTGGTCTCCGACCGTCGGCCGGGCGTCGTCGTCGAGCCGGACACGACCTTCGCCGAGGCGGCCGCCGAGGAGTACGACGCCGTCGTCGTGCCCGGCGGCACGGTGAACGCCGACCGGCTGCGCACCGAGGTGACGGCGCAGCGCCTGGTCTCGGCCTTCGCCGACGCCGGCAAACTGGTCGCCTCGATCTGCCACGGACCCTGGCTCCTGCTGGAGAGCGGTGTGGTCGGCGGCCGTGACGTCACCTCGTACCCCTCGCTGCGCACGGACCTGGAGAACGCCGGGGCGAGCTGGCACGACCGTCAGGTCGTCGTCGACCGCTCCGGCGGCCATCCGCTGATCACCTCGCGCCGCCCGGCCGACCTGGACGCCTTCGCCGCGGCGATCGTCGACGCCCTGGAGGAGAGCACGCGCGCGGGCGGGCGCCGGACGGCCACGCGGTGAACGCGCCGGTGCTGCCACCCTCCGTGGAGGGTGGCAGCACCGGCGTGTTCAGGCACCGGCGGGCGGTGCCTCGGGTCACCGCTGCGGCGGCTCCTCCGGGGGCTGCTGCGCCGTTCCGCCCATCTGCTCCTTGAGCTTGTCCTGGGCCGTGTCGACCTGGCCGGCGTACTTGCCCTGCGTCTTCCCGTCGACGAAGTCGCCGGCCTTGTCGACGCCGTGTCCGGCCTGCTCCTCGTGGCCCTTGAGCATCTGCTTGAGCTTGTCCATCACGGACATCGCGGCCCTCCTAGAGTGGCCCCCCTGTCCCGTACAGGATCCCGGACCACGCGGTGGGCCGCATCCGCAGACGGCGGCCGGGGGGTCCGATCGCCCTGCGCACGCGCCATGAGGGGTACGTCGGCGTCCGCCTTCGGGGCTACCCGGGCGGCAGGGGTTACGACCGTGGTCTGACGCGGGTCGCGCGGCGGTCGCCGTAGCGTCCTGGGCATGGTCAAACTGACTCGAGCGGCCGCGGCCGCCCTTCTCGCCTGCGCGGTCGCGTTACCGGCGACCACCCTGCCCGCGACGGCGGCGACCCCTTCGGCGCCCGCCTCCACCACCTTCCGCTCCTCCCCCGTCCCCACCGCCCTCGCACCCTCCACGTCCTCACCCGGCTCTCCCGCCTCGCCCGCCTCCGTCGGCCGGCTCGAGCTTCCGGCGCCCACCGGGAAGCTCGGCGTGGGGACCTCCGTGCTCCACCTCGTCGACCGCTCCCGGCCCGACCCCTGGGTGCCCGAGGCCGACGGACGCGAGCTCATGGTGACGCTGCACTACCCCGCGTCCCGCAAGGGGCACGGGCGGCCCGCTCCGTACGCGACCGAGGAGGAGGCGCGACTGGTCCTGCAGGGCGTCGGTGTGACGGATCCGGCGTCGGTGCGCGCGCTGGCGGGCATGGGCACGTACAGCGCCGAGGACGCGCGGCCCGCTCCGGGGCGCCATCCGCTGGTGCTCCTGTCGCCGGGGTTCGGAGTGCCGCGCTTCACGCTCACCAACGTGGCCGTCGAACTCGCCTCCCGGGGCTATGTCGTGGCCTCGGTCGACCACGCCTACGAGACCTCGGGCACCGCGGTGCCGGGAGGGCGGATCCTCACCTGCGTGGCCTGCACGGCCCTGGAAGACGGGCGGGCGAAGGGCGGTGACGTCACGGCGGCGCGGGCGGCGGACGTGCGGTTCGTGCTCGACCGGCTGACCGGACCCCGCCCGTCCTGGGCCTACGCGCGGACGATCGACCGGACCCGGATCGGCATGGCGGGTCACTCGATCGGCGGTGCGAGCGCAGCGACGGCGATGCTCGCGGACCGGCGGATCGACGCCGGGGTGAACATGGACGGCGCCTTCTGGGACACCCTGCCGGCCGGCGGCCTGGGCGGGCGCCCGTTCCTCTTCCTGGGCACGGACGACGAGACCCACCGCCCGGGCGGCGAGGACGCCACCTGGGACACCACCTGGCGGGCGCTCGACGGCTGGAAGCGCTGGCTCACCGTCGCGGGCTCCGACCACTTCACCTTCTCGGACGCGCCGGTGCTCCAGCGTCACTTCGGGCTGCCCGCCGGGCCCATCCCGGCGGACCGGGCGCTGGCCGTGACGCGCGCCTATCTCACCGCGTTCTTCGACGAGCACCTGAAGGGCGTCCCGCAGCCGCTGCTGACGGGACCGAGCACCACGCATCCGGAGGTGCGGTTCCAGCAGCCGTAGCGACGCCGGGCCGCGAGGGTCGCGGGTCGCGCCTCCGAACGGGATCAGGCGCGCCCCGCGGCCTTCTGGCTGCGGCGGGACAGGGAGTCGACGACCACCGCGGCGAGCAGCACCGCGCCGGTGATCATGAACTGGACGGCGTTGCTGACGCCCATGATGTTCATGCCGGACTGGATGGAGCCGATCACGAGGGCGCCGAGCAGGGCCGACCACACCGAGCCGCGGCCGCCGAACAGGCTCGTGCCGCCGATGACGGCCGCGGCGATGACGTTCATCAGGAGGTTGCCGCCGCCGGAGGTCTGGCTGGCCGACTGGATCTGGCCGGCGAGGAAGATGCCGCCCACCGCGGCCATGGTGCCGGCGACGGTGAAGACGCTCATCCGGACGAAGGCCACGCTGATGCCGGCCCGTCGGGCTCCCTCGATGTTGCCGCCGACCGCGAAGATCTGCCGGCCGTAGCGCGTGCGGCGCAGCACGAAGTCGAGGACGACCAGCAGGATCAGGAAGATCAGCAGGGCGAGCGGCAGCCCCTGGTACTGGTTGAGGATGTACGCGGCGGCGAAGGCGATGGCGCCGATGACGACCGTGCGCAGCACGATCTCGGCGATCGGCCGCGACGGCACGTGGGCCGTCTGGCGGCGTCGGGCGTCCTGGAGCGAGGCGAGCAGGAAGAGCCCGACGCCCACGCCGGCCGCGACGTAGGCCGTGGCGGGGCTGTGGAAGATGGTCGAGTAGAGCTTGGAGACGATGCTCTCGCTCGGGATGTTGACGGTTCCGGTGCTGCCGAGCACCTGGAGCATGAGGCCGTTCCAGAAGAGGTTGCCGGCCAGGGTGACGACGAAGGCGGGCACGCCCACTTTGGCGAAGAAGAAGCCCTGGATGAGTCCGACGGCGGCTCCCCCGGCGATGGCGACGAGCAGCGCGAGCCATTCGTTCATGCCGTTGAGGACGTTGAGCACGGCGAAGACGGCCGCGCACAGGCCGCTCACGGAGCCGACGGAGAGGTCGATCTCCCCGAGCAGCAGGACGAAGACGATACCGACGGCGATCATGCCGGTGCCGACGATCTGCTGACTGAGGTCGGAGAGGTTCTGGGCGGAGAGGAAGGTGCTGTCGAGGCTGCCGAAGACGGTCCAGATGATGGCGATGGCGACGACGACCGGCAGCGAGCCCAGCTCGCCGCTGCGCAGCTTGCGCCGGAACTCGCCGACGTAGCCGCGGAAGCCCTCCTCGCGGACGATCAACCGGCTGTCGACGGCGGGTACGGACTCGGGCGCGGCCCGCTGGTCGGACGGGCCGCCGGGTCCGCCGCTCTTCCGGTCGCCGCTCATCGCTCCTCCTCCCCGCGGGACTGCCGCTGTTCGCGGATCCGGGCCTGACGCCGGGTCACGGCGCTCTCCGTTGCTCCGGTGATGGCGGAGATGATCTCCTCGGTGCTGGTGGCGCGTTTGTCGAAGACGCCGTTGTTGCGGCCCAGCCGCAGGACCACGATGGTGTCCGCGACGGCCATCACGTCCACCATGTTGTGGCTGATGAGGATGGTCCCCAGGCCGTGCTCCCGCAGGCGTTCGACGAGGTCGAGGACCTCGGCGGTCTGTTCGACGCCCAGCGCGGCGGTGGGCTCGTCCAGGATGACGACCTTGGGGTCGCCGATGAGGGAACGGGCGATCGCCACCGTCTGGCGCTGGCCGCCGGACAGGGACGCGACCGGGATACGGACGCTGGGGATGCGGATGGACAGGGTCTCCAGGAGTTCGCGGGAGCGCTGCTCCATGCGGACCTCGTCGAGCACGCCGAAGCGGCGCAGCTCGCGGCCGAGGAAGAGGTTGCCGACCACGTCGAGGTTGTCGCACAGCGCGAGATCCTGGTAGACGGTGGCGATGCCGAGGTTCTGGGCGTCGTGGGGCCGGTTGATGGAGACCGGTTTCCCCTGCCACTCGATGACCCCGCCGTCGGGCGGGTTCACCCCGGCGATGGCCTTGACGGCGGTCGACTTGCCGGCGCCGTTGTCGCCGACCAGGGCGACGACCTCACCGGGGTGCACCTCCAGGTCGAATTCCGACAGGGCCTGGACCGCGCCGAACCGTTTGGAGATCCCCCGAAGCGTGAGCACAGGTGCTTCCGGCACCGCAACCGCCTCCGACCCATACCGGGGCCCGTAACGGGCCGGTTACTGGAGCCCGGCCTGCTTGCACGCGGCCGCGTAGGTCGGCGTGCAGATCTCGTTGACCGTGTACAGGCCGCCCTTGACGACGGTGTCGTTGATGTTGGTCTTGTCGACCACGACCGGGGTCAGCAGGTTGGCCGGCACCTTGTTGCCGCTGCCGTTGGTGACGGTGATGGGCACCAGGTCCTTCGGGAGCGGCTTGCCTTCGGCGAAGTTGACGGCCATCTGGGCGGCGATGTCGGCCTCGGGCTTGTACGGCTTCATGATCGTGATGGTCTGGTCGCCGATCAGGATGCGCTGGATGGCGTCGAGTTGGGCGTCCTGGCCGGTCAGCGGCACCTTCATGCCGGAGGCCTTGAGGGCGGTGGAGATGCCGGCCGCGAGGCCGTCGTTGGCGGAGTAGACGCCGACGATCTTGTCCTTGCCGAGCGCGCTGATGGCACCGGACATCTGCTGGTTGGCGTTGTTGGGGTCCCAGTTGGGGGTGTCGTATTCCTTGCCGATCTTCACCTTGCCGTCGAGCACGGAGTGCGCGCCCGCCTTGAACTCGGCGGCGTTCGGGTCGGTGGGCGATCCGTTGTGCATCACGATCACGCCGGACTTGGCCTTGTCGCCGAGCGCGGCGAGCAGGGCCTTGCCCTGCAACTCGCCGACCTTGTGGTTGTCGTACGAGACGTAGGAGTCGACCGGGCCCTGGGCGAGGCGGTCGTAGGCGACGACCTTCACGCCGGCCTTGTTGGCCTTCTCGACCGAGGACTGGATCGACTTGGCGTCCACGGCGTCGAGGATGAGCACCTTGTCGCCCTTGGCGAGCGCGGTGTTCACCTGCTGTTGCTGGGTGGTCGCGCTCTCGGCGGCGTTGTAGTAGTCGACCTGGGCGCCTGGGGCCAGCTCCTGGATCTTCTGCTCGATGTAGGGCTTGTCGAACTTCTCGTACCGCGTGGTCTTGCTCTCCGGAAGCAGCAGCCCGATCTTGATGTCCTGTCGCTGGTCCGAGCCCGACGCCGACTGGGCGACGCCGCTCGTGGCCACCACGCTCAGGGAAAGGATCGCGGTTCCCGCGACGGCGATCGCCGCGCGCACTGTACGGGTCATTGCAGGCTCCTTCCGCGCGCCCTGGAGCCCTCCACCGCGGGGCTTGGAGGCTTGCAAAACTGCCTGACCGCGGGAGCGTCGGCGCACCTATGGCCTATGTAACGACATTAGCTCCAGCCCCTGCGCCGGTCCATTCGCGGAGGGTTCGCGGCGCCGTGCCCCCCGTGGGCACGGCGCCGCCTCCCCGGCCGGGCGCGCTCAGCCGGCGTGGCGGGCCATCCAGGCCTCGACCTCGGCGGAGGACCGGGGCAGGCCGGCGGACAGGTTCTCGTGGCCGTCCTCGGTGACGAGCAGGTCGTCCTCGATGCGGACGCCGATGCCGCGCCACTCCTCGGGGACGGTGAGGTCGTCCGGCTGGAAGTACAGGCCGGGCTCGACGGTGAGCACCATGCCGGGCTCCAGGACGGCGTCGACGTACTCCTCGTTGCGGGCCTGGGCGCAGTCGTGGACGTCGAGGCCGAGCATGTGGCCGGTGCCCGCCATGGTGAAGCGGCGCTGGAGGCCCAGCTCGTAGGCGCGCTCGGCGGGGCCCTCCAGGAAGCCCCACTCGACGAGCCGGGCCGCGAGGTGGCGCTGGGCCGCCTCGTGGAAGTCGCGGTAGGCGGCCCCCGGCTTCACTGCGGCCATGCCGGCCTCCTGGGCCTCGTACACCGCGTCGTAGACCTGCCGCTGCACCGGCGTGAAGGTGCCGCTGACGGGGAGGGTGCGGGTGACGTCGGCGGTGTAGAGGCTGTTCGTCTCGACGCCGGCGTCGAAGAGGAGCAGGTCGCCGGGGCGCACGGGGCCGTCGTTGTCGGTCCAGTGCATGATCGTGGCGTGGTCGCCGGCGGCACAGATCGAGCCGTAGCCGACGGAGTTGCCCTCCAGGCGGGCGCGGCGGAAGAAGGTGCCCTCGATCCAGCGCTCGGAGGTGTCGACGGCGCGGGAGAGCTCGGCGACGGCGTCGGTGAAGCCGCGCACGGTGGAGTCGACGGCCTTGCGCATCTCGCCGATCTCCCAGGCGTCCTTGACGAGCCGCAGCTCGCTCAGCGCCTCTTCGAGGTCGGCGTCGCGCTCCTCGTCGGTGGCGACGGCGGCCTCCAGGGCCGGGTCGACGCCGCGGACGATGCGGGTCGGCGCGAGGGAGGCGGCCAGGTCCCGGGCGGCGGTGCGGACGTCGCGGCAGGGCAGGCCGAGGACGCGCTCGGACTCGGCGAGGGACCGGCGCCGGCCCATCCACAGTTCGGCGTGGTAGCCGCTCCAGAACTCGTCGTCGTCGCGGCTGTCGCGGGGCAGCTGGTAGCAGTAGGCGTCGTGGCCGCCGTCCGCGCGTGGTTCGAGGACGAGGGCGCAGTCCCGGGCCTGGTCGCCGGTGAGGTGCACGTAGCCGGAGTAGGGCCGGAACGGGTAGGTGTCGTCGTTCGAGCGGGTCTTGAGGTTTCCGGAGGGGATCACCAGGCGCTCGCCGGGGAAGCGGGCGGAGAGCGCGGCACGGCGGCGGGCCGCGTAGGGGGCCTGCTCGTCGAGCGTGAGGTCGCGCCGTTCGGTGTCCGCCCAGCCCGTGCGCATGAGCGCGGACAGCTCGTCGGAGATCCCTGCGTACAGACCGTTCTTTCGGCCCTTGGCCACGTCGTACCCCTTCGTGTTCGTCCGGGTCGGTTCCCGTCACGTCGGCAGGGACGCTAGCCGCCCGCGCGCGCCGTGGGTGCCGAGGAGTGCCAGTGGCACTGATCGGACACGCGGCGGGCCCGGCGGCGCCGACAATGGGCGTATGACGAACGAGAGACTGGGCGAGGCGCTGCGGCTCCTGGGCATCGAGGGGGCCGCGGCCCGGGTCTATCTGGCGCTGCTCGACGGGGCGCCCGCCCCCCTCGGTTCGATCGGCGAGGCGGCGGACGTGACCGGCGCCGCGCTCGCGGCGGCGTACGGCGAGCTGGTGGACGCCGGTCTGGCGAGCGCGGCGGACGCGGACGGCGACGTGGTGGCGCCGGTGCCCCCGGCGGCGGGCCTGGAGATCCTGGCCCGGCACCGGGCGGCGGAGCTGGAGGAGTCCCGGATCGCGGTGGGCGGGGCCTTCGAGTCGTTCCGCCGGCACCGGCTCGCCGCGTACAACGACGGTCTCGTGGAGGTCGTCACCGGGGAGGCGATCGGGCGCCGGATGCGGCACGCGTGGGCGAGCGCGCGCGAGCAGATCCGGCAGTTCGAGTCGCCGCCGTACGTGCCCCTGGTCGGCGCCACGGAGGACGCGCTGGCGACGCTCGCGCGCGGGGTGACCCAACGGGTCGTGTACTCCCGTGAGTCGCTGGAGCACCCGGGGCATCTGAAGGACGTCGTCGAGCCGTGCATCGAGGCGGGCGAGCAGGCCCGGGTGCTGCCGTCGGTGCCGGTGAAGCTGCTGATCATCGACGACGCGTACGCGCTGGTGTCGCTGTCGATCCAGGAGGCGGACGTGGTGAACACGATGCTGGTGGTACAGCCGTGCGGGCTGCTCTCGGCGCTCGTGGCCCTCTTCGAGCAGTCCTGGAACAACGCCCTGCCCTTCCACGGCCGCGCCACCCGCCCGGCCGGTCTCGCCCCCGCCGACCGGCGGCTGCTGCGGCTGCTCGCGGGCGGTGCGAGCGACGAGGTCATCGCCCGTGAACTCGGCATCAGCCGGCGCACCCTGTTCCGCAGGCTGCAGATCCTGATGGCGCGTCTCGGCGCCGCGAACCGCTTCCAGATGGCGCTGCAGGCGCAGCGCGCCGGGTGGCTGTGAACCCTTCGCGGAGACCCCGGCGCCGCCTGCCGAAAACTTGCACATTGTGTGCGTGCTGCGGACCGGCCCTCCTCGGCCGCTCCGCGCGGGTGCGCGAGGGGGGTGCCCTTCTGCGGGAGTACGCCCGGTTCCTCCCCCGAGGTGCCGGGGGCGGGCGATTCTGTTACTCGGTCCTGAGGAGAAGCTGTCGCCATTCGGTGAAACATGCTGCACGGCCGGCGACCGGGGAGTCACAACCGGCCCTGAAAAGGCGTCAACGGAATTGGCTCGGGCAGGCGTTCGCGTGCTTTGATCTGGCCCGCCGCGGCGAAACGGAGGGGTGGCTTCCCCCCATCGTCGCCGAGCCTCGCCGGGCAGCCGCGGCGGTAGACGGATTCCCCCCATTGAGATGAAAGGTGCGCTCCCATGCGTAACGACCTCGAGACCCGTGAGATCGCCGACACCGAGCTCGACGCCGTTTCCGGCGGTGTCATCAGCGTCAACGGCGGCCTCGTCGGCGCCGTGACCGGCGATGTCACCAACCTGCTCGGCACCGTCGGCTCGCTGCAGACCGTGCAGGGCGTCGAGGGCATCGCCAACGGCGTCCCGGGCCTGGCCCAGGGCATCACCGGCGTCTCGGTGAACGCCGGCGTCGTCACCGGCCTCGCCGGTCTCTGAGTGAACCGCGGCCGTGAACCCCGGGACCTTTCCCGTTCCGGGGTTCACGGCCGTACCCGCCGGATTCGAGTCGCGGCGGGCGGAATTCCGGCCGGAGTGCGGGAAACGCAGTCGAAGGATGAGCCATGCAGTTTCGCCAAAAGGCGCTTTCCAAGCTGCAGTCGCCCGACGAACTCGACCTTCCGGTGCGCTTCGCGCGCCCGCAGGGGCGGCTGGTGCTGGCGGTGACGGTCCTCGTGACGGCCGTCGCCGCGTTCTGGGCCTTCACCGGCACCGTGACCTCCGAACTGAGCGCGCCCGGCATCCTCACGCACGCCGAGGGCCGCTATCTGCTGCAGAGTCCGGTCGCCGGACAGGTCACCGAGGTCCTCGTGGCGGAGGGCAGGCCGGTGTCCGCAGGGCAGCCGCTCGTGACCGTCCGCACCGAGCAGGGCGACCGTCCCGTGCGCGCCGTGGCCGCCGGACGGGTGACCGCGCTCTTCGCCAGGACGGGCACCGTGGTGACGACCGGCGCCGACGTGGCGACCGTCGAACGCGTCACCGGCCCCGACGACCCGCTGATCGCCGTCCTGTACGTACCGGCCGGCGGCGACACCTCCTCGATCCGGACCGGCGCCTCCGTCGACCTCAGCGTCCGGTCCGTCGCCCGCGACCGGTACGGGGTGCTGCGCGCCCGGGTCACCGCGGTGGGCAGCGCCCCCCAGACACGGGCGCAGATCGCCGGCTTTCTCGGGGACGACGGGCTCGCGGCCGAGTTCACCCGGCAGGGCAGCCCGGTGGCGGTCCTGGTGTCCCTGAAGCGCTCCGCCGCCACCGAGTCCGGCTACGCCTGGTCGTCCGCGGCCGGCCCGCCGTACGCCGTCGGCTCCGGAACCCCCGTCTCCGGGTCCGTCCACCTCTCCTCGCAACGCCCCGTCGACTGGCTGCTCCCGTGAACCCGCGCAAGAAGTCCACCCGCACCCGGCCCCGCCCGGCCCCTCGCGGCCGCTCGATCCCGCGCCGCAGGCCCCGGACCGTGCGCACCCCCACCGTGCTCCAGATGGAGGCGGTCGAGTGCGGCGCCGCGGCCCTCGCCATGGTCCTCGGACACTACGGCCGCTTCGTGCCGCTGGAGGAGCTGCGCATCGCCTGCGGTGTGTCGCGGGACGGCTCGCGTGCCAGCAACCTGCTGAAGGCGGCTCGGAGTTACGGCCTCCAGGCCAAGGGCATGCAGATGGACCTCGCGGCGCTCGCCGAGGTCGCCGCCCCGGCCGTGCTGTTCTGGGAGTTCAACCACTACGTCGTCTACGACGGGATGGGCCGGCGCCTCGGCCGCCGGGGCGTGTGGATCAACGACCCGGGCAAGGGCCGCCGGTTCGTGCCCATGGAGGAGTTCGACCCGGCCTTCACCGGCATCGTGCTCGTCCTCGAACCGGGCCCCTCCTTCCGGCGCGGCGGCCGCAGGCCGGGCGTCCTGGGCGCCGTGCCGGGACGGCTGCGCGGCACCTCCGGCACCATGGCCGCGGCCGTGCTGTCCAGTCTGCTGCTGGTGGCGGTCGGCGCGTGGGTGCCGGCCCTCAGCCGCACCTACATCGACATGTTCCTCATCGGCGGCCGGTCGTCGCTGCTGGGTACGCTGTTCGCGGCGATGGCGACCGCGCTCGTGCTCACCGCGGCGCTCACCGCGCTCCAGCAGGCCAACCTGCTGCGCGGCCGCATCGTGTCCTCGACGCTGGGCGGCGCCCGTTTCCTGCGGCACCTGCTGCGGCTGCCCGTCGCCTTCTACGCGCAGCGCAGCCCGGCCGACCTGGTCCAGCGGCTCCGGTCCAACGACGCGGTCGCCGAGACCCTGGCCCGCGATCTGTCGGCGGCCGGCGTGGACGCCGTCGTGGTGCTGCTGTACGCCGTGCTGCTGTGGACGTACGACCCGCAGCTGACCGTCGTCGGCATCGGCGTCGCGCTGCTCAACGTCGTCGCCATGCGGATCACCCTCCACGTCCGCGCCACCGGCACCCGCAAGCTGCGCGCGGAGAGCGCGCGCCTGACGAACACCTCGTACAGCGGTCTGCAGCTCATCGAGAACATCAAGGCCACCGGCGGCGAGAGCGGCTTCTTCCGGCGCTGGTCGGGACAGCACGCGGTCACCCTCGACGTGCAGCAGCGGCTCGGCGTGCCCAGCGCGTGGCTGGCGATCGTCGCGCCCACCCTCGCGGCGCTCAACAGCGCGCTCATCCTCATGATCGGCGGACTGCGGGCGGTCGAGGGGCATCTGACGGTCGGTCTGCTCGTCGCCTTCCAGGCCCTCGTGACGGGCTTCACCGCGCCCATCACGCGGCTCAACGGCGTCGCCGGGCGGATCCAGGACTTCGCCGCCGACGTCACCCGGCTCAAGGACGTCGAGAACTTCCCCGTCGACCCGGTCCACACCCGGCGCGACCCCGGCGGCGCCCGCCGCCTCACCGGCCACGTGGAGCTCGACCGGGTCACCTTCGGCTACAGCCCGCTCGACGCGCCGCTCCTGAAGGAGTTCTCGCTCGCGGTCGGCCCCGGGCAGCAGGTCGCCCTCGTCGGCGGTTCCGGCAGCGGCAAGTCCACCGTCTCCCGGCTCATCGCGGGCCTGTACGCGCCGTGGGAGGGCGCCGTCCGCGTCGACGGAATGCGGGTCGAGGACATCCCGCGCGGCGCGCTCGCCGCGTCCGTCTCCTTCGTGGACCAGGACGTCTTCCTCTTCGAGGGCACCGTCCGCGACAACATCGCGCTGTGGGACCCCTCGGTCCCCGACGAGGCGGTCGTCGCCGCGCTCTCCGACGCCGCCGTCCTGGACGTGGTCTCCCGGCGCCCCGGCGGCATCCACAGCCGGGTGGAGCAGGACGGCCGGAACTTCTCCGGAGGACAGCGCCAGCGCCTCGAACTCGCCCGGGCGCTGGTCCGCGACCCCAGCGTGCTCGTCCTCGACGAGGTGACGAGCGCCCTGGACGCGGTGACCGAACGGGAGGTCATCGACAACCTGCGGCGGCGGGGCTGCGCGTGCGTGGTCATCGCGCACCGGCTGAGCACCGTCCGCGACAGCGACGAGATCCTGGTCCTCGACCGGGGCACGGTCGTCGAACGCGGCCGCCACGAACACCTGGTGGCCGCGGGCGGCCCGTACGCCGAACTGGTCAGGGAGCACTGAGGTGACGACCCCGCACCCCGCCACGACGCCCCTGGACGGCACCGGCGCCGGCCGTCACGCGGTCGTCGGCCACGACCCGGCCGTCGTCCCGGCCCGGCCCGCCGCCCCTGGCCCTGTACCTGCCGTCGACCCTGCCGTCACCTCCGCCCACGACCCCGTGGTCGCGGCGCTCGGCGGACTCGGCACCCCGGTCGACGGCTCGGACCTGCGCAGTCTCTCCCTGGAGGGGCCGTCCGTGCTGTGGCTGGTCGTGCACGGCAGCCTCGACCTGTTCGCCGTCGACGCCGCGCAGCTCGGCGCCTGGCACTTCCTCGGCCGCGTCGAGGCCGGGGCACTGCTCCTCGGCCCCGCCGAGGGCCCCGGCCACACCCTGGTGGGCCGCCCGTCCCGCGAGTGCCTGCTTCGCCGCGTGGAGCTGCGGGAGCTGCACCGGCCGGCGTACGGGCAGCAGGGACACCCGGGCTCGTGGCGGACCGACGGATGGCAGACCGACGGATGGCAGACCGGGCAGTGGCCGGCGGACGGGCAGGGGGCGGACGGCCGGTGGTACGACGGCCGGTACGGGCCGGATGCGGCCGCCCCGGCCGCCCTGAGCCCGTTGGAGAACGCCTTCGCGCTCGGCATCGGCCGCGGCCTCCGGGTGCTCTACGAGGCCCCGCTCGGCGGCGCCTCCGACACCTCCTCGCACGGGACCGACGACGACGTCGTGTGGATGCGGATCGAGCCCGGCAGCGTGTGCTACGGGGCCGCCTACGAGGCGGAGGCCGCGGGCACCCTGCTCGTCGACGCGACCATGTGGCAAGGCATGGTCGAGCAGCAGTACCGGTTGCTGTACGCCCTGGACCACTGGATCGAGGAGCGGGAGCGCGCCCACGAGGACCGTACAGCCGCGGGGCTCGCCGCGGGCCGGGCGGCCGGCAGCGAGGCGGACCGCGCGCTGCTCGACGCCATCGGGCGCTCCGGCCGGGGCGCCCGGCGGGGCGGCGCGGACGCGACGCTCGCGGTGTGCCGACTGGTCGCGGCGGACGCCCGGATCGCCCTGTCCGAGGCGCCCGGCGCGGGGACGGACGACGAGCGGACCGACCCGGTCGAGGGCATCGCGCTCGCCTCCCGCGTGCGCACCCGCACCGTGGGGCTGCGGGGCCGCTGGTGGCGCGAGAACTGCGGTCCGCTGGTGGGTCGGCGCGAGGCGGACGGGTCGCCGGTGGCGCTGCTGTGGCGGCGCGGCGGCTACGTGGCGGTCGAGCCGGGCGGCCGACGGGAGCGCGTCGACGACGGGAACGAGGCCGATTTCGAGCCGCGGGCCGTGATGTTCTACCGCCCGCTGCCCGAGGGCCGGCCGAGCCTGCCGCGGCTGCTGCGGTTCTGTGTGCGGGGCAACCGCTTGGAGCTGCGGGACCTGCTGCTCGGCGGGCTGGTCTCCGTCGTCCTGGGAGCGACGGTGCCGGTGGCCACGGGCCGGATCCTCGGCGAGTTCGTGCCGGCGGCGGAGAACGACCTGATCGTGCGGACCTCGCTCGCGCTGGTCGCGGCCGCCGTGGTCGGCGCCGCGTTCCTGCTGCTGCAGAACGTGGCCCTGCTGCGGATCGAGGGGCGCGTCGAGGCGACGCTGCAGCCGGCCGTCTGGGACCGCCTGCTCCGCCTCCCGGCGACCTTCTTCGCCGGTCGCTCCACGGGCGAACTGGCCAACGCGGCCATGGGCATCAGCGCGATCCGGCGGATGCTGTCCGGTGTGGCGCCGGTCTGCCTGCAGGCGGTCACCGTCGGCGTGATGAACCTGGTCCTGCTGCTGGTGCACAGCGTGCCGCTGGCGCTGGTGGCGTTCGCGATGCTCCTCGTCGTGGGCGCGGTGTTCCTGGGTCTGGGGCTGTGGCAGCTGCGCTACCAGCGCCGTCTGATCGAGCTCGGCAACCGCCTCGACAACCAGGCGTACCAGACCCTGCGCGGGCTGCCCAAGCTGCGCGTGGCGGCGGCGGAGAGCTTCGCCTACGCCGCCTGGGCACGGGAGTTCGCCCGGACCCGGGTGCTGCAGCAGCGCGTGGGAAGGATCCAGAACACCCTGGGGGTGCTCGGCGCGGTGTGCCTGCCGCTGTGCACGCTGGTGATGTTCGCCCTCCTGGCCGGTCCGGCCCGCGGCAGCATGTCCGCAGCCGAGTTCCTCACCTTCAGCACCGCCCTGACGATGCTGCTGTCCTCGGTCACCCAGCTGACCGGCGCGCTCCTGTCGGTGGCGGCGGTCCTGCCCGTCTTCGAGCAGGTCGAGCCGATCCTGAGCGCGGCACCCGAGGTCCGCGGCGGCGCGGCCCGGCCCGGCGTGCTGACCGGCGCCCTGGAGGCCCGGCAGCTGTCGTACCGCTACGCGGAGGACGGCCCGCTCGTCCTCGACGGTGTGGACCTGCGCGTGGCGCCCGGGGAGTTCGTGGCGATCGTCGGGGCGAGCGGGTGCGGGAAGTCGACGCTGCTGCGGCTGCTGATCGGCTTCGACCGGCCGACCGAGGGCAGCGTGCTGTACGACGGCCAGGACCTGGCCGCCCTGGACCAGGCGGCCGTACGGCGCCAGTGCGGGGTCGTCCTGCAGAACGCCCAGCCGCTGTCCGGCTCGATCCTCGACTGCGTCCGCGGGGCCGAGGACTTCACCCTGGAGGAGGTCGCGCAGGCGATCACGCTCGCCGGCCTGGCCGAGGACGTCCAGGCCATGCCGATGGGCCTGCACACCATGCTCTCCGACGGCGGCGGCACGATCTCCGGCGGTCAGCGCCAGCGCCTGATGATCGCCCGTGCCCTCATCCGCACACCGCGCGTCCTCTTCCTCGACGAGGCGACGAGCGCCCTGGACAACGAGGCCCAGCGGGTGGTCATCGAGTCCACCCGGGCGCTGCGCGCGACCCGCGTCGTCATCGCCCACCGGCTCTCCACGATCATGGACGCGGACCGCGTGATCGCGATGGCGGACGGCCGGGTCGTCCAGCAGGGCACCCCGGCCGAACTCCTCGCCGACCCGAACGGCCTCTTCCACGAGCTGGTACGGCGCCAGCTGCGCTGACGGCGCGGCCGGGCCTGGTCCGATCCCCCGGCGGCCGAGGACTCAGCCCACCCCCCGCGTGCGGAACTGGACGCTGATGCGGGGGCCGACGGCGCGGGTGGTCTTGGGGACCGCGTGTTCCCAGGTGCGCTGGCAGGAGCCGCCCATGACCAGGAGGTCGCCGTGGCCGGACGGGAGCCGGAGGGCGACCGGGCCGCCGCCGCGGGGGCGGAGGGCGAGGTCGCGGGGGTCGCCGAGGGCGAGGATCGCGACCATCGTGTCCTGCCTGGCGGAGCGGCCGGTGCGGTCGCCGTGCCAGGCGACGCTGTCGCGCCCGTCCCGGTAGAGACAGAGGCCGGCGGTGACGAAGGGCTCGCCCAGTTCGCCGGCGTAATGGGCGCCGAGCGCGTCGCGGGCCTCGACGAGGGCGGGGTGCGGGAGCGGGGCGCCCTCCCGGTAGTAGGCGAGGAGACGGGGGACGGCGACGACGTTGTCGTACATCCGGCGTTCCTCGGCCTGCCAGGGCACGCCCGTGACGAGTTCCTCGAACAGCGCGTCGGCGCCCCGCAGCCAGCCGGGGAGGTGGTCGACCCAGGCGCCGTCGCACAGCTCCGTGCGCCGGACGCCCGCCAGGGGGCCGGGTCCGATGTCGGTACCCTGGTCGAAGAGGGAGCCCTGGAAGCCGGGGATGTCCGGGATGCCGGGTCGTGCCGCTGTCATGGGACCAGTCTACCCCGACAATCGAACATACGAGCTAATCAGCGGGGAAGGAGATGCCGGTAGCTCCTCGGGTGGGCCGCCAGGAAGTCGTCGAAGGACTGCGGCGGGTGCCCGGTGAGGGTGTGGACGTCGTCGGACACGTCGTCCATCTCGCCGACGGCGACCGCCTCGTACGAGGTGACCCAGCCCTCCACCTCCCAGTCGGGCGCGTCGTAGACGGAGCGCGAGGCGTAGGCCTCGTCCCGCGTCTCGGGGACGTAGGTGACGGTGCGGCCGCTCGCCCGTCCCAGGGCGGCGGCGACCTCGGCGAAGCTCAGCGCCTCCGGACCGGTCAGGTCGTACGTGGCGCTGTCGTGCTCGTGGCCCGTGGCGAGCAGCACGGCCGTGGCCGAGTCGGCGATGTCGTCGTGGGTCACCGCCCCGACCCGGCCGTCACCGGCAGGTCCGCGCAGCACTCCCTCCGGGGAGGTCATCGCCGCCAGGTCCGCCTGGTAGGTGCTGTCGCGCAGGAAGGTGAAGGCCACACCGGTGGAGCGGATGTGCTGCTCGGTGTGCCAGTGGTCGCGGGCGTAGGTGAAGGTCGCGTGGGGTGCGGCGTTGAGGTACGAGAGGTAGACGATCCGCCGCACCCCCGCGGCGACGGCGGCGTCCACGGCGGTGGCGTGGGTCCTGACCCGGCCCGGCCCCTCGTGGGCGGAGACGAGGAAGAGGGTGCCCACGCCGTCGAGCGCGGCCCACATCGCGCCGGCGTCGTCGTAGGACGCCGTCCTCGTGTCCGCGGCCGGCAGCGCGGCCAGCTTCTCCGGGTCGCGTCCGAGCGCGCGCACCGGCGTGCCCGCGTCGACGAGGAGGCCGGTGACACGCCGGCCGATCCGGCCGGTGGCGCCGGCGACGGCGACGAGTGCGCTCATGCGGGGCTCATTCGGATCAGCAGCATGGGCATGGTCGCTCCCAAGGTCGCAGCATGGACGGGACCGGCTCTCCTTCCATGCTGCGACGGCCCCGGCCCGACCGCCATCGGAACTGCGGCCCCGGGGGGGGCGACTCCCGCGCCCGTCCGCCGCACGGGGTCTACGCCCCGGCCGGTGCCAGCGTGTAGGTCCGGGACGACGTGTAGAAGTCCAGTGCGGCCCGGCCCTGTTCACGGGGGCCGTGGCTGGAGGCCTTGGCCCCGCCGAACGGCAGGTGGAAGTCGACCCCGGTGGTGGGGGCGTTGATCCGGATCATGCCCGTGTCGAGCCGGTCGAGGCCGTGCAGCGCGGCGCCCAGGTCGGCGGTGTGGACGGAGGTGACCAGGCCGTAGCGGGCCGCGTTGGTGATCCGTACGGCATGGTCGAGGTCGCGGGCGGGGAGCAGTGCGGCGACGGGCCCGAAGACTTCCTCGCGCAGCAGCCGGTGGCCCGGTCCGGCCTTCTCCACAAGGGTCGGCGCCGCGTACCAGCCGGGGGCGTCCGGCACGTTGCCGCCGGCGAGGACGGACAGGCCCTGCCAGGCGGCGGCGGTGTCCTCGCGAGCAGCCTCGGTGATGAGCGGCCCGCACACGGTCGCCGCCTCGGCGGGATCACCGACGGGCACGGCCCTCAGCGCCTCGGCCAGGGCCTCGCGCAGCGGGTCGAGGGCGGCGCCGACGGCGACGACGCGGCTGGTGGCGGTGCACTTCTGTCCGGCGTAGCCGGCGACGGAGGCGGCGATGTGCGCCGCCGCCTGGGCGATGTCGGCGTCGGGGAGCACGAGGGCCGCGTTGAGTCCGCCCATCTCGGCCTGGACGGGGATGCCCCGGGCTGCCGCGGAGCGGACGACGGTCCGGCCGACGGCGGAGGAGCCGGTGAAGGAGACGACGTCGGCGGCGGACACGAGCGCGCCGCCCTCGGTGGCGGCCCCGGGGACCACGGTGAACACGTCCTCGGGCAGGGCCTTCTCGACGATCTCGGCGAGCCGCAGTGCGCAGGCGGTGGCCTCGGGGGCGGGCTTGAGGACGACGGCGTTTCCGGCGGCGAGCGCCGGCGCGGCCTTCCAACCGGGAATGGCGAAGGGGAAGTTCCAGGGTGTGATGAGTGCGGCGACGCCGTGCGGGCGGCGCCGGGTGAGCAGCAGGCCGGGGCCGGCCGCGGTGTCGTGGACGGCCCCGGTGGCCTCGTAGGGGGCCTGGGCGTAGTAGCGCCAGATGGCGGCGGTACGGGCGACCTCGGCGCGCGCCTCGGCCAGCGGCTTGCCGACCTCGCGCACGGCGAGTGCCGCGAGTTCGGCGCTCGCGGCCTCGATGCCGACGGCGACCGCGCTCAGGGCGGCGGAGCGGGCGGCGGCTCCGCCGGCTGCCCAGCCGGTCTGGGCGGCGCGGGCCCGTTCGACCGCGTCGGCGGCGGCGAAGGCGCCGGGGGCGGGGAGTTCGACGAGGACGTCGGCGGGGTCGGCGGGGTTGCGGGAGATGACGGTCATGCGGCGAACCTTCTCTGTGGTGTCCGAGGGCTTGCGCAGTACAATTTCACATTACTATTTTACAGGTCACATTTTCAGCCCAGGTCGTCCTCGGCGCCTTGCGCCCCGACACCGGCGGACGGGCTGTCCGAACTCTGCACTCGGAAGTGACTCCTGATGGACAAGCACCCTCGAAACGCCCTCGCCGTGGCCGTGCTGACGGCCCTCACACTCGGCGCCACCGCCTGCTCCGGCCCCGCCGGCGGGGCGGGCGGCGGTCATGCCGGCGCCAACCCCGCGACCGGCAACAGCGGCGGGATCGTGGGCGGCACCCCGGTGAAGGGCGGCACCCTGACCGTGCTGTCCAACCAGGACTTCACCCACCTCGACCCGGCCCGCAACTGGGTGATGGGCGACATGGACTTCGGCACCCGCCTGCTCTACCGGACCCTGCTCACCTACAAGGCCGAACCAGGCGTCAGGGGAGGCGAGTTGGCCCCCGATCTCGCCGAGGACCTCGGGACCCCGTCCAACGGGGCGAAGACCTGGACCTTCCGGCTGAAGAAGGGCCTGAAGTACGAGGACGGCTCCCCCGTCACCGCGCAGGACGTCAAGTACAACGTGGAGCGGTCCTTCTCCCCCGACCTGCCCGGCGGCCCGGACTACGCCGCTCGCTACCTCGCCGGGGCCGAGGGTTATCAGGGCCCCGCCGGCGGCAGGCACCTCGACTCGGTCAGGACGCCCGACGACCGGACCATCGTCTTCGAACTCCGCACGCCCTTCGCCGAGTTCCCGTACGCGACCGTGCTCCCCACCTTCGCCCCGGTGCCCAGGGCGCGGGACAAGGGCCCCCAGTACGACAACCGGCCCTTCTCCTCGGGGCCGTACAGGATCGAGTCGTACGCCCGCGACAAGCAGCTCACCCTCGTCCGCAACCCGCACTGGGACCCGGCCACGGACACCGTGCGCAAGGCATATCCCGACCGGATCGTCGTGACCATGGGCCTCAAGGCCAACCAGATCGACGACCGGCTCGTGTCGGCCGCCGGCGCCGACGCCTCGGCCGTCCCCTGGGACAAGCTGCGCCCCGAGAGCACGCCCAAGGTGCTCACCAGGCCGGAGGTCCGGGCCCGGCTCCTCGCCGAGTCCTCCAACTGCACCGAGATGGTGCAGATGCACACCGGCCGGGCCCCTTTCGACGACGTGCGGGTGCGCAAGGCGGTCCAGTACGCCCTCGACCGCGAGGCCGTCCTCACCGCGTCCGGCGGCCCCGCGCTCAACGACCCGGCCGCCGCGCTCATGCCCGGTTCCCTCTTCACCGGCGGCAAGCAGCCCGACACCCTGAAGATCCCGCTCACCGGTGACGTCGACAAGGCCAGGCAGCTCCTGAAGGAGGCCGGGAAGCCCGACGGCTTCAGCACCCGGATCACCGTCTCCAACGGGGACAAGGGCGTCGCCGAGGCGATCCAGCAGTCCCTCGGCCGGGCGGGGATCAAGGTCGTCATCGAGACCGTCGACCCCTCGGCCTTCTACGACACCATCGGCGACACGAAGAACCGCACCGACCTCGTCTACACCGGCTGGTGTCCCGACTACCCGTCCGGCTCCACCTTCCTGCCCTTCGTGTTCGACGGCCGCTACATCAAGGAGAAGGGCAACTCCGGCAACCACTCCCTCTTCCGCGACGCGGCCACCATGAAGCGCATGGACGAGATCGCGGCGATGACCGACGCCGCGCAGGCGAACAAGGCCTGGCAGGAGCTCGACGGACAGATCCTCGCCAAGGCCCCCACCGCACCCGCCGTCGTCGAGCGCAGGCCGCTGCTCGTCGGCCCCAACATCGCCGGCGCCTTCGGCCACACCTCCTACGGCGGTCAGCTCGACTACGCGACGATCGGTCTCAAGGACCCCGCCAAGAGCGGCAGCTGACGGCGCCATGACCACCACCACTCCCGCACCGGCCGCCACACGCCCCCCGACGCCGGCCGGACCCTGGCGGCTCGCCCGCGCCGAGCTGCGCCGCCGCCCCTCCGCCCTCGTCGCGCTCGGCGTCGTCGCCCTCTTCGCCGTCATGGCACTGGCCGCACCGCTGCTCAGCGGCCTCGGCGGCTGGCGCCCCGACGAGTTCGACAAGTCGGCCGTCGACCCCTACCTGGGCGGGCTCCCGCTCGGTCCGCTCGGCGGGATCTCCGCCGAGCACTGGCTCGGGGTCGAGCCCGTCACCGGCCGCGACCTGTTCGCCCGGGTCGTGCACGGCGCCCAGGTCTCGCTGCTCATCGCCTTCGCCGCGACGGCGATCGTGGTCCTCGCCGGCGTCGCGGCGGGCGTCGCGGCCGGCTACTTCGGCGGCCGGGTCGACACCGTCCTGTCCCGGCTCATGGACCTCACCATGTCCTTCCCCTCCCTCATCTTCATGATCGCGATGATGTCGGTGGCCAAGGACGTCGACCGGACCGTGCTCATGACCCTGGTCATCGGGCTCTTCGGCTGGCCCGGCATCGCCCGGATCGTGCGCGGGCAGACACTGTCGCTCAAGCACCGCGAGTACGTGGACGCCGCCCGCGTCAGCGGCGCCTCGGACTGGCGCATCCTCACCCGGGACGTGCTGCCCGGGGTGGCAGGCCCCGTCATCGCGTACACCACCCTGATCGTCCCCGGGATGATCGCCACCGAGGCCGCGCTCAGCTATCTCGGCGTCGGGGTCCGCCCACCGACCCCCTCGTGGGGGCAGATGATCGCCGAGAGCGTCGCCTTCTACGACACGGACCCCATGTACTTCGCGGTGCCGAGTCTCTGCCTCTTCCTCACGGTCCTCGCGTTCACCCTGCTCGGGGACGCGCTGCGGGACGTGTTCGACCCTCGGGGAGGCCGGGCGTGATCCGCTACCTCGGGCGCCGGATCGTGGGCGTGCTCGGCGTCCTCGTCGCCGTCGCCGCCATCACCTTCGTGATCTTCTACGTGCTGCCCTCGGACCCGGCCGCGGCCGCCTGCGGGAAGTCGTGCAGCACCGAGCGGCTCGCCGCGATCCGCGCCCACATGGGCCTCGACCAGCCGCTCTGGCGTCAGTTCGGCGACTTCACGACCGGGATCTTCACCGGCCGCACGGTCGGCAGCGGCCCGTACGCGCTGCGGTGCGACTTCCCGTGCCTGGGCTACTCGTACGAGAACAGCCAGCCCGTCTGGGACCTGCTCGTCGACCGCATGCCGGTGTCCGCCTCGCTCGCCGTGGGCGCGGCCGTGCTGTGGCTGGTGCTCGGCCTGGGCGCGGGAGTCACGGCGGCCCTGCGCAAGGACACCCTGACCGACCGGGCGCTGATGGTCGGCGCGGTCGCGGCCGCCTCGCTGCCGGTCTACTTCACCTCGGTGATGCTGATCTACGGGCTGATCCGGGTGGCCGGGCTGCTGCCCTATCCGCAGTACGTGCCGTTCGGCGCGGACCCGGTGTCCTGGGCGACGAACCTGCTGCTGCCGTGGCTGGCGCTCGCCGTCCTGTACGCCGCCATGTACGCCCGGCAGAGCCGGAGTTCGATGATCGAGTCGATGGCGGAGCCGTACATCCGCACCGCACGCGCCAAGGGTCTGCCGCGGCGGACGGTGGTGGTCAAGCACGGTCTCCGGGCCGGGATGACGCCGATCCTCACCCTCTTCGGCATGGACCTCGGCGGACTCCTGGCGGGCGCGGTGATCACCGAGTCCCTCTTCGGCCTCCCGGGCGTCGGGCGGCTCTTCTACGGGGCGCTCGCCACCGGCGACCAGCCGGTGATCCTCGGCGTGACGCTGCTCGCGGCCGCCTTCATCGTCGTCGCCAACCTGTGCGTCGACCTGCTCTACGCCGTCGTCGACCCGCGAGTGAGGTACTGATGCCAGACCCGAGGACGCCCGGCCCGGAACCCCTCCTCTCGGTGCGGGACCTGACGGTCGTGTTCCCCACCCGGCACGGGCCCGTACGCGCCGTGGACGCGCTCTCCTTCGACGTGCCCCGCGGCCGGACCCTCGGCATCGTCGGTGAGTCCGGCTCCGGGAAGTCCGTCACGTCGCTGGCGGTGATGGGCCTGCACACCGGGGCCGAGGTCGCCGGCTCGGTCAGGCTCGACGGACGCGAGCTGGTCGGGTTGCCGGAGCGGGAGCTGAACCGGCTGCGTGGCCGGCGGATGGCGATGATCTTCCAGGACCCGCTGTCCAGCCTCCACCCGTACTACACCGTCGGCGAGCAGATCGCCGAGCACCACCGGGTGCACCACGGCTCCCGCCGGGCGGTCGCCCGGCGGCTGGCGGTCGAGGCCCTCGCCGAGGTCGGCATCCCGGAGCCCCGGCGGCGGGCCGGCGAGTATCCGCACCAGTTCTCGGGCGGCATGCGGCAGCGCGTCATGATCGCGACGGCGCTGGTCTGCGAGCCGGATCTGCTCATCGCCGACGAGCCGACGACGGCACTGGACGTCACCGTGCAGGCGCAGATCCTGGAGCTGATCGCCCGGGTGCAGCAGGACCGCGGTCTCGCCGTCGTCATGATCACCCACGACCTGGGGGTGGTGGCGCGGGTCGCCCACGAGGTCCTGGTCATGTACGGCGGACGGGCGGCCGAACGGGCGCCGGTGGACGAGCTGTTCGCGGCACCCGCGCACCCGTACACCCGCGGGCTGCTCGACTCGCTGCCCCGGCTCGACGACCGGGACGACGCTCCCCTGCGGGCCATCCCCGGCTCCCCGCCGTCCCTGCTCGATCCCGCGCCGGGCTGCGCCTTCGCGCCCCGCTGCCCGCGTCCCGCCCTCGTCCCGGGGCCGGATCGGGACCGGTGCGCGGGCGAGCGCCCGGTCCTCTCCGGCCCCGCCGCCCACCCGGTGGCCTGCCACTTCCCCGCGTACGAAGGCGTCACCCCATGAACACACCGAACACAGCGGCCGCGTCCCCTCTTCTCTCCGTGCGGGACCTGACCATGACCTTCCCGGGACGCGGCGGGCGCGGCGCCCGGGTACGGGCCGTCGACGGCGTGTCCTTCGACATCGCCGAGGGCGAGACCCTGGGCCTGGTCGGCGAGTCCGGCTGTGGCAAGTCGACGACCGGGCGGATGATCGTCCGGTTGCTCGAACCGACCTCGGGCTCCGTCACGTACGACGGACGCGAGATCGGCCGGCTCCCGCAGCGGGCGCTGAAGCCGCTGCGGCGCGATCTCCAGATGGTGTTCCAGGACCCGCACTCCTCGCTCAACCCGCGCCGCACGGTGGCCCGGATCATCGCCGACCCCCTGTTGATCCAGGGCAGTTCGGCCGCCGCGGCGCGGGAGCGGGCGGCCGAGCTGATGGAGCTCGTGGGGCTGATCCCGGAGCATCTGGACCGCTATCCGCACGAGTTCTCCGGCGGTCAGGCCCAGCGCATCGGCATCGCCCGCGCCCTGGCCACGGGGCCGCGCCTGGTCGTCGCCGACGAGCCGGTCTCGGCGCTCGACGTGTCCGTCCAGGCGCAGATCGTCAATCTGATGGAACGGCTCCGGGCCGAACTCGGACTGGCCTATCTCTTCATCGCCCACGACCTGTCGGTGGTGAGACGCGTGTGCGACCGGGTCGCGGTGATGTACCTGGGCCGGATCGTGGAGATCGGGCCGAAGGACCGGGTGTACGGGGCGCCCGCGCATCCCTACACGCGGGCGCTGCTCTCGGCCGTACCGCTGCCCGATCCGGCGGCGGAGCGGGCGCGGGAGCGGATCACCCTGCTCGGCGATCCGCCGAGCCCGGCCGCGCCGCCGCCGGGCTGCACCTTCCATCCACGGTGCCCGAAGGCCCGGGAGATCTGCCGGAAGGAGCCTCCCCTGCTGCGGATCACCGCGGCGGGGGAGGCGAGGGAGGTGGCCTGCCACTTCCCGGAAGTCCCGGATTCGGACTGAGCGGGCGGTCCGACGCCAGGCCGTGTCCTCCGGATTCATGCCGGGCTCTCGGCGTGAGCCCAGAGCGCGGCCTACCCGGTGAACCCGGCGGTGATCTTCGTGAACTGCCAGTCGGTCTGGCTGATGCCGGAGCAGTTCTCGACGACCCCGCCGCCGGGGCAGCCGCGGTCGCGGTTGACGGACCAGAAGGCGAGCCGGGCGATGTGGTGGGTGTTGGCCCAGTCGCGGATCTGCGTCCAGGTGGCCGGCGTTGTGGTCTCCTGCTGGTCGGAGAGGCCGTTCATGCCGGAGATGCCGACGTGGGCGTACGCGGTGGCGTCGTCCCAGCCGTAGACCGCCTTCAGCTTGTTCTTCAGGCCGTCGGCGGCGTTGACGGTGCTGCCGTACATGTCGGCGCCGCCGCCGAAGTCGAAGGGCATGATGGTGAACACGTCGATGTTCGCGCCGAGCGCCTTGGACTGCTCGATGAGCCGGTTGCCCCAGGAGGTCGGGCCGGTCGTCGAGGTGCCGAACGTGAGGATGGTCCGCAGGCCGGGGTTGTTCGCCTTGACGATCTTCAGGGCGTTGAGGATGCGGTCCTGGACGACGGCGTTCTCGAACTCGTCGGTGTTCTCGATGTCGACGTCGATCGACTTGAGGCCGTAGGCGTCGACGACCTTCTGGTAGGCACCCGCGAGCGCCTCGGGTGTCGAGCAGTTGGGGCCGAGCTTGTTGCCCTGCCAGCCGCCGATCGAGGGGACGATGTCGCCGCCCGCGTTGCGGATCGCGGTGACGGTGGACTGGTCGACGCCGCCGGTGAGCGGCCGCTGGCCGTCCCAGGCCGGGTTGCAGCCTCCGGAGGAGAGGATGAACGCCATGGTGAAGGTCTTGATCCCGGTGGCGCTCATCACCGCGGTCGCGGACGGCGGGTCGCCCCAGCCGAGGTAGAGGTACGGCGCGGCCTGCTTGAAGCCGGTGCCGCCGCCTCCGCCCGCCTCGGTGGTGACGGTGACGGCGTTGGACGCCGGGGAGACGTTGCCGGCTGCGTCCCGGGCCTTCACGGTGAAGGTGTACGCGGTGCTCGCGGTCAGACCGCCGACGGTGGCGCTGGTGCCGGTCACCGTGGAGACCTTCGTGGCGCCCTGGTAGACGTCGTAGCCGGTGACGCCGACGTTGTCGCTCGCGGCGCCCCACGTCAGGCTCACGCTGGACGCGGTCCGCCCGGTGGACCGGAGGCTCGACGGCGCGGACGGCGCCTGGGTGTCGCCGCCACCGCCGCCCGGTCCCTCGAGGCTGATGTCGTCGGCGTGGTACGTGCCCTGCCCGTACCAGCCGTGGGTGTAGACGGTCGCGCTGGTCTGGGACGCGCCCGTGGTGAAGCTGAGCGAGAGCTGCTGGTAGGAGCCGGCGGAGGGCGTCCAGGTCGAGCCGCCGCCGTCGACGCCCAGGTAGACGTAGGCCCCGCGGACCCAACCGGATAGCGTGTAGACGGTGTTGGGCTGCACGGAGACCGTCTGGGCGCACTTGGCGATGTCGGACGCGCTCGCCGCGCCGGCCAGCGCCTTGGCGCCGCCGTGCACCGGAGTGGACACGACCGAGCCGAGCCCGCCGGTACACGTCCAGCCGGACAGGGTGCCGGACTCGAAGCCCGGGTCGGTCAGCAGATTGGCGGCCTGTGCCGGGGTGGGAACGGCGACGAGGGCAGCCGCGCCGAGCAGCGCCGCACTCAGCGACGCCGCGAGGCGGTTGCGGATGAGCACCGTACCTCCAAGGGGGAGTTGAGGAGGGGAAGCGGTCACAGATTGGACTGGACCAATGCCCCCGTCAAGACCCCTGCCCCGAAGCCTCAGTTGGTCGCGGGCCGCAAACGGTCGATGGGATGGGTGTCCACGTACGCCTCCAGCGAGTCGTCCTTGAAGGCCTGCCAGAGGGTCGCGCAGCGCGGCCGGTCGAGGTGGACCACCGACTGCCCCCGCTCCGTCCCGGTGCCCTCCACCGGGGCGTTCATGAAGGTCATGTCCCCTGCCCTCACCTCCCGCATGTTCCAGACCAGTTGACGCATGTCGTCGTCCCCGAAGCGCTCGTCGACGGACACCGTCTCGGTGAAGATGTCGAGGGTCTTCTTCAGCTGGAGCGGGTCCTTCAGGGACGCGGAAGTCATCACTTTCTCCAGCAGCGTGCGCAGATAATTCTGCTGCCGGTGCGTCCGGTCGAAGTCGCCGTTGGGCAGGTTCTTGCGCTCGCCGACGTACGCGAGGGCCTCCTCGCCGTTCATGTGCCGCCGCTCGCCGTCGGCCATCAGGATCTCCACGCCGCCGACGGCGTCGGTGAGCTTGCGGAAGCCGTTCCAGTCGATCACCGCGAAGTGGTCCACACGGACGTCGGTGAGCCGCTGCACCGTGTCGATGAGCAGCGGTGGCCCGCCCCAGGAGAAGGCCGCGTTCAGCTTGGCGCGGCCGCGGCCCGGGATGTCGACCCAGGAGTCGCGCGGCAGGGACACCACGTAGGCGGCGGAGTGGTCGTCGGGGATGTGCACCAGCATCATCGCGTCACTGCGCTGGTCTCCGTACTTCCACAGCTTGCCCTTGGCGTCGCTGCCGGTCGTGGGCACGTCCGACCGTGAGTCGAGCCCCATGAGCAGGAAGTTCTGCCCGCCCTTGGAGGCGGCGGGCACCGGGGCGTCGGTGGGGAAGGTCTGCGGGATCCGCTGCACGCGACCGGTGTAGTGCTGGTAGGCCCAGTAGCCGGCTCCGGCGGTGAGCAGCACGGCCGTGACGAAGAGGCCGAGGGCGGAGAGGAGCACGGTCCGCGCCTTCGGCCGGCGGCGACGCCGGACGGCACCGACACCTTCGCCTGCACCTGCCCCTCCGGGCGCCTTCCCGGCCTCCGTCCCGGGCTCGGGGTCCGATGTCCCGGGCGCGGGATCCGGTGCCCCGGGCGCGGGGTCCGATGTCCCGGGCTCGGGGTCCGATGTCCCGGGCTCGGGGTCCGATGTCCCGGGCTCGGGGTCCGATGTCCCGGGCTCGGGGTCCGATGTCCCGGGCTCGGGGTCCGGTGCCCGGTCGCCCGTCCCGTTCGAGCCAGGGGCCGCCGCTCCGGGCTCCTCCCCGCCCGGTGCCCTCGCTCCGGAAACCTGCGCGGCCACCGCCTCCCCGGCCTGCGGCTCCCCCGCATTCTCGCGTGCGTTCATGGCTACGGCTCCCCCCTGCGGTTCCCCACCCGACTCGCCCCTCCCGAGGCCTACTTCAAGCCACCAGGATGCCCAAGATCCGGCGCCCGCGCGGCGAGTCCCGGGAACCGGATGGGAGCGGAACCGGACCCGGTGCCCGTGTGGACGGGACGGCGGGCGGCCGAGCGTGGGGGCATGTCATCAGCTCCCTGCGAAAGCGTCGTGATCACCATGTCACGGATCCTTGGTCAGTTCGGAACCGACATCGCGCCGTTCGTGCTCCGGGGCGCCGCCGATCAGGCGGATGCCGACGGCCGGGTGCTGCGCGGCGGCGGCTGGGCGCTCGCCGGAGGGCGGGCGAGTACCGCGGGCGGCGTGGCGGCCGTGCTCGCCGGCCGCCTCGACGTGCGGCTGCCCCTGCTGACCCGGCTCGAGGCCCGGGGCCGCGCGGTCGCCGAGCACGATCACGCGGCCCTTGTCCGGGCCGCCTACGAGGCGGACGGGCCCGCCTTCACCGAGCGCCTCCAGGGCGGCTACGCGGCGGCCCTGGCGGACACCCGCGGCGCGCCGCTCCTCGTGCTCGCGACCGACGACACCGGATCGGTGCCGCTGTACTACCACTGGGACCCGGTCCGGCGGGCGCTGCGCTTCGCGACCGAACTCCCCGCCCTGATCGCCCTGCTGCCCGACCGTCCCTCGCTCGCCGAGCCGGGCTTCGACGCGTACCTCACCGTGGGCGGCGCACTGGGCGGGGCCACCGTGATCGACGGCGTGCGGACGCTGCCGCCGGCCACGACGGCCGTGTACGAGCGCGGGCGTGACCTCCGGCTGATCCGGCGTTCCCCGGCGGGGACGCCGCAGGTGCCCGGGCCGGGGCGCGGGACCCCCGGGGAACGGGACCGGCGGCGGGGCGCCGGGCCCGCGGCGGAGGCGCTGCTCGGCACCCCCGACGAGGGCGCGGCCCTGCTGCGGGACGCGGCCGGGACGGACCTGCCGTGCGCCGGGCCGGCCACGGACGGGACACCCGGGGCACCGCGGCCGGCCGGTTCCCGTCTTCCGGACGCCGGCTCGGTGCCGTACGGCGCACCGGTGCCCGGCGCCGAAAGCGAATCCCGGGAGCGGCGGTGCGCGGACCGGACGGCCTCGGGGGCGTCGGCCGCCGGCCCACCGGCCGCCGGCGCCGACCGCCACCCGCTCGACCGGCGGGCGGCCCGTGACCTGCCCCGGTTGTTGCCGGCACTCGCCTGGCGGCTCGGGCTGCCCGAGGCCGACCCGGGTGCCCTCGTCGCGTACGCCGCCTACGGCAGCGCGCGGCGGCAGGGGCTGGGGACGGTCCTGGCCTCCGACGCCGCCGATGTGCTGGTGGGCGGGCGGAGGCGCGTGGAGCTGGCCGTCGGCGACACCTCCCCGGACTGGGCGGCCCGCTACGTCGAGTCCCTCGCACCGGTGCCCGCCGCCCACCGCGCCCGGCTCTACAGCCGGGACTACGCCGCGTACCTCGCCGACCGGGGCGACGCGGCGCGGGAGCCGGCGGCGCGGCTCGACGCGGAGGCGGACCGGCGGTCGCGCCGGGCGGCCCTGACGGCCTTCGAGCTGGACGAGGTGTTCCCGGCCCGCGGACCGAGGCGCACGGCGGCGCTCGGCGGCGCGCACGGAGTACGGGGCGTGCTGCCCGGGTCGGCGCAGCGGCTGTGGGCGGCGGCGGAACCGTTCGCCTCTCACGTCCCGGCCACCGGCTCCGGACCGGCCCGGGCACTGTCCGAGCTGCTCGTGCCGGGCGGCGTCCTCATGGACTTCGTCCGCGAGACGCTGTCGCCGTCCCGGCTCCGGGCCTCCGGGCTGTTGAGCCGGCGCTCGGTGGAGCGGCTGCTCGGCGCCCAGCTCACCCGGCCGTCGGAGCGGCTCGCGGGCACCGTGTGGGCGCTCGTGATGTTCGAGCTGTGGCGGGACGAGTACGCGGTGACCGTGCGCCGGCCGGTCCGGGCGGCGGTGCGGGCGAAGAGCCCGGCGGACCTGCCGGCCCTGACCCGCCGGACGCTCACGCTGTGACGCGCGGGGCGGAAGGGGTCGGAGTGGGTCACGGGCCTCATGCGCTCGGGACACCCCGAAGGTCACGATGAAACACGAATCCGCACCCGCGGAGGACTGCAGGAAGAGAGCAGAAATGAAGCGCAAGATCATCGGATCGGTGCTTGCCCTCGCGGCTCTCGCGAGTGCCGCGCTCTTCGGCTCGAAGGTCCGCACCTCGTGGGCGGCCGCCGGGCTGACGGGCACGCCGCCGGAACACCTGCCCACCTGCCGGGACCGGAACTGCCCCGGATGCAAGCCCTGACATCGCCGCCCTCCCCCACCGGCGCCCACCGCACTCACGCGGTGGGCGCCGCTCCCTGCGCGTCATGCCGTCGACGGAGGCGACACGGTGCGCGCCGTACCCGGAGAAGACCGGGTCCACGCCGTGGGCCGCACCCGTTTCCGCCCCCGTGGCCGGGGGGCGTTCACCCCGTGGCCCCGTGGCCGGGGAGGCCGCCCTTCACCCCGTGGCCCGCACCCGGTTCCGCCCGAGGCCGGGGAGGACGCCGTTCACGCTGTGGCCGGAAAGGACGCGGGAGCCGGCGGGTCCCCCGCCGCCACCGTCGTACGGGGCAGCACCGCGCGGACCCTGGTGCCGCGCCCGCGCCGGGCCGGGGACTCGACCGTGCAGCGCCCGCCGATCTCGGCGGCCCGCTCGGCCATGGACCGCAGCCCCACCCCGCGGGGGTCGCCGGGCGCGGGTCCGTTCGCGCCCGCGGAGAGGCCGATGCCGTCGTCCTCCACCGTGAGGGTGAGCGCGTCCGCGTCGACCCGTACCCGCACCTCGGCGCGAGTGGCACGGGCGTGCCGCAGCACGTTGGTGAGGGCCTCGGCGGCGATCCGGTAGGCGGCCACCTCGACGGCCGCCGGCAGCGGCGGCAGCGGGGAGGGGTCGAGGTCGGCGCCGACGGCCGGCCGGACCCCGTCGACGGAGTCGCCGGCGGAGGGGCCGAAGGAGGAGTCGAAGGAGGAGACCAGCTGGCTCAGCGCGCCGGTGAGGCCGAGTTCGCCGAGCGGTGCGGGGCCGAGCCGGTCGGTGATCCGGCGCACCTCCTTGATGGCCATGCCGAGGTCGTCGGAGACGTCCCGCAGGGCGGTCCGCAGGCCGTCCCCGGCGGGAAGCCGGGCGGTGGCGTTCTCGACCCGGAGGCGCAGTCCGGCGAGGGCGGGGCCGAGACCGTCGTGGATGTCCCGGCGGAGCCGGCGGCGCTCCTCCTCCCGGGCGGTGACGATCTGTTCGCGGCTGCTGCGCAGGTCCTCCTGGAGCCGCAGCGAGGCGACGGCGGGGGCGGCCTGGCTGGCGAGGGAGGACAGGATGACGGTGTCCTGCTCGTCGAGCACGGGTTCGCCGGCCCGGGGGCCGACGGAGAGGCGCCCGACGACGGTGCCGTGGTGGAGCATCTCGAAGTGGTGCTGCCGCTCCCCGGGGTCGCCGACGCGGGCCAGCACGCGCGTCCCGGCCCGGGTGTGCACGGCGAGGACGGCGGCGGGCAGCCGCAGGGTCTCGACGACGGTGGCGCACAGGGTCTCGGGGATGTCCTGGGAACTGCCCGCGTGGCTGATGCGCTCGGCGAGGGTGTGCAGCACCTGGTACGGGTGCGCCCGGTCGCCGTAGTAGAGCCGGTCGACGAGGCCGACGGCCCAGGCGACGGTCCGGCGCAGGCCCGCGCCCATCAGGAAGGCCAGGCCGACGAGGACGAGGGCGTCCGCGGAACTGCTGGGCGTCATGCCGCCGACCAGCAGGGCGACGACGGCGACATCGGCGGCGGTGAGCAGGGCCACGACGAGGAGTCCGGCGAGGATGCGGCGGGCGGCGCGGCTGATGCGCCAGGAGCCGGTGCGGACGACGAGGTAGCCGACGGAGCCCGTCCAGACGACGGAGGCGCCGACCATCAGCCAGTAGGTGGGCCAGTGCCAGCGGTCGCCGAAGTGGTACGCGACGCTCTGCGCGGCCGCCCACAGCAGGTAGGCGCCGAGGAGCAGCAGCAGGGGACGCCGGCTGGGGCCGGGGGCGGTCCGGCGGATCCGGACGAGCATCACCCCGCTGCTCACGGCGATGAGCGCGTAGTGGGTGAGCTCCTGGGCGAGGCCCAGGTGGTCGTTGAGCAGGGCGGTCCCGTCGGCCCACCAGCCGTCGGCGAGCGGGTTGGGCAGGCCGAAGCGCTCGGGCTCGGAGGCGTACGAGAAGGCCTGCGGCGCCACCCAGACGCCCACGGCCCCCACGTACCAGCGCCATCGGCGGGTGAGCCGGCCGTCCGGGAACCAGAGCGGCAGCGAGTACCAGAGGGTGACCTTGACCAGGTTGGCGAACGCCTCGAAGACGAGGACGGCGGTGCGGACGGGTGCGGGGGGTGCCTCCAGCCACACCGGGGCGGCCAGGACGGCGGGCAGGATCACCGCCATCGAGTAGACGACGAGCGCCCAGCCGACCGGGCGGCCCGGCCGGTGCGCGTGGACGAGGACGCCCGCCGCGGCGGCGGGCAGCCCGTAGACGAGGACGCCGAGACTCTCCGCGCTCTCCTTGACCCCGGGCGACCCGAGGTTGACGAGGAGGTAGCAGACCCAGAGTCCGCTGAGCGCGAGGGTGGCGGCCGCGCACAGGGCCGCGGCGGCCAGCTGGCGCTCGCCCTCCGCCCGGTGGGAACCCGACGGCGCGTTCTCACTCCATGCGTTCATATGTATACCTATAGTAATCGACATGACGGATGAAGGCTCCCAGGGCCCGGCCGCGTCGGCGGTGACGGTGCTCCTGGTGGACGACCACCCGATGTTCCTGGACGGCCTGCGCGGCGCACTGCTGCCGGAGGACGGGTTCCGGGTGGTGGGCGAGGCGTCGTCGGGCGAGGACGCCGTCGCGCTCAGCGCGCGGACCGCGCCGCAGGTGGTGGTGCTGGACCTGGGACTGCCGGACGCCTCCGGCATCGAGGTCACCCGGCGGATGCTCAGCGCGCGGCCGGAGACCCGGGTGCTCGTCCTGAGCATGTCCGAGGACGACGACAACCTGCTCGCGGCCGTACGGGCGGGGGCCAGCGGCTATCTCGTCAAGGGAGCGGGGCGCGAGGAGATCATCGGCGCGATCCGCACCGTGGCGGGCGGCGGCGCGGTCTTCGGGCCACGGATCGCCGAGCGGCTGCAGTCGTTCTTCGGGGCGCTCGCGGCCGCACCGGGCCGGGAGGTGTTCCCCGACCTGACACCGCGCGAGCTGGAGGTCCTGGACCTGCTCGCGTGCGGCCTCGACTACCGGCAGATCGCCCGCCGGCTGACCATCTCGGACAAGACGGTCCGCAACCACGTGACCAACATCTTCGGCAAGCTCCAGGTCAACGACCGGGCGCAGGCCATCGTCCGGGCGCGCAACGCGGGCCTCGGCACCGACGGCACGGTCCCGCCCCACCACGACTGACCCGCGTCGTCCCACGGTGCCTCCTCCCGTTCGCGGCCGGTCCCGCGACGCCCTCCGGGCACGTCCCGCGGTGCGTCACGACGCGCCTGTCGGCGCGTGGGCCGGCGCGGCCCCCGGGCCCGTGGCCGGCCCGTGAGGAGCCACCCTCCTCCGCCCGGCGGGCCGGGCGCATGAGGCGGGTGACCCGTTCGCGTCCCGGTCCAAACCGGGTTCCCGGTCCCGCTCACGCTCGGGGTCCGGGCCGGCCGGGCGCCCCGGGTGCCCGGGTCGCCGGGACGCGGAGGGTGGACGCAAGACGTCGCCCGTCACGCACCACTGGAGGCCCGAGATGTCCGGCACCGCACCGCAGCAGGGGTTCGCCGACGCGGCCGCGCTGCGCCGCCGCAATCGCCGCACCGTCGAGACGTACATGGCGACCCGAGGCGAGGACCGGCTCCGCAGGCACGAGCTGTTCACCGAGGACGGCACCGGCGGCCTGTGGACCAACGACACCGGCGCCCCGATCGAGATCCACGGCCGGGACCGGCTCGCCGAACACGCCGTGTGGTCGCTGCGCTGCTTCCCCGACTGGGAGTGGTACGGCGTCCGCGTCTTCGAGACGCAGGACCCGAACCACGTGTGGGTGGAGTGCGACGGTCACGGCCGGATCCGCTTCCCCGGCTATCCGGAGGGGTTCTACGAGAACCACTTCCTGCACTCGTTCGAACTGACCGACGGACGGATCGTGCGCAACCGCGAGTTCATGAACCCGTTCGCGCAGCTGCGCGCCCTGGGGATCCCGGTGCCCGCGGTACGACGCGAGGGGATACCGACATGAGCGAGACCACCGACACGACCGTCCGGGCACGGAACACCGCGACCGCGGCGGAGGACCTGCTCCGCGAGATGCGCGGGCGGGGCGCCGCGCAGCAGCCCGACTGGCCCGACCCGGGGCACACCCGGCGGGTCCGGGCCGCCCTCGCGGGCCGGCCGGCGCTGGTGCGGTCCGAGGATCTGCGGGCGCTCGGGCTGCTGCTCGGCCGGGTGGCCGAGGGCGGGGCGCTGGTCGTCCAGGCCGGCGACTGCGCCGAGGACCCGGAGGAACGGTCCGCGGGGAGCGTGGGGCGCCGGGTCGCCGTGCTCGACCTGCTGGCCGCGGCGCTGCGCGCGGCCGGCGGGCGGCCGGTGCTGCGGGTGGGCCGGATCGCCGGCCAGTACGCCAAGCCGCGGTCCGCCCCGTTCGAGCGGGTGGACGGCCGTGAACTCCCCTCCTACCGGGGCCACATGGTGAACGGTCCCGAGCCGGACGCGGAGAGCCGCACGCCCGACCCGCTGCGCCTCCTGCTCGGCTATCTCGCGGCCGGGGACGTCATGGGGCACCTGGGCTGGCCCGGGCACCCGACCGCCCCCGCCCCCGAGCCCGCGGTGTGGACGAGTCACGAGGCCCTGCTGCTCGACTACGAGGTGCCGATGCTGCGCCGCGACGACGAGGGGCGGCTGTATCTCGGCACCACCCACTGGCCGTGGATCGGGAAGCGCACCCGCGCCGTCGACGGCGCCCATGTGGCGCTGCTCGCCCGGGTGGCCAACCCGGTCGCCTGCAAGGTCGACGCCGACCTCTCCCGGGACGAACTGCTCTCGCTGTGCGAGCGGTTGGACCCGGCGCGGACGCCGGGGCGGCTCACTCTCATCGCCCGGATGGGCGTCGGACTGGTCGCCGACCGCCTGCCGCCGCTGGTCGCGGCGGCGAGGGCGGCGGGACACCCGGTGAGCTGGCTGTGCGACCCGATGCACGGCAACACCGTGCAGGCGGCCGACGGCACCAAGACCCGGGTCGTGCCGACCGTGCGGCGCGAAGTCTCCCTGTTCCGGCGGGCGGTTGAGGGCGCCGGAGGCGTGGCGGCCGGGCTGCACCTGGAGACCACACCGGACGAGGTGACCGAGTGCGCCTCGGACCACGACGAGCTCGACTCGGTCGGCGAGCGCTACACGACGCACTGCGATCCACGGCTCAATCCGTGGCAGGCGCTCGACGTCGTCCGGGCGTGGAGGGAGGAGTCGTGAGCGGCATCCCGGCGATCCCCGCCTATCCGCTGCCGTCGGCGGCCGAACTGCCCGTCAACACCGCCCGGTGGACGGTCGATCCGGGGCGGGCCGTACTGCTCGTCCACGACATGCAGCGCTACTTCCTCGCCCCCTTCCCGGCACCCGCGCGCGGGGAGCTGGTCCGCCGCGCCGCCCGGTTGCGCGACCGGTGCGCGGAGTGGGCGATACCCGTCGCCTACACGGCCCAGCCCGGCTCGATGACCCGTCAGGAACGTGGTCTGCTGCGGGACTTCTGGGGGCTCGGCATGCGGGCGGCGCCCGAGGACCGGGCCGTTCCCCCGGAGCTCGCGCCGGCCGCCGGCGACTGGCTCCTGGTCAAGCGCCGCTACAGCGCCTTCTTCCGCTCCGGGCTGCTCTCCCGGATGCGGGAGGCGGGCCGCGACCAGCTCCTCCTGTGCGGGGTGTACGCGCACGTCGGGATCCTGGCGACGGCCGTCGAGGCGTTCACCCACGACATCCGTGCCTTCCTCGTCGCCGACGCGGTCGGCGACTTCTCCAGGGAGTACCACGACGCGGCCCTGCGCTACGCCGCCGAGCGCTGCGCCATGGTCGTCACCACCGAGGAGGTCCTGTCATGACGGAGCCGCTGGAAGCGATCCTGGGCCCGGGACCCCGGCCTGCCGCCTACGCGCTGCTGCGCCGCGCGGGCGGGGCGGGCGAGGCGGCCGGAGCCCTCGCGTCGGACGGAGCGGGCGGGGCGCACGCGGGCGAGGTGCTCGACGTGCTCGTCGGGCGGGTGTCGCTGCCCGCCTCGCTCGCCGGGATCCCGCTGCCGACCGGGCCGCCGACAGCCGGCCGGGGCGCGCACCACGAGTCCCTGGTGGTCGTGCCGTACCGGCAGATCACCGAGCGCGGCTATCGCTGCGCCGACGACGGGGCACCGCTGATCGCCATGACGGTCACCGGCCAGTCGACGGTGCCGGTGCGAGAGGCGCTGGCCCGGCTGCCGCGCACGGCGGCCGTACTCGGGGGCGGGCGCTTCGACCTCGACGACGAGACGTACGCGCGCATGGTGGGCCGGGTCGTGCGGGAGGCCATCGGCGAGGGCGCGGGCGCCGACTTCGTCCTGCGCCGCACCTTCCTCGTGGACCTCGGCGACTACGGCCCCGACACCGCGCTCGCCTTCTTCCGGCGTCTGCTGGAGCAGGAGTCGGGGGCCTACTGGACGTTCCTGGTGCACACCGGGGCGGCCACCTTCGTCGGCGCGTCACCGGAGCGGCACCTCAGCCTGCGGGACGGGCTGGCCGTGATGAACCCCATCAGCGGCACGTACCGGCATCCGCCGGAGGGGCCGAGCCTGCCCGGAGTGATGGCGTTCCTGTCCGACCGGAAGGAGCGCGACGAGCTGTCGATGGTCGTCGACGAGGAACTCAAGATGATGGCGCGGATCTGCCCCGGCGGAGGCCGGGTGGTGGGGCCGTACCTGAAGGAGATGGCGCGGCTCGCGCACACCGAGTACCTGATCGAGGGGCGCACGGACCGCGAGGTGCGGGAGGTCCTGCGGGAGACGCTGTTCGCGCCGACGGTGACCGGCTCTCCGCTGGAGAGCGCCTGCCGGGTGATCGCCCGCCACGAGGGGACGGGCCGCGGCTACTACAGCGGGGTCGTGGCCCTGATCGGGCGGGACGAGCGCGGCGGACGCACGCTGGACTCCGCGATCCTCATCCGCACCGCCGAGATCGACGCGGCGGGCCGGGTGCGGATCGGGGTGGGTGCCACCGTGGTGCGCGACTCGGACCCGGACGCGGAGGCGGCCGAGACCCGGGCGAAGGCGGCCGGGCTGCTCGCCGCCCTGGAGGGCGACGGACCGGGCCCGTACGGCACCCACCCGGAGGTGCGGGCCGCCCTGGAGCGGCGGAACGCGGACCTGTCGGCCTTCTGGCTGGGCGCGGAACGCACCACCGGGTCGCCCGGGCTGGCCGGCCGCACGGTGCTCGTGGTCGACGCCGAGGACACCTTCACCGCCATGATCGGACACCAACTCGCCGCACTGGGACTTGATGTGACGGTCCGTCGGTACGACGGAGAACTCGCGCCCGAGGCGTACGACCTGGTGCTCCTCGGCCCCGGGCCCGGCGACCCGGCGGAGTCCGGGCATCCGCGGATGGGCACGGTCCGGGCGGTGGCGCGCCGGCTGCTCGCGCACCGGCATCCGTTCCTCGCGGTGTGCCTGAGCCATCAGCTCGTCAGTCTGGAGCTCGGGCTCCCGCTGGTCCGCAAGGACGTGCCCCATCAGGGCGTGCAGAGGGAGATCGACCTCTTCGGCCGGCGCGAACGGGTCGGCTTCTACAACACGTTCGCGGCCCGCGGCTCCGCCGACCGGACCGTGGTCGCCGGGGTGGGCCCGGTGGACCTCTGCCGGGACCCGGGGACCGGCGAGGTGCACGCCCTGCGCGGCCCGCACTTCACCACCCTGCAGTTCCACCCCGAATCCGTCCTGACCGGCGACGGCCCGGGCATCCTCGCCCGCGCCGCGCGACACGCGCTGCGGGAGCCCAGCGGCCCCCGCGGCCGATGACAGGAGTCCACATGCGTCCGTACGTCGTCGTGGACGCCTTCGCCCGGGAGCCCCTGCGGGGAAATCCGGTGGCGGTGTTCTTCGACTGCGCCGACCTGACGCCCGTTCTGATGCAGCGGATCGCCGGTGAGATGAACCTCTCGGAGGTGACGTTCGTGCTGCCGCCGCGCGCCGGCGGGGACGCCCGGGTACGGGTCTTCACGCCCGTCAACGAGCTGCCGTTCGCCGGCCATCCCCTGCTCGGCACGGCCGTCGCGCTCGGCCCGTACCTCCGCCGCGACCGGCTGCTCCTGGAGACCGCGATGGGGCCCGTCCCCTTCGCCCTGGAACGGCGGGCGGGCCGGGTCGTCGCGGCCCGGATGCGTCAGCCGGTCCCCCGCTGGCGGCTCTTCGACCGGGCCGCCGACCTGCTCGCCGCGCTCGGCGTGGCCGCGTCCACCCTGCCGGTGGAGGTCTACCGCAACGGGCCCCGGCACGTCTTCGTGGGCTTCGGCGGCGTCGCCGCCCTGTCGGCGCTGCGGCCCGACCACCGGGCGCTCGCCGCCTTCGAGGACCTGGCCGTCAACTGCTTCGCCGGGGCGGGGACGCACTGGCGCAACCGGATGTTCTCGCCCGCCTACGGGGTGGTCGAGGACGCCGCCACGGGCTCGGCCGCCGGGCCGCTCGCCGTGCATCTGGCCCGGCACGGGCGGGTGCCGTACGGCCGGGAGGTACGGATCCGGCAGGGGGTCGAACTGGGCCGCGGTTCCCTGATGCTCGCCCGGGCCGAGGGGTCCGGGGAGGACGTCGTGTCCGTCGAGGTGAGCGGCGAGGCCGTCACCGTGGCCCATGGGAGGATCCATGTGTGAACCCACCGGAACCGGGCCGGAGCAGCGCCGTTCGGAGACCCTGACCGGCACGGTCGCGCTGCCCTTCCCCGAGTACGCGGCGCCGCCCGCCGATCCGATCGGGCTGCTGCGCGACTGGCTGGCGGGTGCGGAGGCGGCCGGCGTCCGCGAGCCGCGGGCCCTGGCGCTCGCCACCGCCGACCTGGCGGCACGGCCGTCCACCCGGACCGTCGCCGTGATCCGGGTCCGGGCCACCGGCCTGGTCTTCACCACCCATCACGACAGCCGCAAGGAACGCGAACTGCGCGCCAACCCCTGGGCGTCGGGGCTGTTCTACTGGCGGGAGACCAGTCGGCAGATCAGCGTGAGCGGACGGGTGCGGCGGCTCCCCGACACGGCGGCGGAGGCCCTGTGGGCGGCCCGGCCCGTCTTCACCCACGCCATGACCGTGGCGTCCCGGCAGAGCGCCCCGCTGACCGGCCTCGACGAGGTGGCGGCGCTGCGTGCCCGCGCCGAGCGGCTCGCCACCACCGGGCGCCAGCCGCGCCCCGCCGCGTACATCGCCCTCGAACTCGTCCCGTACGAGATGGAGTTCTGGGCCGACGGCACCGGCCGGCTGCACGAGCGACTGCGCTACGAACGCGGCCCCGACGGCTGGCGGATCTGCCGCCTCCAGCCGTGATCCCGACCCCTTGCCTGGCGAGAGGAAGCCCTGGGGCCCGGGGCCGCGCGCCTCGCACCGTCGCCGATCGGGTCATCCGAGCCCATGGGCACCGGCACACCGCACATCGCACATCGCACATCGAGAAGGAGACCCTGCCATGACCGACGACCCGCAGGCCCTCCGGGCCGCGATCGAGCTCGTCACCGGCGCCTGGCGCACCCAGGCCGTCCACGTCGCCGCCCGGCTCCGGCTGCCGGACCTGGTGGCCGCCGGCCACCGCGACGCCGCGCGGCTCGCCGCGGCCACCGGCGTGGACGAGGACGTCGTCCACCGCCTGCTGCGCCTCCTCGTGCTGCTGGGCGTCTTCGAGACGGACGGCGAGGGCGGCTGGCGCACCACCCCGGTCGGCGAACTGCTCCGGGACCGGCCGGGCTCGCTGCGCGACACGTGCCTGCTGTACGGCGAGGAGTTCTATCGGGCGTGGGGCCACGCCGCCGAGTCCCTGACCAGCGGCACCCCCGGCTTCGATCTGGCCCACGGCGAGCCGCTGCTCGCGTACCTGGCCGACGACGAGGAGGCGGCGGGGCGTTTCCAGCGGGCCATAGGAGAGGCCGGGAACGCCGCCTTCGACGCGGTGCCGGCCGCCCTCGGCCTGTCCGGGCGGCAGCGGGTGGTGGACGTCGGAGGCGGCAACGGGCGGCTGCTCGCCACCGTCCTCACGGCCGCCCCGGACGCCCGCGGGGTGCTCGTCGACCTGCCGCACACCCTGCCGCCGGCCCGTGACCATCTGGCCGCCTCCGTCGGCCTCGACCGGGTGGAGCTGCGCGGCCAGGACATGTTCGCCGCCCCCTTGCCGGCGGGCGGCGACGTGTACCTGCTGTCACGGGTGCTCGGCCGCTGGGACGACGAGCACTGCGTACGCCTGCTCGGCCGGGTGCGGGACGAACTCACGCCGGACGCGAGGCTGTTCGTCATGGACCGGATGCCCACCGACGACGGCACCGGAACGCTGGCCGCCCTGTGGGACCTGCACCTGCTGGTGGTGGAGGGCGGCCGGGAGCGCTCCCTGGACGCCTACAAGGCCCTGCTCAGGCGTTCGGGTCTCGCCCTCGAACGGGTCGTGGAGCTTCCCCTGGAGACCACGGGGCTGGTCGCGGCCACGGCCTGAGGCGTCGGCGTCCGCCGTCGGCCGGCCCACCGGCGGGGCGGCGGGCCGGCCGTGGGGATCCGCTCAGCCCGTCACGGTGACCGACTGCGCCGGGTCGGTCGTGTCGGAGATGCGGTAGGTGGCGCTGAAGGTGGCCGACTGGTTGCCCGTCGGGCAGAGGAAGCCGCCCGTGACGGTGGCCGGGACGGGGGCGCCCGAGATCGCGAGGGTGGACGGGGCGCCGTTGGTCCAGGTGCCGTTGACGGCGGTGGGGCCGGTGGGCGAGGCGGTGATGGTGCAGGAGGCGAAGCCGCTGGTCTTCAGGACGACGCCGCCCTTCGGGATGGTGAATCCGCCGGTGGCGGGGGCGCCGTTCTGGGCGGTGAGGGTCCAGGCGCCGTTGGTGGAGTTGGCCGTGACGGTGACGCTCACGCCGACGATGCTGGTGGTACAGCCGCTGAAGCTGGGCGGGTTGACCGGGGCGGAGACCGGGCCGGCGGCGTTGTGGTTCGCGGGGGCCGCGGGGACCTGGTTGTTGGCGCCGGTCGTCGGCACGGAGGCGGAGACGGTGCAGGTCATGGTCGTGGAACCGGCGACGAAGGTGGCCTTCCCGGTGAGCTGGGCGGAGAAGGAGTGGCCGGCCGGCTGCAGCGTGGTCGACGCCGCGGCCTGGGGGCCCGTGGCGCCGAGGGTGAGGGCAGCGGCGGCGGCGAGGCCGGTCGCGGAGACGAGCAGCTTGGACATGGGGATCTCCTCGGTGTCGGAGTGTGGGGAGCGAGGAGGTGCGGATGCGTGCTGCGGAGCGGACGGAGCGCGTACTCGGAACTGGTGCGCGTGCGGTTGCGCGGTGCCGATGCGGGGGTCCGGTGCCCGGGGCGGGGGGTGCGCGCGAAGTGACTTGAGAGTAGAACCGGCCGGTAGGGGTGTCCAGGTAGGATTTCCGCCACTACTGACGAATCGTCAGACAGCCTGGTCCGACTCGATACCTGGACGCTCGGGCCGCTCCCCGGCGCCCCTTACCGAGCCGACACGGGCGCGCGGCTCGTGGAGGAGCTGTACGCCGGGGAAGCCGGCGTCCGCCGCGAACCGGCGACGGCCCGCCTACGCCAACGCCCCCGGAGCGGAGCCTCGTCCGGGGGCGGCGGTGAGCGGCGATGTCGGCGTACGACGCTCAGAGCCGGGGTCCGGAAGCCCCCACGGCTCCCGTCGGTCGTCGACCCCGGCCCCACCGATCCTGCCGTGTCCTGCGCCGGGTTCCGCGATCTTCCGGCACGTCCCACACGATCCGGCGAAGCCGCCCTCTTCCTTGACGGCCCGCGCGCCCCTCGCGCGCCCCGCCCCCGGACCGCGCCCCGCCCGGACCGTGTCAGGCGTCGGCGACCGCGCGCAGCGGTCCGAGCGCGGCGGCCCGGCGGGCGGGCAGCGCGGCCGCCGCGACGCCTGCTGCGAGCGAGAGGACGACGACCAGGGCGACGGTGCCCCACGGCGGCGAGAACGCGTACTGGGGAATGGCCCCGTTCGCGAGCCCGCTCACCCGCCACGCCGCGAACAGGCCGCAGACCAGACCGAGCAGCGTGCCGTACGCGGCGACCGTGAGCGATTCGAGCCGGATCATGCGCCGCACGCCGGAGCGGTCCAGGCCGAGTGCCCGCAGCACACCGATCTCGCGGGTGCGTTCGGCGACGGACAGGGCGAGGGTGTTGACCATCCCGAGCGCGGAGATGGCCACACCGATGGCGAGCAGCCCGACGACCAGCGTGATCAGATCACCGGCGACGCCCGCCTGCTCCCGGACCAGCTGGGCGCGGCTCCGCACCGTCAGCAGGGGACTGTGGTCGACGGCCCCGCGGAGCCTCTTCTCCAGATCGGGCGCGGCGCCGCCGGTCCCGGTGACCGTCACGAGGACCCGCTGCACGGAGCCGGGCAGGAAGCCGTACCGCTGGACGTCACCGCGGAGGGCGAGGACGTCCTGGGCGGTGGGGTTGTCCTCGTAGATCCCGACGACGGTGAAGGACGGCTGACGGGCCTCCCGCGGAGAGCCGGGGGCGGGGCCCGCCCCGGTGCCGGGGCCGATGCCGGCTTCGATCCGGCTCCCGACACCGACCCGCTGTTCGCGGGCGAAGCTGCCGGAGACGGCGATCCGGCCCGGGCCGATGTCCTGGACGGACCCCGCCGTGAAGTGGAGTCTCATGACGTCCCGCACGGTCTTCGGGTCCACGCCGGACACCTGCCGGACGGAGCCGCCGGCGGAGAACGTGGAGTCGGCGACGGCGGAGACGGTCGCGACACCGGGCAGCTCGGCCACCCGTCGGACGGCGGCCGCGTCGACGGCGGTCGTGCTGGTGCCGCGCGTACCGATGACGTAGTCCGCGCCGAGTCCCGCGGCCGCCTGGGAGTCCAGGGCACGGCCTGCGGAGTGGTCGACGGCGGCCAGTCCGGAGACGAGCGCGGTGCTGACCATCAGGGCCATGGCCGTGGCGGCGGTACGGCGCGGATCGCGCAGCGCGTTGTCCCTGGCCAGGTCGCCCACGACGCCGAGGCGGGCGGTGAGCCGGCCGATGAGCCGGATCACCGGACGCGCGAGAAGCGGCGCGAGCACGATCAGACCCGTCACGAGGACGCCGCAACCGGCCATCGCCGTCTGCAGGTTCGCGTCCGAGGCGTCTTCGGCGTCGCTCAGGGAGACGAGCAGGCCGGCGCCGAGCAACAGCGCGACCGTGCCGACCGCGGCACGGAGCCGGGACGGCCCGGGAGCGGACGCGGAGTGCTGCTCGACGGCGCGCAGCGCCTCGACGGGAGCGATCCGGGCGGCACGGCGTGAGGGCAGCCACGCGGCGAGGACGGTGACGCCCACCCCGACGACGAGGGAGGCGAGCACGGGGCCGGGGCCGACGACGAGCGGTCCTCGCGGCACGGGGTCGTCCGCGGTGCCGAGAAGTCCGGGCAGGACGGAGGCGACCCCGAGCCCCAGGGCGAATCCGGCGGCGGACGCGAGGAGTCCGACGAGCGCGGCCTCGGCGAGCACGGAGCCGACGACCTGGCGGCGGGTGGCACCGATCGCGCGCAGCAGCGCGATCTCCCGGGAGCGGCGCGTGACGAGCATGGTGAACGTGTTGACGATGAGGAACGAGCCGATGAAGAGCGACACCACGGCGAAGATCTGCGGCAGCCGGGAGTAGCTCGCGGTTCTGGTGTCGATGAAGACCGCCTGCTGGGCGGCCTTCGCGGCGGCCGTGGAGGCCTCGGCCCGGCCGGCCGGCAACAACGCCTCGACCCGCCGGGCGAGTGCGAACGCGTCGGTGCCGGGCGTGGCGGACAGGTCGATCCCGGTGTAGCGACCGGGGGCGGCGAACAGCTTCTGCGCGGTGGCCCGGTCGAAGAGGGCGAGGGTGCCGCCGGAGGTGACCCGGGTGTCGTCGGTCGAGACGAGGCCCACCAGCCTCATCCGCAGCACCGGCCCGTCGACGGCCAGGACGACGGTGTCACCGAGGCCGTACCCGCCGGCCGCGGCCGTGCCCCGCTCCAGCGCCACCTCCCCGGCCGTGCGCGGGGCACGCCCGGCGGTCAGCGGGTGGCGCGCGTCCGTGCCGTCGGCCCCGGGGACGTACGCGGTGGCCAGTCGGCCCATCGCGTCGTCGGCGCGCATCGGTGAGCCGTCCTTCGCGGCGAGCGTGACCGAGCCGTCCACCGTCGGCCGGGCGGCGGCCACCCCGGGCACGGCGGCCAGCCGGGCCACGAGCGCGTCGTCGAGGGCGGGGGCGCGCCGGTCGGCGGGGGCGCCCGGGGCGTACGTGGGTTCGACGGTGACCGCGACGCCGGCATAGCTCTTCGCGAAGGAGGCGCGGTAGGCGGCCGTGGTGGTGTCGGCGAAGACGAGCGAGCCGGAGACGAACGCGACGCCGAGGGCGACCGCGAGGACGGTCATGATCAGTCGGGCCTTGTGCGCGAGGACGTTGCGCAGGGCTGTTCGCAGCATGGTGTGCTTTCGACGGAGGAGCGGAAGAGGGACGCGAGGCGGGCGGTGACCGGCCTCAGGACGTACGGCCGCGGGCCTCGAAGGCGAGCATCCGGTCCAGGACGGCCCCGGAGCTCGGCTCGTGGAGTTCGTCCACCAGGCGTCCGTCGGCGAGGAACACGACGCGGTCGGCGTGGGCGGCGGCCGCGGGGTCGTGGGTGACCATGACCACGGTCTGGCCGAGTTCGCGCACCGATTCCCGGAGGAAGCCGAGCACCTCGGCGCCGGAACGGGAGTCGAGGTTGCCGGTGGGCTCGTCGGCGAAGACGATCTCGGGTCGGGAGACGAGGGCCCGGGCCACGGCGACCCGCTGCTGCTGACCTCCGGAGAGCTGGGCGGGCCGGTGCGCGAGCCGCCCCGCGAGCCCGACGGTGGCGACGACGGCGTCCAGCCACGCGGTGTCCGGCCGCCGCCCGGCCAGCCGCAGGGGCAGCGTGATGTTCTCGAGCGCGGTGAGGGTCGGCAGCAGGTTGAACCCCTGGAACACGAAGCCGACCTTCTCCCGGCGCAACCGGGTGAGTTCGCGGTCGGCCAGCCCGGACAGTTCGACGTCGCCGATCCGGGCCGAGCCGGAGCTCACCGGGTCCAGGCCGGCCATGCAGTGCATCAGCGTGGACTTGCCGGACCCGGAGGGGCCCATGACGGCGGTGAACCGCCCCCGGGCGAACTCCACGGAGACCCGGTCGAGCGCGGTGACGCGGGTCTCGCCCCTGCCGTAGGTCTTGGTCAGACCGGTCGCGCGTGCGGCGGCCGGCGCCACGAGGGCGGTGCGGGAGGAAGGGAAGGACTGTGACATGGCAACTCCGCCTGGCGTGCGACGGCCCGGGAGGAGCTCCGAGGGCCGGGGACGGATTCATCCTCACGGCCCTGATCTGCGAAAAGGTCGTGCTGGAGGCGGGACTTGGCCTCTGTCGAAAGTCCGGTGGGGAAGAGGGCTCCTCTGCCGGATGACCGGTGGGGGCGGGGTGCTCTCCGCCGAAGGGCGGAGGGATGGCGTTCGGTCCTCCGTGTCCGCCCGGCCGCGGGTCGCCCCGGCCGGGGACCCGTCAGGATGCCAGGCCGGTGCGGTGGGCCAGGAGGGCGGCCTGCACGCGGCTGGTCGAGCCGGTCTTGTCCAGGATGGCGCCCACGTGGGTCTTCACCGTGCCCGTGCCGATGCCGAGCCGGTCGGCGACGTCCTGGTTGGACAGGCCTTGGCCGAGCATCGCCAGGACCTCCCGCTCGCGCGCGGTGAGGCGGGCGATCCGCTCGTCCGCGGCCGGGCCGCCCTGGTCCAGCGGGTCGTGGGCGCGCAGCATCCGTGCGACGACCGTCCCGGTGACGCCCGGCGAGAGCACGGCGTCGCCGGCGGCGGCCGCCCGTACCGCGCTGATCAGCTCCTGCGGCCCGTCGTCCTTCAGGAGGAACCCGGCGGCGCCCGCGCGCAGCGCCCGTACGACGTTCTCGTCCTCGCCGAAGGTCGTCAGCATCACCACGCGCGGCGCGGGGTCGAGCGCGAGCAGCGGGGCGATCGCGGCGAGCCCGTCGCACACCGGCATCCGGATGTCGAGCAGCACCACGTCGGGGTGGTGGGCGGCGGCCAGTTCGACGGCCTGCCGTCCGTCCGCGGCCTCGGCGACGACATCGATGCCCTCGGCGTGCCGGAGGATCAGGCGCACACCGTGCCGGATCATCGTCTCGTCGTCGGCGAGCAGGACACGGACGGGCGGCCGGTCGGTTCCGGTCACGGGGTCTCCCAGGGTGAGGCGTCCCGGACCGACGGGACGGTGAAGCGGTCGATGGCGATGAGGCGCTGCGAGGCGTCGAAGCAGTAGCGGGCGACGGTGAGGGCCCCGGGACGGGACTCGGTGGCTCCGGCGAACGGGTAGACGCAGCCGGCCGTCCCGGTGGGGCGAGGGGGCTCGTGCCCGGTGGCGGCGGCGCGGACGGCCGCGTTGTCCAGGACGCCGGCGGCCGACACCTCGTCGTAGGTCATGCCGACCCGGGGCAACGGGCGCGGACCGGCGTCCCGGTGCGGCGCGCTCGCGTACACGAAGGCGACGCCGAGGACCATGAGCACGCTCAACGCCCCGAGCCCCAGGGCGAGCGTGAGCCGGTGCGCGGTGAGGCGCTCCGGGGGAAGCCCGGGGCGCCCCGCGTCACCGTCCTCGCCGGGACCACCCGACGGTGCGCCGGGAGCCCACCGCGCGGGCGCGGGGACCGGGTCGGGGACGGAGGAGTCGTCCGGTTCGGTCGGCACGCTCGCGTCGACCCGGAAGCCGCCTGACGGGAGCGGCGCGGCGTCGAAGGCCCCGCCCAGGAGTTCGACCCGCTCCCGGAGCCCGGTGAGCCCGCGGCCCGTGCCGATGCCGGTCAGGGGGCCCGTGCCGATGCCGGTCAGGGGGGCGGGTGGGGCGGGCGGGGCGCCGTTGCGCACGGCGACGCGTACGCTCCCGTCCTGGTGGGTGACGCTCACGGTGACGTGCGCGTCGGGCGCGTAACGGTGCACGTTGGTCAGCGACTCGCGGACGACCCGGTGCACGGCGCGGCGCACCCGCGCCGGCCGGGCGTCGAGGTCGGGACCGGTCCAGTCGAGGCCCACGGCGATGCCTCCGTCGCGCGACTCGGCCACCAGGGTCTCGATGTCGGCGCGGGTGCCGGTGGCGTCGGTGAGCGCCTCGGACCCGGTGTCCCGCCCGAGCGGCCCGAGCACGCCGAGGGCCTGGCGGAGCTCGCGCATGGCGTCGCGGGTGGTGCGCCGCACGAGTACGGCTTCCTCACGCAGCTCGGGGTCGGCGGCCTCCAGAGCGAGCTCCAGTCCACCGGCGTGCAGCGAGATGAGACTGAGCCGGTGTCCGACGAGGTCGTGCATCTCGGCGGCGATACGGGACCGCTCGTGCATGCGGGCCTCGCTGTCGGCGAACCGCCTGGCCCGCTCGGCCGCGTCCCCGCGCTCGCGCAGCGCCCGCACGAGCCGTCGCTGCTGCCCGTACGAGGTGCCGACCAGCCCGGGCACGACCACGGCGGTCGCGGTGAGCACCAGCCCGAGCGCGAGCCCGTACGGCATGGCCCCCGGCCCGATCAGCGGCGCGGACAGCGTCGCGCACCCCACGACGAGGAGGGCTGCCCCGCCGAGCAACCGGGCCCGCCGCCGCACGGACACCGTCCGCCGGGCGACGGTGTAGGCGGTCGCGGCGGCCACCGGCCCGACACAGGGCGCGAGCCCCGTGAGCACGGCGAGCACCGGCAGCACGGGCGCGGGAAGGCGACGCCGCAACGGAAACAGCCCGACCCCGACGACGAGGGCGAACAGCTGCGCGAGCGGGTGGGTCAGGAAGTCGAGGTACCCGACCGCTCCCCACACCCCGAGGCCCGCGGACGCGACCCCGGCCGTCTCCGCCACGGGCCGCAGCGCCACGGATGCCGTCCCCCGGGACGGCCGGGCAGGGACGGAGGCGGAAAACGGAGGATTGCGTACCACGCCGACCAGTATCGACGCCGATGGCCCGCGAGCCCGTGCACCTCACGGCGGAGGTGCACCTCCGCCGAAAGACAGAGGCGGTGGGGCCGGCCTCCCCCTTCGGTCAGGCCCGCCCCGCGGAGCCGCCCCGGCGGTTCCGCAGGGGGCTCAGTCGAGACAGAACTCGTTGCCCTCCACGTCCTGCATCGGGATGCAGGACTCGTTGACGCCGTCGGCACGCAGCACTTGCACGCACACCGCGCCGAGCGCGACCAGCCGTGCGCACTCGGCCTCCAGAACGGCGAGACGCTCCTCGCCCACCAGCCCGGTGCCGACCCGTACGTCGAGATGCACCCGGTTCTTGACGACCCTGCCTTCGGGGACGCGCTGGAAGTACAGACGCGGGCCCACGCCTGTGGGGTCCGTGCAGGCGAACGCCGCACCCTGGCGCTCGGGCGGCAGCGAACGGTCGAAGTCGGCCCACGTGGCGTACCCCTCCGGCGGGGGCGGTACGACGTACCCCAGCACCTCGCACCAGAAGCGGGCGACGCGCTCGGGTTCCTTGCAGTCGAAGGTGACCTGGAACTGCTTGACCGATGCCATCGCACCACCGTAGCAGGAGGTCCTGCGCCTCATCTCCCTTGCGGATTGCGCAGGTTGGGGATGCCACCGCAGGCGGGTGACCGGGCACCGGCCGGCAGGCGGGGCTCGTGCGGGCGGACCACGACGTGCTCCGTGCGCCACTCCGGCGGGGCACGGGCCGCACGCCCGACCGGTCCGGCACGCACCCGCCGGCGCGAGCGTTCGGTCGGCGTTCAGGTGGGCGGCCTTGACGGTCCGTCGGCGCGGCTGCCAGGGTCTGGGCCGCCCCTCACCGCGCTAGGAGTTGACATGCCCCTGCAATCATCGTCCAGGGCCCGGCGGTCGGCGTTCGCCACCGTGCTGTGCGCCCTGCTCCTCGTCCTCGGCGTGCCGGCCACCGCCCACGCCGCCGTGCTCCCGCCGCTCCCCCAGAACGCCGAAGGCCTCGACCAGACCTTCGCCCCGGTGTACGACTTCGACACCGACGGCTGCTACATGACCGCCGCCATAGGCGCCGACGGCACCCTCAACCCCGGCCTCAAGCTCGGCGGCGACGTCAACGGCCGGTGCCACGACCCCGCCCAGCTCGCCGCCGCCAACAGCTACTCCCGTTCGAAGTGCAACAACGGCTGGTGCGCCGTCATGTACGCCGGCTATTACGAGAAGGACCAGGCCACCCTCGGCCCCCTCGCCATCGGGCACACCCACGACTGGGAGCACGTGGTCGTGTGGATCAACGCCGACGAGGTCAAGTACGTGTCGGTGTCGCAGCACAGCGGCTACCAGATCGCCGCGCGCTCGGCCGTACGCTTCGACGGCACCCACCCCAAGATCGTCTACCACAAGGACGGCATCTCCACCCACTGCTACCGCTTCGCCAACGCCACCGACGACCGCATCGAGAACTCCACCGGCGGCTGGTTCCACCCTCGGCTCGTCGGCTGGAACGGCTACCCGGCAGGCCTGCGCGACAAGCTGACGGGCGCGAACTTCGGCTCGGCCACGCTGAAGATCCGCGACTCCGACTTCTCCTCCCACCTGAGCCGCTCCATGCCGGCCGGCATCCCGTTCGACCCCAACGCCTGACACCTCCGCTTTCGGCCGGGGACCGCCGGTTCCGGCCTCATCCCACGTCTGGAGGGTTCCGACAAAGGCCCTGGGCCGGGACGTGGGGATACTGGTAGGCCCACGGAAGAGAACAGAGTGACAGGGAGGGCCGGGTGGAGTTCCGCCTGCTCGGGACGGTGTCCATCGCGGCCGAGGCAGGTGAGCTGCCGCTCGGCCCCGCCAAGCGGCGCAGCGTACTCGCGGCGCTGCTGCTGCGCGCGAACGCCGTGGTTCCCGTCGACCGCCTGATCGACACGGTCTGGGAGGAGGACCCGCCCGCCCGCGCCCGGACCGTCGTGCAGGGACACGTCTCGCGGCTACGGGCGCTGTTCGAGCAGGGCGGGGCCGAGGACTACGGGGTGGAGCTGGCCACCCACGCCCAGGCGTACGAGCTGCGCATGCCCGACCAGCTCCTCGACACCCACCGCTTCGAGGAGCTGGTCCAGCTCGCCGGGCACCAGAAGCACCCGGGGGACGCGGTCCTCATGCTCCGCGAGGCCCTGGCCCTGTGGCGGGGCCCCGCCCTCACCGGCACGGTCGCGAGCGAGTACCTGCTCGTCGCGGCCCGCGCCCTGGAGGAGACACGGCTCGTCACCGTGGAACAGCTGGCCGCGGCCTACGGACGCCTCGGGGAGCACGCCAAGGCAGCGGCCATCCTGCGCGCGGAGGCCGCCGCGAACCCCCTCCGCGAGTCCCTCGCGGCCACGCTGATCCTGTCCCTGTACCGGGCCGGCCACCAGTCCGACGCCCTGGACTGCTACCACCGCACCCGCACCCAACTCGCCGACGAACTGGGCGTCGACCCCGGTCCCGCGCTGCGCGCCGCGTACGAGGCGGTGCTGCGCGGGCTGCCGTCGTCCGGCCAGGCCGTGCCGTGGCCCGGCAGCGCCGAACCCGGGCCCTCGGGCCGGTCGGCGCCGGGCGCAGCGCCCGGTCCCGACGCCGCCCGCCACCTGCCGGGCGGCGCCCCCGGCCACCAGGACGCCGGGCGCGGCCCGGGCGGGCCGGGTCCTGCCGGGGCGCCGGACGTCATGGGCCACATGGGCCACATGGGCCACATGGGTCCCGCGAGCGCGGCAGGTCCGCAGAGCTCCCCGGGCCCGGCCGACCCGCTCGGCCCGGGCGGCACCCTCGGGCACGGCGGCGGGCACGGTCCGGGCGGCGCCCCCGCGCACGGCGGCGCCCACGGTCCGAGCGGCACGCCCATCCACGGATACGACCCGGCGCACGGCGGTGCACCCGCCCACGGCGGCGCCCACGAGCCCTCCCGCTCCCCCGCCCGAGGCGGCTCCGACGCCCAGGGCGCCGGCCTCGGCCGGGGCGACTCCCCGGCGTCGGTCGGCGGGCTCCCGTACGAGGGTGGCCACGCCTCGGCCGGCGCGCCCGCCTGGGGCGGGTCCCAGCCCGGAGGCGCCGTCACCACCGGCCGTGTGCCCGCCGGTTCCCACCCCGGCGACGCCCTCCCGAACGGCGTCGCGGCCGCGGGCGGTCCCTTCCCCCTCTCCTCCTCGCCCTCCGCCCCCGCGGCCGAGGCCGGACCCCCCGCCGACGCCTGGGGAGCCCCGGCGACCAGCCCGCCGCCCGCGGGCTCCGCGGCCGCCTCCGCGCCCACGGCCTTCCCCGTCCCCGACCTCCTCCCCCGCACTCCCCGCGGCTTCCTCGGCCGGGCGCGGGAGCTCGACGCGCTCGACGCCGCCGTGGACACCGCACGGGTGGCGCTGGTCACCGGGCCCGCCGGGGTGGGGAAGACCGCGCTCGCGTTGCACTGGGCGCATCGACGGGCCGGGGACTTCCCGGACGGGGTGCTGTACGCGGACCTGCGGGGCTTCAGTGCCGACGACGGCCTCGACGCGGCCGATGTGCTGCGGGAGTTCCTGCCGGCGCTCGGTGTGCCGCCGCGGCAGGTGCCGGAGTCGGCGACGGCCGCCGCCGCCCTGTACCGCTCCCTCACCGAGGACCGGGCCCTGCTGGTCGTCCTGGACAACGTGCGCAGTGCCGACCGCGCCCGGCCGCTGCTGCCCGCCGGAGCGCGGAGCGCGACCGTGGTGACCTCGCGGCTGCGGCTCGGCGGGCTGGTCGTCAGCGAGCTCGCACGGCCGGTGCCCCTCGGCGTCCTCGGGCCCGAGGAGTCGGCCGCGCTGCTCGCGGCGGCGGTCGGCGCCGAGCGCGTCGCCGCCGAACCGGAAGCCGCCCGCCGGCTCGCCGAGCTGTGCGACGGCCTGCCGCTCGCGCTGCGGGTCACCGCCGCGCAGCTGGCCGCGCGGCCGGGGTGGCGGCTCGCGGACCTGGCCGCGGAACTCGCCGACGAGCAGCGCCGGCTGGCCCTGCTCTCGGTGGACGGCGCCGACGGGGCGGACGTGCCCGCGGCGCTGCGGCTGACCGTGCAGGGGCTGCCGGAGGAGGCGGGCCGGCTGTTCCGGCAGCTGGGGGTGGTCGCGGTCACCGATCTCGACCGCCAGGCGGCCGCCGCGCTGCTCGACCGGGCGCCCGCGGTCGCCGCCGAGGCCCTCGACCGGCTCTGCGACGCCCATCTGCTCACGGAGTGGGCGCCGGGCCGGCACTCGCTGCACGATCTCGTACGGCTCTACGCCCGCAGTCTCGACCCCGACGAGGACGCCCTGCTGCGGCTCCTCGACCACTACACGCTGACGGCCATGGCGGCCGCACGGGCCGCCGAGCCCGACGACCAACCGTGCTGCGTGGCGCCGCCGCAGTCCCGGGTGCCGCGTACCACCCCGTCCTTCGCGGGCCGGGACGCCGCGCTGCTCTGGTACGCCTCGGAACGGGACAACCTCGCCGCGGCCGTCGCCGCCGCGCGGGCCGCCGGACACCACGACCGGGCCTGGCGGCTCGGCATCCTCCAGTGGCCGTACATCCTGTGGAACAGCCACGACGGATGGGTGCCGCTGCTGGAGGACGCCGTCGACTCGGCCGCCCGGGTCGGCGACCCGGACGCCGAGTCACGGGCCAGGGCGCTGCTCGGCTGGCTGCTCACCCAGGACGGCCGGCTCGCCGAGGCCCTGGTGCACCTGCGGCTCGCGCCCCCGCTCGCGGCGCGCGCGGGCGAACCGTCCAGCGAGGCGACCGCCCTGGTCAACCTCGCCGTCGCGCTCGACCGGACCGGGGTGACCCCCGAGTCGCTCGACCACACGGCGCGTGCCGTCGCGCTCGTACGCGGCACGGGTGACGTGATGACGGAGGTCCTGGCCCTGGAGCACCGCTCCCGCCAACTCCTCTCGTCGGGCGACCCGTCCGCGGCCCTCGCCTGCGCCCGCGAGGGACTCGGCCTCGACGGCGACATCGTCAACGGCCTGGTCGGCATCCGGCACAGCATGCTCCACACCACGGTCGGCGCGGCGCTGCTCGACCTGGGCCGCCCGACCGACGCGGAAGCGGCACTCGTCCGGGCCCGCGAACTGGGCCTGGCCCACGGCTACCAGGAGGGCGTCCGCCGAGCGGACGCGGAACTCGCCCGCCTCCGCGAGCCGGCGGACCGGTAGGTCCTGTCCTTCGGATCAGCCGGCCGGTTCCGACAGACACGACAGGAAGCTTCGGCGACCGTTGCGACGGTTCGGCCGTCCGGTCGCGGGGGCTCCGTGGCCCTGATCCACTGGGGCCATGACGGACGGAGGACGGCGGCGTGGTGGATGCGGGGCGCCCGGGGGTGACCGCCGGTGAGCGGGGGCGGGTACCGGCCCCCGGGGACGCGGGCGTGGCGGCTGTTTCCGGACACCGGGCATTTCGGTGCGCTCCCGGGGCTGCTGATCGTCCTGACCTTCACGAGCGGGTTGGTCGACGCGGCCAGTTTCCTCGGTCTCGGGCATGTGTTCGTGGCCAACATGACGGGCAACGTGGTCTTCTGCGGCTTCGCGCTGGCCGGCGCGGCCGGACTGTCGGCGACGGCCTCGCTCACCGCGCTGAGCGCCTTTCTCCTCGGTGCGGCGGCGGGCGGGCGCTGGCGGCGGGGAGCGCGGGCCGTGCCGTTCCGTCCGCTGGTCGGGCTGCAGACGATCCTGCTCGCGGCCGCGCTCGTCGCCCAGCAGACCGGTGCGAGCCGCTACCCCGTGCTCGTCCTGATGGGCGGCGCCATGGGTCTGCAGAACGCCGTCGTGCACCGGCTGGCGGTCCCCGACCTCACGACCACCGTCCTCACCCGTACGCTCACGGGTCTGGCGGCGGACCGCTGGGGCGCTCCCTCGCTGCGCCGGCTGCTCTCCGCCCTGACCCTGTTCCTGGGCGCCCTGGCCGGAGCGCTGTTGCTGCTGCACGCGGGGCTCGGGTGGGCGCTGGGCCTGGCCGTCGCGATGCCGACGCTCGTGGCGGCCGCCCCTTTCGCCGGCGAGCGGCGCGGCGGATCCCGACCGGCGTGAGCCCGGGCGGGTGGGCCCGTGAGCCCGACGCGAGTGCCACGAACGACAGCGGAGGAGGCGGTGGTCCGGAGCTTCCCCGGCGACCCTCATCGTGCTCGTCCGCCGTGCTTCCCGGCGGGTTCACCAGGTCCACGCCGAAGCCGGCGCGATCCCCGGCGGCCCCCTGAAGTCCGACTTCAGGGCGGCGCACAGCCAGCCGTGGGCGGCCCCCGGGGTGGGGCCGTCCCGCTCGGTCGCCAGCCGGCCGGCGAGCTGCCAGTAGCGGCCGATCAGCGGGTCCGCGCTCGCGACCATCAGCCGGGCGAGCCTGTGCCGGAAGGCCCGGTTGTCGCGGGCGCCGAGCGCGTCCGCGTAGGCGGCGACGAAGCGGTCCAGGGCCTCGCCGCGGGCGGGCGCCCGCCCCGCCCGCAGGTCCGGCGCCGCCAGGTCGTACGCCTCGCCCAGCCCGGCGTACAGCACCCCCGGCCGGTGGTCCGTGTCCGCCAGGTGCACGACGGGCGGGGCCGCCCCGGCGACCAGGGCGTGCAGCCGTGCGAAGACCAGCACCTGAGCGGGCGTCGGATCGGCCGGGGGCTGCGGAACGGCAGCGTCCACGACGGTGGCGGCGACGGCGGCCGGCACGCGTACGGGGAGGGTGCGCCGCCAGAAACGCGCGAGTGCCGTCGTGTCGGGCGGCAGCGAGACGTCGCCGAGCAGCCGCAGCCGCTCGACCCGCTCCTCCGGCGTGCAGTCGCGCAGCAGGCGCAGCGACGCCTCCCGCCAGCGCAGCGTGGTCAGCCGGCCGCTCACCTCGCCCAGCCGGCGGGCGACGACGTCCTCCAGGGCGTCGTCCTCGTCGAGGATCCGGCCGACGTCCGACACGGGGAGGTCGAGCGCGCGCAGCGAGCGGATGAGCCGGAGCCGCTCCAGGGCCCCGGGGCCGTACCGGCGGTGTCCGCCGCCGCTGCGGGCGGCCTCGGGCAGCAGCCCCCGGTCGGAGTAGAAGCGGACGGTCTTGACGGTCACTCCGGCCCGCTCGGCGAGTTCGCCGATGCTCCATCGGCCGTCGTCCTCGGTCACGGTCACGGTCCGGCCGGGGGCTGCGGGAGCTGCGGAAGGGGGAACTCCGGCCGGGCGTACGGACCGTCCTGGGCCACCGCCGGGTCCGCGCCCGGGATGCCGGCGTCGGGCTCGGCGTCGTCGACCGGGGCGCGGTCGACGACGGCGGGACCGGGGAGCTCCCCGAAGCGGCGGGTGTTCGTCGACACGACCGTGCGTCCGGTCGCCTCCGGGACGTGGTGCGTGCCCGGCACGTCGGTGTCGAGCAGCTCGGGGTGCGGCGCCTCGTCCGGCGGGCCGCCCGGGTGGTGGGGCACGGCGTCGGCGCCCGCCGGCGCCGGCTCCACGGCGGCCGCGTCCCGCGGGTCCGCGGTACGGACCTCCTCGTTGCCCGCCCCAGGACGCAGCGCCCGGTCGACCGGGACCAGCCGTACCGCGGCGGCGCGCGGCGCCTCCCGCGGCACGGAACCGGCGGTCCCCGCAGCGCCCGTCGTCGTTACCGTGTCCGTTCCCACGCCGCCGCCCTCCTCTCCGGCCTTCCTTCGCGTCGCCCCCACTCTCGCATCCCGGTCACCGTTCTCCTCGCGTCGGTTGAGGTCGGGGCCGGTCGCCGGGCCGCGCGTCACCGGCGCTTGAACCTCCCCCAGGGGGAGTTCCTACCGTGCCGCCCGTACGGACGAGGGCGTCGCGAGACGAGGAGAGAGCGGGATGGCGGTTTTCGTTTTGGTGTCCGGGCCGTTCACCGGCGGGTGGGTGTGGCGGGAGGTGGTGACGCGGCTGCGGGAGACCGGGGCCGAGGCGTACGGGGTGACGCTCTCCGGGATGGCTGACGGGGGCGAGTCGCCGGCGGTCGCGGCCGCGGACGTCGATCTGGAACGGCACGTCGAGGACGTCGTGGGGGTGATCGACGGGATCGGGGCCGACGAGGAGGTCGTGCTCGTCGGGCACGACTACGGGATCCATCCGGTGCTCGGCGCCGCCGACCGGCGGCCGGAGCGGTGCGCGCGGGTGGTGTACCTGGACGCCGGAATGCCGGGGGACGGCGACACGCCCCTCGCGCTCGTGCCCGACGCCTCCGTCGCCGAACGCGCCGGCGGGGCCGGCGGGGCCAGCGGGTCGGTGCCGGCGCCCTCGGGCGGGGAGTGGGCGCGTTGGGGCAGCACGGCGGGCCTGTCGGCCGCGGACCTGGCGCGGCTCGACCGGATGGCCGTGCCGCAGCCGTTGCGGACCCTCACCCAGCCCTTGCGGCTCAGGGGTAACCCCTTCGACCGGCCGGTGACGGGTGTGCTGTGCACGGCGAACGGTTCCGGGATCGCGATGGTCGAGATGCTGCTCGCTTCGGGTCCGCCCGAGTTCCGCGTGCTCGCCGGTCCGCGGGTCGGGTTCTTCGAACTCGACACCGGCCACTGGCCGATGCTCTCCGCACCGGGCCCGCTGGCCGAGGTGCTGCTGCGGGCCGCGGCCGACGAGGGGCGTCGGCTGACCGTCCCGGACGGCCCGCCGTCCGCCCGAACGGAGACGTTCCTGCTGGACGTGGCGGAGCGACCGCGCGAGCGCCGGGGAACGGTCGACCTGCACCTCCCCGAGGCCGAAGGGCCGTGGCCCGCCGTCCTGTTCGTCCACGGCGGACCGGTCTCGCCGGACCGACGGCCCACGCCGCGCGACTCACCGACCTTCCTCGGGTACGGGGCGTACCTGGCGGGCCTGGGCGCGGTCGGTGCGACCCTGGACCACCGGCTGTACGGGCTCGACGCCTATCCGAACGCGGCCGAGGACGTCGCCGCGGCGGTGGAGCTGGTCCGGGCGGACCCCCGCGTCGACGGCGAGCGGATCGCCCTGTGGTTCCTGTCCGCCGGCGGTCTGCTCGCGGCGGACTGGCTGGCGGCTCCTCCGCCGTGGCTGCGGTGCGTGGCGCTGACCTATCCGCTGCTCGCGGCGCCGCCGGACTGGCGCGCCGTGCCGGAGCGGTTCCGTCCGGTGGACGCGGTGGGGGCCTCGAGCCCGCCGGTCGTCCTGACCCGGGCGGGCCTGGAGCACCCCGTCTTCCAGGCGACCGTCGACGCGTTCCTCGTGGCCGCCGGGAGGGCGGGCGCGGAGGTCGACCTGGTCGACGTGCCGCACGCCCACCACGGTTTCGAGACATCGGACCACACCGACGAGACCCGGGCGGCGGTGGCCAGGGCCGCCCGGGCCGTCCTGGCCCGTCTGAGGGTCTGATCGCAGGGCGTGGCGAAGGGGCGGCCCCGGTAGGCCTTTGGCTCCGGAGCCGCCCTGTCCGGGAACGGCGCACTCTCCCGGACCACACGCCTTACACGGCGTCACACCCGACGCGGCGCACCTCCGACGGGCAGCATGCTCGACGGCAGCACACTCGGCGAGGTGTCACAGCAGGTGCCCTGACGTCAGTTGACGAACACCACCGGGCTGCCCGCCTGGCTGGTGTCGAGCACCGGGCCGTACTTCGCGGTGAAGTAGCCGCTGCCCGGGCAGGTGCCCGGTCCGCTGAACTTGGTGAACAGCTGGTCGGTGAAGGAGAGCGAGTTGTCGGCGTTGTTCGGCGTCGCCGTGAGGCTGCCGGCCCGGTAGACGCAGGTCGTGACGCCCAGGATCGTGTTGATCTTGAGGGTCGTCTGGATCGGGCCCGCGGCGCCGGCGGAGACGGTGAGCGAGCCGCCGGAGGTGACCGACGCGGCGAACGGGAGGTTGTTGACGGTGATGCTCTGCACGCCGGTCGCGCCGACGATGTTGGTGGTGCAGCTGCTGAGCGTGTGGGCCGTGACCGTCTCGGTGGCGGTGCCGGGCGCCGCGGGGTTGGTGTTGGCCGTGGCGGTGAAGGCGGAGGTGTTACAGGTGATGCCGGTGCTGCCGCCCGCCGTGGTGGCGATCTTCGCCTTGGTCCCGGTGGCCAGCGAGGCCGAGAGGACGTCACCGGAGGCGACGGCGGTGCCGCCCGCGCTTCCGGTGGTCAGGACGTTGCCGGCGGAGGCGGTCGCGGAGGCGGAGGCGGTCACCGCGAGCACGGCGGCGACGGCGGCGCCTAAGGCCGCGGAGAGAGCACGCTTGTCCATGGGGGTTCCTTTCGCACGATGGCGGAGGGTGAGAGAACTCGATGGTCTGCGTGGGTACCCGGGCACGCACGTGCGCGCCCGCAGAGGATCGTCACGAGGGGTGCGCGCCGCGCTGGGGATCACGCACCGGCCCCACCCGGGAGAGCCGCGCGCGGGGGACGGGCACGGGCACTCGGGTGCGGGGTGACAGGTGCGTGGTGACGCGGCTGCGACGGTCGGCGACGCCCACCGCCGGAACGATCCGGCGCCACGGATCTCCTGCGGCGGTGTCGCGATACGGGGTGGAGCGTAATACTCGGTGTGCGGCGCGGTGTGCGGTGGAGGAGCGTCCCGTCCCACGGGGGTGCCCCTGCACCGGTCCGCCCGGCGCACCGAGAGGAAAACCCATCAGGGTTGTAATCCTGACGAGTATGTGACGTCAACAACCGCAGAAGGATGTGGCCGATGACGAGCGTTCGGGGCGCCGAGGGGGAACTGGTCCTACCGGGAGCCCGCACGGGCCGCGAGCCGGAGCGCTCGCTGCGCCCGGGACCGCGCCGGCTCACCCCCGAGGAGGTCGCCTCCCGGCAGCGGGAGCGACTGCTCGACGGAGTGGCCCGCACGGTCGCGGCGAACGGGTACACGGGCGCACGGATCAGTGACATCTGCCGGACCGCCGGAGTGACCCGCCCGGTCTTCTACGAGCTGTTCTCCGGCAAGGAGGACGCGGTCCTCGCCGCGTTCCGGGGCGGCACCCAGACGGTCGTCCGGGCCATGCAGCGCTCGTACGACGAGGCGGGCGGGGCGGTCGCCTGGCCGGTCGCCGTGCGGGCCGGACTGCGGGTGCTGCTCGACCTGCTCGCACAGAACCCGGCGTTCGCGACGATGGCGGTGGAGATCGGTTCGGTGGGTCCGGCGGGCCGTCAGGCACGGGTCGAACTTCTGGCCGGTTTTCGCCGGTTCTTCGCGGACGCCCCACCGGGCCCACCGGGGGTGGCGCGGGCCGAGCTGGTGGACACGGTGGTCGGTGCCGTCCACGCGGCGGTCATCCGGGCGGTGGACGAGGACCGGTTCGAGGACGCCGGCAGGGACCTGTCCGAGCTCCTCGACGTGCTCGTGCACGTGGTCGTGGCGCCGTTCACCGTAGCCGGATGATCCACCCACAACCCTCACTCCGACTGCCTGAGTGATCGTCAACAAGCATTTGTTACCGGGCAGTTGACGACATGTCTCACCGCGCGTACGGTCCTTTTCGGTTCCCTGCGGCACGACTGCCTCCGCACGAGTCCGGGAAGACCCAGGCGGGTTGGGGAACTGTCCGCGCCAGGACGTCGCCGCGCTCCGTTTCCTTCTTCTTGTCAGGAGCACCGCATGGCTCTGTCCTTAGGCACCACCGAGCCCGACTCCCCCCTCCCGCAGGTCGGTTCCGACAGACGCGGCGGGGTGCGCTACCGACGCGCCGCCCTCATGGGCGTGCCCGCCTTCCTCGCCGCCGCCACCCTGGTGGTCCTCACCGCCCAGGGGGCGCTCGCCGCCCAGTTCGCCATCTCCGGCATGCCGTTCACCGTGACAGCGGACAGTCTGGAGGGCACGGGCTTCGGGCAGTTCGGGGCACTGGACAACATGGCCGAGGGAAGCCCTAACGCGGGCGACACCGGCGGCCAGGTCCTGGTCATCGTGACCGCGATCCGCGAGGCGAAGCTCACCAACCTGTGCCAGAGCGTCGAGCTCGGCGGCACCAACCTGGTCATCACCGCCGGCAACAAGGGCACCCCCGTGAAGGCCTCGGGGCTGACCACCGACTCCACCGAGATCTCGGGCAAGCTGGCCGCGTTCGACAACATCGAGATCGGCGGGGACGCCAGCACCTTCGAGAAGCCCCCGATCAAGGGCCCGCTGGGCTCCTTCGGGCAGCAGGCGGACACGGTCGACATCAAGAACGTCCGGCAGAACAACTACGCCACGACCGCTACCCGGTTCACCCTGCCCGACCTGCACATGGGCTTCAGCTCGAAGGGCTGCTGATGGCGGACGCGCCCGGCCGCCGGCACCCCTGGCGGGCGTTCCGGCGCTGGCGCCACCGGCGCCCGTTCGGAGCGGGGACGGCCCTGGCGCTCGGCGGCGCGGAGATCCTGCTGACCCAGCGGGCCAGCGTCTCGGTGATCCTCACGGCCGGCGCCGACAGCCTGGCGGGGTACGTCCTGCCGATGATCATGGTGGTGTGCGGGCTGCTCATCGTGTTCAACCCCCGCCAGCGCCTGTTCTACTCGGTGATCGGCGTGCTCGCCTCGCTCGCGAGCTGGGTGACCTCGAACCTGGGCGGTTTCTTCGTCGGGATGCTGCTCGGCCTGGTGGGAAGCTCGCTGGCCTTCGGCTGGCTGCCCGACCGTCCCCGACGCCGCCACTGGCTGCGGCGGGAACGCCGCACCGCTTAGGTCGCCTCTTTCGGATCAGGCCGGATCAGGGAGCGGGGTCTGGTGCGTGCGATCGCAAGGCGGAGGAGGGAGGCAACGCGGAGCGTTGTGGACCGACGACAACGCGGCGAGCGTGCGTGCCAGACCCCGCGAGCCCGGCAAGATCCGAATGAGGCGGCCTAGGGGGCGTCTCGTCGATCAGACCGGACACCGCGCCGGATCCGAAGGACGAGGGCGGCCGGGCCCGCCGGGGCCCGTCCGGCCCTCAACCGCCGAGCCGGTCCCGGGAGTCGTGGTCGACCGTGACGACGATCTTGCCCACCTGGGCACCGGCCTCGAGGTAGCGGTGCGCCTCGGCGATCCGGTCCAGCGGGAAGGTGCGGTCGACGACGGGCCGGAAGGCCCCCGACCCCAGCCCGGAGGAGACGAACGCCGCGGCGCGCCGCAGCCGCTCCGGGTCGCGGGTGGTCTCGAACAGCGTGTACGTACGCATGTTCAGGGCCGGCATGCCGAGGTCGAAGCCCGGATAGGGGGTCGGCTCGCCGCTCAGCGCGCCGTACACGAACAGGGTGCCGCCGGGGGCGACGACCCTCCCGAGGTCGAGCACGCCGGGCCCGGCGACGGCGTCGAAGACGAACTCGGCACCCCGACCGCCGGTCGCCGCGCGCACCCGCTCGACCAGGTCCTTCTCCTCGTCGACGATCACCTCGGCCGCTCCGGCGGCCAGCAGCGCGGCCTTCTTGGCGTGGGTGCGGGTGGTGGCGATCGGCACGGCGCCGAGGCGCCGGGCGATCTGGATCGCGGCCAGTCCGACGCTGCTGGAGGCGGCGGTGATGACGACCGTGTCGCCCGCGCCCATGCCGCCGACCTGCCCGAGCGCGCCGTAGGCGGTGAGGTACGGCATCCAGACCGCCGCCCCCTCGACCGCGTCGAGCCCCTCGGGCCGGTGCAGCACGGCGGCCGCGGGCACGATCGCGCGCTCGGCGTAGACCCCGTAGGCGTTCATGGAGAACGCGGGGACCACACTGACCCGGTCGCCGGGCGCGAAGCCGGTCACCCCGCCGCCGACCGCCTCCACCGCACCGGCGGCCTCGGCTCCGAGACGGGCGGGGAACTCCCGGACGGCCTCGATGTAGACGCCGCTGCGGAAGAGCACCTCGGCACGGTTGAGACCGATGGCGTCGATACGTACGCGCAGCTCGCCCGGCCCGGGCTCGCCCACCGCCTCGTCCTCGATCCGCAACACCTCCGGGCCGCCGTGCGCATGGAACCTGACCGTCCTGGTGGTCGTCATGTCTCCCCCTCCGGGCCAAACTACGTCGGTCATCGTAGTACGGCGATCATCGTACTTCACGGACTCCCCTGGTCCTGGTCAACCCCGCCCCCGCACGTGCCCGAAACCCTCACCCGTACCCTCCCGGGCTCCGCCCGGCCGTCCTCGGCCCCCCGCCCTGACCCGCCCGAATGCCGCCGGGCCCCGCCCGGACACCGTCCGGCCCTCGTCGCCATACCCACTTTTTTGTGGGTACTTGTCGCGTCGCGCACCCCGGGAGAGGCTGGTGGCAGCCAGGGGAAAGGAGGGTGACGAGGCATCAGGAGCCTCAGGAGGCCGCTTGTCCGGCGGTGAGCCGGTCGAGCCGGCGGTGGCCCCACGCCGAGAGCGCGGCCAACGCCTCGGAGAGCTCGCGGCCGTCGCCGGTCAGCGAGTAGACGGTCTTCGGCGGGACGACGTCGTGCACCTCGCGGTGCACCAGCCCGTCCGCCTCCATCTCCCGCAGTGCCTGGGTCAGCACCTTCTCGCTGATCTCCGGGATCTTCCGGCGCAGTTCGCCGGGCCGGTGCGGGCCGGACTCCAGCAACCACAGCAGCAGGGTCTTCCATTTTCCGTCGATCACGGCGACGGCGGCGGTCACACCGCACACGTCCGTGTCCCGGGCCCGCATGCGCCCCATCGTTTCCGTCCCTCTCGTCCTACGGCCGTGCCGTTTTCCGTATCCGTTCCCGTTCCACCCATGACAAGGGAGTCACGCCATGTCTTCTTCCCCTCTCCTCACGCCGGAGCGTGCCGTCACCGTGATCGGCCTCGGCCCCATGGGCCGGGCGCTGGCCGGCGCCTTCGTTGCCGCCGGAGTGCGCACCACCGTCTGGAACCGCACTCCGGGCCGTGACCGCGAGCTCCTCGCCCAGGGCGCGATCGGGGCTTCGAGCGCCGCGGAGGCCGTCGCGGCGAGCCCGCTGACCGTCGTCTGCCTGGTCAACTACGACGCCTCGGACGCCGTGCTGCGTCAGGAAGCGGTCGCCAGCGCGCTCAAGGGCCGCACCCTGGTGAACCTGACCGCCGACACCCCCGGCCGGGCCCGGGACACCGGGCGGTGGGCCGACGCGCACGGCATCCGCTATCTCGACGGCGCGATCATGACGCCGACCCCGACCATCGGCACGCCGCACGCGGTCCTCATCCACAGCGGCCCCGGGGAGCTCTACCGCGAGCACCGGCCGGTACTCGACGCCCTGGGCGGCACCCACACCCACCTGGGCGAGGACGTCGGCCGGGCCGCGGCGTACGACATCGCGCTGCTCGACATCTTCTGGACGTCGATGGCCGGCTACGTACACGCGCTGGCCGTCGCCGGCGCGGAGGGCATCTCGCCGCGCGAACTGGCCCCGTTCGCCCAGGGCATCGGGGCGATCCTGCCGCCGCTGTTCCAGGAGTGGGCCGAGGACGTGGAGAGCGGCGGCTACTCGGGCGAGGGCAATCCGCTGACCTCCGCCGTGTCGTCGATGACCCACATCGTGCACACCTCGGAGGCCCATGGCATCGACGCGGGGGTGCTGCGCGCGGCCGAGGGACTGGCCCGTCGGACGGTGGGGCTCGGCCACGGCACGGACGGCTTCTCCCGGATCGCGGAGGTCCTCGGCCGGCGCTGAACCGCCGCGACGGCCCTCCGGGCCGCTCCCCCGGGGCCGGGCCCACCGCGCCGCCCCGGGTGCCGCGTCCTCAGAGCCTGCGCAGTGCCCCCTCCGCCCGGAGGTCCGCGAGGGTCGGGTAGCCGTCGACCGCCATGACGAGGTCGGTCTCGGCGAGGAGCGATCGCAGCACGTGGACGACGCCGTCGGCACCGTCGAGGGCCAGGCCGTAGGCGTACGGCCGGCCGACGGCGACCGCGGTGGCGCCGAGGGCGAGGGCCTTGACCACGTCGGCGCCGCTGCGGACGCCCGAGTCGAAGAGCACGGGAAGTCCGTCGGCGGCCGCCACGACGTCCGGGAGGGCGTCGAGGGCGGGCAGGCCGCCGTTCGCCTGGCGGCCACCGTGGTTGGAGCAGTAGACGCCGTCCACCCCGCCGTCCCTGGCCCGGCGGACGTCCTCGGGGTGGCAGAGGCCCTTGAGGATGAGCGGCAGGCTGGTGAGGGAGCGCAGCCAGGGCAGGTCGTCCCAGGTCAGCGGGTTGCCGAAGATCCCCGTCCACTCCAGGACGGCGGCCTGCGGGTCCTCCTCGGGCGCCTTGGCGAGACGGGCCCGGAAGACCGGGTCCGAGGTGTAGTTGGCGAGGCAGTGGCCGCGCAGCTGGGGAAAGTTGGCGGTGGCGAGGTCGCGGGGGCGCCAGCCGGTGACCCAGGTGTCGAGGGTGACGACGATGCCACGGAAGCCGGCCGCCTCGGCGCGTCGCACGAGGCTCTCGGCGAGGGCGCGGTCGGTCGGCGTGTACAGCTGGAAGAAGCCGGGGGTGTCGCCGAACTCGGCGGCCACCTCCTCCATCGGGTCCACGGTCAGGGTGGACGCGATCATCGGTACCCCGGTACGGGCCGCGGCGCGGGCGGTGGCGAGGTCGCCGTGGCCGTCCTGGGCGCACAGGCCGATGACGCCGACGGGCGCCATGAGCAGGGGGCTCGGCAGCCGTATTCCGAACAGGTCCACCGAGAGGTCGCGTCGGGCGGCGCCGACCATCATGCGGGGCACGAGGCCCCACTGCCGGAACGCCTCGGCATTGGCGCGCTGGGTGTGTTCGTCGCCCGCGCCGCCGGCGACGTAGGACCAGAGGGAGGCCGGGAGCGCGGCCTCGGCCCGCTGTTCGAGCTCGGCGAAGGCCATCGGCAACTTCGGCAGGGTGCCGAAGAGCCCGTTGAGGTAGATCTCGTTCTGGTAGTCGCCGAACCGCTGGTTCATCGGGTGCTTCGCCTTTCCGCAGGGCTACGGTTGCGGACGGACGCTACCGCTCGGTAGAGGCGCGGGGCCATGGCCCGGGACGGCGGGCCGTGACGAGGTGGGGATCACGCGGGGGTGAGCGCGAGCTCCTGGCGGACGACGATCGCGTTGAGGCGGATCGCGAACGGGGCGATGTCGGTCATCTGCAGCGCGCCGACGCGGGCCTTGTCGAGGCCGACGGTGACGTCGATGCAGAAGGCGACGGCGTACAGGTAGGCGCCGGTCTCCTCGTCCTGGAGCGCGAAGAAGACGTCCCGGTAGTAGCGGGTGCGGTCGGCGCCCACCTCGTAGTACGAGAGCCCGGGCAGGCCCTCCTGGTCGGCGAGACCGGTGAAGGCGCTCACCAGTTCGCGTTCGATGGTGTCCCAGAACGAGGCCTCCGCCGCCTCGGGCGGCAGGGCCTGGCGCACCGCCTCCTTGAGGGAGAGCACCATGACCAGGACCGGGGCCTCCTCCTGCAGCCCCCAGCCACGGACCATCTTCACGATGTCGCTGCCGGGCAATGCGGCGGCGGCATCGCGGATGTGGTCGAAGTCGTAGTTGACGGTGGCGGGTGCGATGGCCGTCTGGAAGGCGTGACCGAGGGCCTCCGCCTGGGCGAGGTGGGCCGGGCCCACCTCGATGACCGTCTTGAAACTGGCGCCCAAGACTCCTCCTTAAACATTCTGTTGATCAAGGAGGGGTCAGTATGCCGCAGGAGGGGGCGGGCGGAGGAGGGGGGTCCGGCAGCCGGATGACGCCGACCCGGCCGAGGGCGCGGGGAGAGCGCGACGGGAGCACGGGGCACGGGAAAGCGCGAAGGGAGCACGGGGCACGGGGCGCGGGGCGGCGAGCCTGATGGGCGGCCCGCCCGCGAAGGGCCCGGACACACGACAGTCCCCGGCGATCCTCGTCGTTCCCGGGTCGTCGGTCGTCGCCGACGACTCGGTCGCCGCCAGGATCTGCCGGGGGCCTGGCCAGAGCCGAGATCGGGTCACGCGGGCCTTCGGACGTCTCCGTCGGCGGGTGCGGCTCTCTCCGGTTGTCCGGTGTACGGACGAGTCTCCTCCCTATTCGACGCATGTCAATAGCTTTGGCCTCATATCAGGTAATTCGCGAGAAATGACGGAACTCCGGGCGTAGCCTGGAGAAACCATGTGCGCCTCCGTACTCCCCCGCGGGCCGGGCGCCACCGCCTGGTCCCCCGAGACGGTGACGGCCGACCCGTACAACGCCCAGACACCGTCGGCCGCTCTGGCCGCACCGGTCACACCGGCCGGCGCCCTCTTCGTCCGCGACCACTTCGCCGTCCCGCGCACCCCGCCGGGCGCGTGGCGGCTGCGGGTCGAGGGCGCCGTGCGCACCCCGTACACCCTCGACCACGCCCGGCTGGCCGCCCTTCCCCACCGGGAGCTCGACGTCGTCCTCGAATGCGCGGGCAACGGGCGCTCCAGGATGAGCCCGCAGCCGCGCGGACTGCCCTGGGAGCAGCGGGCGGTCGGCTGCGTCCGCTTCGCCGGGGTGCCGTTCCGGCTGCTCGCCGAGCGGGCCGGGGTGGCGCCGGGGGCGGTCGAGTGGGTCTTCACCGGGGCCGACTCCGGGACGGTACGGGGCCGGCGGACCGCGTTCGAGCGGAGCCTGCCGCTCGCGGTCGCGCTGCACCCCGACACGCTGCTCGCCACCCGGCTCGACGGGGCGCCGCTCACCCCCGAACACGGCGCTCCCGTGCGGCTCGTGGTCCCCGGCCGCTTCGCCGTGGCCGACGTCAAGTGGCTGACCGGGGTGCGGGCGGTCACCGAGCCGTTCGCGGGACCGTTCCAGACCGAGGAGTACGTGTACGTCGACGCCGACGGCACCGCGGGCGGGCCCGTCGCCGGGCTGCGCGTCAAGTCGTTGATCACCTCTCCCGAGCAGGACGACGACCTGCGGCGCGGCCGGGAGACCGTGCTGCGGGGGCATGCCTGGACGGGCGACGGAGAAGCGGTGCGGCGAGTCGAGGTGCGGACCGTGCACGAGGACGAGCCGGACGCGGAGGCGGACCCGTGGCGGGACGCGGTCCTGGCGGAGCCCTCGGGGCCGTACGCCTGGACGGACTGGTCCGCCGCGTGGACCCCGCGCGCCCCCGGCCGCTACCGGATCCTCGCCCGGGCGACCGACGCGCGCGGCGAGGTCCAGCCGCCGCGGGCCCCGTGGAACGCCGGCGGCTACGGGTGCAATCCGGTCGCCGCCGTCGAGGTGGTCGTCGTTTGAACCGCAGCGGAGCTGCGGGCGGGCCGGGAGGTGCGGGACGTGCACGAGATCGAGGTCATGACCACCGCGTCGCTCGGCGACACCAGCTATCTCCTCGTCAGCGGCGACGAGGCCGCCCTCGTCGACCCGCAGCGGGACAGCTGGGAACTGATCGAACGGTGCGCCGACGCCGGGGTGCGCATCCGGTACGCCCTGGAGACCCACGTCCACAACGACTACGTCTCCGGTGCCCTGGAGGTACGGGCCGCGACCGGTGCCACCGTGGCCGGTCCCGCCCGTGCGCCCTACGCCTTCGCCCATCTGGCGCTCGCGGAGGACGACGAGATCACCGTCGGGGACGTCACCGTGCGGGCGATGGAGACCCCAGGCCACACCGCCGAACACACGGCGTACCTCGTCCTCGACGACCCCGAAGGCCCGCCCGCGGCCGTCTTCACCGGCGGCAGCCTGCTCGTCGGCGGCGCGGGCCGCACCGACCTCTCCGGCGCCGCGCACACCGAGGAGCTGGCCCGTGCGCAGTACCGCTCGCTGCACCGGCTCACGCGCCTGCCGGACGCCACCCGCGTGCTGCCGACGCACGGTGCGGGCAGCTCCTGCACAGCCGGTCCGGTGACCCGGGGGCACGGCCGGACGACGACGGTCGGCGACGAACGGCGCGCCAACCCGGCCCTGACGCCGCGCGACGAGACCGCGTACGTCGCGGCGCGCGCCACCGGCCTGCCGCCGTACCCCGCGTACTACCGCCACATGGCACCCCTCAACCGCGCCGGTCCCGCGGTCCTCGGCGGCGTGCCCGTGGCACGGCGGCTGTCGCCCGCCATGGTCGCGGGGCTCGCCGGCGAGGGTGCGCAGATCGTCGACGGGCGCGGCCGTGCGGCCTTCGCGGCGGGACACGTGCCGGGGGCGCTCTGCGAGGAGCTGGACGAGCGCTTCGCGAGCCTGGTCGCCGAGGTCGTCCCCTTCGGCACCCGCCTCGTCCTGGTCCTGCCCGCCCCCGAGGAGGCGTGCGAGGCCGAGGCCATGGTCCAACTGCTCCGCATCGGCTACGAGAACGTCGCCGGCGTCCTCGAGGGCGGGACGGACGCGTGGGCGGCGGCCGGCCGGCCGCTCCGCTCCTTCCGCACGGCCGACGCCGCGGAGCTGGCCGCGCGGCTCGACGAGGTGCCCGCCCTCGACGTGCGCCCGGCCCGCCCCGACGGGGGCGTCCCCGGCACCCTGGCCATCCCCCTGGCCGACCTGCCCGCACGCGTCGGCGCGCTGCCCCGCGACCGCGAGATCTGGACCTTCTGCGACACCGGGCGCCGGGCGACGATCGCGGCGAGCCTGCTGGACCGGGCGGGCATCCGGGTCCGAGCGGTCACCCACGGCGGCGCCGCCGCCCTCCCCCACTGACCGGCCCCGCCCCCTCGGAACGGATCGGCGGAGCGCGTGGTGCCCGGGGGGCGGTCGGGTGGCGACCGGTGGGTCGGCCGATCGGATGACCCCGGGGCCGCCGAGGCGGACGGAGCATGGGAGGCGGAGGCGGACCGAGCTGCAGGCCCGGTCCCGCGCCGTGACCACCAGCCACCCCGGGAGCCCCGCCGATGAACCGAACCCGCGCCCTCGCCGTGCTGGCCGCGGCCACCGCCCTGCTCGCCGGCTGCGCCCGGGGCGGCGGCACCCCCGCCGAGTCGGCGGAGAGCCGGCCGGTCACGGCGTCCGCACCGCCGACCACGTCCCCCTCCCCCGCCGGCCCCACCCCCGAGGGGACCCTGCTCGTCGCCGACTTCGGCTCCGACACGGTCACGTTCGTCGACCCCGCCCAGGGCCCGCTCGCGTCCGTCGAGGTCGGGACCGCTCCGTACGGCCTCGTCGTCGGCGCCGACGGCCGGGCCTGGGTCGCCACTGCCGAGGGCGTGGCCGTGGTCGACACCGGGACCCGTACGCGCCTCGCGCTCGTCCCGTACCGGACCGCCACCGGCCCCGTGACCACCGGCGAGTACCGCAGCGGCGGCATGGGCATCGCGCTCTCCCCGGACGGGCGCCGGGTCTACGTGGGCGTCAACGTGCCCGGCGGCAACGGCACCCTGGAGGTGATCGACACGACGGCCCTCCGCGTCACCGACCGGGTGCCGGTCGGCCGGCGCCCCTTCGACGTGGACGTCTCGCGCGACGGCTCCGAGGTGTACACGACGAACCACGACTCCTTCGACGTGACCGTGGTCCACGCCGACAGCCTGCGCACCCGCCGGATCGAGGTCGCCCCGTACGGCACGGAGGGCGGGCTCGGCTCCTGGCTGAAGCCGCACTACGCGGCCGTCTCGCCCACCGACGGACGCCTGCTGCTGCCGTTCGAGGGCGAGCGGCTCGTGGTGGTCGACCCGCGCACGGGACGCCAGGAGATCCGCCCGATGACGGCCGACACCCACCAGCACGGGGTCACCGTCACCCCCGACGGCACCCTCCTGACGGTCGGCACGGGACCGATCGACCCGGACACCGACCGGGGGCCGTCGCTGACGGTGCGCACGCCGGACGGCAGCGAGCGCGTGATCCCGCTGGACGGCCCGCACGAGGACGTCGCCGTCTCCGCAGACGGCCGGACCGCGTACGTCACGGGCGGGTTCACCCGCGACGGCTTCTGGGACGGTCTGACGGTCGTCGACCTCACCGACGGATCGACCCACCGCCTGCCGGCCGGATCCCGCCCCCTGGGCATCGCGGTCCTCCAGGGTGTCCTGCCCGTCACGCCGGGCTCGCGGAGTCCGGCCCCTGATCCGGCCTGATCGACAGGACACCTCCTGGCCCCGCGCCGGTCCGCCCTCGGCCGCAGCCCGTGCAGGACGGCACGCCCCACCGGGCCGTCGCCCGCAGCGCCTCGCCGCCCACCCCGCCCCCCTGTCACCGTCATGGTGTTGGCTGGTCGCAGCACCCGACCGCTACGAGGAGACGTCATGACCGCGCCCGCATCCGCGCACCGCAACGCCCAGCCACCCGCCGCCCAGGCCTCTCTGGGTGCCGGTGTGGTGGTGACCGACGAGGCCGGGCGGGTGCTGCTCGGGCTGCACCGTTCGGGCGTGTGGGAGCTGCCCGGTGGCAAGGTGGATCCGGGCGAGTCCATCGAGCAGGCGGCGGTCCGCGAACTCGCCGAGGAGACCACCCTCGTGGCCGACGCGGCCGACGTGTCGGTGATCGGCCTGGTGCTCGACACGCAGGCGTCGGCGGAGCTGACCCGGCTGACGGCGGCGACGGTGGTCCACGCCCACACCGGCGCTCCGGCCGTCGCCGAGCCCGACAAGATCGAGCGCTGGGAGTGGTTCGCACCGGACGCCCTGCCCACCGCCCTCTTCGTCCCCTCGGCGCAGGTCCTGAAGTTCTGGCGCCCCGGACTCCCGCTCGCCGAGGCCGCGTTCCACCGCTACCCCATCGTCCCGCAGGGGCTGCCCGCAGCACGGTAGGCGGACACCTCCGGGCGCGCCCGGCGCCTCCACTCGCCCGCGCGCCGGGCCTGGTCCGCAGCTCCGGCCGCTGTCATCATGCGGTCGGGGGGGTGCGCTATGGAGCGGCTCGACCGGGTGACGGTGCCGCCGCCGGACGAGGCGGCGACGCGAGCGGCGCGGGAGGCGGAACTCGGAGCCTATATACGGGGGTTCCGTGCCCGTCATACCGACGGACTGCGGGTGTCACGGCGGCGCCCGTGGGCGCCGGCGCTGGTCCTCCTCGTTGCGCTCGCGGCCCTCGCGCTCCCCGCCCTCGCGAGCCGTGCGGTCGGTCCACCGCTCGGAGTGCCCCTTCTCCTGGTGCCGTTCGGGGCGACGGGGTGGCTGCTGTGGCGGTCGTTACGGACCCGCGTGACGCCGCTGCGGCCCCGGGACTACGTGTACCTGTACGAGCGGGGCCTGGTCTGCCCCGGCGAGGGCGGGCCCGCGCGGGCGGTGGCCTGGCGGTGCGTCACGGCGATGCACCAGGACGTCACCCGCGTCCACGTGCACGGCGGCTACGCGGGCACCCATTACGCCTATCGGCTGCGCACCGGCGCCCGGAGCGGAGTGACGGTCGGCGGGTTCCTCGACGAGGAGACGGTGCCGCGGCCCGCCGACTCACAGATCCGTGAGCTGGCCCAGATCGTGCTCGACGAGACGGTGCGGCGCGCGATGCCGCCCGCGGTGGACGCCTTGGAGGCGGGCGAGGCGGTGGTGTTCGGCGAGGTGAGCCTGTACGGGCACGGGATCGGGCTGCGGTCGGGGAGGGTGGTGCCGTGGGAGCGGGTGCGCCGGTGCGACTGGCGTGGGGACGGTCTGGTCGTGGTGCGGACCACGGGAGCCGGGCGCTGGACGCGCGAGGCGAAGGACATCCCCGACTTCCCGGTGTTCTGGGCGCTGGTCAAGGAGCTGTTCCCGCAGGCGCGCGAGTTCCGCCGCTGAGCCGACGTGCGGTGTTCATCGCTGCGGGCGGGGCGGGGTGGCGGGGTGGCGGCGCTGCCGGCCTGGGAGGGGGGCGCTGCTGGCCGGGGAGGGGGCGTGCGTGGGAAGCCCTCAGCCTGGACGGCGGGGGCTCGTCGACGCTGGTCGGCCGGACTCCGGGCGAGACCTCGGTGACGGTGCGCAACCATCCCAGTGGTGGTGACGAGCGGCCCGTACCGGACGGTATGGGCGTGCTCGTCGTCGGTGGCGGGGGCCGAGAACGCGCGGGCGGACACCGTGCGTCACCGAGCGCGGCGGGCCGGAGGTGGTTAGCGTGGCGTGCAGACAAGGACGTCACGATTGGAAGCGAGTCATCGTCATGGCCTCACGACCTCTGGGCACGCCGGTCTGGACCGACGCGATGTTCACCGACCTCGAGGGTGCGAAGTCGTTCTACGGCGACGTGCTGGGCTGGACCTTCGGTGAGTCCGCATCGGAGTTCGGCAACTACACCCAGGCCTTCAAGAACGGCAAGGCGGTGGCGGCCGTCGTTCCGCCGATGCCCGGGCAGGACGGCGAGCCGCAGTCGGCCTGGTGCCTGTACTTCGCCTCGCCGGACGTGGCCGCCACCGCCGAGAAGATCAGGGCCGCCGGCGGCACGCTCCTCATGGAGCCCATGCAGGTGGGCGACTTCGGTTCGATGTGTCTCGCGCAGGACCCGACGGGCTGTGTGTTCGGTGTCTGGCAGGCCGGCGCCCACGAGGGCTTCGAGCTGGAGGGCGCCACGGGCGCCTATGTGTGGGCGGAGGTGTTCACGCGTGACCCGGCGAAGGCCGACGCCTTCTACTCGGCGGTCTTCGGCTACGGCTCGAAGAAGATGCAGGACGACAAGATCGACTACCGGGTCTTCGACCTGGGGGCCGATCCGGTGCTCGGCCGGATGGTGATGACGGCGGAGGACTTCCCGGCGGAGATCCCCGCGTACATCCAGATCTACTTCGGCGTCGACAACTGCGACAAGGCGATCGAGGCCGCCGAGGCGGCCGGCGGGCGCAAGGTCTTCGGCCCGATGGACAGCCCCTTCGGGCGCTTCGCCGCACTGCTGGACCCGCAGGGCGCGGCCTTCGCCGTGATCGACACGAGGACGACGGTCGGCGAGATGCCCGAGATGGTGTGACGCAGCTCCTCGGCGAGGCGGGTGCCCGGGACCGCGGGGGTCCCGGGCACCCGTGTGTACGGGGGCGGGGTCAGGGCCGTCTGCTCCCGCGCGGGACCAGACGGCCTCCCCCATGGGTGCGGCCCCGTGCGGGGACGCGGTTCAGGCCCCGTCGCGGACGGAGACGATGCCGTTGAAGACGCCGACGTACGCGGTGCCGTCCGGGCCGATGGTGATCGGGGCCCAGTTGTTGTCGTAGGCGGGGCCGGTGCCGGTGAGGCGGGACCAGGCGCGCGCGCCGGTGCGGAAGTCGACGGCCGTCAGGTACCAGGCGTCGATGCCGAGGGCGTGGGGTCGCTTTTCGTAGAAGTAGAGGAGTCCGTTGGCCGTGGACAGCTTGGGCACGGTGGAGGGTGAGCGGACGTCGCTCTGCCACACGGTGTCGCAGCCGCTGCCGTCGGGCCGGACGTCGACGCGGGTGGCACCGCCGACGACGCTGCGCCCGAAGGTGAGGGTGGCGGGGTTCTCGTAGCCGTAGTTGTTCTCCACGACCAGGCTGTCGCCCCAGCTGATCAGGGAGTTGTCGGTGGTGGAGGCGCCGGAGCCGAAGACCGGGACCTTGCAGACGAGGCGGTCGGCCTCGGCCACGTCCGTGCCGCGCCGGTACACGAGGACGTTCATGCGGTCGTCGGCGTTGTCGGTGATGGCGACGTACTTCGCGCCGTTCTGGCCGAAGAGGTCGGGTGTCGTGCCCGAACCCTGGTTCACGGAGCCGGGTTTGGTGCCGGTGCCGCGGTCGTAGGTCTGCCGCCACTGGATCCGCGGGGTGCCGTCGGGGTCGGCGCGGAAGCTGTAGAGGGCGTGGTCGGAGACGATGGAGACGCCGTCCTCGGCGACGGAGAAGGAGTTCTGGATCTCCTCGCCGTCGAGCCGGATCGCGCGGGTGGCTCCGGTGGCGGGGTCGACGGTGCCGACGCGACCGAGCCGGGTGACCCACCAGATGCGCCCCTGCCAGTCGGGCATGACGGAGGTGACGGGGTCGCAGACGCCGCTGGGGAAGAGGTTCGTCCAGCTGACGCAGTCGTGCGGGACGAGCGGGGTGAGGTCCCAGTCGTTCTGGACCACGAACTCCCAGGCTCCGTCGCTCTTCTGACGGTGTGCGATCCGCAGGACGTGCTGGCGGGAGTCGGCCAGGACGACCCGGTCCCGGTCGTCGAGGTAGAAGTAGGCACCGCCGGACGTGTCCTTGAAGATCTTCTCGAAGTCGAGGCGGGTGACGGCCTCGACGGTGGAGGAGCGCTGCGGCAGCCGGTGCTCGGCGAGGGTGTCGAGGGTGCGGGGGTCGAGCAGCTTGAGCAGGAAGCCCTGGAAGGTGCCGCACACGGTGACGAGCCGGCCGCCGGTGTCGAAGGTGACGGTGGCGCATTCGCCGCCGAGCGCGGCGATCTTCTCGCTGTCGACGCGCGGATCGCGGCCGAGCGGCCCGGAGTAGGGGTGGGTACCGCTGCCGGCGGCGTCGGCGTGCATGCCGCTGCGCCCGTTGGGGGCGAGGTACGGGTGCTGGGGCGGCGCCTCGGCCGGGACGGGCCGGGCGGTGGCGGGCGCGCCTTCGTAGGGGGCGACGAGCCGGTGCCCGGGGGCGAGCGGTATCTCGTCGGCGAGGGCGACGGGGGTGGCGAGCGCGAGGGCGGTCGCGCTCACTGCGGCGATGAGCGCGAGTGCGCGGGCTCGCCGGCTGGGGGGTCGGGTGGTCAATGCGGCTCCTCGGGTCCGTACGAAGGTCGCGCCGGCGGCCGACGCTAGGCCCGAGTGCGGGAGATGTACAGGGAAGCGCCTTCTGTTTCGCGGGCACTTCACGATCATGAAACAGCGCGCGGGACGAGCTCAGGGTTTGAGGCTGGAGACCACGTTGGCGGTGGCGGCCACTCCGTTCTGGATGGTCGGGGCCATGCTGGTGCTCGCCAGGAAGAAGCCGAGCAGGGCGCAGACGATGGCGTGCGAGACCTTCAGGCCGCCGTTGCGGAGAAAGATCACCGCCAGGATCAGCAGAAGCAGCACCACGGATACGGAAATGGCCATCGCCCTCACCCTCCTTGCGCCGCACCGGAATTGCGGCGTTCGGCGGACAGTGTGACGGAAGGGACGATCCGGACGGCGGTACGGCAGGGCGGCCATCCGGGTGACTTTCCGGAGCAGGCCGTTCCTCAGGCGTCGGCCAGGGCTCCCGTGAGGTCCGCCCACTCGACCGTGCGGTCGCACCAGCGTTCCAGGAGCACCCGGTCGTGGCCGACCGCGAGCAGTCCCGCACCGGTCCCGGCGCGATAGGTCTCGACGGCGGCGACCAGGGCCGCGGTCGTCGAGGCGTCGAGCATCGCGGTCATCTCGTCGCAGATCAGCCAGCGCGGCCGCAGCACCAGGGCGCGGGCCAGGCAGGCGCGTTGCAGCTGCCCGTCGCTGACCTCGTGCGGGCGGCGGCCGAGCAGGTCCTCGGTGAGGCCGACCGCGGGCACGAGCCCGGCGAGGCGCTCGGGCACCAGGTCGCGGCGGCCGGTCGCGCGCAGCGGCTCGGCGATCAGGTCGGCGAGCCGCAGCCGGGGGTCGGCGGAGAGCCGGGGCTGCTGGAAGACGACCCCGACGGCGGTGCGCAGTGCGCGCGGGGCGCGGTGCCGCCACCCCCGGACCTCGGTGCCGTCGACGAGGACCCGGCCGGCGTCCGGGCGGTGGAGCAGGGCGGCCACCCGGGCGAGGGTGGACTTGCCGCAGCCGCTGGGGCCGAGCAGGCCGACGGATCCGCCGGGCGGGACGGTGAGGGTGGCGCCCCGGACGACGGGAGTGCGGGGCTCGTATCCGGCGGTGACGGAGTGGAGTTCAAGCACGGGACGCTCCCAGGGGATGGTGACAGGCGACCCCCGCCGCGAACTCCGGGCGCACGGCGCAGGCCGCGCTCGCCCGGGGGCAGCGCGGGGCGAAGGCGCAGCCCTCGGGCAGGTCGGAGAGTTCCGGCGGCAGTCCGGGGACGGGCCGGAACTCCCGCTCGGGCAGGGCGTCGAGGAGTCCGCGGGCGTACGGATGGCGGGGTCCGGGGTCGCCGAAGAAGCGGGCGGCGGAGGTGAGTTCGACGATCCGCCCGGCGTACATGACGGCCACGCGGTCGGCGACCCTGCGGGCCGCGGCCAGGTCGTGGGTGATGAGCAGCAGGGCCTTGCCCCGGTCGGCGTGGCGGCGCAGTTCGTCGGCGGTGCGGTCGACGAGCTCGCGGTCGAGTCCGGTGGTGGGTTCGTCGGCGAGCAGCAGCGGCGCGTCGCCGACGAGGGCGAGGGCGGTGGCGGCCCGCTGGGCGAGCCCCCCGGAGAGTTCGTGGGGGTGGCGGTCGAGGTGGCCGGCGGGGAAGGCGGCCCGTTCGGCGGCCGCCTCGGCCGCCGCGCGCCGCTCCCGCCGGGGGGTGCCGGTGAGGGCCCGTACGGTCTCCTCCAGGTGGGCGCGCACGGTGCGCACCGGGGTGAGGTGGGCGGCGGGGCTCTGCGGGACGAGGCCGACGCGCCTGCCCCGTACGGTGCGGGCGAGGGTGCGTTCGTCGGCGGCGAGCAGGTCGAGGGCGGGCGGGTGGACGGCACCGCCCCCGGGGTGCGCGGGCCGGCCGGCGCCGGTGGGTCGGCCGGCCCCGGCCCGGCGGGGCCCGTCCGTGAGGAGCGCGGTGCCCGTGGTCCGCGCGTTGCCGGGGAGGAGGCCGAGGAGGGCGGAGGCGAGGACGGACTTGCCGCAGCCGCTCTCACCGACGAGGGCGAGGCACTCCCCCGCCGCGAGGTCGAAGGAGGCGTCGGTGACGGCGGCGACCTGGCGTCCGCCGCGCTGCCGGAAGCGGACGGTGAGGCCGCGGACGCTGAGGACGGCGTCGCCGGCCCGCTCGGCGGTGACGGCTTCGAGGGCCCGCGCGATCTGCTCGTTCACAGCATCAGCTCCGATCGGCGGCGCGGGTTGAGCCGGTCGCGCCAGACTCCGGCGAGACCGGCGAGGGCGAGGGTGGGCACGATGAGCAGGAGGCCGGGGAAGAGGGTCGGCCACCAGGCGCCGGCGAGCAGCGACGAGCGGGCGTTCTGGACGAGGTTGCCGAGGCTGGCCTGGTGGCTCGGCAGTCCGAGGCCGAGGAAGGACAGCGCCGACTCGTGCCACATGGCGTGCGGCACCATCAGCACGGCGGCGAGCCCGGCCTGCGGCAGCACCGCGGGCAGCAGGTGCCGTACGGCGATCCGCCATCGGGAGGAGCCGCCGGAGATCGCGGCGTCGACGAAGGGCCGCGAGCGCAGCGAGAGGACCTCGGAGCGGACGATGCGGGCGGTGGACAGCCAGTGGGTGAGCGCCACGGAGACGATCACCGGCCAGACTCCGGGCCGGAACACGGCCACGAGGAAGATGCCGAGGAGCAGGTGCGGCACGGAGGAGAAGCCGTCCACGATCCGCATCACGAAGCGGTCGGCGCGGCCGCCGAGCGCTCCCGCGGCCGCGCCGACGCCGGTGCCGATCACGGTCGCCACGAGCGCGGCGACCAGCCCGACGAGGAGGGAGACCCGCAGTCCGTAGACGCAGCGCAGGAGCAGGTCGCGGCCGACGTCGTCGGTGCCGAAGGGGTGCTCCCAGGAGGGCGGGAGGAGTTTCCGGCCCAGGTCGACGGCCTGTTCGTCGAGTTGGACGACGGGCGGGACGAGGAGGACGGCGAGGACGGCGGTGCCGACGACGAGGGCGGAGCTCCACAGCCGCATCCGCCGGGTGCGGGGGTCAGCCATCGAAGCCCACCCTCGGGTCCGCGAGCCCGTACAGCAGGTCGGAGAGGAGATTGCCGAGCAGGACCGCGGCGGTCGCGAGCACGGTGAGGGCGGCGAGCAGCGGGAAGTCGACGGAGACGGCGGCCTGGACGGTGGCGGCGGCGATGCCGGGCCAGCTGAAGACGGTCTCCACGAGGAGGGCGCCGGTGATGAGTTCGGGGACGCGGGAACCGACGAGCGTGAGCACGGGCAGCATCCCGGAACGCAGGGCGTGGCCGGTGAGGACGGTCCGTTCGGCGAGGCCGCGGGCCCGGGCGCCGCGTACCGGGTCCTCCTCCAGGGCGTCGCCGACGCCCTGGCGTACGTACAGGAAGAACCAGGGCAGTTGGGAGATCCCGAGGACGAGGGCGGGCAGCACGAGGTGGCGGGCGACCTGCTCGGCGGTGACGGTGTCGCCGGTGGTGTCGGTGAGTCCGCCGGCGGGCAGCGCGCCCAGCTTCAGGGCGAAGAACCAGATGGCGAGCAGCCCGAGCCAGAAGGCGGGGGCGGCTTCCAGGGTGTACGCGGCGGAGCTGACGGCCCGGTCGAGGAGGCCGCCGCGGCGGCGTCCGGCGAGGACGCCGAGGGCGGTGCCGAGGACGATCGCGACGAGGAAGGCGGTGACGGCGAGCAGGGCGGACCAGCCGACCCGTTCGGCGATCACGTCGACGACGGGCCGGCGCATGACGCCGGAGTCGCCGAGGTCGCCCTGGAGGGCGTGGCCGAGCCACTCCCACCAGCGGGTGGGCCACGGCCGGTCGGCCCCGAGGTTGGCGCGCAGCTGGTCGAGGTTCTCCTGCGAGGCGGTGAGTCCGGCGGTGCCGGCGTAGGCCTTGACGGGGTCGAAGGGGGAGGCGGCGGCGACGGCGAACACCGCGAGGGTGACGGCGAGGAGGACGGGGACGGCGGCGAGGGCGCGCCGCCCGGCCATCCGGGCCATGGCCCCCCAGGGGAGGCGGCGGCTCATTTCGCGCTCTCTCCGGCCTTCTTCGGCTTCCAGTCCTCGATGTTCCACCAGGGGCCGGAGGCGAGGCCGTGGTCGTGCGGTTCGACCTGGGTGCCGAGTCCGCCGCCGGGGGTCGTCTCCCAGCGGTCGGCGACGACGTACAGGTGGTCGATGTGGGTGAGGAAGGTGTAGCCGGGGTTCTTCTGCAACTGGCGCTGGACTGTGTCGTAGGCAGCGCGGCGCCGGGCGGGGTCGTCGGTGCGGCGGCCGTCCTCCAGCGCCTGGTCGACGGTCCGGTCGGCGTAGCGGGCCATGTTGTTGAAGCCGTCGCCGGCGAGGGTGGACTTCAGGAGGAGGTACTGGTCGAAGTCGGGGTCGCCGGGCGAGCCGCCGCCGGCGAGGACGGCGTCGGTCCTCATGCGGGGCTCGATGACCTCCCAGGTGCCGGCCTGGGTGGTGAGGGCGATGCCGGCCTTCCTGGCGTCGGAGGCGTAGGCGAGGGCGTGGTCCTGGCGGAGCTTGTCGCCGGAGAGGTACCAGAGCGGGAAGGCGGCGCGGACGCCGTTCCTCACCCGGACGCCGTCGGGGCCGGGCTTCCAGCCGGCCTCGTCGAGGATCTTCCGTGCCCCGGCGAGGTCGTGGCGGCGCTCGGTGCCCCGGGCGAACCAGGGGCTGCCGGTGGGGACGGGTCCGTAGGCGGGCTTGCCGGCGCCGTCGAGGATCTTGTCGACCATGGCCTGCCGGTCGACGGCGAGGTCGAGGGCGCGGCGGATCGCCGCGTCGCCGGCGACGGGGTTGTCGGTGGGGAGGGTGACGTTGCGGTAGTCGTAGGTGGTGGCCGCGTACGTCTTCTTCGTCGCGTCGCCCTTGAACCCGGCGGCGAGGGCCGGCGGCAGGACGGCGGCGTCGAGGTCGCCCGCGCGCAGCCGGGTGGCGCGGACGTCGTCGTCCTTGACGACGGCCATGACGAACCTCTTCACGGCCGGGGCGCCGCCCCAGTAGTCGGGGTTGGCCTCGAAGGTGAGCTTCTCGCCCTTGGACCAGCCGGTGAGGACGTACGGGCCGGTGCCGACGGGCTTGGTCGTGAACGGGCCGGTGTTGACGTCCTGCCGGCCGGCGACGTGCTCGGGGGCGATGGCGAGGACGGTGCGCTGGGCGAAGGGCGCGTAGGGGTACTTGAGGGTGAAGACGACGGTGTCGGCGCCGACGGCCCTGACGTCCTTGAGCGCGTCGAGTTCGGTACGCGAGGCGTTGTTGGTCCTCGGGTCCAGGACGGTCCGATAGGTGAAGACGACGTCCGCGGCGGTGAAGGGGTGTCCGTCGCTGAACTTCACGCCCCGGCGCAGCTTGTACGTGTACGTCAGGCCGTCGGCGCTGACGGCGGGCAGGGCGGCGGCGAGGGCGGGGCGCAGCTCCATGCGGGCGTCGAAGGCGAGCAGCCCGTCGAAGATCTTGGAGTTGCCGTCCTTGCCGTAGCCGAGGAGGGGGCTGAGGGTCTCGGGTTCGTAGGCGATGCCGACGACCGCGGAATCCTCGGGGCCGCCGGAGCCCGCGGCGCCGCCGGGGTTCGCGCAGGCCGCCGCGCTGAGGACGGTGGCCCCGGTGAGTATCGCGGCGGTCGCGCGGCGGACGGATCGGGCGGCCATGGTGTCCACACCCCTCTTGAAGATCAACTGCTATTGCGAACAAGTCGCAATTAAACAGTACGTAGAGGGGTGCGAACACATGGGCCCCTTACCGGGGGGCGGGCAGCTCCACCAGGGCCGCGATGGCGTCCTGATGCCGGCCGGCCGAACCCAGCGCCGTCTGGTCGGACTTGGCCCGCTTCAGCGCCAGGTGCGCGGGGTGCTCCCAGGTCATGCCGATGCCGCCGTGCAGCTGGACGCACTCCTCGGCGGCGTGCACGGCGGTCTTCGAGCAGTAGGCCTGCGCGACGGCCACCGTCAGCTCGGCGTCGGGCGCGCCGGTCGCCAGCGCGTCGGCGGCGGCGCGGGCCGCAGCCCTGGCGCCCACGAGCTCCAGCCAGAGCTGGGCCATCCGGTGCTTCAGGGCCTGGAAGGAGCCGATCGGGCGGTTGAACTGATGCCGTTCCCTGGTGTGCCGGACAGTCTCCTCCAGGCACCACTCGGCGATCCCGAGCTGCTCGGAGGCGAGCAGTCCGGCCCCGGCGAGCAGCCCCCGCCGGACTGCGGCGGCCGAGGTCCCGGCATCGGCCAGGCGCGTGCCGACGGCGCCGTCCGCGTCGACGACGGCCAGCGGCCGGGTCAGGTCGAGCGAGGAGCGCGGGGTGATCACCGCGTCGGCGGCGGGCACGGCGTACAGCCCGTCGGCCCGCGGGACGAGGAGGACGTCGGCGGCCACGGCGTCCGCGACGGCGGGCACCGGCCCGGACCGTACGCCGGCGTCACCCGGCGCGGTGGAGAGCGGGACCGCGAGGACGGCGACGCTCCCGCCGCCCGCGAGCGCGGCGAGGAGCTCCACGGCCGGGCCGCCGTCCGCGTCGAGCGCCAGCAGGGTCTCGGTCGCCACCACGGCGCTGGTGAGGTACGGGACGGGGGTGACGGCCCGGCCCAGCTCCTCCAGGACCACGGCGGCCTCGCGGTGGCTCGCGCCCTGGCCGCCCAGCTTCTCGGGGACGAGAAGTCCGGCGGCGCCGATCCCGCCGCCGAGCGCCTCCCACAGGCCGGGGACGTACGGGCGTTCGCCCTCGATCCGGCCGAGCACGGTCTGCGCGTCGGCGCGGTCGGCGAGCAGGGAGCGGACCGCGGCGCGCAGGTCGTCCTCGGTGTCGGAGTACAACAGGTCGGCCGTGGGCGTCGTTTCCGTCATCGGGCGAGGTCCTTCCAGGCGACGTCCTTGTCGTTGCGGGGCTCGGAGGGCAGGCCCAGGACCCGCTCGGCGACGATGTTGAGCAGCACCTCGGTCGTGCCGCCCTCGATCGAGTTGCCCTTGGCGCGCAGATAGCGGTAGCCCGCGTCACGGCCGGTGAAATCGACCAGGTCGGGCCGGGCCATCGTCCAGTCGCCGTACAACAGGCCCTCATCGCCCAGGAGTTCCACCTCCAGGGCGCTGATGGCCTGGTTGAGGCGGGCGAAGCCGAGCTTGGTCGCGCTGCCCTCGGGACCCGGCTGGCCGGCGACGAGCTGCTGACGCAGCCGCTCGCCGGTGAGCCGGGCCACCTCGGCGTCGACCCACAGGTCGAGCAGTCTGCGGTGCAGGTCGTGGGTCCGCAGTTCGGGGCGCGCCCGCCAGGTCTCGGCCACCTTGCCGATCATGCCGCCCTCGCGGGGGACGCGGGCGCCGCCGATGGAGACGCGCTCGTTCATGAGCGTGGTCTGGGCGACACGCCAGCCGTCGCCGATCTCGCCGAGGCGGTGGGCGTCGGGGATGCGCACGTTCGTCAGGAAGACCTCGTTGAACTCGGCCTCACCGGTGATCTGGCGCAGCGGCCGCACCTCGACACCGGGGTCGGTCATGTCGCAGACGAAGTACGTAATGCCCCGGTGCTTGGGCAGGTCGGGGTCCGTGCGGGCGATGAGGATGGCCCAGCGGGCCACATGGGCGCTGGAGGTCCACACCTTCTGCCCGTTGACCACCCAGGAGTCGCCGTCCCGCACCGCACGGGTGCCGAGGGCGGCGAGGTCGGAGCCCGCGCCGGGCTCGCTGAAGAGCTGGCACCAGACCTCCTCACCGACCCAGAGGGGCTTCAGGAACCGCTCCTTGACTTCCTCGGAGCCGTACGCGAGGAGGGTCGGGGCGGCCATGCCGAGGCCGATGCCGATCCGGCGCGGGTCGTTGTCGGGGGCTCCGGCGGCGGCGAGTTCGGCGTCGACGACGGCCTGGAGGGAGCGCGGGGCGTCGAGTCCGCCGAGGCCCTTCGGGTAGTGCACCCAGGCGAGACCGGCGTCGAAGCGGGCCCGCAGGAAGTCGCCGCGCCCGGTCGTGGCGGGCGGGTGCTCGGCGAGCAACCGCCGGGTCCGCTCCACGAGTTCGGCGGCGTCGGGACGGGATCCCGTCATGCGCGGGCTCCTTCCGGAAGGACGACGAGTCGGCCGGTGGTGGTGCCCTCGGAGATGCGCTGCACGGCGTCGGCGGCGTCGGCGAAGGCCACGCGCTCGCTCACGTAGGGCTTGACGAGCCCCTTGGCGGCGAGCGCGGTGAGGGTCTCGTGGCAGCGCAGGACGGCGGCCGGGTCCTTGAGGTTGTAGAGGCCCCAGTGCAGGCCCACGATCGAGTAGTTCTTGATCAGGGCGTGGTTGAGGGCGGGGGCCGGGACGGTGCCGCTGGCGAAGCCGACGATCAGGATCCGGCCCTCGAAGGCCACGAGCTTGGCGGACTGCTGGTAGGCCGCGCCCCCGACCGGGTCGTAGATCACGTCGGCGCCGCGACCGCCGGTGGCCTCCTTGACGGCCGCGACGACGTCCTCGGCGTGCCGGTCGACGACGACGTCGCAGCCGATCCCGCGGGCCACGGCGGCCTTGTCCGCACCACCGACGACACCGATGACGGTGGCGCCGGCCGCCTTGCCGAGCTGGACGGCGGCGCTGCCGACGCCGCCCGCGGCGGCGTGGACGAGCAGCGTCTCGCCCTCCCGCAGGCCGGCCCTGCGGTGGAGGCCGAACCAGCCGGTCTGGTAGCCGATGTGCAGTGCCGCCGCCTCGGCGTCGTCCAGCGCCTCGGGCGCCGGCAGCAGCGCCGCCTCGTCGGCCACCGCGTACTCCGCGAGTCCGCCGTAGGGCAGGGCGGGGGTCGCGATGACCCGGCGCCCGTCCTCCGTCTCGGCGCAGATCTCCACGCCGGGGGTGAAGGGCAGCGGGGGCCGCACCTGGTACTGCCCCCGGCACAGCAGGGCGTCCGGGAAGTTGAGGCCGGTGGCGCGGACCTTGAGCAGCACCTGCCCGGGTCCGGGCTCCGGCCGGTCGGTCTCGTCGAGCTGCATCACCTCGCCCGGCTCACCGTTCTCGTGCACTCGCCATGCCTGCATCCGGGGCCTCCACGTGCTGTCGTGCGTCCTGCGGGGTCGCTCGCATACTAAGCGGTCGCTTGGCTTCGCGGAACCTGCCGCGCACTCCCTCTTTGCGCCGCTGCCGATTTCGTCGGCCATGCGCTCCCGTGCGTACGATCTCGACTTCCACGCCAGGGCCCCAAGGGCGAGGGCCCGGGGCACCGGCCTCCCGGCCGTGCCCGCCCTTCCTCCGGATCCGGTGCGCACCGCCGCTGCTCACGTCTCGGGCCTCGTCGGCACGGCGCTCCTCGCCGTCGGCACCCCCCCGTGAGCGGCAGGACGAGCGCCCACCGAGGCGACGCGGGAGCTGGACGGGCTCGCCGCAGCACGGAACTGGTGGTCCGCGCGGCCGCCCCCGCAGCTGTGGCTCCCTAGGAGCTCTTCGGACGCGCGCGTACGTGCATCCGCTCGCCCTGCGGGCCGAAGAGGCTCAGGAACTCCACGGGCCGGTCGCCCGCCGGGCCGAACCAGTGCGGCACGCGGGTGTCGAACTCGGCGGCCTCGCCGGCCCCGAGCACCACGTCGTGCTCTCCGAGGACGAGCCGCAACCGCCCGGACAGCACGTACAGCCACTCGTAGCCCTCGTGGACCCGCGGGTCGGGCGTCTCGGCGCCGGGTTGCTGCACCACCTTGTACGCCTGGAGGCCGCCCGGCTGGCGGGTGAGCGGGTACATCGTGCGCCCGTGCCGCACGATGGGCTTCGCCCGGACGCGCGGATCGCCGGCCGGCGGCGCACCAACCAGTTCGTCCAGCGGGACCTGGTGGGCCCGGGCGATCGGCAGCAGCAGCTCCAGGCTGGGCTTGCGCTGTCCGGACTCCAGGCGTGAGAGCGTGCTCACCGAGATGCCGGTGGAGGTGGACAGCTCGGCCAGGGTCGCGCCCCGCTCCCGCCGGATGCGGCGCAGCCGGGGGCCGACCTCGCTGAGCACCTCGTCGATGCGTTCGTCTTCCCGGGCGTCCTGGGACCGGTCCTCCTGTCGGTGGGTGTGCCGGTCATCGCGTGCGTCTTCGGCGGTCATGGATCCATTGCAGAAACAGCAACTCCATTTGTCAATCAAGCAGCGCCAGGTCCACTCTCGCGGTATGAGCGAGAACCCTTCCGGCGAGACCGGGACCGCGGCGCGGTCCGAGGCGGCGGCCGAGACACAGACCGGGACCGGCACGGACATCGGGGCCGGGACGTACGACGTGGTGGTGGTCGGCGGCGGCGCGGCCGGGCTCAGCGCCGCCCTGGTCCTGGGCCGCGCGCGGCGCCGGACCCTCGTGGTCGACGCCGGCGAGCCACGCAACGCACCGGCCGCCCACATGCAGGGCTACCTCACCCGGGACGGCATGAGCCCGGCCGAATTCCTGGCGGCCGGGCAGCGCGAGATCGCCTCGTACGGCGTGGACCGGCTGAGCGGCCTCGTCACGGACGCGGTCCCGCTCGGGGACGAGGGTTTCGCCCTCACGCTGGCGGACGGACGGCGGGTCCTGGCCCGCCGGCTGATCGTCACCACCGGTCTGACGGACGAGCTCCCGGCGATCGACGGTGTCGCCGAGCGATGGGGCGAGGACGTGCTCCACTGCCCGTACTGCCACGGCTGGGAGGTGCGTGACCGGGCCTTCGGCGTGATCGCCCACCCCGTCATGCCGGCGCACCAGGCGCTGATGGTCTCCCAGTGGTCCGCCGACGTGACCCTCTTCCTGCACACCGCCCCGGAGCCCTCGTCCGAGGATGCCGCGCGGCTCGCCGCAGCCGGCGTGACGGTCGTGACCGGCGAGGTGGCGGGCCTGGTGGTCGAGGAATCCGGGCTGACCGGCGTACGGATGACGGACGGACGGGTCGTGCCGCGCGAGGTCCTGTTCGTGGGCACCCGCACGACGCCCCGCGACGGGCTGCTCACCGCGCTCGGCGCGGCCACGCACGAGACGCCGCTGGGCAGCTTCGTCACGGTCGACGAGACGTTCCGGACGAGCGTGCCCGGCGTGTGGGCGGCGGGGAACGTGATCGGCGCCCAGGAGCAGGTCGTGAACGCGGCGAGCGGCGGCTACCGGGCGGCCGCCCTGGTCAACGCCGACCTGCTGTTCGCGGACCTGGACCGCAAGGCCGGGGTCGGGGCGGTGTAGCGGCGCGGGGTGGGTGGAGCGGCGTGCTGCCGATCCGGCGGGGCGGCGCGGCGGCGGGAGGACCGCGGCTCGGTGTCAGGGGCGCGTCGGCAGCGCCCGGCCAGGCGCTGCCGACGCGTCGTCGGCCTTCCGTTCTCAGGGCCCGCGCGCTATCGATGCGCCCATGACCGACGACATGAGCGCCCGTCCGCCCGGCCTGCCGGCGCCTCCCCCGCTCGGTGCGGCCGCCCTGCCCGCGGGGACCTTCGCCGGGCGGGTCGTCCTGGTGACCGGTGGCGGTTCCGGGCTCGGGAAGGCGATCGCCGCCGAGTTCGCGCGCCTGGGGGGCGACCTGGTGATCGTCGGCCGGACGCCGGAACGCCTCGCGGCGGCGCGCGAGGAGCTGGCGGCGGTGGCGGGGACGCGGGTGGTGACCGGGGTGTGCGACATCCGCGAGCCGGAGCGCGTCGCCGCCGTGTTCGACGCCTGCGAGGCGGAGCTCGGCGCCCGGCCGGACGTCCTGGTGAACTGCGCCGCCGCCAACTTCCCCGTGCCGGCCGAGGACCTGTCGCCGAACGGCTGGCGCGCGGTCGTGGACATCACGCTCACCGGGACCTGGTTCGTGACGCGGGAGTTCGGTCGGCGGCACCTGGCGGCGGGGACGCCCGGCTCGGTCGTCAACGTCGGCGCCTCGTACGCCTGGACGGGCGGCCCCGGCCACGCGCACTCGGCGGCCGCGAAGGCGGGGGTGAAGAACCTGACGGAGACGCTGGCCGTGGAGTGGGGACCGTACGGGATCCAGGTGAACGGCCTGGTGCCCGGACTCGTGCCGCACGAGGACATGGTGGCGGACATCCGGGCGAACCTGGCTCGGGCTCCCGGCGGGCTGGGCGCCCGGCAGCCCGCCCTGCGGGTGGGCCGGCCGCGCGAGCTGGGCTGGGCGGCGACCTTCCTGGCCTCCCCGTACGCCCGGTTCGTCAGCGGGCACACGCTGGTGGTGGACGGGGCGAACTGGCAGCGGCGGTCCCTCGTCAACGAGACCGTGGTGCCGGTGCGGACCCAGCTGGGGCGCGGACGGTTCGGGGCGGCGGCCGACGGAGGGTAGGCCGTGCGGATGAAACCCGGCCGCCAGGGCTGCGCGGGCCGGGGGCGGGGACGAGGATCGGCCATGGTGACCGAAAGATCTTCACCCACCGGAAGGACGGGATGTCCCTCATGCTCGGTACGGACTTCACCACGGGCTCACCCAGCTGGATCGATCTCGGCAGCCCTGACACCGACGCCGCCGCCATGTTCTACGGGCGGGTGTTCGGCTGGGACTTCGCCTCCGCCGGGCCCGAGGGCGGCGGCTACGGCTTCTTCCAGCAGGACGGCCGGACGGTCGCGGCGGTCGGCCCGCTCACCGAGGAGGGCGCGAGCAGCGCCTGGACCGTCTACTTCCACACCCCCGACGCCGACGCCACCGCGCACGCGGCCGAGGCCAACGGCGGGACGGTGCGGATGGCGGCCTTCGACGTCATGGACGCGGGCCGGATGGCGGCCCTGACCGATCCGGGCGGCGCCCAGTTCGCGGTGTGGCAGCCGGGGAAGGTCAAGGGCCTGGACCGGACCTCGGAGCGCGACACCCTGCTCTGGGTGGAGCTGCACACCGGCGATCCGGAGGCCACCCTCTCCTTCTACGGCGCGCTGTTCGGCTGGCGCTGGGCGGCGATGGACGCGCCGGGCATGACGTACCGGGTGATCTCCACGGCCGAGGGCGACCAGCAGGACGCCTCGTTCGGCGGCGCTGCCCCTCTCCAGCCCGGGGCGGGGGTCTCGCGCTGGGTGCCGTACTTCATGGTGACGGACCCCGACGCGACCGCGGTGACGGTCCAGGAGAGCGGCGGTTCGGTCCTGATGCCCGCGGCGGACGTCCCCGAAGTGGGCCGGATCGCCTGGTTCGCGGACCCCTTCGGGGCGCCCTTCGCCGTCCTGAAGCCCTCCCCCACCATGTGAGTCAGCGACCTTCGAAGCGGGGCGGCCTGCGGGCCGCCTTCGCCATGTAGCCCTCGCGGGCGTCCTCGGAGGTGAGAGTGAGCGCGGCGGCGAGCGCGGTGCGGTCGAGCGCTGCGGACAGGCCCTGGTCGGCGTAGGCGTCGACATTGCGTTTCACGGCGCGGACGGCGAGCGGCGCGGCCGCCGCGACGGCGGCGGCCGTTCCGGCGGCCTCGTGCGCCAGGTCGGCCACGGGGACGACCTGCTGGACGAGGCCGAGCCGGGCGGCCGTGCCGGCGTCGATCCGACGGCCGGTGAGCGCCAGGTACTTGGCCCAGCCGGCTCCGGCCTCACGGGCGATCCGCAGGTCGCCGCCCGCGTCCACGGCGACCCCGATGCCGGTCTCGGGGAGGGCGAAGACGGCGTCCTCGGCGGCGATGCGGAGGTCGGCCATCAGGGCCAGTTCGAAGCCGAAGCCGAGGCAGTAGCCCTGGACGGCGGCGACGATCGGCTGCGGCAGCCGGGCGAAGGCGGCGAACCGCTCGTGCACCCAGCGGATGCCCTCGGCGTAGTTCTCGGTCCGTTCGGCCGCCGACCGGCCGGTGATGGCGCCGCCGGGCGCGGTGACGTCGATACCGGCGCAGAAGGCCCGGCCTTCGGCACGCAGCAGCACGACCCGGATCCGCTCGTCGAAACGGATCCGTTCGGCGAACACCCCGAGCTGCCGACTGGCCTCCCAGCTCCAGCCGTTGAGCTTCTCCGGGCGGCACAGGGTGAGCACCCCGACGCCGTCCTCGACCCGGAGGGTGAGCCGCTCCTCGCCCTCCGGGACGGCGTGGTCGAGCGTGTCGATCACCTTGCGCCCCCAGACTTCTGACGAATAGTCAGCCGACGTGGAAGCCTAACCGCGGGCCGCTAGCGGGGGAACACCTCGAACGCCACCGCCGGACGCCCGCCGAAGCGGCCGGCGGCGCGGCCGGTCGACTCGGCGACGAAGTCGCGGACGTACTCCTCGGCGTCCTGGTCCGTCAGGGCCTCGATGTACGTGCGGTGGGCGAGGAGCGAGCGGGTGGCGCGCTCCAGGCCCGGGCGGGCGTCCACGGCGTGGGTCGGCAGGTTCGAGCCGGCGACGGCCACCCAGCGGACCCCGTTCCAGGGTTCGAGGCCCTGCGCGGTGAGCTCGGGGAAGATCCAGCGGTTGCCCGCGTCCGCCGCGGCGTCCAGGGTGGCCCGGCCGACGGCACGGTGGTCGGGGGTGTTCCACCAGCCACCGGGCTCCGGACCCCAGGTGTCGCGGTGGTTGAGGGTGATGACGAGTTCGGGCCGGTGACGGCGGATCGCGGCGGCGATCTCGCGCCGCAGTCCCAGGCCGTACTCGATCATGCCGTCCGCGTGGTCGAGGAACTCGACGGTCTCCACGCCCACCACGGCGGCGCTGTCCCGCTGTTCCCGCTCGCGCAGCGGACCGCAGGTGGCCGGGTCGAGGGTGTCGATACCGGCCTCGCCCCGCGTCACCAGGACGTAGGCGACCTCCTTGCCCTCGTCCGTCCAGCCCGCGACGGCCGCGGCGCAGCCGTACTCCAGGTCGTCCGGGTGGGCGACGACGGCGAGCGCGCGCTGCCAGTCGGAGGGCATCTCGGTCAGCTGCGGCGGGGCCTCTTCGGAGTTCTCGATCATGGGCGCAGGATACGGGCCGGGCGGCGTCCGCAGGGGCCGGAGCGGCCCCGGCCGGTGCCCGCTCAGCGGGCGCCGGCGAGGATCACCGAGCGGGTGAGGTTCCGCGGGCGGTCGGGGTTGAGGCCGCGCCGGCCGGCCAGGGAGACGGCGAGCCGCTGGGCCCGCACCAGGGCGGCGACCGGGTCGACGGCGTCGGCGACGAACTGGGCTCCCGTTGCGGAGACCTCGTCGGCCAGGCCGGGCGGGACGGGACCGATGCACCAGACCAGGCTGCCGGGGTCGCTGATGCTGATCGCGCCGTGCCGGTACTCCATCGCCGGGTACGACTCCGTCCAGGCGCGGGCGGTCTCGCGGAGCTTGAGCGCGGCCTCCTCCGCGAGGCCCACGGTCCACCCGGTGCCGAGGAAGGTGAACTGGTTGTGCCGCTCCCAGGCGGCGGGCAGCGGCTCGTACAGGGCGAGCTCCGCGTCCACGATCGACGGGCCGAGGTCGACGCCGAGCCCGGCCCGCAGGAGCTGGAGCGCGGTGGTGGCGAACCGGGTCTGGACCACGGAGCGTTCGTCGGCGAACCCGAGGTCGAGCACGGTGTCCGCGTGGTGTCCGGCGGGGCTGTCGGGGACGCCGGTGAGGACCAGGGTCGGGATGCGGCCGGCGGCCCGGACGAGCAGCTCGGCGACCTCGGTGGTGGTGCCGGAGCGGGTGAGGGCGACGATCCGGTCGTAGCCCCGGCCGAGCGGGGTCGGGTCGGAGGCCGGGAAGGCGTCGGTCTCGCCCGCGCCCAGGGACTCCCGCAGGGCGGCGTAGGCGCGGGCGATGAAGTACGAGGTGCCGCAGCCGACCACGGCGATCCGCTCGCCGGTACGGGGCAGCAGCGCGACCCGCTCGGCGGCGATCTCGGCGGCTCGCCCCCAGCAGTCGGGCTGGCAGGCGATCTCGGTGTCGACGTGGGTGGTCATGTCCGTCCTCTCTCGGCGCGGGGAGCTCGGGGCTCGGACGGATTTCTATCCGGTGGCGCGAGAGCGCACCATGAGCAATCAGTGAGCAGGACTTGGACTTTTCTGCGCGCCTCCCCGTACGCCGTCCCCGGGCGTCGCCCCGCAGGAGGCGCGGACCACGAGCCGGGGCCGCAGTTGCACCTGGTGGAGGGGCGAGGCGTCGCCTTCGGTGAGCCGGCGCAGCAGGGTCTGCGCGGCGAGCCTGCCGACCTGGAACTTGGGCGGGGACACGGCCGTCAGCGGGGTCTCGGCGACGTCCGCGAACTCGTTGTCGTAGGAGATCAGTGCCAGGTCGTCGGGGACCCGCAGGCCCGCTCGGCGGGCGGCGCCGAGCACGAGGGTGGCCTCCCGGTCGCCGAAGCAGAGGGCGGCGGTGGCGCCGGCGGCGCGCAGCCCGGCCACGGCCCGGTCGGCGCGCTCCGGGTTCCACTCCCTCATCACGTCGCTTTCGTGCCAGGGCGCCGGCAGCCCGAGGTCGGAGATCGCCCGGGCGAAGCCGGACTCGATGGGGGCCGTGGTGGGGGCGTCGGAGCGGACCAGGAGGCCGATCCTGCGGTGCCCGAGGCCGCGCAGATGGCGTACGGCGTCGTAGGCGCCGCCCTCGTGGTCGGTGCACACGTGCTCGGTGGGGTCGCCGGGCCCGTACGCGGCGAGCCGCCGCTCGACGAGGACGGCGGGGACGGGCAGGGCGAGCAGCTCCTCGGCCCGGCGGCCCGGGTCGGTGGCGGTGTGCAGGGTGGGGACGAGGAGCAGGCCGTGGACGCCGGCGGTCAGGAGCCGTTCGACGGCGGCGTCCTCCTCGTCCGGGTCGTAGTGCGAGCAGGCGAGGACGAGTCGCGCGCCCGCGGCGGCCAGCTCCTTCTCGATGCCGTGCAGCACCCGCGGGTAGTAGAAGGCCGTGTCGGGGACGAGGACGCCCACCACCCTGCGGTCGGGGTGCTCCTCGGGGCGCTGGGCGGCGAACGTGCCCGCGCCCTGGCGGCGTTCGACCAGACCGAGCGCGACGAGGTCCTCGTAGGCGCGGCGCACCGTGGTCACCGAGACACCGCTCCCGGCGGCCAGGGCCCGCTCGGTGGGAAGCTTGCTCCCGGGCGGCCAGGTCCCGTCCAGCATGCCCTGGCGCAGCTGCGCCATGAGGGCCCGGAACTTCAGCTCGCGTCCGGCCGCCGGAATCTCGCGGTGAGCCAACGGACCCCCTGGTGCGCCGATTGCCGATCGATTGCGCGGCGAATCCTATCCCCGGCGGCGCGCATTGCTCCCTCCGGAGCACGTCCGCGCCCGGGGGCGCGCGGGCGCGCTCACAGCTGGTCGCGGGCGAGGGCGAGGAGACGGTCGAGGACGCGCCGGCCGCCGGCCCGTACGCCGTCGTGCTCGTACTCGTCGGTGACCCAGGTGCGCAGGCCGCGGACGGCCCGCGCGGTCTCCAGGGAGTGGGCGGTGTCCACGTACATGTCGTCGTGGTAGATCACGGCGGCGGCCGGCACCTCGTTCACGGCGAGGCGTGCGGGGTCGTAGAGCGGGGCCCAGTCCCCGCGGGCGGCGAGCAGCTCGGCGGTCTCGCGGAGCGGGGACAGTGCCGGGTCCGTGGTGAAGTGCCAGGGGTGGACGGTCTCCCCGGTGAGGAGGACGGGACCGTCGCCGGTGAGCGCCTTCCGGGCGTCGAACTCGGGGAACTCGGCGCGCACCCGCTCGGCGGCCCAGTCGGTGGGCCCTTGACCCTGGGCGTAGATGGCCTCGTGGAGGACGGCGTAGAGCGGGTGCCCGGCGTAGGACAGGTGGGCCTGGACGCTCTGGAGGAAGGCGTCGGAGAGGGCGGGACCGGCCGGGGTGGGGACGAAGGCGTCCTCCAGCAGCAGGTGCAGCTGGTGGCTGCCCTCCCCGCCGCCGAGGAGGATGCCGAGGGACTGGAAGGCCTCGGGCGTCAGCGCGCCGCCGCCGGGCAGGGTGACCGTCCGCTCGTGGAGGTGGGCGGCGATCCGGCGGACCCGCTCGACGTCGTCGGGGTAGCGGGCGTAGTGGGCCGCGTTCTTGGCCCGGACGCGCGGGTAGGCGGCCCGGTAGACCTCGTCCGCGGTGGCGTGCAGGGACGGCAGGCCGCCGGTGACGAGGACGGCGGCGAGGCCCTCGGGGGCGGTGGACAGGTAGTGGGTGGCACAGAAGCCGCCGAAGCTCTGGCCGAGGACGGTCCAGGGGGCGCCGAAGGTGAGTTCGCGGCGGATCAGCTCGCAGTCCTTGACGATGGAGTCGGCGCGGAAGTGCGCGAGGTAGGCGGCCTGCTCGCGCGGGGCGCCCCGGAGCGGCAGGGTCTGCCGGTTGGCGGGGGTGGAGCGGCCGGTGCCGCGCTGGTCCAGGAGCAGGACGCGGAACTCCTCCACGGCCCGGCCCAGCCAGGCCTGCGGGCCGATGAAGCGCCGGGCGCCGAAGCCGGGTCCGCCCTCCAGGTAGACCAGCCAGGGCAGGTCGGTGCGGTCCGCCTTGTCGCCGGCGACGACCTCGCGTCCGTAGATCTCGATCGTCTCGCCGTCCGGGCGCTCGTGGTCGAGGGGGACGGTGTAGTGGCGGTCGGTGAGGACGAGCCCGGGCTGGCGGTAGGTGGACAAGACGTGCTCCTGTTCGTGTCACCCCCGCCAGGACAGTGGATCACATGACGGCGGCGTCCACCGGGATCGGAGGCGGGACGGTGACCCGGGGCGGACGACGGGGGTCAACTCCCCGACCCGGCTCCCTGCCGCTGCAGGACGGCCAGGACGTTGTTCGCCGGGTCGGTGAACCAGGCGATGGCCGGGCCCCGGGGGTCCCGGCAGATGTCCTTGTCGTCGAACTCGAAGCCGGGGTAGCGCCGGAACTCCACCCCCCGCGCCTTCAGGCCGTCGACCGCGGACCCGATCTCGTCGACCTCGAAGTGGAGCACCGTGAAACTCGCCGGGCTGTGCTGGTCGCCCTTCGGGTAGACGAAGACCCTCGCCCCGTCGGCGAGGGTCAGGAACAGCATCCGCATGTCGCCGGTCCCCTCCTGCGACGTCCGGAGGCCGAGGGTCTCGTCGTAGAAGCGACGGGCGGCGTCGAGGTCGTCGACCGAGAAGCTGCTGAATGCCGCGGTGTTCCCGAGCACGGGCGGTTCTCCCTTCGATGGGGCGTCTGCTGACGTCCCTTCAGGGCACACCACCGGCCGTGCGCCCGGCCGCCCCCGCCACGCGGAAACGGCCGGATGGTCCCGCGCCCGTCACCCTGGGGTGGCCGGCGCGGGCGGAACCGCGCCCGGGTCAGGGAGCGATCGGCAGCCGGCGCTTGTGGTCGGTCAGCTCGTAGCGGCGCACGATCGAGGCGAAGGCCGCCTCGCCGACCGGCTTGCCCTCCAGGAAGTCGTCGATCTCGTCGTACGTCACGCCGAGCGCGTCCTCGTCGGGCTTGCCCGGCTCCAGGGTCTCCAGGTCGGCGGTCGGGGTCTTCCAGACCAGCTCGGCGGGGGCGCCCAGCTCGGCCGCGACGGCACGCACCCGGCGCTTGGTCAGGCCCGTCAGCGGGACGAGGTCGGCGGCGCCGTCGCCGTACTTCGTGAAGAAGCCGGAGACCGCCTCGGCGGCGTGGTCCGTGCCGACCACCAGGCCGTCGTGGGCGCCGGCGACCGCGTACTGGGCGATCATCCGCTGCCGGGCCTTGATGTTGCCGTGCACGAAGTCCTGGTGGTGGGCGTCGCGGAAGGCGACCCCGGCGGCGCGGCTCGCGTCGAGGGCGGCGTCGCTGGCCGGCCGGATGTCCACGGTGAGGACCTGGTCGGCCCGGATGAAGTCGAGCGCGAGCTGGGCGTCGTGCTCGTCGGCCTGGACGCCGTACGGCAGGCGCATGGCGTAGAAGGTGGCGTCGTGGCCGGCGGCGCGGGCACGCTCGACCGCGAGCTGGCAGAGGCGTCCGGTGGTGGTGGAGTCGACGCCGCCGCTGATGCCGAGGACCAGGGAGCGCAGACCGGTGGAGGTGAGGCGCTCGGCGAGGAAGGCGACCCGGCGCTCGATCTCCGCGCTCGGGTCGAAGGTCTCGGCGACCTCCAGCTCCCGGGCGATCTGCTGCTGCAGGGCGGTGGTCTCCGGGTCGGTCACGGAATGCTCCTCGGTCGTGCGGTGGCGGGCGGTGGACGTCCCGGGTCGACTCTATCCCGGCCCCCGCCCCGCACCGCGGGCCCGCGACCTCGAGTGACCCGGCACACCCTGGGGCCGGGCCGCTCGGGGCCGGGCCGCTCAGGGTTCGGAACCGGTCGGGGTCGGGGCAGCTCGGGGCCGGACCGCTCAGGGCCGGACCGCTCGGGGCCGGGCCGCTCAGGGTTCGGAACCGGTCGGGGACCGGGCCGCTCAGGGCCGGGCCGCTCAGGGCCGGACCCGCTCGGGGTCGCGGCCGTCCGTGCTCGGGGCCGCCCGGCCGTCGGCCGTCGACAGCCCGCTCGCGGACTGCTCCACGCACACGACCTCGACGCGCTGGACCAGGTTGTTGCCGAATCCGCCGCGGTTCCAGGGAGCCGTGAGCGGCTGGGTGTGGCCGGCGGCGTCCGTGGCGCGGGCGGTGAGCGTGTACGCGCCCGGGACCGCGGTCCAGGTCAGGCGCCACGCGGCCCAGGCCCAGGGCCGGTCCGGGTCGGCGATCACGTCGGCGTCGGTCCAGGTCCGTTCGCCGTCGGTGCTCAGCTCCACGCGGACCACGGGGGCGTGGCCGGACCAGGCGCGGCCGGACAGCGGGACCGCGCCGGGCCGGACGACACGGGTGCGGGACATGAAGTCGGGGAAGCCCGGCGGGATCATCAGGGCGCGGGGCGCGATGACGTCCACGGGCTCACCGGGGTCGTCGGCGGCCTGCCGGTAGCGGTAGGCGACGGCCTGCTGGAATCCGGTGAAGGGGGTGTCGGTGACCGTGATGTCCCGCAGCCACTTGACGCTCGCCATGCCGTACCAGCCGGGCACGACGAGCCGCAGCGGGTGCCCGTGCTGCGGCGGGAGCGGGTGCCCGTTCATCGTGTACGCCACGAGCACGCCGCGGGACGGGTCGGCGGCGACGGACAGCGGCAGGCTGCGCCGGTAGTCCTGCTCGGTGCCCCGCTCGACGCCGTGGTCGGCGCCGGTGAAGACGGCCTCGACGGCGCCGTCGGCGACGCCCGCCTCGGCGAGCAGCACGGCCAGCGGAACGCCCGTCCAGTCCGCCGTGCCGACGGCCTCCACGAGCCAGGGCTGGCTGACCGGGCGGGGGGCGAGACGGGCCCTGCCGTTGCCCGCGCACTCCAGGGTGACCCGATGGGTGACGGCGGGCCGCTCGCGCAGCGCCGCCGGGTCCAGCGTCAGGGGGCGGGCGACCCGGCCGCCGAGGGTGAGGCGCCAGTCCTCGGCCGCGCCGTCGACGTAGGGGATGTCGTAGTGGACCAGCACGTAGTGGAGGCCGGGCGGGGTGGTGTCGTAGCGCAGCGCCTCCAGGGGGAGGCCGTGGTTGCGGGCCGCGAGGGCCAGCTCCGAGGTGCTGACGCCCTCGTCGGGCCCCGCGAGCCGGCCCGGAGCGCTGACGTCCCTGAGATCGGGCGTGGCGTCCATGTCTTCATGGTGCGCCGCACGGACCGTCCGCTCATCCGCAGAGGGGCACGGGACTCCGCGCTCGCAGGCGGCCGATGGGGCGACGGCCGAAGGGACAGGGGCCACGGGGGAGGCGGCGGAGGGCGGTGGGGCTCAGCGCGCGTCGACGGTCACGTCGACCGAGTGGTAGCCGGTGGCCCCGTCGGGCATGGTGCCCTGCCGCTTCTCGGTCTGGACCGCGCCGGTGCCGTCCGTGGCCCGCACGGTGAGCGTGTGCCGGCCCGGCTCGGCCTGCCAGCGGTGGACCCACTGGCGCCAGGTGTCGCGGCTGTCCTGGGCACCGAGTTCGGCGTCCTGCCAGGGCCCGTCGTCGACCCGTACCTGCACCCGGGAGATGCCCCGGTGCTGGGCCCAGGCCACCCCGGCGACGGCGACGGTTCCGGCGCCGGCGCTGCTGAAGGCGCGCGGGGTGTCGATCCGCGACTCGGTCTTGACCGGGGCCTGGGCCGCCCAGCCGCGCGGCACCCAGTAGGCGTCGTACGCGGCGAAGGTCGTGAGCTCGATGGACGTGATCCACTTGCAGGCGGAGACGTAGCCGTACAGGCCGGGAACGACCATCCTGACGGGGAAGCCGTGCGCGAACGGCAGCGGCTCACCGTTCATGCCGAAGGCGAGGAGGGCGTCGCGGCCGTCCATGACGGTCTCGACGGGGCTGCCGATGGTCATGCCGTCCACGGAACGGGCCACCAGCTGGTCGGCCGGGCCGCCGGCCGCCGGGGGGCGCACCCCGCACTCGCGCAGCAGGTCGGCGAGACGGACGCCGAGCCAGCGGGCGTTGCCGACGAGGGAGCCGCCGACCTCGTTGGAGACACAGGCGAGCGTGACGTCCCGCTCGATCACCTCGCGGCGCATCAGCTCGCGCAGCGTGAAGACGCGCTCCCGGGGCACGCCCGTGCCGTGGACGCGCAGCTGCCAGGTGTCGGCGTCGATGCGGGGCACGACGAGGGCGGTGTCGACCCGGTAGAAGTCGCCGTTCGAGGTGACGAAGGGGCTGATGCCCTCGACCGGCAGCTGAGCCCCCGGCGGGACGGCGGGGGCGGGCGACGCCGGCCGGGGCAGCCGGAGCGCGTCACGGGAGGCCGTGGCGTGCTCGGAGCGGGTGGAGCCCACGCTGCGGGCGAGGAACGTCACGCCGGTCGCACCGATCACCATGCCGGCGCCGGTCAGCAGGAAGCCGCGCCGGTCCGGTGCCGGGGCGCCGGAGCGCGGCGCGGTCAGGTGCCGGACCAGGACCTGGAGCACGGTCGCGGCGGCCGCCGCCCCGGCGAGCGAGGGCAGCGCGTCGGTGAAGGAGCGCGAGTCCGGGCGGGTCACTGCGGCGAGCGCCCCCAGCACGCCGAGCACGCCGACTCCGGCGGCCGCGGCGCCCGGCCGGCGCAGGGCGAGCAGACCGAGGGCGGCGGCGAGGACGGCGAGCAGCACGAGGATGCCGAACTCCAGGACCGCCTTGTCGCTCTCGCCGAACGTACGGATCGCCCACTCCTTGACCGCGGTCGGCGTCCGGTCGACGACCGCGTCCCCCACGGCGGGCACGGGCCCCGCCTCGGGCCGCACCACGGCGGCGACGAGCGCGGCGACGGCGAGCCCGCCGAATCCGGCGACGAGGCCGGCGAGCGCGGCGAGGAGACGGTCCGTGGGGGTGAGCGTGGGGGGTGCGGCGGTCATGTCCTTGATTCTCGGCACGGAAGCGGGCCGAGGTGAGGGGGCGGGGCACTCGGTCACCGGACCGTAAGAAGTCACGGTCCGGTGGGCCTGCCTCAGGGACGCTCGCCGCCTCCCGTCGGCGGGTGCTCCCCCGGTACCGCGAGCTCCTCCACGGCCTCGGCGCCGACGACCGCGCCGGTGCTCTTCCTGCCGCGGCGCAGCCGGCCCTCCAGCCAGGCGGCGAAGGTGGTGAGGAGGAGGTTGAGGATCACGAAGACGACGGCGACGACGGTGAAGGACGCGATGGTGTTCGCGCCGTAGTTGGCGCTCATCGGGCGGACGGAGGCGAGGAGCTCCGAGAAGCCCAGCATGGCGCCGCCGAGCGCGGTGTCCTTGACGATGACGACGAGCTGGCTGACCAGGGCCGGGAGCATCGCCGTGACCGACTGCGGCAGCAGTACGTAGGTCATCGTCTGGCCCTTGCGCATGCCGATCGCCTTGGCCGCGTCGGTCTGGCCGGCGGGAAGGGCGAGGATGCCCGCGCGGACGACCTCGGCGAGGACGGAGGCGTTGTAGAGGACGAGGCCGGTGACGACCGCGTACAGGGGCCTGTTCTCCGGGCTGACGTCGGTGAACTCCGAGTAGGCGGCGTTCGCGAAGAGCATCAGGATCAGGACGGGGATGGCGCGGAAGAACTCCACGACGGTCCCGGCGACAGAGCGCACCCAGGCGTGGTCGGAGAGCCGGGCGATGCCGAGGAGCGCGCCGAGGGGCAGGGCGATGACCATGGCGAGCGCGGCTGCGATCACGGTGTTCTGCAGGGCCGGGAGGAGGTAGGTGGTCCAGACCCGGGAGTCGGTGAAGAACGGCGCCCACTTGGCCCAGTCGAGCTGGTTCTTGTCGGCGAGGCTCGCCACGACCCACCAGACGACCAGGGCCAGTCCGACGACGAAGAGCAGGGTGTAGAGGATGTTGCGGCGGCGGGCGTGCGGCCCCGGGACGTCGTAGAGGACGGTGGTTCTGGTCTTCATCGTTTCACCGCCACCTTCTTGGCGATCCAGCCGAGGAACAGCCCGGTGGGCAGGGTGAGGCAGATGAAGCCGAAGGCGAAGATCGCCGAGATGAGGATCAGCTGGGCCTCGTTCTCGATCATCTCGCGCATCAGCAGGGCGGCCTCGGCGACGCCGATCGCGGCGGCGACGGTGGTGTTCTTGGTCAGCGCGATGAGGACGTTGGTGAGCGGCCCGACGACCGAACGGAAGGCCTGGGGCAGCACGATGAGCCGCAACGTCTGGTTGAAGTTGAGCCCGATCGCGCGGGCGGCCTCGACCTGCCCGAGGGGGACGGTGTTGATGCCCGAGCGCAGCGCCTCGCACACGAAGGCCGAGGTGTACGCGATGAGACCGAGGACGGCCAGCCGGAAGTTGATGGTCGTGAAGTCCTCGGCGCCCAGGCTCACCCCCAGGGTCTGGAAGAGGCCGAGCGAGGTGAAGACGATGATGACGGTGAGCGGGATGTTGCGGACGATGTTGACGTAGACGGTGCCGAAGCCCCGCATGAGGGGGACGGGGCTGACGCGCATGGCGGCCAGCAGCGTCCCCCAGATCAGGGAGCCGATCGCGGAGTAGACCGTCAGCTGGACCGTGGTCCAGAAGGCTCCCAGCAGGTCGTAGCCTTCGAGGAAGTCGAACACGAGGGCCCGCTCACCGCACGACCACGCCGATCTTCGGTGCGGGTTCGTTCTGGTAGCCGGCGGGGCCGAGGTTCTTGTCCACGGCCGCCTGCCAGGATCCGTCGGCGACCATCTTCTCCAGCGCCTTGTTGATCTTGGCCTTGAGCTCGCTGCCCTTCTGGACGCCGATGCCGTAGTTCTCGTTGCTCAGCTTGAAGCCGCCGAGCTTGAACTTGCCCTTGAACTCGGGCTGGGCGGCGTATCCGGCGAGGATGGAGTCGTCGGTGGTGATGGCGTCGATGACCCCGTTCTCCAGGCCGGTGAGGCACTCGGAGTAGCCGCCGTACTCCTGGAGCTGCGCGTTCGGGGCGATCTTCGTCTTGACGTTCTGCGCGGACGTCGAACCCGTGACCGAGCAGAGCTTCTTGTTGTTCAGGTCCGAGGGCTTGGTGATGGATTTGTCGTCGGCGCGGATCAGCACGTCCTGGTGGGCGAGCAGGTACGGGCCGGCGAAGTCGACCTTCTGGAGCCGCTTGTCGTTGATCGAGTAGGAGGCCGCGATGAAGTCCACGTCGCCGCGCTGGAGCAGGGTCTCGCGGTCGGCGCTCTTGGCCTCCTTCCACTCGATGTCGGCGGGGTCGTGGCCGAGCTGCTTGGCGACGTAGGTCGCGACGTCGACGTCCAAGCCGGTGTACTTGCCGTCCGGCGTCTTGAGGCCGATGCCCGGCTGGTCGAACTTGATACCGACGACGATCTTGTCGTCTCCGTGGTCGGCCGGTACGGCGGAGGCGTAGCCGGCGCCGGTGAAGGACAGGACGACCGCGGTGGTAGCGGCCACGGTGAACCTTCGGTTCCTGAGCGGGTTCATGGTCATCACCCCACGGGTGTCGGTTCGGTTCGGTTCGGTTCGGGTCGGTCGGGATCAGGGCTCGGGCTCGGGTTCGGGTTCGGGTTCCGGTTCGGGGGGACGGGTACGGGGTCGGATTCGGCGGGTTCGGATTCGGCGGGCGGTACCGGGTCGGTGCCGCGGGACCGGTGTTGCGAGGCCGGGATGCGGGACCGGTGAAGCGGGTCAGTGGTGGAGGATCTTCGACAGGAAGTCCTTGGCCCGCTCGCTGCGCGGGTTGCCGAAGAACTCGTCGGGCGTGGCCGATTCGACGATGCGGCCGTCGGCCATGAACACCACGCGATTGGCCGCCGACCGCGCGAAGCCCATCTCGTGCGTCACCACCACCATCGTCATGCCGTCCCGGGCCAGCTGCTGCATCACCTCCAGGACCTCGTTGATCATCTCCGGGTCGAGCGCCGAGGTCGGCTCGTCGAACAGCATCACCTTCGGTTCCATGGCGAGCGCGCGGGCGATGGCCACGCGCTGCTGCTGGCCGCCGGAGAGCTGCGCCGGGTACTTGTCCGCCTGGTTGGCCACCCCGACCCGCTCCAGCAGTGTGCGGGCCCGTTCCTCGGCCTTCCCGCGGTCCTTCTTGCGGACCTTGATCTGTCCGAGGGTGACGTTGGCCAGCACGGTCTTGTGCGCGAAGAGGTTGAACGACTGGAAGACCATCCCGACGTCGGCGCGGAGCGCGGCGAGCGCCTTGCCCTCCGCCGGGAGCGGCTTGCCGTCGATGGTGATGCTGCCGGAGTCGATCGTCTCCAGCCGGTTGATGGCGCGGCAGAGCGTGGACTTCCCGGACCCGGAGGGCCCGATGACGACCACGACCTCTCCGCGGTGGATGGTGAGGTCGATGGACTGCAGCACATGGAGCGCGCCGAAGTGTTTGTCGACGTCTGCGAGGACGACGAGTGCGTCGCCTCCGTCCGGGACGCCCATGGCACCCTCCTCGGACACCGGCTGCGGGCTGCCGCTTCCTCTCCAGGTTCATGCTCCGCCCTCCGCTCGGCGGGCGCACGCCGGGCGGGCGGGACGGAAGGCCGGGTGCCGGACACGGACGGCCTCGGGGCCCGAGGGAGAGGGCACCGGACGGGCCGGGCGACCGCCCGACGCGCTCCGTCACCGGGCCGGGTGGCTGGATACCGGCGGTCCGTGACCGGTATGCGGGACGACACCCCGGAGGCCTTGCCCTCGGAGGCCCTCGATTGCTTGGATCCTTCCCGTCCCGGAACCGCGCACGATCTCGCCGGTGTCCACGCCGACGCCGAGGACGGAGCCTCCCATCACCGCCGTCATCCCGGAGTACCTGCGCGCCGAGGGCTGCGTGCTGGCCGACTCCCTCATCCCGCTCGTCAACCGCTTCCGCGCCCGCCAGTCCGACGACGGCACGCTGCCCGCGCCGGACCGGGCCGACCGCGCGCTGCTGCTGCGGATCCGGGAGGAGGGCGCCGCCTGGTACCGGCGGCACGCGCTCGACGAGCAGGCCGAGGCGCTGGAGGCCGACCTCGACGGCTGGCTGGCCGCCGGCCTGGACAGCCCGCCGCACTTCGGGCACTCGCACAAGGCCCTTCCCGCGCCCGCGCCCGGCGAGACCGTCTTCCTCCTCGCCGCCGACGGGCCGGGCGACCGCGCCCCGCACGAGGGCCGGCGCCTGGGCTGCCTCTTCGCCCTGTACGGGACGTCCGCGCCGGGCGGGACGTCCGCGCCGGCACCGTACGGATCCACGGGCAGCGCCCCGTCCCTGGTGCTGATCGCCGGCAGCGAGGGCGCCCGCGCCTCCGTCGCGCCTGCCGCCGCCGAGGGCGGACGGGCGTGACGGCGGCGGAGCGGCCTACCCTCGTCCTCGTCTTTCAGCGTGCGTCCCTGCCCTGGATCTTCGAGGGGGCCGTCCGGGCCGGAGTCGACCTGGTTCTGGTGCCCCGGCCCGACGAGGAGGTGCCGGCGGACCGGCTGCCGCCCGGCGTCGTCGAGCTGCTGCCGCTGGACCCGGAGGGCGACCCGGCCGGCGCCCTCGGAGCGCTCCGCGAGCGCCACGCGTCCCGGCCCTTCCAGGGCATCGCCACCCTCTACGACCCGCTGGTGCCGTTCGTCGCGGAGGCGGCCGAGCTGCTCGGTCTGCCAGGCATCGGCCGTGACGCGGCGCTCGGCGCGCAGGACAAGCGGGTGATGCGGGAACGGCTCGCGGCGGCCGGGCTCCATGTGCCGCGCTTCGTACGGGTCGACGGCCCCGACGCGGAGCCGTGGCTCGCGGCGGCCGGAGAGCTGGACTTCCCGGTGGTGGTGAAGCCCGCGCACGGCTACTCCAGCCTCGGCGTGACCAGGGCGGACACGCCGGCCGAGCTCCGTGGCACGATCGCCGGGGTGCGCCGGCTGTGCGCGGACAAGCTGGGCGTGGAGGACGCGGCGCTGGTCGTCGAGGAGTACCTGGACGGGCCCGAGATCGCCGTCGAGTCACTGGCGGCCGGGGGCCGCGTGCGGGTGCTGTCCGTGGGCTACAAGGGCGAGCCGGAGGGCCCGTACTTCGAGGAGAGCGTCTACCGGGCGCCCGCCCCGCTGCTGGACGCGGTGCGCGACGCGGTCGTGCGCGAGGTGACCGCCGCGCACGCGGCGCTCGGCATCACCGACGGCCCCGCCCACACCGAGCTGCGGCTGCGCGGCGGGACGCGGCCGTACCTGCTGGAGATGGGCGCCCGGATCGGCGGCTCGGGCGTCTCCCACTACGTGGCCTCGCACGTCTCCGGGATCGACCTGGCGGCGGAGACGGTACGGATCGCGGTCGGCCGGCCGCCGACCTTCGCGATGACGGAGGGTCTGGCGGCCCCGGTGGGCGCCGCAGCCAACTACATCGTGCCGTGCGGCGGGTACGGGCGGATCACCGCGCTGCACGGCCTGGACGAGGTCCGGGCCGATCCCCGCGTCGACCACGTGGTGCAGATGCTCTTCCCGGGCGACGAGGTGCGCCCGTACCCGGACTTCACCGGCTACCCGGCCTTCGTGATCTCCCGGCACGACAGCACGGCGGACGCCGAGGACTTCCACGCCCACCTGGAACGGACCGTCCGGATCGACTACGCGCCCGGGGCCTGACCGACGGGCCCGTCCGCACGGAGGGCGACCGCACGGCCACCCTCCGTCGACGCCGCACGACCTCGCGTACGGCGTCCGTGTGACCGGGCTGGTGCGGCGACTGCGTACCGGGCGGGGGCGACGGACACTGGAGGCGGACGCACCCAGCCGCAGGTCCGAGGAGGTCCGCCATGAGCACCGCCGCACCCAAGGTCAGCACGCTGCCGCCGGAGCACCGGGAACGGCTCATGGCCTTCGCCGAGGACGTGTACTTCGAATCCGGTCACCGTCTCTTCGAGGAGCAGGACCGTGCCGACCGCTTCTGGATCGTGAAGACGGGCGCGGTCACGCTCGACGCCAAGGTGCCGGGGCGTGGCTCACCGGTGATCGAGACGCTGCGGCACGGGGAGCTCGTGGGCCTGTCGTGGCTGTTCCCGCCGTATCTGTGCCAGTCGGGCGCGGAGGCGATGACGCCGGTCAGGGCCCATGAGTTCGACGCGACAGCGGTGCGCTCGATGTGCCGTACGGACGCCGAGTTCGGCGCGTCCGTGACGTTCTGGGTGGGGCAGATCCTGGCCCATCGGCTGCATGTGACGCGTGTGCGGCTGCTCGACCTGTACGCCCCGCACGGAAGCGGCATCCTGGCCTGAAAGCGCCTGCGGCCGGGGCCGCGCCCCGGCCGGCGGGACCGCCACGCGGAGCTTCAGCACGTGCCCGCGAGGTCCTTGACGTACCAGTCGTAGACGGCGCCGTCGGCGTGGCTGATCTGGCCGCGGCGGACGAAGCCGGCGCGGTGGGCGACGGCGGAGGCAGCGGGGGCGTCGGCGGCTGTGACGATCACGGCTCGGCGGGCGCCCTCCGCCTGTGCGTGGGCGCAGGCGAGCAGGACGGCCCGGGTGGCGAAGCCTCGGCCGCGGGCCTCGGGGCGGAGGGCGTAGGACAGGTCGACGTCGCCGTGGGCTGTGCCGGCGGCCGGCGGGCGCAGTTCGACGGTGCCGACGAGCCGGTCGGCGCGGATCGCGAAGGTCCGGCCGGTGCCGTGCGGGCGCCACCGCGGGCGGGGGCGGTGGCGGGACCGGGACGCGCCGGGCGTGGGAGCCGGATCCTCTTCGGCGATGGCCGGCGCGGCGTCGACGGGAACCGGGGCCGCCTCCGCGGCGGCCGGGGCGGCGTCGGCGGGGTCCAGGGGTGACAGGGTGACGACCCCGTCGCAGAGCTTCACTTCATCACGCATCCCAGCGATCTTGTCGTCGATCCGCCCGTGCCACAATCGGTATCCGGACGGACACGCGGGAGGACCTGCCGTACTGCCGCGTACCGGCCCGCGCCGCCACTCGTACGGCCCCGTGAGGCGGTGTCAGAAGTCTGCGGGCAGCAGGCTGGGGCCATGGACGTCGGGAGGCGACGGTGAGCGGAGACGCGGCGGAGCGGGCGCGGAAGCGCGCGCGTCTACGGGCCCGCAGCCGGGACCGGATCCGGGCGCGCGCCGGGGCGCGGATGCTCGCACGGTGCGCGCTGTTGTGCGCGGTGGCCGCCGTGGTCGCCCTGTTCGTGCCGTTCGGCGGCGGCGGTGTCCTCGTCGTCGTCATCGGCTTCCTGGGTCTGGCGCTGTGCGCGGTCGGCGCGTGGTGGTTCCTCGCGCACCGCGGCTCGGTCCGGCTCCTGGGCGCCCTGCTCGGGATCGCCGCGCCCGTGGGCGTCCTGGTGCTCTACCTCGGCAACGGCCTGTGGCGGACCGCGCTCAGCTCGCTGGCGCTCTGGGCAGCGGCCCTCCTCTGCGCCCGCACCGCACTGCGCCGTCCGGACCGCAGGAGCCGGGCGAGACGCGCGGCACGCCCGGAGCGTGCCGTCCTCCTGATGAACCCCAGGTCGGGTGGCGGGAAGGTCGTCCGGTTCGGGCTCGTCGAGAAGGCGGAGGCGCTCGGCGCGCGGGTGGTGCTCCTCGGCCCGACCGGGCCCGACGGGGAGTTCCCGGACGTGGCCGAACTCGCCCGCGCGGCCGTCGCGGACGGCGCCGACCTGCTGGGGGTGGCCGGCGGCGACGGCACCCAGGCGCTCGTGGCGGCGGTGGCGGCCGAGCACGATCTGCCGTTCCTGGTCATCAGCGCGGGCACCCGCAACCACTTCGCCCTGGACCTCGGCCTGGATCGCACCGACCCGGCCCGCTGCCTCGACGCCCTGACCGACGGGGAGGAGCTCCGCGTCGACCTCGGGGACGTCTCCGGGCGACCCTTCGTCAACACCGTCTCCTTCGGCGTGTACGCGGACGTCGTGCAGCGCCCCGAGTACCGCGACGCCAAGGCGGAGACGGCCCTGAACCTGATGCCCGACCTGCTGACGGGCGACGCCGGCCGGCGCTTCGACGCCCGTGTCGGCAGCACGGAGCTGTCCGCCCAGCAGGCGCTCCTCGTCAGCAACAACCCGTACGCCTCCCCCGATCCCTTCGGCACCGGCGGCCACCGGCCCCGTCTGGACAGCGGCGCGCTCGGCGCGATCGCCATCCGGGTGGAGAGCGCGGCGCAGGCCGCCGAACTCGCCGTCCGCGGCGCCTCGTCCACCGGCCTGAACCTGCTCACCGCCCGCCGGGTGGAGGTCACCTCCGAGGCCGACACGCTGCCCGTGGCCGTCGACGGCGAGGCCCTCACACTGCCGACCCCGGTCACCTGCTCGCTGCGGCCGCGCGCCCTGCGCGTCGTCGTCCCCCGGGACCGTCCCGGTACGGCGCCGCCCGCCCATCCCATCAGCTGGCGACGCATCGTCGGCCTCGCCTTCAGTCACCGCTGAGGAGAACCTCATGGCTCAGCCACCCACGAACGGGCCCGTGTCCGGGTCCGCACCGGACCCCGAGGACGGGTCCCCCACGCCCGCGTCCGCCGTTCCCTCCCCGGTCGGCGGTGCGGAACCGGCCGGGCGCCCCCCGCGGCGCGACCCCGTGGGCACCGTCCGCGCGATGCTCTCCGATCTGAGGGCCGTGGACGGCGCCCTCTACGCGGCGGTCGCCGCGACCCCCACGCCGACCCTCGACCGCAGCCTCCGCCGGCTCTCCCACACCGCCGACCACTCCAAGATCTCGTTCTCGGTCGCCGCGGCGCTCGCCCTCGTGCCCGGGCGTCCCCGGATGGCCGCGGTGGTCGGCGTGGGTGCCATCGCGGTGGCCTCGGCCACGGCCAATCTGCTCGGCAAGCGCCTGGTGCGCCGGCGGCGCCCGGACCGGGAGGCGGCGCGGGTGACCGTGGACCGCCATGTGCCGATGCCCACCTCGGCGTCCTTCCCGTCCGGGCACACGGCGTCGGCGGTCGCGTTCGCCACGGCGGTGGGCGTCGTGCTCCCGCCCGCCGCGGTCCCGCTCGGCCTCCTCGCGAGCGCCGTGGGCTACTCGCGGGTCCACACCGGGGTCCACTATCCCGGCGACGTCGCCGCCGGCGCGGTCCTCGGGCTGGCCAGCGGGGTCGCGGCGCTGACCGTCGCGAACGCGTCCCCGCAGTGGCGGTGGTACCGCAGGGGGTGATGCCGTTGCCGGGCGGCCGCGCGGAGGTCCCGCCGGGGCGCCCGCGGCGGATCGCGGTCGCGGGAACAAAGCGGCGGGGTGTGGGACTTGGTGAGGGACATGACCACCACACCGTTCGACGCCCGCGCCCTCCTCGCCAGGAGCCGGCTCGGCGTGCTCGCCACGATCAAGGCCGACGGGCGCCCCCAGCTCTCCCCCGTGATGCCGTACTACGACCCCGGGTCGGACACCCTCTACGTGTCGATGACCGAGGGCCGGGCCAAGACGGCGAACCTGCGGCGTGACCCGCGGGCCGCCCTGGAGGTCACCGCGGAGGACGGCTGGTCGTGGGCGACCGCCGAGGGGACGGCGACCCTGACCGGGCCGGGCACCGACCCGTACGGACCCGAGGTGGAGGCGCTGGTGGAGTACTACCGGCTCGCCGCCGGGGAGCACCCGGACTGGGAGGAGTACCGGTCGGTGATGGTGGCCGACCGGCGGGTCCTCATGAAGATGCCCGTCGACCACGTGTACGGGCAGTCGGTGCGCTGAGCGGAGCGTCCGGCCGCGTCCGCGCGGCCCCGTCGGCGGGTCAGCTCCTGCGGGCCTTGCCGACCGGGCCGAGGCGCCCGGCCGGACGCTCGACGGGTTCGTCGCGGGCCTCGGCCCACAGGGAGCGCACATGGCCGAGGTGGCGGTGCATGCAGGCCTCGGCGGCCTCCACGTCACCGGCGATCATCAGGTCCAGCAGTTCGATGTGCTCCTCGGCGGAGGAGACGAGCTTGCCCGCCTCGTCCAGGCCCGTGAGGCCGTAGAGCCGGGAGCGCTTGCGCAGGTCGCCGACGGTCTCGACGAGCCGGTCGTTCCCGGCCAGGCCGAGCAGCGTGAGGTGGAAGCGGCGGTCGGCCTCCAGATAGCCGATGAGGTTGTGCTCGCGCGCGTTGGTGACGATCTCCTGGGCCAGCGGGCGCAGTTCCTCCAGCTGTTCCGGGGTGGCGAGTGCGGTGACCCGACCGACCGTGGGCACCTCGATCAGCATGCGGAGCTCGGTGCACTGGTCGAGCTCGCGCTCGCTGACCTCGGTGATCCGGAAGCCCTTGTTGCGCACCGGCTCGACGAGGCCCTCGCGGGCGAGGTCGAGCATGGCCTCGCGCACCGGGGTGGCCGACACGCCGAGTTCGGCGGCCAGTCCCGGCGCCGAGTAGACGCTGCCCGGCCGGAGTTCGCCCGCTATCAGGGCGGCTCGGAGCGCGTGACCGACCTGGTCGCGGAGCCGCTCCTGGGCCTTGATGAGACTGTGCTGCTTCAGGTCACCCACGCTGATTCCTCCGAGAACTGGCAGGGGGACAGCGTACAATGTCACGTTTCTCCGCCGGAGGTGACGGGCGCATCCACCGCCTCCACCTCCGCCGCGCGGTGGACCGCGACCGCGACCGCCAGGTCCTCCCAGGCCATGCCGACGCTCTTGAAGAGCCGCGGCGCCGCCGGATCCGCCGGGCCCGTGTCCTCGGGCCGGGCGACCAGATCGGCCAGTGTGCCGGCGACGTGGTCCGGACCGACCGCCCCTTCGGCCAGGGGCATCAGCAGGTCCCCCGCCTCGCGCAGGGCGGCCGCCCGCGACTCGACGTACACGGCGGACCGCCGGACCAGGGCCGTGTCGGTCTCCCGGGCGTCCGGCTCGTGCGAGCCCACGGCGACGACGGTGGCGCCTGGTGCGACGAGCCGCCCGTCGAAGAGGGGGGTGCGGGCGGTGGTGCAGCACACCACCAGGTCCGCGCCCGCCACGTCGCCGGGGCTTCCCGTCCGCGCCTCCGGCACTCCGAGCGCCCGCGCGTGCGCGGCGAGCCGCCGCGCACGCTCCGGGCTACGGGCCACGACGACCGTCTCGGCCACGTTCCGTACCGCGAGCACCGCGTCGAGATGGGCGTACGCCTGCGGACCGGTGCCGAAGAGCACCATGCGCAACGGGGGCGCGGGCGGGGTGAGATGACGGATCGCCAGCGCCGACACCGCCGGGGTACGGAGGGTGGTGAGCGCGGCGCCGTCGAGCAGCGCCAGGGGGCGGAGGGTGGGCCCGTCGAGGAGGAGGTAGCTGCCGGTGATGCGGGGCAGGCCACGGGCGGGGTTGCCGGGGGCCACCCCCGCGATCTTGACCCCGGCCCAGGAGCCCGTGGCGGCCGGCATGAGCAGCAGCTCGCCGGCCGGCACCGGGAGCGCGGTCCGCGGCCGGCCGGCCTCCGGGTCGAGACCGGCGCGCAGCACGTCGGCGAGCGCCTCGACCGCCCCGGCCGGTGTGAGCAGCCGGGCAACGGCCGCGGCGTCGAGCTGCCGGACGCGGTCACCGCTCACAGGAGGAATCCCGTGCCGAGACTGTCGTCCGGATCGAGGGTGAAGAGGTGCTCACCGGTGCGATGGGCGTGCCCCGTCACCTCGGTGACGAGCCCGTCCGACCAGGGCCCGGAGCGGTCGGCCGCCGGTCCGGTCCCTCGCCGCGCCTCTCCGGCACCCTGCGCGGGCCCGGGGCCCTGACGTGCGGACCCTGCCCGCTGTCGGCCGGGTACGACGCGTCCCGTGAAGACGGTGCCCGTGACCGACTCGTGGGTCAGCTCCCGGTCCCCCGCGAGGCGGCCCTCGTCGGCGAGGAGGGCCAGTCGGGCCGAGGTGCCCGAGCCACAGGGCGAGCGGTCGATCTGGCCGTCCGCGAAGACCGTGACGTTCCGCTGGTGCGGGCCCTTCGGGGTGTCCGGGAGCTCGTCGTGGAGGATCACCCCGTACACGCCGGAGAGCAGGGGCCCGTCGGGGTGGCGCGTGGCCGGGTGCCCCGCGAGGGCGGCCCTGATCTCCCGCCCGGCGCGGACGAGTTCCGGCAGGTTCCTCCGGTCGACGGCGAGGCCGAGGTCGCGGGCGGCGACGGAGGCGTAGCAGGCGCCGGCGTGCGCGAGGTCCGCCTCGACCGTGCCGAGGCTGGTCCCGACCCGCACCTTTCGCCCGGTGACCCGGGCGGGGACGTTGCGGAAGCTGACGCCGGTGGTGCGGCCGCCCTCGCGGTGCACGGTCGCGGCGACCCGCCCGGAGGGGACGTCGATGCGGACCTGGACGTCCCGGTCGGCGGGGGCGACGACCAGCCCGGAGTCGACCGCCCAGGCGCCGAGCGCCATGGTGCCGTGGCCGCAGGCGGTCGAGTAGCCGTGCTTGTGCCAGAACAGCACTCCCAGCTGGGCGCCGTCGTCGTCCGGGGGCACGACGAAGCCGCCGTACATCCCGGCGTGCCCGCGCGGCTCCTGGACGAGCAGGCGGCGCAGGGTGTCGTGCGGGGTCGACCGCGGGGCCGTGCCGTCGCCGCCCGGGGAGAGGAGGGCCGCACGGCGTTCGGCGACGGTGTCGCCGGGCAGCGGGGGCAGGCCGGCGGCGACCGGGTCGACGATCCGGAACGGCTCGCCCGCGGTGTGGTAGTCGACGGTGCGGATCCCGGTCGTGCGCTCCTCGTCCGGGCTCACAGGAGGAATCCCGCGGGGAAGGGGTCGGTGGGGTCGAGGAAGTACTGGGCGGTGCCGGTGATCCAGGCCCGTCCGGTGACCGTGGGCACGACGGCGGGCCGCCCCCCGACCGTCGTCTCGGCGATCAGGCGCCCGGTGAACTCCGTACCGATGAAGGACTCGTTGACGAAGTCCGCGTCCAGGGGCAGGAGTCCGCGCGCGTGCAGCTGGGCCATGCGCGCGCTGGTGCCGGTGCCGCACGGGGACCGGTCGAACCAGCCCGGGTGGATGGCCATGGCGTGCCGGGACCGGCGGGCGTCGGAGCCGGGGGCGGCGAGGTAGACGTGCTTCACGCCGCCCTGGGCGGGGTCCTCGGGGTGGACCGGCCGGTCGGGCCCGCCGTTGATGACGTCCATCAGGGCGAGGCCCGCGGCGAGCAGGTCCTCCTTGCGGGCCCGGTCGAAGGGCAGTCCGAGGGAGTCGAGCTCCACGAAGGCGTAGAAGTTGCCGCCGTAGGCGAGGTCGTAGGTGACCGTGCCGTGGCCGGGGACCTCGGCCTTGAGGTCGAGGCCGACGCAGAAGGCGGGGACGTTGGTGAGGGTGACGGCGGCGGCGGCGCCGTCCGCCACGCGGACGTCCACCGCGACGAGGCCGGCCGGGGTGTCGAGCCGGACCCTGGTGACGGGCTCCGTGACCGGGACCATACCGGTCTCGACGAGGACGGTCGCCACCCCGATGGTGCCGTGGCCGCACATGGGCAGCAGGCCGGACACCTCGATGAACAGCACGCCGTAGTCGGCGTCGGGGCGGGTCGGCGGCTGGAGGATCGCGCCGCTCATGGCCGCGTGGCCGCGCGGCTCGTACATGAGGAGGGTGCGGAGGTGGTCGAGGTGCTCCAGGAAGTGGAGCCGCTTCTCGGCCATGGTGGCGCCGGGGATCACCCCGACGCCGCCGGTGATCACCCGGGTGGGCATGCCCTCGGTGTGCGAGTCGACCGCGTGGTAGATGTGACGGGTGCGCATGGGTCTCCCCGGGGTCAGTGGTGGCCGTCGGCCAGGGCCTTCTCGGTGGCGGAGCGTACGGCGGTCCCGATGGCGCCGGTCAGCGGGTGGCGCGGCGGACGGGTCGGGCCGCCGGGGCGTCCCGCGAGGTCCATCGAGAGCTTGATGGCCTGGACGAACTCGGTCTTGGAGTCCCAGCGGAGGAGCGGGTGGAGGGACTTGTAGAGCGGCAGCGCGGTGGTCAGGTCCCCGGCGACGGCGGCGCGGTAGAGCTCGGCGCAGGAGGCGGGCAGTGCGTTGGGGTAGCCGGCGATCCAGCCCACGGCTCCGGCCAGGGCCAGTTCGAGGAGGACGTCGTCGGCGCCGATCAGCAGGTCGAGCTCCGGGGCGAGTTCGGCGATCTCGTAGGCCCGGCGGACATCGCCGCTGAACTCCTTGACCGCGACGATGTCGCCCGCGGCGTACAGGCGCGCGAGGAGCGCCGGGGTGAGGTCGACCTTCGTGTCGATCGGGTTGTTGTACGCGACGATCGGGAGCCCGGCCCGTGCGGCCTCCGCGTAGTGGGCGAGGACGGTGTCCTCGTCGGCGCGGTAGGCGTTCGGGGGAAGGAGCAGCACGGAGCCCGCGCCGGCCTCGGCGGCCTGCTCGGCCCAGCGCCGGGACTCCGCGCTTCCGTAGGCGGCGACACCGGGCATGACCCTGGCTCCGTCGCCGGCCGCCTCGACGGCCGTTCGGACGACGCGGGCGCGCTCCTCGGCGGTGAGGGTCTGGTACTCCCCCAGGGAGCCGTTGGGCACGACGCCGTCGCAGCCGTTCTCGATGAGCCAGCGCACGTGCTCCGCGTAGGCGTCGTAGTCGACGGAGAGGTCCTCGCGGAGGGGGAGGGTGGTGGCGACCATGATGCCGCGCCAGGGGCGGGCGGGGGTCCAGGTGGGGACGCTCATCAGCAACTCCTTTGTAGTGTGTGACATTTTACTGAATCCCGGACTACGGCCACAAGAGTGCGGCGCGCAATCCGTCAGCCGTTCTGCGGAGGAAGCCCGGCCAGGTGGCGCAGGGGGACCGGGCAGGCGAGCGGCCTGCGGTCGGGGGTCGCGCCCCCACCGCACAGCGCGGCCACGGCCGGGCCGCACATCCGGCCCTGGCACCAGCCCATGCCCGCGCGGGTCAGGAGTTTGACGGTGCGGGGATCCCGGGCACCGAGCTCGTCCACGGCTTCCCTGATCCGGGCCGCCGGTACCTCCTCGCAGCGGCAGACGTCGGTCGTCGGCCGCAGCCAGTCCGCCCAGCCCTCGCCCGGACGGTGCGCCGAGGCCATGGCCTCGGCGAAGGCGCGGAGCCGGGTGCGACGGCGCCCCCGGCCGGCGACGTCGTCCGCCCGCGCGGGGCGCGGGGCTCCGCTCGAGCGCAGGGTGTCGAGGGCGGGCGGGCGGGGGACGGGCCTGCCCGCGGCCGCGGCGATGTCGTGGGCCGCCAGCTCTCCTTCGAGCAGGGCGAGGGAGGCGCCGCCGACCCCTCCGGTCTCACCGGCCGCCCAGATGCCCGGCACGGAGGTGCGCAGACCGTCGGTCAGCGCGAGGGCCACCGTCCCGTCCGGCGCCGTCCGGGTCGCGCAGCCCAGCGCCGTCGCCAGGGAGAGTTCCGGGACCAGGCCGTGGCCGACGGCCACCGCGTCGCACGGGACACGGCGGGCCGTGCCGGGGACCGGACGCCAGTCCCGGTCGAGCCGGGCGACGGTGACCGCCTCGACCCGGTCCGTGCCGTGGGCCTCGACCACGGCGTGCCGGGTGAGGAGCCGCACGTGGTGCCGGGCGAGCGCGGCGCCGTAGCGAGCGCCCTCGACGAGCTTGGCCGGGTTGCGCAGGAGGGTGGCCGTGTGGCGGGCGTAGCCGCCGTACGCCGCTGCCTCCACCACCGCGGGCACCCGCGCGCCCGCGCTCGCCAGCGAGGCCGCGACGGCGAGCAGCAGGGGGCCGCTGCCGGCGACGACGATCCGCCGGCCCGGGAGCACGAGTCCGCCCTTCAGCATGGCCTGCGCTCCCCCGGCGCTCACCACGCCCGGCAGGGTCCAGCCGGGGAAGGGAAGCTGACGTTCGTACGCCCCGGTCGCGAGGAGGACCGCGCCGGCCGTCACCGTGACGGACCTGTCGTCCGCGGTGCGGGCGCGGAGGATCCGGTCGGGCCCGGCGGACGTGATCGTCCAGACGTGGTGGTCCGGCAGGTAGGTGACGCGGCCCGTCTTCTCGTGGGCCCGCAGCCGGCGTTCACGGGTGGCGAAGGCCGTCCAGTCGTGGTGGAGGCCCCGGGCGCCGGTCGCGTCGAGTGCGGGCGCGGGGTGACGGTAGTACTGTCCGCCCGGGCGCGCACCGGCGTCGAGCAGGACCACGTCCAGGCCGAGGTCGGCGGCGGTGACGGCGGCGGCCAGGCCCGCCGGGCCCGCTCCGACGACCGCGAGATCAGCAGCCGAGTGCGGCACGGCCGGTCCCCTCCTGGGTGGTGACGGCGTCGCCGGGGCGGGCCGGGACGACGCAGGCGCGCTGGTTGGGGCGCCCGTTGACGGTGACGAGGCAGTCGAAGCACTGTCCGATCCCGCAGAACACGCCGCGCGGCGCGCCCTTGTCCCGGGTGGTGCGCCAGGCGAGGATGCCCGCCGACCAGAGCACGGCCGCGACGGACTGACCCTCCCGGAGCGGGAGTTCACGTCCGTCGAAGGTGACGGTGGGCAAGGGTGGCTCCTTCCGGTGCGCGGGTCCCGCGTCGGGCGTTCCGGGACCCCCGGTCGTGCGGTTCACTTCGCGCTCTCCGTGTCGTCGGTGGCGGCGGTACCGGCCGCGGGGGCGTCGTCCGGCGTGCCGAAGTCGCGGGACGGGTCGAACGGGCCGGACTCCAGGGGTGGTTCGGTCCCGGTGAGGCCGGCCGCGACGAGGGCGCCGGTCGCCGGGGCCAGCCCGATGCCCGCGCCCTCGTGGCCGCAGGCGTGGTGCAGGCCGGGAACGCGGGGGTCGGGGCCGATGGCCGGGAGGTGGTCGGGGAGGTACGGGCGGAAGCCGTGGTAGGCGCGGAGCACGTCGACGTCGGCGAGGACCGGGAAGAGGGCCGCCGCCTGCGAGGCGAGCCGGCGCAGGGCATCGAGGGACAGGCTCCGGTCGAAGCCCACGCGTTCGCGGGTCGCACCGATGAGGACGGGCCCCGCCGGGGTCCCCTCGACGACCGCGGAGGACTGGAGTGCCGCCGAGTCGCTGGCCACGTCGGCGATGTAGTCGGCGGCGTACACCTTGTGGCGGACCAGGCGCGGCAGCGGTTCGGTGACCAGGACGAAGCCGCGGCGCGGCAGGACCGGGAGGTGCGCGCCCGCGAGGCGGGCCACGTCGCCGCCCCAGGTGCCGGCGGCGTTGACCACGGCGGGGGCGAGGAGTTCGCGCCGCGGCGTGCGGACGCCGCGGACGGCCCCGTCGGGGCCGCGGAGGATGTCCGTCACCTCTTCGCCGAGGTACGTCTCGGCCCGGGCGGCCGCGAGCAGCCGGGCGGCCGCCTTCGCGGGCTGGACCTGGGCGTCCTGCGGATAGTGGAAGCCGCCGGCGTGGCCGGGAGCGAGGTGGGGTTCGAGGGAGTTCAGCGCGTCGCCGGGGACCTCGGTGGCCGAGACTCCGGCGGCCCGCTGGCCCTCCGCGAAGGCGCGGAGGGCCTTGAGGGTGGTCTCGTCGGGCGCCACGACGAGACCGCCCTTGGGCTCGTACTCGATGTCCGGGGGGAGTTCGCCGGACAGCTCGCGCCAGAGTCTCGTGGACAGCAGCGCGAGGTCGAGCTCGGGGCCCGCCTCCTTGTCGGAGACGAGCAGATTGCCTTCCCCGGCGCCCGTGGTGCCGCCCGCGACGGGACCGCGGTCGACGACGGCGACGGTGAGGCCGGAGCGGGCCGCGTAGTACGCGCAGGCGGCTCCGACGACGCCGGCACCGATGATCACGGCGTCCAGGGAGTGTCTCTTGGGCACGGCAGTAATATGTCACATTCTTCAGGGCGTGCCCAGGCCTTCCGGCCTGGGCACGCGTCAACTGGGCCCGACGGCCGCCGGATCAGCTGCGGAGGGGGCCCTCGCAGCGGTAGCTCGACGTCCCGGCGGTCCGGGTGGACCAGATCTCCACCGGGCCGAAGGAGCAGTTCATGTCGGCGAGGTTGTTGGAGGCCGCGCCCGCCCGGTCGAGGATGAAGTAGTCGACCGTCTCGGACATGTCCTTGAAGACCTGGTCCTCGCTGGAGGCGTTCGACAGGTTGGCGGTGATGCGGCCGGTGCACACGAAGCGCTTCTTGCCGGGGTCGCCGTTCTCCACGCAGTCCGGGTTGCTGTAGGTCGCCGCCGAGAAGGCGGAGCGGACCTGGGCGGCCGTCGTGTCGCGGAGCCGGTCGTTGGGCGTGAAGCTCGTGTTCGGCACGTAGAGCCGGTCGACCTGGGCGATCTGGGCGTCCAGGAAGCGGTCGTAGGCGGCCTGGAGGCCCTGGTCGGCGCTGAGCCGCTCGCGCCAGGCGTCGTAGCCGGCCACGTCGTCGGCGCGCAGCCGCCCGTACATCTCGCGGAGCAGGCTCGGGCGCTCGGTCCACAGGAACTCGAAGAAGGTGCCCGCGTAGTTGTAGAAGCGGAAGCCGTCGCCGTCGTAGGTGGCGTGCAGGAGCTGACGCACGCTCATGCGCGGGCCGCCGCCGGCCGTGTCGTTGATGACCCCGCGGACCAGGGACTTGCGTACGGCGATGCCGTTGTCCCGGGTGGCGCCGTCGAAGAACTCGGCCGTGCCCTCGTCCATGGCGGTGGTGCGGTCGCCCTGGTACCAGGGGCCCTCGCCGAAGAAGCCGGGGACGGCGAAGCGGCCGTTGAGGTAGTGGGTGTACTCGTGCCGGAAGAGCTCCTCCAGGGTCAGGCTGGAGTCCTGGGGCACGCGCCGCTGGTACGTGTAGAAGGTGGCGCCGTTCTCGATGTAGATGCCGCCGTTGTTGGTCGAGTACCCGGTCAGGATCGGGTGGTAGTTCTCGTAGTCGGCGCGCGAGGCGTAGAGGACGATGTTGAGCGTGGTGTTGGGGTCGCCCGCGAGCGGCTGGTCGGTGCTGAGCACCCGGTGGTACTGGGACTTGACCTGCTTGCTCGCGTAGTAGAGCTGGTCGACGGTGGCCCGGTCGAGGGCCGTGCGGACCTTGATGCCGCCGTTGTCGTAGGTGTACGTGGAGGGGAAGAGCCGCTTCTCGATGTCGGCCTTGCACACGCCGTACGGCGCGCAGGCGTCGTAGAAGTTGAGCCAGGTGACGAGCTTGGCCCACTGCTCGCTGCCGTAGCCGAAGCCGGACTCGACCTGACCGAGGAGGGCGCCGAGGTCTGCGACGACGCCGTCCCGGAGGCCCGCTATCTGCCCGAAGCGGCCGTATTCGGAGAGGGCGTCACGGGCCACCCACGCGTTGGCGGTGCCCTTGAGGTGGGTGTGCCCCGCGAAGGCCTTGAAGGCGGCGCGGTACGCCGGGTCGGCCTTGGCCGCGGCGTGGAAGGCGGTGTCCTGGTTGCCGGGGTAGACGCCCAGGTAGTTGACGGACAGCGCGGCGAGCGCGGCGCCGCCCCAGGTGGGGTCCTGGTGGGTGGCGGTGTGCTGCGCGTCCATGGTGGCGAGCACCTTGACGATCAGGCCCAGCTGGTACTGGCGCAGGCCGGGCGCACTGCCGATGTAGAGGGCCTCGCGCAGGGTGCGGGCGTTGGAGGCGGTGACGTCGAAGGTGCGGGCGGCGCCGCCGAAGTCGGCGATGGCCCGGCGGATCACGTCGACGGTGGGGGCGTCGGTGATGTCGATCTCGGGGCGGGAGAAGTCGTGGTAGGCGACCGCGTGCAGATAGGTGAACATCTCCTCCAGGTGCGAGGAGTTACGCCCGTCGTGCGTGCCGGCCAGGGTGGAGATGCGGCGGGCGACCGCCTGGACGTGGGCGTCGGACATGACCGGCGCGAGGCGGGCGTCCCAGGTCCAGACGAGCGTGCGCAGACAGCCGTCGGAGGTGACCGCGGGGTCGGCGAGGAAGTCGGCGAACTGCTCGGGCGAGAGGCCCGTGATGCCGTCGAGGGTGCAGGGGACGCCGGAGGCGAGGGCGGGGGCCGCGTCGGCCGCGGCCTGGCTCTTCCTGGGCGTCGCCTTGGTGGGACCGGGGACGCGGGCCTGGGTGAGGCCGCCCGGGGCGGGCGCCGGACGGGCCTCGGCCGGACGGGCGTTGTCGATGTGCTCGACCTCGTCGAAGGGGTTCGCGGCGGGGCCGGGGGCCGCGAACGCGGTCGGCACGGCCGGCTTCGCGACGGGCTGCGCCGCCTGGGTCGCGGCCTGTCCGGCGGACGCGACGAGGGTCACCGCGACGGCGGTGGCGAGGAGGGAGGTACGCACGATTCTGCGCTGGGACACCTGGGCTCCTGGTCGGGAGTAGTGGGGGATGCGCGGCGAACTCCCCTGGCTCACACGGGAGTTGACGGTCATGGTGCGCCGCCGCGTGAGCAGTAAAATAGTAATGTGAAATTGCACTGACAAGGTCTGTGCAGCCATCAGTTCACGGAGGGGCAACCGGGCGGCCTCGTGCCGCACCCCCCGCCGGTGCCGTTCTCGCTGGTGGCGGGGCCACCGCGACCCACGTCAGCGGCAGGAAGCACCCGCCGGCCGAGCCGGCCGGCCGAGTGCGCACAGGCCGCCGGGAGGGAGCCGCCGCCCGGTCACGGGATGCCGGGGCGCGGTCGGAGCGGGTCCGGCGCGGGGTCGACACGGGTCCGGCACGGGGCCGGCACGGGGCCGGCACGGGGCCGGCACGGGGCCGGCACGGGGTCGGCATGGGCTCGGCGCAGGGGTGGCGCAGGATCAGCGGGGGTCGGCGCGGCTTCGGCGTGGCTTCGGCGCGGGGGTCGGCGCGGCTTCGGCGCGGCTTCAGCGCGGGGGGGGGCGCGGGGGTGACGTTTCCCGGTGCGGGCGGGAGCGGTGGCGGCCGCCCGCCCAGGCGGGGCGGTTACCCTGTGGCCCCGACGCGAGGAGGAAGCATGGCGCGGATGCCGTCGGCCGAACGACGCCGGCAGCTGGTCGAGGCGGCGGTCCTGGTCATGGCCAGGGACGGGGTGGCACGGACCACGACCCGGTCGATCTGCGCCGAGGCCGGGGTGTCGCTGAGCGTCTTCCACTACTGCTTCGACTCCAAGCAGGCCCTCCTGGAAGCCGCGATCGGCTCGATCACCGGCAACTACGTGGCCCGGGTGATGTCCGCGGTCGAGCCGAGGGCGACGCTGCGCGAGACCGTGCGCGGCGCGCTCGGCACGTACTGGGACCACGTGAAGGCCCACCCCGCCGAGCACATGCTGACCTACGAGCTCACCCAGTACGCGCTGCGCGAGGAGGGCTTCGAGCATCTCGCCCGCGCGCAGTACGAGCAGTACGTTGCGTCGGCCGCGGTCCTCATCGAGCAGGTCTGCGTGCTGCGCGAGGTGACGCCGAAGGTGCCCGTGGAGCTGCTCGCGCGGGTGCTCGCGGCGACCATCGACGGGCTCACCCTTCAGTATCTTGTGCTCGGCGACGAGCGGGCCGCGGCGGACCTGCTCGACACGACCGCCGACCACCTCGTCGCGCTCATCGAGGGCTGAGTACCGCCAACAGGTCATTTGACCCGGACCCTTGACTCGCTGGTAGTTCCTCGCGATCCTCTGGCGAGCCCACTGTTACCGCAAGAAACACCCAGGACGGCTCGCAGCCCGGTATCCCCCATGACCGAAGGCATCGCTGACCATGAATCGACCAACAACGCGCGGGGCGGGCGGCCGGTTCGCCGTCGTGTCCCTGTTCATCGCCCTGGCCACCGTCGTCTTCGGCGCGGGCCCGGTCCCCGCCGCCGACGCCGGCTCCTGGTGGGAGCCGACCGCCCGGCCGGCGCCCGACTCGCAGATCAACGTCACGGGCGCCCCCTTCAAGGGGACGACCGCCGACGGCAAGGTGCGCGGCTTCGTCGACGCGCACAACCACCTCATGTCCAACGAGGGGTTCGGCGGCCGCATGATCTGCGGCCAGACCTTCTCCGAGGGCGGCGCCCCCGAGGCCCTCAAGGACTGCCCGGAGCACTACCCGGACGGCTCGGGCGCCCTCTTCGAGCACCTCACGGGCGGTGACAACGGCAAGCACGACCCGGTGGGCTGGCCCACCTTCAAGGACTGGCCGGCCAACAACTCCCTGAGCCACCAGCAGAACTACTACGCGTGGGTCGAGCGGGCCTGGCGGGGCGGGCAGCGGGTGCTCGTCAACGACCTGGTCACCAACGGCCTGATCTGCTCGATCCTGCCGCGCGACCGCGGCTGCGACGAGATGGACGCCATCCGTCTGGAGGCCCGCAAGTCCTACGAGTTGCAGGACTACGTGGACCGCATGTACGGCGGCCCGGGGAAGGGCTGGTTCCGCATCGTCACCGACTCGGCGCAGGCCCGTTCGGTGGTCGAGCAGGGCAAGCTCGCCGTGGTGCTCGGCGTCGAGACCTCGGAGCCGTTCGGCTGCAAGATGATCCTCGACGTCGCCCAGTGCAACCAGGCGGACATCGACAGGGGTCTCGACGAGCTGTACTCCCTCGGCGTGCGCAGCATGTTCCTCTGCCACAAGTTCGACAACGCGCTGTGCGGCGTCCGCTTCGACAGCGGCACCACCGGCGTCGCGGTGAACGTCGGCCAGTTCCTCTCCACGGGCACCTTCTGGGCCACCGAGAAGTGCGCCGGCCCGCAGCACGACAACCCGATCGGCCTGGCCACCGTCCTGCCCGCGATGACGGAGAAGCTGCCGCCGGGCGTGAGCGTGCCCTCGTACGCCTCCGACGCCCGCTGCAACACCCGAGGCCTGACCCGGCTCGGCGAGCACGCCCTGAAGGGCATGATGCAGCGCGGCATGATGCTGGAGCTCGACCACATGAGCGTCAAGGCGGCCGGCCGCGCCCTCGACATCCTGGAGGCCGAGGAGTACCCGGGCGTCATCTCCAGTCACAGCTGGATGGACCTGGACTGGACCGAGCGGGTCTACCGGCTCGGCGGCTTCGTCGCCGAGTACATGCACAACGCCCAGGGCTTCATCGGCGAGGCCGCCCAGAAGGCCGAGCTGCGCCGGAAGTACGGCGTCGGCCTCGGCTACGGCACCGACATGAACGGCGTCGGCGGCTGGCCCGGCCCGGTCGGACCGGACGCCCCGAACGCCGTGAAGTACCCGTTCAAGAGCTTCGACGGCGGCTCGGTGCTCGACCGCCAGGTCACCGGGCAGCGCACCTGGGACCTCAACACGGACGGCGCCGCCCACAACGGTCTCGTCCCCGACTGGATCGAACAGATCCGGCTCACCCCCGGCGGCCCCGGCGTCGTCGGCGAGCTGGCGAACGGCGCGGAGTCGTACCTGACGACCTGGAAGTCCACCGAGAAGCACGAGATGGGCGTCAACATCGCCGCGGGGCAGCCGACGTCGGCCAGCACCTCGGAGTGGTGGAACCCGTTCGTGAACTACTCCCCCGGCCGCGCCCTGGACGGCGACACCGGCACCCGCTGGGCCAGCGAGTGGTCGGACGACCAGTGGTGGCAGGTCGACCTGGGCTCGGTGCGCCGGGTGGGCCGGGTGACCCTCGACTGGGAGCAGGCCTACGGGCGGGCGTACCGGATCGAGCTGTCGGACGACGGCAACAACTGGCGGACCGCGTGGTCCACGGCCTCCGGGAACGGCGGCTACGACACGGCGGAGTTCCCGTCGCAGTCGGCCCGCTACCTGCGGATCCACGGCGTGCAGCGGGCCACCGGATGGGGCTACTCGCTCTACGAGGTGAAGGTGACCAGGTCCTGACCGGTGACCGGCCGGCGTCCAGGACGTGCCGGACCTCCCGCACCGCATGACGAGGGGCCTGCCGGATCGCATCCGGCAGGCCCCTTCGCCGTGTCACGGCGTGCGGAGGGTCAACGGGCGGTCGGCCCGGTCCAGTCGGCGGGCACGTGGGCGAGCCGGACACGCTGGGGGTGGTCGCCGACGCCGACGGTGGCGATCCGCCGCCCTGTGGCGAAGTCGATCGCGGTGACGCGGTCGGCGCCGCTCTCGGAGATGACACAGGACCGGCCGTCACCGCTGACCGTCGCCCAGTAGGGCTTGCTCGCCTCGACCAGCGGGCCCTCCTGGAGGGTGGCCCGGTCGACGACGGTGGCGTAGTCGTCCATGGTGCCGGCGACGCACAGCTTGGTGCCGTCGGGGCTCATCGACAGGCCGTGGTGGCGTGAGTCGTTGACCCAGGTGGTGCGGTCGGGGTTCGTCGCCGGGTTGCCGGGGAGGGCCTTGAGGCGGGTGATCCGGTCGGCGGCGATGTCGTACTCCAGGAAGCCGTTGAGGAAGGAGACCTGGAAGTAGAGCTTCTTCTCGTCGGGGGTGAAGACGAGCGGCCGTACGGCGTCGGAGAGGTCGCCGCGGCCGAAGGCGTCGAGGCGTTCGCGCATGTCGATGACGCGGACGGTCCTGAAGGTGTTCGCGTCGACGACGGTGATCTTCCGGTCGCCCTTGGTCCAGTCGAGCCAGGGGGCGTCGAGGGCGGTGGTGACCTCGCCGATGGACATGTTCCAGAGCAGCCCGTCGGAGGTGAAGACGTTCTCGTGGGGCTTGTCGCCGGTCTTGAAGGAGCCCAGCTGCCGGCCGGACACGATGTCGAGGACGTGCACGGTGTTCGCGGTGGAGGCGGAAACGGCGACGCGGGTGCCGTCGGGCGACACGGCCATGTGGTCGGAGCGGTAACCGGCCACGGGGAAGCGCCAGTTGATCCGTCCGGTGCGCAGGTCGACGGAGACGACGTCGGCGAAGCTGGGCCGGGAGACGACCATGGCGGAGCCGTCGGGGGTGGCGTACATGTCGTCGACGAACTGGTCGTGCCCCTCGCCCGGGCCGCTGCGCACGCCGAGGAAGAACGCCAGCTTGAGGGGGTCGAGGTAGATCTCCCGCATCCGCTCCTCGCGGTCGGGGATCACGTTCACCCGCCCGATGCGCCCGAAGTCGCCCCGGGAGGCGATGACCTCGGCGGTGCCGTCCCAGTTGTTCCCGACGAACATGACCTCGCGCAGGCCGCCGGCGTCGGCCGCGGCCGGTGCGGCGGTGACTCCGCCGCCGAGGGCGGCGAGCACGGCGAGTGCGGCGGCGAGGGATCCACCGACGCGCCCGCGGACCCGTCCGCGGCGGGTGCGGGGGTGGGGGCGGGACAGGCGGGGAGAGGGCATGGGGGTTCCTTCTTCCGACTCCGGACGTGGACTTACCCGAGGTAACCATGGACATGCCACGCCCAACAAGGCTTGGGAAGCACCCTGTTACCCTTCGGTACGGACCCCCCGCACATCTCCCGCACACCTCCTTCACTCCGCCGACGAAACGGCTGGTAGAGGCCCTGACGACGGCTCCCCGCCCGGGCAGAATGCGGGGCGACGGGGACAGTCGTGACACGGCGGAAGAAAGGCGCTTGCCGGTGCGGTCCTTACTCTCATGGCGCTTGCACGCGTGGAGGCGAACGGGCGGAGCGGGCTCCGCGCTCCAGCGCGCCCGGTCCTTCATGATCCTCACCACCCTGCTCTACCGGGCGAGCCATCTGACGGTCGGCGTCCTCGCCGTCGCCCAGCGTCCCCACGCCCACCCCCTGCAGTACCTGGGGATCGCGGCCGCGGTCGGCCTGAGCGCGCTGGTCTACGGGACGGCGCTGCGCCGCGGCTGGTTCGACCCGCGGCAGATCTGGGCGGACGTCCTCGTCGTCGGCTGCGCGCTGCCCTTCGCCCTGTACGCGTGGGGCGGGGTGCGCGAGACGCCGGCGATCGGCTGGGCCATGCTCCTCGGCGGCTCGGCGAGCGGCGCGGCGGCCATCGCCCTCACCCGCTCCCAGGCCTTGGCCGCGGTCGCCGCGCTCGCCGCGACCCACCTGCTCGGGTACCACCTGGTGGGCGCGAGCCGGGCGGTCCTCGGAGGACACCTCAACTCCGTGCTGTCCTCCGCCGTCATGACCTCGATCATGTGGTGGTACCTGCGCCGCCAGGGCCGGCTCCTCGACGACGCCAACTCCCGCGCGCTGGCCGCCGAGGCGCAGAAGGCGCGCTACGCCGAACGGCTCGACCACCACCGGGCGCTGCACGACACCGTTCTCGCCACGCTCACGACCCTCGCGGCCGGCGGCATCGACGCCAACGCCCCCGAGGTCCGGGAGCGTTGCGCCCGGGAGGCCGCCTATCTGCGCAGGCTAATCCAGCAGACCGCCGACGAGGTCCACCACCCCGGGATGGGCGCCGCCCTGGAGGAGGCGGTGAGCTCGGTGGAGGCCCTGCGGCTGCGGGTCACCGCGCAGTACCACGACCTGCCCGCCGTGCCGCCGGAGGTCGCCGCCGCGTTCGCCGACGCCGCGCGCGAGGCCCTGAACAACGTACGGCGGCACGCGGGCACCGGGCACGCCTATCTCACCGCGACCGGCGCCGGTGACGGAATCGGCGGCGCCGTGGTCACCGTGGTCGACCGGGGGCCCGGCTTCGACCTCGACGCCTACGCGCCCGGCTTCGGCCTGCGCGGCTCGGTGCACGCCCGGATGACGGAGATCGGTGGCCGGGCGGTGGTCGACACCGCGCCCGGTGAGGGCGTACGGGTGGAGCTGAGATGGCCCGGCTGATCACGGTGGCCGTGGTCGACGACGACCGGATGCTCCTGGACGGCATGCGGGCCTGGCTGGGCGGTGTGCCGGAACTGGACCTGACGGCGACGGCCGCCACGGTCGACGAGCTGCTCGCCTCCCGGCGGGGCACCGAACTCCCCTACGGAGAGGCCCGGTACGAGGCGCCCGACGTGGTCCTGCTCGACCTGGTCCTGCGCGACGGATCGGCGCCCGCCGACAACATCCGGCGCCTGCTGGACACCGGCAGCCGGGTCCTGATGATCAGCACGGTCCCCGACCGCCAGCGGATCATCGACGCGGTGCGGGCCGGGGCGGACGGCTATCTGACCAAGGACAACGACCTTCCGACACTGGTCGCCGCCGTCAAGGACGTCGCCGCCGGCCTCGGCGCCCACTCCCCCGAGCTCGCCTTCGCCTGCGCGCACGACGACGGCCCCGCCGCGCCGCGGCTCTCGCCGCGCGAACGGCAGGTCCTGCTCGACTACGCCTCCGGGCTCACCCTCAAGTCCACGGCCCGGCGGGCGGGCATCACGGTGCACACCGCGAAGGACTACCTGGACCGGGTCAAGGCCAAGTACCGGCAGGCCGGCCGGCCCGCGTACACGAAGATCGACCTCGCCGTGCGGGTCCGGGAGGACAGTCTGGACGGGGGCTGACCGGTGGGGGCCGCAAGCCCCCCAAACGGACGGCTGCAGGGGGCGCACCACCGGTCGCTATCGTCGTTCCCGGCGCCGCGGTCACACCCCCGTAGCCGCGGCGCCCACCGTCTCTCACCGGCACGGCCCCATGGTCCTCCCGTCGGGGGGCGGGAGGAACTCCCGGGCCCGGGTGAGGGAACCGAGCTGCTCTCTATCGGGGGAGGAGGGGCGGCACGCGGGGTACGGGGGTCTCCACCGTGCCGCCCCTCCGCGCAACCGCCCCGCGCATCAGTTGCCGCAGGTGTCCAGCATGCGCACGAGCTCCGCCTTCTCCGCGGGCGTGACCGTCAGGCCGTACGTCGACTTCACCGAGGTCCAGGCGCGCGCGTAGGTGCACCAGTAGGTCCGGGACGGCGGCTGCCACTCGTCCGGCCCCTGGTCGCCCTTGGAACGGTTGGTCACGGCCGAGACGGCCAGGAGCTGGGGATGGGTCAGGTCGTTGGCGAAGGCCTTGCGCTTCTCCTGCGTCCAGCCGTCCGCGCCGGAGCGCCATGCGTTGGCGAGCGGCACCATGTGGTCGATGTCCAGGCCGGACGCCTTGGTGACGGTCCGGCCGTCGTAGACGCTGACCCAGGTGCCGGAGACCGCACGGCACTCGCCGTCCCGCCGGACGTCGGACCCGTCGCGTTCGAGGACGGCCTCGCGCGTGTTGCAGTTCTCGCCCTGCTCGGCCCAGTGCGGGAACCTGTCACGGCTGTAGCCGGTCATCGACCGCTGGGGGGCGACCTTCAGGCCGGCGAGCTGGGTACGGGCCAGGGAGGTGCCCGGCAGGCCCGGCAGCCTGCCGTCGGCGTCCGGCGCGGGCGCGCCGCCGCCGCGCGAGGGCGGGGCGGAGGAGGATGCCGGGGTCCTCCCCTTGGCGTCGGGGCCTCCCGAGGCCGCGCCGACGCCGTCCGGGACGGAGCAGCCGGTGGCGGCGAGCAGCACCGCCGTCGTCGCCGCCGCCAAGCCCGCTATGTTGCCGTACGTCTGACGCCCCATGAGCCGAATCGTTCCCTTTGCTCGCCATCGCTACGCGCGGCAGCGTACCGCCCGGTGCCTCCCGAAAGGGACACCGGGCGGGGCCTCGGGACCGGGGCCGGGCGGGGCCTCGGGACCGGGGCCGGGCGCTGCGTCAGGCCGGGTACTTCACGTCCGCCGTGTAGGTCGGTCCCGCCAGGCAGTCCCGCATCTCGTGCCGGGGCGCGACGCCGGTCCAGCGCAGGAAGCCGCCCGAGCCCGTCGGAGCGTTCATGTCGATGAAGCGGCAGCCGTCGTAGAGCACCTTGCCCGAGGTGGTCGGCGCGGTCCCGGTCTCCACCTTGTGCGAGCCCATCAGCGCGCAGTCGACGTAGCGGACCATCGGGCCGCTGTTGCCGCCGACGTTGAAGGCGTACTGGTGCGGCACCGCGTCCGGTGCCCAGCTCTGGAAGTGCTGGGCGGTGTCGTCGCAGGACACGAAGGTGATGTTGCCCCTCGTCCAGCGGGAGTCGATCACCTTGTGGCTCTTGCTCTGCACCTCGAAGCGGATGCCCTGGACGTACAGGCGCAGCACCGAGTCGAACCGCGTGGAGGCGTCGGACGTCAGCTGGAAGAAGGTGCCGGGCTTGCTCGCGTCGGTGAGGATGTAGGAGCCGCCGATGAAGTTCATCGAGCCGCCGCGGACGTTCTTCACGAACACCCCGGACTTGAACTCCACCTTGCAGTCGCGGAACCAGTAGTTGAGGAACTGGTCCTGCTGGGTGGCGGCCGTGTTCATCCCCATGACGAGGAACGCCTCGGAGTAGGTGCCTCCGATCTGGCAGTGGTCCCAGCCCATCTCGCTGTTGAGGTCGGACTGCGGCACCTGCTGCGCCGGCGGCGGCGGGGAGTCGAGGGGGCCGTCGAGGCCGATGCCCCGCTTCCAGTCGCCCCGCCACTCCACGTCGGTGTACCAGGTGTCCTGCGCGCCGTAGCCGCCGTCCTCCGAGTAGGAGTAACAGAAGCTGGAGGTGGGGTTGTTGCTGGTGAACGTGAGACCGGAGATCCGGATGTTCTTGTAGCGGCGGTAGTTGGTCCACAGCGTGGTGTCGTTGGCCGTGGGCGCGTACACGATCCGCGAGGTGCGCTTGCCGTAGCCCGTGATCGCGATGCCGTCGATCACACCGCCGCCCCCGCGGCCGTCGACGTTGGGCAGGAGCGAGTCGGGCTCCGTCAGCAGGTAGTTGCCCGGCGGGATCAGCAGGACCTTCTTCAGGATCGTGCCGGAGATCGGGTTCTTCTGCCAGTTGGCGGCCGAGAGCAGCTCGGCGGCGGCCGCGCGGAACGCCGCGTCGCTCGGAGTCGCTCCGGTCGGATCGGCGTTGTGGCTCATGACGTTGACCACGTACGGGTCGCCGCCGGCCCCCGCCGCGTACGCGGTCCCCCCGCCGGTCACCAGCGCGCCCGCGGCGACGCCGGCTCCGGCCGTGGCCACGCCGCGTATGACGGAACGGCGGTCCATGCGTCCGGTCATCACTACCCCCATGTCGTGATCTTGAAAAGGACAGCACATACGACCACGGCGGTGACGAGGGCGCAAGATCCCGGAGAGGTGCCGAGTTGTCCGGATCCGGACGGGCTACCCCCTCAATCCGCCCATTTGTTGCCTGGGTAAAGTAATTACCAAGACGCCTGCTCCGCAGGACGTCTCCTTTCCGCATGCCCGCCCCCGCCCCGAGGAGTTCCGTCATGCCCGCCGCGCGCATGAGCCGTACGCCGCTGCCCGGAATCGGCGTCCGCTACGACCTGACGACCCGTGAGGACCGCCGGCTGTCGGTCGTCGCGAGCCGTGACGGGACCCGGGTGCTGAGCGCCTACCGCCGCGACGATCCCGAGGAATGCTCCCTGTCGGTACGCCTGACGGCCGGGGAGTCCGAGGCCCTGATCGACGCCCTCATGCCCTCCCACCACAGCCCGAGCCTGCTCTCCACGACCGACCTCGGACTGGTCGCCGAGCGGATCTCGCTCTCCGCCGTGTCCCACTGGAACGGCCGCCACCTCGGCGAGACCCGGATGCGGACCGAGACGGGCGTCTCGATCGTGGCCGTGCTGCGCCGCGCCGACGCCATACCCTCCCCCGGCCCCGACTTCCGCCTCGCCGGGGGCGACACCCTCATCGTCATCGGCACCCGCGAAGGGGTCGACGCCGCCGCCGTGATCCTCGAAAGGGAGTGATCCATGCACTCGTCCGCCGTCTTCCTCATAGAGTTCGGTGCGATCATCCTCGGCCTGGGCCTCCTGGGCCGTATCGCCGGTCGGCTGAAGTTCTCCCCCATCCCGCTCTACCTCCTCGCCGGTCTCGCCTTCGGCGAGGGCGGCCTCCTCCCGCTGGGCGCGAGCGAGGAGTTCGTCGCGATCGGCGCCGAGATCGGCGTCATCCTGCTGCTGCTCATGCTGGGCCTCGAGTACACGGCGACCGATCTCGTCACCAATCTCCGGACGCAGTACCCCGCCGGTCTCGTCGACGCCGCGCTCAACGCCCTGCCGGGCGCGGCCATGGCCCTGCTGCTCGGCTGGGGTCCGGTGGCCGCCGTCGTCCTCGCGGGCGTCACCTGGATCTCCTCCTCCGGCGTCATCGCCAAGGTGCTCGGCGACCTCGGACGCCTCGGCAACCGCGAGACCCCGGTGATCCTGAGCATCCTGGTCCTCGAGGACCTGGCCATGGCCGTCTACCTGCCGATCGTCACCGCCCTCCTCGCCGGCGTCGGGCTCGCCGCGGGCAGCGTGACCCTCGCCATCGCCCTCGGCGTCGCCGGTCTCGTGCTCTTCCTCGCGGTCCGCTACGGACGCCTGATCTCCCGCTTCGTCTCCAGCGACGACCCGGAGAAGCTGCTCCTCGTGGTCCTCGGCCTGACGCTGCTGGTGGCGGGCGTCGCGCAGCAGCTCCAGGTGTCCGCCGCGGTCGGCGCGTTCCTGGTCGGCATCGCCCTGTCCGGCGAGGTCGCGGAGGGCGCGCACAACCTGCTCAGCCCGCTGCGGGACCTGTTCGCCGCCGTGTTCTTCGTCTTCTTCGGGCTGCACACCGATCCCGCGAGCATCCCGCCGGTACTGCTCCCGGCGCTCGTGCTCGCCACCGTCACGGCCGGCACGAAGATCGCGACGGGCTACTGGGCGGCGCGCCGCGCCGGCGTCTCGCGCAAGGGCCGCTGGCGCGCGGGCGGCACGCTCGTGGCGCGCGGCGAGTTCTCCATCGTCATCGCGGGACTGGCGGTCACGGCGGGCATCGAGCCGTCGCTGGGCCCGCTGGCCACGGCGTACGTGCTCATCCTGGTCGTCATCGGCCCGCTCACCGCCCGCTACACCGAGCCCCTCGCCGGACTGCTGACCGGTCTGGCCGACCGTCGCCGCCGCTCCGGCACGGGCGGCGCGTCCGCGCAGGGCGGGCCGGGGGACGAGCCGGTGGGGGACCCCAGGGACCAGCTGCCCGATCCCGTCGGGGAGCGTGCGCCCGGCCGCTGAGCCGGTTCGGCGTCCTGGACGCGCGGCGGCGATGTCCGGATCTGCAACTCACATGACATTGCCGCCATCCCGCGGTGGTTCGTAGCGTGGAGGCACGGGCGGGGTGCCTGCGCGGGCGATGCCCGCACGGGCACCCGCCGTGCCCGATCCGCATCCGGACCACACCCTGGGAAGGGACCTCCATGCCTGCCACCACGCCGTCGGCCACCCTGCGCGAGCTCAGCGGCTTCGACGGAACGCCGGCCTCGCTCGCCGGCTCCACGCTCATCCTGATCGACTACCAGAACACCTACACCCGGGGCGTGATGGAGCTGACCGGCTGGGAGGCCGCCCTCGACGAGGCGGCCGGGCTGCTCGCCCGGGCCCGGGCCGCCGGCGCGCAGGTCGTCCACGTCATCAACGACGGCGGCGAGGGCGGGCCGTACGACATCCGCGCCGAGATCGGACAGATCCACCCGCGGGTGGCGCCCGTCGAGGGCGAGCGCGTCGTCGTCAAGACCGCGCCCGACGCCTTCGTCGGCACCGACCTCGGCGAGCACCTCGACGCCGCCGGGCACAAGGACGTCGTGATCGCCGGGTTCATGACCCACATGTGCGTGGCGTTCACGACGGCCGGCGCGTTCCTGCGCGGCAACCGTCCCACGGTCGTCGGCGACGCCTGCGCGACCCGCCCGCTCGGCACCGTCGGCGGCGAGGTCTCCGCCGAGCAGCTGCACCGCGGCGCGCTCGCGACCATCGGGGACCTCTACGGCGTGGTCGTTCCCGGCGCGGACGCGCTGAGCTGACGGCCGGGCCGGCAAGCGGGGCCCGCCGCGCTCCGCGGCGTCAGAGGCGGCGGAGCACCGACACGACCTTGCCGAGGATCACCGCTTCGTCGCCGGGGATCGGCTCGTACGAGGGGTTGGCCGGCTTCAGCCACACGTGCGGGCCCTCGTGGGCGAGGCGCTTGACCGTCGCCTCGCCGTCCAGCATGGCCGCGACGATGTCGCCGTCGTCCGCGGTGTCCTGCGCGCGGACGACCACGAGGTCGCCGTCCTCGATGTGGGCGTCCCGCATCGAGTCGCCCACGACGGTCACGGCGAACAGCCGGCCCGCGCCGACGACCTGGGCGGGCAGGACGAGATTGTCCTCGACCAGCTCCTCGGCGGTGATGGGCACACCGGCCGCGATCCGTCCGACGAGGGGCACGACCACGGCCTGCCGCTCGCCGAGGATCTCGGCCTGGCTCCTCGCCCCGCCCTCGGGACCGTCGCCCCCGGTCCCGGCCCCGTTGTCGGCGAGCACGTAGGCACGCGGGCGCTGGGGGTCCTGCCGCAGGACGCCCTTCTTCTCCAGGGCCCGGATCTGGTGCGAGACGCTGGAGGTGCTGAGGAGACCGGCCGCGGCCGCGATCTCGCGCATGGAGGGCGGGAACCCGTGCTGACGCGTGTGGGAGCGGATGATGTCGAGGATCTGCTGCTGCCGCTGGGTCAGCCCGTCTTCGTTGGTCCGGGTGCCCGGCGGGCGGCCGGCACGGTTCCTGCTCATGGTCGGCCTCCGTTTCTTCCGCTTCGTACGGTTCGTTCGGCTTCGTTCGTCCAGTGCGCCTCAGGGGCACACTAACCCGGCCCGCCCGCATCGCAGCAGGTCGGGTCTACGTCCGGGTGTCGGTCCGGGCTGATAGCAATGCACCATGATCAGCACCGAGGACCTGACGACGGCCGCCCGCACCCTCTCGGCGGCGGCCCGGGAGATCGATCCGTCCAGGGCCGCCCTGCCCGAACTCGCCGACCGGGTCGGGCTTCCGGCCGAGGTCCACGTGGATCTCGCGACGCTCGTGGTGCCGCTGGGCCGGCCGGACGCGGACCCGCTCGCACAGGCGGTGGAGTTCCGCAGGGTCGCGGACGTGCTGCGGGCGGCGCTGGGCGAGGCGGGCTTCCTCGGCGCGCACGGCCACACCCGGCCGCCCGGCCCGCGGGCCGATCCCCGCTGGGGCAGGCCCTTCCTCCGCTGGCGCCACGGCGCCACCACCCTGGAGCTGCGCGCGGGCGCCGCCGGCCCGGAGCTGGTCCTGGAGCCGAGCGCGACGTGGGAGGCCTGGTACCAAAGCGTGGGCACCGGATTCCTGGGGACCTGGGAGGACTCCGGGCTCTCCGTCGACCAGCCCCGTCACGAGGGCCCGCGCGACTGGGACGACCTGCACCTGACCCTCGCGGCCTTCCTGCGCACCCTCCCGGCGGAGACGCGGGCGCTCGGCATCACCCATTCCCTGCCGCTGTACGGGCGGATCGCCGGGGCCGGCGCCCCGATGCTGTTCTGCATCGACTCCGGCACGCGGCTCCACCTGGAGTTCACCGAGTACCAGGTCGCCGAGGCGGCCCGCGGCGAGCACGCGGCGGCGCTGGGCTGGACCGCCCGGGAGTCGCTCCCGCCGGACCCCGTCGGCGGGCGCCCCGCCGGCGAGTCCCCCTGGTGCGTGGACGCGGGCGGCCCCGGCGAGGTCGACCCCGGCGCCATGGCGGACCTCCTGGTCCGCACGGCCCGGGCCGCCGGCGTCGCCCGCGCGGCCGACCTGATCCTCGGCGGCGAGGCCGAGTACCGTCACCCGTACCGCTTCGCCTTCCCGAGCCTGTCGCTGCCGGTCGGCTGACCGGCACGCCCGGGGCGCCCGGTCACTCGAAGCGCGCGGGGTCACCGGCCCCGCGCCGGACGATCTCCGCCTCGCCGCTGGAGAAGTCGACGACGGTGGTGGGCTCGGTGCCGCAGTCGCCCGAGTCCACGACGGCGTCGAGGACGTGGTCGAGCCGCTCCTTGATCTCCCAGCCCTGGGTCAGCGGCTCGGCCTCGTCGGGCAGCAGCAGGGTGCTGGACACCAGCGGCTCGCCCAGCCCCGCGAGCAGCGCCCGGGTCACGGCGTGGTCCGGGATCCGCACGCCGACCGTCTTCTTCTTGGGGTGCATGAGGCGGCGCGGCACCTCCTTGGTGGCGGGGAGGATGAAGGTGTAGCTGCCCGGGGTCGCCGCCTTCACGGCGCGGAACACGTCGTTGTCGACGTGGACGAACTGTCCCAGCTGCGCGAAGTTCTCGCAGACCAGCGTGAAGTGGTGCCGGTCGTCGAGGCGTCGGATGGACCGGATCCGCTCCAGTCCGTCGTGGTTGCCGATCCGGCAGCCCAGCGCGAAGCAGGAGTCCGTGGGGTACGCGATGAGGGCGTCGGCCCGGAGGCTGTCGACCACGGTGCCGATGGTGCGCGGCTGCGGCGACTGCGGGTGGACGTCGAAGTACTTGGCCATCTTCCGACCCTACGGGAACCGCACCCGTGCCGTGGACCACGGCGTTCGCACCCCTGCCCGGCGGGGCGGCCCCGATCCGTTGACAGCCTCACCCACTCGCGCCGATACTGACTGACGGTTCAGTCAGTATCTCGTCGTACCAGGAGCACCATGTCCGACCTCCCCACCGGGCCGATCCCGTTCACGGCCGAGCAGCGGGCCGAGGAGGCGGCCGCGCACGGCCCCCGGGCGGCGGTGCGGACCCTCGGCGGCTCGGGGCGCTCCCGCGAGCGCCCCGTCCGAGCAGGGGAGGCGGAACGCCGAACCGGCGGAGACCGGCGATGGCCCCTCGCACTCCATGCGGCTCGGCTTCGTGCGGGGGTTGTGATGACGGGACGCCCTCCGGCCGGCCGCCCCGCACCCGGCCACCCCACGACCGCGCACTCCACACCCGGCCACCCCACGACCGCCCACCCAACACCTGGCCACCCCACGACCGCCCCCGCCTCACCCGGCCACCGCACGCCGGGCCACCCGGTAGCCGGCCGGGCTCCGTCCGGTCTCGCGCCGTCGCTCCCGGCCCCCGCGGGCCCGTCACGCGGCCCCGGCGCCGGCAGTCTCACCGGCGGCGAGGCCCTCGTCCGCGCCCTCGCCGCGCACGGGGTCACCGACGCGTTCGGGATCCCCGGGACGCACAACCTGGAGATCTACCGGCATCTCCCGGCATACGGCATAAGCCATGTGACGCCCCGTCACGAGCAGGGCGCGGGATACGCGGCCGACGCGTACGCCCGGGTGTCCGGGCGGCCCGGCGTCGCGATCACCACCACCGGACCCGCCCTGCTGAACATCGCGGCGGCGGTCGGCCAGGCCTACTCCGACAGCGTGCCGCTGCTCGTCGTCTCACCCGGCATGCCGCTGCGGCACCCCCGGCAGTCCACCGGCCTGCTGCACGAGATGCGCAGCCAGACCGAGGCCCTGCGGGGCGTCGCCGCCTTCAGCCACCGCGTGGCGTCCGTGGACGAGATCGGCGCTGCGGTGGCCCGGGCCTTCACCCTCTTCCGCACCGGCCGGCCCCGGCCCGTGCACATCGAGGTGCCGCTCGACCTCCTGGAGTCCGCGGAGCCGGCCGGGCCGGTGCGGCCCGCCCCGCCCACCGGCCCCGCCGCACCCGATCCGGCATGTGTCCGGGCGGCGGCGGACGCACTCCTCGGGGCGCGGCGCCCCGCCCTCGTCCTCGGCGGCGGAGCGCGGACGGCGGCCGCGGAGTGCCGGGCGCTGGCGGGAGCGCTGGGCGCACCGGTGGTGACCACGGCCAACGGCAAGGGCGTGGTCGACGAGCGCCATCCGCTGTCGCTGGGCGTGTCGCTGCACAGTCCGGCCGTACAGAAGTGGCTGGCGGACCGCGACGTCGTGCTCGCGGTCGGCACCGACCTCGCGGAGTCCGACGTGTGGGGTCCGCTGCCGTCCCTGGAGGGCACGCTGATCCGTGTGGACCTCGACCCGGCCCAGATGTACGCGCAGCCGCCGGCCGACCTTCCGCTGGTCGGCGACGCGCGCCTCACCCTCGCCGCGCTCCTCACCGCGTGCCGGGGGCGGGCCCGTGACACCGCCGAGGCCGACGACGAGGCCGACCTCGGCGCCCTCGTCACGGACCTGCGCACCACCCGCGACGACGAGACCCGGACGCGGGACGCGCGCTGGCTGCCGTACCTGCGCGCGATGCGCCGGGTCCTCGCCGAGGACGCCGTCATCACCTCCGACAGCGCCCAGTGCTGCTACTACGGAGCGCTCCCCCATCTCCCGGTCGGCCCCGAGGGCCGCTATCTGCATCCGACCGGCTTCGGCACCCTCGGCTACGCCCTGCCGGCCGCGATCGGCGCGACGACCGCGTGCCCCGGGCGGCAGGTCGTCGCCCTCAGCGGCGACGGCGGGCTGCAGTTCTCGGTGCAGGAGCTGGCCACCGCCGCCGCTTCGGGACTGCCGCTGCCCGTCGTGGTCTTCGACAACGGCGGGTACGGCGAGATCCGCGAGGAGATGGCCGCGCGCGGGGACGCCCCCACGGGCGTCGACCTGCCGGCGGTCGACCTGCCCGGACTCGCCCGCGCCTACGGCGGGCGGGGCGTCGTGGTCCGCTCGCCCGCCGAGCTCGCCGCCGCCCTGGCCGAAGCGCTGGTCACCCCAGGACCCACCATCGTCACCGTCCCCGAGGAGTCCCCGAGATGACGACACCCCCGATCGCCGGCACCCCCGCCGCCCCGCTCGTCTCGCTCACGTGGACCGACCATGTCACCGGCCGCCGGGGCCATCTGGTGATCGACCGGCTGGTGCGCGGCGTGGCCAGCGGCGGGCTGCGGATGCGCGCGGGCTGCACCCTCGACGAGGTCGCCGGGCTCGCCCGCGGGATGACGATGAAGGAGGCCCTGCACTACGACCCGCGGGCCCGGTACGTGCCGCTCGGCGGCGCCAAGGGCGGCATCGACTGCGACCCCCGCGCCCCCGAGGCGTACGGCGTGCTGGTGCGCTACCTGCGCGCGATGCGCCCGTACATCGAACGGTTCTGGACCACCGGCGAGGACCTCGGGCTCACCCAGGACCTCGTCGACCGGGCGGCGGCGGAGGCCGGTCTGGTCTCCTCGATCCAGGCCGTCTACCCGCTGCTCGACGACGAGACCACGGCCCGCCGCCGCCTCGCGGACGCCTTCGCCGTGGAGGTGGAGGGCATCGGGCTCGACGAACTGGCGGGCGGCTGCGGCGTCGCCGAGTCCGTCCTGACCGCTCTCGACCGGGCCGGGGTCACGCACGCGGGGACGCGGGTGGCGATCCAGGGCCTCGGCACGATGGGCGGGGCGACCGCACGGTTCCTCGCCCGGGCCGGGCTGAGGATCGTCGCGATCGCCGACGTGAAGGGGACCGTCGCCTGCCCCGAGGGCCTGGACGTCGAGGCGCTGCTCGCCGCCCGCGACTCCTACGGCACGGTGGACCGGTCCGCGCTGCGGCCGGGCGACGCCGAACTGCCGGGCGACGCCTGGCTGACCGTGCCTGCCGACGTCCTGGTCCCGGCGGCCGTGTCCTACGCGATCGACGCCGCCAACCAGGCAGCCGTCACGGCGCGTTGGATCGTCGAGGCGGCCAACATGCCGGTGCTTCCCGAGGCGGAGGAGCTCCTCGCGGCCCGCGGCATCGCCGTCCTGCCGGACGTCGTCGTCAACTCCGCGACGAACGCCTGGTGGTGGTGGACGCTGTTCGGCGACATCGGCGCCGACGCGGCCGAGGCCTTCGCCCACATCCGGCGCTCCATGCGCGCCCTCGTCGGGCAGGTCCTCTCCCGGGCCGAGCGGGACGGAACCACGCCGCGTGCCGCGGCCCACGCGGTGGTCGCGGACCGGCTGCCGGTGATCGCCGAGCGCTTCGGCTGGTACGCATGAGCCCTGACGCGCTCGTCGACCCGCGGTCGTCGCCGTCGGCGGTACCTCCGCCGACCCGGCCGCACGGCAGCGTCACGGGGTGGCTGTGTAGGGTGCGGGTGTGGCCAGAGTCCGGTTGAGCGTGGAGGAACGCCGCGCGGAGATCCTGCGCGTCGCCGTCGAGCAGATCGAGGCCCGGGGAGTAGGCAACGTGCGCATCGCGGACGTCGCCTCGGCGCTCGGTGTCAGCAGCTCCCTGGTGCTCTACCACTTCTCCACCAAGGAACTCCTCGTCGCCGAGGCCTTCGCGCACGCGGCCGAGGGCGACCTCGCCGAGCTGCGCGGGATCCTGAACAAGCCCCGCACCAGCGCCACCCGGCGCCTGCGCGCGGCGGTCCGCTGGTACGCGCCGACCGGCCAGGCCAAGGGCTGGCGCCTGTGGATCGAGGGCTGGGCCGCCGCCCTGCGCGAGCCCGCGCTGCGCAAGGTCACCCGTGACCTCGACCAGCAGTGGAAGGCCGCCCTGACCGAGGTCGTCGCGGAGGGGGTCGCGGCCGGCGAGTTCGTGTGCGAGCACCCTGCCGACGCGGCCTGGCGGCTCACTGCCCTGCTCGACGGACTGGCCGTACAGACCACGTCGTACCAGGGATCGCTCAACCGCACGACGATGCTGGACTGGGTCGACGACGCGCTCGTACGCGAACTGGGCATCGATCAACAGGCGTTGAAGTCCGCCCGCTGAGGCAGGATCCCTCCCGCGCGACTCCTCGACGCCCTTCGAGCCCCACGTCCCCCTCCGCTGAGGGTCCGTCATGCACCGGGCGGCCCCCGGCTCGCCCCGATCCCGTACCGGCGTCGCCGCGCGTCCGTACAGTGGGGGCGGGGAGGTGGCCGTGAGCGAGGAGATCGAGGGCGCCGCCGAGAAGTTCGCGCGGACGGTCGAGCGGCTGCGGGAGGAGTTGCGGGCGGTCGCGGCCGCCGTCGCTCCCGGCCGGGAGCCGTGCTCCGAGGAACGCACCGACGACCGCTACTCCGTCAGCGGCAGGACGGGCAAGCGCTTCGCGATGTCCCTGCTCCTGTCCGACGTCCCGTACGGGACCGCGGCGCCGGTGGCAGCCGACGCCCTGCGCGCGGCGGGCTGGCGCACCGAGCCGGGTGAGGGATTCGGCGGGCATCCCTTCCTGAAGGCCACGCGCCCGGCAGGCGAGCGCGAGCTGTTCGAGGCGAGCGTCGGCGCCGCGGGCACCGCGCTGCGGATCTCGGGCATGACCCCCGTCGTGTGGATCCACCCCCGCTGGGTCCGCCCGCCCCGGGCGGCCACGCAGGAGACGCTGACACCCGGCCACCGGCTGTGCGGCAGGTGCGAGGGCTGGGGCTCGTGCCCGACCTGCGAGGGCCTCGGCTTCCTCGACAGCCGGCAGTGCCCCGAGTGCGGCCTGGGCATGGACTGCCCGGACTGCCGGGGCACCGGCCAGGAGCCCGTTCCGGACGGACCTAGGCCCTGTCGTCAAACTCCCGCCTGCCCCCCTCCGGGCAACGACGGGAGTTTGACGACAGGACCTAGCGTCCGGTGACGCGGATCCGCAGCTCGTACGGGGCTCCGCTGCTGATGGCCTCGGCCTGGTCGGCGAGGTCGGTCGCGGTGAAGCCCAGCAGCGCCCGCTCGGCCGCCGCGCGCAACAGCGGCACGATCGTCGCGGCCGGCCGGCCGCGGTGGGAGACCGCCAGCTCGGCGAACGCCTGCTGATAGGGGTGGCCGAACGCACTCGCGGTGTCCGCGAGCAGGCGGTCGAGGTGCCGCCGGTCCACGCTGATCTCACCCATGACCGCTCCTTACGCCGAGGGGCCGGGCGACTCCCGAGCCCTGTACTGCCGACGTTACGAGGGGGGTCTGACAACGCCCGCAGCTCTGCGATCGAAACTGATCGACCGGAGGCGATTACCGACAGTTATATTTCTTTGTTTTTCCTGTGCACGCTGGGGCTCCGGGCGTCGCTGATACCTGTGGAGGCGCTCGCCTCCAGTGCCGCGGAGAAGGGGGGCTGCGGGCGGTGCTCACGCGCGACAGGAGGAGAGCTGGTGCAGCACAGCACGACGGAGTGGCTGGTCGGTGCCGCGGTGGTCATGCGGGTGTTCGGGGGAGACGTCGTCCGCTGCGGACGGCGGCTGCTGACGGCCGCGGTGCGCACGGCCCTCTCCGACATCAGCTCCGGAGCCCTGCGCCGCACCGGCGCGGCGGACGACACGCGGTCCGAGGTGACCGGGTGAGCGAGGTCGGGACGGAGGAGACGGAGGAATCCGACGGGGCGGTACACCTGCCACGGTGTCCCGCCCCGATGGCGGGCTGGCCCCCCGCGCTCCACGAGAGCTACTGGGGGTTCCACGCGCGCTGGCACGACGACTTCTTCGCGTACGCCCACGTCGACCTGCGCTCCGAGGCGGCTGCCTTGGCCGCGGTGGACACGACGTTCCAGGATCTGATGCGGCAGTGGCCGCGGGTGTCGGTGATGGAGAAGCCCGCCGCGTACGCCTGGACGGTCCTGCGCAAACGGATCATCGACCAGGGGCGCCGGCGGCGGCGCACCCCCATACCGGTCGACGACGACGTCCTGGGCGGCCTGCTGGACGAACGGTCCGGCGGGATCGACCCGTTCGACGCGCTGGTCGAGAACCTCGCCCTGCACGACGCCATCGGCCGGCTGCCGGAGCGTCAGCGTGAGGCGGTCAGGCACTGCTACCTCCTCGGCCGGACCACCGCCGAGGCCGCCGAGATCCTCGACATCGACGCGGCCACGATCCGCTCCCACCTGAACCGCGCGAAGCGCCGGCTGGCCCGGGAGCTTCGCATTCCGATCACACCCACCGGAGACGGGAAGGCCAGCTCATGAGCGAGACCCACGGGGTCCTCCGGTCCGTGGAAGACGTCCTCGCCACGGCATCGGCCGGCACGCCTCGCCCCCGCTCCGACGCGGCGGCGTCCCGGGCCCGGCTCCTGGCCCTGACCGGACCCGCGCCGCGACCGCACGACGCGGCGGGCGCCGACGGCGACGAGACCCTCCCCGACGCGGACGACGCCCGCCGGGAACTCGAAGCCCTGTGCGCGGGCGTCGTGCTCGCCCGCGAGGCCGGTGCCCGGCTCGCGGTCTTCACCGAACACCTCGGCGCCGACCCGGAAGGAGCCCTGGTCTTCGCCTGCGTCCTGCACCTCGCCGGCGACGGCGAGGGCGCGACCTTCTGGTGGCAGCTCGCCGCCGGGGCCGAGGTGACACTCGCCGCTTCCTGCCTGTTCCTCGACCACGCCCGGCGCGGGGAGTTCCACGACGCCGCGCTCTGGCTCCGGAGGCTGGACGAGGCGGAGGGCCGGCCGGCGGCCGCGGCGACGTCCCCGGCCCGCGCCACGACCACACCCCGGGATCCGACCCACCCCGCGGCCACGCCTTCGGTCCCGGCCACGGATCCGGCCCGCCCCACACCGCCGGACCCCGCCCGCGCCGGGACCCCGGCCACCCCGGTGCCGGGTCCGTTCGCAGCCGCGGCCGCCGCTCACGCACCGGGAGACAGCGGGCCCCTCCTGACGCCCCGTGTACGACGCGTGCTGGCGGGGGTCCGGCGCCGGGTGCGCCACCGGGAGCACGAGGACCTCGGGTCCGTCCCGACCGCCGACGGCGCGCTCGCCAAGGAGGTGTTCGCGATCGCCCACCAGCCGGTGCCTTCCCGCCCGGGCGCCTGGATGGTCCCGCTGCCCCCGACCGTCCGCCGCCCCCGACAGGCCTTCGCCGCCACGCCGTCGGAGCCCGGCAGCCCTGCCCCCGTTCCCCGGGCCGGGGTGCGCGAGCTGCCGCCCGGCCGGAGCGCCGCCTTCTCCGCGCTGCCGATGCGGCACTCCTCCGTCACGGCGCTCGCCGAGCGGACACCGGCCGCGCCCCACGTCCCCGACCGATGGGCGGCGGCGATGCGGGTCCTGGACGTGCTGCACGCCGTCCGCGCCGCCCAACGCCCCCTGAGCCCGGGTGAGATCGGGCGCGCGGCCGGACTGGACCGCGTGCCGCTCGGCCCGCTCCTGGGCTGGCTGTGCCGGCATCTGCTGCTCGCCCGGCTCGCCGACGGCTCCTTCACCGTCGGCCCGCTCTTCTCCCCCGCTCCCGCCGGCGACCGGGTGCTGCGCCACGACGCCCTCGCGCGGCTCCTGGACGACCTCCGGGACACCACCGGCGCCGCCGTCTACGTCAGCCGCTACACCCATGGCGAGGTCGACGTGCAGCACTGCGCCGACGGGCCGACGACCCCCGCTGTGGTCCCGTACGTCGACTTCAGGCTCGCCGCGCACGCCAGCGCGGTCGGCAAGAGCCTCATGGCCCAGCTCGACTTCGCCGAACGGATGGACCACCTGGCCCGGCACCGCCCGGTCCGGCTCACCCGGCGGACCATCACCAGCCCCGACGTGCTGTTCCGGGTCCTCGACGGACACGGTCCCCAGGCCAGCCAGTTCGACCTGCTGGAGTACTCGGACCGGGAGGTCTGCGCGGCGGTCCCGCTCACCCTGGGCGCGCAACCCGCCTGTGTGGCCCTGTCCTTGCCCGCGCAGCACTTCCCCCGGCTGGTCCGAGCCGCGGACATCCTCTCCAACCGTTCGGGGCTGCTCCTGCTCACCCTCCTCGCCGAACTGCCCGCGGACACGGGGCCGGCCCCCGCGGACCGGACCGGCCAGGGGGCGCCCGCGACGCCCCTGGCCCCCGGCACCGGAAGTCGGCCGGGCGGTCTGGTCGTCGCCTCCGGTGTCCTGACCCCGGTCCCGGCGGGCGGGATCCCCACGTTCCCGGCGGGTACGTGGTAGCCCTCTCGCCCCGTACACCCCACCGCCTCCCCCCGCCCCCGCCCGCCCTGTTCCGTGCCCTGGCGGGGAGGGCGCGGGGCGGACCGGGTGGCTCGTACACGGAGGCCCCCCGCGTCACGCAACGTCGCCGTTCCCACCGATTTTCGCTCCGACGGCGCAGCCGGCGCGTTCCCGGATGGCGCAGCCCGGTCCCCTGCCGCCTAGTGGTTCAAGAACGCGCTTACCGGCGCGTCGCGAATCACGGCACTGTGGACGCCTTCCGGGGTGTCCACGAACGGAGTACCAGTCATGACCCCCGACCGCTTCGACAGCAAACCGGCGGACGACGACACGGGGACCCCGGACACCGCTCCAGGGCCCGACCCGCTCCCCCACCCCCTCCCGGCCCGGGCGGAGTCCCCCTTCCCCGACCTCACGTCCATATCCCCGGCCGCATGGGGGTCCGACGCGGCCGCGTCACAGGCGACCGCCGTGGCCGAGGCACCGGCGGCGGAACCGGCCCCGTCACCCGGGCCGCTCGACGAACCGCCCGCCACGGACCCCGAGGGACAGGACGAGGACGAGAACGGCGACGAGGCGATCCGCACGCTGCTGTGGACGGCGGCGACCGAGCGCCCGGTGACCGAGGTCGCCGCGCTCGTGGCGCGGCTCAAGGCGTCCGGCGAGATGTCCAGCCCCGCCGACGTGGCGCTGCGCGCCGCGGCCGTGTCCCGTCCGCTCGACGAGGTGCGGGAACTGGTGATTCTGCTCAACGAGTCCGGGTACGACCTGCACCAGGCCGAGACCACCCTGCGCGCCGCGGCCGTGGGCCGGCCGATCGAGGACGTCGTCGAGCTCGTCGGCATCATCGGCGCCGACGGCAGGCGCTGGCGTGGTGACGGGGACGGCGAGGGCACGGCCCGGGCGCCCGGCGTGGACGCGGGGCCCGTCCCCGCGGGCCGGCCGGCGCCGAAGCGGCGCCGCACCCCGGGGACGTCGACCAGATCGCCCCTGGACCACGCGCTCGCGACGGGTCCGGGCAGCCACGTCTCGTCCCCGGCCCTGCGCTCGGCGCTGCGCTGGCCGGCGGCGGCCGCGCTGTTCGCGTGCGCGCTCGTGCACCTGCCGACGGACGTGGCGGGCCTGCGCGCCGGCGGCAACACCGCCGTCCTGTCGGTCGTGGTGACCGTCTTCTGTCTGGTGTGTGCGGTCTGGCTCGCGGTACGGGACAGCGCGAGCGCCTGGGCCGCGACGGCGGCGGGCACGATCGGGCTCATCGCCCTCCATGTCCTCGCCGGCGCCCGCACGGTCGACGTGCTGCACAGCAGTCTCGGCGGACGGTTCGCGTGGGCGCAGGCCCTGGTGGTCCTGTGCTGCGCGGCGGTGGTCGCCCTGGCGGCCGCGGCGCTGCTCCGCCACACGAAGGCCCCCGACCCCGCCGACGGGACCTGACGGCCCGCCGCGGCACCGGCCGCGCCGTTGTGCGGGCGAGGGCACCGGGCCCCGTACGGGGCCCGGTGCCCTCGCCGCGTCTCCCGGGCGGTACGGGGCCCGGCGCGGCGCCCCTCGCCGCGTCTCCCGTCCCGTACGGGGCCCGGCGCCCCTCGCCGCGTGTCCCGTCCCGTACGGGGCCCGGCGCCCCTCGCCGCGTGTCCCGTCCCGTACGGGGCCCGGCGCCCCTCCCCCGTCTGCTGGGCCGTACGGGGCCGGTGCCCTGGCGTCGCCTCTGGGCCGTAGCGGCACCCGGCGCCTTTGCCGCGCCTCCTGGGCCGTCCGGGCGCCCCGCGTCGGCACCCGTTCCCCGGGCGCGCTGGTCCGGCCGGCGGCGCATCCGATTCCGCATGACCGGTGCGCCGCGGCTTATTCCAGTGCATGCTGTGCATCATGAGGCGTCGAGTTCCTGTCTGGAGGCCGAACGAGTGCGCGGCGGCAACGGGCGACGGCGCCTGACCAGGCGCGTCTCCACCACGAGGAGCGGCGGGGCGCACCGCTGGACGGGGGCGCGCGGCCGGCTCCGCAGGGGCGCGGCCGAAGGGTTCCCCCTGGACCGGCTCACGACCCGCGGCCGGCTCGCCTGGCTGAATTCCGCCGCCTCCCGTATCGGCACGACGCTGGATCTGGAGCGGACGGCCCAGGAGCTCGCCGAGTTCACCGTGCCGGGCTTCGCCGACGGCGCCGCCGTGGACATCCTGGAGAGCGTCCTGCGGGGCGACGAGGGTGCGCGGTGGACGGGTACGGGCCTGCCCCGGATGCGGGCCACCGCGCTGTCCGCCGTCGAGGAGCTGTCCTCCCTGGAGCCGACTCCGGTGGGTGAGACTTTCGTCCGGGACGAGAAGCATCACGAGACGCTGCTCCACCGCTTCTGCCTGCGGCAGGGCAGGCCGGTCCTGGTGAGCCGGATGGGCGAGGACGACTACCTGAGAGTGGCGCCGACGGAGAGCGCCGCGGCGAAAATGCGCGCCTCCGGAGTCCACAGCTACCTCGCGGTGCCGCTCATCGCCCGCGGGCTGTTGCTCGGCACCGTCGACTTCGTGCGCGGCCCGGGATCCCCGCCGTTCTCCCGTACGGATCAGGCGCTGGCGGAGCAGCTGGCCTCGCAGGCCGCCGTGTTCCTCGACAACGCCCGGCTGTACGGGCGGGAGCGCGAGCACGTGGTGACGCTGCAGCGCACCCTGCTGCCGCGCGTCACCCCGGTCACACCCGGGCTGCGGGTGCACGCCGAGTACGCGCCCTCGGCGGCCCACCACGGGGCGGGAGGGGACTGGTACGACGTCATGGCGCTGCCCGGCGGGCGGACGGCTCTCATGGTGGGCGACGTGATGGGGCACGGGCTCCCGGCGGCCGCCACGATGGGCCGTCTCCGCGCGGTCGCCCGCACCCTGATGACACTGGACATGGCTCCGGAGCGGGTCCTGGCCCGGCTCGACCTGGCCACCCGCGATCTGGAGGACGAGCAGGTCGCCACGTTCCTGTGCGCGGTGCACGATCCCGCGGACTCGACGTACACCATGGCCCTCGCGGGGCACCTGCCGCCGCTGCTCGTCGACGGGCGGGGCTCCGCCGAGTTCGTGGACGTACCGATCGGCGCGCCACTCGGTGCGGGAGTGATCCCGTACGACGCCGTGCGCTTCAAGGTGCCGGAGGACGGCAGCCTGGTCATGTACACGGACGGCCTCATCAAGTCCCGGCAGGCGGACGTGAGCGAGCAACTGGAACTGCTGCGCTCGGTGGCCCGCGGACTGTCCCCGGAGGACCTCGCGGGCGATGCCCTGGTGCGGTGCGCGCCGGCCGGTGCCGCCAGGTTCGACGAGGCCGTGCTCCTCACCGCGACGACCGCTCCGGGGGTCGGCGACGACCTGTGCGTCTGGCCGCTGCCGCAGGACGGGCGCGCCGCGTCCGCGGCCCGGCACCTGGTCAGGGACCAGCTCGCCGTCTGGGACCTCGACGAGCTGGCGGACGTGTGCGAACTCGTCGTCTCCGAGCTCGTCGGCAACGCCCTCCGCTACGGCAACGGGCCCGGCGCGCTGCGCCTGCTGCGCGGCGAACGCCTCGTCGTGGAGGTCGCGGACACCGGCCCCGACCTGCCGCAGATCCAGCACGCGGACCTGAGCGACGAGGGCGGCCGCGGCCTCCAGCTCGTCAACATGCTCTGTCGACGCTGGGGTTCCGGCCGCACCGTGACCGGCAAGGTGGTCTGGGCGGAACAGAACATCCCGTCCTGAGGGCCCGGGCGGCGGCCGACCGGGCGCCTGCGCCGGCTTGTCCCGCATCTCGGTCCCGAGGTTCTCGCCCCCGCGAGCCGGCACGAGAAGTCGTGGCACCTCGACGAACACGTCGGGGCGGTTACGCGGCGCTGGCGCCCCCGGGAACCACCGACGGATACTTCCCCATGCCGGCCCAACCGGTCGGCGCCCTCCACTGGGCCGGAACCGAGACGGCCAGCGAGCACGCCGGATACGTCGAAGGCGCCATCGAGTCCGGCGAGCGCGCCGCGCGCGAAGTGACGAGAGCCTGCGGCACACCGCGCAGTGAAGACACCGAGTCGGCCCCGCGCCCTCGTCAAGGGTTCGCGCGCGACGCTCAACGGAAACGCCAGGTCAGCGCACCCGCCCCCGGGCCTTCAGCTGGGTCGCCGGGACCTCGGGCGCGTCCAGGCGGGCGCCGTCGTACCCCTTGACCTCCCCGAAGCGGGAGCCGGTCATCCAGTCCTCCCGCGCCTGGCGGATCTCCTCGTCCGTGCGGCCCACGAAGTTCCACCACATGACCAGTTCCTCCTCGAACGGCTCGCCGCCGAGGAGCATCAGACCGGCGTCCGAGGTCGCGCGCAGGGGGAGTTCGGTGCGGCCGCAGCCCAGGTAGAGCATGGAGCCGGGGAGCACGGGGACGTCGTCGACGTGGGCCTCGCCGGACATGGCGAGGACCGCGTACTCGAAGTCGGGGTCGAGCGGGAGGCGCAGTTCGGTGCCTGCGGTCAGGGCGAGGTCGGCGCCGGTGAGGGGCGTGTAGGCCGTGCCCGGGGAGACCGCGCCGTCGAGCGCGCCGAGGATGACCGTGGCGGTCAGACCGGGGGCGGTGACCCGCGGGAGCTCGGCGTGGTGCTGGAAGTGCGGCTCGACGTGGCGGTGGGCGTCGGGGAGCGCGACCCACAACTGGGCCCCGTGCAGGTAGCGGGCGTGCGACGCGGGGCTCTCCTCGGAGTGGGAGATGGCCCGGCCCGAGGTCATCAGGCCGAGTTCGCGCGGCCGGATGGTCTGCAGGCTGCCGGTCGAGTCGCGGTGCAGGACCTCGCCCTCGTGCAGCCAGCTGACGGTCTGCAGACCCATGTGCGGGTGGGGCGGGACCTGCATGCCGGGCTCGTCGGCGATGTCGTCGGGGCCGTAGTGGTCGACGAAGGCCCATGCGCCGACCATGCGACGGCCGAGGTTGGGGAGCAGCCGGCGGACCTCGGTCGATTCGCCGAGCTGGACGTGGCGGGGGCTGAGGAGTTCCCGTACCGGTTCGGCGACGACGAAACCCCGGCCGCCGCAGACCTGGAGCGTGGCCTGGCGATCAAGATTGCTCATGACCCTCAACCTATTCCTGTCGGGGGTCGGTACGAGGCGGACCCGCGCCGCAATATTGGTGGAATGTTCAACAAGCATCGGGTGTTGAGCCGGGCGAAGGACGAACGACCACCTCGACCACCTCGACCACGGAGAGAGTGAGCAGTGAGCGACGAGACGTACTACGAGTTCGGCACGGCGGCCGACCGATGGAGCCGCGCGCAGCTGTTCTTCGAGTCGAAGGAGTACCTGACGGCCGCCCGCATCCTGCGCGGCCTGGTCGCCGAGCACCCGGACCAGGCGGCCCAGCGGCTGCTGCTGGCCCGCGCGTACTACCACTCGGCCCAGCTGACCCGCGCCGAGGAGGAGCTGCGCGCCGTCCTGGAGCGCGACCCCGTCGAGCACTACGCGCGGTTGATGCTCGGCCGCACCCTGGAGCGCCAGGGCCGGGCCGACGAGGCCGCGCCGCATCTGCGGCTGGCCGCAGCCATGACCGGCGACACGGTCGAGTAGACCCTCGAGGACGGGCGCGAGGCGCGCCGGGCCGGGGCGCCTCGCGTACCCGCCGGGGGTATTCGGATAGTCTCGGCCCATGCACGTGGGACGAGAGCGGCAGAGCCGTACACGAGCGGGAGGCGCCCTGGCGCACCTCCTGCTCGTCGTCGTGCTCGCCCTCGGCGTCTTCGTGATGCACTCGGTCGGCCACCCGGAGGGCTCGTCGGGGAGCGGTACGGACGGGATGGCGCATGTCGCCGCCGCCACCGGCCTCGCCGACGGTCTCCCTGCCGAGACCACCGACGGCGCCTCCGCCCCGGAGCGGCACCACGGCGGCGGCCACGGGAAGTCGACCTCGCATGACCCCGACGGCACCGGAACGGACATGACCACGCTCTGCGTGGCCGTCCTGGGGGCCTGGCTGCTCCTCGCGCTCGTCCGGGCCGCCCTCGCACGCCGTCCGGACCGGACCGCCGCGCTGCTCGCCGGACTGCTGCCGGCCCTGGGCCCCCACGCCCCTCCGCCCCGTCCCCCCGACCTCGCCCAGCTGTCGATTCTGCGGATCTAGGCCGACACGCCACCGCGGGCGCCTCGTGCCGCCCGCAGACGCGCTCGACCGAACCCGATCCACGATCCGCAACGACAGCACACGAGGTGTGACACCCATGCGTACCTTCGGCACGCCCACCGCCCGCCGCACCACCCGCCGGCTCGCGCTCACCGGCGCCCTGGCCACCGCCGCGCTCCTGCTCGCCGCCTGCGGCGGCTCCGGCGCCTCCGGTGACTCCACGAGCGGCACGGAGCACGGCAGCCAGGCCTCCGCCACCCCCTCGGCCGGCGCCTCCGCCGGGGCCTTCAACGACGCGGACGTGATGTTCGCGCAGATGATGATCCCGCACCACGAGCAGGCCCTGGAGATGGCGGAGCTCGCCGACGGCCGCGCCGCGGACCCCGAGATCAAGCGGCTCGTCGCCGCGATCGAGAAGGCCCAGGACCCCGAGATCCGGAAGATGCGGTCCTGGCTCAAGGCCTGGGGCAGGCCGGAGTCCGCGGGGCACGGCGGCCACGGCATGCCCGGGATGATGTCCGACACGGAGATGAAGGACCTCGCCGCCACGAAGGGCAAGGCCTTCGACCGCAGGTTCGCCGAGCTGATGATCGCCCACCACGAGGGCGCGGTGGCGATGGCGAGGACCGAGCAGAAGGACGGCGCAGACGGGGCCGCGAAGCAGGTGGCCGACGACGTCGTGCGGACGCAGGACGCCGAGATCGCGCAGCTCCGGAAGATCCTCGACCGGCTCTGAGCGCCCCGGGCGGCGAAGATCGTCCGTGACGGCCGGTGGCGAGGGCCACCGGCCGTCCCGGACGCCGAGGCCAGGGCGGGACGGCCGGCCGCGGCCGGCCGTCCCGCCGACGCGCAGTCCGGTCACTTCACCTGGTCGGGGGGCCGCAGCCGACCGAACCCGGCCTCCGGCGAGTGGACGGTGACGGTGCCTCCGCCGAGCATCTCCGCCTTCTGCCGGAGCCGGGCCACGGCCGCCGGGCTCGGCCGGCCGTAGAGGTCGATGGAGCGCATGCGGATGAGTTCGGCGAAGGCGCGGAACCGCGGTCCGCCGAGCTCCAGGTGGAACTCCAGGGACGCCGAGTCCGGGTGGACGGCCAGAAGGGTCATGGTCGCGCCGGGCTCGTCGACGAAGAAGCGGTACGCGAGCAGCCGGGGCTCGTTGGCCTCGACGAACGCGGCGAGGTCGCGCATCGCGCTCCTGACCTCGGCGAGCCTTCCCTCGCGCAGGTCCGAGTGGTCGACGTAGTAGAGGGGGTCCGCCATGCCGCCCGAAGGTACCGGCGGCGCCGCGTCACGGCCGGGCGGCGCGCGGAGGCCTACCCAGACCGGCGGACGGAGACCGCGGGTCTACCCAGTCCGGCGGACGGAGACCGCGGGTCTACCAGTCCAGCGGACGGAGACCGCGGGCCCACCAGTCCGGCGGACGGCGACCGCGGGTCTACTCCCAGGTGCGCGAACAGAGAACGAGGCGGTAGCCGTCGGGGTCGGCGACGGTGACGCCGTGCTCGTCCCAGTAGGGATTGTGTGCCGCTACGCGGGTGCCGCCGTGCGCGGTCAGGCGGTCGACCAGGGCCTCCTCGATCGGACGGCCGAGGTAGACGACGAAGAGGTCGTCGACGGTCGGCGTCGGCTCCACGGGGTCTTCCGGATCGTGCGTCAGCTCGAAGTGCCAGCCGCCGCCGGCCGGGCCGACCATCAGCAGGTCGTGCTCACCGGACACCCGGTCGGTGCTGCGCCACCGGACCTCCAGGCCGAGGCCCGCCACGTAGAAGCGCTCGGCGGCGGCGAGGTCCCGGGGGGGGGCGGGCGACGCGCACGTGGGTGGCGGCGTCGATCACGCCGAGGCCTCCAGGGCGGCGCGCCAGACGGGGCTGTCGACGTAGTGGTTGTCGAAGTGCTCGGCCGAGTCGGCGATCTTCTTGAAGTCGGCCTCGCCGCGCATGACCCGGCCGAGCAGGCGCAGGTAGTCGAAGCGGCCCATGCCCGGGGTGAAGACGAACAGGACGTCCGCCTCGCAGCCGGGAGCGGCGGCGAAGGCGTGCGGGGTGTGCGGCGGCACGGCGAGGAAGTCGCCCGCGTTCAGGACGGTGATCTCCTCGCCGACCAGGACCCGCAGGGAGCCGCCGATGACGAAGAAGAGCTCGGTCGCCTTCGTGTGGAAGTGGGCGGGGGCTCCCACGGCTCCTTCGGCGAAGGTCGAGCGGTAGCTGGTGAACCCGCCGGCCGTCTGGTGCGAGTCGGCGAGCAGGGTCATGACGCTGCTGGGATCGGCGCAGGTCTCGGCCTCGGCGTGGCGGGTGAGGACGGGGGCGAAGGGCGCGGCCGGGGTCGCGGCGGTGGCGGACTCGGGGTGGGTGGTGTCGGTCATGACGCCGACATTACGATCATGAAATCCGAGCCCGCCATTCCGTTTCGGCGGCTCCCGCGCATCCCTACCGTCCGGCGGTGTGCACCACCTCGCCGCCCACGACGACGGTCTCGGCGACCGTGCCGGGGATCGCGTCGGGGTCGATGCGCAGGATGTCCCGGGAGAGGACGACGAAGTCGGCGAGCTTGCCGACGGTGAGCGAACCCCGCTCGTGTTCCAGGAAGTTGGCGCGCGCCGAACCCATCGTGTAGCCCTCGACCGCGGTGACCACGTCGATGGTCTCCTCGGACGTCCAGGCCTCCCCGCCGCCGGGCGGGCGGCGCGTGACGGCGGCGTGGATGCCGATCATGGGGTCCATCTCGGCGACGTTCCAGTCGCTGGACAGGGCGAGCAGGGCGCCGGCGCGGTGCAGGCTGCGCAGCGGCCAGGCCTTGTGCCAGCGCTCGGGGCCGATGTTCTCGGCCCAGTCCTGGCCGGGGCCCGCGATGTCGGGGGCGGCGTGCCGGGGCTGCATGCAGGCGGTGACGCCGAGTTCGGCGAAGCGCGGGGTGTCGGCGGGGTCGAGGCATTCGACGTGCACGATCTGGTGGCGGGCGTCGCGGGGTCCGTTGACGGCGCGGGCCCGCTCGACGGCGTCGAGGACGGTGCGGATGCCGCGGTCGCCGGTGGCGTGCACGAAGCACTGGAAGCCGCGGGCGTCGAGGCGGGTGAGCAGCTCGGCGAACTCCTCGGGCGGGTAGAAGGTGTCGCCGCGGTGGTGGCCGCAGCCCGCGTACGGTTCGAGGAGGGCCGCGGTGCGCGGTTCGACGACGTCGTCGATGTAGAGCTTGAGTGGTCCGACGCGCAGCCGGTCGTCGGCGAACTCCCCTGCGGCCGCGGCGAATTCGTCCAGGTCGGCGTCATCGGTGCCGCGCGGGTGGAACAGGGCGGCGACGATTCGCGAGCGGAGCCGTCCCTCCTCGCGGGCGCGCCGGAACAGGGCGAGGTCGTCGAGGGAGTTCTGGGGTTCGACGACGGTGGTGATGCCGTAGCCGATGGCGTCGTCGAGGCTCTTGGCGAGCCGCCCGTACTGACGGTCGGCCGAGGCCCACGGCACACCCAGCTCGCGCAGCGCCCGGTGGCCCTCGCGCGAAAGCCCCTTGACGGCGAAGTCCTTGACGAATCCGGTGGGTTCGCCGCTGGTGGGGTTGGTGACGGCGGTGCCGAAGGGCAGGTCCGTACGGTCGGCGCGGACGTCGAGGGCGCGCAGGGCCGCGGTGTTGAGCCACGCGGTGTGCACGTCGTAGCTCAGCACGATCGCGGGGGTGTCGCCGGTGACGGGGTCGAGGTCGGCGGCGGTGGGCATCCGGCCGCCGGGGACGGCGGAGTAGTCGAAGGCCTCGGCCTCGATCCACGGCGCTTCAGGGTGGCGGGTGCGCCAGGTGCGGATCCGGGCGTGGATCTCATCCAGGTCGCGGGCGCCGGCGAGCTGGACGCAGGCGTCGTCCGAGCCGAGGCGCACATGGTTGTGGGCGTCGACGAAGCCGGGCAGCACGAGGCGGCCGCCGGCGTCGAGGACCCGGGTCCCGGGGCCGGCCCAGGCCTCGGCCTCGGCGGCGGCGCCGACCCAGACGATCCGGCCGTCACGCACGGCGAGCGCCTCGGCCTCGGGCAGCTCGGGGTCGACGGTGTGCACGCGGGCGCGGGTGAGGAGGAGGTCGGCGGGGGCGGGGCGGTTCATGGGGGTCTTTCTCCTGCGGTACGAGGGGAGGCGGGCGTTCGGGCGGGCGCGACCGGCCGCACCGGCGTGACATGGCCGCGGGAGGCGGCCGTGACGCGGCCGTCCGGCGCGGGAGGCGGCCACGACGCTGCTGTCCGGCGCGGGAGGCGGCCACGATGCTGCCGTCCGGCGCGGGCGTCAGGCCGGTGCGACGGGTCGCGCGGCGCGCGGCGCGGTCAGGCGGCCGCGAAGGGCCGCACGGTGCGGCGGGCGAGGAGGACGTGGACGGCGGCGGAGACGACGGCGCCGAGCAGGGACAGGTCGGCGCCGCCGAGCGGGGCGACCAGCGGGCCGGTCCAGAGCTCGGAGTCGCAGGTCAGCGCGGCGAAGAGCATTCCGGCGAGCAGCGCGGTGAGTCCGGCCGGGTGCCAGCCGGCCCGGTACCAGTAGGTGCCGTGCTCGCCGGCGTGCAGCGCGGCGGAGTCGTAGGCGCAGCGGCGCAGCACCATGTCGGCGAGGAAGACGCCTCCCCACGGGGCGAACACGATGATCAGGAGGGAGAGGAAGGAAAGCAGCGAGGTGGTGAAGTCGGCGAGGAAAAGGGCGCCGAGGGAGCCCGCGGCGGTGACGGCGGCGCTGATGACGATGGCGCGGGCGCGGCTCCAGGGGATGCCGAGGACCTGGAGGTTCAGGCTGGACGAGTAGAGCGTGATGATCGAGTTGGTGACCGAGCCGCCGAGGACGAGCGCGAGGAACAGCGGCTGGAACCAGCCGGGCAGCAGCCCCTCCGTGCCGGCGACGGCGTCCGTCATGTCGGCCTGGGTCGCGGCGGCCACGCCCGCGATGCCGAGGGCGACGGAGGACACCAGGCCGCCGAGGCCGCCGCTCCAGGTGAGCGCCTTCAGGGAGGTGGTGCGGGGCAGGTAGCGGGTGTAGTCGGCGGGCATCGGCACGTACGAGAAGGGGCCGGCCAGCATGACGACGAGGGCCAGGCTCCAGCCGGACGCCCCGGGCGCGGCGGCCGGGGCGCCGGTGTCGGCGCCCGGCAGGACGAAGGCGAGCAGGGCGGCGAAGCCGGCCGCGAGGACGTAGGCCATCCAGCGCTCGGCCCACTGGACGGTGGCGTGTCCCCACAGCGCGACGGTGAAGGTCAGGGCGAGGGTGACACCGAGGGCGACGGCGCGGGGCAGGGGCCCGCCGCTCCAGCCGAGGTCGGCGAGGAAGGCTTCGAGGGCCAGCGTGCCGACCACGGTGTTGACGATGGTGTAGCCGATGCTGACGACCCAGTTGAGCAGGCCGGCCGGCCAGTTGCCGCGGACGCCGAAGGCGGCGCGGGAGATGACGAGGGTGGCGGTGCCGGTGCGGACGCCGCTGAGCCCGGCGGCGCTGATGGCGAAGAAGGAGAGTCCGCCGAGCACGACGACGCCGGTGGCCTGCCAGAAGGAGAGGCCGAAGGAGACCGCGAGGGCGCCGTTGATGACGTAGGTGAAGGTCAGGTTCGAGCCGAACCAGAGCCAGAAGAGGTCCTTGGCCCCGCCGTGCCGCTCGCTGTCGGGGATGGGGTCGATGCCGTGGCCCTCGACCTGGAAGACCTCGTCGCGGCCCGCCGTGGCCGCTGTCGCGGGCGCCGCCTCGTGTCCGAGCACACCGCACTCCCCTCGTGGATACCGATCGGCCGCCGGGTGCGCACCGATCTTGAACGCCGTTCTAAGTTCTTGAATGACATTCAAGATGGGGGCAGGGATCCGGCCACGTCAAGACCCGGCCCGGTTGCGATTAGGGTCGACCCCGTGGACGGAGTCGACACGAGGAGGGCAGCGGTGGCAGCGGCGGCGCGGGCGGGACGGCGGCGGGACGGCAGCATCACGCGGGAGCGGATGCTCGAGGAGGCCATGACCGCGATCGCCGAGGACGGCCTGGCCTCGCTCACCATGTCGGCGCTCGCCGAGCGCCTCGGGACCAGCGGCGGCCACATCCTGTACTACTTCGGCAGCAAGGACCTGCTCCTCCTCGCCGCCCTGCGGTGGAGCGAGGAGGCCCTCGCCGAGGAGCGGCGGCAGCTGCTCGCCCGCCGGACCACCGCGCCCCGCCGGCTCGACCTGTTCCTCCGGCTCTACCTGCCGCGGGGTCCGCGCGACCCGCGCTGGACCCTCTGGATCGAACTCTGGGCGCGCATTCCGGCCAACGAGGAACTGCGCACGGCGCAGGCCGAACTCGACCGCGGCTGGCAGGAGGATCTGGAGGCGCTGCTCGCCCAGGGCGTCGACCGGAAGCACTTCGCACCGACGGACGTCACCGCCCGCGCCTCCGAACTCCTCGCGCTCCTCGACGGGTTGAGCACCCGCGTGGTCCTGGGCGAGGACCCGCTCGGCCGGGACACCAGGAGCGCCCTCGACGCGGCCCGCGCGGCGGCCGAACTGCTGGTCCCCCGGCTCACCCCCGCCTCCTGACTGCCGCTCAGTCCGTCGGCGGCGGCTCCCACGGCAGTGGCTCGGACGGTGCGAACGGCCAGGCGAGCGCGCCGGGATGACGGCTCGTCTGTTCCGCGTACCAGAGGACCTGCTCGGTGTGCAGCGCCGGCCGGGACAGCCTGGCCAGCGGCGGGTGACACTCGGCGACGGCCCGGGCGACCAGGAGGGCCGCCCCGGCGTCCGAGGCGGGATCGCCCGGGCTCGCGTGCGGGACGCCGTACCACTCGGCCACGGCCCGCAGGGAGCGACTGCCCGGGCGGTACCGGTCGACGTGCCGGTCCAGCACGAGCGGGTCGCAGACCGGGGCCACCCCGGCGGGCAACCGCGCGGCGAGCGAGGGGAGTTCGTGCCGGAGGAGCTCGGCGTGGAGCATCGTCAGGACGTACGGGGCGAACCAGACGACGAGCAGCTCCCCGGCGGCGAGGTGGTCGGCGGCGAGGGTGGCCAGTTCGTCGAGGGACGCGGCGGGGTCGCTGTGCGGGGCCCCGCCGGGGCCACCGGCCGGAGCCCGCGTCCGGGCCCGGGCGCCCGACTCCTCGGCCTCGGATCCCGGAACCGACTGCCGAGCCTCGGATCCCGTGCCCGACGGCCGGGCCTCGGATCCCGGACGCGACCGCTGGGCCTCAGGCCCCCGACCCGCATACCGGACCTCGGCTCCCGTGCCCCGCTCCTGGGCCTGGGACCCCGGACCCGGCGGCCCGACCCGGGATCCCGGACCCGCCTCCTGGACCTCGGGTTCCGGGTTCCAGACCCCGTCCCACACCGTCCCGTCGCTCCCCCGCAGGGCCGCGGACCGGATCCGGTCGACGGCCGGCCGGTTGCCGGTGGCGCCGATGTCCAGGGACAGCAGTCGCCGCCGGTGCCAGCCCGGATGGTCGCCCCGGGGCGGCGGTCCCGGCTCGGGAGCGTGCTCCGGGTGGTAGACCTCCCAGGCCTTCGGCCCGTGCCGCAGCAGCCCGGCCCCCGCCGGGACCGGTCCCCCGCAGCGCGCGCAGGACGCGTCGTACTCGTTGGCCCGGTCGCCCGGGCTCATGCCGGGTCCGCCCCGTCCCGGTACGCCTCCAGGAGCCGCAGCCAGGCCTCGCTCAGGGTCGGGTAGGAGGGAACGGCGTGCCAGAGGCGGGCGAGGGGAACCTCGCCGGTGACGGCCACCGTGGCCGAGTGGAGGAGTTCGCCGAGGCCGGGTCCGACGAAGGTGGCGCCGACGACGGTCTCGCGCTCCAGGTCGACGACCATGCGGGCGTGCCCGGCGTACCCCTGCGCGTACAGCTCGGCACCGGCGACCGAGGTCAGGTCGAGATCCACGGCCCTGACCCGGCGCCCCGCGGCCTCGGCGGCGGCCAGGGTGAGCCCGACGGCGGCGGCCTCGGGGTCGGTGAAGACGACCTGGGGGACGGCGGCGTGGTCGGCGGTGGCGCTGTGCGGCCCCCAGGGCGTCGTGTCCACCGCCCCGTCCCCGGTGGCCCGGACGGCGATGGCGGCGCCCGCGATCCGCGCCTGGTACTTGCCCTGGTGGGTGAGCAGGGCACGGTGGTTGACGTCCCCCACCGCGTAGAGCCAGTCGTGCCCGAGGACCCGCAGGCTGTCGTCGACCGACAGCCAGGAGCCCGGTTCCAGGCCGACGCTCTCCAGGCCGATGTCCTCGGTGCGCGGCCGGCGGCCGGTCGCGAACAGCACCTCGTCGCCCTCGACGTGGTCGCCGCCCTCCAGGACCACGGTGACCGGGCCGGTGCCCCCGTCGCGGACCACCGCGGCGACCGAGACGCCGGTGCGGATGTCGGCGCCGCGCTCGGCGAGGGCGGCGGCGACGTGCTCGCCGGCGAAGGGCTCCATCCGGGGCAGCAGTCCCTCGCCCCGTACGAGCAGGGTGACCTGGGAGCCCAGCGCCTGCCAGGCGGTCGCCATCTCCACGCCGACCACTCCCCCGCCGACGACGACCAGGCGCTCGGGCACCCGGCCGGAACTCGTGGCCTCCCGGCTGGTCCACGGGTGGGCGCCGGGCAGCCCCGGCAGATCGGGGAGGACGGCGCGACTGCCGGTGCAGACGGCGACGGCGTGCCGGGCGGTGAGGACGTGACGATCGCCCTCCGGTCCCTCCACGACGACCCGGCGCGGCCCGTGCAGACGGCCGTGGCCGCGGTAGAGGTCGGCGCCGGTGGACGCGACCCAGGCGGCCTGGCCGTCGTCCTTCCAGTCGCCGACGACGGCGTCGCGGTGGGCGAGCACGTCGTGGGCGTCGAGCGGGTGAAAGGCGTGGCCGCGCAGTCCGGCGACCCTGCGCGCCTCGGACCGGGCGATGGCGGGCCGCAGCAGCGACTTGCTCGGCATGCAGGCCCAGTACGAGCACTCGCCGCCGACCAGTTCCGCCTCCACCACCGCCACGTCGAGTCCGGCCGCGCGGACCCGGTCCACCACGTTCTCGCCGACCGGACCCGCGCCCAGAACCACCACGTCGTAGTCGAGTGTCATGGGTTCCAGTCTGGGGGTCGTGACCTGGAATAGCGCGGCTCGATACACCGTTGTGCGTGGCGGGCCCCGAGGGGACCGTGAGGAAACCGCCAGGAGACCGCCCCGGAGAGGTAGGAAGAATGAGCACCGTAGAGCTCACCAAGGACAACTTCGACCAGATCGTGAGTGAGAACGACTTCGTTCTGATCGACTTCTGGGCTTCCTGGTGCGGTCCGTGCCGTCAGTTCGGTCCCGTCTACGAGGCGGCCTCCGAGCGCCACGACGACCTGGTGTTCGCCAAGGTGGACACCGAGGCACAGCAGGAGCTGGCGGCGGCGTTCGAGATCCGTTCGATCCCGACCCTGATGATCGTCCGCGACAAGGTCGCGATCTTCGCGCAGCCCGGCGCCCTGCCGGAGGCGGCGCTCGAGGACGTCATCGGTCAGGCCCGCGGCCTCGACATGGACGAGGTGCGCAAGTCGATCTCCGAGGCGCAGGCCCAGCAGGGCCAGTGAGCGCGGCGAAGGGGCGGCCCGGTGCGTCCGGGCCGCCCCTTCGCATGTCCGTCCGGGCCGTCCTTCGCGCGTCCGGGTGACGGGTCGGCGGACCGGGTCAGCGCTCCAGGACGAGCGCCAGGCCCTGTCCCACGCCGATGCAGAGGGCGGCGAGGCCCGTGCCGGAGCCGGCCGCCGCGAGCTGGTGGGCGACCGCGCCGGCGAGCCGGGCGCCGGAGGCGCCGAGCGGGTGGCCGATCGCGATGGCGCCACCGCGCGGGTTGACCACGGCGGGGTCGAGTTCCGGCCATTCCGCGAGGCAGCCGAGGGCCTGCGCGGCGAAGGCCTCGTTCAGCTCGAAGGTCGTCAGGTCGGAGAAGTCCCGGCCCGCCTTGTCCAGGGCTCGCCGCACGGCCTCCACGGGGCCGAGCCCGAAGAGCTGCGGCTCGATGCCGGTGACGGCGGAGGCCCGGATCCGGGCGAGCGGTTCGCGGCCGGTCTCGCGGAGCCCCTCCTCGTCGACGAGGAGAAGGGCCGCGGCGCCGTCGTTGAGCGGGGAGGCGTTGCCGGGCGTGACCGTGCCGCCGTCGGTGCGGAAGGCGGGCTTGAGCTTGGCCAGCGCCTCGGGCGAGGTGCTGTCACGGATGCACTCGTCGCGCGCGAGCTCGACGCCCTCGTACGGGACGACCTCTCCGTCGTACAGGCCCTTGGCCCAGGCCTCGGCGGCCTTGCGGTGGCTCGCGAGGGCGAAGGCGTCCTGCCGCTCGCGGCTGATGGCGTGCTTGTCGGCGACGAGTTCGGCGCCCTCCCCCAGCGAGACGGTCCACTCCGCCGGCATCCGCGGGTTGGTCATGCGCCAGCCGAGCGTCGTGGAGTGCAGCTGCTGGTGCCCTGCGGGGTAGGCGCGCTCCGGCTTCTGCAGCACCCAGGGGGCGCGGGACATCGACTCGACGCCGCCGGCGATGGCGACGGACGCGTCGCCGAGGGCGATCGCGCGGGCGGCCTGGATGACGGCCTCCAGGCCGGAACCGCACAGGCGGTTGACGGTGACGCCCGGCACGGACGTGGGCAGCCCGGCGAGGAGTACGGCCATCCGGGCGACGTCGCGGTTGTCCTCGCCGGCGCCGTTGGCGTCGCCGAAGTACACGTCGTCGACCCGGGCGGGGTCGAGGTCGGGGGTACGGTCGACCAGGGCGCGCACCACGTGGGCGGCCAGGTCGTCGGGGCGCACCGAGGAGAGCGCCCCGCCGAACTTGCCGATCGGGGTGCGGACGGCGTCGACGATGTAGACGTCGCGGATGCTCATCGGTTCTCTCCCACGTGACCTTCGCGTACGGGCATCGGATGCGGGAACGAAGTCGGCGTTCGCCTGGTGAACCTTTCTTCGTTCCTGCCGGCCCGAGTCTCCGCCCCTCTCCGGCTCCTGTCAACGGCCCCCTTGGGTCGTCTCCGGACCCCTGATCAGCGCGGTCAGGCCGTAGTCGAGCTCCCGGCCGTCGACGAGCAGGGCCTCCACCGTCCGCGTGTCGGGATCGATGTCGGCCACCAGGCCGTGCCCCTCGTAGATGGGATACCCCGTCTCGCCGGTGCGCCCGGTCGCCTCGACGACGGCCGAGCGGACGGCGCTGTCCTCCACGGAGGCGTCACCGCGGTCCTCCACGTGCTCGGACACCAGCAGGATCTCGAACCGCTTCGGGTGTGTACTCATGCACCGACGCTAAGACGGCGGACCCCGACGCGCCCGGCCGGACCCCCGGGCCGTACGCGGGAGGCGGGCCCCCGGGCCGTACGCGGGAGGCGGGCCCCCGGGCCGTACGCGGGAGGCGGGCCCCCGGGCCGTACGCGGGAGGCGGGCCCCCAGGCCGTACGCGGGAGGCGGGCCCCCAGGCCGTACGCGGGAGGCGGGCCCCCGGGCCGTACGAAGCAGGGGGACGCCCAGGCCGTACACGGCAGGCGGGACGCCCGGACCGTACGCGCCCGGCCGGCCCCCCGGGGGCGTACGCACCCGCCGGGAGCCGAGGCGCCCGCGCGCTCGGCAGGCGGCCCGGAGCCTGGGCGCGCCCGACCGGAGGCGAGAAGCCGGCCCGCGCCCGCCCGATGCGAGAAGCCGGCCCGCACCCGCCTGGAGGCGAAGGGCCCGCCGGCGGCCGGGCGGACCGGGACGGACGCGCTCAGCTGGACTCGCGGTGCACCACCCGGGAGGCGAGCAGCTCCTGGGGTTCCGGCGCGGCGTCCGGTTCGCGGACCGCCCGGTCGACGAGTTCGGCGAGCTCGCGGCCGACGACCATGTCGATGTGCACCGTGCTGAGCCGGGGCCGCAGCAGCCGGCCGAGGACGAGGTCGTCCGAGCCGACCACGGCGGTCTCCCCGGGGATCCGGACCCCGGCGTCCTGGAGCGCCCGCATCAGAAGCATGGCGTACTCGTCGTTGTAGCCGAAGACCCCGTCGAGACCCAGCTCGCGCCAGCGCCCGGCGAGCTCGTTCGCCGCCTCCTCCTCGTACGCCAGGGGCAGAGGTACGACGGTGGCGCCGACCTCCTCGGCCGCGGCCCGTACGCCCTCCAGGCGGGGGCCCGAGAACATCTCCAGGCCGGGCTCCTCCGGCATCACGACCCCGAGGGCGCGGCGGCCGCGCTCGACCAGGTGGGCCCCGGCCACCCGGCCGACCCTCGACTGGTCCATGACGAGGGCGTGGGCGCCGGGCACCTGCTGGGGGCCCACCGTGATGACGGCCCTGGCGCCGGAGCGCTTGAGCAGTTCCACCCCGGACGGGGTCAGCTCGACCTGTCCGAGCGAGACCACCGCGACCGGACGCAGTTCGGCCCAGGCCCGGGCCGCCTCGTCGGCGTCGAGGCCGACGCTGCCGTACTGCACGACCGTGTAGTCCAGGCGGCGCAGCGCCCACTGGAGGTCGTTGAAGAAGCGGCTGTACAGCGGGCCGATCGGCACGTGGGCGGTGGGCAGCAGGACCATCCGGCTGTGCCCGGCGCGGAGACTGCGGGCGGCGGCGTGCGGGACGTAACCGAGTTCTTCGGCCGCCTCCCGGACCCGGCGGCGGGTGGGCTCGCTGATCCTCACGGCCGCGGTGTTGTTCAGGACGTAGCTCACGGTGGCCCGGGAGACCCCCGCGAGCCGCGCCACGTCGGCGCTGGTGGGGACGGAGCGTCCGGCGGAGTGCTTGGGTGACTGACTCATCGATCCGGCATCTTTCCAGAACGATCCGGCGCAGGGTCTGGCGGATGGCCGGATTCCAGTGCTACACAAGATTTACACGAGTCACTGACACGTGTAACCCCTCGTTCATCCTTCCGCTCCTCGCCCCCGTATCGGGCGATCACTCCAGGAGGGCACCGTGGCCCTTTCCTCCCCCGGCACATCCCCCGGCACCGCCGAGGAATCCGGTACCGCTTCCCCCGCCGCTCCCCGGCCGACCCGGGGGCTGCTCCCCCTGCTGCTCGCCGGGAACACGGCGATGTACGCGCTGTACATAGGTGTCCCCGGCATGCTGCTCGCGCTCCAGATCGAGGAGATCGCGCCGGCGGACAAGGTGGCCAACTTCGGTCTGGTCTCCGGTGTATCGGCCATCTTCGCGACGGTCTTCAACCCGGTTGCCGGTGCGCTCTCCGACCGCACGGGGCGGCGCAACCCGTGGATCCTCGCGGGCGGGCTGCTCGCCCTGCCCGTCATGCTGCTGCTCGGCAGCGTGCACACGATCCTGCTGGTGACGATCGCCTGGTGCCTCGGCCAGGCCGTGATGAACTTCTACCAGGCCGCCATCACCTCCGTGGTGCCCGACCGGGTCCCGTTCGCCGCGCGCGGCAAGGCCTCGGCCGCGGTCGGCCTGGGCCTGCCCGTCGGCTCCACGATCGGCGCCCTGGTCGGCGCGGCCTTCTCGGACGCCTACCGCACCGGATACCTCGTCTTCGGCGCGATCGTCGCGGCCACCGCCGTCCTCTTCACCTCCTGCGCCCGTGAGCAGCGCATGGCCCCCAAGGCCCCGATGCCGGTCAGGGCGCAGCTGGCGGCCTTCGGCAGCGCCCTGAAGAACCACGACTTCCGGTGGGCGTTCATCGGCCGCGCGCTGCTCGTCCTCGGCTACTTCGCCGTCGGGGGCTTCCAGCTCTACATCCTCAAGGACCACACCGACCTGCCCGCCGGCCTCGGCGCCGAGGAGGCGGTCGCGGTCCTGATGCCGCTCAACTCGGTCGCGATGGTGGTCTCCACCGTCCTCGGCGGCTGGCTCTCCGACCGCTTCGACCGGCGCAAGTTCTTCGTGGGCGCGTCCGCCGTGCTGGCCGCCGTCGCCCTGCTGATCCCGGCCGTCTCGGACAGCTGGACCGCGATGCTGGCCTTCTCCGTGGTCAACGGCCTCGGCTTCGGCTGCTACATGGCGGTGGACACCGCCCTGGTGACGATGGTGCTGCCGAAGGCCGAGGACGCGGCGCGCGACATGGGTGTGCTGAACATCGCCAACGCCGGCCCGCAGATCGTGGCCCCGTTCGTCGCCTCGACGATCGTCTCGCTGAGCGGCGGATACACGGCGCTGTTCCTCGTCGCCGCCGTACTGTCGGTGCTCGGGGCGCTCGCCGTGCGCCCCATCCGTACCGTGCGCTGAGCGCCGCCGCGCGCCCGCACCTGGCAGAGAGGCACCGCCCGTGCAGCTGCACACCAGGACCTGGGGAGCCGGGGAGCGTGTCGCGCTCCTGGTCCACGGCTTGATGTCCGACCACCGCACCTGGCGGCGGGTGGGGCCGGCGCTCGCCGAGCGCGGCTACCGGGCGGTGGCGGTCGACCTGCGGGGGCACGGAGCGAGCGGACGGGCGACGGGTCCCGCGGGGTACGCCCCGCGGGACCACGCGGACGATCTCGTCGCATCCCTGCCCGCTGGGGCGGAGTTGGCGATCGGGCACTCGCTCGGCGCGCTCGCGCTCGCCCTGGCGGTGGAGCGGCTCGCCCCGCGGCGGGCGGTGTACGTGGACCCGGCCTGGCAGCTGCCGGGCGGCCGGCACGGCTACCGCCCGGAGATGTTCACCGAGGCGAAGCTGCTGACCCGGGAGCAGGTGCGCCTGTTCAACCCGCGCTGGACCGAGGAGGATCTGGACGTCGAGCTCGACACCGTACGGGTCTGGGACGAGCGCTCGGCCCACGGCCTGGTGCCCTTCGCCGGGCGGGACCTCGGGCCGCGTCGGCCCGCGGTGCCCTCGCTCGTCGTGCTGGCCGAGCCGAGCCTGCTGGTCCCCGCCGGGCACGCCCTGCGGCTGAAGGAGCACGGCTTCGAGCTGCGTTCGGTGCCGGGCGCGGGGCACACCGTCCAGCGGGACGACTTCGACGGGTTCATGACCGCTCTGGACGGCTGGATCTGACGTACCTTTTGGTTCATGGACGACGCTTCGATGGTGGGACTGCTCGGCCGGGTGACCGGCACCGTCGGGCCCGGCCTCGTCGGTGAGGTGATCGTCCGCATCCGGGGCGGCGCCGAACACTTCCTCGCCTACTCGGCCTCGGGGAGGGACCGGATCGAGACGGGGACGGTCGTGATGGTCATGGAACATCTCCCTCCACGCACCGTGTATGTCACAGCCGCGTACGACAGTTGACCGATCCATTGAGCGGCGCCCGCCCCGGGCGCACACTCCCTTCACCGGAACCGCACGGGTCCGGTGAAGGGGGACCAGCCCATGAGCCTCTGGATACTGGCGGGCGCCGTCGCCGGCGCCGTCGCCTTCCTGATCGCTCTGTTCAAACTGATGTGGCGCGTCGCGGAACCCAACGAGGCGCTGATCATCTCGGGTTCGAACCACCGGACGGAGGGCCTCGGCGAGGGGATGGGGTTCCGGATCGTCACGGGACGGGGCACGCTCGTCATGCCCGGTGTCCAGGCGGTGCGGAAGCTCTCGCTCGACCTCAACGAGACGCAGCTGTCCGTGGAATGCGTGACGCACCAGGGCATTCCGCTGAAGGTGCGGGGTGTCGTCATCTTCAAGGTGGGCGACGACTTCGTGTCGATCGCCAACGCCGCCCGCCGCTTCCTCGACCAGCAGAAGCTGATGTCGGAGCGGGTGCACATCGTCTTCGCCGGTCATCTCCGCGCCATCGTCGGCGGGTTGACGGTCGAGGACATGATCCGTGACCGGGAGAAGCTGACCGGTCAGGCCCGCTCCGCCTGTGGCACGGAGATGGAGAAACTGGGGCTGATCGTGGACTCGCTGCAGATCCACGAGATCGAGGACCCGACCGGCTACATCAAGAACCTGGCCGCGCCGCACGCGGCGGCCGTGCAGCGGGACGCGCGCATCGCGCAGGCGGAGGCCAACCGGCGGGCGACCGAGGCGGAGCAGCAGGCCGCGGCGCGCATGTCGGAGGCGACCAGGGACAGCGAGATCCTGCAGGCGGGCTATCAGGCCGAACGGGACCAGGCGTCCGCGAAGGCCCGGCAGGCCGGTCCGCTGGCCGACGCGGGGGCCCGCCAGGAGGTGGTGGTCCAGGAGACGCGGGTCGCCGAGCTGGAGTCCCACTTCAAGGAGCAGCAGCTCCAGACGGAGGTCCGCAAGCCCGCCGACGCCCTCGCCTACGAGAAGCGGACGCTGGCGGCGGCCGACCGCGACGCCCGCATCCTGGCGGCCGAGGCCGAGGCCAAGCAGACCGAGTTGGCGAGTGCGGCCGCGGCGTCGGCCACCCGGGTGACGGGTGAGGCGGAGGCCGCCGCGGCCCACGCGAAGGGGCTCGCGGTGGCCGAGGCGACGCGCGCCAAGGGGCTCGCGGAGGCCGAGGGGATCAAGGCGCGGGCGGCGGCCCTCGCCGAGAACCAGGAGGCGGTGGTCGCGCAGCAGCTGGCCGAGAAGTGGCCGGAGATCGTGGAGGCGGGCGCGTCCGCGTTCGGCAACGTCGACCAGATGGTGCTGCTCAACGGGGCCGACGGCATGTCGGAGATGTTCGCCAAGGCGCTCACCATGGGCGGGACGGGACTCGGGCTCGCCCGTCAGCTCCTCGCCAACATGAAGCCGGACGCTCCGGCGCCCTCCGGGCCTGCGGCGGCGGAGGTGGTGCCCGCGCAGCGTACGGAGGAGATCACGATCGGCGACGACGCGTAGTCCCTGACAGGGCGCGGGGCCCTGTGCCCGGCCTCGCGCCCGCTCCCGGACGGAAGGCGGGGCCCTGTGCGGGGCCTCGCGCTCGCTCCCGGGCAGAAGGCGCGCCCCGGTGCCGGGCCTCGCGCCCGCTCCCGGACAGAAGGCGAAGCCCCGTGCCCGGCCTCGCGCCCGCTCCCGGACAGAAGGCGGGGGCCCGGTGCCCGGCCTCGCGCCCGCTCCCGGACGGAAGTCGGGGCCCGGTGCCGTCCTGGCGCCGGGCCCCGTTCGTTCGCCTGCCGCGGTGGGGCGGGTGGGACCGGTCAGCAGTCCTCGTCCTTCTTCACCGCGCCCAGGACGGCGGTGCCGTCGGGGGCGAGCTCCTGGGTGCAGATCTTCCAGTCGGCGGCCGCCGGTGAGTCCACGGGGACGCTCCGGCCCTTGCCGGAGACGTCCTCGACCCGCAGGCCTCCGGTCAGTTGGCTGTACGCGCCGGCGACGCTGCCGCCGATCATGTCGGGAAGGCCTCCGCCGCGGCCCGAGGTCTCCGTCGGGGTGGTGGTGGCCGTCGGGACGGTGTCCGAGGTGACGGTGGGCGTCGCCGCGGCCTGCGGGTCCGGGGAGGACGTGCAGGCGGTGAGTCCGGCGATCAGGGCGATGCCGAGGGCCGCGGCGAGACGGGCGGTGCGCATGTTCCCCCCAGGGACGAGCGTGAATGGAGGTACATCATCCACGCACCGTCCCGACTACGGACATCCGCCTGTCAGTTGTGCCCGAACCTGCGTTCCTTGCGGTGCGACGCGACGTCGATGGCCGGGCGCGGCGCCCCGGGCATGGCCGACTGCGTGCTCGTCTTGGTCTCGACCGCCGCTCGGTGTTCGTGGCCGCCCGTTCGGGCGCCCTTGTTGACCCGGGTCTGTTTCTTGCCCACGATCGTGCCTCCCGTGGTCGGAGAACTTCTTCCCAGACTCGCACGGGGGTACGAAACCTGCACGTCAGGCCGGGCGTGTCGGAACGCGCGGACGCTACGGTGCCGGGATGACGATGCCGACGTACACGACGACCGAGGCGGACCCCCACGCGATCGGGCCGGTCCGCACCTCCTACGCACCCTCGCACGACGGGGACCCCGATCCGGGGGAGATCGTGTGGACCTGGGTGCCCTTCGAGGAGAACGACGGACGGGGCAAGGACCGCCCGGTGCTCGTCGTGGCCCGCGAGCCGGGGGGAACGCTGCTCGCCGTACAGCTGTCGAGCAAGCGGCACGACCACGATCGCGAATGGGTGGCGATCGGCGCGGGGTCCTGGGACGCCGAGGGCCGCGAGTCGTGGGTGGACCTGGACCGGGTGCTGCGGGTGCACGAGTCGGGGATGCGGCGCGAGGCCTGCGCGCTCGACCGGCCGCGCTTCGACCGGGTGGTCGCCAGGCTGGTCGAGCGGTACGGCTGGGCCTAAGGCTGGTCGAGCGGTACGGCTGGGCCTAAGGCCGGTCGAGCCGTACGGCTGGTCCCAGGGCCGGTCGAGCGGTACGGCTGGTCCGAGGCTCTGCCCTTCGGGCGGCAGCCGCCATGATCCGGAAGGCACGGCCTCGGCCGTCTCCGTGCGGCCCCGGCGCGCTCGCGACGCCTGCACGCCCGCCTCGTCGTTCGTATCGGACGCGAGCCCGGCGTGGTCCGCGAGCGCCCTGGGTGTTCAGGACGGGTCGAGGACGCTCCGGAAGGCGCCCAGGGTGGCCCGGTCGCGCGTGCGGTCGAGGATCGCGAAGACGACCTCGCCGAAATGGCCGGCGAACCGGCCTGCGCCGGTGAGCTGCGCCTTGAAGGTGCCCGCGACCTCGGCGGGGTCGTTCTGGAAGACGCCGCAGCCCCAGGCGCCGAGGACGATCCGGCGGTAGCCGTGCGCGGCGGCGGTCTCCAGGACCCGTTCGGCACGTGAGGCGAGGGCCGCGGGGACCCGGTCGGCGAGCTCCGGGGTGCGGCGCCGGATCACACCAGCGTTGGGCGCGGGTGAGGTGAGGAAGCCGACCGTGAAGGGCTCGTCGAGCAGGCGTCCGCCGTCGTCGCGGAAGACGGGCACGCCGGGCGAGTGGATGACCCGGTCGGTATAGAAGGCGTCCCGTTCGGCCCGGTGGTGCTCGTAGTACTCCGGTGCGCGCAGCAGCGTGGCGTAGAGGGCGGAGGAACGGCACAGGGCCTCCTCCTGCGCCTGGGCGCCGTTCAGGTAGCCGCCCCCGGGATTGCGGGCGGAGGCGAAGTTGAGCACGGCCACGGGGGTGGCGGCGTCGGCGCGGACCATCCGGCGGGCGGCGGCGAGGCTGCTCTCGCCGGTGACCTGCAGGGTCGGCGTCCGGTCGGTGCCGGGGGTGACGGGCACCGGTTCGGGGCCGTGCAGCCGGGTGCCGGCGAGGGCCGCGGCCAGCTGTCCGGCGAGGGGGACGGTCCGTCCGTCCGGCGCGGTGTAGTGGCCCGCGGCCACGATCTCCTCGTTCTGTCGGGCGAGGGCCCGCAGTCGTGCGCTCATGGGCCGAAAGCATGATCGACCGGCTTCCGGGGCGGCAACGGGTTTTCCCGGCGCTGCCTCCTGGGATGCCGGAGGCGCTCTTGCACGCCCGTGCCGGGTGGCTTTAGGTGGAATCAGCGCTTTCCCAGGAGGTGGAGCGATGACGACACCGTCGTCGAGCGGCATACCCCGGGGCGGTCCCCCGCTGACCGAGGGGGATGCCGAGGATCTGCTGCGATGTATCTGTTTCAAGACGGGACCGCCGCGGACGGTCGGGGCCGAGCTGGAGTGGCTCGTCCACGAGCTGCGTGACCCGCGCGTTCCCGTCCCGCCGCACCGGCTGGCCGCGGCGATCGACACCGTACGGGCCCTGCCGCTGGTGTCGGCCCTCACCTTCGAACCCGGTGGGCAGCTGGAGCTCAGCTCGCCGCCCGCCGCCTCCCTCATGGAGTGCCTGGACTCGCTCGCCGCCGATCTGCGGGCGGTGCGGGGGGCGCTCGCCCCGCTCGGACTCGGCCTCAGCGGCTACGGGGTCGATCCCTGGCACGCGCGCCGCGCGCGGGTGCTGCACGAACCCCGCTACGACGCCATGGAGCTGGTCCTCGGCAGGACCGGCCCCGCCGGGCGGGCGATGATGTGCGAGTCGGCCTCCGTGCAGGTCTGCCTCGACGCGGGTCTGGAAGGGCCGGGACCGCTGGGCTACCGGCGGCGCTGGCGCCTGGCGCACCTGCTGGGCGCGGTGCTGGTGGCGGCGTTCGCCAACTCCCCCGTGCACGGCGGGCGCCGGACCGGCTGGCGCTCGACGCGGCAGTTGCTGTGGGAGGAGCTCGACCCCTCGCGGGCGCTCGCCCCGTCGCCGGACGGTGCCGCCGACGGAGCGCCGTACGGGGAGCCGCGCGCCGCCTGGGCGGCGCACGTCCTGGACACGCCGGTGATGTGCGTCCGGATGCCGAGCGGGCCCTGGGCGGTGCCGGAGGCCCTGACCTTCCGGGACTGGCTGCGGAAGGGCGGGCCGCGCCGGGCGGACGCCGACGATCTGCGGTATCACCTGACGACCCTCTTCCCACCGGTCCGGCCGCGCGGACACCTGGAGCTGCGGATGATCGACGCGCAGTCCGGCCCCGACGGGTGGATGGTGCCGATCGCGGTGACCACCGCCCTCTTCGAGGACCCCCTGGCCGCCGAGGTGGCCCACCGGGCCGTCGAGCCGCTGGCGGCGCTCGCCGGTCAGGATCCGGCACCGCGCAATCCGCTGTGGCGGATCGCCGCCCGGGAGGGACTGACGGACCCGGCGCTGCACAGGGCGGCACTGGAGGTGTTCCCGGCGGCGCTGGAGGCGCTGCCCCGGATCGGGGCCTCGCCCTCGGTGGTGGCCGCGGTCGCCGCCTTCCACGAACGGTACGTGACGCGGGGCTGCTGCCCGGCCGACGAGCTGCAGGAGGTGGCCTCATGACCACTCAGGAGACCGCGCCCGACGAGAAACCCGTCGACGAGCACGCGCTGCGGCTGCGGGTGGTGACGGCGCTGGGCGCCGCGCGGGACCGGACGGAGCTGCTCACCTCCTGCGTGGAGGAGCCCGAACTGACCGCCCAGCACTCGCCGTTGATGTCCCCCTTGGTGTGGGACCTGGCACACATCGGCAACCAGGAGGAGCAGTGGCTGTGGCGGGCCGTCGGCGGGCGTGAGGCGCTGCGGCCCGAGATCGACTCGCTGTACGACGCCTTCGAGCACCCGCGGGCGACCCGGCCGTCACTCCCGCTGCTCGCGCCCGCCGAGGCCCGGGCGTACGCGGCGGACGTCCGCACCCGGATCCTGGACCTCCTCGACGGCACGCGTCTGGAGGGCCGTCCGCTGGTGGAATCCGCGTTCGTCTTCGGGATGATCGCGCAGCACGAACAGCAGCACGACGAGACGATGCTGATCACCCATCAGTTGCGGAAGGGGCCCGCGGCGCTCACCGCTCCTCCCCCGCCGGCCACCGCCTCGGCCCTGCCCGGGCAGACCGAGGTCCTGGTGCCCGGCGGCCCGTTCACCATGGGTACCTCCGACGAGCCGTGGGCGCTCGACAACGAGCGGCCCGCGCACACCCGGATCGTGCCGGCCTTCCTGATCGACACCGCTCCCGTCACCAACGGCGCCTACCAGGCCTTCGTCGCCGACGGCGGGTACCACGACGAGCGGTGGTGGCAGTCCGAGGGCTGGGACCAGATCCGCGAACACGGCATCGAGGCACCGCTGTTCTGGCGGCGCGAGGGCGGCGCGTGGCTGCGCCGCCGCTTCGGGGTGACCGAGCCGGTGCCCGAGGACGAGCCGGTGCTGCACGTCAGCTGGTACGAGGCGGACGCCTACGCCCGCTGGGCCGGGCGCCGGCTGCCCACCGAGGCCGAGTGGGAGAAGGCGGCCCGGCACGACCCGGCGACCGGCCGCTCCCGGCGCTATCCGTGGGGCGACGCCGACCCCGGCCCCGGGCACGCCAACCTGGGGCAGCGGCACCTGGGGCCCGCGCCCGCCGGAAGCTATCCCGAGGGGGCCTCCCCGCTCGGGGTGCGTCAGCTGATCGGCGACGTGTGGGAGTGGACGGCGAGCGACTTCCTGCCGTACCCGGGCTTCCGTGCCTTCCCGTACAAGGAGTACTCCGAGGTCTTCTTCGGACCGGCGCACAAGGTGCTGCGCGGCGGCTCCTTCGCCGTCGACCCGGTGGCCTGCCGGGGCACCTTCCGCAACTGGGACCTGCCGGTGCGGCGCCAGATCTTCGCCGGCTTCCGCACCGCCCGGAACGCGGAGGCGGCCTGATGTGCCGGCATATCGCCTACCTCGGCGCACCGGTGCCCCTCGGCGAACTCCTGCTCCGTCCCCCGCACTCCCTGGAGCGGCAGGCCTGGGAGCCGCGGACGCAGTCCAGCGGCGTGCTGAACGCCGACGGCTTCGGGGTCGGCTGGTACGCCGAGGGCGATCCGGTGCCCGCCCGCTACCGGCGGGCGGCACCCATCTGGGGCGACCTCTCCTTCGTCGACCTGGCCCGGGTGGTGCGTACGGGGGCGCTGCTCGCCGCCGTGCGCGGGGCCACCCTGCCGGGGGCGGACGGGGAGGCGGCGGCGGCGCCCTTCGCGGCCGGCCGGTGGCTGTTCAGCCACAACGGGGCCGTCCCGGGCTGGCCCGGCTCCCTCGTTCCGCTCGCCGCGGCGCTGTCGGCGGCGGAGCTGCTCGACCTGGCGGCGCGGACCGACTCGGCCCTGGTGTGGGCGCTCGCGCTGCACCGGCTGCGGGCCGGGGACGCCCCCGAGCGGGCGCTCGCCGACACCGTGCGGGAGGTGGCCGCGGCCGCCCCCGGCGCCCGGCTCAACCTGCTGCTCACCGACGGGGCGACGATCACGGCGACGGCCTGGGGGAACTCGCTCTGGTACCTCTCCGGGCCCGGCCGGACGGTCGTGGCCTCCGAACCGTACGACGACGATCCGCGCTGGACCGAGGTGCCGGACCGCACGGTCCTCACCGCCTCCCGCACGGACGTCGTCCTCACCCCGCTCAAGGAGCCCTCCCCGTGAGCCCCTTCCAGCTGACCCGCACCCTGCCCGCGGACGCCACCGGCGCCGCCCTGCGCGCCGACGTGCTCCACGGCCTGACCCGCAGCCCGAAGGAGCTGCCGCCGAAGTGGTTCTACGACGCGCGCGGCAGCGAGCTCTTCGAGGAGATCACCCGGCTGCCCGAGTACTACCCGACCCGCGCCGAGCGGGAGATCCTCGTCTCCCGCTCGCACCAGATCGCGGCCGCCACCGGCGCGCGGACCCTGGTGGAGCTGGGCTCCGGGTCGTCGGAGAAGACGCGCCATCTGATCGACGCGCTGCTCCCGGCACTGGACGCGTACGTGCCGGTGGACGTGTCCCAGTCCGCGCTCGAGGGCGCGGGCGAGGCGCTCCTCGAGGAGCGGCCCGGGCTGCGCGTGCACGCCCTGGTCGCCGACTTCACCCACGGGCTCGATCTGCCGCCCACCGTGGGGCCCCGGCTCGTGGCGTTCCTGGGCGGCACCGTCGGCAATCTGCTCCCGGAGGAGCGGCGGGAGTTCCTGCGGGGCGTCCGGGCGATGCTCGTGCCCGGCGACTCCCTGCTGCTCGGCACGGACCTGGTGAAGGACGAGGCCACCCTGGTGGCGGCGTACGACGATGCCGCCGGCGTGACGGCCGAGTTCAACAAGAACGTGCTGGCCGTCCTCGGCCGGGAGCTGGGTGCCGACGCCGACCCGGAGGACTTCGAGCACGTGGCGCTGTGGGACCGGGAGCACGAGTGGATCGAGATGCGGCTGCGGGCACGGCACGCGCTCGTGGTGAAGATCCCGGAACTCGATCTGGTGGTGCCGTTCGAGGCGGGTGAGGAGATGCGGACGGAGGTGTCGGCGAAGTTCCGTCAGGAGGGGGTGCGCACGGAGCTGGCGGATGCGGGCTTCACGCTCTCCCACTGGTGGACGGACGAGGAGGGCCGGTTCGCGCTGTCGCTGGCGACGGTGGACTGAGCGGCCCGCGCGAGGGCGCGGCGGTCCGGATAGCGGGTGCCGGACATCGGATCCAGCACCCGTATCTCGGCGTCGATCCGCCGCGCCGTCGCGATCCGCCAGAGCGACGCCCCGAGGGTGTCCTCGCCGACGAAGGCCGCCGGTCCCGCCGGACGGTAGGCGATCCGTACGGGCTGGACGGCGGAGCCGCTGTCCAGCGCGGCCTGGAACGCGGCCCGCCGGAACGCGCCCCCCGTCGTCCCGCACCAGGTCGAGCCCTCGGGGAACACGACCACCCGGCCGCCGTCCGCGAGGGCGCGCGTCATCGCCGCGACCGTGGCCGGCAGGCTCCTGATCCGCTCCCGGTCGATGAAGAGGGTCCCGCAGAGCGCGGCGACCGTGCCGAGCACCGGCCAGCCGCGCACCTCGCGCTTGGCGACCATCCGGCCCGGGAGCACGGCGCCGATCAGCGGGATGTCCAGCCAGGAGACGTGGTTCGCGACGACCAGGAGCGGGACGCCGGCGGGCGCGGTCGCGCCCGTGACCCGGACGCGCACCCCGAAGGCGCGCAGCACCGTGCGGCACCAGAGGCGTACGAGGAACACGCGCCGGTCCGGAGGCAGCAGGAGCGCCGGCGGGGCGAGCAGCACGCCGAGGAGGACGACGAGGAGCCCGGCGGCCAGCCGGAGCACGGCCCGGCCGGTCCCGCCGCGCGGGGCGGCGGGACCGGGGTGGGCGGCGCACCGGCCGGGTGTGCACGGCGCCGTGGGGAGCCACGGCGAGCGGGCCGTGGGGCCGGTCACCGGGCGGGGGCGAGCGAGAGGAAGTGGCGCAGGTAGCGGGGGTTGGTGCGGCGCAGGGAGAGCAGCACGTAGAGGTCGGCGACGCCGAAGTCGGGGTCGTGGGCGGGCGCCCCGCAGACCCAGGCGCCGAGCCGCAGGTAGCCGCGCAGCAGCGGGGGCAGCTCGACCCGGCCCTCGGCGGGGGCGACGCCCTCGGGGGTCCAGAGGCGGTGCGGGGTGACCCAGTACTCCTCGGGGGCCAGGTGCCTGGTCCTGACGGTGTCCCAGGTGCCGGCGGCGAGGGTGCCGCCGTCGGCGAGCGGCACGGAGCAGCAGCCGGCCAGCCAGTTGTGCCCGGTGCGGGTCATGTAGCGGGCGAGGCCGGCCCAGACGAGGGCGATGACGGCGCCGTTGCGGTGGGCGGGGTGGACGCAGGAGCGTCCGACCTCGACCAGGTCGTGGCGGATCGGGGCGAGCCGGGCGAGGTCGAACTCGCCCTCCGAGTACAGCCGGCCCGCGACGGCGGCCCGCTCGGGCGGCAGCACCCGGTAGGTGCCGACGACCTCTCCGGTCTCCTCCTCGCGGACGAGCAGGTGGTCGCAGTAGGCGTCGAAGGCGTCGCTGTCGAGGCCGGGCTCGGGCCCGTCCAGGTGGGCGCCCATCTCGCCGGCGAAGACCAGGTGGCGCAGCCGCTGGGCGGCGCGGACGTCCTCCTGGTTCCTGGCGAGACCGACGAGGTAGCGGGGCTGCGGCCCGGCCCCGGGCCGGGGCTGGTCCGGTACGGCGGCGAGGGTCTCGCGGGCCGGTCCGGCGACGGTCTGGGCGAGGGGTACGGCGGCCATGGCGGGCTCCTCCGGCACGACGGAAGGGGACGTTCGGGGCCGGGCCGTGCGAGCGGTGGCCCGGCTCCTCGTTTCTTCCGTGAGTGGCTGGATTCGACGTGACCGTGCGGGGGCCGAATGATGTGGAGGCGCTGAATGGTGGGCGGAGCGGTTACTCGGCGAGGGAGTCCGTGATCTGCTCGGACGCGTCCTCGGCGGCCTGCCGGGGGTCGTCGCCGGAGAGGACCGCGGTCATGTAGGGCTTGATGGGGTTGTCGGCCTCGACGTCGGCCCACTGGGGCGAGTTCGGGGTGGCCCGGCCGCGGGCGGCGCCGACGGCCATGGTCGCGGTGGCCTCCTGGCCGGCGACGACGGAGGCCAGGGAGGTCTTGTTGGGCACGTAGTTCATGGCGCGGGCGAGTTCGCCCTGCCACTTCTCGCCGGCGAGCGCCTTGACGACCTCGAGGGCGGCGGTGCGTTCCGGCGCGTTCTCGGGGATGATCAGGTCGGAGCCGCCGGTGAAGACGGCGCAGGGCTGCCCGGCCTTCTTGCCGGGGATGGGGAAGAAGCCCAGTTTGTCCTTGAGTCCGGGGTTGGCCTTGGTGATGGCCGATATCGCGTTGGGGGTCGCGATGATCTGGGCGACGTCGCCCCGGGCGAACACCTCGGCCTGCGGCGGGGTCTGCTCGTCGGCGTTTTTGGGGCCCTTGCCGAGCGCCTGGAGGTCCTTGTAGAAGTCCATGCCGCGCAGGGCGGCCGGGCTGTCGAGGGCGCCGGCCCAGACGCCGCCCTTGTCGACGGCGAGTTCGCCGCCCTCCTCCCAGATGAAGCCGGAGAGCGTGTACCAGTCCTGTCCGGCGAGGTAGATGCCCTGGTTGCCGTCCCGGTTCAGCTTCCCGGTGTCGTCGAGCCACTGGTCCCGGGTGGTGGGCGGCTTGACGCCGGCCTCGGCGAAGAGGTCCTTGTTGTAGATGACGATGCGGTTGGCCGCGTACCACGGGATGCCGTACTGGGCGCCGTCGATGCTGCCGGGTTCGGCCAGGCCGGGGATCCAGTCCTGGCCGCCGAGGTCGCGCACCGACTCCAGGGTGAGGTCGTAGAGTTTCTCGGTGTCGGCGTACTGGGCGACCTGGGTGTTGCCGACCTCGATGACGTCGGGCCCGCCGGAGCCCTGGATGGCCTCGGTGACCTTCTTCCCGATGCCCGTCCAGTCCTGGATGGTGACCTTGAGCTCGACACCGTCGTGCTCGGCCTCGTAGGCCTCGGTGAACCGCTGGAGGAAGTCGTCGCTGACGCTGTCGCGCATCAGCCAGAGGTTCACCGTGCGGGTCTTGCTCCCGCCACCGGGGAGCAGCCCGCACCCGGCGAGGGAGAGGGCGGAGACGACTGCCAGGGCACAGACGAGACGGCGGTTCTTCACGGAGGTCACCTTCTGCAGGGGAGCTGCTGACCCGACGTGGGGGGACCGAACGGAAGGTTCGCGCGGGTGTGTGGCCTGGATTCTGGTCTGGACCAAAGCGGATGGTCAAGTCCTCTACCAACTCCCCCGCGCTCCGCCGACCGGCGGCGGACGTGTCGCGGACCCCGGCCGGGTGGGGCACGGTGGAGGGGACCCGCACCGAGGGCACCGAGAGGAGTCCGGCTTCCATGTCGAACCACACCTACCGCGTCACCGAGATCGTCGGCACGTCCACCGAGGGCGTCGACCAGGCCATCCGCAACGGCATCGAACGAGCCTCGCAGACCCTGAGAGGTCTCGACTGGTTCGAGGTGACCCAGGTACGCGGCCACCTCGTGGACGGGACGATCGAGCACTACCAGGTCGGCCTCAAGGTCGGCTTCCGTCTGGAGGAGGGCGCCTGAGGCCGTCTTTTCGGAGCTCCGGAAGAGACGGCTCGGAGGGCCTCACGCCCGCCCCTCGACCTCCTGCGCCTCCTTCAGCGCCTCCGACGCCGCCGCCCACCGGGCGCGGACGACGGTGAAGCCCGCCGCCTCGGCGGCGTCGCAGACGAGTTCGTCGTCGTCCACCAGGACGCGGACCTCACGGTCGCGTTCCAGCCGGCGCAGTACGTCCAGCTTGGTCTGCCGTGCCGGGCGGAAGTCGCGGTCCCTGCGCATGTGCACCGGCCCCTCCGGGAGTCCGTGCGCGGCGAGCCAGTCGAGGGTGTCGCGGCGGCAGCGTTCGGGCCGCCCGGTGAGGTAGACGATGTCGCACTCCCCGGCGGTCTCGCGGCACAGCGCGAGGCCCTCGGGGAGCGGGGGGTCCGCGGGGGCGGCGGCGAAGAAACCGTCCCAGTCGCGCGGACGCCCCTCCAGGAAGTGCTGCCGGTGGGCGGTGGAGGCGAGGGTGTTGTCGAGGTCGAAGACGGCCACGGGCCGGCGGTGTCGGATCACTCCCCCAGCCTAGGCAGCGGGCGGCGCCGGGGAGCGGGCGGACACCGCCGGGGAATCCCCGGGGCCCCATGGCGTTGAACCCTGTGTGACCGGCATGACGACACCCCTCGACGGCATCCGCCTCTCCGTCCTCGACCGCTCCCGCACCCGGGAGGGCGAGGACGGCGCCCAGGCACTGCGCGACACCGTGCGCCTGGCCCGGGAGGCCGAGGCGCTGGGCTACCACCGGTTCTGGGTGTCGGAACACCACGGCGTGCCCGGGGTGGCCGGCTCGGCGCCTACCGTGCTCGCGGCCGCCGTCGCCGCGGCGACCACGCACATCCGGGTCGGTACCGGCGGGGTGATGCTGCCGAACCACCAGCCCCTGGTGGTGGCCGAGCAGTTCGGGGTCCTGGAGGCCCTGTTCCCGGGCCGGATCGACATGGGCCTGGGCCGTTCGGTGGGCTTCACCGACGGCATCCGGCGGGCCCTGGGCCGGGACAAGGAGGACGCCGACCGATTCGCCGCCCAGCTGGAGGAGTTGCTCGGCTGGTTCACCGGCGAGCAGACCGCCCACCCGGAGGTGCACGCCCGCCCCGCGGAGGGCCTGCGGGTGCCGCCGTACGTGCTGGCCACCGGGGAGGGCGCGGCGATCGCGGCCGCGGCGGGGCTGCCGCTGGTCGTGGGCGACCTGCGCGGCCGGGACCGGCTGCTCGACGCGGTCGACGCCTACCGGGCCGCGTTCCGGCCCTCGCCGTGGGCCGCGGAGCCGTACGTGACGGTCGCCGGCACGGTCGTGGTGGCGGACAGCGAGGAGGAGGCGCGCCGGCTGCTGATGCCGGAGGCGTGGTCGCTCGCCCACGCACGGACCCGCGGGGTCTTCCCGCCGCTGGCCCCGCCCGAGCGGATCGAGACGCTCGCCATGACGGAGAAGCAGCGCGGCTACTACGAGTCGGGGCTCGGCGGGCACGTGTACGGGACGGAGGACCGGGTCGCCGAGGCCCTGGCGGCGGTGGTGAAGGAGACGGGCGCGCAGGAGATCCTGGTGACCACCAGCACGTACGACCGGGACGCCCTGCTCGACTCGTATCGCCGGCTCGCCCGCCTGGCGGGCCTGACCAGCGCAAACACCGCGAGCCGAGCCTAGAATCATCGGATGCGCGACCCCGAGACCGACACTCCCGGCAGCTCTTCCGCCGCTCCCCACGACCGCTTCGTCCGGGTCAGGGGAGCCCGCGAGCACAATCTGCGGGGCGTGGACGTCGACATCCCGCGCGACGCGCTGACCGTCTTCACGGGGGTGTCCGGTTCGGGGAAGTCGTCGCTGGCCTTCGGCACCCTCTACGCGGAGGCCCAGCGCCGCTACTTCGAGTCGGTGGCCCCCTACGCGCGGCGGCTCATCCACCAGGTGGGCGCGCCGAAGGTCGGCGAGATCACCGGCCTGCCGCCGGCGATCTCGCTCGAACAGCGCCGGTCGGCGCCGAACGCGCGCTCCTCGGTGGGCACGGTGACCACGCTGTCCAACTCGCTCCGCATGCTGTTCTCCCGCGCGGGCAGCTATCCGCCTGGTGCGGAGCGCCTCGACTCCGACGCCTTCTCCCCCAACACCGCGGCCGGGGCGTGCCCTTCGTGCCACGGTCTGGGCCGGGTGCACGGGACGAGCGAGGAACTCCTCGTCCCCGACCCCGGGTTGTCGATCCGGGGCGGCGCGATCGCGGCCTGGCCGGGAGCCTGGCAGGGGAAGAACCTGCGCGACGTCCTGGACGCGCTCGGCCACGACGTGGACCGGCCCTGGCGGGAGCTCGACGCGAAGGACCGCGAGTGGATCCTCTTCACGGACGAGCAGCCGGTCGTCACGGTCCACCCGGTACGGGAGGCGGGCCGCATCCAACGCCCGTACCAGGGGACGTACATGAGCGCCCGGCGCTATGTGATGCACACCTTCTCCGACTCGAAGAGCGCGACGCTGCGGGCGAAGGCCGAGCGGTTCCTGACCAGTGAGCCGTGTCCGCTGTGCGGGGGCAGCCGGCTGCGGCCTGAGGCGCTGGCGGTGACCTTCGCGGGCCGCACGATCGCGGAGCTCGCGGCGCTGCCGCTGACCGAGCTGGCGAGGACGCTGGACGGGGCGGGCGGCACGGAGACGGCCCGGGTGCTCACCGGGGACCTGGTGGCGCGGATCGCCACGGTCACCGAGCTGGGCCTGGGCTATCTCAGCCTGGACCGGGCGACACCGACGCTGTCCAGCGGGGAGCTGCAGCGCCTGCGGCTCGCCACGCAGCTGCGGGCCGGGCTCTTCGGGGTGGTGTACGTGCTCGACGAGCCGTCGGCCGGACTGCATCCGGCGGACACCGAGGCGCTGCTCGTGGTCCTGGACCGGCTGAAGGCGGCCGGGAACACGGTGTTCGTCGTCGAGCACCATCTGGACGTGGTGCGGCACGCCGACTGGCTGGTGGACGTGGGCCCCCGGGCCGGGGAGCACGGCGGCCGGGTGCTGTACAGCGGCCCGCCCGCGCGGCTCGCCCAGGTGGCCGGGTCGGCGACCCGGCGCTTCCTCTTCGACCGGGCGCCCGTGCCCGAGCGGACGGTGCGCGAGCCCGCCGGGCTGCTGCGCACCGGTCCGGTCACCCGGCACAATCTGCGAGGCCTGGACGCGAAGTTCCCGCTCGCGGTCCTGACCGCCGTCACCGGGGTGTCGGGGTCCGGGAAGTCGACCCTGGTGGGCGCCCTGACGGAGGCGGCCGAGCGGGCTGACGGCGTGGCACGGGTGGTGACGGTCGACCAGAAGCCCATCGGGCGCACCCCGCGCTCCAACCTGGCCACGTACACGGGCCTGTTCGACGTCGTGCGCAAGCTGTTCACGGCGACCGAGGAGGCACGGAACCGCGGGTACAAGGCGGGCCGGTTCTCCTTCAACGTGCCGGGCGGGCGCTGTGAGACCTGCCAGGGCGAGGGGTTCGTCTCCGTGGAGCTGCTGTTCCTGCCGAGCACGTACGCGCCCTGCCCGGACTGCCACGGCGCCCGCTACAACCCGGAGACGCTGCAGGTGCGGCTGCGCGGACGGACGATCTCCGAGGTGCTCGACCTGACGGTCGAGGCGGCCGCCGAGTTCTTCGCCGACACCCCCGCGGCCGCCCGCAGTCTGCGCACGCTGCTCGACGTCGGTCTCGGCTACCTGCGGCTCGGGCAGCCCGCGACGGAACTGTCGGGCGGCGAGGCGCAGCGCATCAAGCTGGCCGCCGAGCTGCAGCGGCCGCGCCGCGCGCACACCCTCTACGTCCTGGACGAGCCGACGACGGGACTGCACCCGGCGGATGTGGAGGTGCTGATGCACCAGCTGCACGGGCTCGTCGAGGCAGGGCACACGGTGGTCGTGGTGGAGCACGACATGGATGTGGTGGCGACCGCGGACTGGGTCCTCGACATGGGCCCGGGCGGCGGCGACGAGGGAGGCCGGATCGTCGCCCAGGGACCGCCGGCGGCCGTCGCGGGAGCCCCGGACAGCCGGACCGCACGCTTCCTCGCCGCCCGGCTCGCGCGCTGACTCCGCCCCCGAAGCCTTTCCCCGCCTTTCCGCCCGGGTCCACCGGACCCGCCCCCGGGGCCGGGTCCCCGGTCCGCGCGGGGGTGTAGCTGGATACACCCCGCTCGGGCAGCCGCCTCCAGGGCCCGCGCCCGCGCCGGACGGCAGAGTCGACGGTGACGGAGACGGACCGGGCGACGGGGAGGCCGAGGGCATGGGCAAACGGGGACGGAAGGCGGAGGCGGGGGTGTTCCTCGCCGTGGCGTTCGTGGCAGCGGGACTCTTCGGGGCGGTGCAGCCGGCGACCGGGATACCGCCCGAGGTACTGCAGCTCACCCAGTTCGGGCCCGCGGCGGGGGTGCTCGCCCTGACGCTCCTGTGGCCCGCGCGGATCCGGCGACGCCTGGCCGGGGCGCTGAGCGCGGCGCCGGACCCGGCTCCGGCTCCGGCGCCGGGAGCGGGGGCGGGGGCCGCGCTGCCGCCCCCGCGCGGCACCGGGGCGAGGTCGGCGGCCGGATGGCTGCTGCTGACCGCGCCGCTGGTCGTCGCGCTGTCGGCGGGGGCGTACGCGGTGCTGCACGAGGGACCGGTGGCCACCGATCCGCGCACGCTGTCCCACCCGTTCCTGCTGGTCGCGGTGGCCCAGCTGGTGGGTGCCTGCGGCGAGGAGATCGGCTGGCGCTGTCTGCTGCAGCCGCTGCTGCGCACCCGGTTCGGGCCGCTGACCGCGTCGGTGCTCGTGGGACTGGTGTGGGGTGTGTGGCATGTGGGGGTGTTCGCGCAGGCACCGGCGTACGCGGCCGGGTTCCTGGTGGCGACGGTCGCGATGTCCGTGGTCCTCGGGCTCGCGCTGGAGCGGGTCCGGGGCGGCCGGCTGCTGCTCGCCGGCGGTTTCCACGCCCTGGTCAACCTGGGGATGCTGCTCTTCATGGACGAGGAGTCCGGCGCGGTGCCCCCGATGCTCCTGTTCGGGGCCGCCTGCCTGGTCGCGGCGGTCCCGTGGGTGCTCCGGACGGGCGGGCGCACGCAGGGGGTTACCATCGCGGCGGTGCGACGGAGCGCGCTCTGACATGGGGGAACGGTCGGTGGGGAGAGGTCGGTCGGCCTGGACGGCCCTCGGGCGGTGCCAGCGGCACTCGCTGAGCGCCCTGGTCCTTCCCCTGTACGGCGGCCTGGTGGTGGGCGCGCTGCTCCTGCTGCCCGTCGGCCTCGGGTTCCCGCTGCTTCCGCCCGCCGCAGCGGCCCTGCGCCGGCGTGCCGACCGGCAGCGGGGGCGTACCGCCACGTGGTCGGGCCGGCCGGTCGTCCCACCCGCTCCGCTCCCCCGCGCGGCCAGGGCGCTGCTCGGCGACGAGGGCTTCTGGCGTGAGCTGCGCTGGGCGTGGCTGGAGCCGGTCACGGGCGGTCTCGTCGTGGCGCCGCCGCTGTGCCTCTTCTGGTACGGGGCGTTCGGTGTGCTCGTACAGCCCTTCGTGTGGCGGGAGTTGGGCGAGGGGAACTGGTACGCCTTCGTGCCCGTCCGGTCCGTCGCGACCACGGCGGGCGCCCTGCTCCTGGGCCTCGCGTTCGTCGCCGCGGGCGTGGCGCTCGCACCCCGGGCGCTCGCCGGTCACGCCCGCTGGAGCGGCCGGGCGCTCTCCGCGCCGTATACCGCCGAACTGGTGCGCAGAATCACCCACCTGACGGACAGTCGGACCGACGCGCTGGACGTCCAGGCCGCCGAGCTGCGCCGTATCGAGCGGGACCTGCACGACGGGGCGCAGGCCCGGCTGGTGGCCCTGGGGATGACGCTGGAGGAGGCGACCCGGCTGCTGGACAGCGATCCGGCGGCGGCCCGCGCCCTGCTCGTCGAGGTGCGCGCGGCCTCGGAGCGGGCCCTGCAGGACCTGCGGGAGCTGGTACACGGCATCCTGCCGCCGGTCCTCGCCGACCGGGGGCTCGGCGACGCGGTGCGCTCGCTGGCACTGGACAGCTTCCTGGACGTGCACGTGGACGTCGCCCTGCCGCCCGGGCGCCTCCCGGCGGCCGTGGAGTCCGCCGCGTACTTCGCCGTCGCCGAACTGCTCGCCAACGCGGCCAAGCACGCGGCCGCCCGGGAGGTCCGGATCGGGCTCGGCCACTCCGGTGGCGTCCTGCGGGTGAGCGTCGCCGACGACGGCCGGGGTGGGGCCGACGCGACCTCGGGCGGCGGTGGGCTGCTCGGTGTGCGGCGCCGGCTGCTCGCCTTCGACGGAACCCTCGCCCTGCACAGTCCGCCGGGCGGACCCACTCTCGCGACCCTGGAGATACCGTGCGCGTCGTCCTCGCCGAAGACCTCTTCCTCCTCCGGGACGGGCTGACCAGGACGCTGCGGGAGCACGGCTGTGAGGTGGTCGCGGCCGTGGACAACGAGCCCGAGCTGCGCCGCGCGCTGCGCGAGGAGCGGCCGGACGTCGCCGTGATCGACGTCCGGCTGCCGCCGGGCTTCACCGACGAGGGACTGCGGGCCGCGCTGGACGCCCGGCGCGAGCGCCCGGGCCTGCCGGTGCTGATCCTGTCCCAGTACGTCGACCAGCTGTACGCCCAGGAGTTGCTGGCGGGCGGGGAGGGAGCCGTCGGCTATCTCCTGAAGGACCGGGTGACGCACACGGCCCAGTTCGTCGACGCGGTGCGGACGGTGGCCGCGGGCGGCACGGTGCTGGACCCGCAGGTCGTGGCCCGGCTGCTGGCCCGTGGCGACGCCCGGGGCACGACCGCGGCGCTCACCCCGCGCGAGCACGACGTGCTGAGGCTGATGGCCGAGGGCCGGTCGAACGCGGCGGTCGCCCACACCCTGCACATCAGCGAGAGCGCGGTCGCGAAGCACACGGCGGGCATCTTCGGGAAGCTGCGCATCGACCCGTCCGCCGACGACAACCGGCGGGTCCTCGCGGTGCTGGCCTACCTGCGCCGGTGACCGGCCGTGGGGAGCCCGCCACGGGCCGGGGGTCGCGCACTCCGGTCCGGCTTGCGCGGCGGCGGGGTCGGTCGCATAGTCCCAGGTATGGACCCGCGTGAGGCGGCGCTCCGAAAGGCGTACGACCATGCCGTCCGGTGGCTGGCGAGCCTGCCCGACCGCCGGGTCCCGGCACGTGCCGACGCCGACGCGATCGTGCGCGCCCTCGGTCCGGACCTGCCCGACGGCCCCGGCACACCCGCCGATGTCGTCGACCTCCTGGCCACGGCCTGTGAACCGGGACTCACGGCCTTCCCCGGCGGCCGGTTCTTCGGCTTCGTGGTCGGCGGCACCGAACCGGCCGCGCTTGCCACCGACTGGCTGGTCAGCGCCTGGGACCAGAACTGCGTGATGCGCGCGGCCTCTCCCGCGTACGCGGCCGTGGAGGACATCGCCGGCGCATGGCTCCTCGATCTGCTCGGTCTGCCGCGCGACGGCTCCGTCGGCTTCACCACGGGTGCGACGACGGCGAACTTCACGTGTCTCGCCGCGGGCCGCGACGAGGTGCTGCGCCGGGCCGGCTGGGACGTGGCCCGTGACGGCCTCCACGGCGGCCCGGGCGTGCGCGTGCTCGCGGGCGCGTCACGGCACATGGCCGTCGACCTGGCCCTGCGCTACCTCGGTCTCGGGAGTCCCGAGCCGGTGGCGGCGGACGATCAGGGAAGGATGCAGGCCGGGGCACTGCGGAAGGCGCTGGCCGGCGGCGGCGCCCGACCCGTCATCGTGGTCCTCCAGGCCGGCGACATCCATTCCGGCGCCTTCGACCCCTTCACCGAGAGCGTCCGGGCCGCGCGCGAGGCGGGGGCGTGGGTGCACGTCGACGGTGCCTTCGGGCTGTGGGCGGCCGTCTCCCCGCGCCATGCCCATCTGATGGCGGGGTGCGCGGGCGCCGACTCCTGGGCGACGGACGCCCACAAGACCCTCAACGTCCCCTACGACTGCGGACTCGCGATCGTGCGCGACCCGTCCGCGCTCCGGGCGGCGATGGGCGAGCGCGGCGACTACCTGATCCAGCACGAGCATGGTGACCCCATCGACAAGGTGCCCGAACTCTCCCGCCGCGGCCGTGCCTTCACCGTGTGGGCCGCGCTCCGGTCCCTCGGCCGGTCCGGGGTGGCCGACCTCGTCGAACGGCTGTGCCGTCACGCCGCATCGTTCGCGGCCGGCATCGCCGCCGTCGAGGGGGCGACCGTCCTCAACGACGTGGTGTTCACCCAGGTGTGCGCCGAGTTCGGCGACGACGAGCGCACGGACCGGGTCCTCGCACGGCTGCTCGACGACGGCACGGCGTGGATCAGCGGCTCCACCTGGCACGGGCGGCGCGTCATGCGCATCTCGGTGAGCAACTGGTCGACCACCGAGGACGACGTGCGGCGCACCCTCGACGCGATCCGGCGCGCGGCCGGTGCCCCGGCGTAGGGGCCGTGGCCGGAGCGTTGGCGACCGCGGCCCACGGGCGGTGTCCCGCCGGTGCGCTCACGACGGAGTCCCGCCGGTGCGATCACGACGGGCGGCGTCCCGCCGATGCGATCACACCGGCTCCGGTGCGAAGCGGTGGAGTTCGTCGACGCCGGGCTGGACGACCCCGTAGCTGCTCTCCGGTACCTCGTTCCAGGCTTCGGGCAGGTCACCGAGCGGTTCGGAGACGATGAGGCGGGTCTCCCCCGAGACGTTCCGCAGGAAGCCGAGGTCGGGGTGGAGCCGGCGCAGCGCCTCCACCCGGCTGCTGTAGAACAGCGAGCGCGAGGCGCGCGCGCTGGAGTAGCGGAAGGCCCAGACCCGCTCGCCGTCGGTGATGGCGAGCGTCATCTGCAGGGGGAACTCCACCCCGTTCTCGTGCCCGAGGCGCTCCACCACGCCGGCCATCCGGGCCACCGCGGCGGGCGGGTCCCGGTCGAGGCCGAAGGTGAGCGCCAGGTAGAACATCACCTCGGAGTCCGTCGTGCCCTCCATGTCCGGGTAGAGCCGGGGGTCGACGAGGAGGCTCAGCTCCCGGCGCAGCAGGGGGAATCCCGCGATGGCGCCGTTGTGCATGAACATCCAGCGCCCGTGCCGGAACGGGTGGCAGTTCGACTGCTGCACCGCCGTCCCGGTCGAGGCCCTGATGTGGGCGAAGAACAGCGACGACCGGACGTGGTCCGCCAGTTCGCGCAGATTGCGGTTGTTCCAGGCCGGGCCGACGTCCCTGAGCAGGGCCGGTGTGTCGTTGTCCGGCGAGTACCAACCGACGCCGAAGCCGTCACCGTTGGTGGTCTCCACACCCAGCTTCGAGTGCAGGCTCTGGTCGATCAGGGAGTGGGTCGGCCGGTACAGGATGGTGTCGAGCAGTACGGGCGTTCCCCAGTACGCGAGCCATCGGCACATGCACGATCACCTGGGCCCCAACCGGTTCTCGACGACAGGATCCCTCGCACGGACGGCGTGACCCGCCCGCCTTCCCATTCTCGGCGCGGTTCCCGGCGGACGCCACGCGGGTGGGCGGCGTCCGCCGGGAACGGCGCCGGAACTGGGGGCGCGCACGTCGACCGCCGCTACGAGCGGGCGGCCTTGCGCCGTGCCCGCAGCCACTCCTTGTTCATGGCCGCGATCGACGGCAGCGGGATGCCCTTGGGACAGGCGGTGGCGCATTCCCCGGTGAGGGTGCAGCCGCCGAAGCCCTCGGCGTCCATCTGGGCGACCATGTCGAGCACGCGGGTCTCGCGCTCGGGGGCGCCCTGCGGCAGCACGCCCAGGTGGTTGACCTTGGCGGAGGTGAAGAGCATCGCGGAGCCGTTGGGGCAGGCGGCGACGCAGGCCCCGCAGCCGATGCACTCGGCGTGCTCGAAGGCGAGGTCGGCGTCGGCCTTGGGGACCGGGGTGGCGTGTGCCTCGGGGGCGGAGCCGGTGGGGACGCTGACATAGCCGCCGGCCTGGATGATCCGGTCGAAGGCGGAGCGGTCGACGACGAGGTCCTTGACGACCGGGAAGGCGGCGGCCCGCCAGGGCTCGACGTCGATGGTGTCGCCGTCCCGGAAGGACCGCATGTGCAGCTGGCAGCTGGTGGTGCGCTCGGGGCCGTGGGCGTCGCCGTTGATGACGAGGCTGCAGGCACCGCAGATGCCCTCGCGGCAGTCGTGGTCGAAGGCGACGGGGTCCTCACCGCGCAGGATGAGCTCCTCGTTGAGGGTGTCCAGCATCTCCAGGAAGGACATGTCGGAGGAGATGCCGTCCACCTCGTAGGTGGACATGGCGCCGTCGGCGTCGGCGTTCTTCTGGCGCCAGACGCGCAGGGTGAGCCTCATGCGTAGCTCCGCTGGGTGGGGTGGACGTGTTCGAAGACGAGGTCTTCCTTGTGCAGGACCGGGGTGCCCGCCTCGGTGAACTCCCAGGCGGCGACGTAGGAGAACTCCTCGTCGCGCCGGGCGGCCTCGCCGTCGGGGGTCTGGGACTCCTCGCGGAAGTGACCGCCGCAGGACTCCTCGCGATGGAGGGCGTCGAGGCACATCAGCTCGGCGAGCTCCAGGTAGTCGACGATCCGGTTGGCCTTCTCCAGGGACTGGTTGAACTCCTCGCCGGTGCCGGGGACCTTGATCCGGCGCCAGAACTCCTCACGGATCTCGGGGATGCGGCGCAGGGCCTTGCGCAGGCCCTCCTCGCTACGGGCCATGCCGCAGAACTCCCACATGAGTTCGCCGAGTTCGCGGTGGAAGGAGTCGGGGGTGCGGTCGCCGTCGACGGCGAGGAGCAGGTGGATCCGGTCCTCGGTCTCGGCGAGCACCTCCCGTACGGCGGGGTGCTCGTCGGTGACGGGCTCACTGTGCGGGTGGCGCGCCAGGTAGTCGTTGATGGTGGCGGGGAGCACGAAGTAGCCGTCGGCGAGGCCCTGCATGAGGGCGGAGGCGCCGAGCCGGTTGGCCCCGTGGTCGGAGAAGTTGGCCTCGCCGACGGCGAAGAGGCCGGGGACCGTGGTCTGGAGGTCGTAGTCGACCCAGAGGCCGCCCATCGTGTAGTGCACGGCGGGGTAGATCCGCATCGGCACCTCGTACGGGTTCTCGGCGGTGATCCGCTCGTACATGTCGAAGAGGTTGCCGTACTTCTCCTCGACCTTGGCACGCCCCATCCGCCGGATCGCGTCGCCGAAGTCGAGGTAGACGCCCTGGCCGCCGGGGCCGACGCCGCGACCCTCGTCGCAGACGTTCTTGGCGGCGCGGGAGGCGATGTCGCGGGGGACGAGATTGCCGAAGGACGGGTAGATGCGCTCCAGGTAGTAGTCGCGCTCGTCCTCGGGGATCTCGTTGGCGGGGCGGGTGTCGCCCTGGGCCTTGGGGACCCAGATGCGCCCGTCGTTGCGCAGCGACTCGCTCATCAGGGTGAGCTTGGACTGGTGGTCGCCGGTGCGCGGGATGCAGGTGGGGTGGATCTGGGTGAAGCAGGGGTTGGCGAAGTACGCGCCGCGCCGGTGGGCCCGCCACACGGCGGTGGCGTTGGAGTTCATGGCGTTGGTGGACAGGTAGAAGACGTTGCCGTAGCCGCCGGTGGCGAGGACGACGGCGTCCGCGTAGTGGGTGGTGACGCGTCCGGTGATCAGGTCGCGGGCGACGATGCCGCGGGCCCGGCCGTCGACGACGATCAGGTCGAGCATCTCGGTGCGCGGGTGCATCTCGACGTTGCCGGCGGCGATCTGCCGGGACAGCGCCTGGTAGGCGCCGAGCAGCAGCTGCTGACCGGTCTGGCCTCGGGCGTAGAAGGTGCGGGAGACCTGGACGCCGCCGAAGGAGCGGGTGTCGAGGAGTCCGCCGTACTCGCGGGCGAAGGGGACGCCCTGGGCGACGCACTGGTCGATGATCTCGACGGAGATCTGGGCGAGCCGGTGGACGTTGGACTCGCGGGCGCGGAAGTCGCCGCCCTTGACGGTGTCGTAGAAGAGGCGGTGGACGGAGTCGCCGTCGTTGCGGTAGTTCTTCGCGGCGTTGATGCCGCCCTGGGCGGCGATGGAGTGGGCGCGGCGCGGGGAGTCCTGGTAGCAGAACTGGACGACCTGGTAGCCCTGTTCGGCGAGGGTGGCGCCGGCGGAGCCGCCGGCGAGGCCGGTGCCGACGACGATGACGCGGTGGCCGCGGCGGTTGGCGGGGTTGACCAGCCTGGCCTGGAAGCGGCGGGTGTCCCAGCGCTCGGCGATGGGGCCCGAGGGGGCCTTCTCGTCGGTGAGCGGGGCGCCCAGGGTGTAGTCGGTGGAGGTCATTCAGCTCACCACTCCGGTCATGACGGCGACGGGTACGGAGACGAAGCCCGCGGTCAGGACGAGCGCGAGCGCGTTGGCCAGGAACGTGAGGACGCGTTCGCGGCGGGCGTTGCCGACTCCGAGGGTCTGGGCGGCGCTCCAGAAGCCGTGCCGGACATGGAGTCCGACGGCCAGCATGGCGACGATGTAGACGAGGTCGCCGTACCAGGTGGAGAAGGTGTCGACGACGTTCTGGTAGGGCTTGCCCTCCTCGAAGCCGCCGGGGTGGAGGGTCCCGGTCGTCAGGTCGAGGATGTGCCAGACGAGGAAGAGGGCGATGATGACGCCGCCCCAGCGCATGGTGCGGGTGGCGTACGAGGAGCGCCTGCGGCGGTGGACGTACGCGGTGGGGCGGGCCCTGAGGTCGCGGCGGCTGAGCTGGTACGCGGAGACGGCGTGCGCGACGACGGCGGCGAGGAGCACGACGCGGGCGATCCACAGGCCCCACTGGTGGTGCAGCACCGGGGCGCCCATGACGCGCAGCCAGTGGCCGTAGGCGTTGAACTCCTCGGGGCCGAAGAAGACCTTGAGATTGCCCGCGACGTGCGCGACGAGGTAGGCGAGCATGAGGAGGCCGCTCACGGCCATGACCGTCTTCTTGCCGATCGTGGACGCCCAGAAGCCGCGGGTGGGGGAGGCGGGGGGCCGGGGCGTCGTCCGGTCGGTCTTCGTTGCCAAAGCCATGCCAGCGACGGTAGGGCCGAAGGACCCGAGAGGTCCAAGACATGGTTCGGCTCATCTCGATAGGCGCGGGCTATGACCCCGGGTAGGGTGGTGCCATGCAGTTCCAGCAGCTCCTCTACTTCGTGGCCGTCGCCGAGACCCGCCACTTCACCCGGGCCGCCGAGCGCGTGCACGTCTCACAGCCCTCCCTCTCGCAGCAGATCAAGGCCCTGGAGCAGGAGCTGGGCGCGGAGCTCTTCAGCCGGGCGCGGGGCAACATCGCCCTCACCGACGCGGGCGAGGCTCTGCTGCCGCTGGCCCGCCGCATCCTCGCCGACACCGACACCGCCCGGCACGAGGTGCAGGAGCTGGTGCAGCTCCGGCGCGGCCGGGTGCGGCTCGGCGCGACGCCCAGTCTGTGCACGGGGCTGCTGCCGGACGTGCTGCGGGCCTTCCACGACCAGCATCCGGGGATCCAGCTGCTCATCGAGGAGGGCGGTTCGCACGACCTCGTCCGGGAGCTGGCGCGCGGCGCGCTCGACCTGGCGCTCGTGGTGCTGCCGCTGCCCACCCCGTCGCCCGCCCTCACCACGGTGGAGCTGCTGACGGAGGACCTGGTGGTGGTGTCCTCGGCGTCCGCCCCCGCACCGCGCCGGCCGGTGCGGATCGCGGATCTGCGCGACCAGCCCCTGGTGATGTTCCGGCACGGCTACGACCTGCGGGAACTGACCGTGGCGGCCTGCCGAGCGGAGGGCTTCGAGCCCTCGTTCACGGTGGAGGGCGGCGAGATGGACGCGGTCCTCGGCTTCGTACGGGCGGGGCTCGGACTGGCCGTCGTCCCCACCATGGTCGCCGCCCGGGCGGGCCGCGACCTGCGTGTCACGGCCCTGGCGCGACCGGGCCTGCGTCGGACCATCGCGCTGGCCCACCGCAGCGACGTGGCACCGCCGCGGGCGGCCCGCGAACTGCAGAAGCTGCTGCTCAACCGCAGCTGAACGCTCCCCCAGCGTCCGCACGACTCGCCTCCGTACGGCCCGCCTCCGTGCGGCCCGCCTCCGTGCGGGCCCCGCGCCGTGCGGGCCCCGCGCCGTACGGGCCCCGCGCCGTACGGGCCCCCGCCGCACGAGCCCCCGCCGTAGGAGTCGCTCGCGGTGCGGGCCCCGCGCCGTGCGGGCACGCGTCCGTACCGGCCCCGCCCTGCGCACGGTCCACGCCGTGCGGCGCCCCCTCCGTGGGGGCAGTCGTCCCGCAGGGCGGGGTGGACGCGGGACCGCGCCTGGCGGTGCATCCACCCCCGGCGTGCTGTTCCCGCCCACCGCTCGGTGGCCCCACCTCCGTGTGGGCAATCGTCCCGCTGGGGCGGGACGGGTGGGCACACGGGACCGCGCCTGACGGCGCGTTCCGCCCCACGCACCTGCCGGCACCCTCACGGCGCCGCGCCCTCGCGGCAGGCGTCAAAGCGGTAGAGGCCTAGGCGCGGCAAGGCGCTGCGTTCCGTTGTGCCCACCCGTTCCGCCCCAGCGGAACGACTGCCCACAACGGGGCGGGCGACGGCTGCGGCGCGCAGCGCCCCATCGGCCGGGCGCAGCCCTGTGGGCGGATGCCCACGGGCCCCGCGCCGGTTACACCGCGTCCGCCAGGACGAGGGAGTGGATCCGGTCCGGGGCGCCGGGCCGGGCGTAGTACCAGCCCTGGGCCGTGTCGCAGCCGAGCTCGCGCAGCTGCTGGGCCTGGGCCCCGGTCTCCACGCCCTCGACCGTGACGGCGAGCTCCAGGCTGTGGGCCAACTGCACGATCCCCTCGACGATCTTGAGGTCGACCGGGTCGGCGGGGTGCTGCTGCATGCCCTGAGTGAAGGACCGGTCCAGCTTGAGGACGCTCACCGGCAGCCGGCGCAGGTTGGCGAGGTTCGAGTAGCCCGTGCCGAAGTCGTCGAGCGCGATGTCCACACCCATCTCGGCGAGCTGACGCAGCGGCTTGAGCAGGTCGTCGTCGGCGCCGATCAGGGCCGACTCCGTCACCTCCAGGCACAGGGCGCCCGGTTCGAGCCCGGAGCGCTCCAGGACGTCGACGGTCTCGGCGACCAGACCCGGGTGGTGCAGCTGGGTCGGCGACAGGTTGACGTTGATCCGCAGCGGGCCGGTGGCCTTGCGGCCGCCAGGGGCCTCGTCCTGCCAGAACCGGGCCTGGCGCACGGCCTCCTGGAGCACCCAGCGGCCCAGCGGCACGATGAGGCCGGTGTTCTCGGCGAGCGGGATGAAGCGGTCGGGACCGAGCACCCCGTGCTGCGGGTGGCACCAGCGCACGAGCGCCTCGGCGCCGTGCACGCTGCCGTCACCGAGGTGCACCAGCGGCTGGTACTCGATGAAGAACTCGCCGCGCTCCAGGGCCGCGGGCAGCGCCGTGGTGAGCCCGTGCCGGGTGATGGCCCGCGCGTCGGCCTCGGCGTCGGCGTACTCGAAGCGGTTGCCGCCCGCGGACTTGGCCCGGTACATGGTGATGTCCGCGCTGCGGAGCACCTCGGCCGCGGTCCGCTCCCCCGCCGGGCCCTCGACCACGCCGACGCTGCCGCGGACGGTCAGCTCGCGCCCGTCGACGCTGATCGGGGAGGCCAGGACGGCGAGCATCCGGTCGGCCAGCTCGGCGACCTTCCGCTCGGTGCCGGGCCCGGTGGTGAGGGCGACGAACTCGTCGCCGCCGAGCCGGGCGACCATCTCGCCGGGCGCGGCGACACAGCTCTGCAGCCGGTCGGCCACCTCGACCAGCAGCCGGTCGCCGGTGGAGTGACCGAGGCTGTCGTTGATGACCTTGAAGCCGTCGAGGTCGAGGTAGCACAGGCCGAAGCGGGTGTCGCCGGCCGGCCCGAGGGTCTTCTCGAGGCGCTCGAAGAACAGCGTCCGGTTGGGCAGCCCGGTGAGGGCGTCGTGCGTGGCCTCGTACCGCAGCCGCAGGTTGAGCAGCCGCCGTTCGGTGGTGTCCTCCATCAGCGCCAGCTGGTACTGGGGGGCGCCGGCGGCGTCGCGCAGCAGCGAGACGGTGAGGTTGGTCCACAGCACGGTGCCGTCGCTGCGGTAGTACGGCTTCTCGACCCGGTAGTGCTCGCGTTCGCCGCGGACCAGTTCGTCGTAGAGCCGCCAGACGTGCGGGCCGTCCTCCGGGTGGACCCACTCGGCGATGTTGCGGCTCCGGACGGTCTGCTCCAGGCCGCCGAACATCCGGGTGAGGGTCTCGTTGACCTCCAGGACGTTGCCGTCGAGGTCGGCGATGCCGATGCCGATCGCGGCGCCGTCGAAGACCGCGCGGAAGCGGCTCTCGGTGGCGTGCAGGGCGAGTTCGGCGGCGCTGCGGGCGGAGAGCGCCGAGTGGGCGATGGACTCCTGCTCGACCAGGGTGCGCTCGCGCAGGGCCTGGGCGAAGCCGGCGGCCATGGCGTGCTGCAGCCGGGCGCAGCGGGCGCGGAGCTCCTCGGCGGGATTCTCCTGCTCGTCGCCGCAGTAGAGCACCAGGTACGCGTCGACCACCCCGAGGCTGCGGGCGAGCGCGTCGGGGTCGGTGCAGTGGGCGGCCACGAGGGCCTGGCCCACGCGGTGGGCGGGCGCGGTGTCGAAGGGCCGCGCGTGCAGGGCCTCGGACAGCTCCCGGGCCGGCGGCAGCAGGTGCCGCTCGAACTCCTGACGGGTCATCGACGTGGCGGTGACCGGGAACACGGCGCGACTCCAGATGGTCACGAACCGTCTGAGTCTGTCCTCCGGTCCGTCGGCATCGGCCGCGGCACCGGTCGGCTGGGACGGCAGCTTCACGCCTTGCGCCCCACCCCTGCGAACCCGGAGAAGGCGAAGGGATCCTCCTCCTCGTCCGGGCTGTCCGGCCGCCACAAGGGCATCGGTACGAGTCCGGGCTCGACGAGTTCGGTGCCGGTGAAGAAGCGCCCGATCTCCTCGCGGCCGCGCATCACCAGCGGGTTGCGGATGTCGCGGTAGACGTCCACGACACCGCCGGCCTGCTCCTGGGTGGCCGGGATGCCCTCGTAGGAGGCATGGGTGAGGACGAGGAGGCTGCCGGGGGCGAGCGCGTCGAGGAGCTCGGCGACGGCCGCACCGGGCTCGTCCTCGTCCTCCAGGAAGTGCAGGACGGCGACGAGCAGCAGGGCCACCGGGCGGTCCAGGTCGAGCAGTTCGCCGACCTCGTGGCTGCGCAGGATCTCGCGGGGCTTGCGCAGGTCCGCGGCGGCCACGGCGGAACGCGGGTCGCCCTGGAGCACGGCCCGGCTGTGGGCGACGGCGACCGGGTCGTGGTCGACGTAGACCACCCGCGACGCGTCGCTCGCGGCCTGGGCGACCTCGTGGACGTTGCCGAAGGTCGGTATCCCCGAACCGATGTCGAGGAACTGGGTGACGCCGCCCGCGACGGCGTACCGGACGGCCCGGCGCATGAAGGCACGGTTCGCCTGCATGATCTTGGGGAGTCCCGGCAGGAACTCCATGGCCTTGCGGGCCGCTTCCCGGTCCACTTCGAAATTGTGCGAGCCGCCCAGATAGAAGTCGTACATACGGGACACGCTCGGCACCGAGATATCGATGCCCGGCGGAGCCCAGGCGGGACGCTCCATCAAAGTCTCCATCAAGTCGCCATGGATGCGGCCATGTGTTCGCAGCATACGTTCGAGCTGAGGCTACTGATCGCCCGCCTGGAGAGCGAGTAGAAACGGAAATTCGCGATCCGTTCTTGGTCACACGCCATTGGCACGTGCGGCGGGTAAGGAACAGTTCACGCCTTCAGGTCGTGCAAATTCACGTGCATATGGACGCGCGGATTCCGGAAGGCCCTTCCCGTACGGCCCGGAAGGCCGGGACGACGCCACTCGCGGACCAACGAAGGGCGACAACCGGCCAGTTCTCCGCACGAGCGGTCCGAACGACCGCGCCGATCGCGCATTCTTCCCGAATCGGCCGCAACGGCAGGGACGTTGGCGCCGTTGGGTACGCGTGAGCCGACAGAACGACGTGAAACGTCAAACCCGTGGGACCCGAGATCCCCACCATCCGGGGAATCCGGAGCCGTTCCGGCCCGCCGGGTCGGTCCATATGATCATGCTGCCAGGCGTGTCTCCGTCGCCTCTGTACAGATCGCGTCTGGCGCGGCCGCTCGCGGCCGGCGCCCTGGTGTGGCTCCTGAGCGCCCCGGCGCCCGCGGGCGCCGACGCGTGCGCCTACTCCTCGACCGGCCCGGACGGTTCGAGCGTCTCGGTGGTGTCCGCGGGGCCGGGGGCCTGCCCCGGCCATCCGCCGCATCCCTCACACCCTCCGCACCCGTCCCATCCACCGCACCCGACCCACCATCCCCACCCCACGCACCCACCGCAGCCCACGTGCACGCCGACCCCGACGCCTGAGCCGACCCCGACTCCGACCCCAAAGCCGACACCGAAGCCGACGCCGCCCCCTCCCCCGCCGCCGAAGCCGAAGCCGCCGACCACCCGGCCCGCTCCCCCGCCGAAGCCGGCCCCGGTCCCGGAGCCCCCGCGTCCGCGCCCCGCGCCCCGGACGCCCGAAGCGGCGCCGCCGCCCCCTCCGCCGCCTTCACCGACGCCGACCGTGCGGCCGCGCCCGCCGGCCCCGGGACCCGTCGCCCTGCCGCACTACCGGCGCGCGGCCCGGGTCACACCGAAGAGCGCCCCGAACGTGCTCAGCACGACCCTGCTCATCGCCGCCCCCGCGGTGCTCGCGACCGCGATCCTGCGCCCCCGCTCCCGCTGACCGCTCGTCACCGCCGAGCGCTCGATTCCGCCGGGCCCCGGCCCGGCCGACGGAGGAACCCTTGTCCGAATGGCTTGTCCTGTCCCTCGCGATGGCCGCCGCCTGCGCCGTCGTCCTGACCATCGTCGTCATCAACCACCGGAGGATCCCCGAGGACGACGACCCCAGTGAGACCCCCGACGTCATCGAGTACATGACGATGATGATCGGCGTGGTGTACGCCATCGTGCTCGGCCTCGCGATCGCCGGCGTCTGGGAGGCGCGCAGCGCCGCCCAGGAGACCGTGCGCCAGGAGGCGCAGGCCCTGCACGAGATCTCCGCCCGCGCCCAGGTCTACCCGCCGGCCGTACGGGACCGGATCCGGTCCGACGTCGACGCGTACGTGAGCTACGTCGTCCACGACGAGTTCCCGTACATGTCGGACCACAACGAGCTGAGCGACACCGGGACGGAGCTCCTGGAGAAGGTCCGCCGCAGCGTGACCGACTACCAGCCCGCCAACGACTTCGAGGGCCAGGCCTACCAGCCGCTCGTGGACCAGGTCGCGGTCGCCGACGACGCGCGGGGGTCCCGGGGGCAGAACGCGGGCGCGACGATGCCGGGCGTGGTGTGGTTCGGTCTCGTCATCGGCGCCCTGGTGACGGTGGGCCTCATCTTCACCCTGCAGATCCGGCGCACCGGCAGGGAGGTGCTGCTCGCCGGCCTCTTCAGCGCGCTCATCGCCTTCCTGCTCTTCCTCATCTGGGACTTCGACGCCCCGTTCGGCCGCGGCATCTCGGCCACCGCCGCGCCGTTCACCGATCTCTTCCCGCAGCTCATGGGCTGACCGGGCGCCGGATGTTGGGCCGGGTGGGGGACATCGGTGCCCCATTCGCGCGTCTGGGATCGCGGCTGTGGTAGTGGGCTCCTAGCGTTGCCGGCATCGAGGGGCATCTCATGCCATTCGTGGAAAAACCTTCCGCAGCTGCTCCTCGGAGACCGGAGGATCACCATGCGCGCGATACGTGCCGCGTCCACCGCTCTGCTGGGGGCGGCCACCCTCGCCCTGGCCGCCCCCCACGCCGTCGCCGTAGACGGCGCGCCGGCGCCCAACCCCCGGGCGCCCGGAGCGCGGCAAGTGGGCGACTTCGTCGTCTCCCCGGCGTTCGTCGCCCCGGGCGGCCGGGTCACCCTCAGCGCCCCGGGCTGCGCGAGCACCGCGACGGCCTCGGCGGGCATCTTCGACACCGTCACGATCGCGCCGGGCTCCGCGGCCACGGCCACCGTGGACATCGACGCCAAGCGCGGCGCGGTCTACACGGTCTCCTTCAACTGCACGGGCGGCATGCAGAGCACCGTCGACCTGACCATCACCGGTGGCGCGACCGCCACTCCCACGGCGCTCTCGACGCTGCGCCCCGCGACCCCGCGCGGTGTCGCCGGCGGTCTCGGCGGCTCGGTCGACCCGACGAACGGCTGGACGATGGCGGCCGGCGGCGCCATGGCGCTCGCGGCGGCGGGCGGTCTGGCCTACGTGATCCGTCGCAGGTCGGCGGCAGGCCGGCGGCACTGACGGCGCCGCCGCGCCCCGCCTCCGGACGCCCCTCCGCGGCCGGGATCCGCACCGCTCCCGACGCCCGTCGCCCCCGGACCCTGGGAGGGTCCGGGGGCGACGGGCGTTGCGGGTCCACCGGGAGGTTCGACCGGTCAGACCCCGGCGCGGGCCGTACGGCGCCGGCGGGCGATGAACAGGCCCCCGCCCAGCGCGGCGGCGGCGACGAGGGAGCCGCCGACCGCCATCTCCGCGGAGCTCGGCGCGAGCGAGCCGCCCAGACCGCCCTGTGCGCCCTGGCCGGGCAGCACACGGAAGGACTGGGTGAGCGTGCGCCCGTTGTTGCACTGGACGGTCAGCTGGTACTGGCCCGGCGTGGCGTTGTTGAAGATGCGGGCGGTGGCCGTGGACACGCCGTTGTTGGCGGCGGAGAGGGTGGTGGTCGCGAAGGCACTGGACGTGACCGTGCCCCCGGCGCACCCCCTGACGGTGATCGTGAGGATCGACCCCTGGTGGACCGCGAACGGGGAGACGGTAACGCCGTTGGAGTTGTCACCGCCCCCGGGGGCCTGGAAGGAGTCGGCGGTCACGCTGCTGGGCCCAGAGGTGGCGGTGGCGAGGGGGGCCGCGAGCCCGAGCGCCGCGAACGCGGTCGCCGTCACCGCCAGAGTGCGTACAGCACGCATGGTTGAACCTCCACTGAAGGCGCCCCAAAGCGGTGCTCCGGGAGTATCGACGAGTACGCCTTCCATGACGAACCATCACAAGCGCGGAGAATGCGCGCATGTCGACACTGGGCCACCCCGGTGAGGCCCGGCATCGGCCGAACGGGGGTCGCGACCTGACGGAGCCGCAGGTCACACGGCATCAGGTCGATGATCTGACGATTACTCGGACGGGTCATCACCCGGACGCCGGGGCACCGCCCACGGGCATCGCCGCGGGGCCCTCGCACGGGTCCCTTCACGGTCCGGGCAGGCGGGCGTCGCGGTGGCCGCCACCCGTTCGCCCCGCTCCGATCGCCGGTTTCCCCCCGCGCCCTTACCGTTCCCGTGACGTACCAAGGGAGATCCATGAGCCCGGGAGAACCATGAGCCCCAAGGACTTCAGCTTCCTCGAAGCCGCCAGGAGACGCCAACCCTGGGGCGCCCTGGCCCTCGTCATGCTCTCCGGGGTGGCCATAATGCGCAACGGGGTCGGCTTCGAGTCCGGCCCGCCGCAGCCCACCGCCGCGTCCCGCCCGGTCGCCCGGCCGGTGGCCCCGGCCGCCACGCCCGGCTTCGGTCTGGAGCCGCTGCCGTTCGCCCCGGCCTCACGGATCAAGATCCCGGCCCTCCGGGTGGCCGCCCCGGTCATCGACGTCGGTCTCGACGCCAACGGGTGGATCGCCGCCCCGCCGGCCGAGGACGCCAACCTCGCCGGCTGGTACCAGAACGGCATCGCGCCGGGCATGCGCGGCACCTCGGTCGTCGTGGGGCACGTCGACAACCTGGCCGGACCCGCGGTGTTCTACGGACTGGGCTCCCTGCAGCGCGGTCAGCACATCGAGGTCGAGCGGTACGACGGCCGGGTGGCCGTCTTCGAGATCTACGGCGTCGACGTCTACGCGAAGAACGACTTCCCGGTGCAGGTCTACGCGGACACCGGCGAGCCCGAACTGCGCGTGATCACGTGCGGCGGCGGCTACTCCCGGGCGCACGGCTACGACGGCAACGTGGTCGTCTACGCCCGGATGGTGGGCTCCCGGTAGGACGTCCGCCCGTACGGCCCGGGGCCCCGGCACCTGAGAGGGTGCCGGGGCCCGCGCCCGGCGGGCCCCGGGGGCCGGGCGGGCGGGGCCGTCCGGTCAGCGGCGCGGGACGGTGATGGCGTAGCCCGAGTCGAGGAGTTCGGGCAGATAGCGCTTGAGCGCGGCGACGCTGTGCGAGCGGTTGCCGCCGGCGTCGTGGTTGAGGACGACGACCCCGGGCCCGGCCCCGTCCAGGACCCGGCGGACGATGCTGTCCGTCGGCGGCTCCTGCCAGTCCAGGGTGTCGACGGTCCACGCCAGCGGCTCCATGCCGAGCTCCGCGCCGATCTCGAACGAGAGCCTGTTCCAGGCCCCGTAGGGCGCCCGGTACCACAGCGGCGCGGCGCCCAGGGCCCGTTCGATGACCTCGCTCGTGGCGCCGAGCTCGTGGCGGATGCGGGACGGGCGCAGCTTGGGGACGAGCGGATGGGACCAGGAGTGGTTGCCGACGACGTGTCCGTCGTCGGCCATCTCCTTGAGCAGGTCCTGGTTGTCGACCGCCATCTCGCCGCACACGAAGAACATCGCGCGGCAGTCGTAGCGCCGCAGGGTGGCGAGGATCTCCGGGGTGTAGCGGGGGTCGGGCCCGTCGTCGAAGGTGAGCACCATCGAGCGCCCGACTCCGGTCAGCCGGAGGAAGGGCCGGGTCCTGACCGGGGGGAGCGCCCTGCGGAACGCGGGCGGCGCGTAGCCCGTCATCGGCTGCAGCCGGTACGCGGCCGGGCGCAGCCGGGCGGCCTGGGGTCCCGCCGCGCCGGGCGTGGGCCGTGCGGACGGCCGGGCCGGGGGTGCGGCGCCGCGTGAGGCCTCAGGGGCGCCGTCGGGGCCGGTCTCAGGGCCGGTGAGGCGGTCCGTGGCGAAGACCCCGACGGCGGCGGTGGCGCCGAGGGCGGCGGCGAGGCGCAGCAGCGACCGGCGCCCTGTGGTCGTCTCATCCTTTTTCATGACCAATGGTTCGTACGGAGGACGGCACCGTCCGCGCAGCGACACCGACCACCCGTCCGAAAGCACCTGATGAGCCGATAGCCTCGAAGGGTGAGTGGATTCGAACGGGGTACGGACGGCCCGAAGGTGATCGTCGCCGGGGTCGACGGCTCGGCCTCCTCGCTGCGCGCGGCGGCGTACGCGGCGGGCCTGGCGCGCCGGCAGAACGCCTTGCTCGCCCTCGTCTACGTACAGCCCGTGATGGCGGCGGGCGTCTCGCTCGGCGCGCCGGTCGCCGGCACGACGGAGGAGATCGCGGAGGGCCTGGTGGCCGAGATCCGGGAGGCCGCCGAGCGCGTGAAGGAGATCTTCCGGGTGCGCTGGGAGTTCCACACCTTCCGTGGCGACGCCTACGCGGGTCTGGTCTCGGCCGCCGACGAGCTGAAGGCGGACGCGGTGGTGGTGGGGGCCTCGGAGTCGGCCGGGCACCGGTTCGTGGGCTCGGTCGCGGTGCGCCTGGTGAAGGCGGGCCGCTGGCCGGTCACCGTGGTGCCGTAGAACCGGGCCCCCGGCCCAGGGGGGTCACTCCCCCATCATCAGGCCGTCGCGGGCGGCGCCCCGGCCCAGGACGACCCCGCGGACGGCGTCACGGGTCCCGCCGTACCGCGCCTCGCCCTTCTCGATCGCCTCATTGAGGTTCACCACCCGGCCGCGGGCGGTGTCGAAGAGCTGGGGCACGAACTCGGCCTTGGAGACCGTCCAGCGCCCGCCGGAACGGGTGGGCGGGGCGAAGGTGAAGCGGGCGAGGGTGCCCTGGTTGCCGCGGGGGTCGTGGGCGCCCTCGTAGTTGACCATGTCACCGGCGATCTGGTCGCCCATGCCGTAGACGATCCAGGTGCCGTTGACCTTCTCGTAGGCCTGCGGCACATGGGCGTGGGTGCCGATGATCAGGTCGATGTCGGGGCGGTTCCCGCTGTGCGAGGCGGTGAGCGCACGGCCGAGCGTGAGCTGGCGCCGGTCCGGGTCGGTCTGCCACTCGGTGCCCCAGTGGAGGGAGACGACCACGACGTCGGCACCGGCCTTCCGGGCCGCCCGGGCGTCGGCGAGGATCCGCTGCTCGTCGATCAGGTTGACGGCCCAGGGCTGTCCCTCGGGGAGCGGGTAGCCGTTGGTGCCGTAGGTGTAGGCGAGCTGCGCGACGGTCGCGGCGCCGGCCTTGAGGAGGGTGGGCCGGGCGGCCTCCTCGGCGGTACGGGCCGAGCCCGCGTGCCGGACGCCCGCCCTGTCGAGCGCGTCGAGGGTGCGGCGGAGCCCGCCGGCGCCGTCGTCGAGGGTGTGGTTGGAGGCGGTGGAGCAGGAGTCGTAGCCGGTCTCCCTGAGCGCGGCGGCGACCTCGGGCGGCGACTTGAAGGCCGGGTAGCCGGTGTAGGGGCCGCCGGCCTCGCCGTAGACGGTCTCCATGTGGCAGATGGCCAGATCGGCGCGGGAGACGACGGACCTGACGCCCGAGAGCATGGAGCGGAAGTCGTAGCCGGCGCCGCCCGAGTCGGCCGCGGCCTGCCGGATGACCGAGTCGTGCGGCAGGACGTCGCCGGAGGCCACGAGGGTGAAGGGGGCCGGTGCGGACGGACCTCCGGGGGCCGCGGGGCGCTCGGCGGAGCCGCTGCGGCCGGGCGTGGCGGCCGACCGGTCGGCGGCGTGCTCGGCGACGGCGCAGCCGGTGGCCGCGGTGAGCAGGACGACGGCGAAGGCCGCCGCGCCGGATCTGGTGCGTGGGGTCATCTGCCGGGCTCCGCTGATTCGTAGGATGAACATCTGTTCATGCGAATCCACAGGGGAGATAAGCGACAGTCAAGGGTCATTGCCGTATTCCGCGGGAAACCCCGCTGAATCGGACGCAGTGCTTCCGCATCGACCGTTCGCCGCACCATTCACCGCGCGGTGCGACCGTTCGTCGCAGAGCCTTGTCCGTTCCCTGTCCCTCGCCGATCGGATGCGTTCGGATGCGACACCATGACGACGGCACCGATGGCACCGACGACAGCGAGGGCGACCACCGACGAGCGGGCCCTGAAGCAACTCCAGCGGGAGCACGGCCAGGCCCTGCTCGCCTTCCTCCTGGGGCTCACCCAGGGCGACCGGCAGCGGGCGGAGGACCTCGCCCAGGAGACGCTGGTGCGCGCCTGGCTCCACCCCGAGGCCTTCGACTCCTCCTACGAGTCGATGCGCCCCTGGCTGTTCACGGTGGCCCGGCGGCTCGCCATCGACGCACGCCGCTCCCGGCTGTCGCGGCCCACCGAGATCGGCGACGGGATGCTGGCCTGCACCGCCGACCCCGCCGACACCACCGAGTCCGCGGACGCGGCCCTCGACGTCCGGGCGGCGGTCCGGGGGCTGAGCCCCGAGCACCGCGCCGTCCTCGTCCAGCTCTACTTCCGCGGCCTGACGGTCAACGAGGCCGCCGCCGACCTCGGCATCCCGGCCGGCACCGTCAAGTCCCGTTCGCACTACGCGCTGCGTCAGCTCGGCCACCGGCTCCCCGGCTACCGGCCCCGGCACCGCACGGGCGTTGCCCGGCCCCCGGCCGTCGCCCCACAATGACGCCCGTGACGCTGACTCTCATCGCCGCCGAAAAGATCCTCGCCGACAACTTCGCCCCCTGGGTGCTCGACCTGGGCCTCTCCGTGGCCTCCGTCGACGGCCACGAGGCCGTCCTCCGGCTCCCCTGGTCGGACCGGCTCGCCCGCGAGGGCGGCGGGCTCTCGGGGCAGGCGCTCATGGCCGCCGCCGACACCGCGACGGTCATCGCGGTGTCCGCCGCCCGCGGCGGCTTCGTCCCGATGACCACGGTCCAGCAGTCGATCAGCTTCCAGCGCGCCGTGCTCGGCTCGGACGTCCTGGTGCGGGCGCGGCTGACGAAGGCCGGCAAGCGGATGGCCTTCGCGGACATCACCATGACCGCCGAGGGCACGGAGGAGCCCGCGGCCCACGCGACGGCGGTCTACGCACTCCTCGGCTGATCCTCCCCCGTCTCCGACTTCACCGCTGTCACACGGCTCTCACCTGCACCGATGTGGCGGGGGCCGTGTCCGAAACCACTCGGGCGAGTTGAGCGAATGCGCCCCGCACGCGCCCTTCTCGGAGGAGGCTCGTCACCGGGGCCTTCGTTACGTGACGTCCGGGAGAAGGTGGAAACGGTGCTGCCCGAAAGCACGAACGGCGCCGGCGGAGGCGGGCTGGCCGTCCCCATGGACTGGCTGTGCGCCGAGTACGTGGCCGACGACGTGTTGCGGACCAGCGGGCTCGTCGCGCCCGGCTCGCTGGAGTTCCGGGCCGGGGTGCGGACCCTGTCCCTGACCGTCCTGCTGTCCGGCGCGGACCCGGCCGACTGGCTGCGCCGCACCGCCCACGACCACCCCTGGTCCGCCTGGGTCGGCGAACGGCTCGGCGCACCGGCCCCGGGCGCCCCGGGGCCGGACCTCGCGCTGGCCCGGGACACCTGGCGGCGGCTCCGGGCCACCGAGCTGCGCGCCGCCGACCTGGCCGGGCTCGCCGGGCTCACCGGTGTCGACGAGGACCGCCAGGTATGGCTGCCCGCATGGCAGGCCGGGGTCGCGCTGAGCCACCTCGCGCTGCAGCTGTGCTGAGGGCGGGAGGCTCCGTCAGGCCGTCCGGTGCACGCCCGGGCGGTACTTGGGGATCCGTACGGTCACCTTCATGCCCGCGCCGACGCCGGTCTCGATGACGAGGCCGTGTTCCGCCCCGTACACCTGCCGGAGCCGCTCGTCGACGTTGCAGAGACCCACGCCCGAGTCCGAGGGGCGCTCGCCCCGCAGGACGGCGCGGAGCAGCTCCGGGTCCATGCCGACCCCGTCGTCCTCGATGGTGACGACGGCCTCCGCGCCGGCGTCGCGGGCCGCGATGACGACCCGGCAGCCCTCGGCGGAGTCCTCCAGGCCGTGCTTGACCGCGTTCTCCACCAGCGGCTGCAGGCAGAGGAACGGCAGCGTCACCGGCAGCACCTCGGGCGCGATCCGCAGGGTCACCTGGAGCCGGTCGCCGAAGCGGGCTCCGGCGAGTGCCAGGTACTGCTCGATGGCGCGCAGTTCGTCGGCGAGCTGGGCGAACTCGCCGTGCCGCCGGAAGGAGTAGCGGGTGAAGTCCGCGAACTCCAGGAGCAGGTCGCGGGCCCGCCCAGGATCGGTGCGCACGAACGAGGCGATGGCGGCCAGGGAGTTGTAGACGAAGTGCGGTGAGATCTGGGCACGGAGGGCCCGTATCTCGGCCTCGACGATCCGGGTCCTGGAGCGGTCCAGCTCGGCCAGTTCGAGCTGGACGGACACCCAGCGGGCCACCTCGGTCGCCGCCCGCACCAGCACCGCCGACTCGCGCGAGCCGTAGGCGACGAGCGCGCCGAGCACCCCGTCCTCGCCCGTCAGCGGGGCGATCACCGCCCAGCCCAGCGGGCACTCGGGGTCGGCGCAGTCGCCGGGGCAGCCGGTGTGCACGGAGCGGCTGCGGCCCGAGGCGAGGGTCTCCGCGACGAGCTCCGTCACCGCCTCGCGGTGGTGCCCGTCGCCCGTGCCGTCCCAGGCGAGGACGGCGGTCCGGTCGGTGAGGCACAGCGCCTCGGTGCCGAGCAGGGAGCGCAGCCGGCCGGCCGCCCTGCCCGCGGTCTCCTCGGTGAGCCCCGCGCGCAGCGGAGGCGCGGCGAGCGAGGCGGTGTGCAGCGTGTGGAAGGTGGCCCGCTCGACGGGGGTCCCGAGGTCGAGGTCGGCGGCGCGGCGACCGCGCCGGGCGGTGCTCCGCCCGAGCACGAACCCGGCCGCGAGCAGGACGGCCCCGACGGCGGCCGCCGCGGCCGCCACGATGCCGCTCACCGCTCGCCCCCCAGCGCCTGGGCCTCGGGCCGCCCGCTGAACTCCTCCGGCAGATGCAGCCTTGCCAGGATCCCCGGCGTCCCGGCCGGGACGCTGCGCGGGGTGGCGAGGGACACCAGGATCATGCTGAGGAAACCGAGCGGCACCGACCACACGGCGGGCCAGGCGAGCAGGGTGTGCGGCCAGCCCCCGGGCGGCAGCCCGGCCCGGGTGACCATGACGGCGGTGAGCGCGGAGCCGCCGCCGAGCAGCAGCCCGGCGACCGCGCCGGGCGGGGTGAGCCGCCGCCACCAGATGCCGAGCACGAGCAGCGGGCAGAAGGAGGAGGCGGAGACCGCGAAGGCGAGGCCGACGGCGTCGGCGACCGGCACCTTGGAGGCGACGATCCCCGCGGTCAGCGGTACCGCGGTGGCGAGCAGCGTCGCGAGCCGGAAGTGCCGGACGCCCCGGGAGGGCAGCACGTCCTGGGTGAGGACCCCGGCGACCGACATGGTGAGACCGGACGCGGTCGACAGGAAGGCGGCGAAGGCGCCGCCCGCGAGGAGCGCCCCGAGCAGGTCGCCGAGGACCCCGCCGAGCAGCCGTTCCGGCAGGACGAGCACGGCCGCGTCCGCCGCGCCCGTCAGGGCGAGTTCGGGGGCGTAGATCCGGCCCAGGGCCCCGTACAACGGCGGCAGCAGGTAGAAGACGCCGACCAGGCCGAGGACGACCAGGGTGGTGCGGCGGGCGGCCCGGCCGTGCGGGCTCGTGTAGAAACGGACGGCGACGTGCGGCAGGCCCATGGTGCCGAGGAAGGTGGCGAGGATGAGCCCGTACGTGGCGTAGAGCTGGTGCCCGTCCCGGCCCCCGGCGAGGGGCTGCGACCAGCCGAGGGGGTCGGCTCCGCTCGACGCGCGCGTGGGCACCGGCGCGCCGGCGGGGAAGGCGAGCCGGGTGCCCTTCCCGACCCGGTGGGTGCCGGGCCGCAGGGTGACCGTGGCCCCTTCGTACGCCCGCTCGTCCACGCTCCCGGTGACGGTGAGCGTCAGCGGGGCGTCGACCTCGATCCGTACCGTGTCGGCGACCCGGACGGCCGTGTGGGACCGGAAGGCGGCCGGGGCGTCGAACCGGGCGCGCGGGGCGCCGTCCCCGTACCAGGCGGCGACCAGGAAGAACGCGGGGACCAGCAGCGCGGTGAGCTTGAGCCAGTACTGGAAGGCCTGCACGAAGGTGATGCTGCGCATGCCGCCGGCGGCGACGATGCCGGTGACGACGAGCGCGACGACGAGCCCGCCCAGCCAGTCCGGGGCGCCGGTGAGGATCTCCAGGGTCAGCCCGGCCCCCTGGAGTTGGGGCAGCAGATAGAGCCAGCCGATGCCGACGACGAAGAGGCTGGCGATCCGCCGGACCTCCGGGGACTCCAGCCGGGCCTCGGCGAAGTCGGAGAGGGTGTACGCGCCGGAGCGGCGCAGCGGCGCGGCGACCAGGAGCAGCAGCACGAGATAGCCGGCGGTGTAGCCGACCGGGTACCAGAGCATGTCGGGGCCCTGGACGAGGACGAGCCCGGCGATGCCGAGGAAGGAGGCGGCCGAGAGGTACTCGCCGCTGATGGCGGCGGCGTTGAGACGCGGGCCGACCGTGCGGGAGGCCACGTAGAAGTCCGAGGTGGTACGGGATATACGCAGGCCGAGTCCGCCGATGAGGACGGTGGCGAGGACGACGGCGGTGACGGCGGCGACCGCGTAACTGTGGTTCATGCCCCGGGGGTCACCGCTCGACGAGGCCGGTGAAGTCGCGCTCGTTCCGCTCGGCACGCCGGACGTACCAGTGGGCGATGCCCCAGACCACCGGGTGGACACCGACGCCGAGCACCGCCCACACGGCGGCCTCGGGCGCGGGCAGCGCGAGCAGCAGCGGCAGGGGGCCCACGAGCAGGACGAGCGCGCCGAGACCGGTCAGCGCGGCGCGCAGCTGGCTGCGCATCAGGGAGCGCACGTAGGTGTGGCCCAGGGTGGTCTGCTCGCTGATCTCCGAGCGGGCGGGCGCGTGATGGGGACGGGGCCGGGGTACGGACCCGGCGCCCACGGCCGAGGCGTGCGTGACGGTCTCGCGCCGGGGCCGGCGCGGGGGGTCCCCCCGGCCGGCGGCCGGGGGAGGGTGGTGCTCGGACATCGGCGTCCGCTCTCTCACGGTCTGGTGGGCCCGTGGAGTGTAAGCGGAAGCGGTCGGGGGCGGGTAGGGGCCGGCCTAAGGGACGTCCTGTCGATCAGGCCGGCGCATGAGGAGGTCCCGCAGGTCGCGGGCGTGCCGACGGGACACCGCGAGCTCGGCGTCGCCGACGCGCACGGAGGTCGCGCCGCCGTCGAGGCGCAGTTCGTCGATCCGGCCGAGGGCCACCAGATGGCTGCGGTGGATGCGGACGAACCCGCGGGCGGCCCACCGCTCTTCGAGGGCGGACAGCGGGATGCGGACCAGATGGCTGCCGTGGTCGGTGTGCAGGCGGGCGTAGTCGCCGTGCGCCTCGACGTACGCGATGTCGTCGACGGACACGAAGCGTGTGACGCCGCCGAGTTCGACCGGGATCTGTTCGGGCGCGGGCGTCTGCGCGGTGGCGTGCACCAGGTCGTGGGCGCGGCGGACGGCCTCGGCGAGGCGTTCGCGGCGCACGGGCTTGAGGACGTAGTCGACGGCCTCCAGGTCGAAGGCCTGGACGGCGAAGCCCTCGTGGGCGGTGACGAAGACGATGAGCGGGGGGCGGGCGAAGCCGCCGAGCAGCCGGGCCAGGTCGAGTCCGCTCAGGCCGGGCATGTGGATGTCGAGGAAGACCACGTCGATGCCGTCGTCGCCGTCGGGCCCGCCCTCCAGGGCGCGCCCGATCCTGCGCAGCGCCTCGGTGGCGTCGCCGGCGCCCTCGGCGGTGCGGACCCGCGGGTCGGCCCGCAGCAGGTAGAGGAGTTCCCCGAGGGCCGGCGCCTCGTCGTCGACGGCCAGTACGCGCAGCATGCGCGGGAGTCTATTTCAGGGAGCCCGGAGACCGTCCCGGAAGTCCGGCCGGCTATTTGAGGAACTTGGACGTGCGCCGGTCGGCGAGCGGCTTGCCCCCGGTCTGGCAGGTGGGGCAGTACTGGAGGGAGGAGTCGGCGAAGGAGACCTCCCGGACGGTGTCCCCGCAGACCGGGCAGGCCTCGCCCGTGCGGCCGTGGACGCGGAGCCCGCTCTTCTTCTCGGCCTTGAGCTTGCCGGCGGCGAGTCCGTGGGAGCGTTCGACGGCCTCGGCGAGGGTCGTGCGCATCGCCGTGTAGAGGGCGGCGGTCTCCTCGGGGGTGAGGTTCTGCGTGGGTTTGAACGGCGACATCCTGGCGGCGTGCAGGATCTCGTCGCTGTAGGCGTTGCCGATGCCCGCGATGAGGCTCTGGTCGCGCAGGGCGCCCTTGATCTGGCGCCGTTCGCCCGCGAGCAGGGCGCGGAACGCGGCGAGGTCGAAGTCCGGGGCGAGCGGGTCGGGCCCGAGGCGTGCCACGCCGGGCACCTCGGCGGGGTCGTGGACGAGGTGCACGGCGAGGCGCTTGGTGGTGCCGGCCTCGGTGAGGTCGAATCCGTCGCCCTCGGTGAGCGCGGTCCGCAGTGCCAGCGGCCCCTTCCCCGGCTTCGGGAAGCCGGAGGGCAGCACGTCCTTCCACTGCAGCCAGCCGGCCCGGGCGAGGTGGGTGACCAGGTGCAGCTCCCCGGCCGTGCCCTCGGTGGCGATGTCGAGGAACTTGCCGTGCCGGGCGACCCCGGTCACCCGGGCGCCGTCGAGCGCGCTCAGCGGCGGGTCGTAGGTCTTGAGCACGCTGATCGCGACCGGCAGCACGCGGGCGATCTCCTTGCCCACGAGGTGGGCGTCGAGGAACTCGCGGAGCGCCTCGACCTCGGGCAGTTCGGGCATGTCCCCACCCTGCCGCACGGGCGGGACGGGCGCGCGTCAGGGCGCCCCCGGCCGCACCGGGAGCGACCTGGAGGGCGCCGGGGACTTCTCCCGGGCCGAGGTGGGCCGGCGGGTCGACGCGGACGAGGCCCGCCGCCCTGTCCGAGCGCCCTCTGCTCCGCGAGGCCCGGAGGGAGGAGAACCGTCGTGGCCTCGTCGCCTCCGTGAGCCCACGAGAGAGCACACCCGTCGTAGCCCCGTCGCCTCCGAGAGAGCCGCCCTGTCGTAGCCCCCGCTCATCCGCGAGGTCCCGAAGGGAGGACACCCGTCAGAGCCCCGTCTCCTCCGTCACGAACTCGCACCACACGCACTTGCCGCTGCCGCGCGGCTCCACGCCCCACAGGTCGGAGAGGCGCTCGACGAGCAGCAGGCCGCGGCCCGAGACGCCCGAATCGCCGGCCTCGCGGCGGCGCGGGAGGGCGCTGGAGCGGTCCTCGACCTCGACGCGGAGGCGGCGGTCAGGGCCGGTGAGCATCCGCAGGGTCACGATCGCGCCGCCGTCGGTGTGCATCAGGGCGTTGGTCGTCAGCTCGTCCGCGACCAGCTCGATCTCGTCGGACCGTCCGCCCGCGCCCCAGGCCCGTACCGCGGCCCGGATCATGTGCCGGGCGGAGCTGAGCGCCTCGGGGTCGTTCTGGCCCACGTGCTGCTGGAGGCGGCCGCCGGCCTGCGGGGCCTGGGTGCCCTCGCGGCGCAGCAGCAGGACCGCCACGTCGTCCTCGCCGCCGCGCTCGTCGACGACGTCGCAGAGGTGGTCGGCGAGCAGGGAGAGATCGCGCGGGCCGCGTTTGACCAGCGAGGAGAGCCACTGGAGGCCTTCGTCGAGGTCGGCGCCCGGCTTCTCGACGAGCCCGTCGGTGTACAGGAGCAGGGTGTGGCCGGGGTCGAGCTCGGCGGTGGTGACCGGGTAGTCGAGCCGCCCGAACTCGGCGGAGAGCCCGAGCGGGAGGCCGCCGTCGACGGGCAGCCGGTGCGCGGTGCCGTCGGGGTCCTGGACGAGCGGGTCGACGTGGCCCGCGCGGACGATCTGGACGAGTCCGGTGGCGGGGTCGGCCTCGGCGTACGTGCAGGTGGCGAAGCGGTCCGTGTCGAGTTCGTGCAGGAAGACGGAGGCGCGGGCCATCACGGTGGCGGGGGTGTGGCCCTCGGCCGCGTAGGCGCGCAGCACGATCCGCAGCTGGCCCATGACGGCGGCGGCGTGGGTGTCGTGGCCCTGGACGTCGCCGATGACGGCGCCGACCCGGCCGCCGGGCAGCGGGATGACGTCGTACCAGTCGCCGCCGATGTCCCGCCCCAACCGGGCCGAGCGGTAGCGGACGGCTATCTGGGCGCCGGGCACGTCCGGGATGCGCCGGGGCAGCATCGCCTGCTGGAGGCCCTCGGCGAGGTCGTGCTCCTGCTCGTAGAGCATGGCGCGCTGCAGGCTCTGGGCGATGGAGCTGCCGAGGGCGACGAGCAGGTTGCGTTCGTCGGCGCTGAACCCGGTCCGGTCGCTGTAGAGCAGCCCGAGCGCGCCGATGGGACGGGCCTGGGCGATCAGCGGCAGGTAGGCGGCGGAGGTGACGCCGAGGCCGCTGATGTGCGGCCACAGGACCGGGTAGGAGGCGGCGAAGTCCTCCGGCGACTCGATGAACCGGGGGCGCAGGGTGCGGACGACCTCGCTCATCGGGTACGGCTCGTCCACCCGGGTGAACCGGGTGCCGGGCACGAAGGCGCCGTCGGGCCCCTCGGCCACCAGGTGGATGCGGCCGGCCTCCAGGAGACCCATCACGAGGCTGGCCGCGCCGAAGTGCTCCAGGCCCTGGGAGTCGTTGAGCAGGTCGATGATGTCCTGGACGGTGCGGGCGTGGGCGAGGGCCGCCGTCATGCCCTCGACGACGCTCGTGCGCTGTCGGCGCCCCTCGTCGAGGCCGAGCCGTGCGGCGGACTCGGTGAGTTCCTCGGAGGCGTCGCGGACGATGCCGATGATGCGGTACGGGCGCCCGTTCTCGTCGCGCCGGACGACGCCTTGGGTGTGGGTCCAGCGCTGGATCCCGGCGCGCGTGCGGATGCGGAAGTAGGCGCCGTAGCGCTCGCTGCCGTCCTTCAGGGCCTGGGCGACCAGGGAGTCGAGGCGGCGGCCCTCGTCGGGCAGGACGCGCGAGCCGAGGGTCGCCGGGTCGCCGTCGTAGGTGTCGGGGTCCATGTCGAACACGCGCAAGGCGCCCTCGTCCATGGTCATCCGACCGGTGAGCAGGTCCCAGTCGAAGCTGCCCATCCCGAATTCCTGGCCGAAGTCATGAAGAAAACAGCAGGTCGGCCCCGCCGGACCCGCCTCGCAGCGGCACTGCTCGGCCGCCTCCCCGCCCCGTCTGCCCGCGCTCATGGGGCCACGCTAGGCCTCGGGCCGCCCGTGCGCACGGCGAAGATCGGAACAGCTTCGCAACAACGTGCGGGCGGAGCGGCCGGGCGAGGGCACGCGGCGGTCAGCCCTCGAAGGTCTCGGGCTGCTGCGGGGCGGTCTCGGCCGGGAGCAGGTCCTCGAAGGAGGGCGGCGGCTCGGCGGTGGGGTACTCCCCGGGACCGTCCGGCCCGACCGGCGCGTCGGGCGGGGGCACGGGCAGGCCGCCGTCGGGCGTGTCGGGGGCGGGGGCGTCGGGGGACGGCGGGTCGGGCGCGGGACCGGTCGGGGAATCGTCGGGCGCCGGAGGGACCTGCTGCGGCCGGGGCGGGGGCGCGACGGGGTCATTGGGCGACGTGGGCTGTCGCGGCGTCGTCTCGTCCGGCGCGGGCGGCGGCGGGGCGGTGACGACGTCGCAGGTGGCGGGGTCGCAGGGGGGCGGGACGTCGGGCTTGCGGTCCTGGGCGCCCGTGGTGCCGGTGCGCCGCTCGATCCAGCTGTTGTCGGCGGTGTTCACGATGACCAGGCTCGTGACGACCGTCGTGGTCGGCGTGATGGCGACGACCCGGTCCGGGCGGTAGCCGGCCCAGGCCTGTCCCGCGTGCGCGGCGCCGGGGGCGGCGGCCGGGGAGCGCAGCGGGTTCCCGCAGACGCAGCGGACGCGCGGGGCGCCGTACTGGTCGACGAGGACGGCCGTGCCCGTCTGGAGGACGGACTGGAAGACGGTGGCGTGGCCGTCGCTGAAGCCGTGGCTGGTGACGCGGGTGTCGGTGCGCAGGACCACGGGGGTGAGGCCGTGCAGCCAGCCGGCGATGTTGCTCTCGGGGATGCCGGCGGACTCGGCGAAGGCGCGGGCCCGGGCCGGGTCGGCGGTGAGGAAGGCGACCTGCCGCTCGACGTCGCAGCTGGCGACGGAGCGGGTGCCGCCGTAGAGGCCGGGGGTGGCTCCGGTGAGGGCCCGTCCGGCGGGCGCGGGATCGCCGACGCCGGTGGCGGGCGGTGCGCTCGCATTCCCGGGGGCGCCCTCCTGCGCGGTGGAGGCGGTGAAGGGGGCGGGTCCGGGGGCGCCGGCGGGCTGGAGCAGCACTTCGCGGACGGGGGCCGCGGCGGCGCTCTGCTCCGCGCCGGGTTCGCCGGGCTCGCCGGCGGCGCAGCCCGCGAGGAGCATCGCCGAGGCCAGTGCGGTGAGGGTGAGCGCGCCGGGTCGTGCGTGCGGGCGTCGCGCGGCCTCCGGTCGGGTGGGCCGTCGTCTGGTTGCGTCGCGCACTGCGTCTCCCGCCTGTTCGCCCCTGATCGTTCCTTCATGTCTGCCGCAGGGGCCGGGGGGTCGCAATCCGTGCGCGTCCATCCGGCGAGGAGGCATTCACCACCCCACCCTTGAACGTGTTCAAGGGTGGGTCTACGCTCACTCCACAATATCTTGAACATGTTCAAGAGAGGGTGTCCGTGCCGTGTCCGTACTCGTGGGACTGATCGTGCTCCTGGGGATGCTGGTCGTCGTCCCGGCCGGGCTCCGGCTGGTCGACGGGCCCCAGCCGCCCGGCCTGCGCCTCCTGCGGCGCGCCTGGCCGCTCCTCGCCGTCCCCGGGGCCCTCTCGCTCTGGCTGCCCCGCTCGCCGTACGCCGCCGCCCTGGCCGGGGTGTACGCCCTGGCCACCCTGGCGCTCGCCCTGCACGCCCCGGTCCGGCTGGCCCTCACGAGGTCCCTGGCCCCCGCCGAGATCGCGGTGCTCACCGCGCTCGCGACGCCCTCGGTCGCCGGACTCGCCCTGGTCGCGGAACGCGCCGGGCGCCGGCTGTTCGGCTTCGAGCTCGACATCCTCGCCCTCACCGTGCCGCACTTCCACTTCGCGGGCTTCACCGCCGCCCTGGTCGCCGGACTCGTCTGCCGTACGGCCGAGGGCCGCGCGACCCGCTTCGCCGCACTCAGCGTCCCGCTCGGCACCCGGCTCGTCCTGCTCGGCTACTTCGTCGACGACTGGGCCGAACTGGCCGGGGCGCTGGTGCTCACCGCCGGCATGTGGGCCGTCGCCCTCACCACCTGGCGCGAGCTGCGCACCACGGCCCCCGATCCGGCCACCCGCGCCCTGCTCGGGATCTCGGCGGCCGTCCTGCTCGCCACCATGCTGCTCGCGCTCAGCTGGGCACTCGGCGAGGCCACCGGCCTCCCGCACCCCAGCCTGACCTGGATGGCCGCGACCCACGGTCTCGGCAACGCCCTCGGCTTCGCGCTCTGCTCGCTGCTCGCCTGGCGCCGCCTGCGGCCCGCCCCGGCGGCCGCACCCCGCCCCGAGCACCGCGGCCCCCTCAGCCGTGACCCCGGCCGTCCCCGTACCCCTGCTCCTTCCCGTGCCCCTGCTCCTCCCCGAACCCCCGCCCGCCCCCGCACCGCCCGCGCCACCGTCGCACCGGCCGCGGCCCTCGCCCACCGAACGGAGCTCCCGGCATGACCCGTCTCATCCGCAGCCTCTCGGACGCCCCCGCCACCGGACCGAACTATCCCGAGGTCGGTGCCACCGGCACCCGGCCGCTGCCCGACGGCTACCACCACCTCCACCACAGCGTCCGGATCGGCCACGGCGAGGCCGCCTACGCGGCCGCCGGCACCGCCGTCACCACCTTTGCCATGCACCGCGCGACGGGCGCCCGGGTGACCGGCACCGCGGAGCGCGCCGAGCCGGGCGTCACCGTGGAGATCTCGGTCGGACTCGGCCCGGTCCGCCTCGCCGCGCCCTGCCAGGTGATCTGGACGACCTCCACGGACCGCAGCACCGGCTTCGCGTACGGGACCCTCGCCGGACACCCCGAGTGCGGCGAGGAGTCGTTCGTGGTCGACCTGCGCGAGGACGGCTCGGTCTGGTTCACGGTCACCGCCTTCAGCCGCGCCGCCGCCTGGTACACCCGGCTCGGCGGTCCGGTCGTCCGCGCCCTGCAGCTCGCCTACGCCCGCATGCTCGGCCGCAGGCTGGCGGGTCTCGCCTCCGGCCGATGAGAGTTACGCTCCTTCTGTACTCATCCGTGCACCCGCTAAGGAGGCGGCCATGAGCAGCCCGTACGACGAGTACACGAACCCCTCGCAGGCCGAGGGCGAGCGCCTCGACGAGGACATGGACGTGCAGCAGAAGGCCCACGTCCACCCGCAGGTCACCCGCACCACCCCCTCCCAGGCGGAGGGCGAGCGGTCGGCGGACGAGGAAGCGTAGAGGCGCCGGCCACCCCCTCCCGACGACGGCCCCCGCCGACAGCCGCCGCTGATCACCGGTGCCGGACGCGATGGAGTGGTTCACCGCCCCCGACTACTGGCTGAGCCGCATCGTCTTCCAACGGGGGCTCGCCGGGCTGTACCTCGTCGCGTTCCTGTCCGCCGCGCTGCAGTTCCGCGCGCTCATCGGCGAGCGCGGCATGCTGCCGGTACCGGAGTACGTGCGCCTCGTGCCCGCCCGGCGGGCGCCCAGTCTGTTCCAGTGGCACTACTCCGACCGGCTCTTCGCCACCGTCGCCTGGGGCGGCGCCGGTCTCGCCCTCGCGATGGCGGCCGGCGCGGGCGACGCGGTGCCGCTGCCGGTGTCGATGCTGCTGTGGCTGCTGCTGTGGGGGCTGTACCTGTCGATCGTGAACGTCGGGCAGACCTGGTACGCGTTCGGCTGGGAGTCGCTCCTCCTGGAGACCGGCTTCCTCGCCGTCCTCCTCGGCAACGACGACACCGGCCCGCCCGTCCTGGTCCTGTTCCTGCTGCGCTGGCTGCTGTTCCGGGTCGAGTTCGGCGCCGGACTGATCAAGATCCGCGGTGACCGGTGCTGGCGGGACCTGACCTGCCTCTACCACCACCACGAGACCCAGCCGATGCCCGGTCCGCTGAGCTGGTTCTTCCACCGGCTGCCGAAGCCGCTGCACAAGGTCGAGTGCGCCGCCAACCACGTCGTCCAGCTCGGCGTGCCCGTCCTGCTCTTCACCCCGCAGCCGGTCGCGACGGTCGCGGCGGGGCTGATGATCGTCACGCAGCTGTGGCTGGTGCTCTCCGGCAACTTCGCGTGGCTGAACTGGCTGACCATCGTCCTCGCGCTCTCGGCGCTGGACGGCTCGCTCCTCACCGACGCCCGTCCCCGGCCCGGGGCACCGCTCTGGTACGTGGTCGTGGTGTGCGCCGCGACCGTCCTGATCCTCGTCCAGAGCCGGCACCCGGTGCGCAACCTGTTCTCGCGGCGGCAGGCGATGAACCGCTCCTTCGACCCGCTCCACCTGGTCAACACCTACGGCGCGTTCGGCACCGTCGGCCGCGTCAGGGACGAGATCGCCGTCGAGGGCACGGACGACCCGGAACCGGACGAGAACACGGTGTGGCGGGAGTACGGCTTCAAGGGCAAGCCGGGTGACCCGCGCCGGATGCCGAGGCAGTTCGCTCCCTACCACCTGCGGCTCGACTGGCTGATGTGGTTCGCGGCGCTCTCCCCCGGCTACGCCCGCGACTGGTTCAGTCCCTTCGTCGAGCGGCTGCTGGCCGGGGACCGGGACACCCTGCGGCTGCTGCGCCACAACCCGTTCCCGGACGCGCCACCGACCCACGTGCGGGCCCGGCTCTACCGCTACCGCTTCACGACCTGGCGCGAGCTGCGGGAGACCGGGGCGTGGTGGCACCGGACCCTGCGGCGGGAGTTCATGCCGCCGGTACGGCTGCGCGAGCCCGCCGAACGCCGCTGAGTGCGGCCGGGCGCCGCCGGGTCACCGTTCCCTCCGCCATGAGGCAACCGCGTCGCCCCGGGCGGGCACCTGCCGCCCCGCACCCCGGCCACCCCGGGCACACCCCCGGCCGCCCCGGGCACGCTCGTGCCCCCGGCCGTGGGGTCGGCCGGGGGCACGGGGCGAAGCGACGGGTTCCGGCTCAGTCGATGCCGGGCAGGATGTGCGGCTCCGCGAGGTCGTCCTCGTAGCCGGCGAGGCGAATCGGGGCCGAACGCGCCCACACTTCGAGGCTTCCCAGCTCTCCGGACCGGCGCGTCCGCTCGGTCGGTTCGGCGGGATCCTTCTCCTGCTTGGTCAATTCTGGTGTCACCGCGCACTCCTCTGTGTCGCGTACCGATGGGGACAAGGGGGCCGTTCGGTCGCGGTGGCGCCGTTCTCCGGGCGGGACCGCGGCCTTGGTGGCAGGCCAGTCCCCGACCGGCCGGGGGGTTCGGTGGAACCCCGGTGGCCGGCCATGTGCATCAGATTAACCAGATGAGCGCGTCAGCGCTCTATGGGGCGCAAAAGTGTGACGCGATCGAGTGACGTTGGCCCGTTTGCCGAGGTCAACGCCCGATCATCGATCAAAATCGACGGCTCGGAAGCACCTTCCGAGCCGCACGCGAATCACCAGTTTCCGGGCGCGTAGTCCTTCATGAACACGCCGTACAGGTCCTCGCCCTGCTCGCCTCGCACGATCGGATCGTAGACCCGGGCCGCACCGTCGACCAGGTCGAGCGGGGCGTGGAAGCCCTCCTCGGCGAGCCGCAGCTTGTCGAAGTGCGGACGCTCGTCGGTGATCCAGCCGGTGTCCACGGAGGTCATGAGGATGCCGTCGGTCTGGAACATCTCCTGGGCGCTGGTCCGCGTCACCATGTTGATCGCGGCCTTCGCCGCGTTGGTGTTCGGGTGCCCGGCGCCCTTGTAGCCGCGGCCGAAGACGCCTTCCATCGCGGAGACGTTCACGACGTACGCGCGCTTGCTCGCGGCCTTCGCGGCGGCGTCGGCCATCGACGGGCGCAGCTTGCTGATCAGGATGAACGGCGCCGTGTAGTTGCACAGCTGGGTCTCGAGGAGCTCCACCGGCGAGATCTGCTCGATGGTCTGCACCCAGGTGTTGCTGTCGACGACGTCCGGCACCAGGCCGCCCGCGTCGATGGCGGTGCCGGCGTGGTGGCGCTCGATGCTGGCGTTGCCCGCGACGAGGGCGAGGTCGGCGACCGCTTGCGCGTCGAGCCCGCTCACGCCGACCGGCAGCGCGGCCGGTCCGCCGAGCTCGCCGACGGCGCCGGAGTTGAAGGCACCGATGACGTGGTGCGCGGGGAGCTCGCCGAAGGGCAGCGGGGCGCTCTCGCCCTCGACCAGGGCGGCGTACGCGGAGGGCAGCCGGCGTACGGTCTGCGTCGCGTTGTTCACCAGGATGTCCAGCGGCCCGGCCTCGGCGACCTGGTCGGCGAGGGCCACGGCCTGTGCCGGGTCACGCAGGTCGATGCCGACGACCTCCAGGCGGTGCATCCAGTCCGCCGAGTCCTCCATCGCCTTGAAGCGGCGGATGGCGTCCTTGGGGAAGCGGGTAGTGATGGTGGTGTGCGCGCCGTCGCGGAGCAGCCGCAGCGCGATGTACATGCCGATCTTGGCGCGGCCGCCGGTGAGCAGGGCGCGCTTCCCGGCGAGGTCGGCGCGGGCGTCGCGCTTGGCGCGGTTCTCCGCGGCACAGCCCTGGCAGAGCTGGTGGTAGAAGTAGTCGACCTCGACGTACCGCTGCTTGCAGACGTAGCAGGAGCGGGGACGCTGGAGTATGCCCGCGATCCGGCCGGCCTCGGTGACCGAGGAGGGCAGGATGCCCTCGGTCTCGTCGTCGATGCGCTGCGCGGAGCCGGTCGCGGTCGCCTCGGTGACCGCCTTGTCGTTGGCGGTCTTGGCGGCGCGGCGCTCCTGGCGCCGGCGCTGCTTCACGGTCCGGTAGATGCCGGCGGTGGCGCGGCGGACGGCAATCGCGTCCGGGTGGTCGACCTCCATCCGGTCGAGCTCGTCGAGCACGCTCAGACAGACGGCCAGGCGCTCGGGGTCGATGCCCGGCCCGTACTCCTGGGTCTCTTCAGTCACCGTCATGCCGTCGTCGTTCCTCGATCGCTCGTGCCGTCGCATCTGCGCGGCGTTTCCGGAGGTTCCAAAGACGCAACTTTACGGAGCGAAGGGCCGCCGCTCCAAACCCTTGCGGGGAGGGTGGTCGAACACACAGTCGCCGCACAGACCGCCGGAGGGGCAGCGGTAGTAGAGGCAGCAGCTGGTACGACGCAGGGCGGGCCCCCGGACGGTGCCGGCCAGGTCGGGGTGGTCGAACAGGCCCTCGGCGAGGGCGGTGGCGCGCCGGGCGGCCTCGGGGCGGTCGTGGGCGCGGGCCCACCGGAGGAGTTCGCGGAGCGCTCCGGCGAGCGCGGAGCCGGCGTTGCCCCAGAGCAGCCGGGGGGAGATGCGTCCGTCCCGGGCGAAGGCGGCGTGCAGCGGGACGAGGTGGCCCTCGTGGACGGCGGCGCGGAGCTCGGCCACGGTGCCCGGGCGGGTGGCGCTGCCGGACCACCACAGGTCGTCGGGCGAGGTGAGCGCGCCGTCCCAGTGCAGGGTGCCGGGAGTCAGGTCGGGGAAGCGTCCGTGCAGGGCGGCGGGCCCGAGGGCGGTGGACCAGAGCCGGGCGGCGAGCCCGAGGTGGGCGACGGAGGCGCCGACGCGCCGCTCGGGGGTGCCGAGGCGGGCGGCGACCCGGTCGACGCGTGCGGCGAGCGGGGTGTCGTCCCGTTCCGCGTACAGCTCCGCGAGGGGCCGGTGGGCGCCGGCGTCCGGCGGGGGCGGGCTGGTGCGCAGCGCGAAGAAGCCGCCGACCTGTGCGCTTTCGTCGAGATCCACGGCCGCATCCTTCCATCCGGCGAAATGCGGGCCAATGTGGACCGGGTCGCCCGCCGACTGGCTCGGGATGCGGGCCCTTTCGCAGGGACCCGTCGCGCGTGCCCGCTTCGTCCGGGACACCGGAAAGGTCGCGTTCCACCCGTCCTGACCTGCGAGGGCGTACGTCTCCCGAGGTACGCGGGAGCTGCGTACTCCATCCGCGGTACTTCCGATCGCGTTCCCAGGTACGACGACGTGAAGGCCCGGAAGAGAGATCGTGGAGTTATGAGCCCCCTCGTGCTGTCCGTGCTCCTCTCCCTGGTCTCCGCGGTCGCCTACGCTGCCGCGGCGATCGTGCAGGAGCGGGTCGCCGCCTCGCCCGCCGGCCCGCGCTACGCGCCCCTGCGCCGACCGGCGTGGTGGGGCGCCGTGCTGCTCAGCGGCGTCGGTGCGGCCCTGCACGTCGTGGCGCTCGCCTACGGTCCGCTCAGCCTGGTGCAGCCGCTCGGCGCCCTCACCATCGTGTTCGCGCTGCCCATGGCGGCGCTGCTCGTCGGCCGCCGGGCCGGCCGCGCGGCCTGGTGGGGGGCCGTGATGGCGACCGCGGGCCTGGCCGGGCTGCTCAGCCTCACCGGCGGCACGGGCGCCCAGTCCCTCGCCGCCGACGAACGGCGGCTGCTCGCGATCGGGGCCTTCGGCCTCGTGGCCCTGCTCTTCGCGGCGGCGCACGTGGTGCGGCGCTCCGTGCTGCGCGCCGTGATCCTGGCGGCGGCGGCCGGCGTCGCCTTCGGCATCGCCTCGGTCTTCACCAAGACGGTGGCCGTCGGCTTCACGCCGGACACGCCGCTCGCCCAGTGGCCGAGCCTGCTGGTGCTCTCGGCGCTCGCGATCACCGGGCTGCTGCTCTCCCAGGCCTCCTACCGGGGCGCGGGCCTCGCCGCGCCGCTGGCCACGGTCACCGTGGTCAATCCGGTGATCGCCGCGGCCGTCGGCCTCACACTGTTCGGCGAATCCTTCCGCTACGGGACGGCCGGCGCCGTCGCCGCGGCGATCTGCGGCGCGGTGGCGGCGGGCGGCCTGGTCCGGCTGACCCTCGACCGCATGACGACGCCCGAGGACTCGCCGGCGGTGTCAGATCGACACTCCCCTGGCCCGGAGGTACGCCAACGGGTCGATGTCGGAGCCGTACCCGGGACCCGTGCGGATCTCGAAATGGAGATGCGGTCCCGAACTGTTGCCGGTCGATCCTGACCGCGCGATCCGCTGCCCGGCACCGACCCGCTGCCCCTCGCGCACGCTGAGCGCGGAGAGGTGCGCGTACTGGCTGTAGCGCCCGTCCTCGTGCCGGACGACGACCTGGTACCCGTACGCGCCGCCCCACCCGGCGGACACGACCCGCCCGGCGGCCACGGCACGTACGGAGGTGCCGGTGGGGACGGGGAAGTCGATGCCCGTGTGATAGCCGCTGGACCACGAGGAGCCGGCCACGCGGTAGCGGGTGCCGATGTCGGTGTCGGCGACGGGCGAGGCGAAGTGCGCCGCGGGCCGGGCCGGCTTGTGGACGGGCTTGGCCGGGGCCGGCTTGTGGGCGGGCTTCGCCGGGGCGGGCTTGTGGGCGGGCTTCGCCGGGGCGGGCTTGTGGGCGGGCTTCGGCACGGGCCGGCCCGCCGCGGGCCGGCCGGCCGGCGTGGCGGCCGGGGGCTTGGCGACCGACGGCCTGGGCGCGGGCTTGGCGGCCACGGGCTTGGTGACGGGCTTGGCGGGCGCCTTCGCGGCGGGCCCCGGCTGCGTGGGCCGGGCGGGCCGGGTGGAGGGCTTCGGCTTGGTGTGCGGAGCCGCGTCGGGCCGCGCCGGGGCCTTCGGGGGCGCCGCGGGGGCCGTCATCCGCAGGGTGAGCCGCTGACCGGGGTGGATCAGGTCGGGGTCGTCGCCGACGACGGCGCGATTGCGCTCGTAGAGCTTCTGCCAGCCGCCTCGGACGTGCTCGTCGCGGGCGATCTCGGAGAGGGTGTCGCCGGGCGTGACCGTGTACATCTCACGGACGGTCGGCACGGTGGTCGGGCTCGCGGGCTTCCTCGGCTCGGCCGGCCGGTTCGCGTGGGTCCGCTGGGCCGGTAACGCGACGCCCTGGAGCGGGCGCGTGCGCTCGGTCTGCGGGGCGATGCCGGGGGCGGGGCCGCCCCGTTCGAGCCCGGCGCGCGGCGCGCAGGCGGGCCAGGCCCCGGGGCCCTGCCCCTTGAGGACGCGTTCGGCGACGGCGATCTGCTGGTCCTTGGAGGCCAGATCGGCGCGCGGCGCGAAGTGCGTACCGCCGTACGCCTCCCAGGTGGACTGCGTGAACTGCAGCCCGCCGAAGTAGCCGTTGCCGGTGTTGATCTGCCAGTTGGACGAGGATTCGCAGGACGCGAGCTTGTCCCAGACGTCGAGCGAGGCGGCCTGCGCCGCGCCCGCGCCGATCAGCGGCAGGGCCATGCCGGCGCCGCCGGCGGTGACGGTGACGGTGAGCGAGGCACGGTTGATCCGGCTCGGCTGGACCCGACGGTGTTTCCCGCGTACGGCCATGAGCCCCCCTTGAACGCATCGGCAGTCGCCCACGGTAAGGGCGGGCCACCGTGCGTGACAAGGGCTTCGGGCCGATCCCGCGCCTCTTCCGTCACACCCCGGCGGGACCCGGCTGCGGCTGCGGCTCGGGTTCCGGCACAGGAGCGGGAGGGGGCGACGGGACCGGGCCGGGCGGAGGCACCGGCGGGGGCACCGGCCCCGGCGTGGGCGGGGGCAGCGGATCCGGGATCGGGGGCTGGGTCATGGCGGACTCCGATCTGAGGGGAGGACACGGGTTCGGCACCAGCGTCTCCCCGTCCGCCTGCCCCCGCGATCGGGACCCACTCCTTCGGGTGGGTGCCCCGGGCGCCGGGAGACCGCCGCCGGGACACCCTCGCCCCGTACGCCGCCACGGCGGCGGCGCCGACCTGCTCAGACGGTGGCGGGCACGGCGTGCGGCGCCCGCACCGTGTCGCTGCCCGGCACCGGCGCCGACGCGTCGCCGCCGAGCTCCACGATGCGGTTGTCCGCGTCGACGTGCACCACGCTCGGCACGAGCGCACGGGCCTCGGCGTCCGTCACCTGGGCGTAGCTGATGAGGATCACCAGATCCCCGGGGTGGACCAGATGGGCGGCGGCCCCGTTGATGCCGATCACACCCGAGCCGCGCTCGCCCTCGATGACGTACGTCTCCAGGCGGGCCCCGTTGTCGATGTCGACGATGTGGACCAGCTCGCCGGGCAGCAGATCGGCGGCGTCCATCAGGTCGGCGTCGATCGTGACGGACCCGACGTAGTGGAGGTCGGCCTGGGTGACGGTGGCACGGTGGATCTTGGACTTGAACATGGTGCGCAGCACTATGGACTCCTCTAAGACGGCTCCCTGCCTACTTCTGCAGGTCAAGGGCGGTCCCGACTGTACACCGGCATGCACCGAACAAGGTTTGTGAGGAACATCGCCCTGGCCAGGCGATACAGGCGGAGTGGGAACCAGGCCGCCCCGTGCATGCGGTAGCTCCCGCGGCCGGGGCACCCGAGCAGGGCGTCCGGCCGCGGGAGCACTGGTGGTGGGCGGGACCGGTCAGCCGATGGTGATCTGGTCGACCAGGAAGATGGTCGACAGGTAGGTGTCTTCGGTGCCGGCGAACTCCAGCTTCACCGTCTGCCCCTTGTAGGCGGACAGGTCGACGGTCTTCTGGACGTATCCGGAGCTCGCGTCGGCGTTGGAGTAGGTGGCCAGTGCGGTGCCGTTGACCTTGACCATGAGGGTGTCGTAGGCGGTGGAGCCGGACTCCTGGGTGGAGACCCTCAGCCAGAAGGTGAGCTTCGGGGTGCCGGTGGAGGGCACCGCGACGTTCGACTGGGAGAGGGATTCGATGGCGTCGGCGCCGTAGCCCATCATCCAGGCGTACCAGGACCCGTCACGCGCGGCCTGCAGGGACGAGTTGGTGATGATGCTGTCGCTCTGGGTCCAGCCGCTGGTGCCCTGTTCGAAGCTGCCGTTGGTCAGTGCGTTCCCGCTGGGGGGCGTGGTCGGCGAGGGGGTGGGGATGGACGGCGAGGGGGTGGGGGTGCCGGGGTCGGGCAGGGCGGTGCCGACGCTGACGGCGGCCCAGGCCTTGGAGACCAGGTACCGCTCCTGGGAGTTGGTGCCGTACAGGTCGGCGGCGGCCTGCAGGGTGGCGGTGCGGGCGCCGGCGTAGTTGGTGGTGGAGGTCATGTAGGTGGACAGCGCCCGGTACCAGACCGCGGCGGCCTTGTCCTTGCCGATCCCCGTGAAGGTGTCGTTGTTGCAGGTGGTGCCGTTGTGCGAGCGTCCGCCGATGGTCTTCGCCCCGGTGCCCTCGGCGGCCAGGTAGAAGAAGTGGTTGCCGATGCCGGAGGAGAGGTGCACGTCCACCGAGCCGGCGCTGGAGTTCCAGCAGGACAGAGATCTGCCGTCGGCGGCCGGGCTGTCCATCCGGCGCATGTAACCGCCCGACATGTTGAGCTTCTCGCCGATGTAGTAGTCGCCCGGGTCGCCGGTGTTGCCGGCGGAGAACTCGACCATGGTGCCGAAGATGTCGCTGGTGGCCTCGTTCAGGCCACCGGACTCGCCGGAGTAGTTGAGGTTGGCGGTGGCGGCGGTGACGCCGTGACTCATCTCGTGGCCCGCCACGTCCACCGCGGTGACCGGGGTGTTGCTGTTCTGCGAGGAACCGTCGCCGAAGGACATGCAGAAGCAGTTGTCGTCGTAGAAGGCGTTGAGCAGCCCGGTGTCGACGTGCACGTAGGCGGGGGCGCCGCGGCCGTCGTTGCGGATGCCGGAGCGGTTGAAGGAGTTCTTGTAGTAGTCCCAGGTCTTCGCCAGGCCGTAGGAGGCGTCCACGGCGGCGCTCTCGCGGCTGGAGCTGCTGCCGTTGCCCCAGGAGTTGGTGGTCTTGGAGAAGGCCCGGGCGTTCTGCCTGGGGTTCGACTGCGGGCTGTTGTACGAGTCGTAGACGATCGTCCCGCCGTGCGCGGCGTCGGTCAGGGTGTAGCCGCTGCCGGTCTGGGTGGTCTCGACGGAGACCTGGCCGACGGTGACGCCGTTGCCGGTGCCCGTGATGCTCTGGTGCAGCTCGTACTGGTCCAGCGGCACGCCGCTGGACGCGTCGAGGATCACCGCCTCCCGCGAGGCCGGGCCGGTCTCGCCCTCACCGGTGACGGTCGAACGGTAGGCGAGGACGGGGATCTTGCCCACCGCGTACACCACCAGGGAGCTGTCCTTGCTTCCTGCCTTGGCGTGCTTCACGTGCTTGGCGTGCTTCACGGCCTTGGCCGAGGCGTCGGCCGCCGTCAGCTTCGGGGTGGTGCCGGCGATCCGGATCGCGCCCTGGTGCGCCAGGTCCGAGCCGGTGATCGTGCCGTCCTTGGCGAGGTGCACCACCAGGTCGCCGCCGATGACGGACAGGCCTCTGTAGGTGCGGTCGTAGCGCACGTGCCGGGCGCCGTCGGCGTCGATCAGCACGTCCTTGGCCACCAGGCGCTCGTCGGAACCCAGGCCGAGCGCACGGGCGGTGGCTGCCGCGTTCCGGGTGGCCGTGCGTATCGCCTCGCCGCGCGCGTCGGCCGTCATCGCCTGGAAGCCGGCGCCGGGTCGGGCAGCGGAGTCACCGGAGGCCGCGGTGGGCTGGGGAGCCGCGGCGGACTGGGTGGCCACCACGGTCACGGAGCCCAGGGCGAGGGCTGCCGCGACTCCGGCTGCCAGGGCTTTCTTGCGGTTCATCGCAATCCTTCCGCCGAGCCTTGTCGGGGATTGCCGCAGGACGTCATCTGGGGTGCGGGGGGCGTTCAGCAGCAGTTGGCTCGGCTGTGGCCATGAGGCTAGGGACGAGGAGGCCGTCCGACATCGGGGCAACCCCTTGACCTGGACCGGGGCGGCCCGGCGGGCGCACCATGGCCCGATGCCAGACTCTGCGATGTGGATGAACGCGTCCCACGAGGCAGGTCCCGTGCTGCCGGTGATGCCGGAAGACGTGCACGGCACCCGCCGGGTGGTCCTGTTCGGGCCGCCCGGAAGCGGCAAGACCACGGCGGCCGGTGTCCTGGGGCGACGGTTGGGCCTGCCCGTCCTGCGGCTGGCCCCGCGACCGCAGGACGCCCAGGTTCCCTGCACCGGGCTCCTCGAACTCGCGCTGGCCCTCCAAGCACTGCCTGCCGCGCGGGAGCTGACGGCGCGACTCGACGAGACCGCCGACCACCGGGACTCCCCGGACCATGCCGGTCGGGCCTTGCGGCTCCGTCGGCAGACCGCCGCTCTGCTGCGGGACGCACCACCCATGACACTGGTCGTGGACAACGCCCAGTGGCTGGACCCGGCCAGCGCGGCCGTCCTGGGCTGGGCGCTGCGCCTGACCCCGGACCTTGCCGTCATCGCGGCCGAGCGCACCTGGCGCCCGGAGTCCGGAGGCCACTGGAGCGGGGAGGACGCGTACGCGGTGCGCATCCCGCCCCTGACGGCCCTTCAGGTCGCGACTCTGCTGTCCCCGTACCGGCTCGCCCCCCGAGAGGTCACGCGCATCCACACCCACAGCGGAGGCAACCCGGCCCTGGCGCTGGCGCTGGCCGACGCCTCGCACCCACTCCCGGACCGGGATGGCGGAAGCGAGTCGGCCCTGCCGCCGACGGCCCGCCGACTGGTGGGCGAATGGCTGGGCACCGTGTCGGAGGAGGTCAAGGAACTGCTGACGTTCGCCGCGCTCGACGACCGGCCCGACCTCGACCTGCTGGGCGCTCTCGCCGGCCCGGCAGCCGAAAGTCTCCTGGCCGAGGCCGAGGCGGCAGGACTCATCGACCTCCAACAGTCCGGCGGTACGGTGCGGTTCACCGCCTCCGCGATCGGCACCGAACTCGTGGCCCGGCAGCCGGGGCACGCGCGCAGGCTCCTGCACGCCCGCCTGGCCGAGGCCAGCCGTGACAGCGTCCGCCGCGACCGGCACACCGCGCTGGCGGCCGATGCGGCCGACCCGCGGTCGGCCCGCCACGCCGCCCGCGCCGCCGCACGGGCCCGGCAGCGCGGCGATCACGCACTCGCGGCAGAGCTCTCCCTCCTCGCCGCCCAGCGCACCCCGCACGACAACGGCGACCTGCTCACCGAACGGGCCCTGACCGCCGTACGCGACGCCTCCCACTACGGCGATCTCCCCCGCGGCCGGGCCGCCGCCCGCCTCGTCCTGGCCCACGACACCACCCCGGCCCAGCGCGTCGACGCCCTCGTCGCCCTGATCGACGCGAGCGGCCGGCACCTGCACAGCGCGGACGAACTGTTCGCCGACGCACTCCACGCGGCGGCCGGACGACCTGACCTCACCGCGCAGATCCTCATCCGCCAATCCATCTGGGCCAACGTCAACGAGGGGAACCCCCACCAGGCGTGCGCCCTGGCCGGCCGGGCCACCGCCCTCGCCGAGACCGCCGGCGACACCACCACCACCGTCATGGCCCTCACGATGCAGGCCCGCCTCCAACGCGTCCTCGGCCACCCCGACGCCGCGACCACGCTCGCCCGCGCCCTGTCCCTGCCACGCGCCGCCTCCATCCCGGTCAACGGCACACCCCAGCACCTCGCCGCCCGGCACGCCCTCTTCGACGACCGCCCCGAGGAGGCCCGCACCACGCTGCTCCCCCTGTTCGTCGAAGCCGAGCGGACGGGAGACGCCGAGGCGACCGTGGACATCCTGCGCAGTCTCGCCGAGGCCGACCTCCGCGCCGGACGGTGCGCCAGGGCACTCGATCACGCCCACCGCGCCCAGGCACTGACCGACGTAACCGCCCTGTCCCCCTCACCGGCCTGCTACACCTCCGCCCTCGTCGAGGGCACCGCCGGGCGCACCGACCTCGCCCTCCTCCACGCACGCCGCGGAGTCGACACCGCCCGGCAGGAGGACAACAAGGTCTTCCTCTCCCGCAACCTCTACGCCCTCGGCCACCTCCTCCTGACCACCGGGCGTCCCAAGGAAGCCCTGGAAGCCCTGGTGGAGGTCCGCACTCTGGAGGAACTCCAGCAGGTCCACGACCCCTCTGTCCTGCGCTGGCATCCCGAACTCGCCGAGACCCTCGTCGCCCTCGGCCACCTCGACCGGGCACAGAGCCTGCTGGACGACACCCGCCGCACCGCCGACGGCCTCGGCAGGCACACGGTCCTTCCCCCGCTCGAACGCGCCCAGGCACTCCTGGACGCCGCCCGCGGCGACTACGACACCGCGGCCCGGCGCCTGACCGACGCGGCCGAGCATCTCCGCCCCCTCCCCCTCGAACGCGGCAGGACCCTGCTCGCACTCAGCCACACCGAACGACGCGGACGCCGACGCGCCAGCGCCCGCACCGCCGCGCAGAGCGCCGCCGACCTCTTCGCCGCCCACCAGGCATATCCCTGGGCCGAAACCGCCGCGCACACCCTCAGACGGCTGGAAGCCGCCCCCACGGACGACAACGCCCACCCCCGCCTCACCTCCGCCGAACAACGCTGCGCCGAACTCGCCGCCGCCGGAACGAGCAACCGCGACATCGCCACCACCCTGACCGTCAGCGTCAAGACGGTCGAAGCGACCCTCACCCGCGTCTACCGGAAACTCGGCCTGCACTCACGCTTCCAACTCGCGCACACCATCACACCGGCCGAGTCAGCGGACGTCCTCAATGGACGCCCTCACCGAATTCGTGTAGCCGAATCCTCGGGTCGATCGCTCTCTTGATCTCAACTGTGCTTGAGGTTGCATGATGGTCCACATGACTACGGAATCCACGGCGTACGCCGCAGACATCGAAGCCGTCAAGCAGGTCGTTGCCACCGTCGAGCACTCCCAGCAGCACAAGGACCCCGACGAATTCCTCGCCCTCTTCCACCCCGACGCGATCTGGACGACGGCCCACGGCAAGGTTCTCATCGGCCTCGACGCGATCTCGGAGTTCACCCGCAAGGTGCTCCCCGCGGCCAACTGGGACGGCAAGGTCAGCTACGAGGTGGTCCACGTGCTCTTCCTCCGCCCCGACGTCGCGGCGGTCAAGGTTCGTCAGCGCTACCTGAGCCCGGACGACGAGAGCGAGGGCGCCCCGCTGTACGTGATGACCAAGCAGGACGACGGCCGCTGGCTGCTGACCGCCTGCCAGAACACGGGGGTCGTCGCCGACTGATCGATTCGGACGGATTGGCTGCGCGTACGTGGCGGGCGTCCAACGTCAGTGTGTGGATACACAGTTGGACGCCCTCGCGATCGCACTCTGCGTGAAGACCGACGACCTGCTGAAGGCGTCTCCGTATCTCGCGCCACGGCGGCCGGCTGTGGGGATCGCCCCACAGCTCTCCGACGCCGTGCTGGTCACGCTCCGCGGCCGATCGGCCGCGGCACCCGTGAGCGGGACATGATCTCGGGGAACGCGGTGCATCGCCTGCTGGCATGGCGTGAGGACGCACTCGAGCGGACGGCATCGGCTGCCGGCGGCGGGGTGGACCTTGGTGGCCTGCCCGCCGCGGGACCGTCCGATGAACTGAACCGCCAACAGACACGACTTCTCAGTCGGATGTCCGGCGCAGGACCAGGCAGACGAAGCCGAAGCTGTCCCGGTACCCGTGCAGCCAGTCGGAACGCGCGGCAGTGGCCGTCTCCAGCGCCTGGGCGCCGGCCGGATCGTCCTGGTGGTCCAGAGCCCATGAGGCGAGCGATCCCCAGCAGGCCCATTCGTACGCGTCCAGCTCACCGCGTGTGCTGACGTGACCGTGGACAGGGGTCCATCCGTCGGCGACGACGCTGTCCACCGTGGTGGCCAGGTCGGCGAGGTCGCCGAACATCTCGAGGGCCGCCGGCGACGGGGTGCGCTCCCAATAGGACTCGCCGATCAGGACGCGACCTCCTGGAGCCAGGTGCTTGCGGGCCGCCGCGAGGGTGGGGAGCAGACCGCCGAAGGCGTGCGTGGCGCCGACGCTGATCACCAGGTCGTACGGCTGGGGGGAGCTGAAGTCCGCGGCTTCCTGCGTGTGGAGGACCAGGCGCTCGTCCACCCCGAGGCTGCCTGCTGATCGGCGGGCCTGCGTCAAGGCGACTTCGGAGACGTCGACGCCCTCGGCATGGAGATGCGGGCGGGTGGCCAGGGCGCGCAGCAGCCACTCCGCTGTGCCGCATCCGAGGTCGAGGACGCGCTCGTCGCTGCGCGGGAGGGCGTGTTCGAGCAGTCGGCTCACCGAGTCGTCGTCGAGCGGAGACTTGATCGGGTGGTGGGTGTGGGCGATCGCGGAGATCTGTTCGCGGCTCAGCGGAGGCACGGGCTTCGTGTCGAGGAGCAGGTCCGTGGCCGCCACCGTCCCGTCGAGGAGCAGGTCCGTGGCCGCCACTGTCCCGTCGAGGAGCAGGTCCGCGGCGACCGCCGTCCCGTCGGTGCGGATCGTGGCGGCGACGGCCTTCGCCCGTGCTTCCGTCTCGGGGGTCAGGGCGGTCCTGAGTGCGGCGGACAGCGTCTCGAAGGTCGGGGTGGGGCCGTCGTGTGCCGCGCCGATGCCCAGCTCGGCCACCCGGGCGGCCCAATGCGGCTGGTCCACGAACTGGGGCACCACCACCTGGGGCGCACCCGCTCGGGCCGCGGTGGTCGTGGTGCCCGCCCCGCCGTGGTGGACGACTGCCGCGACCCGGCGGAACAGGGTCTGGTGACTGACGTCGCCCACGGCAAAGCAGTCGTCCGAGGCGTCCGCGAGGCCCAGGTCCGCCCAGCCGCGGGAGACGAGCACACGGCGGCCCTGCGCGCGGGCCGCCTCGACGGCTGTCCGGGCGATGTCGGTGGCGGCCTTCATGGGCATGCTGCCGAAGCCGACGTACACCGGTGGGGTGCCGGCGTCCAGGAACGCCTCCAGATCGGCGGGCAGGGGGCGGTCGTCGGGCAGGATCCACGCGCCGGTCTGCACGAGGTCGAGGTTCGTCAGCCGCTCCCACGGGCCCAGGACCGGGTCCGCCGCCAGCAACGGCCGGTCGGTGAAGACGTGGTCGCGGACGTTGTCCACCGGGGCGAGGCCGATCGCCTCGCGGTGGGCGTTGAGCGGCTCGCGGTAGAGGGCGTTGACCTTCTGGGCGTCCAGGTCCCACAGGGCCTGGTTGTCGGTCATGTCGGGCGGCGCGGGCGGGCCGGGCCGCGGCGGCGGCGGGTAGTGCGCGGAGGGCAGGTCGAACGGGTGGAACCCTGCGTACACGTAGCGGATGCCCAGCTTCTCGGCCACCGAACGGGCGCCGGCCGGCATCAGTCCGCTCGCCACGAGCACGTCGCAGCCCTCGGCCGCCTTGCCGACCGTCTCGAAGTGCGCGGCGACCAGTTCGGCCGCGAACCCGGAGACGTCCGAGGGCGGCGCCCCCTTGACCAGCTCGCGCACGTCGCGCCCGAAGGGCACCAGTTCCGCGCCGACTCCCGCCAGCAGCTCCACGAACTCCTCGTCCGGCGGGGCGCAGACGCGCACCTCCGCGCCGCGTTTCCGCAGCTGCGCCGCAAGTCCCGCGAGGGGCGCGATGTCGCCGCGCGATCCGTACGCCATCAACAGCACACGCATGGGCGTGATTTCTCTTTTCTCTGAGATGTGAGGTGTTCAGGTGGTGGGCAGGTCGAGTTGGTACTCGTGGGTGCTGCGGTGAAAGCGGAAGCCCAACTGCCGGTTTACGGCCTGCATAGGGGTGTTGTCCCGGGCGTTGTCGGTCTCGATCTCCACGATCCCGGGGTGCTCGGCGCGGAGCCTGCGCAGCATCTCCGCCTTGACCCACAACCCGAGCCCGTGGCCGCGATGCGCGGGCACCACGACGGTGTCGTACTGCAGGGCCCGGCGGGTCTCCCCGGCCCGGATGACGATCTCGGTGTACCCGGCCATCTCGCCCTTGCCGAGCACAGCCGTTGTGAGCAGGACGTCACCGCGGTCGGCCAGCACTTCGGCCATGGCCCGGACCCGGTCGGCGGTCCAGGTCTGGCTGCCGTAGTCCATGTCGCCCATGGGCATGTCGTTCATCGCGTTCTTGGCGGCGGCGAACGCCTCGGCCAGGGCGTCGGGTACGGTGCCGGTCCAGCTCGCCACTTCGTAGCCGGGGTGCTCGGCGTCGGCCGCGGAATCGTCCGCCTGCGCGACGTCGAGCAGCAGGTGGTCCAGTGCCAGCACCCGCCGGAAGCCGCGCGCGGCGCAGAAGGCGTCCCCCGGCCCGTTGCCGCCTACGGCCGCGATGAGGCTGCGGCGCTGCTCGGCCCGCGCCGCCGCCACGGCCGTGGCCAGCAGGCGCGAGCCGACGCCCGAGCGCCGCCGGTCGGGAGCGACGTGCAACTCCAGCTCCGACAGGTGGCTTTGCCCGGGCGAGGTGAACAAGCGCAGCGCGGCCACGCCGACCACCGCGCCGTCGCTCGCGGTGGCCTGCCAGAGCAGTCGGCGGTTGTCCCGCCCAGGGACGGTGAGCTGGGCGTGGATCTGGTCGAGCGTGGGGCGGGGTTCTTCCGGAAGATCGCGGGCCAGTGATGCCGACACGACTGTGTGCCAGGCGGCGGCTTCTTCAGGAGAGACCTGGGCGAGGGGAACGATGCTGATCATGTAGGGATCCTCGGTGTGGCGCACGAGCGGCCAGTCGATGTCGATACCGGCCGTCGTGGCGAGGTAGTTGGTGAACACGTTGAGGGCGACATGGGCGACGACCTCGACGATCTGCCCGTCGGTCAGGCCCGCGCGCCGGGCCGCGGCCAGCTGCTCGTTCGGGACGGCGCCACGGTCGCGGACCATCGTCGCGGCCAGATGCAGGACGGCGGCGGCCCAGGGGTCGTCGGACGCGCCGCGGCGGGCGCGGGTGGTCTCGGCCGCACTCAGCCCGGCCGTCCTGGTCCCGCGGAACGCGTGCACGGACAGGCAGTAGTCGGACCGGTTCTCCTGCGCCACCAGCAGCGCGATGCGCTCGCGCAGGGCCGCCGGCAGGGCGCCCGCCGTACGCAGGGCGGTGAGGGCGCCCACGTACCCCTTCAGCACGGCGGGGCTGTTGGCCATCACCCTGGCCAGGTTGGGGATGACCCCGAGAGCCTGGTGCGTGGCCGTGAACAGGGCCGCGGTCTCGCCGGTCGCGGTCTCCGGTTCGACGGTGTGGAGTGCTGTCATGCGGGCAACCCTGCCGGTTGATCTTGATACATTCCCGATGCTTCTTCTATGCACGTGCTGGTGGCCCCGGGAGTGACGGCATGCGGTTCTCGATCCTCGGCCCGGTGGAGGCCACGGCTCCCGGATCCGATGCGCCCGCCTTGGCGCCCCGTCATCGCGCGGTGCTCGCCTATCTGCTGCTGCATGCGGGAGTGGCGATCAGTACGGATCGTCTGGTGGACGCGATGTGGGGGCCGCTGCCGCCGGATTCCGCCCGCGCGCAGATCCAGACCACGATCGCCGCGATCCGGCGGATGCTGCGTGCTTCGGGCGCCGACGGGATGCTGGCCACCCGGCCTGGCGGCTACGTGATCACCCCCGAGTCGGGACAGCTCGACCTGGAGGAGTTCACCAGCCTGATCGGGCCGGCACCGGCCGCCTCCGACGACCCGGGGGACGCCGCGGACCGGATACGTTCCGGGCTGGCGCTGTGGCGGGGAGAGCCGCTGGCCGGCATCAACGCCGACTACGTCCAGGGCGCCCGAGCGCGTCTCAACGGACAACTGCTCACCGCCGTCGAGCGCCTGGCCGAGCTGGAGCTGGCCCGGGGCCGCCACGAGGCCCTCATCGACGAGCTCTCCGTCCACGCGGCGGCCAACCCCCTGCGGGAGCGGCTGTGCTGTCAGCTGATGCTCGCCCTGCACCGCGCCGGGCGCCAGACCGACGCGTTGGAGGTGGCACGTACCTTCCGGACGACCCTGGCCGAGCAGCAGGGGCTGGACCCCGGGCACGCGTTCGGCAAGCTCGAACAGGACATCCTGCGGGACGCCCCCGATCTACGGCCACCGGACGCCGCGCCCCCGGCGAGGCCACAGGGGGTCAACTTCCTGCCGTACGACGTCCCGGACTTCACCGGACGGGAGGGCGAGCTGGACGGGCTGATCCGCCTGTGGGCGGGCGACAACGGCGCCGTCGTGACGATCTCGGCGATCGACGGGATGGCCGGGGTCGGCAAGACGACGCTCGCGGTCCACGCGGGCCACCGCCTGGCGGACCGCTTCCCGGACGGGCAGCTGTTCGTCGACCTGCAGGCGCACACCGCCGGCCAGGCACCGCTCGACGCAGGTGCCGCGCTGGAGGTCCTCCTGGGCCAACTCGGCGTGCCCGCAGCCCACATACCCCCGTCCGTCGCCGATCGCGCCGCGCTGTGGCGGGCCGAGCTCTCCGGCCGGCGCGTGCTGGCGGTGCTGGACAACGCCCTCGGCGCCGAGCAGGTGCGCCCGTTGCTGCCCGGTGCCTCCCGCGCGCTCGTCCTGATCACCAGCCGCCGACGGCTGACCGACCTGGACGGGGCGCACGCCCTGTCCTTGGACGTGCTGCCCGCCGCGGACGCCATGGAGTTGTTCGCGTCGATCGTCGGCGAGCGAGCGGCCGCCGAACCGCTGGCCGTCCTCGATGTCCTGCAGTTGTGCGGGTTTCTGCCGCTGGCCGTCCGCATCGCCGCCGCCCGCCTGCACCATCGCCCCCGCTGGACCGTCGCCTATCTGGCCGGGCGGCTCCGCGACCAGCGCCGCAGGCTCTCGGAGCTGGCCACCTCGGAGCGCGGAGTGGCGGCGGCGTTCACGCTGTCCTACCAGCAGCTGACCGCAGATCAGCAGCGCATGTTCCGGCTCCTGGGGCTCCAGCCGGGCCGTGACATCGGCCCTGAGGCGGCCGCCGCGCTGGCCGACGTCTCCCTCGATGAGGCCGAGATGCTCCTGGAAGACCTCCTGGACGCCCATGTCCTGGCCCAGCACCAGCTCGGCCGCTACACCTTCCACGACCTTCTGCGCGAGCACGCCCTCGCCACCGCGGCCGAAGAGGAATCCCCCGAGGCCCGGCGCGAGGCCCTCGGCCGCCTGTTCCACCACTATCTCCACACCGCGAGCACGGCCATCGACCACCTCTACCCCGAGGGCAGGAACCGCAGGCCCCGCATCCCCGCGCCGGACAGCCCGGTCGCCACTCCCCCGCAGGACGAGGCCGAGGCGATCACCTGGCTGGACAGCGAACGCGCGAACCTCGTGGCAACCGCCCCGTACGCGGCCGAACACGACTGGCCCCTGCACACCAGCCGACTTGCCGCCACCTTGCACCGCTACCTGCTGGGCCACGCCCACCAGGCCGAGGCGCTGGCCCTCCACGGCCTGGCCCTCCAGGCAGGCCGCCGCAGCGGCGACACGGCTGCCGAAGCGCGCACCCTCATCGATCTCGGCGAGGTGCACTACTGGTGGCACGGCGACCACGAGCAGGCGGCCGAGCACTACCGCCAGGCCCTGGACCTCGCGCACGAGACCGGCGACCAGGGCGCCGCGGCCCGCGCCCTGCAGGGCCTCAGCACCGTCGCCCGGCGGCGGCGCGCGTACGACGAGGCACACGACCACTGCACGAAGTCCCTCGTGCTCTTCCGCGAGCTCGGCGACCGTGCCGGCGAGGCCAGGTGCCTGACCGACCTCGGTCTCCTCCACGAACGCCGAGGACGGTACGAGGACGCCCACGGGCACCACCGGCAGGCGCTGCATGCCTACCGCGAGGCGGGTTCCCGCATCGGCGAGACCATCGTCCTGAACAACCTCGGGCTCCTGTGCCAACAGCAGGGCCGCTACGAGGAGGCCCGGCGCCATCACGGCGATGCCCTGGAGCTGAGCCGCAGGTTCGACTTCCCCGGGGACGAGGCCGAGTCGCTCAACGCCCTGGCGGAGGCCGCCCGCTCCCTGGGCGACCTGGCCCAGGCCGCGGTCGAACACGACACCGCGCTGGCCCTCGCCCGTGAGTCCGGCTACCACCCCGAGCAGGCCCGCGCCCATGACGGCCTGGCGCACGTCCACCGCGACCTGGGGCACATCACCCTCGCCCACGACCACGCTCGACACGCCCTCGACCTGTACACCGCCCTCGCCGTCCCCGAGGCCGAGGAGATCCGCGCCTTCCTCACCGAGCTACCGCCGACGGAGGGCTGTCCCGGCGGCATGGACGGAGACGGTCACGGCGCGACGGGCTCCGTCCGGACGTCCTGACCGGGGACGCCGCCCTCGGCCATGGGCCTCGGGCGACGGGAGGCCGCTGCGGACCAGCCGCAACAGCATGTTCGTGGAGGCGACCACGGGAATCGGGGCGGGGGCCGCGGCCACGGGCCCGCCCCATGCGCACGTCAGTGCCAGAGACGCTCCGAGCAATACCACTGGTGCCCGGATCGACGACGCCACGCGTACGTCCTCCCTGCGCGAGGAAGCGAACTGGCAATCACCTGGATTTTCCCCCTGCGCCGCCGGGCTCCAGCGGATCCCGTCAGCACGACTGGGGCGGCCCGATGTCGTCAGCGACCGGCGTACGGCAGCAGGGCCATCTCCCGGGCGTTCTTGATGGCGGTGGCGAGTGCGCGCTGCTGCTGGGCGGTCACGCGGGTGACGCGGCGGCTGCGGATCTTCCCCCGGTCGGAGATGAACTTCCGCAGCAGGTCGGTGTCCTTGTAGTCGATGTACGTGATGCCGGCCGCGTCGAGCGGGTTGGGGCGGGACTTCACGGGCTTGCGGGGGTCGGGGCGTCGGGCCATGTCGTGATTCCTTCGATGGAGCGTTTCGGTGGGGTCGTACGGGGTCAGGCGGACTCGAGGAGGGTGTCGAAGGCGGCGGGCAGGTGTTTCCACGCCTCACGTCCCGCCTGGTATTCGGCGTCCGTCAGCAGGCAGGAGTCGAGGAGTTGTTCGAGCCCGTCGCGGTCGAGGCCGGGTGAGGTGAAGACGAGGTGCTGGCAGCGGTCCCCGTGCTCGGGGTGCCAGTCGAGGGCGGCCGCCGCCCTGCGCATCGGCGGGACCATCTCCCAGGCCGCGTCGGGTAGTGACGCCAGCCAGGGACCCGCGTTCTCCACGCACAGCGCGCCGCCGGCCGCGTCCCAGGCGAGGAGCGTGTCGGGACGGTCGGCCAGCCAGAACCGGCCCCGACTGCGAGCCGCCGCGCAGCACAGGTCCTCCAGCGCCTCGTACAGCCGCTCCGGATGAAACGGCCGGTGGCGGCGCCAGACGAAGGTGGTGACGCCGGCCTCGTCGGCGTCCTGGGGCAGCAGAGCGCACGCCGGGTGCTGGGCGGCGGCCGCTGTCTCGACGTCGAAGCCGGCGAACGCGGCTTCGGCGAGTTCGCCGGAACCGGCCGGCACGTGCCGCGCGGTGGGATGCAACTGCGCGAGGAGGGCGTGGTCCTCGTCGTCGGCCTCGTCGTTGTCGACGACGGCGAGCACGGGGGCGTACTCCAGCTGCCGGGCCCAGGTGTCACCGATGGTCCGCTGGTCGGTGGGAGCGGCGGCAAGGCCGGCCTCGGCGAGGTCGTCGCCGTTGCCCAGGCACGGCAGGACGAGCGCGGGGTCCACGGCAGTGATCACGTTCGTCACCGTCAGGCGGTCTCCGCCGTGGGCGGCGATGACCTCCGCCATGGCCTTCGGTTCGACCGAGTCCCACAATTCGACCACGGCGAGACGGGTCAGACCACTGTCCGCAAGTCGCTCCAGTTCCGGGACGAGGTCCTCGCGCAGCGCGCAGCACGCGCAGTCGTTCACCAGGGGCGTCTCGCCGGAGGAGACGGTGCCGGAGGCGTCGCGGATCAACCGCAGGACGCTGCCGTCGGGCGCTCCGGCGAGGTCGTGGTGCAGGGCCACGCTGCCGGGAACGGTCTTCAGGAGTCCTTCGACGACCTCTCTGCGGGCGTCGGCGTGGAGCCCGGCGACGATCACGACGGGCATCCGGTGTTCGTGGTCCATCAGCGTGCTCCGTAGCGGCGCTGAAACTTCTCGACGCGGCCGGCCGTGTCGAGGACACGGGCGGTGCCCGTGTAGAAGGGGTGGCTCGCCGAGGAGATCTCCACGTCGACGACCGGGTAGGTGTTGCCGTCCTCCCACTCGACGGTCTTGTCACTCGTCATGGTCGAGCGGGTGAGGAAAGCGGTGCCGGAGGCGGAGTCGCGGAAGACGACGGGCTCGTAGGCGGGGTGGATTCCGGGCTTCATGGCAGGACCTTTCGAGGGTCGGGCGGGGTGAGGCGGAGTGGTCAGCGCTCTTCGCGGAAGTCGACGTGCCGGCCGACCACGGGGTCGTACTTGCGGAGTACGAGGCGGTCGGGGTCGTTGCGCCGGTTCTTGCGGGTGACATAGGTGAACCCGGTGCCCGCGGTGGAGCGGAGCTTGACGACCGGGCGGATCTCGTTGCGTGCCATGCCGAGAGTATATGGGAACGATTTTCATTTCCGATACCGCTACAGTGAGCACCACACCCCAGCCACCAGGAAGGGCGGCGTCACCCATGTCAGCTCACTGTCAACTGACCGGTACCAAGCCGGGCTTCGGCAACACGATCTCCCACTCCCACCGGCGCACCTCGCGCCGCTTCGACCCGAACATCCAGCGCAAGCGCTACTGGCTGCCCAGCGAGGGCCGGCACGTCCGGCTCACCCTGAGCACCAAGGCGATCAAGACGGTGGACGCGATTGGCATCGAGGCCGCCGTGGCGCGCATCCGCGCACGAGGGGGGAAGGTCTGATGGCGAAGCGCAGCAAGATCGCGAAGAACCAGAAGCGCAAGGAGATCGTCGAGCGGTACGCCGCCCGGCGGGCCGAGCTCAAGGAGATCATCCGCCGCCCGTCCTCCACGCCGGCCGAACGGGACGCCGCCCTCACGGAGTTGCGGCGCCAGCCTCGCGACGCCAGCGCCACCCGCGTGCGCAACCGGGACAGCACGGACGGCCGCCCCCGCGGCTACCTGCGCAAGTTCGGCCTCTCCCGCGTACGGACGCGACAGCAGGCACACGCCGGCTTCCTTCCCGGAGTGACCAAGTCATCTTGGTGAGCGAGGACTTGACGACGCAATCGGCCCTGTCGTCCAGTAGCGAACCGTAGGGCATCCATTGAAAATGGATGCCATGAGCGTTTAGGGTCACCACGTCCGCGTGTGGACCTGCGGGGCCGCGAGGGGACCCGGGGCCGCACGCGGACACCCGGGAGGAGCCGCGGTGTCACGCGAAACCGACTCGACGTGCCCCCGCAGGGCCCCACCACTTCGCCTCCCCCGCGCGAGGCGCTCGCCGTAGGAGACGTCCCAGTGCCAGGAGGCGGTGCGGCGCTGATCGGAGGCGGATTCCCAGGCTTGGGTGTCGGATTCCTCCAGCCGTCGATCGCCCGGATCCGGAGACACCCCGGTCGCGACGCCTCCTCAACGGGCGCGGCGGACGCGGGCGAGGACCAGAACCGCGTCGTCGGCCGGCGGGGCGGGCAGCAGGCTCGCGAGGATGCGGTCCGCCGTTGCTTCCAACGGGCCCGGGGCTCTGCCCAGTTCGGCGCGCAGTGCCTTCAGACCGACCTCGAGGTCCGCGCCTCGGGTCTCGATGAGGCCGTCGGTATACAGGGCGAGACTCGCGTTCTCCGGGAGTTCGATCTCGATCGTCCGGAAGGGACAGCCGCCGACGCCGAGAGGGACTCCCAGGACCTCGTCGATGGTCTCCACCATGCCGTCCGGCCGGAGCACCAGGGGCGGGGGGTGGCCGGCGCTGGCGATGCGGGCTACTCCGCTTTTCGGGTCGTAGACGATGTACAGGCACGTCGCCAGCTCGATGCCGGCCTCCTGGGCGCATGCGTCGAGCTCGGTGAGGAGGTCGTCGGGCTCGCTGTCGTGCCTGGCCAGGGCCTTGGTGGTGATACGAAGGCGGCCCATGGCCGCGGCGGCCGACACGCCGTGCCCCATCACGTCGCCGACCACGAGACCGACCCGGCCGTCGGACAGGCTGATCACGTCGTACCAGTCTCCGCCGACCTCGGTGATCCGACTGCCGGGTATGTAGCGGTGGGCCACGTCCACGTACGGGCTGGTCGCCAACGCGCTGGGCAACAACGCCCGCTGCAGGGTGAGGGCGATGTCCTGGACGCGGCTGTACAGACGCGCGTTGTCCAGGCAGATCGCAGCCCGTGAGGCGAGCTCACCGGCCAGGCTGACATCGTCCCGGGTGAAGGCCGGCCGGTCCGCGGACCGGCCGAACATGGCGATTCCCTGGACCGTGCCCCTGGCGATGAGCGGGGCGACGAGGACGCAGGCCAACCCGCTCTCGGCGAAGAGCTGTGCGCGTGACTCGATGAGGACGGTCCGGGCCAGGAACTCCTCGTCCACCACGGCGGAGATGGCGCGACCGGTCCTCAGCATGTCGTGGATGACGGAGCCGGGCGGATACCGCACCGTCTCCACCCCGCTCACGAGTTCGGTGGCCGGAGGGGGCAGGATCGTCCCGGAGGCGATCCTGCGGGTGAACAGCGGTCGCGCCGGGTCGAAGTCCTCCACCTCGTCCATCCACTCCACGACTTCGACCACGGCGCCGTCGCAGAAGTCCGGCATGGAAGCGTCGACCAGCTCCTGGGCGGTGACGTTCACGTCCAGGGTGGTCCCGATGCGCGTGGAGGCCCCGTCCAGCAGAGCCAGCCGTCGACGGCTGGCGGTGGCTTCCAGGATGGCCTGTTCCCGGTCGGTCACGTCCAGCATCAGCCCGCCCACTCCGGGGCGCGACCCGACCGCCTGGCTCAGGGGGAAGAAACTCACCGACCTCACCTGGTCACGGTCCGGATGCCCCCGCGGACGCATGCCCACCAGGGTCCCCACGACCGGTGCTCCGCCCAGGGCGACGCCGCGCAGCATGCGCTGGTACTCGCCGCCGTCGGACATGATCATGATTTCGTCCATGCGCCGCCCGAGATGGTCCTCGATCGGCAGACCGTCCATGTCGGCGAGCGCCTGGTTGAGGTGGACGTACCGGAGGTCCTGGTCGAGCATGACCAGACCGATGGGGCACGTCTCGAAGAGGGCGTCGAGGAAGGCGAGGTTGGTCTTGACCCGATCGAGCTCGTCACTACGGCTCGCCAGGACCATCACCACCGAAGGTCCGCCGGATCCGGTCACGGAGAAGGCCCGGAAGCCGCAGTCGAAGACGGTGCGGTCACGATGCCGGGCCGGCAGCCGCCCCCTCCAGTAACCCTGGCTCCGGCCTCGCTCGGTCAGCCGGGAGCACGGATCGGGGGCGCCCGGGGGCCCGTCGGCGAAGAGAACGGCGCCGGGCTTCGACAGGACGGCGGTGGCGTCATATCCGAAGAGGTCCCGCGCGCCGGGCCCCCAGTAACAGACGAGGTCCCCGTCATCGAGGCCGAAGACGGCCACGGGCACGTGCTCGAGCAGCGTCCCCGGCTCGGACCAGAACGGGCCGTGGGTCTCCTCGCCCCCCGGCCGAGCCGATGGCACGAGATGTCCCCTTCCACTCGCCGTTCCATCCATTATCGGGACGCCACGGGCATTCCGCGGCGCGAGGTGCGCCGTGGCGAGGACGGAGCCGAGAGAAGCGCCCCCGGCCGCGGGTGGCCGGCTCAACACGGCAGGGCGGGAACGGCGGCCGGCACGTCGTAGCGCTCGTCCCGTCCACCCTCCCCTTCCCTGAACCGGCATGACGTGCCGCACGGCGTGTGGGCACGGGGATCCCCATCAGCGTGGCGGCGGCCCGGGTTCCGCCCGCGCCCCCCACGCGCCGCGCCACGTCGCACCCTCGCTCTGCGGAGGGGGCCCGGGTCGCCGGCTCGCGCCCGTCGCTCCCCGCTGCCGACGGCCCGTGGAGGTTGGAAAATGAGGTATGAGCGACCTGCTTGGCCACGTCCGACGTCGGCTGCTCGGCTCGACCACGAGCTCTTCCTCTCGCTCCCGGCGTCCCCGCTCAGGAAGCCGCAGGGAGCGTCAGGAGCACGCCCAGCCCCCCAAGGGAGGGGCGCGGCGGCCGCAGCGGCTGTCCTCCCTCCTGAGCGTGCGCAGCGTGGCCGGGGAGGTGTTCCTCCTGCAGCTGGCCGTCGTGGTGTTGCTCGTCGCCGCCGCGGTGGTGGCGCTCGTGGTGCAAGCCCGGAGCGCCGGCATGGTGGACGCCCGGCACCGTACGCTCGCCGCCGCCGGAACGTTCGCGGAATCTCCGGGAATCGTCGCAGCCCTCCGCAGCCCCCATCCGAGCGCAGCGCTGCAGCCGAGCGCCGAGGCGGCCCGGAAGATCGCCGGGGTCGACGGCATCAACGTGTACACCCTGTCCGGGGTCACCCTCGCCCACAGCGACCCACGGCAGATCGGGAAGCACGTCGTCGGCCCCTTCTCCAGGGCGGCGGCCGGCCAGTCCTTCACCGAGACCTTCGAAGGGTCCCTGGGACAGTCCGTGGTCTCGGTGGTCCCCGTCAAGGACTCCGACGGCCGCGTCATCGCCATCGTCTCCTCCCCGGTCACGGTCCAGAACGTGCAGAGCATGGTGAACCGGCAGCTGCCGGTCGTCCTCGGCAGTGCCGGCGCGGTGCTCGCCCTGTCCGCCGGCGGAACCGCTCTGGTGAGCCGTCGGCTGCTGCGCCGGACCCATGGCCTGGGACCGGCCGAGATGACGAGGATGTACGAGCACCATGACGCGGTGCTGCACGCGGTGCGAGAGGGCGTGCTGATCATCGGCGGCGGCGGACGGCTGCTGCTGGCCAATGACGAGGCGCGGCGGCTGCTGCGTCTGCCCGTGGACGCGGAAGGCCTCCCCGTGACGGACCTGGGTCTGGAGGAGGGAATCGCCGAACCGATCGCATCGGGCCGTTCCGCGACCGACGAGCTGCACATGGCAACCGATCGGCTGCTGTCGGTGAACATCCGGCCCACCGCCCCCTACGGGCCGGCCGGGACCGTCGTCACGCTGCGGGACACCACCGAGCTGCGGGCACTCTCCGGCAGGGCCGAGGTGGCCCGCGAGCGGCTGAAGCTGCTCTACGACGCGGGGGTGCGGGTGGGAACGACGCTGAACGTCGAGCGCACCGCGGAGGAACTGGCGGAGGTGGCGGTCCCACGGTTCGCCGACGTGGTGACGGTCGACCTGCTGGACCCGGTGCTGCGCGGCGAGGAGCCGGCCGAAGCGAGCACCGAGATGCGCCGCACCGCCGCCGTCGGCCTTCAGGGCGACCACCCGCTCTACCCCGTCGGCGAGCTGATTCGGTTTCTTCCCACCAGCCCCATGGCGGCTGGGCTGGCCGGCAGCCGTGCGGTCCTGGAGGCGGACCTGCGCGTCACCCAGCGCTGGCGGACCCAGGACCCGGCCAACGCCCTGCGGATCCTGGACCGCGGCATCCACTCCTTGATCGCCGTGCCCCTGCGGGCCCGGGGCGTGGTGCTGGGGATGGCCGGCTACTGGCGGGCGCAGGACTCCCCGGCGTTCGACGAGGAGGACGTGTCCTTCGCCGAGGAGCTGACCGCCCGGGCGGCACTGGCCGTCGACAATGCCCGCCGCTACACCCGCGAGCACACCATGGCCGTCACCCTGCAGCGCAGCCTGCTGCCCCGGGGCGTACCGGAGCAGTCCGCCGTCGAGGTCGCGCACCGCTATCTGCCTGCCCAGGCCGGTGTGGGTGGTGACTGGTTCGATGTCATCCCGCTGCCAGGCGCCCGGGTGGCCCTGGTGGTCGGCGACGTGGTCGGCCACGGTCTCCACGCAGCCGCCACCATGGGCCGCCTGCGCACCGCCGTGTACAACTTCTCCACCCTCGACCTGCCTCCGGACGAACTCCTGAGCCACCTGGACGAGCTGGTCGCCCACATCGACACCGACGAGCAGGAGTGGCAGGGGATCACGGGAGCCACCTGCCTGTGCGCCATCTACGATCCCGTCTCGGGGCAGGTGGCGGCCGCGACCGCCGGGCATCCGGGCCCCGCTCTGGTCCGCCCCGACGGGACCGTGTCCTTCCCCGAGGTGCCCGTCTCCCCGCCGCTGGGCCTGGGCGAGGGCCTGCCCATGGAGACCATGACGGTCACCCTGCCCGAAGGCTCCCGGCTGGCGCTCTTCACCGACGGGCTGATCGAGAGCCGCGACCGCGATCCCGACGCGGGCCTGGCAGCGCTGCGCGCCGCCCTGACCGGGCCCGCGCGCACCCCGGAGGAGACCTGCACCGCGGTGATCGACGCGATACTGCCCACCAGGCCCAGCGACGACGTCGCGCTGCTGGTCGCCCGCACCCGCCGGCTGGATCCGGCGCGGATCGCCGAGTGGGACGTGCGCCCCGACCCGGCGGCGGTGTCCCCGGTGCGCAACGCCTGCGCCCGCCGACTGGCGGACTGGGGCCTGGAGGACATCGCCTTCACCACGGAACTCATCCTCAGCGAGCTGATGACCAACGCCATCCGCTACGGCACCGAGCCCATCCGGGTGAGGCTGCTGTACGACCGCAGCCTGATCTGCGAGGTCTCCGACGGGTCCAGCACCTCCCCGCACCTGCGCCGGGCCGAGGCCACCGACGAGGGCGGTCGCGGCCTGTTCCTCGTCGCGCAGTTCGCCGAGCGCTGGGGCACCCGCTACACCGCCCGCGGCAAGATCATCTGGAGCGAGCAGGCCCTCCTCGGCGGGGCCGCGCCGCCCGCGGTGGATCTCGGGGAGGCGCTCCTGGCCGGGTGGGACGACGAGGGGCTCTGAGAACGCGCAGGTACGGCAGCCACAGGGAAGACAGCGGACACCACCGTCGGGGACTGCGCCGCCGAGGCCGTCGAACGTACGCTGGCCTCGATCAGTACGCGACCGCCCGTTATGGAGCCTTTGTGCCCACACCTCGTCCCCGGACAGCCTTCGTCGCCGCCTGCCTGGTCCTCGCGGCGCCCCTCGGCGCCTGCGGAGACAAGCCCGGCACCGCGCCCAGAGCACCCGCAGTGGCCACCTCCGCCGCGGACGCCGGCGGCTTGGCGGCACTGACCACAGCGGCGAAGAAAGAGGGCTCGCTCCACACGATCGCGCTCCCGAGCGACTGGGCGAACTACGGCGCGGTGATCGACGGCTTCGAGAAGAAGTACGGGATCAAGGTCATCGTGGAGAACCCGGAAGGTACCAGCCAGGACGAGATCGACGCCCTGAAGGAGCGCAGGGGCGGAGGCCGCGCCCCCGATGTGATCGACGTGGGAAACTCGTTCGCGCGGTCCGCGGCACGGCGGGGCCTGCTCGCTCCGTACAAGGTCGCCGCGTACGACGAGATCCCCAAGGAACAGAAGGACGACAGGGCCCGCTGGTACGACAACTACGGCGGTTACGTCTCGATCGGCTGTGACGCCAAGCGCGTCAAGACCTGCCCCGCGACCTTCGCCGACCTGCGCAGGCCCGAGTACAAGGGCAAGGTCGCGCTCAACGGCAACCCCACCAAGTCCGGCTCCGCCTTCGCCGCGGTGTACGCGGCGGCCCTGGCGAACGGGGGTTCCTTCGACGACATCCAGCCCGGCATCGACTTCTTCGCCGAGCTCAGCAGGAACGGCAACTTCATCCCGGTCGAGTCCACCCCGGCCACGATCGCGAAGGGCCAGACCCCGATCAGCATCGACTGGGACTTCCTCAACCTCGGATACGCCGACAAGTTCCGCGAGAACGGCACGGACGTCGACTGGCGGACCGCCATTCCCTTCGACGGCAGCTTCGCTCAGTACTACGCGAACGGGGTGAACAAAAACGCTCCGCACCCCGCGGCGGCACGTCTGTGGCAGGAGTACGTCTTCAGCCCGGAGGGCCAGAACCTCCGGCTCGGCGCCTATGCGCGCCCCGTCCTCATGGACGCCATGGAGAAGGACGGCACCCTCGACGAGACCGCCGCGGAGAAGCTGCCGACGGTCGAGGGCACGCCGACCTTTCCGACGGAAGCGCAGACGGAGAAGGCAAAAGAGACCGTCAACCGCGGCTGGGCCGAGGCCGTCTCGAGCTGAGGGCCAAGGGCGCTCCTGGCCAGGCGTGCACCCGCCGGTCCGGGCCTCGCACCGGTGGCCACGGAACTCGCGGCCGCCGTCCGGCCCGGCTACAGGCCGTGCTCACCGCTTGACGATCAGGGCGAGGAGCTCGGCGAGACGGTTTCCCTGACCGCCTCACGCGCGTGAAACCCGGCAGTGGGGGCCGGCCGGTGAGCCCGCGGTAGAGACCGGCGTCTCTCACGCCTCCCCCGGACCGAGACGTCGAGGGCCTGATCGAGGCAGCGGCCCCCGAGACCGCGGGCCGAACCGGGCTCCCACCGAACCTGCCGAGAGAGCAGTCACTCCGGGGAGAGCAGTCACTAACGGGCGGGACACGGCCGCGACACGCGGCGGAAACGGGCCGTCCCTAATTTCTGTCAATCGACAGGAATTGCAGGGACGACTCACCTCGCGACAGGGGACGGCCATGACCGTGACCACCGATTCCACGCCACCGGCATCTCCCTCGCCGGATGACGGCGACGCACTCGCCCCGTTCGGCTATCCCCAGGAGCTGCGGCGGCGGATGGGGCGGTACGCCTCCTTCGCCGCCGGGTTCTCCTTCATCTCCGTGCTGACCACGGTCTTCCAGTTCTTCTCCCTCGGCTACTCCTTCGGGGGGCCGCTCTTCTTCTGGACCTGGCCCGCCGTCCTCGTCGGGCAGCTCCTCGTCGCCGCCTGCTTCGCCGAGCTCGCCGCCCGACTGCCCATCGCCGGGGCGATCTACCAGTGGGCGAGCAGACTCGGCGGCCCGTCCTTCGGCTGGTACGCGGGCTGGATCATGGTGATCGGGCGGATCGTGGTCGTCGCGGCCGCCGCGCTCGCCCTCCAGGTCGTCCTGCCCGCCGTCTGGTCCGGGTTCCAGATCGTCGGTGGCGACCCGTCCCCCACGACGACCAGCGGCGCCGCCAACGCCGCCCTGCTCGGTCTCGTCCTGCTGGCGCTCACCACCCTGCTCAACGTCCTGGACAACCGGGCACTGTCGGCGGTCAACACGATCGGGGTCACCGCCGAGATCGCCGGCGTCGCCCTGATCGTCACCCTCCTGGCCACCCACGGGGAACGTGACCCCGGCATCACCCTGCACACCGGTGGCGAGGGCGGTCCGATCACGGCGCTCCTCGTGGGCTCGTTCACCGCCGCGTACGTCCTGATCGGCTTCGAGAGCGCGAGCGAGATGAGCGAGGAGACCGTCAACCCCCGGCGCACCGCGCCCCGCACGACGCTCACCGCCCTCACCACCTCCGGCGTCTGCGGCGGACTGCTGCTGCTCGGCGGTCTGCTCGCCGCACCGAGCCTCACCGACGGACGGCTGGCGACGGAGGGGCTCGGCTACGTGCTGACCAGCACCCTCGGCGACAGCCTCGGCCGGGTCCTCCTCGCCGACGTGGCCGTGGCCGTCTGCGCGGCGACCCTCGCCATCCAGACCTCGGCGACCCGCATGCTCTTCTCCATGGCCCGCGACGGCGTCCTCCCCCGGTCGGCGGCGCTGGCGCGGGTGCCGCGACGGACCGGGATGCCCGGCACGGCCGCGGTGGTGGTCGGCGTCTGCGCGGGGCTGCTGCTCCTGCTCGACCTCGCCTCTCCGCAGGCGTTCCTGGCCATCGGCACGACGTGCATCGCGATGGTGTACCTGGCGTACGCGATGGTCACCGGGCCGATGCTGGTCCGGCGGCTGCGGGGCGAGTGGCGGCCTCCGGCCGACGGCGAGCGCGACGAGCTCGGCCGGCCGCTGTTCTCACTCGGCCGCTGGGGACTTCCCGTCAACGTGCTCGCGGTCGGCTACGGCCTCTTCATGACGGTCAACCTCGCCTGGCCGCGCGCCGAGGTGTACGACCCGGAGGGCGGCCACTGGTACTTCCAGTGGTTCACGGTCCTCCTTCTCGCGGCCACGGTCACCACAGGTGCGGCGTACCGCTGGTACCGCCGCCGCAAGGACTCCGCCGAGCGGGCCGGCGGCCGGGTTCCGAGGGAGCCGGAGGTCGCGGCCATACGCGCCTGAGGCCGGTCCGTACCCGGTAGCCGTGGATCAGTCCCGCGCCGCGAGGAGCCCCCGCCCCTCGCGGCGCAGCCGTGCCAGCGAGCGCTGCGGCACGCCGGCCACCCGCAGCGCCGCGTCGGCCGTCGCCGTGGCGAGGGCTTCGGGGTCGCGGGCGGGCTCTGCCCGCCGGAGGAGGATCACGCTCTCGGTGAGGCCGAAGAGCAGGTCGGCGCGCAGCGCCAGCTCCTCCGCGCCGAGCTCGGCTCCCGGGCCCGTGGCGGCCAGCAACTCCTCGTAGCACGACTTGAGTTCGGATCGGACCCGGTGGAAGACGGCGAAGCGCTCCGTCCGGACCTCGGGCAGCAGGTACAGCGCTCCGAGGTTGTGCGGACCGCCGCACAACAGGGCCGCGTCGGAGTGGCACAGCGCCCACAGGCGCGCCTCCGGGGCCGCCTCCGTGCAGGACACGAGCCCGCGCGCCACCTCGAGGGAGGGGCTGACGGTCCCCTCCAGCAGCTCCGCGAGGATCGCCTCCTTGCCGTCGAAGTAGTGGTAGAGGGACGCCTGCCGTAGCCCGGCGCGTTCGGCGATCGCCCGGGTGGAGGTCGCCGTGTAGCCGTGGACGGTGAACAACTCCGCCGCCACGGACAGGACTTCGTCGCGCGGTTCCGGGCCGCCGGCCGGGCGCTCCTGGGCCCGCGGGCGGCCGACTCTCCTGCCGGCGGGCGTGTTCGGCGTGCTCACTCCGCGATCTTCGCACAAGGTCCGCGGCCCCTCCTGGGCGAACGGCCGGGGTGAGTTCCCGGTAACCGACCGGAAACGCGCGGGCAATGGGCGCGAAGCGGCCGCTGCCTAATTTCTGTCAAGCGACAGAAATTAGCCCAGAGATCATCCCGGACCGGAGGTCGAGCCATGGGGACACCCTCAGCGCCACCGTCAGCGACCGCGTCGACGCACGGCGCGCGCGAGCACGCCCGCGCCCAGGAGGGTACGGCGGCCGATGCCATGCCGGTCGTCCCCGCGAGCGACTGGCCGGAGCCTCCCGAGGGCGTCGGAGCGGGTGACGTCGTCTGGGCCGAGACCGTGGCGGGCGGCGGCTACGCCCACAAGGTCCTCGCCCGCGGCACCGAACTGCGGCTGACCGACCTCACCGGGGACGCCTGCGCACACCTCCTCCTGCACTCGGCCGACCGCCCCTGGGAACGGCTGAACACGGCCGACACGGTCAAGGTGCTGTGGAACGCCTACCTCGGCGAGGGGCACCTGCTCCTCTCCGACCAGGGCCGGGTGCTCGCCTCCGTCGTCGAGGACGCCTCCGGCCGGCACGACGCCCTCACCGGCACCTCCACCCTCGCCCGCAACACCGCGCGGTACGGGGACGGGTCCCCGCAGTCCGCCTCGCCGGCGGGCCGCGAACTGTTCAAGCTCGCCGCGCTGAAGAACGGCCTCGCCCCGCGCGACCTGCCGCCGTCCGTCTCCTTCTTCCAGGGCGTACGGGTCGCCGAGGACGGCACCACCGTGTTCACCGGCTCGGCGGGCCCCGGCACGTCCGTCACCCTCCGTGCCGAACAGGACGTCACCGTCCTCCTCGCCAACGTGCCGCACCCGCTGGACCCGCGTCCGGTCTACACCTGCGGAAACCTCCGGGTGCTGGCGTACCGGTCCCGCCCGACCGCTCCCGGAGACGCCCTCTGGGACGCCAGCCCCGAAAACCGCCGCGCCTTTCTGAACACCGTCGACCACCTCACCGCCCGGGGGCTCGCATGACCGTCACCGCCCTGCCCGGCCGCGTCGTCTCCGACGACACCGTCCCCGCCCGCGCCGCCTGGTCCGCGATCGTCCGCTCGGGGCAGCAGCTGACCGTCATCGACGTGCACGGCAACCAGGCCGCCGACTTCCTGCTGTACGACGCGCACGACACCTCCGTGCGCTACAGCGCCCCCGACACGATCCAGGCCCAGGGCAACGTCTTCCTGACCACCGGCTCGGTCCTGCTCTCCAACGAGCACACACCGCTGATGACCGTCGTCGAGGACACCTGCGGTCGGCACGACACCCTCGGCGGCGCCTGCTCCAAGGAGTCCAACACCCTCCGCTACGGCCACCACACCTGGTCGCAGCACGCCTGCGTGGAGAACTTCCTCGCCGAAGGCGCCAAGCACGGCCTCGGCAAGCGCGACCTGGTCTCCAACATCAACTGGTTCATGAACGTGCCGGTCGAGAAGGACGGCACGCTCGGCATCGTCGACGGCCTCTCGGCCCCCGGCCTGAAGGTCGTGCTCCGCGCCGAGACCGACGTCCTCGTCCTGTTGTCCAACTGCCCCCAGATCAACAACCCCTGCAACGGATTCGACCCGACGGCCGTCCGGATGGCCATCACCGAGCCCGGCGTGAACGACGAGGACGGCGCACGATGACCTTCGACACCCTGCTGGTCGCCAACCGCGGCGAGATCGCGGTCCGGATCATCCGCACCGCCCGGACGCTCGGGCTGCGGACCGTCGCCGTGTACTCCGACGCCGACCGCGGCACCGAGCACGTCCGGCTCGCCGACGAGGCCGTACGGCTCGGCCCCGCCCCGGCCAAGGAGTCCTACCTCGACGCCGACCTGGTCCTCGGAGCGGCCAAGGACACGGGGGCGGGCGCGATCCACCCCGGCTACGGCTTCCTGTCCGAGGACGCCGCATTCGCGCGCCGCTGCGCCGACGCCGGCATCGTCTTCGTCGGCCCCGCCCCGGAACAGCTGGAGCTCTTCGGGACCAAGCACACCGCGCGCGCCGCCGCCGAGGCGGCGGGCGTCCCGCTCGCTCCCGGCACCGGCCTCCTCCCCGACGTGACCACGGCCCTCGCCGCCGCCGACGGCATCGGCTACCCGGTGATGCTCAAGGCGACCGGAGGCGGTGGCGGCATCGGCATGCAGGCCTGTCACGGGCCCGCCGAACTCGCCGACGCCTGGGAGCGGGTGCAGCGGGTGGCGGCCGCCTCCTTCTCCTCCGCCGGCGTCTTCCTGGAACGGCTGGTCGAGCGGGCCCGCCACGTCGAGGTGCAGGTCTTCGGCGACGGGCGGGGCAGGGTCGTCACCTTCGGGGACCGCGACTGCTCCCTCCAGCGCCGCAACCAGAAGGTCCTGGAGGAGGCCCCCGCCCCCGGCCTCCCGGACCACGTGCGGCGCCGGCTCGCCGAGGCCGCCCGCGACCTGTGCGCGTCGGTCGACTACCGCTCCGCCGGCACGGTCGAGTTCGTGTACGACGCCGCCCGCGAGGAGGCGTACTTCCTGGAGGTCAACACCCGCCTCCAGGTCGAGCACCCGGTCACCGAGGCGATCTACGGCGTCGACCTCGTCGCCTGGATGCTGCGCCTCGCGCAGGGCGACACGGACGTCGTCACCGAGCCCCCGGCCCCCACGGGCCACGCCGTCGAGGCGCGCGTCTACGCGGAGGACCCCTCCCGCGACCACCGCCCCAGCGCCGGACTGCTGACCCGCGTCGCCTTCCCGGAGGACGTCCGCGTGGACGCCTGGGTGGAGACCGGCACCGAGGTCACCACCTCCTACGACCCCATGCTCGCCAAGGTGATCGCGCACGGCTCGGACCGCGCCGAAGCACTCGACCGGCTCGACGCGGCCCTCGCCGCGACCCGCGTCGACGGCATCGAGACCAACCTCGGCCTGGTGCGGGCGGCCCTCCGCAACCCCGAGGTCCGGGCGGCCGCCCACTCCACGGCCACGCTCGCCGGCGTCACCGACCCGACCCCGCGCGTCGAGGTCGTCGCCGCGGGCACCCTGACCACCGTGCAGGACTGGCCGGGACGTACCGGGTACTGGCAGGTCGGCGTGCCCCCGGGCGGGCCGATGGACGACCTGTCCTTCCGGCTCGGCAACACCGCCCTCGGCAACGACGAGGGCGCCCCAGGTCTGGAGTGCACCCTCCACGGACCCTCCCTGCGGTTCACCCGCCCGACCTCGGTCTGCGTCACCGGCGCCCCGGCCCGGGTGACGGTCGACGGCGCCGCCGTGCCTCAGTGGGAACCGGTCACCGTCGACGCCGGACAGACCCTCGCCGTCGACGCGCCCACCGCACACGGCCTGCGCACCTACGTCCTGTTCGCGGGCGGCCTCGACGTACCGGAGTTCCTGGGCAGCGCCGCCACCTTCACCCTGGGCCGGTTCGGCGGGCACGGCGGGCGGGCCCTGCGCCCGGGCGACGTCCTGCACGGCGGCGAGGCGCGTACGGACACCTCCGTCGTCCCCCTCGACGAGCGGCCCGACTTCGGCGCCGTCTGGCACGTCGGCGCGGTCGAAGGTCCGCACGCCGCGCCCGAGTTCTTCACCGAGGACGACGTCCGCGACTTCTACACGGCGGATTGGAAGGTGCACTTCAACTCGGCGCGCACCGGCGTCCGCCTGGTCGGCCCCAAGCCGCGCTGGGCGCGCGCGGACGGCGGCGAGGCCGGACTGCACCCCTCCAACATCCACGACACCCCGTACTCCGTCGGTGCCGTCGACTACACCGGTGACATGCCGGTCCTCCTCGGCCCCGACGGACCGTCGCTCGGCGGTTTCGTCTGCCCGGCGACGGTCGTCACCGGGCAGCGCTGGAAGCTCGGCCAGCTCCGCCCCGGCGACACCGTCCGCTTCGTCCCCGTCACCCAGGAGGCCGCAGCCGGACTGCGCCGTGCCCCGGCCGCGGCGCCACGCGCCGACCGCGGGGCGATCGTCGACGGGGGCGTCCTCGCCCGCCTGCCCGGGAACGACGCCCGCCCGTCGGTCACGTACCGGCGCAGCGGCGACGACAACCTCCTCGTCGAGTACGGGCCCATGCAGCTCGACCTGGCGCTGCGCATACGCGTCCACGCGCTCGCGGAGGCGCTGACCGAGCGCGGGTTCCCCGGGGTCGTCGACCTCACTCCGGGCATCCGCTCGCTCCAGATCCAGACCGATCCGGACGTGCTGCCGCAGCACGAGCTGCTCGACGCGGTGCTGCGCATGGAGGAGGAACTCCCCGCCACCGACGCCCTGGTGGTGCCCAGCCGGACCGTGCACCTGCCGCTGTCCTGGGACGACCCGGCGACCCGCGAGGCCATCGAACGCTACGTCGCCGGCGTACGGGACGACGCCCCCTGGTGCCCGTCGAACATCGAGTTCATCCGCCGCGTCAACGGCCTGGACACGGTCGACGACGTGTACCGGACCGTCTTCGACGCCGAGTACCTGGTCCTCGGCCTGGGCGACGTCTACCTCGGCGCCCCCGTCGCGACCCCGCTGGACCCCCGGCACCGGCTGGTGACGACCAAGTACAACCCGGCCCGCACCTGGACGGCGGAGAACTCGGTCGGCATCGGCGGCGCGTACCTGTGCGTCTACGGCATGGAGGGGCCCGGCGGCTACCAGTTCGTCGGCCGCACCACCCAGGTGTGGTCGCCCTGGCGGCAGCGCGGCGCCTTCGCCCCGGGCAGGCCCTGGCTGATGCGGTTCTTCGACCGGATCAGGTGGTACCCGGTCGGGGCCGACGAACTCCTGGAACTGCGCGCGGACATCGTCTCCGGCCGCTTCGTGCCGAAGACCGAGGAGGGCACCTTCTCGCTCGCCGCCTACCGGGACTTCCTCGACGCGAACGCGGCGTCGATCGCCGCCTTCCGGGCCCGGCAGGGCGCGGCCTTCGAAGCCGAGCGCGACGCCTGGGAGGCCGCCGGCGAGTTCGCCCGCGCCGAGGCGGCCACCGAGGTCGTCCCGCCGACCGCCGACGTCGACGTGCCCGAGGGCGGCCGCCTGGTGGAGGCCGACCTCACCGCCTGCGTCTGGCAGGTCAACGTGGAGGTCGGCGACCGGGTGTCGGCGGGGCAGCAGCTCGTCGCCCTGGAGGCGATGAAGATGGAGTCACCCGTGACGGCCCCCGCCGAAGGCGTCGTCGCGGAGATCCTGATCAGACCGGGCAGCCAGGTCGAGGCGGGCACCGCGCTCGTCGTCCTCGCCCCCGTCGAGACCGCGGAGGTGGCCGTATGAGCGGCGCGCTGGAACGGGTGCGGGCCGCGTACGCCCGCATCGCGCAGGTGGACCGGCCCGAGGTGTGGATCGACCTCCACCCCCGGGAGGAGCCGGAGGCCGAGGCCGCCGCGGTCGACGCCCGGGTCGCCGCGGGTGAGCGGCTGCCGCTCGCCGGGACGGTGTTCGCGGTCAAGGGCAACATCGACGTGGCCGGCCTCCCGACCACCGCCGGCTGCCCTTCGTACGCGTACCGGCCCGAGGTCGACGCGCCCGCGGTGGCACGCTTGAAGGCGGCCGGGGCGGTGGTGCTCGGCACCACCAACCTCGACCAGTTCGCGACCGGCCTGGTCGGCACGCGCAGCCCGTACGGAGCGGTCCGGAACGCCGTCGACCCGGCGTACGTCTCGGGCGGCTCCTCGTCCGGCTCGGCGGTCGTCGTCGCGCTCGGCATCGCGGACTTCGCGCTCGGCACGGACACCGCGGGCTCGGGCCGGGTCCCGGCCGCCTTCAACGGGATCGTCGGCCTCAAGCCGACCCGCGGCCTGGTCCCATCCGAGGGGGTCGTGCCGGCCTGCGCCTCGCTCGACTGCGTGACGGTCTTCGCCCGCACGCTACCGGAGGCCGAGCGGGCCCTGTCCTTCATTGCCGCGCCGTCGGGGCGCGCGCTCCCCGCCCTGGAGCAGCGCCGGCCGGGCCCGTGGCGGATCTCGGTCCCCGACCCCCGGCAGCTCGGTGAACTGGACGAGGGCTGGGCGGAGGCGTACGGGGCGGCCGCGGCCCGGCTCGCCGACGCGGGCGCGGAACTGCTGCCCGTCGACCTGGAGCCGTTCACCGAGGCGGCGGCGATGCTGTACGAGGGCGCGTTCGTGGCCGAGCGCCACGCCGCCGTCGGGGCCTTCGTCGACGCGCACGCGGGCGCGGCGGACCTCGATCCGACCGTGGCCGGGATCGTCTCCCGGGCCGGGGACCTCCCGGCCCACCGCCTCTACGCGGACCTGGAGAGGCTGTCCGTCCTCCGCGCCCGGGCCCTGGCCTCCCTGGGCGACGCGGACGCACTGCTCCTGCCGACGACACCGGGGCACCCGACCCTCGCCGAGGTGGCCGCCGACCCCTTGGGCGCGAACGCCCGGCTCGGCCGGTTCACCAACTCCACGAACCTGTTCGACCTGGCCGCGGTCGCCGTCCCGGCGGGCGAGGTGAACGGCCTCCCCTTCGGCGTCATGCTGATCGGCCCGGCCTTCACCGACGAACGGCTCGCCCGTATCGCCCGTCTGCTCACCTCCCCGCCGCTGCACCTCGCGGTGGTCGGCGCCCACCTGTCCGGACAGCCCCTGAACGGCCAACTGCGCGCGCGGGGAGGACGGTTGCTGCGGACCACCACCACGGCGCCCGCCTACCGGCTGTACGCGCTGGACACCGTGCCCCCGAAACCCGGCCTGGTCCGGTCCCGCGAGGGCGGCGCGGCGATCGAGACCGAGGTGTGGTGGCTGCCCGCCGAGGGACTCGGTTCGCTCCTCGCCGCGCTGCCCCGCCCGATGGCGCTCGGCAGCGTGGAACTCGCGGACGGCAGTCTCGTGCCGGGCTTCCTCTGCGAGCCCGAGGCCCTGCAAGGCGCCCGCGAGATCACGGCGTACGGCGGCTGGCGCGCGGCCCTCGCCGGAGGTCCCTCACCTCATCCTTCACCGCGGGAGGACACCGGGGCGTCCTGAGCACGCGCTCGAGGCGGACGCCTGCTGACTGTTTGCAGGGGCATGCCGCGAACGCCCTCGGTCCGAGGAGGGCCGGCCCGTCTCTTCGAGGCGTGACGGCGGGACGGGCGCACGGCGTGGTCACCGTGCGCCCGCGGCGTTCGTTCGTCAGTCGATGGCGTCGAGGACCTCGCCGAGGTCGACGAACTTGAAGCCGGTGGCCTCGCGGTCGCCGTCACCGGGGGTCTCCTCGCCGTCCTGGACGACGAGGAGACCGTTGGGGTAGCGCGTGCCGAGGGGGGCGTTGAGAGCGGCGGCGCCGTCGCAGACCTCGGAGCCGTCGAGGGTGGTGGAGGCCGCGGCGATGCGGAAGGCGTTCTCGTACTCGTTGTCCTCGTCGCGTTCGCGGTCATAGGCGACGAAGGTGTTGTCGCCCTGGCTGGAGGCGAGCAGGTAGCCGTCGCCGTCCGGCTCGGTGACCAGGGTCAGGCCCTCGACGTCGGCCGCCAGGTGTGTGCCGCCGAAGCCGGGGTCGGTGCCGGGCGTGCACTCCTCGGTCTGCTCGTCGTACGTGCCCGGGACGCCGTACTCGCGGACCTTGTCGATCAGGACCGGTGTGCCGGTCAGGCCCGCGTCGATGCGCCAGATGCCGACGTCCTCCTGGCCCGCGTACAGGGTGCCGTCCGCGGGGTCGACGACCATGCCCTCGACCTGCGGCAGTTCGCCCGGCTCGGCGCAGGGCGTCCAGGCGGCGCCGTTGGGCATCCGGAAGGAGGACGGGAGGTCGAGGGTGCGGACCTGGCGGTAGCCGACGGTGCCGGCCGCGGTGGGGAGCAGTTCCAACAGGGCGATCCGGGTGCGGTTGCGCCGGCTGACCAGGGCGTAGGAGCGGCCGGTGGTGCGGTCGGTCCAGGTGGCCAGGCCGTACGCGGTCTTCTGCTCGTTGATCTCGGCCTGGTCCGCGGAGAACACGGGCCGCGCTCCCGGGTCGGTGACGTCGGTGAGCGGGCCGCCGGGCCTGTCCCGGTCGATGCGGTAGATCCGCAGCCGGTCGTTGCCGCGGTCGCTGACCACCGCGACGTCCGCCCGCACGCCGCCCAGGCGCAGGCCCTGAACCAGGTCGACGTTGTTGAAGCGACCGGGCTTGTCGTCGGCGCTCGGCCCGGCCGGGGCGGGGATCGACTGCACCTGGCGCGCGTCCAGGTCGTAGACCCGCAGGCCACCCTGCTTGGCGGTCGCGATCACCAGGCTGCGGCCCGGGGCAGCGGTGTTGCGCCAGATCGCCGGGTCGTCCGCGTTGGCGTTGCCGCCGGCCTCGTCGTCGAACAACGGCGCGGTCTCGGCCTTCGGCCGGACGCCGTCGATCCCGGAGGCCTGCGCCGGGAGGGCGAACGAGGTCGCCAGTGCCGTGCAGAGAACGAGCACGGAGACGCGAGATGTCAGTCGTATGGTCACATTTCTTCCCTGTATCAGGTGGTTTGCCCTGGCGAGGAAGACACTGGCGGCCGCGCCTGTCATGCTCACGATTAAAAGGTGACCGGCGGTTGAACACGTCGCGAAATGAACGCCATCTGGGGTGCGGGGGGGGGCTTCGGCGGCAGTCGGCTCGACTGTGGCCATGAGGCTAGGGACACGGGAGGCGGCCGACATCGGGGCAACCCCTTGATCTGGACGGGGAGGCCCGGCGGGCGCACCATGGCCCGATCTCAGGCTCTGCGAACGCGTCCCACGAGGCCGGTCCCGTGCTGCCGGTGATGCCGGAAGACGGGCGGGTCGCGCGGCGTCGGCCGGCTCGGTCCGGAGGGAGGTCAGGGCCGGGGCGATGCTCCATCCGGCCGAACCGCTCTTCGTTTCCGGCGATGGGCAGTGGCCGCCGCCGGGATCCGCCGCGCGCTCCGCCGATGAGATGCGGACGCCGTCCCCTCCGGGCAGAGTGGAAAAGGACCTGTTCGTACCGAGGTGGTCCCCTGTGGTCCCGCGTGCTGGAGACGGGACGGACTGATGCGAGGATTGTCGTGACGTCGGAGTGATCGATGTTCCGCAGACGGCCGGCCGACACCAGCGAGGACCTTCTGGTCCGGCTCGGGTCGCTGACCGCCAGGGCTCGGGAGCTGGCCGAGACGCAGCGTTCCCGTGTCGAGCTCGCCGTGGCCCTGCAGCGCGACATGCTGCCCTCGGACCTCCCCAGCTTTCCGGGCGCCCGGCTGGCCGTCCGCTATGAGCCCGCCAACCACGGGCTCCACGTCGGCGGTGACTGGTACGACGCCTTCTCCCTGCCCGGTGGACAGATCGGCATGTCCATCGGTGACGTGCAGGGGCACAACATCGAGGCCGCCGCCTTCATGGGACAGGTCCGTGTCGCATTGCGCGCGCTGGCCTCCGTCACGGGAGACCCGGGAGAGCTGCTCGGTCGCACCAACGACCTGCTGATCTCTCTGGGCGCCGACCTCTTCGCCACCTGCACCTTCCTGCGGCTCGACCCCGCTGCCGGGACCCTGGAGTGCGCCCGGGCCGGTCACATCCCCCACATCTGGGCCACCACCGACGGACGCTCCGGCATCGACGACAGCGAGGGCGGACCTCCGCTCGGTGTGCTCCGCGGCGTCGACTACCCGGCCACGCGCCACCGGCTCACCTCCGACGGCGTCTTCGTCCTCCTGACCGACGGGGTGGTGGAGGGACCCTCGCTCCACGTCGACGAGGGTCTGGCTCGGGTGACGCGGCTCGCCGGGATCACCGCCGTCGCCGGGCTGGACGTCGACGCGCTCGCCACCGCCGTCATGAGGCTGGCGGCCACGGTGGGGCACGAGGACGACGCGGCCGTCCTGGTCGTCGGCCATGACGGCGGTCCGGCCCGGTCAGAGGCCGAGGAGTGAGGGAGGGGCCTCGCCTCGGCCCGGTTCGGTCCTCAGACAGCCGGTCCTCAGACAGCCGGTCCTCAGACAGCCGGTCCTCAGACAGTCGGTACTCAGACAGTCGGTACTCAGACAGCCGGTCCTCAGACAGGCCCGGGCCCGGGCCGTACGGCGGCGCCCGACACGCAGGGGTCCTTGCCCGGTCGTGGCGGCCCGGCCGGTGTCTGATGGCTGACGTGTTGGATACTCGGCAGTTCCGGCCCTCTACGGAGGCGGCTCTGATGTCGCTGGCCGTAACGGTTTGCTACTACGCGGCCGGACGACTCGGCCTGATGGGCCGCCTCGCCGTCGAGAGCGTGGTGGTCACCCCCATCTGGCCACCCACCGGCGTTGCCGTCGCCGCCCTGTTGTTGCTCGGCGCGCGGGTCTGGCCAGGGATCGCCCTCGGCTCCTTCCTCGTCATCGCCTCCCTCACCGCTCCGGGGCCCACCACAGTGGTCACCGTGGTGAGCAACACGGTCGCGCCGTTCTGCGCCTTCCTGCTGCTGAGGCGGACCGGCTTCCGGCGCGACATGGCACGGCTGCGGGACGGACTCTCCCTGGTCTTCCTCGGCGGGTTCGGCGCCATGCTGATCAGCGCGACCGCGGGGGTCGGACTGCAGGTGGCGAAGGGCTCCCTGGACGAGAGCGAGTTCTGGCCCGTCTGGCTGGCCTGGTGGGTGGGCGACACGATGGGGGTGCTGCTCATCGCCCCGCTCCTGCTCGTCCTCGCGGGGCCGGCCGGACGGTTCCGGGTACGGCGCTGGAAGGAGGCGGTCCTTCTGGGGCTGACGACCCTGGTCCTCATGCCCATGGCCGTGCTCAGCCCGATGAGCATGCTCTTCCTCGTCTTCCCCCTGCTGATCTGGGCAGCGCTCCGCTTCCAGCTGGCCGGAAGCATGCTGTGCGCGCTCTTCGCCTCCGTGCTCGCCACCTTCGCCGCGACCTCCGGACGGGGCGCGTTCCTCCACCTGACGGACGTCGAGATCATGGCCAAGCTCCAGGCGTTCAACGGTTCCGCCGCCCTGACCGCCCTGCTTCTCGCCTCCGTCATCACCGAGCAGCGTGCGACCCGCCGGTCGGTACGCCGCGCCTGCCAGGAACTGGCGGAGGTCCTGGAGCACCTCGCGGCGGGCGAGCCCTCCCCGGCCCCACCCGACACCGCCGGGAGCCGGGCAGCCCCACCCGGCGGCCACCGGGATCCGTGACCCCCGCGCCGGAGCCGGAGCCGGGCCCGAGCCCGCCCACGGACGGCGGTGACCACGACTACCCACAGCGTGACGTCCCCGCGCACCATGGCGTGCTGCAGGGCCTCGCCGGCCAGGTTAGGCTCGTCGTATTGCACACGGGCGAAGAGCCACACCATGAGAGCGCCGACGTAGCCGAGTTCGGGCGGCGACTCCACGCCTGTGACGCGCACGACAGAGGACCCGGGTGCCACAGCTTGCCGTGGCAGGGGACGAATCAGCACGTGTGAGCGGGTCCGGGCGTGGAAACCCGAGGTGTCCCGACTTCAGGGAGGCGTCATGGACGCCCATGTCACTGACCGGGGAAGCCCCATCGCCACGGTCAACCCGTACACCGGTGAAAGGGTTCGGGAGTTCCCGGCGCTGAGCGCGGAAGACGTAGGGCGCGCGATCGACGCGGCGCACCGTAGCTTTCCCGACTGGCGTGCCCGGTCGGCGGCCGACCGGGGGGCCCTCGTACAACGTGCCGGCCGGCTCCTGAGGGAGCGCAAGGAGGAACTGGCGCACCTCCTCACCCTTGAGGTCGGCAAGCTGATCAACTCGAGCCGTGCAGAGGTCGACCTCGCGTCCGACATCCTCACCTACTACGGCGAGCAGGGCCCAGGGCTGTTGGAAGAACGCCCCCTACCGGTGCCCGAGGGCACGGCCCTGCTGGTGAACGAGCCGCTCGGCGTCCTTCTCGGTGTGATGCCGTGGAACTTCCCGCTGTACCAGGTCGTCCGTTTCGCGGGTCCGAACCTCGTCCTCGGCAACACGATCCTGCTCAAGCACGCGAGTAGTTGCCCCCAGTCCGCACTGGCACTCGAGCAGCTGTTCACTGATGCGGGTGTGCCGCCCGGGGTCTACACCAATCTTTTCGTGCGGGGCAGAGACGTCGGGAAGATCATCGATGACTCTCGGGTGCAGGGAGCGTCACTCACCGGAAGCGAGCGTGCGGGCGTGAGCCTGGGCGAGATCGCCGGCCGCAATGTCAAGAGGTCCGTCCTCGAACTGGGTGGCAGTGATCCCTTCATCGTGCTGGACGATCACCACCTCGAGCGCACCGTGTACGCCGCGTTCCTCGCCCGGATGGGCAACACCGGGCAGTGCTGCGTGGCGGCCAAGCGCTTCATCGTCCTTGCCCCCGTCTACGACGCCTTCGTCGCCGGGCTGCGCGACCGGATGAGCGAGGTGCAACCGGGAGATCCGGTCGACCCCGCCACCACGCTCGGCCCGCTGTCCTCCGAGGCCGCGGCCGAACTCCTGATGGAGCAGGTTCGTGACGCGGTGGACAAGGGGGCCACCGTGGTGCTGGGCGGCGGGCGGCCCGACCTGCCGGGCGCCTTCGTCGAGCCGACCCTTCTCACCGGCGTCACCCCGGACATGCGCGCCTACCGGGAAGAGCTCTTCGGCCCCGTCGCCACGGTCTACCGCGTCGCCGACGAGGACGAGGCCGTGGCACTGGCCAACACCTCCCCCTACGGCCTGGGAAGCGCGGTCTTCACCGCCGACCCGGCACGTGCTCGCGGAGTCGCGGACCGGCTGGCGGCAGGCATGGTGTGGATCAACCACCCGACCGCGTCCCGACCCGAGCTGCCCTTCGGCGGCATCAAGCGCTCCGGCTACGGGCGCGAACTCGGCGACGTGGGCATCGTGGAGTTCGCGAACCGCAAGCTCGTACGCTACGTGGATGCCGACGCCCCGATCGAAGAGGTGCTGGGCTGACTGCGTTCGATCACCCAGCGGCGGCGGCCCGATCGCTCGCTGGACTCGATGCCCTTGCGTGCGACCCGCACCCCGATGCGCTTGCCACGTCACCCGCTCCGTAGGTCGCGGGGCCCGGCGAGCGCGACGGGGCCGCTACCGGGATCGGCGGTCAGCGTCCCCGGACGCACAATGTCCACCCGCGATCACCAGTTGCATGGGGGCATTCTTGCCACACGCGACCGCTCCCACCGGGCTGCGGGACCGCCGCGGCAGGTCGGGTCCCACGGTTGCCGCAACGTCGGCCTCCTCGCGCACCGCGCCGGTGCGCGAGACCACCCGGCCACCGGGTCGCGCCGCCGGTGCCCGGGGATCCGCGCTCGCGATCCTGTCGTCAGGAGCGCGCGAGGCGGGCCGCGAGATAGGGCGCGGTGGCGCTGCGGCGGGCCCTCGCCACCTTGGCGGGCGGGCCCGCCGCGACCACCCGCCCGCCCGCGTCGCCGCCGCCCGGACCGAGGTCGATGACCCAGTCGGCGGTGGCGATCGTGGCCAGGTCGTGCTCGACGACGACGACCGTGTTGCCGGCGTCGACGAGCCGGTGCAACTGTCGCAGCAGCAGCGCGATGTCCGAGGGGTGCAGCCCCGCCGTCGGCTCGTCGAGCAGGTAGAGCGCGTGCCCGCGGCGGGCTCGCTGCAGTTCGGCGGCCAGTTTGATGCGTTGCGCCTCACCACCGCTGAGTTCCGTCGCGGGCTGACCCAGCCGCAGGTACCCCAGTCCCACCTCGCGCAACGTCTCCAGACTGCGGGAGGCGGCCGGGACCGCGGACAGGAACGTGGCGGCGGCGTCGACGGACAGCGACAGTACTTCCGCGATGTTCCTGCCGCGATAGGTGACTTCCAGCGTTTCGGCGTTGTACCGGGCGCCTTCGCAGGTCGGGCACGGCGCGTAGGTGCCGGGCAGGAACAGCAGTTCCACCGCGACGAAACCTTCGCCCTGGCAGGTCTCGCACCGCCCTTCGGGCACGTTGAAGGAGAACCGCCCGGCCGAGTAGCCCCGCGCCCTGGCTTCGTCCGTCGCCGCGTACAGCTTGCGCACCGCGTCGAACATCCCGGTGTACGTGGCCAGGTTGGAGCGGGGAGTCCGGCCGATGGGCCGTTGGTCGACCAGGACCAGCCGGTCGAACGACTCGACCCCCGACGCGTCCTGGACGTCGACCTCCAGCTGCGCCTCCTCGGGGTCCTCGGCCACGAGTCCGAGGTGGCCGCGGACGACCTCGGCGAGCACCTGCGTCACCAGCGTCGACTTTCCGGAACCGGACACGCCCGTCACCGCCGTCAGTACGCAGAGCGGTACGTCGACGGACACGTCGTGCAGATTGTGGCGGGAGACGCCGCTCAGGTGCAGCCAGCCGTGCGGTGGGCGCGGGCGGTGATCGAGCGGCTGGGCGCGCCCGAACAGGTACTGGCCGGTGGCCGACTCGCCGACCCGCTCGAGACCGGCGACCGGGCCGCTGTACAGCACGCGTCCACCGCCCTCGCCCGCACCGGGGCCGATGTCGACCACCCAGTCCGCCCGCCGTACGACGTCCATGTCGTGCTCCACGACGAACAGCGAGTTGCCTGCCGCCTTGAGGCGGTCCAGCACGTCCAGCAGCGGTTCCGCGTCAGCCGGGTGCAGGCCCGCGGAGGGCTCGTCGAGCACGTAGACGACGCCGAACAGCCCCGAGCGCAGCTGGGTGGCGATCCGCAGGCGCTGCGCCTCGCCGGGTGACAGGGTCGTCGAGCGGCGCCCGAGGCTGAGATATCCGAGGCCCAGATCGAGCAGTACGTCGATCCGCGCGACCAGGTCGCCGCAGATCCGGACGGCGACCTCGGTCGTCTCCCCGGACCGGGCGGTCGACGTGGTGGCGTCGGCCTCGGAACGCCCCGCGACGGGCCGCAGCAGCGCCACGACCTCGGTGAGCGGCATCGCGTTGATCTCGGCGATGGAACGTCCGGCGAAGGTCACGGCGAGCGCCTCGGGCCGCAGTCCGCTGCCGTGACAGGCGGGGCAGGGCACACTCCTGACGAACCGGAGCGCCCGTTCGCGCATCTTCTCGCTCTTGGAGTCGGCGAGGACGTGCATGACGTGCTTGCGGGCGCTCCAGAACTTGCCCTGGTAGCCGTAGTCGACGCGGTCCTCCTCCGGCTCGATGTACACGGAGGGCTGCTCGTCCGTGTACAGCAGCCAGTTCCGGTCCTTCTTTTTGAGCCTGCGCCACGGGCGGTCGATGTCGATCCCCAGGCCGCTCACGACACTGCGCAGGTTGGCGCCCTGCCAGGCGCCGGGCCAGGCGGCGATCGCCCCCTCGCGGATGCTCAGCGAGGGGTCCGGGACGAGCAGGTCCTCGGCCACGTCGTGCACGACGCCCAGTCCGTGGCACTCCGGGCAGGCGCCGGCCGCGGTGTTGGGTGAGAACGACTCGGCTTCCAGCCGGGCGGCCCCGGGCGGATAGGTGCCGGCGCGGGAGTACAGCATGCGCAGCAGATTGGACAGCGTGGTGAGGGTGCCGACCGTCGAGCGCGAGCTGGGCGACCCGCGTCGTTGCTGCAGGGCCACGGCCGGCGGCAGTCCGGTGATTTCCTGCACGTGCGGGGCGCCGACCTGTTGCAACAGCCTACGGGCGTACGGTGCCACGGACTCGAAGTAACGCCGCTGGGCCTCCGCGTAGAGCGTGCCGAACGCGAGCGAGGACTTGCCCGAACCGGAGACGCCGGTGAAGGCGACCATCGCGTCCCGCGGAACGTCGACATCGATGTTCCGCAGGTTGTTCTCACTGGCCCCCCGGACATGCACGAAGCGGTCGGTCGCGTCCTTGTTCACCGTTCCTGATTACCTGATCGCGCCGGGAACCGCGCGACAGGCGCCGCCACCGGCGCCCGGCTCCGGGTGGCCCGGACGTGCGCGGGGAAGGACGATCATGTACGAGTGCGGGCGCCGGGACCTCGACGCCGCACCGACACCCCGACGAACCGGGTCGCGGACGGTGCCGGGTGGCGGAAGCCCCTCGTGGGTCTCGAAGCGAGGCCGCCGGGAGCGCTTCGCAGAACCGTCACTGCCCCTTAACGCCGGATCGTTGACCGGTCCCCGCGCGCTTGCGAGCATCGGGGCATGAGGTCGTCGAGCTGTCCCCCGCATCCCTAGGCCCTCGGTTGCCGGGGCCGCCGTGCCACGTACGACCGACTCCCGGACCGAGGAATCCCGATGCGACCAGCGCTCATCGCGACGCCGGGCGGCAAGCCCGCCGCCGACCGGCCCGACGCCGCCGCCGTCCTGCTGGCCATCCTGCGCGGAGGCCCCCTGGCCCGCACCGCGATCATCCGGGAGACGGGCCTGAGCGCGGCCGTCGTGTCACGGAACGCGGCCGAACTGCTCGCGACGGGACTGGTCTGGGAGCCGCCCGAGCCGCACCGGCCGCCCCGGCCCGGACGCCCCCGCATCCCGCTGGACATCGAGACCGCGCACCACGTCGCGGCGGGCGTGCACATCGCCGTCCCGCGGCTCACGTTCTCGCTCACCGACCTCCGCGGCAACGTCATCGCGTACGAGCACGTGCCACGGCAGCCGCAGCACGGGGCGGTCCTCCAGGACGTCGCCGGACGACTGCCCGGCTTCCTGCGCAGACACCTCGGCGGGCGTTCCGTCCTGGGCCTCGGCGTGGCCACCGGCGGCTGGGTCGATCCCGACGCCGGGGTCCTGGTCGAGAACTCCGCGCTCGGCTGGCGCGACATCCCGCTGCGGCGCTCGCTGCAGCGCGCGGTGGGACTGCCGGTCCACGTGGAAGGCCACGCCCGGGCGCTGGCCCAGGCCGAGCTGCTGTTCGGCGCGAACCGCGGCGGCGACCTGGTGCACCTGTTCGTCGGCAACGCCGTGGACGCGGCGATCGCCACCGGCGGCGTCCTGCTGCAGGGCCGGCGGTACGGCGCCGGCGGCATCGCCCACCTGCCCGTACCGGGGTCGGCGGAGCCGTGCCCCTGCGGCCGCACCGGCTGCCTCCAGGTCACCGTCTCCGACCGTGCCGTCGCGCGGCGCGCCGTCACCGAGGGCATCATCCCGCACCCCGATCTGCGGCTGCTCGTGCGTGCCGCCCGCGCCGGCGACGTCCGGGCGCTCGACCTGTGCCGCACCCGCCTGCGCCTGATCGCGCACGCGGTGCGGCCGCTGCTCGACCTGATCCGCCCGGACGACCTGGTGCTGACCGAGTTCGCCACCCTCCGTCTGCCCCGGCTGCTCGACGAGCTGACCCGCGAGCTGGCGAGCGGCGGCGACCAGGTGCGGACCGGCTCCTTCGGCGCGGACACGCTCGCGGTGGCGGCGACCGCGCCGGTGCTCGCGGCCGTCTACCAGGACCCGTTGGGGCTGCGTACCCGCGGCGGCGCCCGATGAGTGGAGCGGGGCGTGGCGGGTTTCTTCCGCGCCGCGAGAAAATATTGTCCGTACCGGCACGGGAGCAGCACACTCTTCCCATGGACGCACAGCAGAGGGCCACGATCCGGGCAGCCGCAGACCGGCACCCCGTGAACGCCTTCCGCGCGCACCACTTCGCCGGACTGGGCTGTCGCGCCCACTGACCGGCTCTCCGCCGGCGCGTTGCCGCGCCGGGGCACTGGGCACCGACCCCGGCGTACGCCTCCGCCGAACTTCCGCCTCATTCAGGCACGTTCACCGGCGGAAGCACGGCCGGAGCGCAGCCGAGCACCGACTGGAGCACTGCCCGGGGCACCAGCCCGGGGCTCGGGCCGAAGCACGGCTGAGCACCGCCTGGAGCACCAGCCTGGGGCTCGGCCGAAGCACGGCTGAGCACCGCCCGGGGCAGCACGCTGGAGCTCGGGCCGAAGCACGGCTGAGCACCGCCCGGAGTGCCGGCTGAAGTAGCGGCTGGAGCACCGGCTCCGGCCCCTTTCCCGGCCTCGCCGCGTACCGGACACCGGCCTGGCGCCCTTCACACCCTTGAGCCGCGCCCGGCAGGTCACCCCGCGAACCCCGACACCGTCCCGGTACGCCCCGTCTCCTTCCCACCCGCCCTCGTTCGTCATGCCCGAAAGGACTCGCCCCATGAGCACGCTCACCGTCCGTCCCGTCGCCGGTCACATCGGCGCCGACATCGACGGCGTGGACCTCGCCGGCCCGCTGGCCGTCGAGACCGTCGACGAGATCAAGCAGGCCCTCCACCGTCACAAGGTCGTCTTCTTCCGGGGGCAGCGGCTCGACCACGCCTCGCAGATCGCCTTCGCCCGCCACTTCGGCGAGCTCACCTACGCCCACCCGCATGACGACGCCCCGCCGGAGGACCACCCGGAGATCTTCACCATCGACCCGCGCCGCTTCGAGGAGCGCTACGGGAAGGACTTCCGGGCGGAGTACCGCAAGCGCCAGTACAGCTACTTCGACGGCTGGCACACCGACGTCACCGCCGCGGTGAACCCGCCCGCCGGGTCCATCCTGCGCGCCGAGACGGTCCCGGAGTTCGGCGGCGACACGCAGTGGACCAACCTCGTCGCCGCGTACGAGGGGCTGTCCGCCCCCGTCAGGAGGTTCGTGGACACGCTGCGCGCCGAGCACCGGTACGGCGGCAGCCGGCCGGTCGGCGAGGACGGCGCGTACGCCCGCCGGATCAACGACAACCTGCTCGTGTCCGTACACCCCGTGGTGCGGGTGCACCCGGAGACCGGGGAGCGCGCACTGTTCGTGAACCCCGGGTTCACCAGCCACATCGTGGGCGTCACCGCCGCGGAGAGCCGACGGATCCTGGACCTGCTGTACGCCGAGATCACCCGGCCCGAGTACACGGTGCGCTTCCGCTGGGAGCCGGGGCACGTGGCGTTCTGGGACAACCGGGCAACCGCGCACCTCGCCCCGCGCGACTTGGAGCACCTCGACGTCGAGCGCCGGCTGCACCGGGTCACGCTGATCGGCGAGGTCCCCGTCGGACCGGACGGACACCCGTCCGAGTCGGTCGCCGGGCGCCCGTTCACCGCCGACCACCGGGTCGCCGCCGCCTCCTGACACCCGACCGGGGCCGCCGACGCCCGCGCCGCTGCTTTCCCCCGCCGACGTCGGCGGCCCCGCCACCCCTCGCTCCGCCCTCCGGTCCATCCCGCCGGCCCCCGCCGGCCCTCCGCTCCCGGCCGCGTCCCCCCTCCCCCGGCCCATCCCTCGCCCATACGTGAAAGGCCTCCGTATCGCCATGTCCCTGCACACCTCACGACCTCTGAACCGCCGGGGATTCCTCGCCCTGGGCGGCGGCGCGCTGCTGGCACTCGCGGGCTGCGCCTCCCCCGACCAGGCCGGCTCCACGCAGCTCGGCGCGCTGCCGACCGTCGCGCCCGACAAGAAGACCACCCTGCGGATCGGAACGGCCACGACGCAGGCGCAGCTCGCCGCGGAACCCTCACTCGGTCCGCTGCCGTTCTCCGTCGAGTGGGTCCGGCTCAACGGCGGCCCCGAGACCATCCAGGGCTTTCGCGCGGGCGCGGTCGACCTGGCGAGCAACGCCGGGATGCCGCCGATCCAGGCGCACGACATCGGCTTCGACGCCAAGATCGTCGCCATCGCGCACAACACCGCGGTCACCTACATCCCCACCACCCGGCCGGGCAGTGACATCCGGACGGCGAAGGACGTCGTCGGCAAGCGGATCGCCTTCTCCCAGGGCCAGGCGCAGGGCGTCACGATCCTCAAGTGGCTGAACGAGAACGGCATCTCCCACAAGGACGTGACCCTGGTGCCGCTGCCCAGCGCCCAGTTCCTGACCGCTCTGCAGGGAAACCAGGTCGACCTCGCCCCGCTGACCGAGCCGTCGCTGACGAAGTACCTGAAGCAGTACGCGAAGGACGGCGCGCGCACCCTGCCCACCGACGTCCAGGACCTCCTGAGCCTGCTGTGGGCGCCCACGTCGGTGCTCGCCGACGAGCGCAAGGCGGCGGCGATCCGGGCGTTCATCCCGATCTGGGTCCGCGGCAACAACTGGTCGTGGGAGAACCCCGATCAGTGGATCGAGTCGTACTACGTCAAGGATCAGGGCGTCAGCCGCGAGGCCGGCGAACGGATCGTCAAGGCCCGGAGCAAGCCGCTCTATCCCACGAACTGGGACTCCTCGATCGCCTGGGAGCAGTCGATCGCCGACCTCATGTCCGGCGCCGGTTTCGTGAAGAAGCTCGACGTCAGCGTGCTCTTCGACCGGCGGTTCGAGAAGGTCGCGGCGGAGGCGGCGCCCGCCGCGTACCGGGGGCAGGCCTGAGATGGGCGAACACCTCTGGTACATCCCGAACACCGTCGAACCCGGGCATCGCGGCGACGACACCGTCGAGGGCTGGGGCACGCTGGACCACTCGACGGAGCTGGCCCGCGCCGTCGAGGACCACGGCTGGGCCGGGGCGCTCCTCGGCACCGGCTGGGGCCGTCCGGACACCTTCACCGTCGCGGCCTCCCTCGCCGCCCGTACGACGACGTTCAAGCCGCTCATCGCCATCCGGCCCGGCTACTGGCACCCGGCGAACTTCGCCTCCGCCGCGGCAACCCTCGACCGGCTCAGCGAAGGCAGGGTGCTGGTCAACATCGTGAGCGGCCTCGACGACGCCGCGTCCTACGGGGACGGCGAGTTCGACCCCGCGCGCCGCTACGAGCGCACCCTGGAGTTCCTCCAGCTGGTGCGCCGTCTGTGGAACGACGAGGAGGTGACGTTCCGGGGAGAGCACTACCGGGTCGAGAACTCCACGGTCCGGCCGCGTCCCTGGCGCGCCGAGGAGGGCCGGCACCCCCGGCTGTACTTCGGCGGCGCGAGCGCGGCCGCCGAGCGGGTCGCCGCGCAGGAGGCCGACGTCCAGCTGTTCTGGGGCGAGCCGCTGGACGGCGTCGCCGAACGCATCGACCGGCTGCGGACGCTGTCCGACAAGGTCGGGCGCAGACACCGGCCGCTGGAGTTCGGGCTGCGCGTGACGACCCTCGTGCGGGACACCACCGAAGAGGCGTGGCGCGCGGCGGAGGAGAAGGTCGCCCGCATGGCGGGGCAGGACCCGCGCGCCCGGGAGGCGTTCCGGCGCGGCACGGCCGTCGGCCAGCGGCGGCTGCTCGAGCTGGCGGACCGGGGCGACGTCCTGGACAGCTGCCTCTACACGGCCCCCGGCCGTTACGGAGGCGGCGGCGCCGGTACGACCTGGCTGGTCGGCTCCGCGCGGGAGGTCGCCGACGCGCTGCACCGCTACCGCGAGCTCGGCGTGACCCACTTCGTGCTGTCGGACACCCCCTACCGGCAGGAGATCGCCCGCGTCGGCGACGCCCTGCTCCCGCTCCTGACGGAGCCGACCGCGTCCCCCGCCGGATCAGCCACGCGGCGGCTGTCCGCCGCCCACTCCTCGGAGGCCCCCGCATGACCGCCGTCCTGCACGACACCACCTCCCTGCGCGCCGTGTACGGCGCGTTCCCCACCGGTGTCACGGCGATCGCCGCCCTGGTCGACGGCGAGCCGGTCGGGCTGGCCGCCAGCTCGTTCACGACCGTGTCCCTCGCGCCGCCGCTGGTCTCCGTCTGCATGGCGCGCACCTCCGGCACCTGGCCGGTGCTGCGCCGCGCCGGCCGCCTGGGCCTCAGCGTGCTCGGCGCGGACCAGGGGGCGCTGTGCCGGCGGCTCGCCGGTCCGGCCGGCGAGCGTTTCGCCGGGGCCTCGTGGCAGGCGGACGAGGACGGCGCGGTGGTGCTGGACGACGCCGCCGCCTGGTTCACCTGCTCGGTCGACGAGGAGATCCGGGCCGGTGATCACGACATCGTCGTCCTGCGCGTCCACGACCTGCGCCTCGACCGGGACGTGGACCCCCTCGTCTTCCACGCCAGTTCGTTCCGCTCCCTCCTCCCCCGATCTCAGGAGCCTCGATGAACCTCGACCTGACCTCCCGAACGGGCGGTGGCACGGCCACCGTGACCGGCGGGCCGGAGAAGGCACCGCCGCCCTCGGCGCCCCCGGCCTCCACACCGCCGGCGGACGCGACGACAGCGGACACGGCGGCGGCCGCCGGTCTGGTGCCGGCGATCCAGCGCCGCCTCGGGCGCGGCAAGTCGATCCCGTTCGGCCGGCTCCTCGGCCCGCTGCTGCTCGTCCTGGCCTGGTGGGGCGCCTCGGCGGCCGGCTGGCTGGACCCGCGCAAGCTGTCGTCGCCCGCCTCGGTCGTGACCTCCGCCCAGGAGCTGTGGGTGAGCGGGCGTCTGCAGGAGAGCGTGCAGACCTCGCTGTCGCGTGCCCTGCTCGGTCTGCTCATCGGCGTCGCGGCCGGCCTGGTGCTGGCGCTGGCGTCCGGCCTCTCCCGCATCGGTGACGCGGTCGTGGACGGGACGCTGCAGGTCAAGCGCTCGATCCCCAACCTCGCACTGCTTCCGCTGCTGATCCTGTGGCTGGGCATCGGCGAGACGATGAAAGTGGTCGTCATCGCGCTCGGTGTGACGGTCAGCATCTACATCAACACCCATGCGGCGCTGGTCTCCATCGACGCCCGCTACGTCGAACTCGCCGAGGCACAGCGGCTGTCCCGCTGGCTGTTCCTGCGCAAGGTCGTGCTGCCGGCCGCGCTGCCGGGCTTCTTCACGGGGCTGCGGCTGGCGGTGACCGCGGCCTGGCTCGGTCTGATCGTGGTCGAGCAGATCAACGCCACCTCGGGCATCGGCTACATGATGTTCCAGGCCCAGCAGTACGCCCAGTCCGGGATCATCCTCGTCGGTCTGGTGCTGTACGGCACCTTCGGCTTCGCCTCCGACGCCCTTGTCCGCCTGGTGGAGGGGAGGGTGCTGTCGTGGCGACGTACGATCACCGCCTGAGCGACGGCGGCCCGGTCGCCGGGGCGGTGGGCTCCGCCGCCGTCCGCGTCAACGGCCTGACCCGGTCCTTCGGTGACCGCCAGGTGCTCCGGAACGTCGATCTGACCCTCGCCCGCGGCGAGTTCACGGCGCTCCTCGGGCGCAGCGGCTCGGGCAAGAGCACCCTGCTGCGTGCGGTGGCGGGCCTGGACCACACCACCGTCGGCACGGGCGAGATCCTGGTGCCGCGACGGGTCTCGCTGGTCTTCCAGGACTCGCGGCTGCTGCCGTGGCTGCGGGTCCTCGACAACGTAGTGCTCGGTCTGCCCGGCGACGACGCCAAGGAACGCGGCCGTGCCGCCCTCGACGAAGTCAGCCTGGGCGGGCGGGCGTCGGCCTGGTCCCACGAGCTGTCCGGCGGCGAGCAGCAGCGGGCCGCGCTGGCCCGCTCGCTGGTGAGCGAGCCCGAACTGCTGCTCGCCGACGAGCCGTTCGGCGCCCTCGACGCGCTGACCCGGATCCGGATGCACCGGCTGCTGCGCCGCCTGTACGAGCGGCACCGGCCGGCCGTGCTCCTGGTGACCCACGACGTGGACGAGGCGGTGACCCTCGCCGACCGGGTGCTGGTCCTCGACGACGGCGACTTCGTCCTGGACCTGCGCATCGACCTGCCCGCCGAACGCGACCCGGGAGACCCGCTGTTCCAGCGGCACCGCACCACCCTGCTGGGCGCTCTGGGCGCCCTCTCCGACGCCCGTACGAAGGACACGAAGGAACCGTCATGAGCAAGCGCGCCGAGAAGCTCCATCTGAACGCCTTCCTGATGGGCGTCGGCCACCACGAGGCCGCCTGGCGGCTGCCGGAGTCGGACCCGTACGCCTCCTGGGACGTCGAGCACTACCGCAACCTCGCCCGGATCGCCGAACGGGGCAGACTGGACTCGCTGTTCCTCGCCGACAGCCCGGGACTGATGGGCGATCCCGCCCGTCGGCCCGGCGGGCGGCTGGAACCGACGGTGCTGCTGACGGCGCTCGCCGGGGTGACCGAGCACATCGGTCTGATCGCGACCGCCTCGACGTCGTACAACGAGCCGTACAACCTGGCCCGCCGGTTCGCCTCCCTCGACCACGTCTCCGGCGGGCGGGCCGGGTGGAACATCGTCACGACCGCCGGAGTGGACGCGGCCCGCAACTTCGGCCTGGACGACACGCCCCCGCACAAGGAGCGCTACGAGCGCGCCGACGAGTTCCTCGAGGTGTCCACCAGGCTGTGGGACAGCTGGACGGACGACGCGATCGTGGCCGACAAGGACGCCGGTGTCCACGCCGACTCCGCGAAGGTCCGCGGGATCGATCACGCCGGGCGGTTCTTCCGGGTCGCCGGACCGCTGAACGTGCCCCGCTCGCCGCAGGGTCATCCGCTGCTCGTGCAGGCCGGCTCGTCGGAGGACGGCAAGGAGTTCGCGGCGCGGTGGGCCGAGGCTGTGTTCACCGCGCAGCAGACCCTCGAAGAGGCACAGGCGTTCTACGCCGGCCTGAAGAAGCGGGCCGTGGCGCACGGCCGCGATCCGCGGGGCATCAAGATCCTGCCCGGGATCGTGCCGGTCATCGGTGACACCGAGGCGGAGGCGGAGGAGCTGGACCGCGAGCTGGACCGGCTGATCAGCCCGGAGTTCGCCAAACGGCAGCTCGCCCGGCTGTTCCGGATCGCCCCGGACGCGCTGGACCTGGACGGACCGCTGCCGGACGACCTGCCGTCCGAGGACGAGATCGAGGGTGCCAAGAGCCGGTACACGCTGATCGTGGAGCTGGCCCGGCGGGAGAAGTTGACCGTACGTCAGTTGATCGGCCGGCTCGGCGGCGGCCGCGGGCACCGGACGTTCACCGGCACGCCGGCGCAGGTGGCCGACGCGATCGAGGAGTGGTTCGACGGCGACGCCGCGGACGGGTTCAACATCATGCCGCCCGTCCTGCCGTCCGGTCTGGAGGCGTTCGTCGACAAGGTGGTGCCGATCCTCCAGGAGCGGGGCAGGTTCCGCACCGAGTACACCGGCGGCACGCTGCGCGACCACTACGGGCTGCCCCGCCCCGCCGACTCGCTCACGACCCCGCAGGCCCTCGGAGCGTCCGCGTGACGGTCGCACCCTGTCGCACCGCGGACCGCACGTCCCCGGCGTCACCCGGACATGCCGGCGCGGGCTGGGTGCGCCGGCTGGTCCGGTACTGCCTGACCCACCGCGTCGACCTGGCCTGGGCGTACGGCGCCGCGCTCGTCGCCGCGGTGGCCACGGCCGCACTGCCGCTGGTCCTGCGCCATGTCGTGGACGGGGTGGCGTCCCCCTCGACCTCGCTGACCCCCTGGGCGGTACTGCTGCTCGGTCTCGGCGCGCTGCGGTTCGGGGCGAGCTTCCTGCGCCGGTACTGCTCCGGCCGGGTGTCCCTCGGAGTGCAGTACGCGCTGCGCAACGACGCCTTCGCCGCGCTGCTGCGGCTCGGCGGCCGCCAGCAGGACGAGCTGCACACGGGCCAGGTCGTCAGCCGGGCCGTCTCCGACGTGACGCTCGTCCAGATGCTGCTGCAGTTCCTGCCGAACATGTTCGGCAACGCGCTCATGTTCGCCCTGTCGGTGGCGCTGATGTGCGCGCTGTCGCCGCTGCTGACCCTGGTCGCCCTCGTCGTCGGCCCGGCGCTGTGGCTGATCGCGTACCGCAGCCGCCGCGACCTGTTCCCGGCCAACTGGCACGCGCAGCAGGAGGCGGCCGAGGTCGCGTCGACCGTGGAGGCGGCGGTCGCGGGCGTCCGCGTGGTCAAGGGGTTCGGACAGGAGGAGCGTGAACTGGCGGAGCTGGAGCGGCGGTCGCGCGGGCTGTTCTCCTCGCGGGTCCGGGTCGCCCGGCTCACCAGCAGGTACAACCCGGCGCTGCAGGCCGTGCCGGTCCTCGGGCAGGTCGCCGTGCTCGCGCTGGGCGGCTGGCTGGCGCTGCGCGGCAGCATCTCCCTGGGCACCTTCGTGGCGTTCAACGCCTATCTCAGCTCGTTCGTGACGCCCGTGCGCCAGGTGGCCATGCTGCTCACCGTCTGGCAGCAGGCACGCGCCGGGGTGGAGCGGGTGCTCGACATCGTCGACACGGCTCCCGAGATCACCGACGCCCCGGACGCCGTCTCCCTGCCGGACGGGGCGCCGGCCCTGGAGTGGGACGGTGTGGTGTTCGGCCATGACGCGACGGCCGCCCCGCTGCTCGACGGGTTCACCCTGAGGGTGGAACCCGGGGAGACACTGGCCCTGGTCGGCGCGGCCGGGTCGGGCAAGTCCACGGCGGCGGCGCTGCTGCCCCGGTTCTTCGACCCGGCCGCCGGGACGGTACGGGTCGGCGGCGTCGACGTCCGCGGACTGCGGCTCGCCGGACTGCGTGCCCGGATCGGCTTCGTCTTCGAAGAGCCGCATCTGCTGTCCGACACCATCGCGGCGAACATCGCCTACGGGCGCCCCGACGCCGGGCCGGCGGAGATCCGCCGCGCGGCGCGGCTGGCGCAGGCCGACGCGTTCATCAGCGCCCTGCCCGACGGCTACGACACCGTGATCGGCGAGCAGGGCCTCACCCTCTCCGGCGGGCAGCGCCAGCGCATCGCCCTGGCCCGGGCGATCCTGCCCGACCCCGCCGTCCTGGTGCTGGACGACGCGACCTCGGCCATCGACGCCCAGGTCGAGGCGGCCATCCACGCCGCTCTGCACCAAGTGGCGCGGCAGCGCACCACGTTGCTCATCGCCCACCGGGCGTCCACCCTCGAACTCGCCGACCGGGTCGCCATCCTGGACCACGGCCGGGTCGTCGACATCGGCACGCCCGACGAACTCCGGGAGCGCAGCACGCTGTACCGGTCGCTGCTCTCTCCCGACGAACAGCCCGGCGAACTCGGCGTGGACGAGGCGTCGGCCGCGGAGCCGCCACGGCCACGCGGGGTCACCGAGGAGCTGTGGCGCCCCGCTCCGGACGCCCCGTCGGCGGGCCCGGACGTCGGGGCGCGGGTCGCCGCCGCCTATGCGCAGGCCGCCGCGACGTCCGGGCCGGGCCGCGCGGGGCCGGGCGGAGGGCTGCTCGGCGGCGCCCCGGCCGGCGCGGAACTCCGGGAGCGGCTGGCGGCGTTGCCGCGCGTGGACGTGGATCCGAAGGTCTCGCCCGAGCAGGCCCGCGCCTGGGACCGGGACTTCGGACTGCGCGCGCTCGTACGGCCCTTCCGGCTGCCGCTGCTCGGCGGTCTCGCGCTGGTCGGCGCGGACGCACTGGCGCAGCTCGCCGTGCCGGTCCTGGTGCGGCACGGCGTCGACGGCGGCGTCAGCCGGTCCGCACCGGCGGTGCTGCTGGCGACCTCGGCCGTCGCGGCGGTGGTCGTGCTGCTCGGCTGGCTGGTGAACGTCGCCCAGGTGCGGGTGACCGGCCGCACCGGCGAGCGTCTGCTCCACACGCTGCGGGTGCGGACGTACGCCCAGTTGCAGCGGCTCGGTCTGGACTACTACGAGCGCGAGCAGGGCGGCCGGATCATGACCCGGATGACCACGGACGTGGACGCGCTGTCGGCGTTCCTGCAGACGGGTCTGGTGACCTTCGTGGTCTCCCTGCTGACGATGCTCGGTGTGCTCGTCGCCCTGCTCGTCATCGACGCGGGGCTCGCCGAGACCCTGCTCCTCGCCCTGCCGGTCCTCGTCGCCGCCACGGCGGTGTTCCGGGCGCGGTCGCTGCCCGCGTACCTCGACGCGCGGGAGCGGGTCAGCGCGGTCAACGCCTACCTCCAGGAGCACGTGGCCCTGATCCGCGTCACCCAGGCCTTCGGCCGCGAGGCGCGCAACGCCCGCGACTTCGCCCGCCTGGCCTGGGCTTTCCGCGACTCCAGGCTGCGGGCGCAGCGGCTGATGGCGACGTTCTTCCCGTTCGTCGAGTTCCTCAGCACGGCGGCGACCGCCATGGTCCTGGTGATCGGCGCCGGGCAGGTGCGCGAGGGCCGGCTCACCGCCGGTGTCCTGATCGCGTTCCTGCTCTACATCGAGCTGTTCTTCTCACCGATCCAGCAGCTGTCCCAGGCGTTCGACGGCTACCAGCAGGCGGTCGTGGGCCTGGGCAGGCTGCGCACGCTGATGCGCGAGCCGGTCGGCACGCCGGTCCCCGAACGCCCGGTGCCGGTCGGCGAGCTGCGCGGCGAGATCGAGTTCGACCGGGTGTCGTTCGGCTACCGGGACAGCGGGCGTGAGGTACTCCACGAGGTCAGCCTGCGGGTCGCCGCCGGGGAGACGGTGGCCCTGGTCGGGACGACCGGCGCGGGCAAGTCGACGATCGTCAAGCTCGTCGCCCGCTTCTACGACCCGACCGCCGGGACCGTACGGATCGACGGCACCGACCTGCGCGCCCTGGATCCGGCGGGGTACCGGCGCCGGCTCGGGGTCGTCCCGCAGGAGTCGTACCTGCTGGGCGCGACCGTGCGGGACGCGATCGCGTACGGCCGTCCCGACGCCACCGACGCGGAGGTGGAGGCCGCGGCGCGGGCGGTCGGCGCGCACGCGATGGTGGCCGGGCTGCCGCACGGCTATCTGACCGAGGTCGGCGAGCGCGGCCGGAGCCTGTCCGCGGGCCAGCGGCAGCTGCTGGCGCTGGCCCGCGCCGAACTCGTCGACCCGGACGTCCTGTTGCTCGACGAGGCCACCGCCTCGCTCGACCTGGCCGGCGAACGCCGGGTGGCCGCGGCGACGGCGGCGCTCACCCGGCGGCGGACCACGCTCGTCGTGGCGCACCGGCTGACCACCGCCGCCCGCGCGGACCGGGTGATCGTGCTGCGGGACGGCAGGGTCGCCGAGGCCGGCCCGCATCACGAACTGCTCGCGGCGCACGGCCCGTACCGCAGGCTGTGGGACGCGTTCCGCGCCGCCGGCGGGGCGGCGAGCGTCGACCAGCTCGCGGAATCCGGGACGGCACCCGGACGGCGGCCCGCCTCCGCGGCCACGGCCACCCCCACGCCCATTCCCTCAGCCGTCCCCACACCCATCCCTACGGCTGTCCCCACGGAAGGAACGTCATGACCATCCCTTACCGGCCCTTCGGCCGCACCGGCGTGCAGGTGAGCGCGCTCGCCCTCGGCGCGATGAACTTCGGCGCCCGTGGCAACCCGGACCACGAGGACGGGATCCGCATCATCCACCGCGCCCTGGACGCCGGGATCAACATCGTCGACACGGCGGACGTGTACTCGCAGGGCGAGTCGGAGGTGATCGTCGGCAAGGCCCTCGCCGGTCGCCGGGACGACGTCTTCCTGGCCACGAAGTTCCACGGCCGCATGGGGGACGACGTCAACCGGTTCGGCAACTCGCGCCGGTGGGTCCACCGTGCCGTCGAGGACAGCCTGCGGCGTCTCGGCACCGACCACATCGACCTCTACCAGGTGCACCGGCCGGAGGAGGACACGGACTTCGACGAGACGCTCGGCGCACTGACCGATCTGGTCCGCCAGGGCAAGGTCCGCTACCTCGGCACGTCCACGTTCCCGGCGTCGCGGATCGTCGAGGGGCAGTGGATCGCGGAGAGGCGGGGCCGTGAGCGGGTCGTGGCCGAGCAGCCGCCGTACTCGATCCTGGCGCGCGGCGTGGAGGCCGAGGTGCTTCCGGTGGCCCAGCGGTACGGCTTGGCGGTGATCCCCTGGAGCCCGCTGGCCGGCGGCTGGCTGACCGGCCGCTACCGGGCGAGCGGGCCGCAGCCGGAGTCCAGCCGGGCGGCCCGCCAGCCGGGCCGCTTCGAGATCCACAGCGCGGAGAACGCGGCCAAGCTGGAGGCGGTCGAGGCGCTCGCGGTCCTGGCCGGGCAGTCGGGCCTCACCCTGATCGAACTGGCTCTCGGCTTCGTCCTCGCCCACCCGGCGGTCACCGCCCCGATCATCGGCCCGCGCACCCTGGAGCAGCTGGAGTCCCAGCTCGGCGCGGCCGAAAGGCCCCTGCCGGCGGACGTCCTGGACGAGATCGACAAGATCGTTCCCCCGGGCACCACCCTGTCGTCCCAGGACGCGGGCTACACCCCGCCGTCCCTGCGCGAGCCGACGACCCGCCGACGCCCCCTCGGCTGACGGGAAGGGTTCAGGGCGGGCCCGGCCCGCCGACGGCTCACCGAAGCCGATCCGGGGGCCGCGGCGATCACCGCGGCCCCCGGAAGCGACGAACCACGCACAGGCGCCGCGCAGAGGGCGGAAGGTCGGTAAGCGGAGACGGAGTCGCGACGCGTGCACGCCGGGTCCGCAGGCACCGTGCCTGCGGACCCGCTCGGAGGGAGGGTCAGGACGGGTCGCCGTACTGGAGGCCCCGTCCGTTGGTGCCGACATAGACCCGGCCGTAGGTGTCGGGGTCGCCGGTGACGACGCCGACGCCTCCGATGGCGCCCCACTGGTGGGCGTCGTCGTTGACGCGGAGCCAGGTGGCGCCCTTGTCGGTGGAGCGGAAGACGCCGGTGACGTCCTTGACGGTACCGATCAGATAGAGGGCCTGGTAGGAGGCACCGGGTGCGGCCTTGCCGAAGCCGAGGGCGGACGCGGACCGCACCGTGGTGAGCGTGGTGAAGGTGCGGCCGCCGTCGGTGGAGTGCAGCAGCCCCTTGGCGCTGCCGGCGATCCACAGGTCCCCCGCGACGCCGGGGACGGCCATGAGCCGGCCGGCGGGCAGGTTCGTGGCGCGGGCGGTGAAGGTCGCGCCGCCGTCGGTGCTGGCGTGGAGCGTGCCGCCGGACAGCGAGTAGAAGGTCCCCGCCGAGGAGCGGTCGGCGACGACGACGGCGTCGGTGCCGAGGCCGTGGACCTCGGACCAGCTCGCACCCTTGTCGGTCGAGCGGTACGGGGCCTGGCCGGCCTGGGTCCAGACGATGGTGGAGCCGTCCGCCGCGAGCGCGACATGACCGTCCTGCGCGCCGGCCACCGGCTCCGCCTTGAAGCCGGTCCAGCTGGTGCCGCCGTCGGTGGAGTAGGCGCCGTCCTGCGCGCCGCCATGGCCGACACGGACCATCGTCGAGGGGGCGGCCTGGGCGAATTCGATGTCGGTGCTGTTGCTCATCATCGGGTTGTTCAGCCGCCCGGCGGGCACCTTGGTCAGGTCGTCATGGCGGAAGCCGCCCTGGTCGCCCATGGCGGTGATGACGGTGGCGCCGCCGGGCGGGGCGATCGCGTCCATCAGCGCGGTCTCCTCCAGCCCTCGGGCGCCCATGCGCCAGTGGCTGGTGCCTCCGCTGTCGGAGGCGTCGGCGTCCTTGCTGCGCAGGATGCCGTTGCCGGTGCCGTACAGCACGTGCCCGGAGTCGAAGGGGTCGATGGCCAGGGCGGTCATCCAGTGCCCGGTGTGGGTACCGACGTAAGGAGCGGCGGAGGCGTCCCGTTCCGATTTGTCGGCCAGTGCCTTCCAGGTCGTGCCGCCGTCGGTGGTCCGGTAGATCTCGTCCTCGGGCCACCAGCGGTCAAGGGTGGTGACCATCACCGTGGACGGCTTGCGCGGGTCGACGGCCAGTCCGGAGAAGCCGTAGCCGCCCTGCGAGGGGGAGACGTTCTTCCACGCCCCGCCGGCCGGAGTGTGCTTCCACACCGAGCCGGCCGTCACACCGTTGGGCCCGAGGGCGTTGGTGTACGTCAGGTACAGCGAGCCGTCGCCCGAGAGGACGCCGTGCTGCGGGTACTGGCCGGTGGGCTGTCCGGGGACGGCCTGCCAGGTGGTGCCGCCGTCGGTGGAGCGGTACAGGGAGGTGGACTTGTCGGCGACGCCGACGTAGACCGTGTTGCTGCCTGCCGGACCGTACGTCACGAAGGAGACGCCCGCGCCGCTGCTCGCCCCGTCCCTGACGGGGAACGAGGAGACCTGCCGCCATGTCACACCGCTGTCCGTGCTGCGCCACAGGCCGTTCTTGCGGGTGCCCAGCAGCAGGGTGCGGTTGTCCGAGGGGTCGACCACCATCCGCTCGCCCGCCCCGCGGCCGTCCTCGTTGCCGCCCAGCTTGAACGGCAGGTCGGTGCGCTGGAAGGTGCGGCCCCGGTCGGTGGAGCGCAGGATCGCGCCGTTGCCGGCCCAGTCGTTGGTGTAGGTGCCGGCCGCGAGGTAGAGCCGGTCGGGAGCGACGGGGTCGGTGGCCAGCGCGTCGATGCCCAGCAGGTTCCAGTCCTTCTCACCGAGCCAGTCGGTCAGCGGGATCCACCGCTCGGCCGCGCTGTCCCAGCGGTAGGCGCCGCCCATGTCGGTACGCGCGTACAGCAGCCCCTTCTCCCGCGGGTTGAACACAAGCCCGGTGACGTAACCGCCGCCCACCACCTGGGCGTTGTTCCACACGTACGGTCCGGCCCCGGTGGGCGGGGTCTCGGCCGTCTTCACCAGCTTCCACTGCTGGTTGGTGCTGCCGTGGCCGCCGTACTGGATGACTGCCGCGCCGTCGGCCGTGGAGCCTCCGGAGACGTCCAGGACCTGGCCGCTCCTGCGGGAGGTGAAGGTGACGGCGTCGGAACCGCTCACGCCGTCGATCCGCCACTCCTGGGAGGCGGATGAGCTGTCGGTCTGCTGCTCGGCGGCAGCCGCCTGCGTGGTCGCATCACCCGCTATGCCGAGCACCTTGCCGCTGTTGCGGTTCACCAGCTCGTAGTAGCCGTCGCCGGTGGACCGCAGCCGCCACTGCTGGTTGGCCGTGTTCTGATCGGTCCACTGCTGGATGCGGGTGCCGTCGGCGGTGGAGAAGGCGTTGACGTCCAGCACCTTGCCGCTGCGCACCGAGACCAGTTTGTAGTAGGCACTGTCGTCGACCGTCGCGGCCTGCGAGTCGTCCTGCACGAACAGCAGGTACGGCACGACGGTGGCGGGCACACCGAGCAGCAGAACGGTGGCGGTCCTGCGACGGCGGTGACGTCCGCGGCGCCCGGCGTTGGTGGGGTTGTTCATGGGGGGTTTTCTCCTTGTGCAACCGTGGATCGGGCAGTCAGCGCTGCAGGGTGAGGACGCCCGGCCGGTACGGCAGCCGGTCGTAGGGTCCGCCCGCGCGAGGGGACTTGCCCTGGTAGAGGAACTGCAGGTTGCAGGGGTCGATGGTCATGGTCTGGTCGGGGTTGGTGCGGATCAGGTCACCGTGGCTGATGTCGTCGGTCCAGGTGGCTCCGCTGTTGGCCCTGCCCGCGAAGGGGTTGTTCTCGGTCGCGGCCTGCGGGGTCCACGCACCGCTCAGGCTGGAGGCCGTGAAGGAGCGGAAGTAGCGCTGCTCGTTCGCACCCCGGGCCTCGACGATCATGAGGTACTGGTTCCGGCCCTGGACCTTGTAGACCTGCGGTGCCTCGAACAGGTTCTTCACGCTGTCGCTCATGACCGTCGTGTACGACGAGCCGAAGCTGCCCGGGAAGTTCCCGATCGGCATGCTCGCCCGGTAGATCCTGCCGTTGTCACCGGCGAAGAACAGGTACATGTTCTTCTCGTCGGCGATCAGGGTCTGGTCGATCGGTCCGGTGCCCGATTCGGTGCGGGGGATGCTGCCGGTGAACAGCGGCTGCGGCGCGGACCAGCCGTCGGGGTTCGTGGGGTCGCTGGACGTGCGGTAGCTGAAGGGGGACGCACCCCACTGGTACGCAAGGACCCAGATCTTCTTGGGCGCGAAGTAGAACAGGGTGGGCGCCACCGCGTTCCGGCTCATCTTCGCCTGGCCGGCCGATGCCATGTCGGACCAGTTCCTGAAGGGGCTGAACGCCATCGAGCCGTACCCGGTACCCGACGCGCTCGACGCGTAGACCAGGTGCTTGCCGTCGTGCATGACGTGGGTGAAGTCCTTCACCGCGTCCCATCCGTTCGACGGCTGCGCGAGGGCACCCGTCGAGCTCCACTTGTACGTCGAGGGAAGAGCACACTCGACCCCGCCCGTCGCGGAGGGGGCGGTCCACTTCTGGTTGCCGACCGACGCGCAGGTGTACAGCTGGATCGTGGTGCCGTTCGCGGTGGCCGCGCCGACGGCGTCGAGGCACAGCCCGGACTGGAGCCCGGTGATCGTGCCGTCGGCGTTGATGTCCCACTGCTGGTTGGCGCCGCCGTTGCAGTCCCAGATGATCACCGGGGTGCCGTTGGCGGTGCCCTTGCCCCTGGCGTCCAGGCACTTGTCGCCGGGGATCTTCAGCTGCTTGGCGGCGGTGTGGGTCCAGCGCTGGTTGGCTTGTCCGCTGCAGTCCCACAGCTGCGCCTGGGCGCCGTTGGCGGTGGCGGAGCCGGGGATGTCGATGCAGCGGCCTGAGGCGACGCCCTTGATCTGCCCGGTACGGTCGCTCGGCTTGGGCGGCGTGGTGCCGGAGCCGGACTGGAGAGCGTTCATGACGGCGGTGTAGGCGGGCTTGGGCCTGCCGTTGCCGTCGAACAGCAGGGGGCTTTCGCCGCTCCGCCAGGAGTCGCTGTCACGGACGCCCCACACCGTGATGCCGGTGCACCGGGCCACGGACAGGCAGGTGCTGACCGTGTTCGCGTAGTGGGTGGGTGACGCCTGGGCGATGTCCAGCTCGGTGATCTGCACGTCCACGCCCAGGGCGGCGAAGGCGGCCAGGGTGGTCCTGAAGCTCGCCGGCGGGCCGCCCGCGCCGAAGTGGCTCTGGAACCCGACGCAGTCGATGGGCACGCCGCGGGACGTGAAGTCCTTGACCATGCGGTAGACGCCCTGGGTCTTGGCGTCCGACCAGTTCTCGATGTTGTAGTCGTTGTAGCAGAGCTTGGCCGAGGGGTCGGCCGCGCGGGCGGTGCGGAACGCTTCCTCGATGAAGCCGTCGCCCAGCACCTTCTGGAAGACCGAGTCGCGGAGCCGGCCGCTGCCGCCGTCGGCGAACGCCTCGTTGACCACGTCCCAGGCGTAGACGCGGCCCTTGTAGTGGGTCATCTCGGTGGTGATGTGGTGGTTCATCACGCTGCGCAGCGTGCTCGCGTCGCGGATGGAGCCGACCCAGGAGGGGAGCTGCGAGTGCCAGACCGTGGTGTGACCGCGGACGCGCTGGCCGCGCGCCAGGGCACGATCGACGATCCGGTCCGCAGGGCCGAAGTCGAAACGGCCGCGGGACGGCTCGGTGGCGTCCCACTTCATCTCGTTCTCCGGGGTGATCATGTTGAACTCCCGGTCGGCGATCGCGGTGTACGCGGCGTCGCCGAGCCTGCCGGCCGCCACGGCCGTGCCGAAGTACCGGCCCGAGGGGGCCGCGTGAGTGCCCAGGCCTGCGGCGCCTGCGGAGCCGGGGAGGAACGTCACGACACCGGCCACCACCGCCGCGGCCGACAGTCCTGTCACCCAGGTACGGCGACGCCGGCGGAGCCGGTGCAGGCCCTTCATGCCGTTCCTCGCGGGCCGTGGTTCACGTGGGTGCGTTGCGTCATGGGAGGCCTCTCTTCAGGGGGATACGCCAGTGGGGGAAGGTCACCCCTGAAGTGGAGGCCGCCGAACTCGCGGTCGCGTAACAGAAAAGTCGCGCCGTCCGGAGGTTTGCTCAGTGATGCATGTCGCAGGCAGAAAGCGTTATGCCGAGCCCCTCGGTGCAGTCGTCCCCGCGGACGCGGCGCGCGGCACCCGACCCGCTGCCCGGTGGGGAACGGCGTGGCGCGGCAGCGACTCTCAGGACCAGGTCCGGCGCACCAGGAAGGATGCCTGCCCCGCGAAGGTCCGTGTTCCGTCGGAGCCGTCGAGCCAGATGCCTCCGTCACGGTGGCGGAGGACGGAACCGGGATAGTTGTGCGCGTGCAGGGTCACCGAACCCGCGACCGGCCCGGGGCGCGGACAGAAGGTCGCGTCTTCCCGGAACAGCTCACTGCCGTCGTCGGCGCTCAGCCGCAGCCGCAGGTAGGAGTGGCGGAGGTACCGGCCGTCCGCGGCGCGGAAGGTGACGCACCGTGTGTCGGCGAGCCCCGCGACGACCGTGAAGGTGCCACGGTTCCGGGTCTGCGCGCCGCTGGACGCGGAGACCCGGCCGAGCGTCGCGTGGTCGCCGGTGTAGGTGACGAACAGGCCGGGTTCGTCGACGGACTCCAGCGACCGCGCGCCGAGCGGAACGGTGGCCGTGGATGCGGTCGGACTCGCCGGGGACGGTTCGTCCGGCGTCGTGGTGCCCGACGGGGCCGGCGAGGCGGCGCCGGCCGTGGGGGCGGCGATGACGGCGGGCACCCGAGGCGCCGGTTCGGGCCAGGTCGCATAGACGGCGGTTCCGGCAATGAGCGCCGCGCCGGCGGCGAGGCTCACCAGCGGGTGAGCGGTGATCGCCGCGAATTTGCCGGTCAGCGCGACGGGCAGGCCACCTCCCCCCGTCGCGGTGCCGGCGGCGAGGTGCGCCGCGGCCGGTCCGGCGCCGATCACGGCGGTACCCGACAGCAGGCCCTTGGCGGCGAGCGCGGAGATCAGTCCGGCCGGAACGGCCAGCGTCGCGAGGCCGAGCGGGAGCAGTTCGGCCGGAACCCGTTCCGTCGTCCGCCCCGTACAGACCGGGCAGTCACGGGTGTGCCGCGCCATACGCTTGCGCCACACCGATGTGTGCAGGCCGTCCCAGCCGGCGACGGCCTCGTCCAGTCGGGGACAGCGCGGGTCGGCCTCCAGCGCGGCGACGATCGTCCGGCACAGTTCCAGTTGCTCGCGCATGCGTTGCAGGCGTACTCCGACGTGGGCGACCGTGAGCCCCGTCGCGGCGGCGATGTCGTCTCGGCTCAGCGAACCGGCGCATTCCTGCCACCAGAGCGACAGCAGCACCCGGTGATCCGGATCGAGCCACCGGCCGGCTTCGACGACGCGACGGCGCTCGTCCGAGACGTGCAGCCGCAGGATCGCCGTGTCCACGGGCTCCGCGCCGGCGTCCGGTATCCGGTGCGCCTCGTCGATGGCCGCGGTGCGTTCGGCGAAGGCGTGCTTCCGGTGCAGGTGGGTGTTGATCTGGCGGAGCGTGATCGACACGAGCCAGGACCGGAAGCTCTCCGGGGCGCGCACGGCGGGAAGGTCGCGCACCACGCGCAGCAGCGTTTCCTGGACGACGTCATCGACGTCGGCATGGCCGCTCAGCGCTCGGCCCACGATGTTGTAGACCAGCGGCAGGTACGCGGCGATCAGCTCCTCGCGCGCCCCGGCGTCACCGGCCTGCGCCGCGACGACCAGCCCCGCGTGGTCCACGTCGATGAGCCCCATTCCCACCCTCTCCAGGGAAGCGGCCCACCGGCGTACGGCGACCGGCCTCTGCGTCGGCAAAGAATACGACGTGAGACCGGTCCGCCCGCGGGCGTCGCTCCGTGGGCGGCCGGCACGGGCCGGACCGATCAGTGCCGGAACGGTCCGCACGAAGAGGATCTTCCGGCTCGTCGTGGCGGCACCGTACGCGCCGGCCACGGCCGCGCACACCAGGAAGAGCAGCGAAGGCGACGTTGCTTCCGAACGCGGTCCCGGCCCGCGACCATGGCGGGCTCGGGTGACGACCGAGCCCGCCACGTGGTCAACGCTGGAGCGTCAGCAGACCCGGGCGGTAGGCCCACTGGCCGTAGTCACCGCCGGAGTTGGGATCGCGCCCCTGGTAGAGGAACTGCAGGTTGCACGGGTCGATCGTGAAGGTCTGGTCGGCGCCGGCGCGGACCAGCTCGCCGTGGCTGATGTCGTTGGTCCAGGTGGCTCCGCTGTTGGCCTTGCCGGCGAAGGGGTTGCTCTCGGTCGCGGCCTGCGGCGTCCACGAGCCGTTGAGGCTGGTGGCCGTGAACGAGCGGAAGTAGCGGTGCTCGCTCGCGCCCCGGGCCTCGACGATCATGAGGTACTGGTTCTGGTCCTTGACCTTGTAGACCTGGGGGGCCTCGAAGAGGTTCTTCTCCGTGTCGCTCATGATCGTCGTGTACGACGAGCCGAAGCTGCCCGGGAAGTTCCCGATCGGCATGCTCGCCCGGTAGATCCTGCCGTTGTCTCCGGCGAAGAACAGGTACATGTTCGTCCCGTCGCCGATGAGCGTCTGGTCGATGGGACCCGTTCCCGAGCCGGCGATGCTTCCGGAGAAGAGCTCCTGCTCCGCCGACCAGCCGTTCGGGTTGGTGGGGTCGCTCGACGTCCGGTAGGAGAACGCGGTCCTGCCCCACTGGTAGGCGAGCACCCAGATGTTCTTCGGCGCGAAGTAGAAGAGCGTGGGCGCGACGACGGAGTTCGTCATCGTGTTCTGGCCGGTGGAGGCCATCTGCGACCAGTCGGTGAACGAGGTGAAGTTCATCGAGCCCCAGCCCACTCCCGACCCCGTGGTGCCGTGCGTCGTCGCGTAGACGAGGTGCTTGCCGTTGTGGGGGGCGACGGTGAAGTCCTTGAGCGAGGCCCATCCGGCCTTGGGCTGTGCCAGCGCGCCCGTCGACGACCAGCGGTACGTCGAGGGAAGTGCGCAGGTGCCGGGGGTGCCGCCGGCCACCTTGACGAACTGCCACTGCTGGTTGGCGCCGCCCCAGTCGTCGTACTGGACGACGTTCGCGTTGTCGGCGGTGGAGGCACCCTGGACTTCGAGGGCCTTGCCGCTGTGGCGGGCGACGAGCCTGACGTGGCCGTCCGCGCTGTCGGCCAGGCGCCATTGCTGGTTGGTGCCGTTCACGTCGGCCCACTGGACGATCGCGGCGCCGTTGGCGGTGGAACCGCTCTGGACGTCCAGGACCTTGCCCGAGTGGCGGGACTTGACGCGGTAGTAGCCGTCGCCGGAGGCGACGAACTGCCACTGCTGCTGGTTCTGGTCGTTCCTGGTCCACTGGGTGATGCGAGCGCCGTCACCGGTCGCCAGGTTGTAGACGTCCAGGGCCTTGCCGCTGTTGCGGTTGACCAGCACGTACCAGGCGTTGGTGTCGACGGTCGCCGCGGCGGCGGGCGCGGCGGTGAGGAGAGAGGCCCCGAACAGCAGCGACGACAGGACCGCGAGGACGAGACCCAGGACCAGGGGTGGACGGCGAAATCTCATCAGGAGAGCTCCTTCGGGGGGGGAGGTGACTCCGACGAACCGCGCGGCGGCCGCGTCGGGGGGACGGACGGGGACGGGATGGGGACGGGACGGGGTCGGAGACGGCCGCACATGCCGAAGACCGGGGCCCTCCCGCCCTCCAGCCGCGACACCTCGCCGTGATCGAGGTGGGAGAGGCCCCCGGCCGACGCGGATTGTTAGCGCTAACAATATGACGGCAGTCAGCGCGGTCAGGCGTTTCACGGAGTCTCCTCGGGGGTGGAGGTCACGCGGGACAAGGTCAGCCCTTGGTGGCGCCGGCGGTGAGGCCGCCGATCAACTGGCGCTCGGCGACGGCGTAGAAGGCGAGGGCGGGGACCATGGCGAGCACGAGGTAGGCGAGGACCAGCGCGAAGTCGGTCGAGTACTGGCCCTGGAACTGCTGAACGCCGACCGGGATCGTCTGCCATTTCGGGTCGCTGAACACCAGCAGCGGCAGGAAGAAGTTGTTCCAGCTCGCGACGACCGCCAGGACCGAGACCGTACCGAGGGCCGGACGCGCCATCGGCAGCAGGATCTTCCAGAAGAAGCGGAGCTTGCCGCAGCCGTCCATGGTGGCGGCCTCCTCGATCTCCGCCGGGACGGTCCGGAAGAATCCGCGCAGGATCACGATCGTCATGGGAAGCCCGAAAGCCGCCTGCGGGAGGATCACTCCGAGCGGATTGTCGAGCAGACCGAAGGTGCGCAGCATGAGGAAGAGCGGCAGGACGGCCACCGCGAAGGGGAACATCAGCCCGATCGTGAAGAGCGCATAGAACAACTCCCTTCCCCGGAAGGCATAACGGGCCAGCACGAACGCCGCCATCGCGGAGGCCGCGACCGTACAGACCGTCGTGCCTATCGCGATTCCCGCACTGTTGGCGATCTGCCGCCAGAACATTCCCTCGCCGAGAATTCCGGTGTAGTTGCCGGTCTTCCAATGCTCCGGCAGCCCGAACGGATTCGTCGTGAGCTCGCCGGTGCTCTTGAACCCGGAGATCACCGCGTAGAGCAGCGGCACGGCGACGAACGCGGCGATCAGCCAGACCACGGCGTGCAGGGAGAGACCGCGCGCCGCCCGGCGGGCGTTCATCGGCCGCCTCCGGTGGTGACGGCCCCGGTCAGGTCACGACGGAGCACGTAGCGCTGGTAGAAGAGGGAGAAGACCAGGCTGATCATGAACAGCACCACACTGATCGCACTGGCGTAGCCGACCTGGTACCGCTTGAACCCGAACTGGAACATCGCGATCGCCGTCGTCTCGGAGGAGTGGTTGGGTCCGCCCGCGGTCATGACCCAGACGAGGTCGAAGAGCTGGATGGACCCGATGATCGACAGGAAGACGCTGATCCGGACCGTCGGACCGAGCAGCGGCAGCGTCACGTAGCGGAAGCGCTGCCAGGCGCCGGCACCGTCGATGGCGGCGGCCTCGAGGATCTCGGCCGGGATGCTCTGCAGGCCGGCGAGGAAGAGCATCATGTGGAAGCCGAAGTACTTCCAGATCATGACCACGAAGAGGGTCGGCATGACCGTCGAGGGATCGGCGAGCCACTTCCCCTGCAATCCCTCCAGGCCCAGGAGGCCGGCGAGGTGATCGGCCATGCCGGCGCCGGGCAGGAAGATCATCGTGAAGAGGACCGCCGTGACCACCTCGGACAGGACGTACGGCGCGAAGAAGAGCATCCGGTAGACGGCCCGGCCGCGGAGCCTCTGGTTGAGCAGGACCGCGGTGAACAGGGCGAACGGCAGCTGGATCGTGATCGACAGGACGATCAGGTACAGCCCGCGCCCCAGGTCGCCGAGGAAGACCTGGTCGTCGAAGAGCCTGGTGTAGTTCGCGAAGCCGGCGAAGTCGCCCAGGGGGCCGATGCCGCCCCACGTGAAGAAGCCGGTGTAGACGGCGACGACGATCGGGGCGAGGACGAAGACGAGGAAGAGGACGAGGGCCGGGACGAGGAACCAGGCGACCGACAGCCAGTCGCCCCACCCGCGCGGGCGCGACCGGGCCGGGACGGGCGGGTGCGCCGGTACGGCCTCCTCCGTCCGCTCCTTCGTCAGGGCGGACACGGAGCTAGGCACTCTTCGCAGCCTCGGTGATCGACGCGGCGACCTGCTCGGGGGTCTTCTTGCCCGCGATGAGGTCGGCGACGCTGTCGTTGACCTCCTGGCCGACCGCGGGCGGGTAGGCCTGGTCGAGGTAGAGCTGGAAGCCGGTCGCCCTGACCAGGCTCGCGGCGACCACCTTCCTGTCGGCGTCGGTGAGTTGGCTCTCCGCGCCCTTGACCACCGGCAGGTAGCCCTTGGAGGCCAGCAGCTTGGACTCGTTCTCCAGGACGAAGAACTTCAGGAAGTCCAGCGCCTCCTTCGGGGCGCCCTTGCGCAGCGCGAAGCCCCCGCCGCCGCCGAACACCTCGGTGGCCTGCCCGACACCGCCGTCGACCGACGGGAAGGGGAAGAAGCCCAGGTCCGCACCGAGGTCGGCGCCCGCGTCCTTCTGCACCGACGGTGCCCACTGCCCCATCAGCTCCATGGCGGCCTTGCCGTTGCCCATGGTCGCGGCCTGCCCGCCGGGGGTGGCGTAGCCGGCGCCGAGAAAGGCCGTCTGGAACGGCTGGAGGTCGACGAGCTCCTTGAGGTGGGCGCCTGCCTGGACGAAGCCGGCGCCGGTGAAGTCCTTGGTGGTCGCGGCCTTCTGCAGCGCGGGGAGGCCGCCGACGCGCATCGCGAGGTAGGCCCAGTAGTAGTGGCCCGGCCACTTCTCCTTGCCCGCGAGGGCGATCGGGGTGATGCCCGCCGCCTTGAGCTTCCTGACGTCGTCGAGGAACTCGGCCCAGGTGGACGGCGGGGTGGTGATCCCGGCCTTGGCGAAGAGCTTCTTGTTGTACCAGAAGCCGACCATGCCGATGTCGTACGGCACCCCGTAGGTGCGCCCCCCGAACCGGTAGGCCTGCAGCGAGACCGGAGTGAGGTCGGAGGACCAGTCCAGAAGGTCTGTGAGGTCCTCGACCAGCCCCGCGTCGACCTGCTGCTGCAGCACACCGCCGCCCCAGGTCTGGAAGACATCGGGGAGCTTGCCCGAAGAAGTGGTGGCGGTCAGCTTGGACTTGAACGCCTCGTTCTCCAACGATGTCGTGTGGATAGCGACGTTCGGGTGCCTGGTCGTGAACGCCGAGGAGATCTGCGGGAAGAGGGACTTTCCCGGTTCCGTCGTGGCGATGTTCCACCACTCGAACGTCACCTTGCCGTCGGCCGACGGCCCACCGCCCGATGCGCCGGCTCCGCAGGCCGCGGTCATGGAGACGGACAGTGCGGTCAAGCCCGTGAGCGCGAGGAAGTGTCGTCGGCTGGGGAGGGTGCTGGCCATGGGACCTCCGGGGTGGGGAGTGCCGGTTCGTGCCCGAAAATTTTTCGAAATACTCTCGAATTCTGCGCTGCCACAAACTAGGAAGGTGAGACCTCCCGGTCAAGACCTCGCGTCAATTTATCTACGGGCAGCGGCAGTTCGCAGGCTTGACAAGCAGGTCGGGCCCCCCAGAAACTCATCGAAAGTTTGCGATACCTATCGCCGGTCGAAAGCATCCGCGCAGAGGAGAGCAGTTGAGCGAGCAGCGCCCGACCCTGGCCGTCATCGCCGCGGAAGCGGGGGTTTCCCAGGCCACCGTGTCCAAGGTGATCAACGGCCGCTCCGATGTCGCGCCCTCGACACGCGAACGGATCGAGGGCCTGCTGCGGTCCCACAACTACCTCCAGCCCGGTCGCCAGGGCAGGGCACGCAGGTCGGGCCTGGTCGACCTGATCATCGGCGGTCTGGACAGCGCGTGGGCGGTGGAGATCCTGCGCGGCGTCGAGGCCGAGTGCGCCCGACGGGGCGTCGGCACCGTCGTGTCGCTCGTCCCGGCGGGCGAGGCCACGCCGTCCAGCTGGGCCGCGCTGCCGGTCCTGCACCACAGCGACGGCGTCATCCTCGTCACCGCCTCGGTCACCCAGGCCCAACGCGCCCAGGTCGAACGGAGCGGGGTGGCGTTGGTCGTCATCGATCCGATCGACCTGCCGGGCAACGGCGTGCCGAGCATCGGCGCGACCAACTGGGCGGGCGGCCTCGCCGCCACCGAGCACCTGCTGGAAATGGGGCACCGCCGGATCGCCGCGATCGGCGGGCGCAAGGAGATGCTCTGCAGCCAGGCCCGCATCGACGGCTACCGGGCCGCTCTGGAGCGGGCCGGGATCGAGGTCGACCGCGACCTGATCCGGTTCGGCGACTTCCAGCACGAGGGCGGGTTCCGGTGTGCCCAGGAGCTGCTCGCCCTGCCCGAGCCGCCGACGGCCGTCTTCGCCGGGAGCGACCAGCAGGCGATGGGCGTCTACGAGGCCGCCCGGCAGGGCGGACTGAGCATCCCGAGGGACCTCAGTGTGATCGGTTTCGACGACCTGCCGATGTGCGAATGGCTGTCACCTCCGCTGACGACGGTGCGTCAGCCGCTGGAGGAGATGGGCCGGCTCGCCGCCCGCACCCTGTTCCAGCTTCTGGAGGACCAGCCCTTGGTCAGCCCCCGGATGGAGCTCTCGACCGAGCTCAAGGTCCGGCTCTCCACCGCCCCGCCTCGCCCCTAGGAGAACCCCTTGACCGAGCCCTGGCGTGATCCTCTCCTGCCCGCGTCCGTGCGCGTCGCCGATCTGCTGAGTCGGATGACGCTGGAGGAGAAGGCGGGGCAACTCGCCGGCTTCTGGGCGCTACCCTCGAACCCCGGAGCACCCGTCGCACCGATGGAGGACGACTCCGGCGAGCGCGCGCCGGGCCTCGACGACATCGTGGGGTACGGCCTCGGCCAGCTCACCCGGGTGTTCGGAACCGCGCCGATCACCGCGGAAGCCGGGATGGAGCGGCTCGCCTCACTCCAGCGGCAGGTGACCGGGGCCGGCCGGTTCGGTATCCCGGCGATCGCCCACGAGGAGTGCCTGACCGGGTTCATGACGCTCGGGGCCACGGTCTTCCCCGGCCCGCTCGCCTGGGGCGCGTCCTTCGATCCCGGGCTCGTGCGGCGAATGGCCGGGGCCATCGGCGAGGGGATGCGGCGGGTCGGCGTCCACCAGGGGCTGGCCCCGGTGCTCGACGTGGTCCGCGACTACCGGTGGGGCAGGACCGAGGAGTGCATCGGCGAGGACCCCTATCTCGTCGGAGCGATCGGCACCGCCTACGTACAGGGCCTGGAAGGATCCGGCGTCGTGGCGACGCTCAAGCACTTCGCCGGGTACTCGGCCTCGCGCGGCGGCCGGAACATGGCCCCCGTCGCCTCGGGGCCCCGCGAGTTCGCCGACGTGCTGGTCGAGCCCTTCGTACGGGCGCTGCGCGAGGGAGGCGCCCGGTCCGTGATGAACAGCTACACCGACGTGGACGGCGTCCCGGTCGCCGCCGACGCACGCCTGCTGACCGGACTGCTCAGGGACGAGCTCGGTTTCGGCGGTGTCGTCGTCGCCGACTACTACTCCGTCTCCTTCCTGGAGACCCGGCACGGCGTCACCGGGTCTCGCGGCGCGGCCGGCGCGCTGGCCTTGACCGCCGGAATCGACGTCGAGCTGCCCACCGCCCGCTGCTACGGCGAGCCGCTGACCGCACTCGTACGGTCGGGAGACGTTCCCGGGGAGCTCGTCGACCGGGCAGCGGAGCGGGTCCTGCTGCAGAAGGCCGAACTCGGCCTGCTCGACCCCGACTGGGAACCCGTCAAGCCCGAGCCGGTCGACCTCGACCCGCCGGAGAACCGGGCACTGGCCAGGCTCCTGGCCGAACGGTCCACCGTGCTGCTCGCCAACGACGGCATCCTGCCGCTGCGCCCGTGCCGGGTCGCGGTCAGCGGGCCCTACGCCGACGACCCCCACTCGTTCCTCGGCTGCTACTCCTTCCCCAACCACGTGGCGCTGCCCGGCGACCCCGGGCTGGAGATCCCGACGCTCGGCGAGGCGCTCACCACCGCCGGGTTCACGGTCACCGCGGAGGATCCGGAGGTGAACGTGCTCGTCCTCGGCGACCGGGCCGGCATGTTCGGCCGGGGCACCTCGGGAGAGGGCTGTGACGCCGAGACCCTCGACCTGCCCGGCGACCAGGCCGCACTCGCCTCCGCCGTGCTGGACTCCGGGGTGCCGACCGTCCTGGTCCTCGTCTCCGGACGCCCCTACGCGCTCGGGTCGCTGGCGGAGCGCGCGGCGGCCGTCGTCCAGGCCTTCTTCCCCGGCGAAGAGGGCGGGACGGCGCTGGCCCGCATCATCAGCGGGGCCGCGGAACCATCCGGACGGCTCCCCGTCTCCATCCCCCGCCAGGTCGGCGGACAGCCCGGTACCTACCTGCACTCCGCGCTGGGCGGCCGCACCGACTGGAGCTCGGTGGACCCGACTCCGCTGTTCCCCTTCGGGCACGGGCTGAGCTGGACCAGCTTCACCTGCTCGGACCTCTCGGTGGACCCCGTCGCACCGACGGACGGAGCCGTCTCCGTCGCGGTCACCGTACGCAACGTCGGCGAGGTGGCCGGGACCGAGGTGGTCCAGCTGTACCTCTCGGACCCCGAGGCGTCCGTCGTCCGGCCGCGGCGGTGGCTCGCCGGATTCGCCAGGGTCGAGCTGCGTCCGGGCGAGGCCGCCCGGATCACCTTCTCCGTCCACGCCGACCGGACCTCCTTCACCGGAGTCGACCTGCGCAGGAGGGTGGAGCCCGGAGAGATCGGCGTGGCCGTCGGGCGGTCCAGCGGCGATCTACCGCTCCAGGGGTCCTTCACCCTGCACGGCCCCGTACGTCACCCGGCGGCCGACCGGGTGCTGTCCGTGCCGGTCGAGATCGTCCCGGTGCCATGAGCACGACCTTCGGTGATCCCGTGCTGCCCGGGTTCCGGCCCGATCCTTCGATCTGCCGGGTGGGGGCGGACTACTACCTGGTGACGTCCAGCTTCGAGTGGTTCCCGGGGCTCCCCGTGTTCCACAGCCGCGATCTCGTGAACTGGCGACGTCTCGGCTCCGCGCTGGACCGACCGTCCCAGCTCGACCTCGACGGGTGCGAGCCTTCACGCGGCCTGTTCGCGCCGACGATCCGGCACCATGACGGGCTCTTCCACCTCGTCTGCACGCTGATGGACGGCCCCGGACATTTCGTCGTCACGGCGGCCGACCCGGCCGGGCCGTGGTCGGAGCCGTACTGGCTGGAGGGAGAGGGCTTCGACCCGTCGCTGTTCTTCGACGACGGGCCGGACGGTGACGGCCGGGCCTGGTTCACCGCCGCCCGCGTCCTGGACGAGGTCGCGGGCCGCACCGAGATCTGGATGCGGGAGTACCTTCCCGGTGAACGACGGCTCACAGGGCCCGAGTACGTCCTGTGGTCGGGAAGCCGGGCGGGCGCCCGCTGGTCGGAGGCCCCACACCTCTACAGGATCGACGGTAGCTGTCTCCTACTCACGGCGGAGGGCGGTACCGACGTGGACCACAGCGTGGTGGCCGCTCGCGCCGCCCAGGTGACCGGCCCGTACCGGGGCACCCCCGGCAACCCGGTCCTCCCTCCCGTCCGGAAGGGCCCCGTCACCTGCACCGGGCACGCCGACCTCGTGCAGACCCCGGACGGCGAGTGGCGGGCCCTCCTCCTGGGCGTCCGCCCGGGGTCCGCCATCGGCCGCGAGACCTTCCTCAGCGGGGTCACCTGGAGCGACGGCCGGCCGGTCTTCTCCCCCGTCGGCCACACCAGCCCCCTCCACCCCCTCCACGACGACTTCGCCACCCTCTCCGCGGACTGGAGCACCCTGCGCACCCCTCGCGCGCCGTTCTGGACCACCGGTGACGGGCTCCGCCTCCAGCTCCGCCCCGAACGCCTCGGCGACCGGGCCGTCCCGTCCCTCCTGGTCCGCCCGCAGGAACAGCCCGACTGCGACGTGTCCACCGAACTGCACTTCGCTCCCTCGGCACCGGGCGAACAGGCCGGCCTCGCCGTCGTCCTCGACGACGAGGCCCACCTTCTCCTCCTTCGCACCGAAGAGGGGCTCGTCCTCCGTCACGGGCCCGAGGTCCTGGCCGGTGTTCCCGTCCCCCCGGGTCCCGTTCGCCTGGGGGTCCGGGTCCGGGGCTTCCAACACACCTTCGCCCACGCGGCGCCCGACGGTGCCTGGCAGGACCTGGCCACCGTCGAAGCCACCTTTCTCAGGCCGCTCTTCACCAGCGTCCAGCTCGGCCTCTACGCCACCTCCCACGGCCACCCGTCCGCGAACCACGCCCACTTCACGTGGTTCGACATCTCGTACCCACGCCGGTCCTCCGGGGCGACGGACATCGACGACCCGGAAATGTGAACCGAAGCACACACTCGCTCATCAACGAATCAGTCCCTGTCGAAATACTTTCGACAGGGACTGATTCGTCAGTGCGCTCCCGCATTCCTTGAAGGATGTTTTCGAGCCGTCTCACATGCGCCATTCACAGCCTCCATTCCCGAAACATCTTCGAAACACTTGACATGTTCCTGCAGGGTTTCCAGACTGAATTCCGAGGACGCCGCAGCCCCCATACCTGCATGTCGCGGCATCGGCTCGCATCATGGCGCCCTTTTGGTCCGCGCCTTTTTCCCCGCACGCGGACATCACCCTCGCGGAATCCTTCCGCCGCGCTCGCATCCATCCGTGATTTCCGTACAGGAGGTCCAGTCATGCGTTCACATGCCATTCCCCCGTCCATCGTCCGCCGGAAAACAGGTGGCCTCTGCGCAGCGCTGATCGTCGGCGTCCTCGCTTCCGCCACCGTGCTGGTGGCACCGCCGACCTCACACGCCGCCGAGAGCACGCTCGGCAGCGCGGCGGCGCAGAGCGGCCGGTACTTCGGCACCGCCATCGCCTCGGGCAGGCTCGGCGACTCGACGTACACGACGATCGCGAACCGCGAGTTCACCTCGGTCACCGCCGAGAACGAGATGAAGATCGACGCCACCGAACCCCAGCAGGGCCGGTTCGACTTCACCGCCGGCGACCGCGTCTACAACTGGGCGGTGCAGAACGGCAAGCAGGTACGCGGGCACACCCTGGCCTGGCACTCCCAGCAGCCCGCCTGGATGCAGAACCTCGGCGGCAGCGCCCTGCGCCAGGCCATGACCAACCACATCAACGGCGTGATGGCCCACTACAAGGGCAAGATCGGCCAGTGGGACGTCGTGAACGAGGCATTCGCCGACGGCACCTCGGGAGCCCGGCGCGACTCCAACCTGCAGCGCACCGGCAACGACTGGATCGAGGTCGCCTTCCGCACGGCACGCGCCGCCGACCCGGCCGCCAAGCTCTGCTACAACGACTACAACGTCGAGAACTGGACCTGGGCCAAGACCCAGGCCGTGTACGCCATGGTCAAGGACTTCAAGCAGCGCGGCGTGCCCGTCGACTGCGTCGGCTTCCAGTCGCACTTCAACAACGACAGCCCCTACAACAGCAACTTCCGCACCACACTCCAGAACTTCGCCGCCCTCGGCGTCGACGTGGCCGTCACCGAGCTCGACATCCAGGGCGCCTCGGGCACGACCTACGCCAACGTGACCAACGACTGCCTTGCCGTCCCGCGCTGCCTCGGCATCACCGTCTGGGGTGTCCGCGACACCGACTCCTGGCGAGCCGAGCACACGCCGCTGCTCTTCAACGGCGACGGCAGCAAGAAGCCCGCCTTCTCCTCCGTCCTCAACGCGCTCAACTCCGTCTCCCCCAACCCCACTCCGACCCCCTCCCCCGGCTCCGGACCGATCAGGGGAGTCGCCTCGGGCCGCTGCCTGGACGTGCCCGGTGCCGTCACCACCGACGGCACCCAGGTCCAGCTGTGGGACTGCAACAACCGCACCAACCAGCAGTGGACCCTCACCGCCGCGGGTGAGATCAGGGTCTACGGCGACAAGTGCCTGGACGCCGCCGGCACCGGTAACGGCGCCAAGGTGCAGATCTACAGCTGCTGGGGTGCCGACAACCAGAAGTGGCGCCTCAACTCCGACGGTTCCATCGTCGGCGTCCAGTCCGGCCTCTGCCTCGACGCCGCTGCCAACGGCACCGCCAACGGCACGCCGATCCAGCTCTACTCCTGCTGGAACAGCGGCAACCAGCGCTGGGCCCGCACCTGACCGCTGCGGCACACCATGGAGGGGGGCCAGGACGATCCTGGCTCCCCTCGGTGCGATCAGGCGGAGGAAGGGTTGCCGTAGTAGGCGTCCGGGCCGTGCTTGCGTGTGAAGTGGCGGTCCAGGAGGTGCTGCGGAGGCTCGACCGTGCCCAGGGCGATGGTGTGGAGCGCCATCTCGGCCACCGCCTCGCAGATGATGGCGTGCTCCAGGGACGCGGTGGCGTCGGCGCCCCAGGTGAAGGGGCCGTGGTGGGCGACCAGGGCACCGGGGACCTCGCGGGCCCGGTTTTCGTCACGGCCCAGCAGGTCCACGATGACCTGGCCGGTGTTGTACTCGTAGCCCGTGGCGCACTGCTGGGGGGTGAGGGTCGCGGTGACGGGGACGGGACCGTTGAAGGTGTCCGCGTGGGTCGTGCCGAGCACCGGTATCGGACGCCGGGCCTGGGCGAAGGCGACGGCGTGGGTGGAGTGCGTGTGGGTCACGCCTCCGATGGAGGGGAAGGCCAGGTAGAGGCTCCGGTGCGTCTCCGTGTCGGTGGACGGTCGCAGGTGGCCCTCCACGACGCTTCCGTCGGACAGGGAGACGACGACCAGGTCCTCCTCGCTCAGCACGTCGTAGGCCACGCCCGAGGGCTTGATGACGAAGACGCCGGCTTGTCGGTCCACGCCGCTCACGTTGCCCCAGGTGAGGGTGGCCAGACCGGCCCGGGGGATGCGGAGGTTGGCCTCCCACACCTCCCGGCGCAGTTCCTTGGAGACGGCGGTGGTCACGGAGGGCTCCGTCCTCGTGGGGGTGGATGGGGTGGCGGGGGTGCTCACAGGCTCTGGGCCAGACGGTGGTACGCCTGGTTCCAGCGCAGCTCGCGCGTGAAGCGCCGGACCGTGGTGTCCTCGTCGATGACGGCGAGTTCGGTCCGCAGCATCTCGGCGAGGTCGTCGAGCTCCTCGCCGCCGAGGGCGGTGGTGAGCACGGTGTGGTGCGGTGCTCCGGCCGTCAGCCAGGCCTCGGTGGACGTGCGCAGGTCGGGGCGGGGGCGCCAGACGGCCCGGGCCACGGGGAGCTTCGGCATCGGCTCGGGCGGGGCGACGACGTCGACGTGGTTGGCGACGAGGCGGAATCGGTCGCCCATGTCGGCGAGACCGACGACGACGGCCGGTCCCGGGTCCGCGTCGAAGACGAGTCGGACCGGGTCCTCGCGTCCGCCGATCCCGAGCGCGTGGATCTCGCAGCTCGGCGTGGCCGTCGTCAGGGAGGGGCAGACCTCCAGCATGTGGGCGCCGAGGATGAGTTCCCGGCCTGGTGTGAGGTCGTAGGTGTAGTCCTCCATGAAGGAGGTGCCGCCGGGCAGGCCGTGGGCCATCGCCTTCAGCGCGCGCAGCAGTGTGGAGGTCTTCCAGTCTCCTTCGCCGCCGAAACCGTAGCCGTGCGCCATCAGGCGCTGCACGGCGAGGCCGGGCAGCTGGCGCAGGCCGCCGAGGTCCTCGAAGTTGGTGGTGAAGGCGCGGAACCCGCCTTCCGTGAGGAAGGTGCGCAGACCGGCTTCGACGCGGGCGGCGTAGCGCAGGGATTCGTGGCGCTCGCCGCCGGGGCGCAGCTCGGGCGTGAGGGCGTAGAGATCCTGGTACTCCTTGACGAGGGCGGTGACGGTGTCCTCGTCGGTGGCGTCGACCACGGCGACGAGGTCGTTGACGCCGTAGGTGTTGACCGAGACCCCGAACCGCAGCTGCGCCTCGACCTTGTCGCCCTCGGTGACGGCGACGTCGCGCATGTTGTCGCCGAACCTGGCGAGCTTGAGGGTGGTGAGTTCGGAGCGGCCGACGGCGGCGCGGGCCCAACCGGCGATGCGGTCGACGACCTCGGGGGTGGAGACGTGGCCCGCCACGGTTTTGCGCGGGACACCGAGGCGGGTCTGCACGAAGCCGAACTCGCGGTCGCCGTGGGCGGCCTGGTTCAGGTTCATGAAGTCCATGTCGATGGTGGACCAGGGCAGTTGGCGGTTGGCCTGGGTGTGCAGGTGGAGCAGGGGCTTGCTCAGGGCGTCAAGGCCGGCGATCCACATCTTGGCCGGGGAGAAGGTGTGCATCCAGGCGATGAGGCCGATGCAGCGGTCGTCGGCGTTGGCCTCCAGGCAGATCGCGCGGATGGCGGCCGCGTCGGTGAGGACCGGCTTCCACACCACGCGGACGGTCATCCGGGGCTGCCTGTCGAGGGTGTCGCAGATGGCGCGGGACTGGTCGGCGACCTGGGCCAGGGTCTCGTCGCCGTAGAGGGCCTGGCTTCCGGTGAGAAACCAGATCTCGCGGTCGGGCTGGGCGAGCGTCATGTCGGGTGTGCTCCTCGGAGGTGCGGGGGCGGAGAGGTCGGGCCGGCGGAGGCCTGTGGCGGGGAGGCGCCCGGGTCAGCCGGTGGTGACGACGCGTGCGGTGTTGCGGATCCGTCGCAGGCGGTGCAGGAGGAGGTCAGCTCCGGTACCGAAGTGGTCGTGCAGGGCGCGGTACTCCTGGAACAGCGCGTCGTAGGCGTCCGCCCGTACGGGGTCCGGCACGTACGCGTGGCGCTGGACGCTGCCCATCACGGAAGCGGCGGAGCGGACGTCGGGGTAGGCGCCCGCGGCGACGGCGGCGTGGATGGCGGAGCCGAGCGCCGGCCCCTGCTCGGAGGTGCCGACGGACACGGGGCGGCGGAGCACGTCGGCGTAGATCTGCATGAGCAGCGCGTTCTTCCTCAGCCCTCCGGTGACGATGAACTCGTCGACGGGGATCCCGCCGCCCTCGAAGGTCTCGACGATCATCCGGGTGCCGAAGGCGGTGGATTCGAGCAGGGCCCGGTAGACGTCCTCGGGGCGGGTGTCGAGGGTGAGGCCGGCGATGACTCCGGAGAGGTGGTGGTCGACCAGGGTGGAACGGTTGCCGTTCATCCAGTCCAGGGCGATCAGGCCGTGCGCGCCGACCGGCTGGTCCGCGGCCTTGCGGGTCAGGAGTCGGTGGAGGTCCTCGCCCGCTGCCTCGGCCTCGGCGCGGTAGTGGTCCGGGACGCCCTGGCGGAGCCACCAGGCGAAGATGTCGCCGACCGCGCTCTGACCGGCCTCGTAACCGTAGGCACCCTCGACGATGCCGCCGTCGACGACCCCGCAGATGCCGGGGACCTCGGCGAGGGTGGCGCCGTTGAGTACGTGGCAGGTGGAGGTGCCCATGATGGCGAGCATCCGGCCGTTCTCCACGGCGCCCGCCGCGGGCGCGGCCACGTGGGCGTCGACGTTGCCCGCCGCGACGGCGATGCCCTCGGGGAGACCGGTCCAGTGCGCGGCCCGGCCGCTCAGGGTGCCGACGCGGGAACCCAGCGGGGACAGGGGGTGCGCCAGGCGGGTGTCGGGGAAGTCGGCGAAGTCCGGGTGGAGTCCGGCGAGGAAGTCGGGCGAGGGGTAGGCCCCGTCCTGGTGGATGCCCTTGTAGCCGGCGGTGCAGGTGTTGCGGGACTCGGCGCCGGTCAGCTGCCAGACGATCCAGTCGGCCGCCTCGATCCAGCGGGCACAGGCGGCGTAGACGGCCGGGTCCTCTTCCAGGACCTGCAGGGCCTTGGCGTACTGCCACTCGGAGGAGATCTTGCCTCCGTACCGTGCGATCCACTTCTCGCCGCGTGCGTGAGCGAGGGCGTTGATGCGGTCGGCCTGGGCCTGGGCCGCGTGGTGCTTCCACAGTTTGGGCCAGGCGTGCGGGCGGTCGGCCCATTCGGGCGTCAGGGCGAGCGGGGTGCCGTCCGGGGCGGTCGGCAGGACCGTGCAGGCGGTGAAGTCGGTGGCGATGCCGATGACCCGGGCCGGGTCGACTCCGGCGTCGGCGAGAGCCGCCGGAACGGCGGTCCGCAGGACGTCGCGCCAGTCCTCCGGGTGTTGCAGGGCCCAGTCGGGGGGCAGGGGGGCGCCGGTGGAGGGGAGGTGGTCCTCGATGACTGCGTGGCGGTACTCGTGGACCGCCGAACCCAGTTCCGCACCGTCCCGGACCCTGACCACGACGGCGCGCCCGGAGAGGGTGCCGAAGTCGACTCCGATGGTGCATGCCTCGGGAGGGTGAGGGGCTGCGGGGCCGGAAGTGTGTGTGGTCACGATGCGGTCTCTCTCGTCATGGACAGGGCCGGAGGAGCATCCTGATTGTTAACGCTCACAATTGACTTGGACAAGAGTTGCGTGCGGTTCTGTCGAACTTTCGGCAAGAAGAGGGGCCTCTGAAGTGAGCGCTCACCTGACGTGCAGGGCGGCCCCGGCGTCGCGGCCGGCCCGCCGGGAGGGCTGAGCGGACGGAAGGTCGACGGAGCGCTCGCGCGGGGCGGTCCGAAGCGCGCGCACCGCCGGACGGCAGATGCCAGGCGTCTGGCGTCTGGCGTCTGGCGGCAGGCGGCAGGCGGCAGGCGGCAGGCGGCAGGCCCTGGGCAGCAGACAGCACGCCCTGGGCAACAGACAGCACGCCCTGGGCAGCAGGCACAGCGGGCCCTGGGCAGCAGGCACAGCGGGCCCAGCAGACAGGAGATCTGTCACCGGCCTCCCTGCGGGCCGCCAGGGGGTGGTGCCGAGGCCCGCCCCCGCGTCAGGACTCGTTCGAGGGGCGCGTGCTCGCGCGCATGATGAGCTGCGGCTCCACGAGGAGGTGCTCGGCCTTCCGGGCGCGACCCTCGATGTGGTCCACCAGGAGCCCGATGCTCCGGCGCCCGATGGCGGCGAAGTCCTGGCGGACCGTCGTCAGCGGCGGAGGGAAGAACTCGGCCTCCGGGATGTCGTCGAAGCCGGCGACGGCGACCTGTCCCGGGGTGCGGATCCCGCCCTCGCGCAGCGCCCGCAGGACGCCGAGCGCCATCTGGTCGTTGGCGACGAAGACGGCGGTGACCGGTGTCGCACCGCGGCGGGCCAGGGCGAGTCCCGCGAGCTCCTGTCCCGCCCGGTACCCGGACAGCGGGCTCCAGTCCCCCGTCAGTACGCGCGGAGGGCGGATGCCGCTCTCCTCCAGGACGGTGCGCCATCCCGCGGTGCGGGCCTCGCTCTCCAGCCAGTCGTCGGGACCCGCCACGTGCCAGACATTGCCGTGCCCGGCGGCCAGCAGGTGCTCCGTGACCATGCGGGCGCCGAGCTCCTGATCGAGGGAGACGCCGGGCAGGTCGAGCTGGTGTCCCCCCTCCACGGTGACCACGGGGAAGGGTGCGTCCAGCTCGGCGAGCGCCTGCACGTGCGAGCGTTGCGGGGTGATGGCGACGACGCCCTCCACACCCCAGGACGCGAGGTGGTCGATGGCGTCCTTGAGCCCCTGCCCCTCTCCGGGGCGCAGACTGACGGTCGAGACGAGGTAACCCTGCTCCCGGGCCGCCTCCTCCAGGCCGGTCAGGGTGCTGGCAGGGCCGTACAGGGCGGTGTTGACGGCGATGACGCCCAGCGTCCTCGTACGGCGCGTCACCAGGGCGCGTGCGGCGGAGTTGCGACGGTAGCCCAGCCGCTCGATGGCCAGGGTGACCTGTTCCCGGGTGGCCGGGCGCACGTTGGGGTGATCGCTCAGCACCCGGGAGACGGTCTGGTGGGAGACCCCCGCCTCTCGTGCGACGTCGGCCATCGTCGGCGGGCGGACGTCTTCCGCGGGATGCGCCACGTTCGCCTCCCTTCTCCCTCTTGCGGCTGTATATCGATACGAGAAAAACCTTAGCGCCTCTTGTATCACGCTGTTGTGAGCGCTAACAATCAACCTCGACCGGGGCGCCGACGCCCCGGCCACCCAGCCGGAACGGCGCCGTCCCGGTGGTGCGAGGTCGCGCGCCGCCGCCGAACCCGTCCCTCGGCCGGAGCCGCCCTCGACGACGGGATTGCCAGGTAACCCATGAAGAAGTTCCGATCCGCATCCGCCCTCCTGGCCGTGACCACCGGCTGCGCCCTGCTCCTGACAGCCTGCGGGCAGAACAGCGAGGGCGGCAGCCAGGAGTCGAAGGACACGAAGGACCGCACCATCGGCATCGCGATGCCCACCAAGTCCTCCGAGCGGTGGATCGCCGACGGCCGCAACATGACCGAGAGCCTGAAGAAGGCCGGGTTCGCCACGACCCTGCAGTACGGCGAGGACGACCCCGACCAGCAGGTCGCCCAGATCGAGAACATGATCACCCAGGGCGTCGACGCCCTGGTCGTGGCCGCCATCAACGGCGAGGCGCTGTCCAACGTCCTGCAGCAGGCGGCCGACGCCCACATCCCGGTCATCTCCTACGACCGGCTCATCCTGGGCTCCCCGCACGTCGACTACTACGCCTCCTTCGACAACGAGAAGGTCGGCGAGCTCCAGGCCACGTACATCGTCGAGAAGCTGGGGCTGAAGGCCGGCTCGAAGAAGGGCCCCTTCAACATCGAGCTGTTCGCCGGGTCCAACGACGACAACAACACCAAGTACTTCTTCAACGGCGCCATGAAGGTGCTGAAGCCCTACCTCGACAAGAAGCAGCTGGTCGTACGCTCCCAGCAGACCCAGCTCAACCAGGTCACCACCTTGCGCTGGGACGGAGGGACGGCGCAGAAGCGCATGGACGACCTGCTGACCTCCTCGTACTCCACCGCCCGGGTCGACGCCGTGCTCTCGCCCTACGACGGCATCTCCATCGGCATCCTGTCCGCCCTGAAGTCCGACGACTACGGGAGCGCCGCCAAGCCGCTGCCGGTCGTCACCGGCCAGGACGCGGAGGTCGCCTCCGTGAAGTCGATCATCGCGGGCCAGCAGACGCAGACCGTCTACAAGGACACACGCGCACTCGCGCAGGTCGCCGCCGACATGGTGACCGCCGTCCTCGCCGGCAAGAAGCCCGAGATCAACGACGACGCGACGTACGACAACGGCAAGAAGGTGGTCCCGGCCTTCCTGCTCGATCCGGTCAGCGTCGACAAGACGAACTACCGGAAGGTCCTGGTCGACTCGGGCTACATCAACGCCGAGGAACTGCGGTGACGCCCGCCCCGGCCCACTCCCCCAAGGATCCGGTCTCCGCGCCGGCCCACTCCTCCAAGGATCCCGTCCCCGCCCCGGCCCACTCCTCCAAGGATCCCGTCCCCGCCCCGGCCCACTCCTCCAAGGATCCCGTCCCCGCCCCGGCCCACTCCCCCAAGGATCCCGTCCCCGCCTCGTCCCCGGCCGGCCCCGTCCTCGAGATGCGGTCCATCGTCAAGACCTTCCCCGGGGTCAGAGCACTGTCCGACGTGACCCTGTCCGTGGAGCGCGGCGAGGTGCACGCCCTGTGCGGCGAGAACGGTGCCGGCAAGTCGACGCTCATGAAGGTCCTGTCCGGCGTCCACCCGCACGGCACCTACGAGGGTGAGATCCTCTTCGAAGGCGAGCCGTGCCGGTTCAAGGACATCAGGGCCAGCGAGCAGCGCGGCATCGTCATCATCCACCAGGAGCTCGCACTCGTTCCCTATCTGTCGATCGCCGAGAACGTCTTCCTCGGCAACGAGCCGTCCCGGCGCGGGATCATCGACTGGCACGAGGCGCTGCGCCGTGCTTCCGAACTGCTCAGGCGGGTCGGGCTCGACGAACATCCCGAGACCCGGGTCGCCGACATCGGTGTCGGCAAGCAGCAGCTCGTGGAGATCGCGAAGGCTCTGGCGAAGAACGTCCGCCTTCTGATCCTCGACGAACCCACCGCGGCGCTCAACGACGAGGACAGCGCGAAGCTGCTGCGGCTGATGCGGGAGTTGAAGAGCCAGGGCATCACGTCGATCATCATCTCGCACAAGCTGAACGAGATCGCCCAGATCGCCGACTCCGTCACCATTCTGCGCGACGGGCGCTCCATCGAGACCCTCGACGTCCGGGACCCCGCCACCACCGAGGAACGCATCATCCGCGGCATGGTGGGGCGGGACCTCGACAGCCGGTTCCCCGACCGCACGCCGTACGAGGGTCCGTCCGACGCCGACCCCGTCCTGGAGATCCGGGACTGGACCGTACGCCACCCCCTCGACCGCGGCCGCAAGGCCGTCGACGGGGTCTCGCTGCAGGTCCGCCGCGGGGAGATCGTCGGCGTCGCGGGACTCATGGGTGCCGGCCGGACCGAACTCGCGATGAGCGTCTTCGGCCGTTCCTACGGCCACTACGAGCAGGGCACCGTGCTCAAGGACGGCCGCGAGGTACGGACCCGCACGGTCCCCGAGGCGGTCGCCCACGGCATCGCGTACGTCACGGAGGACCGCAAGCACTACGGACTCAACCTCGGGGACTCCGTGAGCCGGAACATCTCGCTCGCGTCCCTCGGCGCTCTCGCCCGCCGCGGCGTCGTCGACGGGCATGAGGAACGCAAGGTGGCCGAACGGTACCGGCGGACCATGAACATCAAGGCTCCGAACGTCCTCGAGCCGGTCGGCCGCCTTTCCGGCGGCAACCAGCAGAAGGTCGTCCTCAGCAAGTGGATCCTCGCCGGGCCCGACGTCCTCATCCTCGACGAGCCCACCCGCGGAGTCGACGTGGGGGCCAAGTTCGAGATCTACACCGTGATCGACCGGCTCGCCGCCGAGGGCAAGGCGATTCTCCTCATCTCCTCCGAACTGCCCGAACTGCTCGGCATGTGCGACCGCGTCTACACCATGGCCGCAGGCCGGCTGACCGGCGAAGTCGCCCGCGAGGACGCCACCCAGGAAGTCCTGATGCGGTACATGACGCAGGACAGCCCCGCACCACCGGCGGTCACCGCAGGCGCCGCCCCCAGCGAAGGACACCAGGCATGAGCACCGACGTCAGCACGACAACGACCACCCCGGCGCCCCCGGGCCGCGGGGCTCCGTCCACCGGGGCACCGCTGGCCCGGGTACTTCTGGACGGCGTCCGGCGGAACATGCGCCAGTACGGGATGCTCTTCGCACTCGGCCTGATCGTGCTCCTGTTCCAGATCTGGACGGGCGGCGACCTCCTGCTGCCGCGGAACGTCTCCAATCTGGTGCTGCAGAACAGCTACATCCTCATCCTGGCCATCGGCATGATGATCGTCATCATCTCCGGGCACATCGACCTGTCCGTGGGCTCCCTGATGGCCCTGGTCGGTGGCATCGGGGCGGTGCTCATGGTCGAGCACCATGTGGCCTGGCCCGTCGCGGTGCTCCTCACCCTGCTCCTCGGAGCCGTCGCCGGTGCCCTGCAGGGCTTCTTCATCGCGTACGTCGGCATACCGTCGTTCATCGTGACCCTCGCCGGCATGCTGCTGTTCCGCGGGCTCACGGAGATCTTCCTCAAGGGGCAGACGCTCGGCCCGTTCCCGGACGGGCTGCAGAAGATCGCCAACGGCTTCCTGCCGGAGGTGGGACCGCAGACCAACTACCACAACGGGACCCTGCTCCTCGGCCTGGGACTGGTCGCCTACGTGGTGTTCCAGGAGGTGCGGGACCGCCGTCGCCAGCGCGAATTCGCTCTGGAGCCGCTCCCCACGGGCCTGTTCGCGCTGAAGTTGACGGCACTGGTGGCCGCCGTCCTGGTCACCACCCTGCTGCTCGCGAGCTACAAGGGCGCCCCCGTGGTCCTCCTGATCCTGGCCGCGCTGTTGGTCGGCTTCGGTTACGTGATGCGCAACGCGGTCATCGGCCGCCACGTGTACGCGATCGGGGGGAACCTGCCGGCCGCCAAGCTGTCCGGGGTCAAGGACAAGAAGGTGACCTTCGCCGTCTTCCTCAACATGGGAATGCTCGCGGCACTCGCCGGGCTCGTCTTCGCCGCGCGCTTCAACGCGGCCTCGCCGAAGGCGGGCGTGAACTTCGAACTGGAGGCCATCGCCGCCGCGTTCATCGGCGGGGCGTCGATGAGCGGTGGAGTCGGGACCGTCCTGGGAGCCATCATCGGCGGCCTGGTCCTCGGCGTGCTCAACAACGGCATGAACCTCGTCGGGGTGGGCACCGACTGGCAGCAGGTCATCAAGGGCCTGGTGCTGCTCGCGGCGGTCGGCTTCGACGTGTGGAACAAGCGCAGGGCGGGTGCCTGACACCGCTCGGGACACGGCTGTGCCCGCCGGCTCCTCCGCCGGCGGGCACAGCCGTGTGCACACGGTCAGTCGGTGCCGAACCGCAGGACCGTCCTCGACCTGTACTCCTCACCGGGGCGCAGCACCGGAGACGGGTCACCGGGGCGGTTCGGCGAGTCGGGGAAGTGCTGGGTTTCCAGCGCGATGCCGGCGCCCGCCCCGTAGGCCGTACCGCTCTTGCCGAGGACCGTGCCGTCGAACTGGCCCGCGGTGTAGACCTGGAGTCCGGGCTCCGTGGTCAGTACCTCCATGCGGCGGCCGGTGGCCGGCGCGTACAGGACGGCGGCGGGGCGCAGTGCCTCGTCGCCGTGCGGGCCCAGGACGAAGTTGTGGTCGTACCCGCCGCCCGCGCCGGGGCGGGCCAGGGCGTCGGCGATCCTGAGCGGCCGGCGGAGGTCGAACGCCGTCCCGGAGACGGGGTGGTGGTCCCCCTGCGGAATGAGGTCGTCGTCGACGGGCGTGTAGTGGGAGGCGTGGACGGCGAGTTCGTGGCCGAGGATGTCGCCGGAGCCCTCGCCTTCGAGGTTGAAGTACGCGTGGTTGGTCAGGTTGACCAGGGTGGCCGCGTCGGTGACCGCCCTGTAGGTGAAGGCGAGTTCGCCGTCGCGGCCGATGAGGCAGCTGACGGTGACGTCCAGGTTTCCCGGGAACCCCTGGTCGCCGTCCGGGCTGCGGAGGCGCAGCAGTACCCCGGTGCACTCCGGGGTGTGCACGCTCTCGGCTTCCCAGAGGCGGGTGTCGAAGCCGTCGGTTCCCCCGTGCAGGCAGTGGCCGTCCTCCTGTGTGGTCAGCTGGTACGGCTTCGCGTCCAGGGAGAACCGCCCGTGTGCGATGCGGTTGGCGTAGCGGCCGACGGTGGCGCCGAAGTACCGGGCGGTGGTGGCCGTCCGGGCCGGGTCGCGCGGAGCGAGGACGATGTCGGCCAGGGTGCCGCTCCGGTCCGGCGCCCACAGCCCGTGGAGGCGGGCGCCGCGGGTGTGCACCTCCGCCGTGAGGCCGCCGGGGAAGCCGAACGTCCAGCGTTGTCCGGCGTACGGGTCGGGGTGGCAGACCGGGGGGACCCCGGCGAAGGGGGACGGTGACGGGTTCATGGAGTTCCTTGTCGGCGAGAGGCCACAGCCGGAAAGGGGGCAGGGAAGACCCTGCCCCCTCCCTGGGCGCGTTCGTCCTCGGAGGACGGCTTGGGGTTCGCTCTTGGCGAGGCGTCTATTCCGCCTGGCGGGACCTTCCGAAGAGGCGTTGGAGGAGGATGAAGACGAACAGCAGGCCGCCGATGACGATGCGGGTCCACCACGAACTGAGCGTGCCCTGGAAGCTGATGATGGTCTGTATCAGGCCGAGGACCGTCACGCCCAGGGCGGTTCCCAGAACGAAGCCGGAACCACCGGTCAGCAGCGTCCCGCCGATCACGGCGGCGGCGATGGCGTCGAGTTCCATGCCGACGGCGTGCAGGGCGTAGCCGGACAGCATGTAGAAGGTCAGCAGCAGACCGCCGAGGGCCGAACACAGGCCGCTCACGGCGTACACCAGCACCTTGGTGCGGCCCACGGGCAGGCCCATGAGCCGGGCGGAGGACTCGTTGCCGCCCAGGGCGTAGACGGTGCGGCCGAAACGGGTGTGGTGGAGGACGACGAAGGCGAGTACCAGCACGACCAGGGCGATCACCACGGCGGGTGAGACGAACAGGCCCCCGGGCAGGAGCACCCGTGTCTGGGCGATCTCGGTGGTCGTCGGGTCGGTGACGGAGATGGACTCGGTGCTGATCATGTAGCAGAGGCCGCGGGCGAGGAACATGCCCGCGAGGGTGACGATGAAGGGCTGGATCTCGAAGGCGTGGATCACCCAGCCCATGAGGGCGCCGCCTCCTGCTCCCACCAGCAGGACCACCGGCACCGCGAGGGCGAGCGGCAGGCCGTTCCGTTCGACGAGCCAGGCAGTCAGCATGGTCGACAGGGCCACCATGGAGCCGACCGAGAGGTCGATCCCGCCGGTGAGGACGACGAACGTCATGCCGATCGCCACGACGAGCAGGAAGCCGTTGTCGATCAGGACGTTGAGCAGGACCTGCGCGGAGAAGAAGCCTTCGTACTGCACGGAGCCGATCGAGAACATCGCGACCAGCAGCGTGGCCGTCACCATGAGCGGCAGGCGGGAGGCGTGCCGTGCCGAGAAGCGGTGGAGCGGCTTGGTGAGGATGGTGCTCACGGGTGGACCTCCTGCCGGCGGGCCGTCAGGTCGCCGGCTGCGGATGCCGGGTCCGTGGCGGCCGTTCGGCGACGGCGTGGGAGTCGCGCGCGGAACGCGGGCGACTGGACGAGACACACGACGATGACGACCAGGGCCTTGAAGACGAGGGTGGTCTCGGGCGGTACGCCGAGGGTGTAGATCGTGGTCGAGAGGGTCTGGATGATCAGCGCGCCCAGGACCGTCCCGCCGAGGGAGAAGCGACCGCCCGTCAGGGCGGTGCCGCCGATGACGACGGCGAGGATCGCGTCCAGTTCGATCCACAGGCCGGCGTTGTTGCCGTCCGCACTGGACACGTTGGAGCTGATCATCAGGCCGGCCACCGCGGCGCACACGGCGCTGACGACGTAGACCGTGACAAGGAGGCCGGCTGCCCGGATGCCGACGAGGCGGCTGGCGACCGGGTTGCCGCCCACCGATTCGATGAGCAGCCCGAGCGCGGTCCGCCGGGTGACGAGGGAGGTGACGGCGACGAGGGCCGCGGCGAGGAGGACGGCGAAGGGGAGGGTGAGCCAGTATCCGCCGCCGATCATCTTGTAGGCGCCGCTGGACACGGTGATGATCTGGCCGTCGGTGATCAGCTGGGCCACGCCGCGCCCGGCGACCATGAGGACCAGCGTGGCGACGATGGGCTGGACGCCGAGCCGGGCGACGAGGAAGCCGTTCAGCAGTCCGATCGAGGAGGCCACGCCGACCGCCAGGGCGACCGCGGACAGGACGGTGGACAGGCTCCCCGGGTCCTTCGCGGTGGCGATGTGCTCGCACGCGAGGGCGCCGGCGATGGCGACCGTCGAGCCGACCGAGAGATCGATACCCCGGGTGGCGATCACGAGCGTCATGCCGAGCGAGACCAGGATCAGCGGGGCACCGAACTGCAGGATGTCGATCAGGCTGCCGTACAGGTGTCCGTTCTGGACGCGGACGGCGAGGAAGTCATGGGTGAACACGACGTTCCCCACCAGCAGGGCGGCCAGCACGGCGGCGGGCCAGAACAGGCGGTGCTCGACGAGCCGCCGGGCGCCTGGTGCCCGGACCGGGCGCCCCCCGGCGCCGGTGTCGTCTGGTGGTGTCATGAGGTGGCTCCGGTGGCGATGGCGTCCAGGATCCGGTCGGGCGTCAGGGTCGTGTCGTTGGGGAGGGTGGCGACGAGCCGGTGGTCGCGCAGGACGCCCACCCGGTGGCTCAGCCGCAGCACTTCCTCGAGTTCGGCGGAGATGAAGAGGACCGCGGTGCCTTCCGCGGCCAGGCTGGTGACCAGTTTCTGGATCTCCGTCTTGGCACCGATGTCGATGCCCCTGGTGGGTTCGTCCAGGATCAGCAGCTCGGGATCGGTGAGCAGCCATCGGGCGAGCAGTACCTTCTGCTGGTTGCCCCCGCTGAGGTTGCGGACCTGTGCCTCGGGGTCGGCCGGGCGGATGTCGAGAACCTCGGTCCACCGGGCGGCGATCTCGTCCTGCCGGCTGCGGGACAGGGGTTGGGTCCAGCCGCGTGCGGCCTGGAGGGCGAGCACGATGTTCTCGCGGACGGTGAGTTCGCCGATCAGGCCCTCCGCCTTGCGGTTCTCCGAGCAGAAGGCGATCTTGTGGGCGATCGCGGCGCGCGGCGAGCGCAGGACGGCGCGCCGGCCGTCGATCCGCAGCTCGCCTCCGTCGGCGTGGTCGGCGCCGAAGAGCAGCCGGGCCGCCTCGGTGCGTCCTGAGCCGAGGAGCCCGGCCAGCCCGATGACCTCGCCGCGGTGGATGTCCAGGTCGTAGGGCTGGACGGCACCGGCCCGGGCGAGGCCGCGGGCGCTGAGGAGGGGCGTGCCCCCGGAACCGGGGCCGGCCGTGGGGCCGGTGTGGGACGTCTCGGCCAGTTCGTCGAGGATGCGCAGTTCGCTGCCGACCATGCGGTGTACGAGGGTGACGGGTGTCAGCTCGTCGATCCGGTACTCGCCTTCCAAGCGCCCGTTGCGCAGGACGGTCACCCGGTCGCACAGGTCGAAGACCTGGTCGAGGAAGTGGGTGACGAAGAGGATCGCGACGCCCCGGTCGCGCAGTTTGCGCACCAGGGTGAACAGCTGGGCGACTTCGTCCCGGTCGAGGCTGGAGGTGGGCTCGTCGAGGATGAGGATCTTCGCCTTGACGTCCACGGCCCTTACGATCGCGACCAGTTGCTGGACGGCGAGGGAGTGCGCGCTCAGCGGCAGGCGGACGTCGAGGTCCAGTTCCAGTTCGGTGATGAGTCGTGCCGCACGTTCGTGGAGGGCCGACCAGTGGACCAGCCCCAGGCGCCGGGGTTCACGGCCGATGAGGATGTTCTCCGCGACCGAGAGGTTGGGGCACAGGTTCACCTCCTGGTACACCGTGCTGATTCCGGCGTGCTGCGCTTCCAGCGGTTCGGCGAACTGCCGGGGGCCGCCGTCGACGGAGACCGTTCCCGCGTCGGGCGGGTGGACGCCGGTGAGCACCTTGATGAGGGTCGACTTCCCGGCGCCGTTCTCGCCCATCAGGGCGTGAACCTCGCCGGGGAAGAGGCGCAGGTCCACGCCGTCGAGGGCGAGGACGCCGGGGAACACCTTGCGGATGCCCTGGGCCTCCAGGACCGGCCGGTCGGTGCGGGTGGGTGTGGGGGTGGGTGGGGCTGCCATCCGCCCTCCTCTCCTGAGGGGTCGGGGGCGGCGCGAGGACCGCCCCCGGTCCGGTGCGGCGTCGGGTCAGTACTGGCGGCCGGGCAGGGCGGCCGCGGCCTGGTCCTGGGTGAAGACGCCCTCCTTCACCTCGACCCGTCGCGGGACGCCCTCCCCGGCCGCGACCTTCTTGGCGAGTTCCATCAACTGGTCGCCGAGGAGCGGGTTGCACTCGACCACGACGTTGATCTTCTTCTCCTGCATGGCGACGAAGGCGTCCTTGATGCCGTCGACGGAGATCACCTTGATGTCGGTGCCCGGCTTCTTGCCCGCCTCCTCGATGGCCTGGATGGCGCCCAGGGCCATGTCGTCGTTGTGGGCGTACAGGACGTCGATGTCCTTGTGGGACTTGAGGAAGGCCTGCATGACCTCCTTGCCCTTGGCGCGGGTGAAGTCCCCGGTCTGGGACGCGACGACCTTGAACTTGGGGTCGCCCTTGACGACCTCGGCGAAGCCGGCCTTGCGGTCGTTGGCAGGTGCGGAGCCGGTGGTGCCCTGGAGCTCGACGACGTTGACCGGTGCGGAGGTCCCCTCGTACTCCTTCACGAGCCACTTGCCGGCCTCCTGCCCCTCCTTGACGAAGTCGGAGCCGAGGAAGGTCCGGTAGAGGGAGGTGTCCTGCGAGTCGACGGCGCGGTCGGTGAGGATCACCGGGATGCCGGCGCTCTTGGCCTCCTTCAGGACGGTGTCCCAGCCGGACTCCACCACCGGGGAGAAGGCGATGACGTCCACCTTCTGCTGGATGAACGTGCGGATCGCCTTGATCTGGTTCTCCTGCTTCTGCTGCGCGTCGGAGAACTTCAGCGTGATGCCGGCCTTCTCGGCCGCCTCGCGTACGGACTTGGTGTTGGCGGTGCGCCAGCCGCTCTCGGCTCCCACCTGGGCGAACCCGAGCACCAGCTTGCCGTCGGAGGAGCCCTTGCCGGTGCCGCCGGTGGTACCGGCGGGCACGGGCTCGGTGGTGCAGGCGGTCAGCACGCCGGCGGCCAGAACGGCGGCGGTGATGACACGGAGGGCTCTGTGGGCCATGTCGTGGTTCCTTTCGGGACGTGCGTCGTACAGGCGGTGCCCTGAAGGGGCTGGGCCCGGCGAAGGTGTGGCTGCGCAGCGGTGGTCGAGCTGGGCGGAGGCGGAGTACGCGGAGGCCCCCGACGGCCGTGGGCTGCCGAACGCGACACATTGTGAGCGCTAACAGACTCGTAACTCAAGGGCTCGTACGGCCGTTACCCGTTTTTGATGCGGAGAGACCCGTCGCTGCGCAGCCTGTCGTCGGTCGAGGATGTGAGCGTTAACAGCCCCATCGGCGCGCTGTGCCGCGCAGAGGGCCCCGAAGAATGAAGCCCGTTGACACCCGTTGACACCCGCGGCGGACCGGAGCTCGGCGCCGGCCGGCGGGCCGGGCGGGAGGCGGCCCGTCAGGCGCTGGCGCGGGTGACCAGACGCGTGGGCAGGATCAGCGGGGTGGGGGCCTGTCCGTTGATGAGCGCGACGAGCATGCGCGCCATCTCGCGACCGAGACCCTCTATGGGCTGGTGCACCGTGGTCAGCGGCGGATCGGCGAGCCTGGCCACGGCCAGGTCGTCGAAGCCGATCACGGCGACCTCGGCGGGAACGCGGCGGCCGGCGTCGCGCAGCGTACGCAACGCCCCCGCGCCCATGTTGTCGCCGGCGGCGAACACTCCGTCCAGGTCCGGATGCCGCGCCGACAGCGCGGCCATGGCGGCCGCTCCGCTCGACTCGGTGAAGTCACCGGCTTCCGGCGGATACGGTGCGAGGCCTGCCGCCAGCATGGCGTCCTGGTAGCCACGGTGACGGGCGCGGCCCACCTCGGTGTCCAGTCGCCCGCAGATCGTCGCGATCCTCGTCCGGCCGAGCGAGATCAGGTACTCGGTCGCCGCGCGCGCACCTCCGAGGTTGTCCACGTCCACGTACCACCGCGGGTCGAAACCGACCGGGCGCCCACCGAAGACCACGGGGATCTCCGCCTCTTCCGCCATGCGGGCCAACGGATCGTCCTCGCGCAGCGCCATCAGCATCACTCCGTCGGCCCCCTTGGACCGGAGGAGCCGCTCCACACGCCGGCGCCCGCGGTCGGAGGCCGCCAGACACAGCATCAGGTGCAGTTCGGCCTCCTCCAGCGCGGCCGAGGCGCCCACGATCACCTGGGCGAAGAACGGGTCCGCGAATATCGACGGATCCTCTCCCGACACGACCAGAGCGGCCGCTCCCGTCTGACGGGTCGCCAGCGCCCGGGCGGTCGGGTTCGGTACGTATCCGAGTCGGTGGACGGCCCGTTCGACGGCTTCACGTTTGGCGCGGCTGACGTGCGGGGCGTTGTTGAGCACACGCGAGGCCACCGACCTGGAGACTCCGGCGAGTTCGGCCACCTCGTCGAGCGTCGACGGCCGGTGCGGCACCCCTTGGACCATGACCTGCCCTCCCCTCCTCATCCCTTCCTGAACGTCCGGAAGAGTGGAAGCGCTTCCAGTCCCAGGACTGTAAACCCTGCCCCTCGTCGTGTGAAGTGCGCCGAGAACAGCGGTACTTGACAGTGACGAACAGAGCGTCACACGATACGGCCACACCGCGGCCGCACAGATCACCGACTGGGATCGCTTCCAGTGGGAGCGCTTCCACGGGGCCCTGTGGGACCGAAAGGTGCTGGTGTCCCCGCCGCTGCGCCGCCGCGCGGGGAACTCGTACCACCGCACTTCCTCAGTGCGTCGCACCGCTCGGGACGAGAGCGCGCGACGCGTCCGCCGTCAGGAAACCGAGGTACAGCCATGCGCCGCAGAATCCACGCCCTCGTCGCAGCGCTCTCCGCACTGCCGTTGGCGCTCGTCGCCGCCCCGTCCGCCCACGCGGCGGACCCCACCACCATGACCAGCGGGTTCTACGCGGACCCGGACTCCAGCGCGAAGAAGTGGGTTGCCGCCAACCCGGGGGACGGCCGGGCCCCCGCGATCGGCGCCTCCCTCGCCAACACCCCCATGGCCCGCTGGTTCGGCGCCTGGAGCGGCACGATCGGCACCGCCGCGGGCGCGTACGCGGGCGCGGCCGACCAGCACGACAAGCTGCCCATCCTGGTCGCGTACAACATCTACCTCCGCGACTCGTGCGGTGGGCATTCCGGAGGCGGAGCCACGTCGGCCTCGGCCTACGCGACCTGGATCGCGCAGTTCGCCGGCGGGATCGCCAACCGCCCGGCCGTCGTCGTCCTCGAACCCGACTCCCTCGCGGACTACGGCTGCCTGAACCAGAGCCAGATCCGCGAACGCCAGGGCATGATCAGCGGCGCCCTCGCCGAGTTCAACCGCCAGGCCCCCAACACCTGGGTCTACCTCGACGCCGGCAACCCCGGCTGGGTGAGCGCGGCGACGATGGCCCAGCGCCTCCACGAGGCCGGACTCCGGCAAGCGCACGGCTTCTCCCTCAACATCTCCAGCTACTACACCACCGCCCAGAACACCGCCTACGGCAACGCGGTCAACAGCGAACTGGCCGCCCGCTACGGCTACACCAAGCCGTTCGTCATCGACACCAGCCGCAACGGCAACGGCTACAACGGCGAGTGGTGCAACGCGGCCGGCCGCCGCATCGGCACGCCCACCCGGCTGGGCGGCGGCGCCGAGATGCTGTTGTGGATCAAGGCCCCGGGCGAGTCCGACGGCAACTGCGGAGTCGGAACCGGTTCCACAGCCGGCCAGTTCCTCCCGGAGGTCGCCTACAAGATGATCTACGGCTACTGACGTGCCGCTCCTGTGGCCCGGTGTCCGCACCCCGCGGCCGGGCCACAGGTATCACCGGCCGCCCTCGTCCCCGCCCCACCGATCAGGAGCCTCCATGAAGCACCTCACCCTACGGCGCCGCCGCACCCGCAACACCGGCGGCACGATCGACCCCGAGGACGGCATCGTCGACCCGCCCGCCGGCACCTGGTGGCCCGACCAGGCTCACACACTGGCCCGCAATGCGGCACGACGGCTGACCTTCGACCGCTGAGTCCCGCTCAGCCTCCGTCCGCGTCGGCCGGGGGAAGCCCGCTCGCCCGTGGCCGGGCCGCGCGGGAGCCGGCCGCGTGACGGGCCCCCCCGGTGGCCGGCCCCGCGGCCCGCCCCGCCGGTGGCCGGCGAGGGTTCGGCCCCGTCAGACGGTGTGACCCGGCGGAGGGGGCGGCATGGTCGGCAGCCCCGGCGGTGGTTCGGGCCACACGAGCAGCACCGGACACGGGGCGTGGTCCACGACGAAGCGTGCGGCCGGGCCGAGGCTGTGCGGTCCGAGGTGGGTACGGTCGCCGTCCCGGGCCAGGATCAGCAGGTCGCAGCCCTCGGCCGCGGCGACGACCTCGCGTTCGACCCGTCCGGTGCGCTCGGTACGCGTGCAGGGGCGTGCCAGGCGGTCGGCGGCGTCCTGGAGCAGCTGCCGCGCGGAGGCGGCGGCGAGGTGTTCCAGGCTCGTGCCGGGGTCCCTCCCCCAGCCTTCGGCGGGGCGATGCCCCGCGGGGTGGCCGCGGCCGAGGAGTCCGGCGAAGGCTCCGTGTGCCGCGCCCGGGACGTCGGCGGGCGTGACGTGCACGAGGACGATGTCGGCGTCCTCCGGGGTGTGCGCGCGGGCGGCGTCCACGCAGGCGCGCCACGTTCCCTCGACGATCCAGACGACCACGGCCATGAGTTCAGCCTCCTCCGATGACGGTCAGCGAGAGCCACAGTGCCAGGACGGCGGCGACCAGGCTCGCGGGTACGGCGTACACGCCGAGCCGGGTGAACTCCTTCAGTTCGACCTCGCCGTCGTGGGCGTGGACGATACGCCGCCACAGCAGGGTGGCCAGCGAGCCGGCGTAGGTGAGGTTGGGGCCGATGTTGACCCCGAGCAGGACGGCCAGGACGGCACCGGGTCCCGACGGGGCGGTCAGCGGCAGCAGCACGAGTACCGCGGGCAGGTTGTTGATGACGTTCGCGAGGACGGCGGCCAGCCCGGCGAGAGCGAGGAGTTCCGGGAGGCCGGTGCCGTCGGGGATCAGGTGCCCCAGGGCGTCGTCGAGACCGTTGTCGACCACTGCCAGGACCACGATGCCGAGGGCCAGGACGAAGGCGAGGAAGGGCACGGAGGCGGCGCGGACCAGGGCGCGGGGAGTGGTGCGGCGGCGGATGAGGGCCCGTACGGCGAGGGCGAGTGCCCCTGCCAGGGCGGCCCACGCCGGGTCGACGCCGATCACCGAGGTCAGCACGAAGCCCGCGAGCGTGCATCCCACGGTCACCAGGGCGAACAGCGGCAGCGGCGGCGGTTCGACGACGGCGGGCGCCAGCGCTCCCGCGTCCAGGTCGGTGGCGAAGAAGCGCCGGAAGACCAGGTACTCGACGGCGATCGCGGCTGCCCACGGCAGGGCCATCAGGGCGGCGAACCGGGTGAAGCTGAGCCCGCTGGCCGCGAAGGCCAGGAGGTTGGTGAGGTTGGAGACGGGTAGCAGCAGTGAGGCCGTGTTCGACAGGTGGGTGCAGGCGTACACATGGGGCTTCGGACGGGCGCCGATACGGGCCGCGGTGGCGAACACCACCGGGGTCAGGAGCACGACCGTGGCGTCCAGACTGAGCACGGCAGTGATCGCCGACGCGGCCAGGAACACCTGGGCGAGCAGCCGACGCGGCCGGCCCGCCGCCGTACGCGCCATCCACGCCCCGCAGGCCTGGAACAGCCCCTCGTCGTCGCAGAGCTGAGCCAGCACCAGTACGGCCGCCAGGAATCCGATCACCGGCCCGAGCCGTTCCGCCTCGGCCAGGGCGTCGTCGAGGGAGACGGCCCCGGTGACGATCACCAGGGCCGCGGCCGGGACGGCCAGGACCGCCTCCGGCCACCCGAAGGGGCGGATGACCGCACAGGCCAGCACGAGGACAAGCAGGGTCGCGGACAGGGCCTCCGCGAGCTGGGGGTTCAGAATCGGGTCCTTCCGTATCGGCGGGTCGACCGCCTGTGCCGTTGCGCCGCACGCTACCCGCACGAGCGTCGCGTTCCGTGGACCGGCCGGATGGTCGACTTCGCGCCACCGTGCCGATCCCGTTGACCGTATGGGCGGGCATCACTAATGTGCGCTCAGATCCCCGCCCCCTTGACCGCAGTTCGTCGCTTCATCATTTGGGAGCGCTCCCACGCTCTCTGGGCGGCCTCCAGAGACCTCCTGGCCGACCGGAGGCGGCCACCGCCCGCCTCCCGACAGACGGGCCTGCTCACGCACGCACGCCGCTGATTTCCCCTGACGACACACAGGAGCCGCACATGGCACCCTCTCGCTCGTTACGTCTCTCCACCGCCCTCCTGACAGGCGCCCTCCTCCTCGGCGGTCTCGCGACCGCACCGGTCGCCGCGGGCGCCCCCGCCACGGCGGTGACCACGGCCGTACGTGTCAACCAGGTCGGCTACCTGCCCGACGGGCCCAAGCGCGCCACCGTCGTCACCACGGCGACGCAGGCGCTCTCCTGGCAGCTGAGGAACGCGTCCGGTGCCCTGGTCGCCTCCGGAGCGACCGTCCCGCGCGGCGCGGACACCCCCTCCGGTCAGTCCGTCCAGGTGGCCGACTTCTCCTCGTACCGGAGCACAGGCTCGGGATACGTCCTGTCCGTGGACGGCCACCGCAGCGCACCCTTCGACATCCGAGCCGACCTCTACGACACCTTGCGTTCCGACGCGATGGCGTTCTTCCACCACCAGCGCAGTGGCATCGCGATCGACGCCTCCCTGGTGGGTTCGGCCTACGCACGCCCGGCGGGACACCTCGGCGTCGCGCCCAACCAGGGCGACACGTCCGTCCCGTGCCAGGCCACCGTGTGCGACTACCGGCAGGACGTCAGGGGTGGCTGGTACGACGCGGGCGACCACGGCAAGTACGTGGTCAACGGCGGCATCTCCACCTGGCTGGTCGTGAACTCCTTCGAGCGTGCCAAGCGGGCGGGCGGGGAGGCCGCGCTGGGCGACTCGACCCTGCGCGTCCCCGAACGCGGCAACGGAATGCCCGACGTCCTCGACGAGGCGCGGTGGGAGCTCGACTTCCTGATGCGCATGCAGGTGCCCGAAGGAAGGCCCTACGCGGGCATGGCCTTCCACAAGGTCCACGACGCGGCCTGGACCGGCATGCCGCTGCGTCCCGACCAGGACGCGCAGCCCCGCGAGCTGCACCGGCCGTCCACGGCGGCGACCCTCAACCTCGCGGCCGCCGCCGCGCAGTGCGCCCGGGTCTTCCGCCCGTACGACTCCGCGTACGCCGACAGGTGCCTGTCGGCCGCCCGCAGGGCCTGGACCGCGGCGCAGGCCAACCCCGCCCTGTACGCGCCCGGCTCGGACAGCACGGGCGGCGGAGCCTATGACGACACGCGGGTCACCGACGAGTTCTACTGGGCAGCGGCCGAGCTGTACGCGGCGACCGGCGAGGGCGCCTACCGCGACGTGGTCACCTCCTCACCCTGGCACACCTCCGCCGACGCGTTCAGCCCGTACGGCTTCGGCTGGGCGGACACGGCCGCGCTGGGTCGGCTCGTCCTGGCCACCGTCCCCAACGGCCTGCCCGCGTCCGACCTGGCCCGGATCAGGGCCTCGGTGACGGCAGCCGCCGACGGCTACCTGTCCAGGATGGCCGCGCAGGGTTACGCCGTGCCCGTCCCGGCGGACGGATACTTCTGGGGCTCGAACGGCGAGGTCGCCAACGACGCGATCGTCATGGCCGTCGCCGGCGAGCTGACGGGCGACGTGCGCTACCGCACCGGCGCGCTGGAGACCATGGACTACCTGCTCGGCCGCAACGCCCTCGGCGTGTCGTACGTGACCGGCCACGGCGAGACGTCCTCGCAGAACCAGCACCACCGCTTCTGGGCCCATCAGTTGGACGCCGCCCTGCCCCACCCGCCGGCCGGGTCACTGGCGGGCGGTCCCGACAGCGCGCTCCAGGACCCGGTCGCGCAGGAGAAACTGACCGGCTGCGCGCCCGCCGCCTGCTACGTCGACGACATCGGCTCCTACTCGACCAACGAGGTGGCGGTCAACTGGAACGCCCCGCTGGCCTGGCTCGCCGCCTACGCCGCCGAGCGACCCTCCACCGGCGGCGAGCCGCCCACCGCCGCCTGCGCGGTGACGTACACGGTGAACAACGTCTGGAACACCGGCTTCACCGCGACCGTCACCGTCAAGAACACCGGCCCGACTGCCGTGGACGGGTGGCAGCTGGCCTGGACCTACCCGGGCGGCCAGCGCGTCACGAGCGCCTGGAACGCCTCCGTCACCCAGAACGGCACCACTGTCAGCGCCCGCGACGCCGGCTGGAACCGGGCGATCGCCCCCGGTGCGACCGCGACCTTCGGAGTACAGGGCACCCACACGGGCTCGAATCCCTCCCCCGCGGCCTTCACGCTCAACGCGGGCGCCTGCGCCTGATCCGCAGCCGGCCGGGGCCGGGCGGACGCTTCCGCCCGGCCCGGGCCGGCGCCGCACCCAGCCGGCCGAACTCGCGAGCGAGGCGGGGTCAAGGTGCCCACACCGGACCGCCCGGGCCGAAACCCGCACACCGCCCGACGCCCCGGCCTGCCGCCACGAGCAGCCGGCCGGGACGCCCGTCTCGGGATAAGGCCCGGGCGCCCCGCCTCGGACCACGACCCGGGCGCCCCGCCTCGGACCACAGCCCGGGCGCCCCGCCTCGGACCACGCCCCGGACTTCCGAGTCGCGGTCCGGTCGACGGCAGACGGACATCCGGTCGTGGTCGGCGGGGGACGTCGCGTCAGGCGAGGTCGAACCGGTCGAGGTTCATGACCTTGTCCCAGGCCGCGACGAAGTCACGGACGAACTTCTCCCGCGCGTCCTTGGCCGCGTAGACCTCCGAGATGGCCCGCAGCTGGGAGTTCGACCCGAACACCAGGTCCACGGCGGTGGCGGTCCACTTCGGTTCGCCGCCCTCCGCGCCCGCGACGCGCCCCTCGAACACGTTCTCGTCCGTGGCCGACGCCTTCCACTGCGTACCCAGGTCGAGCAGGTTGACGAAGAAGTCGTTCGTCAGGGTCTCCGGCCGGTCGGTGAACACGCCGTGCGCGGACCCCTTGAAGCCGGTGCCGAGGGCGCGCATACCGCCGACCAGCACCGTCATCTCGGGCGCCGTCAGGTTCAGCATGCTGGCGCGGTCCAGAAGCAGCGTCTCCGGCGACAGCTTCTCGCCCTCCGACAGGTAGTTGCGGAACCCGTCGGCCCGCGGCTCCAGTACGGCGAACGACTCCACGTCCGTCTGTTCCTGCGTGGCGTCCGTGCGTCCCGGCGCGAACGGGACCGTGATGTCGTGCCCGGCGTTCTTCGCGGCCTGCTCGACCGCCGCGCAGCCACCCAGGACGATCAGGTCGGCGAGCGAGACCTTGGTCCCGCCGCTCTGGGAACCGTTGAAGTCCTGCTGGATCCCTTCGAGGGTCCGCACGGTCTCGGCCACCTCGGGCAGTGCGTTGACCTCCCAGTCCTTCTGCGGCGCGAGCCGGATCCGAGCGCCGTTCGCACCGCCCCGCTTGTCGGTGCCGCGGAAGCCGGCCGCCGACGCCCAGGCCGTGGTGGCCAGTTGGGAAACGGTCAGCCCGGAGGAGAGGATCCGGCCCTTCAGGGCGGCGACGTCCCCGGCCGTCACCAGCTCGTGGTCGACCGGCGGCACGGGGTCCTGCCACAGCTGCGGTTCGGCGACCCACGGGCCGAGATAGCGCGAGACCGGACCCATGTCCCGGTGCAGCAGCTTGTACCAGGCCCTGGCGAACGCGTCGGCGAGCTTGTCCGGGTTCTCGTGGAAGCTCTTGGAGATCGGGGCGTAGACGGGATCCAGCTTCAACGCGAGGTCCGTCGTCAGCATCATCGGGGCGTGCCGCCTGGCGGGATCGTGCGCGTCCGGCACCGTGCCCTGCGCCGCGGGGTCCGTGGGGGTCCACTGCTGCGCCCCGGCCGGGCTCGTCGTCAGCTCCCAGTCATAGGCGAACAGGTTGTCCAGGTACCCGTTGTCCCACTTCGTCGGCTCGGTCGTCCACGCGCCCTCGAGCCCGCTGGTGATCGTATCGACGCCCTTGCCGCTGCCGAAGGAGTTGTGCCAGCCCAGGCCCTGCTGCTCCAGCGGGGCGGCCTCCGGCTCCGGACCGACGTACTCGGGGTCCACCGCGCCGTGGCACTTGCCGAAGGTGTGGCCGCCGACGATGAGCGCGACCGTCTCCTCGTCGTTCATCGCCATGCGCGCGAACGTCTCGCGAATGTCCCGGGCGGCGGCGAGGGGATCCGGATTTCCGTTGGGGCCCTCGGGATTGACGTAGATCAGTCCCATCTGCACCGCACCGAAAGGACCGGTGAGTTCCCGGTCACCGCTGTAGCGTTCGTCTCCGAGCCAGGTGTCCTCGGGCCCCCAGAAGACCTCCTCCGGTTCCCAGATGTCCTCCCGGCCGAAACCGAATCCGAACGTCTTGAACCCCATCGACTCCATGGCGCAGTTACCGGCGAAAACCAGGAGATCGGCCCAGGAGATCTTCCGCCCGTACTTCTGCTTCACCGGCCAGAGCAGCCGCCGCGCCTTGTCCAGACTCGCGTTGTCCGGCCAGCTGTTGAGAGGGGCGAAACGCTGCGCGCCGGAACCGCCGCCGCCGCGGCCGTCGGCGATGCGGTACGTTCCCGCCGCGTGCCAGCTCATCCGGATGAAGAGCGGCCCGTAGTGGCCGTAGTCGGCGGGCCACCAGTCCTGCGACGTCGTCATCACCTCGAAGACGTCGCGCTTCAGCGCGTCGACGTCCAGGGTCGCGAACTCTTCCGCGTAGTCGAAGTCCTCGTCCATCGGATTGGCCAGGGGCGAGTTCTGGTGGAGAACCTGGAGGTCCAACTGGTTCGGCCACCAGTCCCGGTTCGTCCTGGGACGAGTGCGCGCGGGGGTGGGGGAGGGGATTGCGGGGTTCTCGCTTTCGCTGCCGGACACGTCCGTCCTTCTTCCTGTCTCGGTGCTTCCATCTGGGTGCTCGCTCTTGACGGCGTCCGTATGGTCGCGCACCGCGGACCGCCCGGCGGAGAGAACACGCAGGGCTTCCCCGGCCAAGAAACTTTCCCGCTCGGGCCGGGCGGGAAAGGCCGACAACGGGAAGGATCGTACGATCATCGATATCGCTCCCACCGGTCGGGAAATCCCGGCGCTCATCACCGCCGGGTACCCTTCGGCTCCCTTTTCGGCCCCGTCACCGGCCCCGCCGAATCCTTTGTCCCGCGGAACCCTTTGTCCCGCCGAATCCTTTGTCCCGCCGAATCCATCGTTCCGCCGAATCCGAACGGGTGAGCCGTGATGAGTGACCTGCCGCAGCGGCTGCGGAGGCGCCGTCGGCGCATGCGCCCGCGGAGGGGTGAGGGATGACAGGGTTCACGGGGTGCGTGGTCGGCGCGCTACGGCCAACAGGTGCAGGCTGGACACCACGAGCTCGGGGCGGCCGTCGGCGAAGCGCGCGGCAGCGAGGGCAGCTCGCAGGGCCTTCGCGCCCAGGTTCTTCTTCCCGGTCCGGCGCTCTTCCGCTCTCAGGGCTTCGTAGGCGGGCCCGTGCAGCCCGTAGACCGCCAGGTCACCGAGGCCGACCTGCCCGGCCTCGGCGCAGAGCTCCGAGGGGTCGTGGTAGTACGTGGTGGGACCGTCTCGGCGGACGCGAAGCCCCGTCGCCGCGATGTCCAGCGCACGAGGCGAGTCCAGGTCAATGAGCTTGGCGTACCGGTTGAGGGCGGCCGCGGCGACCAGACCGCCGGGCTTGACGACACGATGGGCTTCCCGCCACGCACGGGCGCGCCCGGCCCCCTCCGTCAGGTGATACAGGGGACCGAGCATCAGCACGGCGTCGAACGAGAGGTCCTCCTGGTCGAGTTGCCGCGCATCACCGACCACGGCAGCCAGACCCTGCCGGCGGGCCTGCCGTACGTGCTTCTCCACCGGGTCGACGACGAGAACCTGATAACCGCTGTCCGCGAGCCAGCGAGCGTGCACCCCAGGCCCGCCGCCGACATCCAGCACGGACGCGGGCAGGGGCGGAAGGTGAGCACGTAGCAGCTCCCGCGTTCGCACCAGCTCGACCGTCCCGATGGTGCGCCCGGAAGTGAGGCGGCCGGACTCGTCACCGGCATCGTAGAAAGCGGTGATGTCGGGAAGGAGAGCCATGTCGACCTCCGGGGGGGAAGAACAGGGCTGCCGATCGAGCATGACACGGCCGAACGGCCGGCCGCTACAACCGTCCGAGGGTCGGGGCAGGCGCGGCGCCTTCCCCGAACACCGTCGGGGAAGGCGCCGGGCCGCACGCGGTACCTCCGGTCAGTCGGTGACCCGCACGACGCCCGAGGCCGTCGCCTCCGCGCCGACGCCGTCGGCAGGGGTGGAGGTCAGCCGCCAGGTGTAGGCCCCGGTCGCCACGGGAGTTCCCGCGTCGGACGTGCCGTCCCAAAAGACCCGTACGGCGCTGAGGGTCCCTCCACCCGTCCAGGTGCGCACCACCTCGCCGGTCGCACGGTGGGTGAGCGTCACCCGCCAGGACGCCGCGGGCTTGGAGAGCCACCATGCGGCGCCCCACTCGGCGTCGCCGCCCTGGACCAGGGTGCGAGGCGCGGCGGTGCGGGCGACGTCCAGCGGGGAGACGCCCTGCTGCGGCGCGGTGACGTGGACGGTGTCATCCGTGCCGATCCAGGCGAGCTTGCCGGCCCGCGCGTCGAGGGTCCAGGTCGTGCCGCGACCGTCTCCGCTCGCCGGCTGCTTGAGGCCGGTGACGGTGCCGAGATCGGCCGTCCCGCCGTCGCCCCGCAGCGCCGTGAGGCGCAGATCGCCGGATCCGTCACGGTGGGCCAGGAAGCGGTCGCCCAGGAGGACGCCCGACGCCGGGGCGGGGTAGGTGCGCCCGGTTGCCAGGTCGCGCACTCCTGCCGCGCCCAGGGAGGCGCAGCTCCAGTACAGCAGGGTGCCGCTGCGCTGGAGCTCGTCCGGGACGCACGCGGTGCCCAGCGTGACGGTCTCGGTCACCTTTCCGGTGAGCAGGTTGACCACCCTCACCGTGCCGGGCTCCTTCAGCGCCGGCTTGAGCAGCCACTTCTGCTCCAGAACGGCGGCCTGCGCGGGCTGTTCGCGGACGACCGCGTCGCGCGCGGTGTCCACGACGTACTGCCGGCCGGCCGCCTCGTACAGCACGAACTCCGGCGCCGTGTCGATGATCCGGCCGTCCTTGCCCGGCAGTGTGAACCTGTCCGTCGGGTGCTCCGGGTCGTCGCCGGTCACGAGCACGTCCGCACCCGTGGCCGGGTCCTCGACCAGCCGGGCCAGCCCCTCGTCGGTCCCGTCGGCGAAGCGGTCCGCCGCGAGGCCGGGGAAGTCGGGGAGCGCCGCTCCCTGCGCCGGGTCGAGGCCGGTTCCGATGCCCGAGCCGTGCAACGTCTCCTTGCCGGCCAGGGAGTTGACGTACCGGAGCCGTCCACGGTCGAGGCTCAGCGCCTGGATGTGGCCGTCCGCCGTCTTGGCCCCCGGCACTTCGCGCAGCAGCAGGTCGAAGACCAGTCCGGAACCGTCCACGCTGAAGTGGCGGATGGCGCGCCTGCCATCGGCGCCCTTGCCGAGCGCGACGAGCGAGCCCCCGCCCTCGGCGCGCAGGAAGGCCGTCTCGACGTCGCTCAACAGCGTCCGCTCGACCTCCGCCCCGGCGAAGGGGGTCAGGCGCAGGGGTCCTCCGTCGCCCTCGTACCAGAGCACGTTGTCCCCCACGACGAAGGACGTGACCTTGCTGTCGGCCGCCTGCGTGGCGAGCGGCACGACCCGCGGGGCGGCAGCCATGTCGGCGCGCGCCATGACCCGCACGCCCTGCTCCCCGCTGCGCGAGAACCAGCTGACGGTCTCCTGCGTGATCCGGAAGCTGCTCGCGTCGCCGGTCACGGGCAGCGGCTCGACGGTGCCGTTGTACGCGGTGAGGACGCCGTAACCCGCGGTGCCGTCGGCGTTGCGGTATCCGATCACGAGCCGGTTGGAGTGGGCGCCGAGCAGCACGGGCTCGGCCCCCGTGGTGGCTCCGGCGGGGAGTCGTACGACGGGGTCGACCGCCGGGTCGCCGCCGCGCGCCACGCGCAGCTGGTAGTTGCCGCCGCCCTGGTCCACGGTGGCCAGCACCCAGCCGTTGGCGACCCGCGGGTGGAGGTAGCCCGCCGGCAGGGTGGAGGTCCTGGTGAAGCTGGGGTCCTCGACGCCGATCCGCACGAGGTCCGTGCCGCCGTCCTCGCGCGCCCTGGTGTAGACGGCGCGGTTGAACTCGTCGTGTCCCTGGACGATCGCGGCTTCCGGTACGCCATCGAGCTCAGGAACGGGCTTCGTGGCGCTGTTGTACGTGTTGGTCCAGAGGTAGCCGCCGCCCTCGCGGTGCAGTACGCCCTGGCCGCCGGTCGCCAGTACCGTCTCGGCCCCGTCGCCGTACGCGTCCGGCGCGGGTATCAGGACTTCGGCCGCCTCGGCCGCGTGAGCCGTGGCCGGCAGCACGACGGCCGGTCCTGCGGCGAGGACGGCGGCGACGGCGGCCACGGTGGCGGCACGCCGGGTGCGTCGGGTTCGGCTGGTTGTGCGCAGGTGACGAGACACCTGACCCCCCATTTGTTAACAGGCGAAATTCCGAAATCGAGCTGTGAACACGGTCAACACTACACTTCTGGGCAGGAGTTGTGCACGTCATTAGCGCCACGGGTGCGGGGGCGCAGGCCGCCGGGCGCGCGGCCCCGTGTTACGTTCCTTCATTTCGTCGGGCGACCGGGAGCGTGGGGTGACGGTGGTGCCGGAGACAGGGACGCCGGGGCCGGAGGTCACGGCGCGGGTGCGCAGGAGGCCGCAGCAGGCGCGGAGTCGGGCGCGGGTCGAGGCGATCCTCGGGGCCGCCGACCGAATTCTGTCCGATGAGGGCTACGAGGCGCTGACCATGCGCCGGATCGCCGAGGCGGCGGGCGTCCCGGTCGGCAGCATCTACCAGTTCTACCCCGACAAGAGCGCCGTCGTGGACGCCCTCGGGCAGCGGTACCTGGAGGCCTTCGAGGCCGCCATCGACGAGCTCGTCGCGCGGGCCCTCGCGGGTGAACTCACCGACCTGGTCGGCACGATGGTCGACGTCTACGCCGAACTCTTCCGGTCCCAGCGGGGCGGGATGACCCTGTGGGCCGGCCGGCATCTGAGTCCCGAGCTCGCGCGCGCCGACGAGGCGAGCAACGCGCTCATCGCCGACGGGCTGCGACGGATCATGGAGCACCTGACCGGCGCGCCCGGCGGCGAGCGGGCCCGCCGGGCGTCGCGCGTGGTGGTGTGGGCCGCCAACGCCGTCCTGCACGAGGTCTACAAAGGGGACGGCGAGCCGGACCCTGAGGCGCTCGACGAGCTCAAGCACATGCTGAACGCGTACTGGGGGGACCTGCGGGGCCGGTTGAGGGGCGACGCTGAGGAGTAGCGCCGGTGGACGGGTGTGGTCCGACCCCGCCCGCACGTCTCGTTCGGCGCACCTCGCGCGCTTCCGCGGTCCCGCCCGCCACGGCCGCGGCTCCGCCGCCCACCGCGCGCGGTCCCGCGACAGCACCGCCCGCGGGCACGGCCGCGGCACGCACGTCTCGCTCCGGCCCGGCACGGCACGGCGCGGCGCGGCGCCCAGATCTCGCCCCCGCCCGGCACGGCACGACCCCAGATCTCCCTCCGGTCCGGCACCTGCCGGACCGCGGCTCACGCACACCCCTAGAACGTGAACATCGGTTCATGTTACGTTCCCGCTCGCCGTGAACGGCGTGCCCAGCCATGTGAGCAACTCCCGCTTCAGCGTTGAAGGCAGGTGCCTGTGACAGCCAGCTCCGCCGATCCGACCCGGGTTCCCCGACTCCCGGCCGACTTCGTCTGGGGCGCCTCGACCGCCGCGTACCAGATCGAGGGCGCGGCCGACGAGGACGGCAAGGGCGCGTCGATCTGGGACACCTTCGTGCGCCGCCCCGGTGCCGTCCTGGACGGGCACACCGGCGACGTCGCCTGCGACCACTACCACCGGTTCGACGAGGACGTCGCGCTGATGCGCCGGCTCGGGCTCGACGCGTACCGCTTCTCGATCGCGTGGCCGCGCGTCCTGCCGACCGGCGCGGGCAAGGTCGAGCCACGGGGGCTGGACTTCTACGACCGTCTGGTCGACGCGCTGCTCGCGGCCGGAATCGCGCCCACCCCCACCCTGTTCCACTGGGACCTGCCGCAGGCCCTGGAGGACGAGGGCGGATGGCTGAACCGTGACACCGCGTACCACTTCGCCGAGTACGCCACGGTGGTCGCGGACCGGCTCGGCGACCGGGTCAAGCGCTGGATCACCCTGAACGAGCCCTTCGTGCACATGTCCTTCGGCTACGGCTTCGGGGTCCACGCACCCGGCCGTGCCCTGCTCCTCGACGCCCTCCCGGTCGCGCACCACCAACTGCTCGCCCACGGCCTGGCGACCATCGCGCTGCGGACGCGCGTCCCTGACGGACAGGTGTTGATCGCCAACAACTGCACGCCCGTACGCCTCCGTTCGGACGCGAAGTCGGCCGGGGACTCGGCAGCGGCCTCGGCGTACGACGTCCTGCACAACCGGCTCTTCAACGACCCCGTGCTGCTGGGCGGTTATCCCGACCTCACGCCCTACGGCATGTCCGACCCCAGCTGGGGCGGCGTGGTGCGCGACGGCGATCTCGCCGCCGTCGCCCAACCGCTGGACGGGCTGGGCATCAACTACTACAACCCGACCTGGATCACCGCCTCCGCCGATCCGACCGCCGGGCTGCCCTTCGACCTCGCCGAGCCCCAGGAGGCATACGAGCGGACCGCGTTCGGCTGGCCGGTCGTCCCCGACGGACTCACCGAGCTCCTCACCGGTCTCAAGGCCCGCTACGGCGACGCCCTTCCGCCGCTGTGGATCACCGAGAACGGCTGCTCGCAGCCCGCCGGCCCGGAGGACCGGGCACGCATCGACTACCTCGCAGGCCACATCGCCGCGGTCGCGGAGGCGCACGCCCGCGGGGTGGACGTGCGCGGCTACTTCACCTGGTCCCTGCTCGACAACTTCGAGTGGGCCGAGGGCTACCACCAGCGCTTCGGCCTGGTCGAGGTCGACTTCGCCACCGGGCGCCGCACGCCGCGCGCGAGCTTCGCCTGGTACCGCGACCTCATCGCCGCCCAACGGTCCTGAGCGGGGACCCCCATGGCCCACGCCCCGGCTGGAGACCCGAGTGACCCGCGAGACCCGATGCATGCGCGAGGCCCGGGAGACGCGATGCATGCGCGAGGCCCGCGAGACCCGATGCATGCGCGAGGCCCGGGAGAAGCGCTGCATGCGCGAGGCCCGGGAGAAGCGATGCATGCGCGAGGCCCGGGAGAAGCGATGCATGCGCGAGGCCCGGGAGACGCGAGTGACCCCCTGGACACAGGAGACGTGAGAGACGCGTGCGTCGTGGCGGGTCCGGCGGCCGCCGGCGCCGTCCTCGCCGAGCCCACCGACCCGGTCAGGGCCGGTTGGACAGCGAGGCTCTCGCTCGCCACGCTCGCCGTCTTCATGGCCTTCATGACGCCCATCCAGATCCTGCTGCCGCTCCAGTTGGAGCAGATCGACCCGGACGACAAGAACGCCGCGCTCTCGCTCGTCACCGGCCTGGGAGCGCTCGTCGCCGTGCTGGCCAACCCCATCGCGGGCGCGTGGTCGGACCGGACCACGAGCCGCTTCGGCCGCCGCCGGCCGTGGATCCTCGGGGGCGCGCTCGCCGGCGCGGCGGGACTGGCGTTCACCGCCTCCCAGCACACCGTCGCCGGCGTCGCGGTGGGCTGGTGCCTGGCGCAGGCCGGCCTCAACGCGATGCTGGCCGGGGTCACCACCCCGATCGCCGACCGCGTCCCGCTCACCCAGCGCGCGCAGGTCTCCGGCTGGACCGGCCTGATGCAGTCCCTCGGCCTCGTCCTCGGCGCGCTGATCACCACCGCGCTCGTGACGGGGGTCCGCTCCGGTTACGCCGTCCTCGCCCTGCTCACCGTCGCACTCGCCCTGCCCTTCGTCCTGCGACACGGTGAACCGGCGCTGCCCCGGGCCCTGCGCCCCGCCTTCGCCGTGCGCTCCTTCGCGCGTTCCTTCTGGGTGAGTCCGCGCAAGCACCCCGACTTCGGCTGGGCCTGGCTGACCCGGTTCCTGATCAACCTGGGCAACGCGCTCGGCACCCTCTACCTCTTCTACTTCCTGGCGGACGCCGTCCACCACGCCGACCCCGGCACCGGCGTCCTGATCCTCACGGTCGTCTACACCGCGTGCGCCGCACTGACGGCGATCCCGGTCGGCGTGCTGTCCGACCGCGTCGGCCGCCGCAAGACCTTCGTCGTCCTGTGCTCGTTGATCATGGCCGCGGCGGCGCTCCTGCTCGCCCTGCTCCACACCTGGCCCTCCGCCCTCGCGGCGGCGGCGGTCCTCGGTGCCGGCTACGGGATCTACCTCGCGGTCGACCAGGCCCTGGTCACCCAGGTACTGCCCGAGGCCGCCGACCGCGCCAAGGACCTCGGCGTCATCAACATCGCCAACTCCGGCCCCCAGGTCCTCGCCCCGGCGCTCGCGTCCCCGGTCATCGCCCACGCCGGCGGTTACACCGGCCTCTACCTCACCGCGGCCCTGGCCACCCTCGCCGGCGGCCTCCTCGTCGGACGCATCCGGGGCGTGGCCTGACGTCGGCCGGCCGGGACCGGGGACCCATACAGCGGCACTGCGGGGCAACGGAGGGGACTGCCCCCGGCGGCCGTGCGCTGCCGACAGGACGACGTCAGCGGCTCCGGCCCCGGGCCCGACGGCATATCCGCTGGACAGACCGGCGATACTGCCCGCATGGCCGTCACCCAGCAGCTCGCCCGCGTCCCGGCGGAGTACCTCGCCGCCTGCCGCCGCTCGGCGGAGGCGTCTCCGGACGGTGATCCCCGGTGGGATCCGCCGGCACCGGACGTACTGGACCTGGACTGGGCGCCCGCCCTGCTCACCCGCCTCGGCGAGGCCACCGGGCTCGACGCGGTCCTGCTCGACGCCCTCCGGCAGGCGACGGACGGCGACACCGGGATCGGGCTGGGCTTCCTCGACACGCATCCGCACGCGATCGGCCCCTTCGGCCCCGCCCCCACCGCGCTGTCCGCCGCCCAGGTGTCACGCGTGTCCGGACTGCTCGCACGCATCGACGCGCCCGCCCTCCTGGCGGCCCTGCCCGCCGACGAGCGCGACGCCGCGCCCCTGATCGGGCACGGCGCCGACCTCATCGCCGGCGGGCCGCGGGCGTACCTGCTGAAGCACTTCGACGCCCTGCGGGACTTCTATCTCGACGCGGCGCGGCGCCGCCTGCTCGTCGTCCTCTGGTGGGACTGACCCGCCGCCCTGCTCCCGGTCACGCGTCCCAGGTCACCGGGAGCCTCTTCACCCCGTAGATGTCCGCCGTCTCGGGGCGCAGGGCGACCTCGTCGGCCGGAACGGCCAGACGCAGGGTGGGGAAGCGACCGAGGAGTGCCGGAAGGGCCACGCGCATCTCGATGCGCGCGAGTTGCGCACCCAGGCACAGGTGGATGCCGTGACCGAAGGCCAGGTGGCCGCCGGACTTGCGGCGGATGTCGAGGACGTGGGGGTCCTCGTAGCGCTCGGGGTCACGGTTGGCGGTGTGGTAGGAGAGGACGACCGTGGTGCCGGCCTCGATGATGTGGCCGCCCACCTCGACGTCCACCAGCGCGGTCCGGTGGAACGACTTGGCGACGCTCAGGTAGCGCAGCAGCTCCTCCACGGCCTGGTCGACGAGTTCGGGCTCCGAGCGCAGTGCGGCGAGCTGGTCGGGGTGCTGCAGCAGGGCGAAGGTGCCGAGGGACAGCATGTTGGCCGTGGTGTCGAAGCCGGCGGCGAGGAGGATCAGGCTGATGCCCTTCAGCTCCTCGTCGGTCAGGTCGCTGTCGGCCAGTTCGCTGAGCACGTCGTCGGTGGGGTGCGCGCGCTTCGCCGCCACCAGGTGCGCGAGGTACTCCTGGGTCGCCGTGTAGGCGGCGATCAGGTCCTCGTCGCTCGTCTCGCCGTTCATGAACGTGTCGATCTGCTCCTGGAACGAGTCGCGGTCCTCGTACGGCACTCCCAGCAGCTCGCAGATGACGATGGTGGGGATCGGCTTGGCGAACGCGGCCACCAGGTCGGCCGACGGTCCCGACGCCTCCATGGCGTCCAGGCAGTCGGCGGTGATCTGCTCGACGCGTTCGGTGAGCAGGCGCATCCGCCGGGCGGTGAACCTGCCCACCAGCGGCTTCCGGTAGCGGCTGTGCTGCGGTTCGTCCATGAGGAGGAACTCCCCGGGCGGCGCCGGCGGGAGCTCGAAGTCGACCACGTTCATCAGCTCCTTGCGGGAGCTGAAGCGCGGGTCGGCCAGGATCGACCGGACCAGGTCGTGTCCGGTGACCATCCAGCCGGGCTTGCCGCCGGGGTGGGTGTAGCGGCTGATGGGGCCGTGCCGCCGGGCCTCGGTCAGCTCGGCCGGCGGGTCGAAGGGACAGCCGGCCTGACGCTCCGTCGGCAGGGTCGTGACGGTGTGCAGGGATTCACTCATGACCATTCCTCAGCTCGCGGCTTCACCTGTTTGGCGCATCACGAAAGCTACGTTGCGTTCACATGTTGGTCAATCAACCCATGCACATAACTGCATCTCAGAGGCCTTAAATTGGTGCAATGACGTGAAGGCCGAACGCAACATGGCGTTGCAATGGCCAGCCGCGAAGACAATGTCGGCCATGAGGTAATTGGTTTGCCGCCTGCCGTCGGGGCCGATAAGAAGCCAACATGCTAAAAGGCACCAAGGTCGGGCTCCGGGCCCGTCACGAGGACGACATCCCGATCCTGCGGACCGAGCTCTACGACGACGTGGTCAACGCCTCGCGCGCCGAGGCCGGTCCGTGGCGTCCGATCAGGCCCGACTCGCAGGACCCCCGGCTCATGGTGGACGACACGCAGCAGGGAAGCGTCCAGTTCTCCGTGGTGGAGCTGGCGGGCGGCAGCCTCGTCGGCACCGCCACGCTGTGGGGCATCGACACCCACAACCGGACCGCGCACATCGGGCTCGGACTCCTGCCGTCCTGCCGTGGCAAGGGCTACGGCACGGACGTCGTCGCGGTGTTGTGCCACTACGCCTTCGTCGTGCGCAGCCTGCACCGGCTGCAGATCGAGACGCTGGCGGACAACACCGGGATGCTGCGCTCCGCGGAGCGCAACGGCTTCGTCCGCGAGGGCGTCCTGCGTTCCTCGGCCTGGGTGATGGGCGAGTTCCTGGACGAGGTGCTGCTCGGGCTCCTCGTCCAGGACTGGAAGCAGGGCACGCCGGTCTAGTCCGTCTCCTTCGGATCCTGCCGGGCTCGCTCCCATGCGGTCGTGACCGGCAGGGCGTCGGCCCTGCCGGTCACGTCACCTCACCTCATCGACGCTCAGTAGCCCACGACCAGGTAGGTGTCCTGCGAGGACTCCCGCGGCACGGAGACCGTGTCCCACCAACGGCGCTGGGAGGAGGTGCAGTTGTACGAGTTGTACGACTGCACGTTGACATCGTACTTCCACCACCAGCCGCCCAGGGTGTTGGTGCTGCCCGGCGCGATGTTCCAGCAGTTGTCGACCCACTCGTTGTCCTGGTTGTACCCGGACACCTTCACCGAGTAGGCGTGGCCGGACCGGTCCTGGAACCTGATCTGCTGCCCGTTGGATCCGGCGGACGCGGGTGTCGCGGTCGCGACGAGCGCGAGAGCGGCGCCGGCGACGGCGACGGCCGCCGCCCCGGAACGGATGCGGAGTGACGAGAGCATGTGGTGACCCCCTGGTGACGCGGCCGGCCTGCGCGGGTCGCCGCGACCGGACACGGACGCGCCCGGGGCGACGATCGCACGACGCGGGGCCGGCCTCTCTGACTTCGGTCGTTGTCGATCGAACGACGCCCACCCTAGGAATCGGGTGATCTTCCCACTGTGCTGTCAGCGCGGACTTCCTTGACGCTCAGCGCGCGGAACTCGGTCGGGCTCATGCCGTACGCCTCGCGGAACGCGCGACTGAACACCGCCGGACCGCTGAACCCCCACCGGGCGGCGATGACGGCGATCGGGCGAGCGGCCGACCCCGACCTGTCGAGGTCGATCCGGCACTGCTCCAGGCGGCGCCGCCGGATGCGGCCCTGGACGGTCTCCCCCGTCCCCTGGAAGAGCTGGTGGAGCGTCCGCACCGAGATGCCGTGCCCGGCCGCGATCGTGGCGGGCGTCAGATCCGGGTCGCCGAGGTGGGCGTCGAGGAAGGCGTGGATCCGCCGCAGCAGTGCCTGCGTGCGGACCTCTGCCGGGAGTCCCTCCTCGACGTCGAGGCTCTGGGCCAGAGTGGCGGCCAGCAGGTCGACGGCGACCGAGCCCAGACGCTCCAGCTCCTGCGGGGCGCACTCGTCGGCGTGCGTTTGGAGGGAGCGCAGGAAGGCGGCCAGGACGGCCGCCGTACCGCGATCACCCGGGATACGGCTGCCGAGCAGACGGTCGACGTGGCGCACGCGCAACGGCAGTGCCTCACGCGGGAGTTGCAGCATCAGCAGTCCCACCGGGCCCGTGCGGACGGGGATCTCCGTGTCCGAGGGCCGCGAGGTGTCCCAGAACACGAAGTCCCCTGCCCGCACACTGCAGTCGTTTCGGTGCTGGGAGAGGGACGCGGCCCCCGTGTGCAGCAGCCCGATCTGGTACTGCTCGGGGTCGCCGCGCCGGATGAGGGCCGGCGTGCGTCTCGAACGCAGCGGTGAGAAAGTGAAGTTCGCCACCCGGACGCCCCCCAGTTCCAGCACGGCCGCCTCCGCCTCGAAGTCTGCGGGGCGCTCGGTGCTGAGTGCCGTGGGAATCACCTCGCGCGCGACGACGTCCGCGAACCACTCGAACCGCTCCCCCGGCGGCAGCTCTCTCGCCGACACCTCTGTCCACATCGCGCCCCCCGGCCGCTCGTCCCTTGATCCCTGGTCACCGTTCAGCGATCCCCGTCACCGGTCGCCGACGGCCGGCGGCTGAGGGCTGGTCGTGACCACCGGTCGCCGATCGTGATCACCCGTCGCCGACCCGGCGGTCGCGTGATCACGTTCCTTGATCCAGATCATGCAACGCCGTGGGGCCCGCACCGGCACCGTTCGCCGCTCGGCGTGGCGCGCGGCGGCCTCGGCGTCACCGTCGGCCAGCGGAGGCGAGACCAGGCGAGACCAGGCGAGGCGAGGCCTGGCCAGGCGAGGGGACGCAGCAGGGGCCGGGGAGGGAACGCAGGAGGAGGAGGAGGCGACGAGGGGGCCTCCGGAAGGTCGTTCCTCGAATCCGGTCACACTCCCGGCCCCCGGTCCGTCAGTGCTGTGAAGACACCGAAGAGGCCGCACGAGGCCCCTGCGAAGGAGAGAGACCATGACGAAGCCGACGACCCCCTCGATCTCCCGGATGCCGAACCCCGGCGAGTTCGTGCCCGAGCTGGCCGACGTCAGCGCCGCCCTCTTCCGGGCCACCGGGAACCGGTCCGTGCCGCGCACCACGTTCCACCTGATCCACCTGCGGGCCGGGCAGATCGTGAACAACACCTACCTGACGATCCTGAACACCGGCTTCCTGCGGAAGGCCGGCGAGTCCGAGGAGCGCATCACCGCCGTGGCGTCCTGGCAGGACGCCCCGTACTTCACCGAGGCCGAGCGCGCGGCCCTGGCCCTGGTCGAGGCCACCCTGCAGCCGGCGCCGACCGGCCGGGAGCGGGTCGGCGACGAGCTGTACGCCGAGGTCGCGAAGCACTACGACGAGAAGGCCATGGCCACGCTGACCATCGCGATCGGCCAGATCGGCTTCTTCATCGCCCTGGCCGTCATCGGCAAGCCGCAGCCGGTGGCCTCCCTCTCCGCCCGGCAGTGGGACTGACCACGGGGACGCCGGCGCCACGGCGGCGTGCGGGTCACGCCGCCGGGTACTCGCGCAGGGTGATGTTCTCGGCGGTCCTGCGGGCGATCCTGGCTGCCATGTTCTTGCCGGGGAGGTACGGCATGATCTTGTAGTAGCGGTTGAGGGCCGCGGCGGCGAAGCGGCTGCCGGGCACCATGAAGCCGGCGACGCCGTCCCCCATCTTCTGGCAGCCCTCGGCGTACGCACGCATCTCGCGCTCGTAGCGGGCGAAGGCGACCGTGTGGTCGCCGCCGGCGGCCGCGAGTTCGCCGGCGAGGACGTAGGCGCCGACGAGGGCGAGGCCGGAGCCCATGCCCGAGAGGGAGGACGGGCAGTACGCGGCGTCGCCGAGCAGCGCGACCCGCCCGCGCGACCAGCTGTCCATGCGGACCTGGCTGACGGAGTCGAAGTAGAAGTCGGGCGCGTGGCGCATGTCGTTCAGCAGCCGGTCGCTCTGCCAGCCTCCTCCGGCGAACTTCTCGCTCAGGAGGGCCTGCTGGTGGGCGACGTCACGGCGGTCCACGTCCAGGGCCGGGGAGCCGAAGTAGAACACGGCCTTGGCCTCGGCGTTGTGGCGGGCGCTGTACATCGCCACCATCCGGTTCGCGGTGCGGTAGGCGTGGCCGGTGTGGTCGAGCCCCAGGTGGTTGGCGGTGGTGAAGATGGCGCAGTAGACGCCGAGGTGCCTGACGAAGTCCTCCTCCGGACCGAAGGCCAGCCGCCGGGTGGTGGAGTGCAGCCCGTCCGCGCCGACCACCAGGTCGAAGCGGCGGGGCGCACCGCGTTCGAAGGTGACGGAGACCCCATGCGCGTCCTCGGTGAGCGAGGTGACGGAGTCGCCGAAGAGGTACTCGGTGTACGGGCTCGTCTCGTCGTACAGGATGCGTGCCAGGTCCCCCCGGAGGATCTCGACATCCCCCGCGAACAGGTCCGCCGGCAGCTTCGCGACGGGCTTGCCCGCGGCGTTGACGTACGACATGGAGCCCACCCCCGTCCGGGCGCGCCGGACGGCGTCCAGGAGGCCCATGCGGCGCAGCACCGCCAGGTGGGCGTCGCCGCGGAAGTCGACGGCGTAGCCGCCGTCCCGCAGCGCGGGGGCGCGCTCCACGATCGTCGCCTCGAAGCCGTGGCGGTGGAGCCAGTGGGCGAGGGCGGGGCCGGCGACGGAGGCTCCGGAGATGAGGACCGAGAGCGTCTTCCGCCCCGGGTCGCGCTGCGCGTCCGGCTGCGTGTTCTTCTGCGTGTTCTTCTGCGTGTTCGTCATGGGTACGAGCTTGTCCGGGGCCGCTCACCGGACGCTCACCCGCCGCTCACCGCGCCGGTGAGCGGCGGCCGTACGCGTTCACCCCGCGCGCAGGACAGCCTCGACGGCGGCCTCCGGCAGGCCCATCAGGCGGAGCGTGTCCGGGATACCGGGGCCCAGGCCGGCCACGGAGGCGGCGGCCCGGCGGTAGTGGTCGACGGCCGAGGCGAGGTCGCCTCGGGCCTCGGCGACCCGGCCGAGGCCGGCCAGGGCGCACACCCGGTTGCCGAGGCTCTTGACCCAGTGCGGGTCGATCCCTTCCAGCGCCTCCGTGTACAGCCGTCGCGCCTCGTCCAGGTGGCCGTCGAGGAGCGCGAGGTCGCCGAGACCGCGCAGGGCCGCGCCGAGACCGGCGGAGCTGCCGCCGGCGCGGGCGAGGGCGGCGGCCTCGGCGTAGTCGGCCCGCGCCTGGTCGGGGTCCCGGGCGACATGCAGGTCGCCCCGGTTGACCAGGAGGTCGGCGGAGTCCTCCCGGGCGCCGAGCTCACCGGTGAGGGCGAGGGCGCGGTCGGTCAGCGCGACCGCCTCCGTGCTGTCGCCGCGCGCGGCGGCGAGACCGGCGAGGGCGTCCAGGGCCAGCGCCGAGCCCCAGCGGTCGCCGAGGGCGCTGAAGCGCTCGACGGCCGTACGGAAGGCGTGCGCGGCGCGGTCGGTGTCGCCTTCGCTCAGCGGCCCGTACCCGGAGACGTACGCGGCGACGGCCCGCGCCCACGGCTCGGGGCAGCCGTGCTGGGCGGAGACGAGGGCGAAGGCGGCCTCCGGGTCGGTCTCCCCGGCGTTCCGCATCATCCACAGCAACAGGGCGGCCGGGTGGCGGCCCGCCCGGTCACCGGGCCAGACGGTCTCCAAGGCCCGCTGGGCCGCGGCACGGTGGCGCCGCCAGGCCGCCTGTCCGGCGGGGGAGGCCGCGGCCAGCAGCACGCAGACGGCGTACTCCTCGGCGAGAGTGAGAGGGGCCGGTCCACCGGCCGCCTCCTCGGCGGTGTCCCCTTCGTCGCCCCCCGCGGCGCCCGCGAGCGCGCCGAGCACGGCCGTCGCGTGCGCCGCGGCCGTGGCCGACGCTCCGCGGATCCACAGTGAGGTCGCGGCCGAGGCGAGCAGCCGAAGGGCGGTGCCGGTGTCGTGCCTGCCCAGCGCCCGGCGCAGCGCCGCGGCGAGGTTGTCGTCCTCGGCCGCGACGCCCGGCAGCCATTCCAACTGGGCGGCCCCGAGCAGATGCGGGCCCGCTTCGTCGAGGAGGTCCAGGACGTGTGCGGCGTGCAGCCGTCCGGTCGTCCCGTCCTCCCCTGCCTCGCGCAGGCGCTCGGCGGCGTAGGCGCGGACCGTCTCCAGCATGCGGTAGCGGCCGCCACCGACGCTTTCCAGGAGCGACTTGTCGACCAGCGACTCCAGGGTGTCGCCGTCCATGCCGCACACCTCGCGCGCCGACCTCGGGGTGGCGCCGCCCGCGAAGACGGCGAAGCGGCGTGCCGCGCGCTGCTCGTCCGCCGAGAGCAGCTCCCAGCTCCAGGAGACCACCGAACGCAGCGTGCGGTGCCGCTCGTCGGTGCCACGGCTGCCGCGGGCCGTCACGGCGAGCAGGTCGTCCAGTCGACCGGCCAGTTCGGCGAACTCCAGGGTGCGCAGTCGCGCCGCCACGAGTTCGATCGCCAGCGGCAGTCCGTCGAGCGCGGCGCAGATCCGCCGTACGGCCCCGGGGTCGGGCGCGGACTCCCGGCGTACGGCACGGGCCCGGTCCTCGAAGAGGCGTACCGCCGCGTCCTCGTCCAGCGGGCGGACCTGCCACACGTGCTCGCCGATGACCCCGAGCGGCTCCCGGCTGGTGGCCAGGACGCGCAGTCGCGGGCAGGTCGTCAGCAGCCGTGCCGCCAGGGCGGCGGCCTCGTCGACGACGTGCTCGCAGTTGTCCAGGACGACCAGGAGCGGGCGGTCCGACAGCGCCGTGATCAGGCGGTCGACCGGCGTCCGCGCTGCGGCTGCCGACTGGAGGCCGCTCTCCCGCAGTCCGAGCGCGCTCAGGAGCACCTGCGCCGCGCCGGATCCGTCGCGCAGCGCGGCCAGTTCGACGAAGCACACGTCGTCGCCGGCGGCCGCGGCCGCGCGGGCGACCTCGGCCGAGAGCCGGGTCTTGCCGACCCCGCCGGGGCCGGTCAGACAGACCAGGCGGGCCGTGCGCAGCAGGGCGGCGACCTCGGCGGCCTCGGTGTCGCGGCCGACGAAGCTGGTGAGGGGCGCGGGCGGTGCGGTGGGCGCCGGTATCGTGACCGCGGTCAGCAACTCGGCGTGCAGCGCGCCCAGTTCGGCCGAGGGGTCGGCACCGAGTTCGTCGGAGAGGTGCCGCCGGGTCTCCTCGTACACCAGGAGCGCCTCGGCCTGGCCTCCCTGGGCGAACAGGGCCCGGATCAGCAGGGCGGCGAAGCGTTCGCGCAGCGGATGCGCGCCGACCAGTTCACGCAGCTCCGGCACCAGGCCGCGGGGGTCGCCCGAGCGCAGTTCGGACTCGATCCGGTCCTCCACGGCGGCGAGCCGGAGCTCCTCCAGGCGCGCCGCGGCCGCGCGGGCCGACTCGCTGTCGGGGAGCCCGGCGAACGCGGGCCCCCGCCAGAGGCCGAGCGCCCGCCGCAGCAGCTCCGCCGCGCGGGGGGCGTCCCCCTCCCGCAGGGCGGCGTGCCCCTCGGCAGCCAGCCGCTCGAACAGGACGGCGTCCACGACCTCTTCGGCGTCCGCCGGCCTTCCGGCACCTGCGACGCTCGCGACTCCTGCGGCTCCTGCGGCGGCCGAGTCACGTGTGACTTCCGTGGCGCCCGAGACGCCTGCGACGCCTGCGACGCCGCCGGCCTCTCGGGCCGGGTCGGTTTCCCCGGCTTCCCCGGCTTCACCGACTCCTGCGACTTCCCCGTCCTGCTCGGCTCCCCCGGCCTCCTCGGCCCCTCCGGCTTCCCCGACTCCTGCGCTCTTCGCGCCTCCTCCGGCGTCGAGCACCATCCGGTAGCCGGCGCCGACCCGTTCGATCGTGGCTCCGGCCGGCAGGACCGCGCGGAGTCGGGAGACCTGGGACTGGACGGCGTGTGCGGACACCGTGCCGCCCGGCTCGATCTCGTCGGCGAGGCGTTCGGCCGGCACGACCGCGCCGGGGCGGACCAGCAGCAGTGCCAGCAGGGCCCGGCGCGCGGGTCCGCCCAGCGGAACCTCGGTGCCGTCGTCGTGCCAGGCCTGGGTGTCTCCGAGGATTCCGAACCGCATTCCGGCGATTAGATCACGATGCGGCGAGCGGCCCGAGGGAGGTGCCGCCCGAGACGCCGGCGGGCTGCCCGGTGCCGACGTCCCTGTGGGCCCGCCGGGAAGCCCCCCACGTCGCGACGTCCTCCGGCTCGCCGATGCGCCCGAGTCCGGCGCGAGAGCGCTCCGGCCCCGGCCCGTGCGAGACGGGCCGGGGCCTGACGGCCCGGAGCCGGCGGCACCCGTGCCGAGGCGCGCGAGCCGGTTACAGGCTCAGCGCGTCCTCCGCGTTGGTCATCCAGGCGGTCACGGAGTTGGTGGTGGGCGAGACGTTGAAGCCGGGGGTCGAGGCCTTGAGGGGCTTCTGCTCCAGGTCGGACTCGGTGCTCATGGTCATGGCGATCGAGTTGACCGTCTTGCCCTTGCCGTCCTTGGCACCGCCCATGAGCCCGGCGTACGCCGACTCGCCGGGCGCGAGCCGGATCGCCTTCTCGATGGCGGGCGCCTTGCCGCGCTCCGTCGCCTGGCCGTCGAGGTCGCCGAAGGTCACCACGGGGTGCCCGAGCGCCTTGCACGGCTTGCCGCTCTTGTTGGTGATCTTCAGCAGGTAGCTGCTGGTCGTGGGCTCGGCCAGGCTCGCGGTGAAGGTCACGTCGAAGGTGCTGCACGGGAACACGTCGTAGTCGGGGTCGGTCGGTCCGCCGCTGCCCCCGGTGGACCCGCCCGTCGAGCCACCGGTCGAGCCACCGCCGGTCCCGCCCGACGAGCCACCGCTGGTCCCGCCCGACGAGCCGCCGGTGGAGCCCCCTGTCGTGTCCTTGCCCGGCGTCGCGGTCGGCTTCGCCGACGGCGTGGGCGCCGCGGACTTCGTCGGGGTGGCCGGTGCCGTCGGCGCCCCGGCGGCGCCGTCCTCGGAGGGTCCGCAGGCGGTGAGGGCGAGGCTGGAGACGGCCGCGGCGACGGCGAGGGCGGCGGTTCTGCGAACGGTGCTCATGGTGGTGTTCCCCCGAGTCTGTGAAGTACGTGGCGCACTGGGCTGACCAGTATCCTCCCCAAGAAGTTTCACGACTTCATGACAGTCTCTCGCCGGATTCACCACAGCGCCGAAGGGGCGGCCGCGGGACGCGGCCGGCCCCCCTCGGCGCCACCGGTCAGCGGGCCCCGGCCTGCGGGACCGTCGCCCTCACGAGCTCGTCGATCAGGGCGAGCGCGTCGTGTGCCGCGTACTCCTTGGCCAGGTCCGCGGCGCGCTCGGTGAAGGACGAGGTGCCGAGGACGGTGTCCACGGCGGCGCGGAGGGCGTCGTCGGAGGGGTCGGCGGTGCGGAGGTTGACCCCGGTGCCGCTCCATTCGACGCGGGCGGCGACCTCGGGCTTGTCCTCGGTGTCGCCGCCCACGACCAGGGGGACGCCGTGGGCGAGGGCGGCCTGGGTGCCGCCGTAGCCGCCGTTGGTGACGAGGAGGTCGGCGAGCGGAAGGAGGTCGGCGAAGGGCACGTAGCCGGCCACGACGGCGTTGCCGGGGATCGCGGGCAGCTCGGCGGCGAACTGGGCGGCGGCGTCGGGGCGCCCGGTGGCGGCCACCACGAGGACGTCGTCCCGGTCGGCGAGGGCCCGCACGGTGGGGATGACGAGCCGCTTGAGGCCGGTGTTGGCGAGCGTGCCCTGGGTGACCACGACGACCCGCCTGCCCTCGGCGCGGGCGCGGACGAGCTCGGGCCACCAGGCGGGCGGCTCCTGGCCGTCGGCGGCCGGGATCGGGATGGCGCCGACGAAGCGCACACTCGCCGGGAGGTCGCCGCGGGGGTACTCGAAACCGGGGACCGTCAGCTGCAGGAAGGCGTCCGCGGCCTCGACCAGGTCACGGCCGAGCCGCCGGTCGGGCAGGGTGACGCCGGCCTCGGCGAAGCAGCCGCGCAGATACGCGTCGAGCGGGGCGCGCTGCTCCGCCATCGCGGCGGCGATCGCCGCGTACTGCTCGCGCTGCGCGTCGTCGGTGGGCGGCAGCAGGCCGAGCATGTGCGGCGCCGTGTCGCGGCTCTCGATGCCGAGGGGCGAGATGCCCACGCTGAAGACGGTCGGCCGGCGGCCCGGCGTGTCGCCGAGGGCGAGGGCCACGCCGCCGAAGAAGAGGTTGTCGTGGAGGACGGCGGTCGCCGGGAACTCCGCCAGGAGCTCCTTCAGGGCGCGGAACTGAGCGGGCGTCGGGTCACCGAAGACGTGCTGGACGTCCCACATGATCTGGGCGGGTCCCGCGGGGATGCCGTCACGCTCGGGGAAGCGGGCGGAGAAGTCGCGGTCGTCGTAGTCCGCCTCGGCGGGCAGCGCGCGGAACGCGGGTCCCGCGGCCCGGACCTGCTCGGCGAAGCGCGCTCCGCCGAGGAAGACGACCTCGTGGCCGAGCCGCGACAGATGGCCGGCGATCCGGAGCAGGGGCCCGTGGTGCCCGGCCACCGGTGTGGCGGCGACGAGAATTCTGGACATGGCGAATCTTCCCCCTGGGTAGGGCCGTTGTACGGCCGTCATGTGCTTGCGGTGTGGTCGCTGTGCAGTCGTGGCGCGGTCGTGCCGCAGTCGTGGCGTGGGTGTCGCTCGAGCATCCGTATGACGCGCGAAGAGAGCGTACGACCTGCGGGAACGCCCGCTCAAAGGGTGCGTGCGCGACGGCGCGTCCTGCCCGCCTCAGGCGTAACGTCCGCGGCCCCGCTTCGTCTTGGCCGCGGCGCGCCCGCGGAAGAGCCGCTGGTAGTCGGCGTACTTGTCGCCACCGATCCCGAGCGAGGCGCAGATGCCGGCCACGGTCCCGGCGTCGTCCGCGTTCCCGGTGAGGCCCAGGTGGGCGAGGATCCAGAACCCCTCGTGGGCGGCCGCGCGACAGGCGCCCTCGATCCGCGCCTCCTCGGGCGACAGCCCGCGGGGTGCGTGACTCGCGCCCAGGGCGATGCGGCGGAGGGCGTCCAGGAGCTCCTCGCGGGCCGCGGGCGAGACGTCACCGGCCAGCGCCCCGAGGATGACGCCCACGGCCGGCGGTGTGCACTCGTGGACGTCGGTCTCCACCACGACGTGGTCCTGCAGCGTGTACCCCTGCATGTCCCTGACGTCCTCGGCCGTGAGGATCGCCTCGAAGAGCAACGGCACGTGCTCCGCGCTGTCCCCGCACCCGCACCCCAGTGCCGCCCAGTCGTGCCGGCCGAGCTCCGCCTTTACGAGCTCGCTCATCTCCATGCCGCCCCCTCCCCCGCGCCCCGGCGCTCCCCGTGCTCCCGGTGCTTCGCCCACCCTCTCATCTCCCGTGACGGTGCCCGCGCACGGTGCGTTCTTCCGGCATGACGGACGTGGTGGGACCGACCGGCGCCGCACTCACCACGTGCGCCCGCTGCCCGCCCCGAGCGACACCGCCCCCTTCGGCTCGTGCAGTTGACACCGACGGGTGGAGAGGATGCGCCTATGGCTTGTCCCTTCCACCCGTCTCCGCCGGTCGTACCCGCTCACCGCCTTGACGAAGGCCGGTAGCCACCGACCCCACCGCTTCTGGCCGTGGGCGCCGGTGGCACGAGCTCTGAACTCGACCTCCTATTCGGTGCGCAGGGCCGTGGCGGTTCGGGCCCTGGCAGCCCAGCCGGCGGGCAGGAGCGCACCCAGGGTGGCGATGAACAGGCCACCGAGTGCGAGCGGGAGCAGTTCGGTTCCGTGGTAGACGGCGATGACGGAACCGGGAAGGCGAAGCCCCACGCTGTCGCCCATCGCGGGGATGACCCACCCGTGCAGGGCCACCCCCAGCGGCACGCCCAGAGTGCCCGCGACCAGTCCGGTCACGACGACCGAGGTGAGGACCATCGCGACGGTCTGCCGGGGGGTCATGCCGAGCGCCTTGTGGACACCGATCTCCCGGACGCGCTCGCGGGTGTCGAGCAGCACGCCGTTGAGCACGCCTAGCGCGGCGACAGCGACGAGCATCAGCGTGAGGATCGCGGACAGCGCGTTGAGCGTGACGACCATGTCGCTGCCGGCGTCGAGCCCGCCGGCCCGGGCGGTGACACCCAGCGATGCCAGATCCTTGTTCAGCGTGTCGACGTAGGCGGGGACATCGGTGCCTGATGTGACCGCGATGTGATGGCTCGTCTCCGCCAGGTCGGGATGTGCGGCCGTGAGCGTCGAGGCGTCGGTGAAGACCTGCATGCCGTCGTTGCGGGGGTCGAGGACCTCGCCGACGATCCGGACCACGACCGGCTCGACCAGGCCGTTCAGGGTGACGGTGTCGCCGATACGGGTGCCGGTGGCGGCGAGGAACCGGGTCGGGACCACGGCCTCTCCGGGCTTGTCGATCCAGCGGCCCGAGACCATCGTGTAGCCGCCCCAGGAGGCGTCGCCGGTGAAGGCGTGCACGTCGATGGTGCCGGTCAGGCCGGACAAGGTCGCCCGTACCGTGGCGGCACTGTAGTACTTCCCGGTCCCGGCGGCGGCCTTGATGGCAGCGGCGACCGCGGCAGGATCGGCCTCGGGCCTCTTCTCGGGGCCCGCGTTCCGGGGACCGAAGTCCGGCAAGGGCGCAGGCACGACCACATCTGCGGCGTCGTGGGCCCTGGCCTTCATCACCTGGCCGAGCGAGGCGCTCATCCCCACGGTGAACGTGACGGCGATGGCGCCGAACAGGATCGCCGTGCCCATGGCCAGCGTGCGGGCGGGCCGGGCGAAGGGCCGGGCCAGGCCCAGGGCGACCGGCTGCGGCAACGGCAGGCGTCCGGCCAGGCGGGCCGCCCACCGGCCGCGCCCCGCCGAAGCGGTACGCCCGACGGCGAGCGCATCGACCGTACGCAGCCGACCGGCCCGCCAGGCGCTCGCGGACGCGGTCACCGCCACCAGGCCGAGCACCCCGGCGATCACCGTCACGTCGACCCAGGGGGTGATGGCCAGGGACGAGGTGCCGTAGACCTCCTCGGTCTCGGCCAGTACCGGGACGGCGAGCAGGTGACCGGCAAGGACACCGAGAGCCGTGCCGACGGCGGCCGGTATCAGCGCCTGGCCCACGTAGGCTCGCACGACCTGGGACGGGGTGAATCCGACGGCCTTGAGGATGCCGATGCGGCGCGTTCCCGTGCCGACGGCCGACGCGACGACGTTGCCGACGATGAGCACCGACATGACCAGGCCCAGAGCGCCGAACGCGATGAGGAACGGCACGTAGACGGCGGTGTCGCGCTCGGCGGTCTCCTTGACGGTGAGCCATGACTGCACACCGACGGCCGTTCCCGGCGGCAGGGATTCCGTCACCGCCTCGCCCCCCGCGGTGACCTGCGCGACGGTGCCCGCGGCGGTGAAGCGGTAGAGCATCTGGTAGCCGCCGCTGCCGGGCGCGGTGAGCGCCGGCATCTGGGAGGGAACCACCCAGGCGTCAGCGGTCCGCGTGACCGAGCGGGCCACACCGACCACCGTCAGCGTCGGACCGCCGGACAGACCAAGGAAAGTGATCCTCATACCCAGGGTCGGGAAGAGCGGGGAGTCGGCGGACAGCACGATCTCGCCGGTGCGCGTGGGCCACCGCCCATCGAGCAGGGCCACCTCGTCCACGTCCCGTCCGGGATCGCCCCGGCCGACCACGGTCATCGGCCAACCGGGGCCTCCCCACCCGTCCGACCGCGGGGTCACCGTCGCCGTACGGAACGGCCCGGCCGCATCGCTCACCGCCTCGGCGTCCTTGGACCTCGACAGCTGCCCGGCGCTCACCTCGCCGTCGAACTGCACGGACAGATGCGCGCCGTGCTGCCGGGCGAAGGCGTCGTCGAAGGGCGCGCCGGAAACCACGAGCAGCGATCCGCCGAGGACGGAGGCGGCCACCGCCATCATCGTGGCGAGCCCGACCACCAGCGTCTGCACCCGGCGTCGTCCGACCCCCGAGCGCACCACCTTGCCGAGGGCGCTCATCGGGCGGTCTCCGAGGCGACGGCCTGCGACCGGACGTCTTCGGTGATCCGGCCGTCGGCGATCCGGACCGTTCGGTTGGTACAGGACCGGGCCAGGGCCAGGTCGTGGGTGACCACGACGATGGTCTGGCCCTCGGCGTTGAGGCCGGCGAGCAGCTCGCTGACGTCCTGTCCGGCGGCCGTGTCCAGGGCCCCGGTCGGCTCGTCGGCCAGGAGCAGCGCCGGTCGGTTCATCAGCGCCCGGGCCACCGCGACGCGCTGCCGCTCGCCGCCGGACAGCCGCCCCGGGTAGGCGCGGGCGTGCCGGTCGATGCCCAGCAGTGCCAGGAGTTCCGCCGTCCGGCGGTCTGCCTCGCCACGTGCCATACCCGCGAGGCGCGCGGGCAGGACGACATTGTCGGTGACGGTCAGATCGTCGAGCAGGTTGAAGAACTGGAAGACCATGCCGATCTTCGACCGCCGGTAGAGCGCCGATCCGGCTTCGCCCAGCTGGTCCACCCGCACACCGTCCACAGTCACGGTTCCCGTATCGGGCCGGTCCAGGCCCGCGATCAGATTGAGCAGCGTGGACTTGCCACTGCCGGAAGGGCCGAGGATCGCGACGGCCTCGCCGGGCTGCACGGTCAGCGACGCCTCACGCAGGGCGGGCGGGCCGTCGTCGTACCGGCGGCTCACCTCGCGGAGTTCGATCACCGGCATGGTCATGAAGGGCTCCTTGGGTACGGCCAGTTGGCTGCGTGAACGCTAGGAGCGGGACCGGCCGGCACGCGTCGCCCGCCCGAACCCCTTGCGGTACCGCACTCGGATGAGCCCCGGAAACGTCATCCCTGCGATGTAGGCGGGTGATGTATCCGGTGCGGTCGGAATGACCACCGGGACGGATTCCGCGGGTCCACGCGGCGGCGACAATGATCCGGTGATGGACACACGTACGACGCCGGAGCGGCTGCGGGAAGCCACCCGCCGGACGGTCCGCCACGCCAGGCTTCCGAGCGGTCCACCGCTGCGGCCGACCCGGCGCGCCTGGCGGTTCGACGTGCTGGTGGCACTGGTAGTCGGAATCGCCACCGTCTACTACGGCATCGACAACGCCGGCAACGTCGTGGTGCGTGAGATCGCGCCCGGCGTGGTGATCGCCATTCCGCGCCCGTCCGGCCCCGGTGGCCTGGCCTTCATGGTGACCCTCGCGGTCATCGCCTCGGGAGCCCTGGCGCTGCGTCGCCGCTACCCGCTCGCCGTGCTGTGCGTCGTGACGGCCGCGACACTGGCGACACCGCAGAGCGTCCTGCGGCTGACCTTCTACGCGTTCATCATCGCCGTCTACAGCGCCGCCGTGTACAGCCCGTACCGGGTGGCCACCCTGGCGGCGCTGCCGGTGTCGGTCGTCCTGGTCGGCACGTCGGGGAACCCGGTGACACCGATCGTTCCCAACGAATACATCGCCCTGCTGATCCTGGTCCCGATGGCCGTGGCCGCAGTCGGCCTGCGTACCTGGAAACTCCGCACCGACGAGGGCCGCACCCGGCTCTCCGCCCTGGAACGCGAACAGGCCGAGGCGCTACGCCGGGCCGTCGAGCACGAGCGAGCCAGGATCGCCCGCGAACTGCACGACGTCGTCACGCACAACGTCAGCGTGATGATCATCCAGGCGGGGGCCGCCCGCAAGATCATGAAAACCTCCCCCGAGGAGGCCGCCGAGGCGCTGCTCGCCGTCGAGGCGGGCGGCCGGGCGGCCATGACCGAGCTGCGCCACGTCATGGGACTCCTGACGATGACCGACGAGGGCGAGGGGACCGACGGAGGTGCGGACCTGGCCGACGCGGCGGTGGAACTGGCCCCGCAGCCCGGCCTGAACCAGCTTGAAACGCTGGTCGGACGGGTCCGGGACAGCGGACTGCCCGTCGACCTGACCGTGACCGGCCCGCCCCGTCCGCTCCCGCCCGGCCTCGAACTCGCGGCCTACCGCGTGGTCCAGGAAGCCCTGACCAACACCGTGAAGCACGCGTCCGGCGCCACCGCCGCCGTGACCGTGGAGTACGGCCCGGAACGGCTCCGGGTGGAAGTCACCGACACCGGTGGACGGCCGGGCGCGGGCGCCGGAAGCGGCCGGGGCCTGATCGGCCTGCGCGAGCGCCTCTCCGTCTACGACGGAACCCTGAAGACCGGCCGACGGCTGACCGGCGGCTATCGTGTGGAGGCCCTGATCCCCTTGGAGACACCGTGACCGAGCCGCCGCGTGTGCTCCTCGCCGACGACCAGACCCTGGTCCGCACCGGATTCCGGTTGATCCTCAGGGCGGATGGCATCGACGTCGTCGCCGAGGCGACCAACGGAGCCGAAGCGGTCGAAGCGGTCCGCCGTACACGACCCGACGTGGTTCTGATGGACGTCCGGATGCCCGAGATGGACGGCCTGGAGGCCACCCGCCGCATCCTCGCCGGCACCCCCGGCGAACCCCGCGTCATCATCCTGACCACCTTCGACCTCGACCGGTACGTCTATGCGGCACTGTCCGCCGGGGCCAGCGGCTTCCTCCTCAAGGACGTCACCCCCGAGCAACTGACCGCGGCCGTCCGCACGGTCCGTACCGGCGACGCCCTGCTCGCGCCCGCCATCACCCGCCGCCTCGTCCAGAGGTTCGCCCAGCGCGGCAGCGACACCGCCGCCCTCCACCGCGACCTCGCATCGCTCACCCCACGCGAACTGGAGGTCCTCGGTCTGCTGGCCCGAGGACTGAGCAACGCCGAACTCGCCACCCGCCTCCACTTGGCCGAGGCGACCGTCAAGACGCACGTCGCCCGCATCCTCGCCAAGCTCGGGCTCCGTGACCGTGTCCAGGCCGTCATCGTCGCCTACGAGACAGGCCTGGTCAGCGTCGGTGCGGGCGAGTCCGCCCAGCAGTCCTCCGAGCAGACGTAGACCTGAAGGGACACGCTGCCCCTCCGGAACGCGACACGGACCGAGGCCCCGCTCCAGCCATCATGCGACACGACCTGCGCGGGACACGACAACTCCAACGTGCCCCGGCCCTGCTGCCGCTGCTCGTCGCCGTGGCCCTGCCGTCGGCACGGGGCGCGCCGACCATGGCCCGCCACCGGTACGTGAGTTGGCACCGTTTCGTGCGGCACGCGCGGGCGGCCAGGCTGTGGCCCGGATCCATCGGCTCGCCGGCGCGGCCCGCGCTCCCGGTGCTGCCGGCGCAGCAGGGGCCGGTGACGGCTGCCGACGACTGACCGGCGAGAATCCTCGGCGTGAGGATCACCGCGCGCGAACTCAACCGGGCCACTCTCTGCCGTCAACTGCTCCTGGAGCGTGCTCCGCTGGGGGTCGCTGACGGGGTGCGGCAGGTCGTCGCGCTGCAGGCGCAGCATCCGGGCTCGCCGTACGTCGCCCTGTGGAACCGGCTCGCGGGCTTCGAGCCGGCCGAGGCGGACGCCGTCCTCGGGCGTCGCGAGGTGGTGAAGGCGACGCTGATGCGGATCACGCTGCACGCGGTGCACGGCGAGGACTACCGGGTGTTCCGGGAGGCGATGCAGCAGACGCTGTACGCCTCCCGGCTCGGTTTCCGGTTCTCGGCGAGCGGACTGACGCCGTCCGACGCGGCGGAGCTGCTGCCCGGCCTGCTGCGGTTCGCCGGGGTTCCGCGCGGCAGCGCGGAGATGAAGGGCTGGCTGGAGGAGCGGGTCGGGGCGGACCGGCGGGACGACGCGTGGTGGGGGCTGCGCGGTTACGCGCCGCTGCATCATCACCCGACGGGCGGCCCGTGGGCGTTCGGCGAGCGCCCGTCGTACGTGGCCGGTGACGAGAGCGCCGTACCGGGCGGCCGCGAGGTCCCGCCGGAGGCGCTGCGGCAGCTGCTCCTGCGGTATCTGGCGGGCTTCGGGCCGGCGTCGGTGGCGGACATGGCGCAGTTCGCGATGGTGCAACGGACGCCGATCCGCAGGGTGTTGGGCGACCTCGGCGATGTCGTGGAGCGGATGGAGGGGCCGGACGGAACGGAGCTGTTCGACCTGCCCGGGGCTCCACGGCCGGCCGGGGACACACCGGCGCCGCCGCGGCTGCTGGGGATGTGGGACAGCGTGCTGCTCGCGTACGCGGACCGGAGCCGGTTGATACCGCCCGCGTACCGGCGGGTCGTGATCCGCGTCAACGGCGACGTGCTGCCGACGCTGCTCGTGGACGGCGAGGTGGCGGGAGTGTGGCGGCCGGCCGAAGGCGGGATCGAGGCGACGGCCTTCCACGAGCTGCCGGAGCCGGTGTGGGAGGGGCTCGCCGAGGAGGCGTGGGGCCTGGGCGCCCTGCTCGCCGGGCGCGATCCCTGGCTGTACCGGCGGTACGCCCACTGGTGGGCGAAGCTGCCGGCCGGGCAGGTCCGCCTACTGCCGGGTCGGTGGTGACCGTCGGAGGGTGGCCCGGGGCCTCCGCGCGTACGGTGTGCGCGCGGAGGCCCCGGTTCGTTCCGCGTTGTCCGCCCCCCGGGCGGGCATCGCGGTGCTCAGGATCAGTGCCAGTACTTCATGTCCGTACCTCCTCCCCCGGTGAGGGCGCGGGCATCACATGACTGGGGCTCAGTGCCAGTACTTCATGTCCTGACCTCCTCCCCCGTGGTGGGGCGCAGCGTCACCTCGAAGCGGTCGAGGCCGCGGAGGGTGAGGTTGCGCCGGTGGTGTGGTTCCGCGACCGCCCGTGCGCCGGGGTGGTCCGCGGCGAGGGTCCCGAGGACCGATCCGGCGAGCCGGATCGCCATGGACGCGCCCAGGCAGGCATGGGCCCCGCGGCCGAACCCGAGGTGGGGGTTCGGGGCGCGGTCGAGTCGCAGCTCGGTGGGGTGGGTGAAGCGCAGCGGGTCGTGGTTGGCCGCGCCGAGGAGCAGGGTCACGGGGGCGCCCGCCCTGATCGTGACGCCGCCGAGTTCGGTGTCGGCGACGCAGACACGGGCGTCGGCCTGGACGGGTGCGTCCATGCGGACGAGTTCGTCGACGGCGGTCGCCGGACCGGCCGTACGGAAGGCGGCGAGGGCGCCCGGGGTGGTGAGCAGGGTTCTGGCGGCGTTGCCGAGGAGACGGGAGGCCGATTCGTAGCCGGCGTGGAGCACGGCGCGGAGGCTGTTGCGCAGGACTGCGGGGTCGACGCCGCTGTCGTCGGCGTGGGCGGCGACATGGGCGATGAGGCCGGTCTCGGGCGGGTCGGCGAGCCAGCCGCCGGCGTAGGCGGCGAGTTCGGCGCGGGCGGCGACGGCGGGTTCGTGCTTCTCGGGCCAGAGTCCGGCGTCCATCCCGTCGACCACGGTACGGGACATGGGCACGAACCAGTCCAGGTCGGGGGCGGGCACCCCGAGGAAAGCGGTGACGAAGCGCAGTGCGAGCGGTTCGGCGAGCTCGCCGACGAGATCGAAAGAGGGGCGTGCGGCGAGGTCGCCGAGGAGCTCCTTGACCTCGTGGTCGAGGCGCTCGTGCAGGGCGTGCCGGTCCTGGGCGCGGAAGCCGTCGAGCAGCAGGTGCCGGATGGCGGTGTGCTCGGGCGGGTCGAGGGTCTGGACGCTGAGCAGCGGCGCCGGGATCTCCTCGCCGGCGCGGCGCCAGTCGGAGGCGAAGCGGGCGCTGTCGGTGAGGACGGCGAGGCAGTCGGCGTGCCGGGTGAGCACCCAGGAGCCGAGCGGTTCATGCCAGAAGACGGGGGTGTTTTCGCGCAACGCGGCATATGCCGGATAGGGGTCGGGCAGGACGTCGGGACGGGCCAGATCCTTGATCGGATCGGCCGGAGCCGTCTGGTCGACCTGTGCCACGAATCGTCTCCCCCTGCGCAGTAAGGCCTGGTTGAGGCCGTAAATGCTTGCGGTTGAGCAGTGCGGAGCAAACGTTTCGCCGGTGGGCGACGGTGCTCCGCGGGCAATTCTGCGTGCTGATGGCCGGTGACGCTACCACGCAACTTCCGTGGCTGGTATGACTACCTGCCACAGATCTTTCGAACGCTCACGGGGAGTAGCGGATGTCGGATCAAGGTCAGAGCATCGTCCATGACGTGCCGCTGAACGTCGCTCAACAGCCCGACCCGTACCCGCTGTTCGAGCGGATCCGGGAACACGGGGTGGTGCAGCGGGTTCGGCTGAATCCCACCCTTGAAGTCTGGATGGTCACGGGGTACGACGAGGCGGTGGCGGCACTCACCGATCCCCGGCTCAGCAGCAGTCCGGCCGGGGTCAACGGCCTCGCCGAGGAGATGGCCCACCAGGAGCGCACCAACGTACTCATGGCGAGCATGCTGGTGGCGGACGGCTCGGACCACACACGGCTGCGCAACCTGGTCTCCAAGGCCTTCACCGCGCGCCGGATCGAGGCGCTCGTCCCGCGGATCCAGGAGCACACGGACGCCTTCGCCGACGCCTTCGCCGGGCGGGGAACGGCGGATCTGGTGGCCGAGTTCGCCCTGCCGCTGCCGATGGCGGTGCTGAGCGACCTCATCGGGATCCCGGCCGAGGGTCAGCCGGACTTCGCCAGACTCGCGGTCGGGCTCATCATGCCGCCCAACACCCCCGAGCGACTCGCCAAGGGCGCCCGGGCGCGCGCCGAACTCACGGAGTTCTACGAGCCGTTGATCGCCCTACGAAAGAAGGAGCCACGGGACGACCTGCTCAGCGCGCTGTGCGCGGCTCAGGCGGAGGAGAGGATCAGCGACCGCGAACTGACCGCCATGGCGATCTTGTTGACGCTCGCGGGCCACGAGACCACGGCCAGCCTCATCGCCAACGGCATGCACGCCCTGCTGCGCCATCCCGACCAGTTCGCCACGCTCCGCGCGGACCCGGAACTGCTGCCGGGGGCGATCGAGGAACTGCTGCGCTACGAGGGCCCGGTGAGCCGCGGGGTCGCGCGGTTCACCGTGGACACGTACGAGATCGGCGGCGTCAGCATCCCGGCCGGAGAGATGATCATCATCGGCCTGGCCGCGGCCAACCGCGACCCGGGCCGCTTCGACCGGCCCGACATCCTCGACGTGGCCCGGCGCGAGATGCCGCAGCAGTTGGCTTTCGGCCACGGGATGCACTTCTGCCTGGGCGCGCCGCTCGCCCGCACGGAGGCCCGGATCGCGCTCGGCACCCTGCTCCGCCGCTTTCCCGACCTGCGGCTCACGGACCCGGACGAGGATCTGAGCCGGCGCGAGGGCATCCTGCGCGGGATGGCCACGCTGCCGGTCAGTTTCACGCCGGTGCCCGCGAGCGGGACCGCGTGAGCGGGGCGCGGGCCGCGTTCGACGCGATCGCCCCCACCTACGACGCCTCCCGGGGCGGTACCGCCCGGGCGGCGGTCTTCGCCGAGCAGCTCGCCCCGCTGCTCGACCCGGCCGAGCCGGTGCTCGACATCGGCGTCGGCACGGGGATCGTGGCGGCCGAACTGACCGCGCGGGGCCACCGGGTGTGCGGCATCGACCTCTCCCCCGGGATGCTCGCGCACGCCCGGCAGCGGCTCGGGGCGCGGGTCGCGGTCGGCGACGCGGGCCGCCTCCCGGTGCGCACGGCATCGGTGACGCAGGCCGTCTCCACCTGGCTGCTGCACGCGGGGCCCGACCCGCGGGCGGTCTTCACCGAGGTGGCGCGGGTGCTGCGGCCCGGGGGCCGCTACCTCGTGATCCCGGCCCGGGGTATGCGCCCCACGGACGACATCGGCCGCATCGTCAACGACCTGGAGGACCGCCTCGACCCCGGGCGCACCCGCCAGGACGGCCCGGACCTGCTCGCGCCACTGGCCGCCGGGCGCGGGCTGCGCTACGAGGGTCCGGCGGGCGAACGTCCCACGGTCTTCCGGGTCTCGCCCGCCGGGATGGCCGGCACGATCGCGGAGGGCCGCCTCTTCACCGGGGCCTGGCAGGTCCGTGACGAGGACCTTCCGCTGGTGGCGGAGGCCTGCGCACGCCTGCGCGCCCTGCCGGACCCGGAGGTGCCCCGGGTGCGGGAGATGGCGGACTTCGTGATGGTCTTCCGGCGCGAGGACTGACCGGGCGGGCGGCCGGGCGGCCATGGACGCACCCGCCCGCCGCACGCCCGCCCCGCTCGGGCTCGTACGCCGCGGGGGCCCGACGCCGTGTCCCCGCGCGGGCCGTGGACGTACGCCGTGTGCCGGGCGATCGCCGTACGCCGCGCGAGGGGCGATCACCGTAGGCCGCGCGCGGGCGATCGCCGCCCGTCCGCTACTGCCCGTACCGCAGCGCCGCCGCGTACGCCTCGTCCGGGTCGAGGCGGCGGAGTTCCTCGGCGATGAGTTCGGCGGTGGTGCGGACCTTGAGGGCCATGACACGGCTCGGCTGGCCCGGGATGGCGAGGTGGGCCACCGGGCCCTCCGGGCGGTCGATGCGGATCTCGCCGTCGGGGGTGCCCAGGCGGACGGCCGTGACGACCGGGCCGTCGGTGACGACCCGTTCGACGGGGACGTCGAGGCGGTCGCCGAACCAGCGGGCGAGGAGTTCCGCGCTCGGGTTCTCGGCCTCGCTCTCGACGGCGGCCGAGGTCACCGTCGTACGCGCCTGGTCGAGGGCGGCGGCGAGCAGGGAGCGCCACGGGGTGAGCCGGGTCCAGGCCAGGTCGGTGTCGCCGGGCGCGTACGAGGCGGCGCGGACGGCGAGCGCGCGGATCGGGTCCTCGACGGCGTACGCGTCGGTGATGCGGCGCTGGGCGAGGGAGCCGAGGGGGTCCTTGGAGGGCACGTCGGGGGCGTCGACGGGCCACCAGACGACGACGGGCGCGTCCGGGAGGAGCAGCGGCAGGACGACCGAGTCGGCGCGCCGGGCGACCTCCCCGTGCAGCCGGAGGAGCACCGTCTCGCCGGCGCCCGCGTCGGTGCCGACGCGGACCTCGGCGTCGAGCCGGGCGTCGTTGCGGGCGCGCGGGGAGCGGGTGTGGCGCTTGATGACGACCAGGGTGCGGGAGGGGTGTTCACGGGAGGCCTCGTTGGCGGCCTTCACGGAGTCGTAGGCGTTCTCCTCGTCGGTGACGACGACGAGGGTGAGCACCATGCCGACGGCGGGGGTGCCGACGGCGCGGCGGGCTTCGAGGATCGTCTTGTTGATCTTGCTGGAGTTGGTGTCCGTGAGATCGATCTTCATGACCGGCACCGGTTCCTTCCGTCGCGTGCGCGCATGTCGCGGCTCCCCCTGCTCTCCCCGTAGCACCGGATCGGCTCCGGATCTTCCCGTTCAGTATCGCGTCATCCCCGGGTACCGCACGCCGGTTCAGTGGTCGCCGACGGCCAGGACGAGCTTGCCGCGGGTGTGGCCCTCGCTGTTGAGGCGCCAGGCCTCGGCGGCCTCCCGCAGGGGCAGCACCCTCTCGACGAAGACGGTGAGCCGGCCCTCGTCGGCGAGCGCGGCCAGTGTCGACAGGCCGGCGCCGTCGGGCCGGACCCAGACGTAGTGCCCGCCGAGGGCCGCGGCCCGGTGGTCGGCGACGGAGGCAAGCCGTGCCGGGGAGCGCAGCAGGTCGACGGAGACGTCGACGGACTCGCCGCCGACGAAGTCCAGCGCGACGTCGACCCCGTCGGGGGCGAGTTCGCGGACGCGCTCGGCGAGCCCGGACCCGTACGCGACGGGCTCGGCGCCCAGGCCGCGCAGGAAGTCGTGGTTCGCGGGGCTCGCGGTGCCGATGACGCGGGCGCCGCGGGCGACGAGGAGCTGGGTGGCGAGGGAGCCGACGCCCCCGGCGGCGGCGTGCACGAGCACGGTGTCGCCGGCGCCCGCACCGACGCGGTCGGCGGCCTGCAGGGCGGTGAGGCCGGCGAGCGGGAGCCCCGCGGTCTGCGCCCAGCTCAGCGCGCGGGGCTTGCGGGCGAGCATGCGGACGGGGACGGAGACCTGCTCCGCGTACGCGCCGTGCTGGGCGCAGTCCTTGCGGATGTAGCCGAACACCTCGTCGCCGGGGGCGAATTCGGTGGCGTCCAGGCCGTTGCGGGCCACCACCCCTGCGACGTCCCAGCCGGGGATCATCGGGAAGTGGGCGACCATGATCGGGTCGAGCCCGCCGGCCGCCAGCTTCCAGTCGACGGGGTTGACCCCGGCGGCCTCGACCTGCACCAGGACCTCGCCGGGCGCGACCTTGGGCTCGGCCAGGTCCACGAGCGCCAGGTTCTCGGGGCCGCCGTACTCGGACAGGGCCATCGCCTGCACGGCGTCACCCCTCCGTTCCGCGCGCGCCGCCGTGCTCGGGCTCGGGCTCGGGCGCGGGCGTGCCCCGGTCCGGTTCGTCGGTGGTGAGGGCCTCGGCCCGGCGGCCGACGACGGCCGCGGCGGCGAGCGCGCTGCCGATGAAGGCGGTGGCGACCACCCAGGGCCGGTCCAGGACGTGCCCGGTGGCGTGGTCGAGGGAGTAGCGGCCGGCTCCGGCGATGCCGATGGCGGCGGCGGTGAAGCCGAGGAAGGCGGGGTACTCGTAGCCGCCGCTCATCGCGAAGAAGCCGGCCGGCAGGTGCACGGCGACCGCGCCGGCCATGGCGCCCGCGGCGGCGGCGCCCGCGGCCGGGGTGGCGAGGCCGAGGGCGAGCAGGGCGCCACCGCCGGCCTCGCCGAGACCGGCGGCGATGGCGCTCTCCCGGCCGGGCGAGAAGCCCATGGCCTCCATCGCCTTGGTGGTCCCCTCGATGCCGCCCCCGCCGAACCAGCCGAAGAGCTTCTGGGTGCCGTGCGCGGCGAGCACGGCGCCGGTGCCGACCCGCAGGGCGAGCAGACCGAGGTCGCGGCGGTTGAGAGCGGTCATGGGGATCTCCCGACTAGGACGCGGGCGCGGCGGGTGCACGCGCCCTCGACAGGCCTTCGCCGTCCACTCTGCTCCGCACCGGGGTGCGACCTGGTGCGTTGTTCGTCCATACAGGTCATCTTTTGCGGCGTTCGTCGGCTGTTGCTTTAGTGAGAGCGCCGGAGACGGCCCGACGAGAGTGGTGATGCATGACCGCCGATTCCGCGGAGACCGCTGCCCTGCGCGCGAGGATCCGGGAGCTGATGCCCCGCGCCAAGGAGGACCTGACGAGGCTGGTGGCGATGCGTTCGGTCGCCGACCCGCGGCAGTTCCCCCCGGAGGAGTGCGCCGAGACGGCGGACTTCCTCGTCCGCGCCTTCACGGACGCCGGGCTCCGGGACATGCGCCGGGTGACCACACCGGACGGCACGGACGCGGTGGTCGGGCACGCGCCCGGCCCCGAGGGTGCGCCGACCGTCCTCCTGTACTGCCACTACGACGTGCAGCCGCCGCTCGACGACGCGGCCTGGCGGACCCCGCCCTTCGAACTGACCGAGCGCGACGGGCGCTGGTACGGGCGCGGGGCCGCCGACTGCAAGGGCAACATCGCCATGCATCTGACGGCTCTGCGGGCGCTGGGCGGCCCCGAGGGCAGGGGCTTCCCGGTGAACCTCAAGTTCGTCGCCGAGGGGTCCGAGGAACAGGGCACCGGCGGACTCGAGCAGTTGGTGCCACAGCAACCCGAACTCTTCGCCGCAGACGCCCTGTTGATCTGCGACACCGGCAACTTCGCGCTCGGCCTGCCCACCGCGACGACCTCGCTCCGCGGTCTGACCAACGTCGTGGTGACCGTGTCCACGCTCAAGGGTGAGATGCACTCCGGCATGTTCGGCGGGCCGGCCCCGGACGCGCTCGCCGCGCTGGTCCGGATCCTGGACAGCCTGCGGGACGACGCCGGCAACACCACCGTCAGGGGCCTCGACGGCGAGGGCAGCTGGGACGGGGTCGCGTATCCGGTCGAGCAGTTCCGGGCCGACGTCGGCGCCCTCGACGGGGTGTCCCTGCTCGGCACCGGCTCGGTCGCCGACGAGCTGTGGGCCCGGCCCGCCGTGACGGTCCTCGGCATCGACTGCCCACCGGTGGTGGGTTCCTCTGCGGCCGTGCAGGCGACGGTACGGGCCAGGGTCAGCCTCCGGGTGCCGCCGGGCACGGACGCGGAGAAGGCGCGGGCCGCCCTCACCGACCATCTGGTCTCCGCGGCGCCGTGGGGCGCGCGGGTCGAGGTGGAACCGGAGAGCGCGGGCCAGCCCTTCCGGGCGCGCACCGACGGGCCCGCGTACCGGGCGCTCGGCGCGGCGCTCCGGCAGGCGTACGGAAAGGAGATGGTGGAGTCGGGGCAGGGCGGCTCGATCCCGCTGTGCAACGTGCTCGCCGCGCAGTTCCCGGACGCGGAGATCGCCCTGATCGGGGTCGAGGAGCCGGGCTGTCTCATCCACGCGCCCAACGAGAGCGTCGACCCGACGGAGATCGAGAACATGGCGCTCGCCGAGGCCCTGTTCCTGAGCACCTACGCGACCTCGCGCTGAACGGGCGCGGAGAGAAGGGGTCATCCCCATGGCACAGACGCACCCCCACCCGCCGTACGAACGCCCCTCGCCGGAGGACGTGCCGCCCGGGCCGCTCGGCATGCTGGCCGGCATGGCCTGGCAGGCCCTCCTGCTGTCCGGCCTCGTCGCCCTCGTCATGGGCGTGCTCGTCCTGGTGTGGCCGGGTCAGTCGCTGACCGTCGCGGGCGTGCTGTTCGGTCTGTACCTGCTGATCAGCGGAGTCATGCACCTGGTCGCGGCCTTCGGCACGCACATGCGGACCTCGCTGCGGGTCATGGCCTTCATCAGCGGTGCCCTGTCCATCCTGCTGGGTCTTTTCTGCTTCCGCGGCGCGATGCAGTCGGTGCTGCTGCTCGCACTCTGGATCGGGATCGGCTGGCTGTTCCAGGGCATCACCCAGACGGTGGCGGCCGCCTCCGACCCGACCATGCCTGCCCGGGGCTGGCACGTCTTCCTGGGCGTCATCAGCGCGCTCGCCGGTGTGGTGCTCATCGTCTCGCCGCTGGAGTCGGCGGAGGTGCTCGTCCTGCTGGCCGGGATCTGGCTGGTGGCGGTCGGCGTGGCCGAGATCGTCACCGCCTTCATGGTGCGCTCGCGGGCCAGGCACCTCCCCCCGGGCACCTGAGCGGCACGCACCCGCGGAGGCACAGAAGGCCCGCCCGGTCCCCCGGGCGGGCCTTGCGCTACATTTTGCCGGTCCTTGACCGCGATCGTTCACGATCACTTCCCCCCGGAGCCGGCATTCCATGAGCGACATCGTCAACGGCCTCGGCCGGACCGCGGCGTACGGCGCCCTCGGCGTCGTCCTGCTGATCCTCGGCATCGTCCTGGTCGACCTCCTGACGCCCGGCAAGCTCGGCCGGCAGATCTGGGAGGACCGCAACCGCAACGCCGCGGTCCTGCTGAGCTCCGCGCTCCTCGGCATAGGCGGCATCGTCTTCACCTCCATCTGGACGACGTACGACGACTTCGGCAAGGGCCTGGTGTCCACGGCCGCGTTCGGGCTGCTCGGCCTGGCGATGATGGCCGTGGCGTTCTGGGTCGTGGACCTCGTCACCCCGGGCAAGCTGGGCAAGACCCTGGTCGACCCGGAGCCGCACCCGGCGGTCTGGGTGACGGCCTCCTGCAACATCGCGGTGGCGGCCGTCATGTCCGCCTCGATCGCCTGACCGGTCGTCCGCTTCCGCAGTTCCCCGCCCGCTGACCGTCGCACCGTCGATCACCGCAATATCGAAGAAGCGCCGCGCCCGTCCGGCTTCCTAGCGTGGGACCCATGAACGCCCTCCCCACGAAGGAAGAGAGCACCATGGACGCGCACGACGCCCACCAGGTGGACGGCACGGCCCTGCGGGTCGCCCTGTGGCGCGGCCTGCACCTCCAGGTCGACCCGGCGCCGCACGTCCTCGACGACGCACTCGGCCTGCGCCTGGCGGCGCCGGCCCCAGGGTGGCGCGAGCGCCCGGACATGCACCCGGAGGGCACCCGCCGCATGCGGGCGTCGATCGTGGCCCGCGCCCGCTTCGTCGAGGACCTGGTGGCCGAGCGGGCTCGCGACGGCGTCGGCCAGTACGTCCTGCTCGGCGCCGGTCTCGACACCTTCGCCCAGCGCCGCGCCGATCCGGCCGCCGGCCTGCGCGTGTTCGAGGTCGACCAGCCCGGTACGCAGGCGTGGAAGCGCCGGCGGCTGGCCGAACTCGGCCTCGACCGGCCGGACGGGCCGCGTTTCGTGCCCGTCGACTTCGAAGCCGGCGACTCCTGGTGGGACGGCCTCGTGGCGGCCGGCTTCGACCCCGACCGCCCGGCCGTCGTGGCCTCCCTGGGCGTCAGCATGTACCTCACTCGGGAGGCCACCGTGGCCACCCTGCGCCGGGTCGCGGCGCTCGCCCCCGGCTCCACGCTCGCGATGACCTTCATGCTGCCGCTCGACCTCGTCGGCGCCGACGAACGCCCTGCGCTCCAGGCGACCCAGCACGCCGCCCGCGCGGCCGGCACCCCCTTCGTCAGCCTCTACGCCCCGTCCGACCTGCTCGCGCTGATCCGCGAGACCGGCTTCCGGGACGCCGACCACATCTCGTCCGCGGCACTCGCCGCGCGCTACTTCGGCGCCCGATCCGACGGTCTGCGCCCGTCCGGCGCGGAGGGGCTGGTCGTCGCCACCGTCTGAGGTCCTTCGCAACCGGCCGGGCTCCTTCGCACGGTCCTCGGCGTCCGCGTGCCGGTCGAGGACATCCCGGGGCCGGGCACACCGGAGCGGTCCGCGCCCCCACGGTCGGGGACGGCTCCGGCGGTCAGGCCGTGGGACCCGCCGGCTCCACCTCCAGATAGCGGTGGCGACGGGGGCCGCGGTAGAGGAGGGCGTCCCAACCGAGCGGCGCCAGGGCGGAGGCGCAGGCGGTGAGCGCCGCTTCCTCCTCCTGGGCGGCGCCCGAGCCCGGAGGCCCGAGCCATTCCACGACGGCCGTGCCGAGGCGTTCGCCCGGCGTGACGCGGTAGCCGGTGGCGACGCGCACCCCCGAGGCGTCCAGCGCCGACGGGGGCCGCTTCGCGGCCTCCAGGGCCAGGGCCACCGCGCGTACCGGCTGCCGGAGCTCCCATTCGGCCGGGTGGGCGGCCGGGTCGCCGCCGCCCTGCCGGCTGGTCAGGCGCCGGATCTGCAGGAGCCCTTCGAACGCGGCCCGCACCTCGCGGGAGCGCTGCTCCGCGTCGCCCCCGGGCAGCGGCGGCCCGTCCCCCGTGGCCGCCGCGAAGCCCGCGCTCACAGCAGCCGCCGGATGTCGCCGCGGACCCGGTAGAAGCCGCCGGACGCCGCGTGCAGGGCGTCGACCACGTACCGGGCGCCGGGCTCGCGGATGGCCCGCGGGAACTGCACGTTCCACCCGGTCTCGTAGCCCTCGGTCAGGACGTGGACCCGGGTCCGGGCCCCCTCCTGGACGCACTCCACGACGATCGAGCCGGCCGGAGCGACGCTTACCGCGTCGACGGCCGCGACGGTGGTGGCCGGCGCGTACGTGGGCAGGGCGGCGGCGAGCTTCACGTCGTGGGCGACCGGGACGTCACCCTGCTGCGCGGCGGTGATGGCCGCCTCGCTCGCGTCCACGCACAGCAGAGAGCCGTCCGTGGTGACCAGATAGAGCCGCTCGTCGTGGTACTGCATGGAGAGGGCCGAGCCGCCGCCGGTGCCCAGCTTCCACAGGCGCGTGCCGTCCTCCGCGAAGCAGTAGACGGACGAGGCGCCGTCCCCCGCGAAGACGAACCGGCCACCGGGCGAGGTCGCGCACGAGTACACCACGCTGTCGCAGGCGTAGACGGCCTCGGTCCGGCCGTCCTTCTTCGCCAGGCGGTGCACCTTGCGGCGGCCGGTGCCCGCGTAGACGGCGGTGTCCTCCTGCCAGCCGAAGAGCACCCCGCCCTCGGTGCCGGTGTGCCAGAGCTCGCCGCCGCCGTCGGGGGCGTAGGCCGTGACGCCGTGGCTGTCCCCGTAGTAGACGGCGGTGCCGTCCGCGCGCACCATCCACGCGTGCTCGCCGCGACCGCTGCGCGCCCACTGGTGCTCGTCCTCGTGGTCGATGACGGTGAGCCGACCGGAGCGGTCGGCGACGTTCAGCACGCCCTCATGGATGTCGAGCCAGAAGATGTCGACGTCCGCGGCGATGTCGTAGGCGGCGAAGGGCAGCTTGGACGACAGGTCGTAGACCCGGCCGTCGTCACAGCCCGCGTAGATCCAGAAGTCGTCGGCGACCAGGCACTTGACGCCGTCCGGCAGACCGAACCGGGCCAGGACCTCACCGGTGTGGCTGAGCGTGAAGACCTCGCCCGCCTGGTTGCCGACCCAGCAGCGCTCGTCGTCCACGTGGATGCCGAAGGCGGCCGATCCGGTGCGGAAGCGCCACAGGACGGGCGCGACCGCGCGGGCCGTGGAAGGCGCGGACACGACGGCGCGCCGTGTCACCGAGCGGGGCGCGCGCCCGCCCTGGACGGCCGGCGTGTACCCCTTCCGGACCTTCTCCCCTATCTTCTTCGCCGCCGCGGCCCGCGCCTTGTCGGGCGTCGCGAAGGTCGAGGTCTGCGTCTGCCCCGCCGCGCCGATCCGCCCGTAACGGACCGACACCACCGTGCCGTCGACCGTCACTTCGTAGAACTTGTGCGCGCCGCCGCCGTCCTGCGACAGCTCCAGATAGGTCTTCGTCGTCATGTTCTGAACGGTAGGGGGAGCCACTGACAACGCCGGTCCCGACGCGTCCGCACCCGCGCCCCGAGGTGCGGACCACGCCGTACCTCGGCTGGGACGCGTTTCCGCTCGCCCGCCCGCGGCCCCACGGAGGCGCATCGCGTCCAGCCCCGGCGGAGGCCGGCCGTCCTGGGGGCGCGGGTCCGGCCGCTCTGGGGGCGCCCGCTCGACCCGCCGGTCGACGGACGGTCCGTCCCCGGCCGGTTCCCTGCCGACGCAGGTCCGGGCCGGCTACGACAGGGACTCAGCCGCCGTACGCCTGCGGGTCGGCGAGGACGTCGCGCAGGACGAGGGCCGCCGCACCGCGGGCCGCGTCTGCGGTGCTGGAGGCGGCCCGCAGCCGACCCCTGGCGGGGGTCCACAGGCCGGAGACGACCCGGCGGCCCAGTTCGGCCTCGGCGGCCGGGGCGAGCCAGCGCGTCAGACGGGGGTAGATGCCGCCGAGGACCACGGCCTGGGGGTCGAGCAGGTTCACGGCGCCGGAGACGGCGACGCCGAGCATCCGGCCGGCCTCGTCGAGTGCGGCGAGCGCCCGCGGCTCCCCGTCCTGCGCCCGCCGTTCGAGCGTGTCGACATCGCGCACGCCCGCGGCGCGCAGCAGCGCCGACTGGCCGGCGTACCGTTCGAGGCAGCCGTTGGACCCGCAGCGGCAGCGGGGCCCGTCCGGGGTGACGGTGAGGTGCCCGATCTCGCCGGCGAAGCCGTGGGCGCCGCGCAGGAGTTCGCCGTCGAGGACGATCGCGCCGCCGACTCCGATCTCACCGGTGACGTGGACGAAGCTGCGGACGCCGCCCAGGTCGCCGAACCACAGCTCGGCGAGGGCGGCGACGTTGGCCTCGTTGTCGGAGGCGACGGGCAGGGCGGCGGCGCCGGACGGCCGGGCCGCGTGCAGGGCCCGGGCGAACAGGGCGTCCGCGTCGACCCGGTTCCAGCCGAGGTTGGGGGCCTGCTGGACGGTACCGCCGGCGACCAGTCCGGGCAGCGCGAGCCGTACGCCGGTGGGCCGCAGGTCCTGGTCGGCGGCCTCCGTGAGGACCTCGGCGGCGATCCCGGCCGCCCGGCGCAGCACCTCGACGGGGGCGAGGGCGCGGTTCTCGACGGGGACGGTACGGCGGACGCGGTCGGCTCCGGTGAGGTCGGCGACGCAGACACTCACGTAGTCGACGTTGAGCTCGACGCCGAGGCCGGCGGGGCCGGTGGTCGCGGGCTTCAGGACGGTGCCGGGGCGGCCGGCGGAGCCGCTGAAGGTCTTGCCGGACTCGACGAGCAGGCCGCGCTCCAGGAGCTCTTCGACCAGCGAGGACACGGCGGCGCGGGTGAGACCGACGCGGGCCGCGACCGCGGCGCGGGTCGTCTCGCCGGCCTCGTGCACGGTGCGCAGCACGAGGCTCAGGTTGTGCCGGCGCACGCCTGCCTTGTCGGCCTTGGGCTCCGGGGTGTCCATGCGGGTGTTCATCGTGCGCAGAGCCTAACCCCAGGGTGACCGGACGGCCCCGGTGAGGACGGATGCGGAGGGCGGGACCGCGGAGCGACAGTTCGGTCACCGAACCCTTCGATGTATGGTCTGCTCATGACACTTCCGCGCGACTACGGCGGGCAGAGCTGCGCCCTCTCCCGCTCGATGGAGATCGTCGGCGAGCGCTGGACACTGCTGATCGTGCGGGACGCGTTCCACGGGGTGCGCCGCTTCGGAGAGTTCGCCGCGCATCTCTCGGTCCCGCGCGCCGTGCTCACCGACCGCCTCACCACGCTCACCCGGGCCGGGGTGCTCGAACGCCGCCCCGGCACCGGGCGGCGCGAGGTGTACGCGCTCACCGCCAAGGGCGTCGCACTCTGGCCTGCCGTCCGCGCGCTCAGCGCGTGGGGCGACCGGTTCTACCCGGCGGAGGGCGGACCGCGCCGCGTCTACGTCCATGTCGCCGACGAGGCCCCGGTCGACGAGGACGGGCGCTGCACGGCCTGCGGCGGCCACGTTCCCGTGGCCGACCTGGTCGTCGCCCCCGGGCCGGGGGCCGCGCCCGCCGGGCCCGACGCCGATCCGGTCACGGCGGCGCTGGCCCGGCCGCACCGGCTGCTCACCCCGCTGCTTCCCCACCCCGCCCACAGAGAGGTCGTAGAACGATGAGGATCCTGGTCGTCGGCGCCGGAGCCACCGGTGGCTACTTCGGCGCCATGCTCGCCCGCGCCGGACAGGACGTCACCTTCCTCGTCCGTCCCGCCCGCGCCGAGGCGCTGCGCCGGCGCGGTCTGCGGGTGGTGGGCAGGGACGAGGAGTGGCGGGTCGATCCCGTCCTGCTCACCGCGGAGGAGCTGGCCGCCGCGCCGGCGCCGTACGACCTGGTGCTGCTCTCGGTGAAGGCGACCGCCCTCGCGGCGGCGACGGAGGACCTCGCCCCGGCGGTCGGACCGGACACGGCGATCGTGCCGCAGCTCAACGGCTTCGCCCATCTCGACGCGCTCACGGCCCGGTTCGGGGCCGGCCGGGTGCTCGGCGGGGTCTCGAAGGTGGTCACGACCCTTGACGACGAGGGCGACATCCGGCGGCTCGCCCCGCTGGCGCACCTCACCCTCGGCGAGCCGGACGGCACCCTCTCCCCGCGCGTGGAGGCGATCCGGAAGGTGCTCGTGGAAGCGGGCATCGACGCGCGCGTGCCCGAGAACGTACTCACCGCCATGTGGCACAAGTGGGTCTTCATCGCCACCTTCGGCGCGCTCACCAGCCTGATGCGCGGCACCGTCGGCGACGTCAACGCGCAGCCGGGCGGTACCGAGCTGGCCACCGGCCTGCTGGACGAGGCCTCGGCCGTGGCGGCGGCCGCCGGGCATCCGGTGCCGGAGGCGGAGCGCCGGACCAGCCTGGACGTGGTGACGGCCGCCGGCTCCCCCATGGTGCCCTCGCTCTACCGCGACCTCGCGGCCGGCCGGTCCACCGAGGTCGAGCACCTCTTCGGCGACCTCACGGACCGGGCCCGCGCCCTCGGCGTGCCGACGCCCCTGCTCGACCTGGCGACCCTGCACCTGCGGATCCACCAGGCGCGGGTCGCGCCCGGAGGCCGGTGACCCGAGTCGCTAGGGAGCGACGAAGAGCCGCGGGAAACGGGGCCCTAGCCAGGGCTTGCGGCCCCAGGCGAGTGCCCGGCCGGTGGCCATCACCGGCACCGGGTCGATGCGCCCGAGCGCCATGAGCAGGAAGGCGACGGGCTCGGTCAGGATCGTGCAGTCGGCGCTGTCGACGGGGCCCGCGACCGTCGTGACCTTGCCGTCGGCGACGGTGGCGCCGAACTGGGCGCCGCCCCACAGGCGCACGCGGTACCGGGCGTTGAGCCCGGCCAGGGCGGCGGGGGCCGCCACCCGGGGCATCGCCGCGACCATGAACGGCAGCGTCAGCTCGACCCGGCCGCGGTCCAGCATGTGCGGGCGGCCGAGCGCCCGGGCCAGGTCGTAGCCGTGCCCGAGCATGTGGGTGAGCAGGTACGCGCCGAGCGCGGCCGGGCCGAGCGGGCCCATGGGGGTCTCCACGACCTCCTCCGGCGCGCGCTCCTCGACCGCGTCGAGGAAGGCCAGGGCCTGGTCGTGGATCAGGTCGGCGAGTGGCCCGGCGGCCCGCTCGGGGAAGGACGCCAGGGCCGCCTCGTTGGCCGCCGCGAGGCTCTCCGGGGTGCCGTCGCCGTAGGGCCGGAGCCGGCCGGCCGCCAGGTCGGCCATCAGCTCGTTGGCCTGGCCGAGATGGGCCGCGGCCTCACCGAACGTCCACGTCGAGCGCGGTACGGGACCAGCTGTGCCGGGCGCGGCCCGCACGACCTCGGCGATGTCCCGCGCGGTGCCGCGTATCGCCTCGCCGAGCCCTTCCGGCAGCACGCTCATGTCTCCCCCAGCTCACCCGCCCCGATGGATCAGGGCGCAAGAGTAGGGGCTGACCCCGCCCGGTGACCAGGGGTAACCCGGGGCGTCCAGCACGGGCTGCCCCTGGTCCCTTCCCGGGCCTCGGCCGGGGAGGACATGCGGACGGGTAGGACGGGCGGACGGGTAAGACACGCGGACGACGCCTCCTCGGACCGTCCTGGTGGACCCTGTGGAGGCACTCCCGCGACCATCCCGTCGGGCGCCCGCCGACAGCTCCTCTCCTCGTGCCGCCCCGGAGATCAGGCGCGGGCGAGCCGCAGCGTCAGGAGCTGGAAGGGGCGGAGTTCGATCGCCACCCCGTCCCGCTCCACCGGCAGCACCCCCGCGCCGTCCCCCTCCCGCGGCCGCTCCAACAGGTCGCAGAGCCGGGCGCCGGCGAGCGCGAAGCCGGCGGTGAGCCGGGTGCGCGCGCGGCCGCCCCGCGACTCGTAGAGGCGGACGACGACGTCGCCGCTGCCGTCGTCGGCGAGCTTGACCGCGCTCACGACCACGGCCTCGTCGCCGACGCCCACCAGGGGCACCACGTCGTCGCCTCCGGGCACGCGCCGCTCGGGCAGGTTGATGCCGTAGCCCTCGCGGACCGCGTCGCCCACGCCCGCGCCGGGCACGAGGGCGTGCCGGAAGCGGTGGACGCCCTGGTCGGTGTGGGGATCGGGGAAGCGGGGCGCGCGCAGCAGGGAGGCGCGGACGGTGGTCGTGGTGCCGCGGTCCTCGGGCCGTACGGTGCGGGTGACGTCGTGGCCGTACGTCGAGGCGGTGACGAGGGAGACGCCCCAGCCGGGCTCCTCGAAGTGGACGAACTTGTGGTTGCAGGCCTCGAACTTGGCCGCCTCCCAGCTGGTGTTGGTGTGTGTGGGGCGGTAGAGGTGCCCGAACTGGGTCTCGGCGGCGTAGCGGTCGGTGTGCAGGTCCAGCGGGAAGGCGGCCTTGAGGAACTTCTCCGTCTCGTGCCAGTCCACCTCGGTGTCGAGGTCGAGGCGCTTGGCGCCGGCGATGAGGGTGAGGGTCTGGACGGCGGTCGAGGCGCCGAAGGAGCGGGTGACACGGACGGAGACGGCCTCGGGACCGGCGTCGGTGACGAGCAGTTCGTCGACGTCGGTGAGGTCGGTGACCGTGTTGCGGTAGAAGCGGTCGACGTCCCAGGCGTCCCACATGTTCGGGAAGTCGGGGTGCAGCTGGAGGAGGTTGGCGGCGGCGCCGGGGGCGACGGTCTCGCGCCCGGTGTCGAGGTCGACGACGGAGACGACGAGTCCGCGTCCGTCCACGGCGACCCGCAGCAGCCCGTTGTCGAGGGCGAAGCCGCCCCCCTCCCGTGCCTCGACCGTGCAGCGGCCGGGCGCGTCGGGCAGCGCGTCCACGCGGCGGGCGCCGCCGGCGGGGACGCCCGAGCGGGCGTGCGGGGCGCTGTTGAAGAGGATCTCGGCGCTCCCGTCGCCGGCGAGGGCGCGCTGGGCGCGCTCGGTGATCGCGGTGAGCTGTCCGGCGACCGTGGCGTAGGTGCGTTCGGCCTCTCGGTGCACCCAGGCGATGGACGAGCCGGGCAGGATGTCGTGGAACTGGTGCAGCAGCACCGTCTTCCAGATCCGGTCCAACTCCGCGTACGGGTAGGGCAGTCCGGCGCGTACGGCAGCGGTCGCGGACCACAGCTCGGCCTCGCGCAGCAGGTTCTCGCTCGCCCGGTTGCCCTGCTTGGTGCGGGCCTGGCTGGTGAGGGTCGCGCGGTGCAACTCCAGATACAACTCACCTACCCATACGGGCGGTTCGGGATACTCGGCCTGGGCCTTGGCGAAGAACTCGGCGGGCCGTTCCCAGCGCACCCGGGCGGAGCCCTCCAGATCGCGCAGCCGCGCCGCCTTGGCGATCATCTCGCGGGTGGTGCCGCCGCCCCCGTCGCCCCAGCCGGTGGGCGCGATGGAGTGCGAGGCGCGCCCCTTGTCCTTGAAGTTGCGTACGGCGTGGGCGATCTCCCTGCCCTGCATGGAGCAGTTGTAGGTGTCGATCGGCGGGAAGTGGGTGAAGATCCGGGTGCCGTCGATGCCCTCCCACCAGAAAGTGTGGTGCGGGAAGGAGTTGACCTGGCTCCAGGAGATCTTCTGGGTGAGGAGCCACTTCGATCCGGCCTCCTTGATGATCTGCGGGAGCCCGCCGGCGAAGCCGAAGGTGTCGGGCAGCCAGGCCTCGTGGTTCTCGATGCCGAACTCGTCGAGGAAGAAGCGCTTGCCGTGCACGAACTGACGGGCCATCGCCTCGGACGAGGGCATGTTGGTGTCGGACTCGACCCACATGCCGCCGGCCGGGACGAAGCGTCCCTCGGCGACCGCCTTCTTGACCCGGGCGTACACCTCGGGCCGGTGCTCCTTGATCCACGCGTACTGCTGGGCCTGGGACATCGTGTAGACGAAGTCCGGCTCGCTCTCCAGGAGGGCGGTCATGTTGGCGGTGGTCCGTGCCACCTTGCGCACGGTCTCGCGCAGCGGCCACAGCCAGGCCGAGTCGATGTGGGCGTGGCCCACGGCGCTGATGCGGTGGGCGGAGGGCTCGGCGGGCGAGGCGAGGACGCCGGCCAGTTCGGCGCGGGCCGCGGCGGCGGTGCCGTTCACGTCCTGCAGGTCGACGGCGTCCAGGGCGCGTTCGACGGCGCGCAGGAGGTCCCAGCGGCGGGCGCCCTCGACGGGCAGCTCGGCCATGAGCTCGCCGAGCACTTCGAGGTCGACGACGAGCTCCCACACGGTCTCGTCGAAGACGGCCAGGTCCATGCGGGCGAGCCGGTACTGGGGCCGGTCGCCGGCGGTCTCCTTCTCGCCGAGCTCGGTGGGCAGGAAGGGGTGGTAGTCGAGGATCACCGGGTTGGACGCGGCCTCGACGTGCAGCAGCACCTCTTCGCCGCCGGCGGCGGGCGCGGCGATCCGCACCCACTGGTTGCGCGGGTGGAGGCCCTTCACCGGGCTGCCGTCGGGTCGGTAGACCAGGCCCTCGCACTGGAAGCCGGGCATGTTGGCGTCGAAGCCGAGGTCGATCAGCGCCTCGACGGTGCGGCCCGCCCACTCCCGGGGCACGGTGCCGGAGACGGTGAGCCAGCTCGTCCCCCAGGGTGCGCCCCAGGCGTCGCCGACGCCGATGGGGATGCGGGGTGCGGCGATGCCCTCGGCGACCGGTACGGGTTCGCCCGGGGCGGTCCAGATGCCCACGTCGAGCGGGACGGACTGCGGATGGATGGCCGGTCGGATGCGTTCGTCGAGCACCCGCTTGAGCCGGGACTCGACGAGGCTGCGGTCGTCATGCATGCGGAACTCTCCCAGGGGCGGGTGGCAAGAGGTCAGGGTCGGCCGGGCCGGTCGGCTCCGGGCGCGTCGGGGGCGACGAGCTCGGTGATGCCGCGGGCGGCGAGGTACGCGGGGTCGTCGGCACGGGCAGCGAGGACCACGGCCGGGCGGGCCCCGGCCGCGGCGAGCCGCATGAAGGCCTCGAAGTACGGTCCGCCGGGGCCGCACGCGGAGCGCTTGGCCGCGTCGTCCGGGAGGTCGACGACGAGCGCCGTGCTCCGGGCGGCCGGGCCCGGGCGGGCGGCACGGGCCTCGGCGACGGCCTCGGCGAGGGCCCGGCCCGCCGGCTTGACGTGGCGGTCGGTGGTCAACAGGCCGAGGCTGTATTCCAGTTCGGGGAAGTCGGCGAGTGACCGGTCGACGTCGTGGGAGCACCACCACGTGATACCCCACAGATCGGGGCAGTCGAGCGCGGCGGCGACGGTCGTACGGGTGAATTCGGCCGCGCGCTCCGGGGCGATGTGCGGGGCGGGCGCGCCGACCTCCTGGAGCCAGACGGGGCGCCGGGGGTCCTCCGCCCAGGCCTTGGAGAGCTCGACGAGATACGCGGCGTGCTGCCCGACGGCCACGGAATCGGCGCCGTACCGCTGCGCGGTGCCGTTGAAGACCCAGGAGTGGACGGCGGTGACGGCGCCGAGGCGGGCCGCGTGGGCGGGGGTGAAGGGATGGTCGTCGAGGTACCAGGCGGCGTCGTAGGCCGCGTGCAGGTGGAGCCGGCCCGGGGCGCCGGCCTCGCAGGCGGCGAGCATGCGGCGGAGCCAGGACTCGGCCTGGGCGGGGGTGGCACGGTCGGGGTCGGGGTGCGGGTCGCCGGAGAACTGGTTGATCTCGTTGCCGAGGGTCATGCCGAGGAAGTTCGGACGGTCGGCGAGGGCGGCGGCGAGGGTGCGCAGATAGGCGCTCTGGCCGTCGAGGACGGCGGGGTCGGTGAAGAGGTTGCGGCGGTGCCAGGTCCGGGTCCAGGAGGGCAGGAAGTCGAAGCTGGACAGGTGCCCCTGGAGGCCGTCGACGGCGACGTCGAGGCCGCGTTCGCCGGCCGCGTCGACGAGCGCGCCGAGCTGGTCGAGGGCGCGGGGACGGATCAGGGTGCGGTTCGGCTGGAAGAGCGGCCAGAGCGGGAACACGCGCACGTGGTCGAGGCCGAGGGCGGCGACGGAGTCGAGGTCGGCTCGTACGGCGTCGAGGTCGAAGTCGAGCCAGTGGTGGAACCAGCCCTGGCTGGGCGTGTAGTTGACGCCGAAGCGAGGTGTGGTGGCCCGCTCCGCGCGCGGACCGGAGGGCCGCCCGGCGGCGGGCTTGGGCTGACGGTTCGTCATGCGGGTGCGGTTCCTTCGGTGAGGCGGTGGAGCCGGGCGGGGTCGGCGGTCATCCCTTGATAGCTCCCTCCTCGACCCCCTTGAAGAAGAAGCGCTGGAGCACCGCGAACACGGCGACGATCGGCAGGAAGGCGATCATGGTGCCGGCGGCGATGAGCCGGGGATTGGCGGAGAACGTGCCGTCGAGGTACTGGAGTCCGACCGTGAGCGTGTACTTCTGCGGGTCGTTGAGCACGATCAGCGGCCACAGGAAGTCGTCCCAGGCGGCGATGAAGGTGAAGATGACGACGACGCTCAGCATGCCCCGCACGTTGGGCAGGGCCACGTGCACGAGCCGCTGCCGGACGTTGGCGCCGTCCACGAGCGCGGCGGCGTCGAGCTCAGGCGGCACGGCCCGGAAGGCCGTGTACATGAGGAGCACGTTGAGCATGGCGATGGCGCCGGGCAGGGCCACGCCGACGAGGGTGTCGGTGAGACCGAGGCTGCGGACGGTCACGTACTGGGAGACGATCGTGACCTCTCCGGGCAGCACCAGGGTGGCGACGAAGAGCCCGAGGGCGAGGCGCGCCCCGCGGAAGCGCAGCCGGGCGAGGGCGAATCCGGCGAGGGTGGTGCCCACGACGTTCCCGAGTACGGCGATGCCCGCCACGATCAGCGAGTTGGCGGCGTAGGTCCACACCGGGACGGTGTCGGCGACGCGGGCGTAGTTGTCGAGGGTCGGGTCCGCCGGCAGGAAGCCCGGGGTGCGGGACCAGACGTCCTCGCCGGGCCCCTTGAGCGAGGTGGACAGCTGCCACAGGAAGGGGCCGACGGTGAGGAGCAGGACGAGGACGAGAAGGAGGTAGCGGACCGCCTTCTCGGCGGCGGGCGCGGTGCGGCCGGGTGCGCTCATGCCGTCATGCCGCCTTCCGGTTGAGCCGGGCCAGGACGATCATCGGGCCGACGGTGAGGACGAAGAGCAGCACGCTGAGGGCGGAGGCGTAACCGATGTGCCCGGTGAAGCCGCGGCTGTACATCTGGATGAGCATGACCACCGACATGTCGCGCCCGCCGGGGCCGCCGGTGCCGTGGGAGAGCACGTACAGCTCGGAGAAGATCCGTAGCGCGGACACCGAGATGAGCACGGAGATCAGGAGCATGGCGGGCCGGACGCCGGGAAGGGTGACGTGCCAGAAGCGGCGGAGTCGGGAGGCCCCGTCGACGGCGGCGGCCTCGTGGAGTTCGCGGCCGACGTTCCCCAGCGCGGACAGGTAGATCACCATGTAGTAGCCGAGCCCCTTCCACACCGTGAGTGCCATGGCGCTGAGCAGCAGCAGCCAGCGGTCGGTGAGGAAGGAGACGGGGTGGTCGGCGAGACCGAGCTGCTGGAGCATGCCGTTGAGCAGGCCCCGTTCGTCGAGCAGCCAGCCCCAGATGATGCCGACGACGACGGCGGAGGCGACGACCGGGGTGTAGAAGGCCGTGCGGAAGAACGTGATGCCGGGGAGCCGCTTCTCCACGAGGAGCGCGAGCAGCAGCGGCAGCACGGTGAGCAGGGGCAGGCAGACGAGGAGGTAGAGGACGCTGTTGACGAGGGCGTCCGTCAGCTGCGCGTCGTCCAGGGCCCGTTCGTAGTTGGCGAGGCCGGTGAAGTGTCCTCCGCCGAGCGGCTTGGCGTTGGTGAAGGACAGGATCACCGTGTTGATCGCGGGCCACAGGTTGAAGACGGCGAGCCAGAGCAGGGCGGGACCGGCGAGCAGCCAGGGCGTGAACCAGCGCCGGTGGGTCATGGGAAGCCTTCCGTGGGTCCGGTCGGTGCCGAGGGGCCGGCCGTTCAGTCCTCGAGGAGCTGGTTGGCGCGGGCGGCCGCCGTGTCGAGGGCCTCCTTGGAGCCGCTCTGGCCGCTGACGGCGAGGGCGATCTGCTGGTTGACGAGTGTCTTGATCGCGTCGTTCGCCTGGACGGGTTCGAGGACGCGGGCGGAGGACAGCGAACGGAAGGCGAGGACCTTGGCGTCACCGGCGTTGCTGCCGTCGCTCCTGCTGAAGAACGGGTCGGCACCGGACGCCGTGGTGGAGGGGAAGATGCTGGTCTCGCGGGCGAACGCGGCCTGGTTCTCGGCGTTGGTGACCCAGCGGGCGAGAGCGAGGGCCGCGGCCGGGTTCCTGGTGTTCTTCGGGATGGACAGGCCCTGGACGTACAGCGGCGGCGTGCCCATGGGCGCCGAGGGGACCACCTTGGGGGCGAGCGTCGGATTGTCGACGGCCAGGCTGGTGATGTAGTTGGCGCCGGCGGTGGTCCACGCGGCGGTGCCGGAGCTGAAGAGCTTGGTGTTGCCCGCGTAGGTCTCGGTGAGGACGTCCTTGGGCAGCAGGCCCTCCTTGAAGGCCGCGCGGTAGGTGTCGAGGACGGCCGCGGCCTCGGGGGTGTTGAAGGTGAAGGTCTTCCCGTCCGGGGACATGATCGGGACGCCGGCGTTGGCCAGGTCCATCAGGTTGGGCTTGCGGCTCATGAGATAGGTCTTGCCGCCGGACCTGGCCTTGACGGTACGGGCGGCGGCGACGAGCTGCTCGAGCGAGGCCGGGGGCTTCCTGGGGTCCAGACCGTAGGCGGTGAGGAGCTCGCCGTTCCAGTAGTTGACGTCGGTGTTGAGGTACCAGGGATAGCCGAAGGTGCCCTGCCGGCCGGGGAAGCGGTACGCGTCGAGGCCGCCCTTGACGTAGTCGCGGGAAGCGGCGGGGTCGGAGGCGGCGATGTCGAGCAGCAGGTTCTGCTTGACGAGCGGCAGCGCGAAGTCCGGCGGCAGGTTGACGACGTCGGGGAGGGTGCCGCCGGCGGACTGGCTGAGGACCTTCTCGGAGTAGCCCTCGCCCGGCTGGTCGAGCCACTCGACCTCGGTGCCCGGGTACTTCTTCTCGAAGCCGGAGATCACCCCTTCCATGTAGGCGGTGAACTTCGGCTTGAGGGCCCAGGTCTGGAGCGAGACCTTGCCCGTGACCTCGCCGCCGGTGGCGACCGGTCCGGGCCGGCCGGAGTCCTCGGAGCCGCCGAGGCCACAGCCGGCCAGGGTCACGGCCGCCACGGCGGCGGCGGTCCACCGGCCCCACAGGCCGCTTCGAATGTGTCGCACGAGGGTGTCTCCTTGCTCGGACGTCGCGGGGAGTTGCGCGGACCTTGCTTGACTAAACCGCTCTAGCGATGCGGGACTATGCTCCCGGCTAAACTCCGGTGTCAAGAGAGCATGCGGAAACGCGCAGGACGAGGGGGCGCCCGATGGCCCGACCGACCATCGCCGACATCGCCCGGGAGGCGGGTGTCTCCAAGGGCGCCGTCTCCTTCGCGCTCAACGGGCGTCCGGGCGTCAGCGAGGCCACCCGGGAGCGCATCCTGCGGGTGGCCGAGCGGATGAACTGGCGCCCGCACAGCGCCGCCCGCGCCCTCGGCGGGGCCCGGGCCGGAGCCGTCGGCCTGGTCCTCGCGCGGCCCGCCCGCACCATCGGGCTCGAACCCTTCTTCGGCCAGCTGCTCTCCGGGCTCCAGGCGGCGCTCTCCACCCGCGGCACCGCGCTGCAGCTCCTGGTCGTCGAGGACACGGCGGCCGAGATCGAGGTCTACCGGCGCTGGACCTCCGAGCACCGCGTGGACGGCTTCGTGCTGGTCGACCTGCAGGTGCGCGACCCGCGCATCGCGGTCCTCGAGGAACTCGGCGTGCCGACCGTGGTCCTCGGCGGGCCCGGCCGGCACGGGCGGCTGCCCGCCGTGTGGGCGGACGACCGGGAGGCGATGACCTCGATCGTGGAGTACCTGGCGGCCCTCGGGCACCGCCGGATCGCCCATCTCGCCGGGCTCACCTCCTTCCAGCACACCCAGCGCCGGATCCGCGCGGTGCGGGACGCGGCGCGCCGGCTCGGCCTCGACGAGGCGGTGTCCGTGCCCACCGACTTCAGCGACGCGGAGGGCGCCGCCGCCACCCGGGCGCTGCTGGCCCGGCCGGGGCGGCAGCGGCCGACGGCGCTCGTGTACGACAGCGACGTGATGGCCGTGGCGGGCCTCGGGGTCGCCGCCGAGATGGGGGTCGCGGTGCCCGGCGAGGTGTCGATCGTGTCGTTCGACGACTCGGCGCTCGCCCGGATCGTCCACCCCGCGCTCACCGCGCTCTCCCGCGACACCTTCGCCCTCGGAGAGCAGGTGGCCACGACCCTGCTCACCGTGCTCGACGACCCGTCCTCGGCGCAGGACGTCCGGAACCCGACGCCGCGCCTGACGGTCCGTGAGAGCACGGCGGGCCCGGCCGCCGGCCGGGGTGGCCGGCCGACGCCCTCTTGACCCTGTCACTAAAGCCCTTTAGCCTCCGCACCGAACGAAACTCCGCACCGTCGCGCCACCGGCACCACCAGCCCCTTCCCCCTCTGCTGGACCGGAGCTCCGATGAGACGACCCCTGCATCTCCTCCTGGCCGCGGCCCTGTCCGCGGTCGCGCTCGGCCTCGCCGCCACACCGGGCGCGTCGGCGTCCGACAACGTTGTCGCCGATGCCGCGGGCACCCAGCCGTACGCCTCGTACTGGTACCCGAACACGATCCTGAACTGGGATCCGGCCACGGATCCCGACGCCCGGTTCAACCGCGCGCGCGTCCCGCTCAAGGCCCGGGTCTCCGACCCGGCGCTGAAGGCGAACGCGAACGCCCGGGCGGGGGAGGGCCAGGTCGCCTCCCTGGTGTCCTTCGCGCCGACCTCGAACAACCCCTCACAGGGCTCGCTCGATCCGCGTTACTACGCCTTCGGGCACTGGCAGTACGTCGACAAGCTGGTCTTCTGGGGAGGTTCGGCCGGCGAGGGGCTGATCCTCGCGCCGAATCCGACCGTGATCGACGCCGCCCACCGCAACGGCGTGAAGGTGTACGGCACGGTGTTCTTCCCGCCCACCGCGTACGGCGGCCAGATCCAGTGGGTGCGGGACTTCGTCCAGAAGTCCGGCACCCGCTACCCCGTCGCCGACAAGCTGGCCCAGGCCGCGCAGTACTACGGCTTCGACGGCTGGTTCATCAACCAGGAGACGGCCGGCGGCGACAGCGCCCTCGCGACCGAGATGCGCAACACCCTGCGGTACGCCCGCTCACTCGGGCCCGTCGAGTTCATGTGGTACGACGCGATGACCGAGTCCGGCTCGGTCAGCTGGCAGGACGCCCTCACCACCGCCAACGACGCCTTCCTGCAGGAGGGTTCGCAGCGCACGAGCGACTCGATGTTCCTCGACTTCGGCTGGGGCGCCGCCGCCCTGGACTCCTCCCGTACCCTCGCCCGCTCCCTCGGCCGCGGCGAGTACGAGCTGTTCGCCGGGGTGGACACCGAGGCCAACGGCTACGACACGAGCGTCCCGTGGAGCGCCGTCTTCCCGGCCGGCCGGCCGCACACCACCTCGCTCGGCCTCTACCGCCCCGAGTGGACGCACAACTCCTCGACCGGCCGGGCCGATTCGTACGCGCGCGAGGCCCGCTACTGGGACGGCGCCAACGGCGACCCCTCCGACACCACGACCACGTCCTCGTGGAAGGGCCTCGCGACCTACGTCGCCGAGTCGTCGCCGGTCACCGCCAAACCCTTCGTGACCTCCTTCGACGCCGGACAGGGCGACTTCTACCACTCCGGCGGCGTGAAGGTCTCCACGAGTGGCTGGAACAACCTCTCCCTGCAGGACGTGCCGCCGACCTACCGCTGGCTGGTCACGTCCACCGGGACGAAGCTCAAGCCCTCGATCGACTTCACCGACGCCTACGAGGGCGGCTCGGCGCTGCGACTCACCGGTGTCCTGGACGCGGTGAACACCGTCCGGCTGTACCAGTCGAGGCTCCCGGTCGCGGCCGACACCAAGCTGTCCGTGGTGCTGAAGACCCCGGCCGCCGGACCGACCCGACTGAAGGCGGCGGTGTCGTTCACCGACTCCCCCACCACTTTCACCACCCTCGACCTCGGCTCCACCACGACGGCGGGCTGGGAGCGCAGGACGCTGGACCTGTCCGCGTACGCCGGGCGCACCGTCGCCCAGATCGGCCTCCAGACCACCGGCACGGCCGCCTCGTACGACGTCCGGGTGGGCCAACTCGCGGTCTACGACGGCACGGTGGACGTTCCGTCGGCCCCTTCGGCGCCCACCGTGCTCGGCTCGACGGACACGGGCGCCACGAGCAGGTCACTGCGGATGGCGTGGACGGCCTCGGCCGCCGGGGACGTGCACCACTACGAGGTGTACCGCCGCAATCCCGACGGCAGCCGCACCTTCCTCGGTGCCACGCCCAACGACAGCTACTTCGTACCGCGGCTCGACCGGGTCGGCGCCGAGACGAGCACCACGCTCGACGTGGAGGCGGTCTCCACCGAATACGGCCGCTCGTCCGCCGCGAGCACCACGGTCACGTGGGCGGCGACCGGTGAGGTCAACCTGGCCCTGAACCGTCCCGCGACCGCCTCCGGGCAGTGCAACACCACCGAGACCCCGGCCAAAGCCGTCAACGGCAGCACCTCCGGCGGCAACGGTGACAAGTGGTGCGCGCTCACGGGCGCCAAGTGGCTGGAGGTGGACCTCGGCGCGTCCCGGTCCGTCGGCCGTTTCGTGGTGAAGCACGCGGCGGCGGGCGGCGAGAGCGCGAGCTGGAACACCCGCGACTTCACCGTCGAGGTGCGCGACGGCGCGTCGGAGCCGTGGAGGACCGCCGTGACCGTCACCGGCAACACGGCGGCGACCACGACCCACCCGGTGTCCGTCACCGCCCGCTATGTGCGCCTGTCGATCACGAAGCCGACGCAGACGACGGACCCGGCCGCCCGCGTCTACGAGTTCGAGGCCTGGGGGGCGTAGCCGAACGGCCGGGTGGCCGGGGGCGGGTGGCCGGAGGCGGGTGGCCGGAGGCGGGCGGGGCCGACGCTCAGCCGGTCCGGGGCTTCTGGCGGTCCGGGGCCGACATGGCGCGGCCCACGTCCGCCCCCTGACCGTCCGGCGGCGCCGGGGCCTGTCGCCCGGGCCGGGGCCGTGGTCGGATGGCGGGCATGACTGCCCTCAGCCGTACGTACACGGACGCATGCCGGGACGGGAACGCGGGCTTGCGGGACGCGGTCGCGCGCGCCGCCTTCCCACCGGCCTTCGACGAGGCGTGGCGGCGGCATCTGCTGCCGCGGCCCTGGTTCGTACCGGAGGCGGAGACCCGGGAGTTCGCGCGGGACCTGGAGGAGTTGTTCGAGCTGCTCGTCTCGCTCCCGGACCGGCTCTTCGACGGCGACGCCGAGCGGTACGCGAAGGAGCTCGGCCTCGACCCCTGGCATGCCGCCCTGCTGCGCCGGTGCTCCGACGGGCGTCCGGCGCGGCTGGGCCGGGCCGACGCGTACCACGACGGCACCGGTTACCGGCTCCTGGAGTTCAACCTCGGCAGCGAGGTCGGGGGCATGGACATGGCGGTGTGCAACGACGGCCTGCTGCGGGTCGGGGAGTTCGCCGCCTTCGCCGCCGCGCACGGTCTGGCCCACGTGGACACGGCGGCGCGGCTCGCGGAGGACCTGCGCGAACGGGCCGGGGCCGCGCTGTCCGGCGGCGGCGCGGAGCCGGTGATCGGGCTCGTCGAGGGCAACGGGGGCATCGGCCCGTACGGCACGCTGATGCGGGCCTTCCAGGAGGCGATGGCCGCGCAGGGGCTCGAGCTGCGGATCGGCGAGCTCGGCGACGTACGCACCCGGCCCGACGGCAAGCTGACCCTCGGCGGCGCCCCGCTCGATCTGGTCCTGCGTAACTTCGGGGCGCGTCAGCTGCTCGACGACCCGGCGGGGCCGGAGGCCGCGGAGCACCTGTTCCGTGCGCACGAGGCCGGCCGGACCGTGCTGTACACGTCGCTGGAGAGCGGTCTGTACGCGCACAAGAACGCGCTCGCCCTGCTGTCCGACCCGCGCTGGGCCACGGCCTTCGACGCCGTCGAACGGGACCTGGTGGACCGGGTCCTACCGTGGAGCCGGACGCTGGGCCGGACGGCTTCGCCCGATCTGCTCGACGTGTGCCGGGAGCGCCGGGAGCACCTGATCCTCAAGCCCGGCGCCGGGCACGGCGGTCTGGACACGTTCGTCGGCTGGGAGTGCGACGACGACGCGTGGCGGGAGGCACTGGCCATCGCGGTGGACCACGGCTACCTGGCCCAGGAGCGCGTGGTGCCACGGCCCGAGCCGGTGCTCGACCCGGTGACGGGGGCGGTCGACGACCGGGTCGCCGCCGTGGGCGTCTTCCTCACCTCCCGCGGCTACGCGGGCGCGCACGCCCGGGTGAACCGGGCGGACGCCGGCGCGATCGTCGGGATGAGTGCCAATCCCGACACCCGGATGGCCTGCGTGTTCTCCCACCCCTGAACGAGGGCGGCCGGAACCGTGGACGGGCATGTCCGGTCCGGTCACTGTGCCGCGCGTCCGGTCACGCTGCCGCGCCGGAGGGCAAGGGCGGGGCGGGGCGGCACCGGGTGGGCGAGGCGGAGTGGGGCGGGGCCCTGGTGGGACCCCGCCCCGGCACTCCGTGTGCTCAGCGCAGTCCGGCCGCGTTCGCCGGGCTGTCGTCGAGGAAGCCGCCGGACTGGTGCTGCCACAGCTTGGCGTACGGGCCGTCCGCGGCGAGCAGTTCCTGGTGGGAGCCCTGCTCGATGACCCGTCCGCGGTCGAGGACGACGAGCCGGTCCATGCCGGCCACCGTGCTCAGGCGGTGCGCCACCACGAGGGCCGTCCGCCCCTCCATCAGCCGCCAGAGCGCGTCCTGGACGAGGATCTCGCTCTCGGAGTCGAGGGCGCTGGTCGCCTCGTCGAGCAGCAGGATCGGCGCGTCGCGGAGGATCGCCCGGGCGAGGGCGACCCGCTGGCGCTGCCCGCCGGACAGCTTCACCCCGCGCTCGCCGACCATGGTGTCGAAGCCCTCCGGCAGCGCGTCGGCGAACTCCGTGACGTGCGCCGCCTCGGCGGCGCGGCGGATCTCGGCGTCGGTGGCAGCGGGCCGGGCGAAGGCGATGTTGTCCCGCAGGGTGCGGTGGAACATCGCCGGTTCCTGCGGTACGTACGCGATCAGGCTGCGCAGGTCGGCCTGGGACATCCGGCTGATGTCCTGGCCGCCGATCAGGATCCGGCCGGCGTCGACGTCGGTCATGCGCAGCAGCAGGCGGGTGAGGGTGGTCTTGCCGCCGCCGGACCGGCCGACGAGGCCGATCCTGGTGCCGGCGGGCACGTCCAGGTCGAGCTCCTCGAAGAGCGGCTTCGCTCCCCCGTGGGAGAAGGTCACCCGCTCGAACCGCACGTCGGCGGCCCGGGACCGCAGGGGCTCCGGGGCCTCCGGGTCCACCACGGTCGGGGGGACGAGGAGCAGTTCGGTGAACTGGGCCGCCTCCGTCATCGAGCTCTCCAGACGGCGGTAGATCTGGTTGAACTCGAACATGATGCGGGTCGCGTTGGAGTAGTACGTGAAGGCCACGATGACCGCCTCCACGCCGTGCTCGCCGGCGCCGAGCGCGAGCGCGACGGTCAGACCGAGCACGTTGGTCAGCACGGACATGGGGGCGACCAGCGTGTCGATGCGCAGGTTGCCGTAGTCCCACGAGCGCAGCGTCAGCCGCCTCGACTCGGCCACGCGGGAGCGGTGTTCGGCCGCCTCGCGCTCCTCGGCGGCGAACGCGCGGACGGTGTCCATGTTCATCAGGCTGTCGGCGACGTGGCCCGACACCCGGGCGATCGCCTCCTCGCGCTCCCCGACGAGCACCTGACGGCGCCGGATCAGCGGCGTCACGCACACCGCCGTGACGAGGATCATCACGAGGAGGCCGACGACGAGCAGCGGCTCGTACATCCAGAGGACGACGGACGCGAAGGTGAGGGGCACGAAGCTGCCCATGACGTTGAAGGTGAGCGTGTCGACGAACTCCTCGAAGCGGGAGGCGAAGCTGAGCACCCGCTTGGTGAGCGAACCCGCGAAGTTGTCGTGGAAGAACGCGGCGTCCTTGGCGAAGAGTTCGTCCATGCCGACGACGTAGAGGTGCTCGATGCCGAGGGCGTCGAGCCGGTTCAGGCAGTGCAGACCGACGCGCCAGAGCGCCTCGGAGAGCAGCAGGACCACGGCGAAGGCGAGGACGTAGGGCAGCATGGCGCCGAGCCCCGTCCCGGAGCCGTCCGCGCCGTCGCCGGCGATGTGCCCGACGAGCTTGGCGACGATCAGCGGCGCGATGTAGGCGATGCCGATGTTGCCCAGCGCCGGGAGCAGCATCGCGGGCACGGTCATCCGGCGGAGCCGGCCCAGCTCCCGTCCGTAGTGTCGAAGTGCGAGAAGTACCGGGCCGCGGCCCGGCGTACCTTTGTCTGATTCAGGCGAATCCATTCCAACCCTGCTTAGTCGGACCCCCAGGGACAGAACTCGCAGTCTCCCGCGACCGTCCCCACGCCGTCCAAGCGTTTTCCGGGGCGCACTTCGGGCGCGCGGGGTCACCGGGGCGGGCTCGTCGAGGCGCACGCCCGGGCCGTACGCGGGGCTCGTACGCGGGGTCCTGCGAAGCCGTACGGGGGCGCGCGGTGAGCCCGTACGGGGTCCACCCAGGGGTCTTTCGGGGAAGGAGCGCAAGCGCCGGGTCGGGCCCGACGCCGGACGGCCGATGGTCGCCAGCCGACTCGGCCCTCACCTGCGCCCCGCTCAGCCCTTGCCCTCGCCGCCCGGCGATCCGGGGCCGATGCGGAGCTCGAAGTCGCCGTCGTAGCGCTCGTGACCGGCGATCACGGCGAGCTCGACGACCTCCTCCCCCAACCGCCCGCGCACGATGAGCGGATCCCTGCGCAGGTCCCGCATCAGCGCCACGCACATCCCGATCATCACGAGCACGAAAGGTGCCGCCACCAGGATCGTGAGGTTCTGCAGACCGGCGAGCGCGTCGCCCTGGCCGTCGCCGATGAGGAGCATGACCGCGGCGACGGCCCCCGTCACCACCCCCCAGAACACCACGACCAGGCGGCTGGGCTCGAAGGTGCCGTGCTGGGAGAGGGTCCCCATGACGATCGAGGCGGCGTCGGCGCCGGACACGAAGAAGATGCCGACGAGGACCATCACCAGCAGACTCGTGGTCCCGGTGATCGGGAACTCCTGCAACACGCCGAAGAGTTGACCCTCCGGCGTGGTCTCGCCGGCTAGCGCGCCCTCCTCGCGGAGCTTCATCGCCGTGCCGCCGAAGACGGCGAACCAGATCAGGCTGACCATGCTGGGCACGAGGATGACACCGCCGACGAACTGGCGGATCGTCCGCCCCCGGCTGATCCGGGCGATGAACATGCCGACGAAGGGCGTCCACGAGATCCACCAGGCCCAGTAGAAGACCGTCCAGCTTCCCAGCCAGTCATGGATGTCGTCGCCGCTCGTCGCCTCGGTGCGGCCGGCCAGCTGCGGCAGGTCGCCGACGTAGGCGGCGAGGGAGGTGGGCAGCAGGTCCAGCACGATGATGGTGGGTCCGGCGACGAAGACGAAGACGGCGAGGATCGCGGCGAGCACCATGTTGATGTTGGACAGCCACTGGATGCCCTTCTCCACACCGGACACCGCGGAGAGCACGAAGGCGAGGGTCAGCACCGCGATGATGCCGACGAGCAGGCCGGTGCCGGCCTTCTCCATCCAGTCCAGCTCCTCGAAGCCGCTGCCGATCTGCAGCGCGCCGAGGCCGAGCGAGGCCGCGGACCCGAAGAGCGTGGCGAAGATGGCCAGGATGTCGATGACCCGGCCGGGTCCGCCGTACGCGCGCCGCTCGCCCATCAGAGGGACGAAGACGGCGCTGACGGTCTGCCGCCGCCGGCGCCGGTACGTGGAGTAAGCGATGGCGAGTCCGACGACGGCGTAGATCGCCCACGGGTGCAGCGTCCAGTGGAAGAGCGTGGTGGCCATCGCGGTCTGCATCCGCTCGGCCGAGTCGACGGGGTGGGTGCCCGGCGGTGGGCTGCCGTAGTGGGCGAGCGGTTCGCTCACGCCGTAGAACATCAGACCGATCCCCATGCCGGCGCTGAACATCATGGCGATCCAGGACACCGTACGGAACTCCGGCCCCTCGCCTTCCTGACCGAGGGTGATCCGCCCGTAGCGGCTGACGGCGAGCCACAGCGCGAAGACGACGAAGCCGGTCGCGGCCAGCATGAAGGCCCAGCCGGCGTTGCGGATCAGTCCGTCGAGGGCCTTGCTGGAGACGGTCTCCAGGCTCTTCGTGGCCGTCGCGCCCCACACGACGAAGGCCACGGTGAGAACCGCGCTGACCCCGAAGACGATCCGGTCCGTACGGGCGTGGCCGTCCGAAGGCCCGGGGAGGTCGGCCGTCACCGGCCGTCTCTGCTCTTCCTGCGACACGAAGCCAGTCCCCTTCGGAGCGATTCTGGATGAACCGGAACAGCTGTGACCATTCCCCCCTAAGGGACTACCACAGCGGCGGGAAGACCCCGGGGAACGACGGCGCCGCTCTTGTCGGGGCGGGACGCCCTGTGCTGCAATCCGTGTCGAACACCTACGGACCGGGATGCTCGTCAGTCCCGGGGCGGCCCCTGGGCGCGAGGGCCGGACGGCGGGGGGTGCCGCGGCGGACGCGGCACCGGACGCCGGGCGTACGGGATCAAGGAATCCACGTACCCGCAGGAGCCGCATCATGAGCAAGTCCACCGGCAAGCACGTCCTGGCCCAGAACCAGTACGGCAAGGCCGAGAACCGCATCGTTGCCGTCAGCCGCAAGGGCAACGAGGGCGCCTGGCACGAGATCCGCGACCTGAACGTCTCCGTCGCCCTGCGCGGCGAGTTCCGTGAGGTGCACCTCACCGGCGACAACGGCAACTGCCTGCCGACCGACACCACGAAGAACACGGTCTACGCCTTCGCCAAGGAGCACGGCATCACGTCGCCCGAGGCGTTCGCCGTCCTGCTCGCCAAGCACTTCGTGCACTCCCAGCCGGTCATCCACGAGGCGCAGATCCGCGTCGAGGAGTTCGCCTGGGACCGGATCCCCGTCCCCACCCGCCCCGAGCAGCACTCCTTCGTCCGCAGGGGCCAGGAGGTGCGCACCGCGCAGGTCACGTACAGCAAGTCGACCGGGCAGCTCCAGGTCATCTCCGGCCTGCGCGACCTCACGGTCATGAACTCGACCGACTCCGAGTTCCACGGCTACATCAAGGACAGGTACACGACCCTGAAGGAGGCGTACGACCGCATCCTGGCCACCAAGGTGACGGCCCGCTGGGCCCACTCGGTGGTCGCCGCCGGGGACGCGGACTTCGACTGGGACCAGTCGTACAAGAAGGTCAAGCGCCACATGCTGGAGGCCTTCGCCGAGACCTACAGCTACTCGCTGCAGCAGACCCTCAACGCCATGGCCGAGCGCGTCCTCGACCACTGCTCCACCGTCAACGAGGTCCGGCTCAACCTGCCGAACAAGCACCACTTCCTCGTCGACCTGGAGCCCTTCGGGCTCAAGAACGACAACGAGGTCTACTACGCCGCCGACCGGATGTACGGCCTGATCGAGGGCACCATCCACCGTGACGGCGTCCAGCCGGTCATCGCCACGAGCGACTGGATCACCGCCTGAACGGTGTGACCCGCGGCCGAACCCGGCCGCGGCGGTCCGGGGCACCCGTGCCCCGGGCTGCCGCCCACCGTGTTCCCGCGCCCGGCCGCGCCACCCCTGGAGGCGAAGGCCACGTTCACCTGCACCTGCCCGGGGCGCCCCGGGCGCCGATCGGTCGAGGTCCGGACTCCTCCCCCGGCGGCCACCCGCGGCGGCGGCGCCTAGGACTTCGCGCGGGTCAGCTCGCACCTCCCGTCCACGCAGGAGCGGCGCAGCCGGCCGGCGGAGACGGTCTCCATCAGGCCGATCGCCCAGCACATCGGGCAGCCGCGCAGGGCGACCAGGCCCACCGGGGCGAGCAGCAGGCTCACCGGGCCGACGAACGGCAGGAGGGCCAGCGAGCCGATGAGCGCGCCGAACCCGACGGCGCCGCGGGCCAGGTGACGCGGCACGCTGGCGCTGGCGTAGCGGCCGGCTGCCGCCGGGGCCCGCACGGCGACGACCTCGGGTGCACGGTCGGGCACGGTGATGCGTGTCTTCGTGGCGGTCGGTTCAGCTGTCATCGTCGGCTCCCCTCGTCACGGCCTCTCGGTCCGCTTCCTCGTGCAGCGCCTCGCGCACGGCCGAACGAGCGCGGTGCAGGCGGGACTTCATCGCGGCGGTGCTGAGCCCGAGCCGCTCGGCGACGGTGCGGCCGGGCAGGCCCTGGATGTCCCGCATGACCAGCACCTGACGCTGGTCGGCGGGCAGGGCCGCGACGGCGGCGGCGACGCGCTCGGCCTCCAGACGCAACAGGACGTCCTCCTCGGCCGAACGCGCCGTACCGCCGATCGCCTCGGACCGGCCGGACGCACCGAGCCCGTCCGGCGCGTCGACCGGTCCGCGGTGGAGCAGGGACCGGGCGCGGCGCAGGCATTCGTTGCGGACGATGCGGAACATCCACGACGCCAGCGCCCCGGAGGCGCGCAGCATGCCGATCTTGCGATAGAGGATGATCAGCGCTTCCTGGGCCGCGTCCTCGGCGTCCTGGGGCGTGGCGCACAGCGTGTGGGCGAACCGGTGCACGTGCGGGTACGAGCCGTACACCAGCGCGCTGAGCGCCTCGACGTCCCCGCGTTGCGCCGCGGCGACCAGGGTCGTACCGGGCCAGGTGTGCTCAGCCACGCTGACGCCTCCGGCGGCGCAGCGTGACGGCGCACGCGCACACCAACAGCGCGGCGGCCGCGACGACGATGACGACGGTGGTCATGGGTCCTCCTGGTGGTTCGGGGCGGGCGGACGCGGTCGTCCGCACGCCTATGAGAGGCACACCGGGCGGGAAAGGATTCACCCCTTCCCGCGGGACCGGAATCCTTCACACGAACACGAGGAGGAAGGCCGGTGCGGGCGCGGCGCCGCCCCGGCCTTCCTCCGGCCGGTGCGGCGCCGGTTGCCCGGCACCCGGGCCGCCGGCCGGACCCGTCAGAGCGCGCCGACGATGTCCTCGACCCGGTCCTTCGCGTCGCCGAAGAGCATGGCGGTGTTCTCGCGGAAGAACAGCGGGTTCTGGACGCCCGCGTAACCGGAGGCCATCGAGCGCTTGAAGACGATGACCTTGCCGGCCTCCCAGACGGTGAGGACCGGCATGCCGGCGATCGGGCTGCTGGGATCCTCGGCCCCGGCGGGGTTGACCGTGTCGTTGGCGCCGATCACCAGGACGACGTCGGTCCCGGCGAAGTCGTCGTTGATCTCGTCCATTTCGAGCACGATGTCGTACGGCACCTTGGCCTCGGCCAGCAGCACGTTCATGTGTCCGGGCAGGCGGCCGGCGACCGGGTGGATGCCGAACCGTACGTCGACGCCCTTGGCGCGCAGCTTCGAGGTGAGCTCCGCGACCGGGTACTGCGCCTGTGCCACGGCCATGCCGTAGCCGGGCGTGATGACCACCGACCGGGCCGAGCCCAGCAGTTCGGCGGCGCCCTGGGCGGTGATCTCCGTGTGCTCGCCGTAGTCGACGTCCGAGGCGGACGGCGCCTCGATGCCGAAGCCGCCGGCGATCACGGAGAGGAACGAGCGGTTCATGGCCTTGCACATGATGTACGACAGGTAGGCGCCGGAGGAGCCGACGAGCGCGCCCGTGATGATCAGCAGGTCGTTGCCGAGCAGGAAGCCCGAGGCCGCCGCGGCCCAGCCGGAGTAGCTGTTGAGCATCGAGACCACGACCGGCATGTCACCGCCGCCGATCGAGGCGACCAGGTGCCAGCCCAGCGCCAGGGCCAGGACCGTCACGGTGATCAGCAGCCACAGCTCCGGCGTGATCACGAACCATACCGTCAGGGCGAGGAACAGGCCCAGCGCACCGAGGTTCAGGGCGTTCTTGCCGGGCAGCACCAGCGGCTTGGAGTCGATCTTCGCGGAGAGCTTCAGGTACGCCACGACGGAACCGGTGAAGGTCACCGCGCCGATGAACAGGCCGATGAACACCTCGGCGTGGTGGATGCCCAGCGTGCCGAGCGCGTCCAGGGCCTCGGCCTCGGGGCCGTTCGGGTCGTGCTCGACGTTCAGGAAACCGTTCCAGCTGACCAGTACGGCGGCCAGACCGACGAAGGAGTGCAGCAGCGCGATCAGTTCGGGCATGCCCGTCATCTCGACGCCGCGGGCCCGCTGCAGGCCGATCAGCGCACCGATCAGCATCGCCAGGAGCATCAGCCCGAGGCCGGCGGCACTGATGTCGCCGTCGGCGGCGAGCACGATCGTCGCGACGAGCGCGACGCCCATGCCGAGCATGCCGAAGGCGTTGCCGAGCCGTGCCGACTCGTGCTTGGAGAGTCCTGCCAGCGCCAGGATGAACAGCAGCGCGGCAACGAGGTAGGCCGCCTGCGCGGCGAGGGTCGCAGACATGTCAGCTCCTGTTGAACATGGCGAGCATGCGACGCGTCACCGCGAAGCCGCCGAAGACGTTGATACTGGCGAGAAGGATCGCCACGAACGACAGCACCGTGACGGCGGTGTTCGCGTGTCCGATCTGCAGCAGCGCGCCGACGACGATGATCCCCGAGATCGCGTTCGTCACCGACATCAGCGGCGTGTGCAGGGCGTGGTGCACATGACCGATCACGTAGTAGCCGATCACGATCGCGAGCACGAAGACCGTCACGTGGGGCAGGAGCGCGGCCGGCGCGAACCCGGCGGCGAGGAACAGCGCCAGCGCGCCGAGCGCCACTCCGCCGAACTTCTGCCGCGCCGTCATCGGTGCCTTCTTCGGCACGGGCTTCGCCGCGGTGGCCGCGGGCGCGGGAGCCGGGGCCGCCGAGACCTGCACCGGCGGGGGCGGCCACGCCGACTCGCCCTTGCGGACCACGGTGATCGAGCGCTGCACCGGGTCGTCCCAGTCCAGCACCGGCACGCCGTCCTTGCCCGGCGTCATCAGCTTCAGCAGGTTCACCAGGTTCGTGCCGTACAGCTGCGAGGCCTGCGCGGGCAGCCGCCCGGCGAGGTCGGTGTAGCCGATGATCGTCACGCCGTTGTCGGTGACGATCTTCTCGCCCTTCACGGTGCCCTCGACGTTGCCGCCGTTGGCGGCCGCCATGTCGACGATCACCGAGCCCGGGCGCATGCTCGCGACCATCTCCGCGGTGATCAGGGTCGGCGCGGGGCGTCCCGGGATCAGCGCGGTGGTGATGACGATGTCGACCTCGCGGCATTGGGCGGCGTAGAGCTCGACCTCGCGCGCCTTGTAGTCGTCACCCATCTCCTTGGCGTAGCCCGTCTTCGAGACCTCGACCTCCGGGGACTCGATCGACAGGTACTCGCCGCCGAGCGACCGGACCTGGTCTGCCACCTCGGGCCGCGGGTCCGTCGCCCGTACGATCGCGCCGAGGGAGCCGGAGGCACCGATCGCCGCCAGGCCGGCGACGCCCGCGCCCGCGACGAGCACCTTTGCCGGCGGCACCTTGCCCGCCGCCGTCACCTGGCCGGTGAAGAAGCGTCCGAACTCGTGGGCCGCCTCGACGACGGCCCGGTAGCCGGCGATGTTCGCCATCGACGACAGCACGTCCATCGACTGCGCCCGGCTGATCCGCGGCACGGCGTCCATCGACAGTGCCGTGAACGGGCGGCGGCCCAGTTCCTCGACCATCGCGGGGTCGAAGGCCGGCGCGAACAGCGCGATGACCGTCGCCTGCGGGCCCACCCGGTCCAGCTGCTCCGGGGCGGGGGCGTTGACGCCCAGCACCACGTCCGCGGCCGTCGCGTCGCCGAGGGTCGCGCCCGCCGCCTGGTAAGCGGTGTCGGTGAAGCCGGCCGCGACGCCCGCGCCGGAGTCGACGACCACGTCGTACCCCAGTTTGCGGATCTGCTCGATCGTGGCCGGCGTGGCCGAAACGCGGTTCTCACCTGCCCGCGCTTCCTTGAGGACTCCGACAATCACGAGTGTTCTCCGTTTCGCTGCTCAGGCCGTCAACGGCGTGTTCTCAACACGTTCGGAAGTGCCCGCAATGATCCGGAGCACGCCGTTCAGCTTGGCCGTCGGGGGCTCTCCTTGAACAGCACCCGCTGGTGAGGTGTACGCAACATCGACGAGGGCCGGGGTCCCGTGCCGCACAGGACATCGTGCACCTCGAAGCCGTCCGCCCTCGCCGTGCCCGGCCCCTCGTGTCGGCCGGGGCCCCGCCCGGCTCCTGCCGCCGCGACGTGGCCGGGAAACCAGGGCGGCGGGAGCGGCCCGCCCCGGGCCCGAGTGGCGGCGGCCGGGGGCGTCACGTCCCAGGCCCGCGCGGACGCGGCCGGGGGCGTCACGCCCCGGGCCCGCGCGGACGCGGCCGGGGGCATCACATCCAGGGCCCGAGTGGCGGCAGCCGGGCGCGTCACGTCCCGCGCCCGTGCGGCGGCGGCCGGGGGCGTCACGTCCCGGGCCGGGCCGGCAGGCGGAAGCCGTCGAACAGGTCGTCCATGCCCCGCACGGCCAGCCGGTCAGGGGTGGCACGAACCGCGAGGTCGCGGGCCGCAGCGGCGAGCGGGTGACGGAGCGCGCCCAGGCGCCCGACCCGGCGGGCGCGCACGCGGACGGCGTCGGTGCGGTCGCGGCGGGCGGCGGTGTACGCGGCGAGGGCAGCCGGGACCGCGTCCGCGTCATCGTCGCCGTCCCCGGCGGGCAGGAGATGGGCGAGGACCACCGCGTCCTCGACGGCCTGGCAGCCGCCCTGGCCGAGGTTCGGGGCCATGGCGTGAGCGGCGTCGCCGAGCCAGGCGATCCGGCCGTGGTGCAGGCGCGGGAGCGGGGCGGCCAGCTCGTAGAGGTCGTGCCGGAGGACGTCGGCGACGGCGAGCCGGCCGACGCGGTCCAGCAGGGCGGGAATCGGGTCGTGCCAGGAGCCGAAACGCCGACGGAGTTCGGCGCGGGGATCGCCCGCCGGTGCGCCGGCCGGGACGGCGGCGGTGGCGTAGAGGTAGAACCGGCCGTCGGACAGCGGGGTCACGCCGAACCGCTCGCCCCGTCCCCAGGTCTCGCTCATGGCCTGGACCCGCAGGTCGGGAGCCTCCACGAGGGCCCGCCAGGCGGTCTCACCGAGGTAGCGCAGGCCGGGGTGGGCGGGGAAGTGGGCGCGGCGCAGCGGGCTGTGGATCCCGTCGGCGGCGACGACCAGGTCGGCGGGAAGGTCCGGACCGGTCTCCGTGCGCAGGACCGGGCGGCCGGCGGCGTCGTCGACGGCGGTCACGGCGGTGCCGTAGCGGAGGGCCTCCGCCGGTAGGGCCGCGGCGAGTGCGACCGTGAGGGCCGGCCGCGGGACGGCGATCGGGGGCGTCCCGTAGCGCGCGGCCAGGTCGGCGGTGGAGGTCCGGGTGAGCCACCGGCCGTCGGACCGGCGCACCCCCATCATGAGCGGTACGGCGCTGCCGGTGGTCCGGGTGACGTCGACGTCGATGGCGCGCAGGGCGCGCAGCGCGTTGGGGGCGAGGCCGATGCCGGCGCCGGTGACGGGGGGATCGGAGGCGCGTTCGCAGACGGTGACCTGCCAACCCCGGCGGTGCAGCGCCACCGCGGCCGTGAGGCCGCCGATCCCCGCTCCGACCACGACCGCCCGACGTCTTCGCACAGGGCTTCCCCCCTCCGGTCCCGGCGGCGCGCCGCCGTGCGGATCACGTTCCCGGCCACCGTACCGACTCCACGTCGTGCCATCCGCGCACGGGCGCCTGCTCCGGGCGGTCCGTCCGCCCGGCGCGTCGTCGCTCCCGTCGCCGCGCACCCGCCCGTCAGCCGCGCAGCCCCACGGCGAGCGTGGCGAGCCAGGCGCCCGGGGTGTACGGCACCGGGGGTTCGACCTCGGAGCCGAGCGTTGTCCATCCGGCGCACCTGCCCGTCGATGTGCGTCCGCATGGCGTCGAGGTCGTCGGCTAGACGCTTCAGGTCCTGGTCCGTCACATGGAGGTTCGGCTCGGTGGACATGGCGGCGGCTCCTTTCGGGAGAACGGGGCGGCGGGTCAGTGCTGTTCGGCGAAGTGGGCATGGACGGCGTCGAGCAGGACCCGCACGCGGGCGTGGGTCACGTGCGGCATGACATGGGCGAAGGCCGCGTCGAACTCGGCGGGCGCGCGGAACAGGTACAGCACGCGCTGCAACTCCCCGGCGAGGTTGCCGAGTCGCTCGTGGCAGTCGGGGTGCTCGCTGGTGAGGATCTCGTCCAGGGCCTCGTCCACGCCGTCGTACTCCCCCGAGACCATCGACGACACGAACGCCGAGGTCAGCGAGAAGCGCGCGCCGGCTTCCCAGTCGGACAGCGGCAGCTCCGCGAGGTCGGGGCAGAAGAGGAACTCGCGGTCGCGGACCAGCTCGGCCAGGGAGCGCAGGAAGTCGGCCGGCGCTTCGCGCCGGCTGCCCGCGAGAGCCTGTCGCGGTACGCGGCGGACCTGGTGCCGAACACCTCCGTGCCGGCCTCGTCGGCCAGTTGGTCAAGCAGCGAGGCCAGGGCGCTCATGGGCATCACCCGGACGGTCGCGGAGGAGTCCTGCAGCAGGCGGGACAGGCGCTGGAGCTCGTCCTCCAGCGGTGCGGCCCCCGGGTTGCGCGACGCGACGGCGACGCTCAGGAGGAGCCCCACCACGCCCTGGGTCAGGAACTCGTCGTGTTTCGTGGTCACGTGGCGCACGTTACGGCGGGGTCGGGCAGGCGGTGCGGACGTAGAAGGTCCCGGACTCCGGCGCGTACGCGAGGACCAGCTTCACACTGTGGACCTGCGTCGGCCGGGCGGCGTGGGCGGCGCGTTCGGGCTGGGCGACGGTGTCGGCTGGGGGCTGGACGAGCCGGCACGCGAAAGTAGCAGGAAGATCGGTCAAATCCCGCGGCTTTAAGGCCAGTTGGCCGAAAAGGGTCGTATAGGGGTTCGAGCAGGGAGGAATTGACTTCCGCAGGCCTCTATGCGGTCAACGGCGTTGCGCCCACAGAGGAATGAGCGGGGATCCGCCGCTGCCCCGCGCCTCGGGCCGACATCCCCCACGCGGGTTCAGTAGCGTGGCTGCCATGCATGAGGTGATCACTGGTGACGGTCGGACGCTGGCCGTGGAGGAATGGGGCGCCCCCTCGGGGGTGCCCGTCGTGTACCTGCACGGCAGTCCGATGAGCCGGCTCGCCCGGCATCCGGACGAGCGTCTGTTCCACGACCTCGGCATACGTCTGATCACGTACGACCGCCCGGGCTTCGGGCGGTCGAGCCCCGCCCCGGGCCGCCGGGTCGTCGACGCCGCGGACGACGTGACCGCCGTGGCCGACGCGCTCGGCCTGGAGCGCTTCGCCGTGTTCGGCGTGTCCGGCGGCGGCCCGCACGCGCTGGCGTGCGCGGCCCGCCGTCCCGACCGCGTCACGCGGGCCGGCGCCCTGGCGAGTCTGGCGCCCCGGGACGCCGAAGGCCTCGACTGGACGGCCGGGATGAACGAAGGCAACCGCCGCAGCGCGGCCGCAGCGGTGACCGGACGGGACGCCGTCAGGGACCACCTCGCGCAGGTCGGCACCGCGAAGCTCCCCCCTCTTCCCGAGGTGGAACAGGCCGTCCTCTCCCGTCCGGAGGTCAGCGCCATGCTCGGCCCGGCCTTCGCCGAGGCCGTCCGGCCCGGCCTCGACGGCTGGGTCGACGACGTCGTCGCGCTCTTCGGTACGCCGTGGGGCTTCGACCCCGCCGACATCGAGACCCCCACCCGCCTCTGGCACGGCGGCCTCGACACCCTCGTACCCCCCGCCCACGGCGACTGGCTCGCAGCCCGCATTCCGGCCACGACCCTGACCCGTCAGCCGGACGCGGGCCACGGTGGACACTTCGACGCCACCCCGGCGCTCCTCGCCTGGCTCGTCGGCTGACTCCGTCGGCGTCGGCTGACTCCGTCGGCGTCGGCGGTCACGTCCGTCGGATCCGTCGGGTCCGTCACCGAGACCGCACCCCAGGTGATCGCTCCGCAGCGGCGGATCGCACAGCACCGCCTGCGGTTCGCCCGTGGCACCTGTCGCCGCGCCGACACCTCGCACCCCGCCCCTCCCCGACCCGCGGGACGACGGGGCGGCGTCCATCTCCCGACCCTCGCGATGACGAGGCGGCGTCCACCTCCCGACCCGCTGCCGACCCGCTGCCGACCCGCGGGGATGGCATCCGACGTCCCTCGACCCGCAGCCGCCCGGGGATGGCGCGCGCAACACCCCATCCTGACCCGCACCGATGACGGTGCGGAGTGCCCCGAACCCGCACCGTGCAGGCCGGGAGCCCCCGCCCCGGCCGTGGGGAAGTGCTACAACTGGATTGTGAGCCCGTCGCGTCTCTCGTGCCCGGCGTCCCGGTGCGGTCGAACCTAGGCAGAAGATTCGGAAGCGTCGCCGGACAGGTCTTCGTCCTTCAGGTGGCGATCGTGGTGCTGCTCGCGGCCGGGGCCCTGCTGGCCCTGCTGCTGCAGTCGCGGCACGACATCGACCGTGAGGCGCGCGACCGGTCGGTCTCCGTGGCGCAGACCTTCGCGAAGTCCCTGGGGCTGCAGGAAGCCCTGAAATCGCCGAACCCGTCCGCGGTCGTGCAGCCCGTCGCCGAGGACACGCGCAAGGCCGCGGGCGTGGACTTCATCGTGGTCATGGACACCCACGGCATCCGCTACAGCCACCCCCAGCCGGACCGCATCGGCGAGCGCTTCGTCGGCACGATCGAACCCTCGCTCGCCGGCCAGGTGCACACCGAGAGTGTGGAGGGGCCGCTCGGCAAGGAGATCCAGGCGATCGTGCCCGTCACCTCACCCGACGGAAAGGTCGTCGCCCTCGTCTCGGCGGGTCTGACGGTGGAGAGCGTGACCGGCATCGCCGACAGCCAGCTCCCGGTCATCCTCCTGGCCATCGCGGGCGGCCTGGCCCTGGCCACCGTCGGCACGGCTCTCATCAGCCGAAGGCTCCGCCGGCAGACCCACGGGCTCGGCACGCAGGAGATGACCCGCATGTACGAGCACCATGACGCGGTGCTCCATGCCGTGCGCGAAGGGGTACTGATCACCGACGACGAGGGCCGGCTGCTCCTGGCGAACGACGAGGCCGGACGGCTGCTCGGCCTGCCCGACGACGCCGAAGGACGCCCCGTCGACGAGATCGGCATGGACCGCGGAATGGCGGAACTGCTGCTGTCCGGCCGGGAGGCCACCGACGAGGTATTGCAGGCCGGGGACCGGCTGCTCGTGGTCAACCAGCGGCCCACCCGGCCCCGGGGCCGGCCGCAGGGCTCCGCGGTCACCATCCGCGACTCCACCGAGATGCAGCTGCTGAGCAGCCGGGCCGAGACGGCCCGCAGGCGGCTCAAGCTGCTCTACGACGCCGGGGGTGACATCGGCACCACGCTCGACGTGGTGCGCACCGCCGAGGAGCTGGCCGACGTCGCGGTCCCCCGGTTCGCGGACTTCGTCACGGTCGACCTGGCAGAGCCGGTGCTGACCGGCGACGAGCCCGGTCCGGGCGCCGACATGCGGCGTACGGCGGTCAGCGGCATCCGTTCCGATCACCCGCTGTATCCGCTCGGCAGCCTGATCGACTTCCTGCCGTCGACGCCTCAGGCCCGCGGCTACGGCACGGGCACGGCCGAGCTGGTGCCCGATCTGCACGAGGCTCCGGGCTGGCACGCCCAGGACCCGCCGCGGACGTCGGCGATCGTCGAGTACGGGATCCACTCGCTCATCGCGGCTCCTCTGAAGGCCAGGGGTGTCGTGCTCGGGGTGGTCAACTTCTGGCGCTCGGAGAAGCCCGAGCCGTTCGACGAGGACGACGTGTCGCTGGCCGAGGAGCTCGTCGGCCGCGCCGCGGTCACCATGGACAACGCCCGCCGCTACACCCGGGAACACAATCTCGCCGTGACGCTGCAGCGCAGCCTGTTGCCCCAGGACCTGCCCGAGCACAGCGCGGTGGACGTCGCGCACTTCTACCAGCCCGCCCAGTCGGGAGTGGGCGGGGACTGGTTCGACGTGATCCCGCTGCCGGGCAGCCGCGTCGGGCTCGTCGTCGGGGACGTCGTCGGGCACGGCCTGCACGCCGCGGCCACCATGGGGCGGCTGCGCACGGCGGTGCACAACTTCTCCTCCCTGGACCTGCCGCCGGACGAACTCCTCGCCCGTCTCGACAACCTCGTCCAGCGCATGGACCAGGAAGGCGACAGCGCGGCCGCGAACGGCGGGGTCCTGGGAGCGACCTGCCTGTACGCCGTCTACGACCCGGTCTCGCGGAACTGCACCATGGCGCGGGCGGGACACATGCCACCGCTCGTGGTCGAGCCGGACGGCACGACCACGATCTCGGAACTGCCGGCCGGCCCCCCGCTGGGCCTGGGCGGCATGCCGTTCGAGTCCACGGAACTGCGGCTGGCGGAAGGCAGCCAGCTGGTCCTGTACACCGACGGGCTGGTCGAGGAGCGGAGCAGGGACATCTCGGTGGGCGTGGAGAAGCTGCGCACGGCCCTGAGCCACCCGGACCGGGACCCGCACGCCAGCCGCCGCGCCGTGCTCGACGCGCTGCTCCCCAGCCGCCCGTCCGACGACATCGCGCTGCTCATCGCCCGGACCAGGACCCTGGGCCCCGGCCGGGTCGCCGAGTGGGAGGTGCCGTTCGACCCGAGCGAGGTCGGCGCCCTGCGCAGCCTGGCTGCCGAGCAGCTCGAGGAGTGGGGTCTGGGGGAACTCGCCTTCACCACGGAACTGATCCTCAGTGAGCTCATCACCAACGCCATCCGGTACGGCGCCGCGCCCGTACGCGTCCGCCTGTTGCGCGACCGCACCCTGACCTGCGAGGTGTGGGACGGCAGCAGCACCGCCCCGCACCTGCGCTACGCCGCCACCATGGACGAGGGCGGCCGGGGACTGTTCCTGGTGGCGCAGGTCAGCGACCACTGGGGCACGCGCTACACCCCGGAAGGCAAGGTCATCTGGGCCGAACAGCCCCTGCCCACCACGGACGGCGCCGGTCCCGTGCACTGATGTCCGCCGCCCGTCAATCCCCGGTCCGGTCGAGGGGCTGCTCAGAGGCAGCCGGTGGTGCGAACAGTGCCTGGACGGTTTCGGTGGCCAGGTCTCGCAGCCACGTGTGGGCGCGGTCGTCGTCGTAGCGCTGGTGCCACAGCAGGTACAGAGGGACTTCGGGCAACGGGAGTGGCGGCGACAGTACGGCGAGGCCGAGTTGTTCCCGGGCTGCGCGGGTGACCGCGCCGGGGAGGGTGACGACCAGGTCGGTCTCCAGGGCGAGTTGCAGCGCGAAGGCGGCGGTGGGCCCGGCGGCGACGACGCGTCGTTCGAGGCCGCGGGTGGTCAGGGCGTCGTCGACCGGGTCGCGCAGGCTCCCGCGTCGCGAAACGGTGAGGTGTTCGGCGGCCGCGTAGCGCTCGACGCTCAGCGGGCCTTCGAGGAGGGGGTGGCCTGGTCGGACGGCGACCACCAGCCGATCCCTGCCGACGAGGCGATGACGGATGTCGGGGAGCGTCGGAGCGCTGGAGCTCGATTCGAGGTCGACCTCTCCCCGGCGCAGCTCGGCGTCGTCCGTCCCCGGTTCGGCCGACAGGCGCAACCGGACGCCGGGGGCCTGGCGATGGGCGGCGGCGATCAGGGCGGATCCGCAGGCGGCGGTCAGGGCGTCGTGCCAGCGCACGGTGAACACCCTTTCCAGGGGTGCCAGGTCGAGTTCCTGCTGCGCGGACAGAAGGTGGTGGGCCTGCTGTACGAGGGCGTGGACCTGGGCGCGCATGGCCAGCGCGCGGGTGGTGGGAACCATCCTGCGGCCGGTGCGGACCAGGATCTGGTCACCGGTGGCCTTGCGGATGCGCCCCAGGGAGCGGCTCATCGCCGGTGCGGTGACGTGGAGGCGTGCCGCGGCGCCGGCGACGCTGCCCTCTTCCAGCAGTGCGTCCAGGGCGGTCAGCAGGTTCAGATCCAATTGCATCCCAGTAACTCTACAACTGAATAGCATGCACTTGTTGTTACTCATGGGGAGGCCTACCTTCGAAGTGCAGGCGCGAGACGAGCCGCCCGCACACATCGAACCCAGGGAGCCCCGCCATGAGCACAGCCATGCCTTTCGCCGCTGACACGACGCTCCTGTCCGAGGTGACGGCCGTGGTGCAGACCGCCGGCCTCACCCTGCGTGAGCGCTACACACCGCACGCCCGTGGCGTGAGTCTGGACGAGGTCGTCGCCGAGATCCACGCCAACGACGACGCGGTGCTGGCCGGGCTGCGCGAGCCGCTGCTGCGGGCCCGGCGGGGATCGCAGTGGGCCGAGGACGAGCTGGGCGGCGGTGCGCTCCCGTCGGGAGAGTGGTGGGTCGTCGACCCCGCCGAAGGCAACATCAACCACGTTCACGGCATGGAGGACTGGGCCGTGACGGCCACCCTGGTCCGCGACAACCAGCCGGTGCTCACCGTCGTCCACCTGCCACTGACCGGCGACACCTACACCGCTGTCGCCGGCGGCGGTGCCCGCCTGGGCGGCCGGCCCCTGAAGGTGTCCGCCAAGACCGACCTGGGCGCCGCGCTCGTCGGCACCGGCCAGGCCAGGCCGGGCGAGGACGAGCGCACCTTCCGGCGGATCGGCGACTCGGTCACCGCCATGCTCGTCAACGGCCTGGTCGTGCGCGTGTCCGTTCCCGCCACGATGCAGCTCATCCACGTCGCGGCCGGACGCATGGACGCCTTCTGGCAGTTCTCCGACGTCCGCTCCGGTCTGGTCGCCGGTGCGCTGCTGGTCTCCGAGGCCGGAGGCACCGTCACCGACCTGGCGGGCGAACCCTGGAACGCGGCCAGCCGCGACTTCCTGGCCGCCGCCCCCGGCCTCCACACCGCCGCCCTCAAGGTCCTGACGCCGATCGCCTGACCGGCCACCTCCGCCCTGCCCACTTCGCACCGCAAGGAGCGTCACCTCATGACGAACATCGGCATCCTGGGCGCCGGCCGCGTCGGCGCCGGCCTCGCCGGCAAGCTCTCCGCAGCCGGACACCGCGTCACCCTCGGCATCCGGAACCCGGAAGAACCCGCGGCCCCTGCCGCCGGCATCGGCCCACAGATCGCCTTCGCCGACCAGCGCACCACCGCCCGCACCGCGGACATCGTGATCAACGCGACGCCCGGCCACACATCCCTGGACCGCCTGGCCGGCCTGCGCACCGAGCTCTCCGGAAAGCTCCTCATCGATGTCTCCAACGCCACCCTCGACGCCGACGACGGCCTGCCCGGCGCCCTGTGCTATCCCGGTAGCAGCCTCGCCGAGCAACTCCAGGCCGCCCTCCCCGGCACCCATGTGGTCAAGACCCTCAACACCATGCTGTTCACGGTCATGGCCGCTCCCGAAACGCTGGCCACCCCACCGACCGCCTATCTGTCGGGCGACGACCGGAACGCGAAGAAGGCCGTCACCGGCCTGCTCGGCGACCTGGGCTGGCAGCCCGCGTGGATCGAGGACCTCGGCGGCATCACCACAGCCCGCGCCACCGAGGCCATGATCCTCGTGGTTCCCCACGTCCTGCGCCGAGACGGCTTCAAGCCCTTCGCCGTCTCCCTCGCCCGCTGAGCGGTCAAGTCGGGTGCTGTCACACGTTCTTCATGCTCCATGCCTGGTCCGGGTGCGGCTCCCCCGCGCATGATCGGCAGACGCCCGGCCCAGACCCAGCCGGCCTGCACCCGCACCCGCACCCGCACCCGCACCCGAGACGCAGTTCCCCATGCCCAGCCGCCGTGCCTTCCTCGCCGCATCGACCGCTTCGCTCGGTCTGACCGCCGCCACCGCCACCGCCGCCGGGTCGGCCCAGGCGGTGCCCGTGGTGACGGTCCCGGACGCGGCGGACGGCTCCGGCACCCGACTGCCGAACATCGTCGTCGTCCTCGCCGACGACCTCGGCTACGGCGAACTCGGCGCCTTCGGGCAGAAGCTGATCACCACCCCCCGACTGGACCGGCTCGCCGCCGAAGGGCTCCGTTTCACCGATGCCTACTCCACCGCCGCCGTCTGCGCGCCCTCCCGCTGCTCCCTGCTGACCGGACTCCACACCGGCCACTCCACGGTCCGCGCCAACCCCTCCTCCGGCGGCCAGGGCTCGCTCGCCGGCACCGACACCACCTTCGCCCAGGTGCTCCGGGCGCGCGGCTACCGCACCGCCGTGATCGGCAAATGGGGCTTCGGACCGGAGGCCGCAGGCCAGGACAGCCATCCGGCCGCCCGCGGCTTCGAGGAGTTCTACGGCTACATCGACCACAGCCACGCCCACCAGTACTACCCCGAGTACCTCTGGCACAACGCGGTCAAGGAGCCCATCCCCGCGAACGCCGGCGGTGCCAAGGCCGTGTACGCCCCCGACCTCCTCGAACAGCACGCCCTGGAGTTCATCGGCAGCCACGCCGCCGAACCGTTCCTCCTCCTGCTCACCCCGAACGTCCCGCACGCCCCCAGCGACGTTCCCGACACCGGCGCCTACGCGGGGAAGAGCTGGCCGGCTGCGGACAAGGGCCATGCGGCCCAGGTCAGCTACTTCGACTCGTTGGTGGGCAAGGTGATCGACCGGCTCCGCGACCTCGGCCTGGAGCAGGACACCGTCGTCCTCGTCACCAGTGACAACGGCCCCCACGAGGAGGGCGGGGTCAACCCCGACCTGTTCGACGCCAACGGTCCGCTGCGCGGCTACAAGCGCAACCTCTACGAAGGCGGCGTACGCGTCCCTCTCATCGCCTGGGGCCCCGGCCGGGTCCGGCAGGGCACCAGCAACCGCCCCACTCCCCTGACCGACGTCCTCCCCACCCTCGCCGAGCTCGGCGGCGCCCCCACTCCCACCGACGTGGACGGGCTCTCCGCCGCTCCCCTGCTCGCCGGCAGCGCCGACTCGGCACGCCACGGGCACCTGTACTGGTTCCGCGACGAGTTGGGGGTCACCAGCCGGGCCAACGCCCAGGACGGCAAGCGCGCCACCTGGCTCGCGGAGGCGGTCCGCCGGGACAACTGGAAGGCCGTCCGCTTCGCCCCCGAACGCGACCACGACCTCCCCGACGACAAGTGGCAGGTGGAGCTCTACGACCTGGCCACCGATCCCGGCGAGACCCGCAACGACCTCGACAAGAACCCCGCCAAGGCCACGGAACTGGTGGCGCTGATGCGTTCCTCCTGGAAGGACAGCTATCCGCGCATCCCGTTCGGGACCCGCCTGACGGTGCCGCTCCTGGCCGTGCCCGGCCAGGCGTTCACCGTGTCCGCCACCCTGGACAACGGTTCCGCACGGCCCTGGACCACCGCGGCGCTCGGCCTGCGCGCCCCGGCCGGATGGACCGTGACGTCCACCTCTCCGGCCACGGCGCAGGAGCTCGCCGTCGGCGCCCGGCTCACCGCCTCCTGGCAGGTCACCCCGGCCGTGGACGCCGCCCCCGCGACCAGGTGGGAGCTCACCGCGGAGGGCACCGCCCTCACCCCGGCCGGCCCGGTCCACTACCCCGCGGCGGGCACCGTACCCACTCCGCCCCCCGCCCCCACCCGCGACTCCTATCTCTCCGACCTCACCTGGATCAGTGCCGCCAACGGCTGGGGGCCGGTGGAACTCGACGCCTCCAACGGCAAGAGCGCAGCCGGCGACGGCCCGCTGATCTCCTTCGGCGGTACGACGTACCCCAAGGGTCTGGGCGTCCACGCGCCCAGCGACATCGCCTACCACCTCGGCGGCGGCGCCGTACGGTTCACTTCCCTGGTCGGCATCGACGACTTCTCCGCCAAGCAGAGCACCCTCGGCGCCACCCGCGCCAAGGTCTACGGTGACGACCGCCTGCTCCTCACCACCCCCACCCTCACGGCGGCCACCGGCCCGGTCCCCGTCGACCTGGACGTACGGGGCGTCCGCGTCCTGCGGCTGGTGGTCGAGGACGCCAACAACCGCACGTCCTTCGACCACACCTCCTGGGCCCTGGCCCGGGTCACGGTGTCCTGACCGCCCGCGCGCCCCATGCCAGAGGCCGTTCCGGATCTTCCGGAACGGCCTCTTCCGCAGGCGGCGGCCCTGCTCGGCCGGCGGACCGGCCTACGCGGGACCGGCGGCCACGCGGAACCCGATGTTGCCGGTCGAGCTGTCGGGCGTGTTCGAGCTCCGCGCGGCGACGCGGTAGCGGTTGCAGTAGGAGTCGTGGCAGAGGTACGAACCTCCGCGCATCGCGCGGGACGTCTCCTCGGCGGGGGCGAACCAGTCCGCGCACCACTCCCACACGTTGCCGACCGTGTTGTAGAGGCCGAAGCCGTTGGGCCGGAAGGATTTCACGGGGGCGGTGGAGACGTAGCCGTCGGCACCGGTGTTGCGTACGGGGAACTCGCCCTGCCAGATGTTGCACATGTACCGGCCGTCGGGCGTGAGCTCGTCGCCCCATGGGTAACGGCGCTGTTCCAGGCCGCCGCGGGCGGCGTACTCCCACTCGGCCTCGGTGGGCAGTCGGGTGCCGGACCAGGCACAGTACGCCTGGGCGTCGTGCCAGGACACATGGACGACGGGGTGGTTCTGCCGGTCGGTGACGTGCGAGCCGGGCCCTTCGGGTCGGCGCCAGCTGGCCCCCTCCACCGCCCGCCACCACGGGACGGCCGCCACGGGAGCGGAGACCGCGGCGACCTCGTCGGCGAGGAAGGCCCCGAAGGTGAAGGAGAAGCCGAAGCGTTCGGCGTCCGTCGTGTACCCGGTGGACTTGGCGAAGGTGGCGAACTGGGCATTGGTCACGGCCGTGGCCGCGATCCGGAAGGGCTCCACGGCCACCTCGCGGACCGGTCCCTCGGCGTCCGCCGGGAAGCCCTCCGGGTCGTCGGTACCCATGAGGAAGCTGCCACCGGGCAGGCTGAGCAGCTGCCGGGCCACCCGGGCGGACGGGGGCGCGGGGGGCGGCGGCGCGAGGGTGAGCGTCGGGGCGTGGGCGTGGCCGGGGGTGCAGCAGTCGGACATGGCGGCTCCGTCGGGACGGTGGGCGGCCGGGCGCCCGTGCCTCTCGGCAAGGGCGCCCGGCGGGCGATTCAGGGGTGCGGGTCAGGCCACGCGGTCGGCGGCGAGCCGGGCGGCCAGGGCGGGGATGCCCAGAGCCTGCTCGTCGGCCGGAGTGGCCTGGTAGAGCTTGTTGTCCAGCTGGTACGGGTCGTTCACCAGGTCGTAGTACTCGCGGAACTTCACCTGGCCGGTGCCGGACACCGTGCCGTTCCCGTCGGTCGTCAGGTCGTAGTACTCCGTGTACTGCCTGTCCTTGGCGACGTACGAGGACCAGGTCGGCACGCCGCCGGCCGTGGTGCCCTGCTTCCACCACTCCACCAGCAGGTGGTCACGGCTGTAGGAGGAGAGCAGGGACCGGCCGTCCTGGGGTGCGGCCGGGGTGATGCCCGCCGCGTCGAGGATGGTCGGCGCGATGTCGATGTTCGCGACGATGCGAGAGTCCACGGCCCCCGCGCCTCGCCCGCCGGCCGGCCAGGAGAGGTAGAACGGCACCTCGTGAGCCGGGCGGTAGGGCACCGACTTGGCGGTCCAGCCGTGGTCGCCCCAGCTGAAGCCGTTGTCGCCTATGTAGATGACGAGGGTGTTGTCCAGCTGGCCCAGCGCCTGGAGCTTGTCCTTGAAGGCCTGCACCGCGTCATCGACGGAGAGCAGCGTGCGCAGCTGCTCGGCCCGGATGGTCTGGCCGTCGGCGAGGGTGCCGGTGGCGTTCCTGATGTAGGCCGGCTTGTCGCTGCGGTCGTTCTCGGGCACCGAGGGCCGGCCGTTCCAGTCCGGGACGGGGGTGTCCGCGTACTTCGCCTCGGGGGTCCGCGGGCCGTGGGAGGCGTACGGGGTGACGTACGCGAACCAGGGCCGGGTGTCGGTCGCGGCCTTGTCGAGGAAGTTCAGCGTGCGGTTCTTGATGATGTTGGTGGTGTAGCCGTTGATCGTCTGGACGGTGCCGTTGACGTTCCACCGGGCGTCGACGTATCCGGGCTGGAGGAGGGCGAACTCCTCGAAGTTCGGGGGGTTCTGGGCCAGGTCCCAGGAGTTGAGGTACTTGCCGAACAGGCCGGTGCGGTAGCCCGCCTGCTTGAGGTACCTCTGCACGGTGGTGCTCTGGTCGAGCGCGTACGGGGATTGGTTGTTGCGCACGCCGTGGTTGTGGGCGTGGCGGCCGGAGAACACGCTCGAGCGCGAGGGCGCGCACAGCGGGGTGGCGACGTGGCCGTTCGTGAACTTCACACCCTGGTCGGCGAGCCAGGCGACGGTCTTGGGCAGGGCCCATTCGGTGTGCTTCGGCTGGTCGTCGGTGACGATCAGCAGGATGTTCGGACGGCCCGCGGCAGCGGCGGGGCCGGCTCCGGCGACCTGCGCGAGGGCGGGGACGGCGGTGGCGGCTGCCACGGCGGCGGCGCCGCCGAGAAAGCCGCGGCGGCTCACCGGGTGTCGTCTGTTCTCGCTGTTCTCACTGTTCTCGCTCATGATGTCCGTTCCTCCTGGATGCGTCCGCGCATGAGGCACGGCAGGCGAGCGGCTTCGCGCCGCCTACTGCCGTATAAAAGGGGAAGAGACGGGAGTCAGGCAGGGCGCCAGGTGGGGATCCCGTGGGGGAAAGGGCGCGTTCAGTGCGCCGGGGCGACCGGACACAGGGCGCTCGCCAAACGCCCCTGGTCGACGTGGCGGCGCGCAGTAAGGATTCCTGCTGCCATGGCGACGAGAGTAGGCGAAGCGGAACTCCCGTTCCATGTACGGCAGATGAAAAGGGGATCGCCGTGATGTCCCCTGGCGCGCCCGTGCGGTGCCGGCGGACGGCGACAAGGTCGACCAGCAGCGCGTAGTAACGTCGGCGCCGCCGGTCGGTGAGGTCTTCCTCCCAGACAGCGACCGGTGTCACGGGCCATGGTCCTGTCGTACGCCCCGTGCTAGCGCCGATCGAGTGCCGAGCCCCTCGCGGGTACACCGATCGTCACGACACCAGGCCCCCTTCAGGGCCTGCCCCACCGACCCACCGCCCCGGCCGGGCAGTCGGGGAGCCGGGTCGGGAAGTGGGAAGTCGGGAAGTCGAGAAGTCGACTGCCCGGTACCCCGTCAGGCGGCGTAAACGCCGGGAGCCGCGGCGGTGTCACCGCGCGTGCCTGCCCTTGGCCGGCTTCGGGCTCCCCTGCCGCGCCTCGCCCTTCCGGGGGGCCGGCCCGGCTGCTCCCGGACCGGTCGCACGCCCGCGCTGCTGCTCCGAGACGCCAGGAGCCGACGGCGTCTGGCTGTCGACCGCCGTACCCTCGGCGCCGGCGCCCCGGCGGTCCCCGGTGTACGAGGGGGAGCGCGGCGCGGACGCGGAGGAGGCGGCGGCTCCGGCCGGCGGAGCGGACGAGGCGGTCGGGGAGGCCGGCTCGGTCGTGGCGGAGCGCGACGGAACGGGCGCGGCGTCCTCCGCCTCTGCGGGCGGCCCGCCCACCGAACCGGCCAGTCCGACGCCGAAGACGGTCAGTGCCGCACCGGCGGTCACCAGGATCCGGCCGGCCCGGCGTGAGGCGGGCCGGCCGGAAGAGGGGCGCGTGGGCACCGGCTCGCCGTGCGCAGGGACGGCGGCCTCGACACCGGCGGCCCCCACTGCCGCGGCCGCCCCGTCCGACCACAGCGTGTCCGGATTCCGCTCGCCGGCGCCGTCCTCGCCCCTCATGGGCGGAGTCGCGAGCACGGAGGGTCCCCCGGGCTCGTCAGCCGCTCTCGCGAGATCCTCCGATGCCAAGGCGGCCAGGGCGCGCCCACAGGCCCGGGCGTCCGGCCGGCGGCTCTCGTCCGCGTCGGTCATGGCTTCCAGTAGTTCGACGACGGCCGCCGGTATGTCCGGCGGAACGACCGGGCGACGGTTCAGGCGGGCGATCGCAGCCTCCAGCGGCGCCCCGTCGTACTCCAGTTCGCCCTTGATCGACTCGATGAGCACCAGTCCCAGGCTGTAGATGTCCGCTGCCGGCCCGGCGCCCCGGCCCAGCACCTGCTCCGGAGCCATGTACGCGGCGGTGCCCACCAGGGCGCCCGTCACGGTCTGATCCGTGGTGCCGAGCAGCCGGGAGATGCCGAAGTCCGTCAGGCGGGGGGCGCCCGCCTCGTCCAGCAGGATGTTGGCGGGCTTGACGTCGCGGTGGACGACTCCGGCCTCGTGCACATGAGCCAGTGCCGAGGCCAGCGCGGCTCCGATGCGGCACGCCTCGGCCAACGGCAGCGCAGCCGCCGCGATCCGCCGGCGCAGCGTCGTGCCCCTGACCAGTTCCATCACCAGGTAGGGCGTTCCGTCGTCCCGGCCGCAGTCGTACACGGTGATCAGGCCGGGGTGCTGCAGCTGGGCCAGCAGCCGGCCCTCGCCGTCGAACCGCTCCTCCGTGTCGGCGTCACCGTCCGGGCGGAAGACCTTCACGGCGACCGGTCGCCGCAGGCGCAGGTCCATGCCCTCGTACACGTCGGCGGCGCCGCCGCGGCCCAGCAGGTCGTCGAGCCGGTAGCGTCCGGCCACCACGGGGGCGGTGAGCCGGAGGTCCGGTCGGATCGGCCACGAGCGGACTTTCATCACTGCGCTCCCTGCGTCCTGTTGTTACCTGCCGTCGTCCGCCCGCCCCCGTGTGCGCTGCCGGGGGCATGCCCGGCCGCGTGGTTGCGAGCACCGTGTGCACGTGTGCCCCCTCAGCCGCCGGACATCCCCCCGGCCCCGCACACGGCTCCGGCGCTGGGCGTGACACCGGAGCGCGCCGTGGGCGAGGGTGATCGGAGCCGCGGTGACTTGCGGTGAAGGGGGTAGGTGAGGACGGCGCACGACCATCGCGTCTGCGAAGGAGACGAACATGACCGACGACGCCTACCTGTTCCTCGTGGACGACGACCCGGCGACCCCGCTGGGCGCCTCCGTCGCCGCTGTGGGAGACCTGGCGTGCGTGGAGACGTCCGCCGCACGGGCCTGGCTCGACGTGCACGGTGTCACCGCCGCCTCCCCCCGGCTGCTGCCACCGGCGGAGAGGCGGCGCAGGGGCAGGGCCGTCCGTCGGGGTCCCGGTCAGCGACAGCATTGAGGGGAAACATGACGCCCGAGGAGACGCGCACGAGGCTCCGGCAGTTGGAGGACCGGCTCGGCGAGCGCACCCCGGCACCGATCGAAGGACAGACCCGCATCCCTCTCCCCCAGCCCACCGGGGCGGACGACGAGGACGAGAGGGCGTGCAGGCCGGGCTCGGAGGGGTGAGGGCGACGTCCTCGAACAGGTCTGGAACGCCGAGGAGTTCGCCCGCGGGACTCTTACGGCGGGTGTCGGAACGCCGGCGCGCCTCGACCCGACTCGGCCCGGCCCTCGCCGCGCCGATCGGCCGCGTCCACTGGGGCGGGCGCGGAGACCGCCACCGTCTGGAACGGCTACATGGACGGCGCCGTCCGCTCGGGCAGCCGCGCCGCGGACGAGATCCTCGCGCAGCTCTCCTGACCGCGCGCACTGACCCGCGAAGGAAAGCTCCTCGTGGTCCGGACGCACGACAGGTTCTTCATCGGCGGTGAGCTCGCTGCCGCCCGGGGAACGGCCGAGTCGAGGTGTACTTCGGTCGGTCACGCGCGCGGGTCCCCGAGGTGGTCCCGAAACAATCAAGGGGCCGTTTCAGATTGCTCTGAAACGGCCCCTGATCTGCGACTCTTTCGAGTCGGGACGACAGGATTTGAACCTGCGACCCCTTGACCCCCAGTCAAGTGCGCTACCAAGCTGCGCCACGTCCCGATGCCTCGTCGCTTCCGGTTTGTCCCCGGTGGCGGCGTGCAAGAGAACATTACCTCACTTCACGGGGTGGATCAGCACACGGGGTGTGACCGGGCGGCACGGTCGAGAATGGGGTGGTGGACACGGGACAGGAACGGGAACGGGAGCCGGGGCGGGATCGCGATCCGGAGGGGCGGGCGCGGAGTGCGCGGCCCCGGGACGGGCTGGGGAGGCCCTTGGCGTACGGGGCGGAGGGGGTGGCCCGGCAGCCCGAGGGAGTGGTGCGGACGCCGGACGGGACGGTGCGGGAGGCGCAGCGCCTGCTGGACGCCGGAATGCCGTTCCACGCCCACGAGGTGTTCGAGGACGCCTGGAAGTCGGGGCCGGCGGACGAGCGGGGGCTGTGGCAGGGCCTGGCTCAGCTCGCCGTGGGTCTGACGCACGCGGCGCGGGGGAACACGACGGGCGGCGCCCGGTTGCTGCTGCGCGGGGCCGGGCGGGTCGAGGAGTACGCGCGGGGCGGGGCCGAGACGTACGGGATCGACGTGCCCGGGGTCGTGGCCTGGGCGCGGGGGCTGGCCGCCCGGGTCACGGCGGGCGACGGTGGCGATGTCGACGCCGCGGCGGAGGCGCCGCGGCTGCGGGTCAGCCGGTGAGCAGGAGCTCCTCGGGCGAGCGGTGGATGAGGGTCGGGCGCATGCGGACGTGAGCGGTGCCGGCAGGGCGCAGTCCGGGCAGGCGGCGGGTGAACGCCGCGAGGGTGGCGTGGAGTTGGACGCGGGCCAGCTGGGAGCCGGGGCAGCCGTGCGGGCCGTGGCCGAAGGCGAGATGGCGGGAGTGCGGCCGGGGCCGGGTGATGTCGAAGCGGTCCGGCTCGTGGTGGCGGGCGGGGTCGCGGTTGGCGGAGCCGTAGGCGACGAAGACGGTGGCGCCGGCGGGCAGTTCGGTGCCGGCGAGGGTGACCGGGCGGGTGGTGGTGCGGCGGAAGCCCTGGACGGCGCTGTCGTAGCGGGCGGCCTCCTCGACGGCCGCCGGGATGAGCTCCGGCCGCTCGCACAACAGCTCCCACTGCTCGCGGTGGCGCATCAGGTGGAGCACCGTCGTGCCGATGAGGGCGGTGGTGGTGAGGTGCCCGGCGATGAGCAGGTTCTGGAGGTTGGAGACCAGTTCACAGCGCTGGTCGTCGGTGAGTTCACGGGGTCCCGGCCCGAGTCCCGCGTCGGGGGCGAGTGCTCCGACCAGGGTGCCGGCCAGGTCGTCACGGGGCCTGGCCCGACGGTCGCGGGCGTACCGGTCGAGGAGCCGCTGGAGGGCGAGGACGTCCTCGGCGGCGGCGACCTGCTCCTCCTCGGGGAGGGGCCGGAAGAGCAGCCGTTCGGCGCTGTACGAGCCGTGGACGGCGGCCGGCACGTCCGCCGGGTCCAGGCCCAGCAGCCGGCCGATCACCGTGCCGGGGAGGCGGCGGGCGTAGTGGGTCATCAGGTCCGCCCGGCCCTGCTCCGCGACGGTGTCCGCGAAGGCCTCGGCGAGCGCGTCGGCCTGCTCGGTGACGTACGGGGCGAGCGCGGCGATCCGGGCGGCGGACAGGCCGCTGTTGAGCGGCGCCCGGTGGCGGCGGTGTGCGGCGCCGTCGGTGGACACGACGGTGGGCCGGGGCGCGAAGCCGGCGCCGAGGACGGCGAGGGCCGCGGGCGAGGGCAGGACGTCGGGGCGCAGGGCCTGCGCGGAGGAGAAGTCCTGTGGTCGGAGCAGCACTTCGCGGATGTCGGCGTCGCGGGAGACCAGCCACGCGTCGAGGTCGGGGACGAAGGTCAGCCCGGCGGTGGCGCGTGCCCGGGCGTAGAGGGCGTAGGGGTCGCGCTGGAGGTCGTCGAGCCGGGCGTGACGATTCCGCTGGGCCGGGTCCACGCGGCGCCTCCTCAGGGTTGCCGGGTGCGATGCGGTGCCAGGGGCACGTGGCGATGCGGTGCCAGGGGCACGGGGCGATGCGGTGCGGTCCGATGCGGACATGGTGACGGGGCCCGGTCCGGGTGAACAGGGGCGCGCGCCGAGGTGGCGGGAAAGCAGCGCCCGGGAGGGCTCGCCCGCTCCCTTACGGCGCTTTCGTCTCCAGCGCCTCCGTCAGGACCGCCGTGTGACTGCGCGAGGGGTCCTTGGCGGCCGTGAGGAGGGTGACGGGGCCCTCGGCGGCACGGGTGCGCAGATCGTCGAGGGCCTCGGCGGCGGCGGGCTCGTCGAGCTCCTTCCCGTACCGGCGCCGGAACTCCTCGAACTCCCCCTCGTCGCCGTGGTACCAGCGGCGCAGCTCGGTGGAGGGGGTCAGGTCCTTGGGCCATACGTCGACGTGCGCGTCGGCCTTGGAGATGCCGCGCGGCCACAGCCGGTCGACCAGGACGCGGAGGCCGTCGTCGGGCTCGGGCGGCTCGTAGACGCGTCGCGTACGGACCTGGGGACGTGAGCTCTGGGGCATGGCTTCAGGGTGCCGGATGCGTCCGGGCTTCACACTTCGGGGCCGTCGGGGATCCGAAGGGGCGCCCAGGGGACGTCCGCCGCGTCTCGGGGCACCGGGCCGCCGGGTCCGTCACGCCTCCGGCGCCTCGGGCGCCCTCGGTTCCGCGCGCAGCGCCGGGAGGAGCACCGCGTCCACGAAGGTCCGCATGGCCGAGGCGTCGGCGAAGCGCTCCTCGAAGAGGCGCTCGATGCGCAGCATGCCCATGAAGCAGGGGGCGACGAAGCCGATCGCCGGGTTGTCGGCGGCGATCTCGCCGCGTTCGACGGCGCGTCGCAGCATCGCGTCCAGCGCGGCGACCTCCGGTTCGATGACGGTCTCGCGCAGCGCGGCGCGCAGGTCGGGGTGCTGGATGTACGCCTGGCTGACCGCCTCCATGAGCTCGGCGTCACGCTCGCGGTGGGAGGCGGCGATGCGGGCGGCCTCGCGCAGGTCGCCGACGAGGGAGCCGGTGTCGATGCCGGTGAAGACGGCGCAGCGGCTCCGGTCGAGGGCGGCGGTGACGAGCCGGGGCTTGGTCCCCCACTGGCGGTAGAGGGTCGCCTTGCCGCACTTCGTGCGGGCGGCGACGCCCTCCATGGTGACGGAGTCGTAGCCGCCCTCGCGCAGCAGACAGATGACCGCCTCGAAGAGCTCGGCCTCCCGCTCGGGGGTCAGCTTGCTGCGTCGGGCGGCGGCGGTAGCGGCCTGCGTGGACATCTTTTCCTCCCGGACAGCCCGTACCCCACCGGACCTGTGTCTGCACATACGAGAGTAGGGGGCGCACAATCGAGACGCAAACGTATCGAGACGCTTGCGTCTCGATGAATAGGCATCTACAGTTCATCCGTTTGCTGTCCGAATTGACGGAAAAAGGGGCCGAGCCATGGCTGCCGGGATACGCGGGATACGAAGCACTCGTCCTGCAGGACCGGGGGCGACGGCTACCCCCAGGCCGCCGCTCCTCCGCGAGCTGCTGCTGGTCACCGCCCTCTTCCTCGTCTACAAGTTCGGCCGGCTCTTCGCCAACGGTCACGAGACCCGCGCCTTCCACAACGCCGACCGCGTGTGGGACGCCGAGCGCGCCGTGCACCTGCCCGGCGAGGGGACGGTCCAGGCGCTGCTGCTGCACGGCGAGGGTCTGATACGCGCCGCGAACACGTACTACGCGGCCGTGCACTTCCCCGCCACGATCGCCTTCCTCGCCTGGCTCTACTGGCGCCGCCCCGACCACTACGTCTGGTCGCGCCGGGTCCTCGCCCTCCTCACCGCCGCCGCGCTGGCGCTGCACCTGCTGATGCCGCTCGCGCCGCCCCGGATGCTGGCCGCCTCCGGCCTGGTCGACACCGCCCGGGTCTACGGCCCCTCCGTCTACGGCGCGACGCCCGAGACGGACTCGATGGCGAACCAGTTCGCGGCGATGCCCTCGCTCCACTTCGGCTGGGCCCTGATGGTCGCCATCGGCCTGATCATGGCGACCCGGTCCCGCTGGCGCCTGCTGTGGCTGCTGCACCCGCTGCTCACCCTGCTGGTCATCGTCGGCACCGCCAACCACTACTGGTTCGACGCCCTGGCCGCCGCCGTCCTCCTCGCGCTCGCCCTCCTCGCCGTACCGGCGCCGCAGCACCGCCGCCACGACGGCGACCCCGACCCCGCCAGGCCGCTCGTGCCGCTCACCCCGGCCACCGCCGCCTCGACCGCCTCGACCGCCGGAGCCCTGCGATGAACGCCGCCGCCGGGACCGTCGTCGCGGTCCTCCTCTCCCTCGTGTCCGCCGCCGGGTACGCCCTCGCCGCCGTCGCCCAGTCGCGGCTCGCGTCCGCCTCCACGGGCGGACGGGGCGCCCTGCGCCGCCTGCTCGGCCGCCCGCAGTGGTGGTGGGCGGTCGGCCTCAACGCCGCCGGCGCGCTCGCCCACGTCGCCGCCCTGCACTACGGGCCGCTCACCCTCGTCCAGCCGCTCGGCGCGCTGACCCTGGTCGCCGCCCTGCCGATCGGCGCGTACGGGGCACGGCGACGGGTCACCCGGGCCGAGTGGCGCGGGGCGCTGTGGACCCTGGCGGGCCTGGTCGGACTCGTCGCGGTCACCGGCCCCGTCGAGCCCGACGAGGCGCTGAACCTGCGCGAGGCCCTCGTCGTGACGGCCGTGACGCTGTTCCTCATCGGGCTGCTCGCCCACCGGTCCCGGGCCCGGATGGGGACGGGAGCCCGCGGTCAGGGCCTCGGCCACGCGACCGCCTCCGGCGTGGCCTCCGGGGTCGGATCGGCGCTGACCCAGACCCTGACCGCGGCGCTCGCCCGCGACCTGCCCGGCGGGCCTTCGGGCTGGTGGCAGACGGCCGTGCTGGCCGTCCTCATCGCCGCCTTCGCGGTGGGCGGACTGCTGCTCTCCCAGGCCGCCTACCGGGGCGGCCTCGCCGCGCCGCTCGCGGTGGTCAACCTCGCGAACCCGGCCGCGGCCGCGGTCATCGGCGTGGCCCTCCTCGGCGAGACCTTCCGGGCCGGTGCCTGGGGCTGGGCGGTCGCCGCCGGAGCGTCGCTGGTCGCGGCGCGCGGGGTGGTGCTGCTGACGACCGGGCTGGGGACGGAGCCGGCCGCCGGGGGTGCGGCGTCCGACGAGGGGCTCGGGACGGCTGCGGCGACGGAGGCCGTGGTGGCGGAGGTAGTGGTGGCGGAGGTCCTGGTCAAGGAGATCCCGGCTCCCGCCACCGGCTCCCTGCCCCTCGCACCCGGCTCCCTGCCCCTCGCCGCGCCCGACCCCCTGCCCCTCGCCGCGCCCGACGCTCCGCCCCTCGTGCCGGAATCCGTGCCCGTACGGGACGGCCTGGGCGTCCCGGACGGCCTGGGCGTCCCGGGCCCGCTGCCCGAGCCCGCCCGCTGAGCCCCGGCCGGCCTCACAGAACGCGGCACTCCCCCGACCGCACGAGGCGCGGGAACTCCGCCGACCTCGCGAACCAGCACGCGAACGACCTCACGAACGACCCCGCGAAAACGCGGAAGCCGCGGCCGACACCGGCCGCGGCTTCCGCGTATCTCCACCCGATCGCCTCGCGTCAGTAGTCGATGCGGTCCGACTTGGCCAGCCACGCGTCGAACGGGGCCGTGCGGTTCGGCAGCTCCACGCGCTCGACCGGCATCGGCCACAGCGACGAGTCCTTCTTGTCGAACAGGTCGTAGAAGCGACGGTCGTCGAAGCCGGCCACCGCGGCGTCGTCACGGTCGGCCGCGAAGATGACACGGTCCACCCGCGCCCAGAGCGCCGAGGACAGACACATCGGACACGGCTCGCACGAGGTGACCAGGACGCAGCCTTCGAGCGAGAAGGTGTTCAGCTCCTGGCAGGCCGCGCGGATGGCGCTGACCTCGGCGTGCGCCGTCGGGTCCAGGTTCGTGGTGACCTTGTTGTTGCCGAGCGCGACGATCTCACCGTCCTTGGCGATCAGGGCACCGAAGGGGCCGCCGCCGTTCGCGACGCTGTCGGTGGCCAGCTGGATCGCCCTTTCCATCCAGGCGCGCTCGGACTCTTCGACGCTGACTTCCTGGGTGTGCGTAGTCACGGGGACTCCTTTTGGAGAGGGTGGGGATGGAGTGGGGCGGCGCAAGTACCGGCGGCGGCACTGGCTGGGGATCTGCGGGGCCGGCCCGCGACGACGCTTTCCGGAGTGACCGGGTGGAGTGGGTCAGATGGGCGGTGTCGTTGTCGCCCCTCGCGGCCGGGGGCCGGGGGCACGAAGGGGGGTGCCGGCGTGGCTGACGCCCGCCGGGGTGGGCACCTGAGCGTCGGGGACGGGCCCGGCGACCGGTGTCTTCATGGGGACGCGGGCACGGGCGTGGGGCAGGAGGGTGTCGACATGGGCCGCGGCGGTGCGCCGCGGCCGTGCGTTCCCGACCGGGCGAACGCGTAGCGTCTCAGCCATGCCCTCCTCCCTCCGTCCCGCACTGTTTCCGCGTTGTTGCAGCTTGCTTCGTCCCGTTGCAACCTGTGCGAGGAGTACACCTCCGACCGGGCGGAGTGAGCTAGGAGCGGAAGACATGAAAGCGCCCGCAGGCTGAAACTCGCTCTTTGTAGGCTTCTACAAGTGAGTGCTCTGGCCTGCGGCTTTGATCACCTCCTCCCGACCGTCCGGGAAGGAACTCCTCACCGATTACCGCAGCTCGGGGCCCGGAAAGCACCCCGGGCGGCCGTACGTGCCGGGCGGGGCCGGGCGGGGTGGGGTGGGTTGGGGCGGGGCGGGGCCAAGCCGGGCCGGGCCGGGCTCGACGGAGCAGGGGCGGAAGTCATCCGGGGCGGGGCGCATCCCGGGCGAGGGTGAGTGCGCAGCCGGGGAGGCGCACGCCCGGAGAAGCCCATGGCCGGGAGACCGGCCTCAGACGCCCACAGCCCCGACACCCGCGCCCGACGCCCGCACCCTGACCGGCACCCTCACCGACATCAGGCACCCGCACGGCACCGGCACCGGCCTCGACGACCCCGCGACCCGCCCCGCGACCCCACGGCCGGAAGGTGACTTCCCCTCCCGGGTGAAGGAGGCCGGAATGCGACGGACGGTGACGGAGGGGTGCGCCGGCCGCACTATGCTCGCTCGGCCAGGACCTCCCCCGCGCCTCCGACGAAGGGATCCCCATGCCCCTCCAGGTCTCTCCCGCCTCTCTCCAGGACTGGGCGCTCGTACGCGAGTGGGCCGCCGCGGAGGGCTGGAACCCGGGGGCGGCCGACGCGGTGGCGTTCTTCGCGCAGGACCCCGAGGGGTTCTTCCTGGGGCGGATCGACGGCGAGCCGGTCTCCGCGATCTCGGTCGTCAACTACAGTGACACGTACGCCTTCCTGGGGTTCTATCTCGTGCGCCCCGACCTCCGCGGCCTCGGGCACGGGCTCGCCACCTGGCGGGCCGCGCTCGCCCACGCCGGCGGGCGGACGGTCGGGCTCGACGGGGTGCCGGACCAGCAGGACAACTACCGTCGGTCGGGTTTCGCACTCGCGTACCGTTCCGCCCGCTATGTCGGTGAAGTCCCGCTTCCCGACCGGCCGGTGACCGGGGTGGTGCCGGCGGAACGAGTGGATCCGGCCGTCCTCGCCGCCTACGACAACGCCTGCCATCCGGCCGACCGGCCGCGGTTCCTGACCTCCTGGCTCACCACCCCGGGCCACCGTGCCGTGGTCCGTGTCGTGGACGGACGCCTGACCGGCTACGGGGTCGTCCGCCCGGCGGAGTCGGAGGCCCGCATCGGCCCTCTCTTCGCCGACGACCCCGCCGACGCGGCCGCCCTCCTCGACGCCCTCGCCGCCGAGGCCCGCGCCTTCGGCGCCCCGCGTATCGCCGTCGACATGCCCGGGGCCAACCCGGCCGCCGCCCGGCTCGCCGAGGCCCGCGGGCTGGAGGCCACCTTCGAGACGGCCCGCATGTACACGGGACCGATCCGTCCCGTCGCGCAGCAGCGCGTCTTCGGCGTGACGACCCTCGAACTGGGCTGACCGGGCCCTTCTTCCCGCCCCCGCACGGTCAGGCGGCAGTCCGGAGGCCCCCGCCGAGGGCCGACCCTCGCCACCCCTGCCCCGACCCCGGTGCACCCCTCCCCACCCCTCCCCCTCCCTCCCCCGAGGGGTGACAAGGGTTTTCCCCGTATCGAGTTCACTTCGGCGTTCCCTACTGTCTGCCGCACCGGCAGATCGATCCCCGCCACCTCCTGTCAGGTGCATGAGAAGGAATGGGGATGTCCGTCGGTGGCGGCCTTGACCCCGGCCGTCGCGCCGGTGGCGGCGCACGGGCCCCCACGCCCAGGGAACGACGGATCGCGACCCCACTTCGCCCCGACGGTTCCCGCGCCGCCGCCACTGCTCCACCTACGTCGTAGTCGAAAGGGCCCACCTTGAACGGTTCCAGGCGGAGAGTCATATCCGTGCTGGTCGCGAGCGCCGCGATCCTCGGTGCCGCTGCCACCACCTCCGGGGCGTTCGCCGCCGTCCCGGCCGCACCCTCCCCGAAGCCGGCCCCGGCTTCGCAGGCGATGACCGCGCTTCCCAGCGCTCCGGTCGAGAAGGTCATCGTCACCTACAAGTCCTCGTCCGCCGAGGCCGGCTCCAACGCCGCCGCGAAGAGCGACGCGGCCGACAAGGCCGTGAAGACCGGCGAGAAGCTCTCCTTCGAGCGCCGCCTGGCCGGCGGTGCCGCGCTGGTGAACCTGGGCGGCTCCGCGGACAAGCAGGACGTCGCCGAGGTCATGGCCGCCTTCAAGGCCGACCCGCAGGTCGCCTCGGTCGAGCCCGACATCCGCGCCTACGCGATGGCCGTGACCCCGAACGACACCGACTACGCCAAGCAGTGGGACCTCTTCGAGCCCACCGGCGGCATGAACGTCCCCGCCGCCTGGGACAAGACGACCGGCTCCGGCGTCACCGTCGCCGTCATCGACACCGGCTACGCCGCCCACTCGGACGTGGCGGCCAACGTCGTCTCCGGCTACGACTTCATCTCCACCTCCGCCGACGCCCGCGACGGCAACGGCCGTGACGCGGACGCCAAGGACGAGGGCGACTGGAACGCCACCGACGGCGAGTGCGGCACCGGTTCCAAGGCCTCGAACTCCTCCTGGCACGGCACCCACGTGGCCGGCACCATCGCCGCCACCACGAACAACACCAAGGGCATCGCGGGCATCGCGTACAACGCGAAGATCCAGCCCGTGCGCGTGCTCGGCAAGTGCGGCGGCTCGTCCGCCGACATCGCCGACGCGATCACCTGGGCCTCCGGCGGCACCGTGCCGGGCGTCCCGGTCAACCCGACCCCGGCCAAGGTCATCAACATGAGCCTGGGCGGCGCCAGCGCCACCTGCCCGAGCGTCTACCAGACCGCGATCAACGGCGCCGTCTCGCGCGGTACCACCGTCGTCGTCGCCGCGGGCAACAGCAACGCCAACGCGTCCGGCTTCACGCCCGCGAACTGCTCGAACGTCATCACCGTGGCGTCGACCAGCCGCGAGGGCAACCGGTCGTACTACTCCAACTACGGCACCATCGTGGATGTCGCGGCTCCCGGCGGCGAGACCCGTCGCTCGACCGACACCCCCGGTACCGTGACCACGCCCGAGAACGGCATCTACTCCACGCTGAACTCCGGCACCACCGTCCAGTCGACCGAGACCTACAAGCCCTACCAGGGCACCTCGATGGCGGCCCCGCACATCGCCGGTCTCGCCGCGCTGCTGAAGTCGGCCAAGTCGACCCTGACCCCGGCCGACATCGAGTCGGCGATCAAGACGAACGCCCGCCCGCTGCCCGGCACCTGCACCGGCGGCTGCGGCACCGGCATCGCGGACACCGCCAAGACGGTGAACGCGGTCACCGACACGACCCCGCCGGCCGGCAACGTCTTCACGAACGCGACCGATGTGACCATCGCGGACAACACCACCGTGAGCTCCTCGATCGCCGTCACCGGCCTCGCCGGCAACGCCCCCGCCACCCTCAAGGTCGGCGTGGACATCAAGCACACCTGGCGCGGGGACCTGGTCATCGACCTGATCGCCCCCGACGGCACCGTGCGCAACCTGAAGGCCTCCTCCTCGTCCGACAGCGCCGACAACGTCCTCGCCACCTACACGGTGGACGCGTCGAGCGAGCTCGCCAACGGCACCTGGAAGCTCCAGGTCCGCGATGTGGCCTCGGGTGACACCGGCTACATCGACTCGTGGAGCCTGACCTTCTGACCGACTGCTGATTCACTTTCGAATCGCACTCGAACCACCCCCCACACCGGCATCATTGCTGGTCAGCGAAGCGCCCGTGGTCTACACCACGGGCGCTTCCGTGTGCCGGCCACCCCGCGGACACGCACGGTTCACCGGCGCGTGCTGTCCGTATGCCGGACACAAGGCCTGGACTGGGGCGATCAGCTCCGTATTCTCTGCGCAACGGGGCTCATGGGCCGGGCCCCGAGCGCGGGAGGGGGACACATGACGACAGCGCCGCTGCGGCCTGCGCCAGTGGGCCGGGAGGAACTCCTCGCCCGCCTCGAACGCGTCCTGCAGGCGCGCGGGCGCGCCCTGCTCACCGGCCCCGCCGGAGTCGGCAAGACCGAGGTCGCCCTCGCGGCCGCGGCCCGCGCCGAGGCGCGGGGCGAGACCGTGCTCTGGCTCGCCACCCTCCCCGCCGACCGCGACATACCCGGCGCGGCCGCCGCGGCCCTGGTCGCCTCCGTCGCCGCCACCATCAGCTGGCCGGCCGTCCCCGGACCGGGCGCGGCCCCGGACGAGGGCGCCGCGACCGACCGCCCCTCGACGGACGCCGCCTCCCACCCCTCGTACGCTCCGGGCACCTCGGCCCCCCGGCCCGCCGACGTCGGTCCCCCCGGCCAGGACGGTCCTCCGGCCTCCGGACCGTCGTACGGCCCCGGCCTCCACAATCCCCGGGGGGCCGCTCCCGGCGCCCTCGACGGCGACGCGCTCACCGCCTCCCTGCCCGTCCAGCGCACGGCCGCCGGCGCCGGTCACACCTCCGAGTGCGCCCACGGCCAGGCGCCCGGGCTCGGCCTCGGCGTCATGGCCTCGGGCGTGTTCGACGGGCTGCCAGGCCCGCAGCGGGCCGCCGTGGCGATGCTCTGCCGGGAGGCTCCGCCGCAGGACGCGGGGTGGGACCCGATCGCGCTGCGGCTCGGGATCGCCGGGATCCTGCGGGCGCTGACCGCCCGCGGTACCGCGCTGCTCGTCGTCGACGGGGTGCAGCACATCGACCCCGACAGCGCCGACCTGCTGCGGTTCGCCCTGCACCTCGCACCTGCCTCGCTGCGGGTGATCTCCGTCGAGACGCCCGAGGCCTACGCGGCGTACGGGACCGGGGACCCGCACGACACCCGGCTGTGGGTGCCGTCGGAGGCGGACGTGCTGCTGGTGCCGCCGCTGCACGCCGACGAGATCGCCGAAGTCCTCATCCACCACCGGCTGCCGTCCCGGATGGCCGGCCGCATCCACAAGGCGAGCGGCGGCAATCCGCGGCTCGCGCTCGCCGTCGGCCGCTCGCTGGCCGACGCCCGGACCCCGGTGCACCACGCGGAGGCGCTGACCCTGTCCGGGCGGGCCCGGGACCTGGCGCGGCAGCTGCTCGGGGCCGCGCCGCCGGACGTGCGCGAGACGCTGCTCCTGGCGGCACTGGCGCTGCGGCCGACCGCCGCCCTGGTGCGCCGGGCCGGACGCCCGAACGCGGAGGCGGACCTGGCCGCGGCGGAGCGGGCCGGTCTGGTGTCGCTCGCCGAGGACGGCACGGTCGCCTTCACCGCCGGGCTGCTGCCGTCGACACTGGTGCACGACGCCTGCTGGGCCGAACGCAGCGCGGGGCACGCGGCCCTGGCACGCGTGGTGGACGACCAGGTGGAGGCCGTCCGGCACCGGGCGCTGGCGACCGACGCGCCGCGGGAGGAGCTGGCCGCCGAGGTCGCCGAGGCGGCGGACCTCGCGCGGCGGCGCGGCAACAGCGCGCTCGCGGCCGAACTGGCCCTGCTCGCGGCCGAATCGACGCCGGGCTCGCACGGGCAGCGGCGGATCGCCCGTCTGGTGGACGCGGCCGAGGAGGCCGCCCGGGCGGCGCGCGCCGATCTGGCGATGCGGGCCGCGACCGATCTACTGGCCCGGGACGCGGCGCCGTCCGACCGCGTACGGGCGCGGCTCGCCGTGCTGGACACCGCGGGGCAGGGGCTCACCGGGCTCGGCGAGATGTACGTGCACGCGATGGAGGACTCCGAGGGGAACACGCCGCTGCGGGCGGCGGTGCAGCTCAGGCTGGCCGTCAAGTACGTGCTGGCGGACGGCGATCCGGCGCGCTCTCGGGCGGCCGCGATGGAGTCGGCGGCGCTGGCGGCCTCGATGGGCGATCCGCGGACGGCGGCGCAGGCCCTGACCGTACAGGCACGGATGGAGCGGGCGCTCGGTTCGCCCGACGCGGAGGCGGTACTCGCACAGGCGCGGGCCCTGGAGACGGCCGAGCGGCCGGCCGGGATCCGTAACGCCGCCCAGATCCTGACGATCCGTCACGCTCTGTTCGACGGACGGCTCGTGGACGCGCGGACGCAGCTGAACGCCCTGCTGCCGCTGGTGCAGCGGCGCGGTTCGGTGGAGGACGCGATCGAGCTGCTGAGCACGCTCGCGGAGATCGAGTCGCGGATCGGCCCGTGCCCCGCGGCCCTCGCGCACGCCGGGCAGTCGCTGGCACTGACCCTGGAGGCGGGGTTGTCCCCCGGTCCCGCCTGGTACGCGCTGGCGCTGGCGGAGACGGCCGGTGGCAGTTTCGCCCGGGCGGCCAGTTATGCGCGGCGGAGTGTGCAGGCCTCGGAGGAGGAGGGTGACCGGGTCTTCCTGTCGCGCAGCCTGTACGCGCTCGGCCGGGTCCAGTTGGTCAACGGGGACGTCGCCGCGGCCCTGGAGACGCTGCGCCGCGTCGAGGCGAACGAGCGGGCGCAGTCGACGGTGGATCCGTCGATGCTGCGCTGGCACGAGGAGCTGGCGGAGGCGCTGCTCGCGCACGACGAGGTCGAGGAGGCCCTGGCGGTCGTGGCGGCGGTGCGGCCGGTGGGCGAGCGGCTGGGCCGGACCACGGTCCTGCTGGGCTGCGACCGGGCGTACGCGCTGTGCCTCGCGGCGGAGGGCCGGACGGACGAGGCGGCGGAGCTGCTCGCGGGCACGGCGGCCCGCTTCGCGGACGCCGAACTGCCGCTGGAGCAGGGCCGGGCGCTGATGGCGCTGGCCCGGGTGGAGCGGCGCCGGCGGCGGCGTTCGGCGGCGCAGGCCGCGCTGCAGGCGGCGGCCGCGGTGTTCGAGCGGGTCGGCGCGGCGCCGTGGCTGGCGCTGACGAGTGAGGCCCCGGCGGGTCCGGCGGCCGAGGGCCCGGTGGGCGAGGAGGCGGTGCCGGCGCTGTCCACGCTGACGGAGGCGGAGCTGCGCCTGGCCCGTCTGGTGGGGCAGGGCGCCAGCAACCAGGAGGCGGCGGCGAAGCTGTACCTGAGCGTGAAGACGGTCGAGGCGCGGCTGACCCGCATCTACCAGAAGCTCGACGTCCGCTCACGGGCGCAGCTCGCCACCGCCCTCCGTCCCTAGGGAGTCCCGGATCGGGCCGGGCTCACACGGTGAACGGGCGCTGTGCCAGGAAGGCCTCCGTCGGGGATCCGGTGGTGTAGAGGTTGGGGCTCTGGCTGGGCGGCAGTCTGCGCTGGATCGCCCGGTGGAAGGTGCGGTAGTCGCCGTGGAAGCCGCCGTCGCTCCAGACGGCGAGCAGTGCCTCGGTGAAGGCGCCGTTGACGTCGCCGTCGGCGGCGACCTGGTTGTCCTGGCACGCGGAGACGAGGATCACGGGTGGTCCGTTCCCGTTGCCGGACGCGCTCGCGGCCTTGGCGAGCGAGCGCTGGAGGTCGTCGTAGAAGTCCCGGTCGCGTTCGTACAGCTCCAACTGCCGGGGTTCGGGGACGAACCGTCCGGTGACGGCGGCGGCGCCCGGCAGCTCGATGCTGCTGCCGCTGTGGCAGCAGTCGAAGAGGGTGACGATGCGTACGCCGGCGTCGAAGCGCAGGAACTCCTGGTGGACCTCGTCGTCGAGGAACTGGCGGTCGTAGAACACGAGGGTCTCGTCGCGCCGGTCGGGTTCGTCGTCGGGTCCCGTGACGTCCGGGACCTGGCCGCCGTGGCCCGAATAGGTGAAGAGCAGGATGTCGCCGGCGGCGAGCCGTTCGGCCGCGTCGCGCAGTGCGGCGGTGATCCGGTCGACGGTGCCCTCCTGGGTGAGCAGGACGGTGTCCGCGAAGCCGGCGGCGCGGGCCAGCCGCGCCATGTCGCGGGCGTCGTTCTCGCAGGCCACGAGGGTGCCGTCCCAGCCGCCGTAGCGGTCGGGGTCGACGCGGTTCAGCCCGACGTGCAGAGAGAGTCCGGTGGGCATGGGGTGCCTCCTTGGACGGGTGGAGGGGGCACCGGGGGCGTCTGTTCGAGTGGCCTACGGGTCCGGTGCCGTGGGCAGCCCTCCCCCGCGCGGTACTTACATCGTATGAACCCAAGCGACTCCCGGCACGACCAGTTCGCCGACCGCACCGGCTACGACGAGAACTTCCTCGGCCCGGTGGTGCCCCTGGCCCTTCCGGCCCGCCCCTCCGTGAAGACGGTGATCCTGCCCTACACCCACTTCACCGTCGTCTTCCGGCCCGACCGGCGCCTCGCCGCGTCGACCGCCGTGTGCATCGAGGGGCGGGAGCTGCTGGAGGACGTACCGCGCGACGACGTGTGGCTGTTCGACCCGCGGCTGCCCCGCGAGCACCAGACCGGCGACGACGTCTACCGGAACAACAGCCTGGACCGCGGCCATCTGGTCCGCCGGCTCGACCCGGTGTGGGGCGCGGCGGCCGTCGCGGGCCAGGCGAACACCGACACCTTCCACTTCACCAACGCGGCTCCGCAGGCGGACGTGTTCAACCAGGGCAAGCAGTTGTGGCAGGGCCTGGAGAACTACCTGCTGGACCACGCGGCCGAGTACGACCGCAAGCTGACGGTGTTCACGGGGCCGGTGCTGCAGGACTCCGACCCGCCGTACCGGGGGATCCAGGTGCCGCTGCGCTTCTGGAAGGTGGCCGCGTTCATGCAGGACGGGGCGCTGGCGGCGACGGCGTACGTGCTCGACCAGAGCCCGGACCTGAGCCGGGACGCGGACCGCGCGTTCGCCGGGGCGACGCCGGGCGCGCCGCCGCCGCTGGGCCCGTTCCGTACGTACCAGGTGCCGGTCTCGGACGTCGCGGAGATCACCGAGCTCGAGTTCGGGCCGCTGCCGGACGTGGACCTGATGCCTCCGACGCGCGCCCCGGAGGAGCGCTGGCGGCGCCTGGAGTCGTTCGACGACATCATGATGACCCCGTGACCGGAGGCGGCCGCGGCCCGGCCGCCGGGGTCGCGCGGTCAGCGATTGCGGCGGCCGCCGCCCGGCGGGACGATGACAGCACAGTAGTCGTCCCCAACGGCGCAGGGACGACGGGGCAGGTGCGTCATGCCTCTCACCGAAACGGAGTGGGGCCTCGTCACCAGCTGGGTGCGGGACCATCTCCTGGACGACCCCGATCCCCGGACACGGCTGCTCCGCACTGCCCTGACCACGGACTTCGTGACGGATCTGCCGCTCACCCCGGACCGGGAAGCGAACGCGCGGCTGATCGTGGGGGCGGCCCGCAAGGACATCGCCCACCAGCGGCGCCTGCTCGACGCCCTGGCCCGCCTGGACGCTCTGGACCGCCTCGACGCGGCCGACGCGGTCGGGCGGGGCATGGAGGTACGGGCGCTGCTGGGCCGGCTGCGTGAGGACGAGCAGGCGCGGCAGGCGGCGCTCGACCCGTTCGAGGCGGTGGTGCTGCGGCACGGCACCGAGGTGTTCATCGACCGGGCGGAGCTGCGGGAGACCCTGCGCCGGTTCGTGACCGATGCGGAGCTCTCGGTCCTGGTGGTGGACGGGGAGCCGGACAGCGGGCGCTCGTACACCTATCGCCTGATCCGGCATCTGGGGCAGCACACCGGCTTCCGCCCGGTCCGGGTGACGCTGTCGCGGACCTCGACGGCGGCGCGTCTGGTGGGGCGGCTGGCCGAGTTCGTGTCGGGCCCGGAGACCGACGGGTTCCCCTTGAACCCGACACAGTTGAACGATCCACTGCCCTCGCTCGACGACGCGGTGCACCGGATCGTCGCCCGGGCCACGGCCGCCGAGGACCGGTTCTGGCTGGTGCTCGACGAGTGCGACGCGCTCGACCCGAACTCCGACGTGTGGGACTGCATCGGCAAGCTCGCCCTCGCGATCTACGAGCACACGCCGGTGCGCGAGGAGACGGTGCCGCGGCTCGTGCTGCTCGGCTATTCCACGGCGATGCACCAGCTCCCGTACGACATAAGGAAGAGCGAGTGCCGGGACACGGCGCGCCCGGCCGGGCCCGACGAACTGCGGGACTTCTTCGTCCGGTTCTTCGCCGAAGCCGCCACGAGGACCGCGGGCCCGGCGGGTCCGCCGCCGCCCGGTCTCGTGGAGACGACCGTCACCGAGGTGCTGCGGGCCGTGGAGGCCGCCGATCCGGCCGACAGCCACATGCGCCGGGTGTGCACGGCGGTCGAGGAGACCGTACGGCTCTACCAGGGCCTGGCGCCCGGCGAGGACTTCGGCGACCGGCTCCGTGCCCTGCGCTCCCCCGCACCCCCGGTCGTGCCGGTGATGCCCGAGCTCCGTCGCGCCTACCGGGAGGCGGCCTGCCTGCTCGACGCCTTCGACCCGGCGCGGCTCCGTCTGCCCGGCGAGCGGGAGCCGAGCGGCAAGGCGGTCCTGGAGCTGGTCGAGGACTGCACGGCGCTGGCCGGCCCGCAGCGCTCGGTGCGCTGGGTGCTGGCCCCCGAGGTGCGCGCGACGGCCCTGAAGGGGCTCGGGAGCCCGGAGGCCGCCCGGGCCGCCCTCGCGGCCAACGCGGAGGGCCTCCCCGAGGGCCCCGGGGTGGCGCGCGCCGGGCTCGCCCTGCTGTCCGGCGTCCCGGTCGGTCCGGCCGACCTCGCCAACGCCGACGTGGAGGAGCTGTCCGACCTCCTCCAGGCGGTGCTGTGGCTGGAGCAGGTGCCGGGCACGGCCGGGCTCCTGCCGGCCGTCGGCGACATCCAGCGGCGCCTGGAGCGGGCCCGGCTGCTCCAGCCACTGCGGCTGCTCGTCCGGGACACGTTCCACGGGCGGCTGCGCGAACTCGACGCGCTCCGCTCCTACCTGGCGCTGCCGAGCGAGCCGGCCGAGCCGCCGGTGCTGCTGCACGGCATCGGCGGGATCGGCAAGAGCACCCTGATCGCCCGCTTCCTGCTCGACAGCCTGCGCGAGGCGGCCCCGGACGGATTCCCCTTCGCCTACATCGACTTCGAGCGTCCGACGCTCTCCATCCACGAACCGACCACGGTGATCGCCGAGTCGGCCCGGCAGCTCGGCATCCAGTACCCCGAGCACCGCGAGGCCTTCGACGCCCTCGCCGACCGCTGCGGGGAGACCGCCGACGAGCAGCGCGGCGAACTGCGGGAGATCGACGACCTTTCCCGGCTCTCCGCCACCCGCGCCACCATCGGCCGTGACTACTCCGCCGGGTTCCACGCCCAGGCCAGCGCGCGCGAACAGGACCTCGCCCGCGAGCTCGCGGCGCTGGTCGCCGAGGCGGTCGCCACCCCGCCGGGCGAGATGGAGCCGCCGCTGGTGATCGCGCTCGACTCCTTCGAGGAGGCCCAGTACCGGGGTTCACCGATCATCTCCCGCATGTGGGCCGTGTGGACGGCGCTGCGTGCCGAGTACCCGCGGCTGCGCTGGGTGGTCGCCGGGCGGGCCCCGATCGACCACCCGGCGCGGGTCCTCAACCCGCGCACGATGGAGCTCTCGGAGCTCGACGAGCAGGCCTCGGTGGACCTCCTGATGTCCTGCGGCGTCGACGACGAGACGGTGGCGCGGAGCCTGCACGCCCAGGTCGGGGGGCATCCGCTCAGCCTCAAGCTCGCCGCGCGCACCGCGGTGTCCCTCGGCGGGGAGTCCGACTCGCTGGGCGAGCTGCTGCGCAGCCTCACCTCCCGGCGGCGGCTGCACAGCAGCGTCGACCAGATGCTGATCCAGGGCACGCTGTACGACCGGATCCTCAAGCACATCGCCGACCCGGCGGTGCGCGCGCTCGTCCAGGCCGGTCTCGCGCTACGGATCATCACCCCCGGACTCGTGCGTGACGTCCTCGCCGGTCCGGCGGGGCTCGGGGAGCTGTCGACCGCCTCCGCGGGACGGCTCTTCGGGCAGCTGGTGTCCCGGCTCGACCTCATGGAGTCGGCTGGGCCGCAGGCGATCCGGCACCGGCCCGACCTGCGCTCGATCATGCTGCGCCTGTCCGACGGGGCCCGCACCGACCTGATGCGGGCGGTGGACACCAGGGCCGTGGCCTACTACGCGGACCGCGACACCGTACGGGACCGCGCCGAGGAGATCTACCACCGGCTGCGGCTGGGTGAGAACCCGCGCACGGTGGAGGCACGCTGGCTGGCCGGCGTCGAGGCCCATCTGGCGGGCGCCGACCGGGACATGGCACCCCGCTCGGCCGCGTTCCTGCTCGGCCGGATCGGTGGGCACGTGCCGGACCGGATCATGGCCGAGGCCGACCAGGAGGACTGGGAGCGGATCGCCGCCCGCGAGGTCGAGGACCTGCTCACCCAGGGCTACCCGGAGGCGGCGGCCCGGCGGCTCGCCGAGCGCCAGCCGTGGACGCCGTGCAGCAGGCTGCACGCCCTGCTGGTGGAGACCCTGGCCCGCTCCGGACGCGTCGAGGACGCCCGGCAGACCGCCGAGCGGGCCGTCGACCGGGCGGAGGAGGCGGGCTGCGCGGAGACCCGGCTGGAGCTGCTGCAGCTGTCGGCGCGGCTCGCCCAGGACGTCGGCGACTTCGCCGAGGCGGACCGCTCCCTCCAGGAGGCCGAGAGCGTGGCGGCCGGCCTCGGGCTGCCCTACGAGTCGATCGGCGTCCTGGTGGCACGGTCACGGCTCGCCGCCGTCGCGGACACCGACTCGGCGGAGACGGACGAACGACTCGCCCGCCGACTGCGCGGGCTGGACGACGAGGACCTGGCCCGGCAGCCGGCGCTCGCCCGGGCCGCGGCCGTGTCGGCCTGCCGGGTCGACCCGCCGGCCCTGGCGCGCACGCTGCGCCTGGTGGGGCTGCCGGACGACGACGACGCCGTGGTGGCGGCGCTGGCCCGCTGGATCGAGACGGCGATGACGAGCGAGCCGCAGCTGCGCGAACCTCTCGCCCGCATCCTGGACTCGGCCGCGGCGGGCGCCCTGGCGGCCGGACCCGCCGCGCCGTCGGTACCGGGCCGGGCGCCGTACGCGGATCCCTACGCGGAGCCCCTGGCCGACGCGTACGCCGATCCGCAGGCCGACCCGGTGTCGCGCGACCGGATCGAGGACACGCTGCGGGAGGCGCGGCGGCACGGCACCCTGGACAGCCTCGCCTGGCGGGCTCTGACCCTGGGCGACCGCAGCGGCGATCTGCTGCTCGGCGTGGCCGCCGCCGTCGACGCCGGCTCGGGGCTGCGCGAGCGGGGCGGCATCCCCGGCTACGGACCCGAGCCCGGCGGTACGGCCCTGGTGGGCATCACCCCGCCGCCGGACCACGCCGAGGCCGCCTGGCGCGAGGAGCCCTATCTGACCGCCGAGGAGCTGCTGGCGGTGGAGAACGCCGCGATGGAGGCGGGCCTCGCCGACCGGGAGCTGCGCGGCCGCCTGTTCGCGGGCGTCAAGGACCACTTCCGCGCGGCCCTGCCGCCGCAGCCGACCGCCTTCACGCAGACCCAGTCCGACCTGCGGACCATGAACCGGGTCGAGCGCCTGATGGAGGGCGAGGTGCCGCTGGAGATGTGGCTGCGCAACGCGATCGCGCTCGCCGCGGACCGCGGCCCGGTCGCGGTCTTCCAGCGGGCCCTCGACCATGTGGTGCGCGACGCGGGCGGAGAGCCGGAACTGCCGGCCGAGTTCCTGTCCGCGGAGTTCAAGGAGGAGATCGTCGTCCGGGACGACATGGTGCCGTTCGAGTTCCTGCAGGAGGGATTCGTCGCGGGCGCCGCCGTCGCGCGGGTCACCGTACCGCCCTACGAGTCGGGCCGGCAGCTCCAGCCCGCCTACCCGCACGTGGGCACGGGCTGGCTCATCGCCCCCGGTCTGCTCGTCACCAACCACCATGTGGTGAACGCCCGCAACGGCATCGGTGGCGGCCGCAAGCAGGTCGCGGAGGAGGACCTGCAGCACCAGGTGCGCAACTCCCGCTCGCGCTTCGACTACGGCGCCGACCAGTCCGAGACCGAGGAGGCCACGGCCTCCGCGCTGGTCGCCTGGGACGAGGAACTGGACTACGCCGTCATCCGCCTGACGGCTGCCCAGCCCGAGCGCATGGTGCTGCGGGTGGCGACCGCACCCTGCGAGACCCGGGGCAACGAGCCCCAGGCGGTCAACATCATCCAGCATCCCAAGGGCATGCCGAAGCGGGTCGCGCTGCGCAACAACCTGGTCTACCAGGCCGACGACAAGAACCTCGCCTACTTCACCGACACCCAGGGCGGCTCCTCCGGATCCCCGGTGTTCACGGACCGGTGGACGGTCGTCGCGCTGCACCGCGGCGCCCGCCGGGTGACCGGTGTCGAGTACCAGGGCCGGTCGACGGCGGTCGTGAACGTCGGCACCCAGATGAGCCGGATCCTCGCGCATCTGCGGGAGAACCGGCCGGAGTTGTACGCGGAGATCATGGCGGCACAGGCGAAGCTGCCCCGGGAACCGGACCTGTGAGACGGACGAACGGCGTACGGACGAACGGCGGACGGCGAACGGCGAACGGCGGACGGCGAACGGCGAACGGCGAACGGCGAACGGCGAACGGCGGACGGCGGACGGCGGACGGCGGACGGCAACCGAAGAACGGCCGATCGGCACGGAGGCGCACGGCGCCAGGCGGAGGTGACAGGCATGACGTACGGATCACGGAGCGGATCGCACAGCGGATCGCCGGTGGCGACCGGCCCCGAGCAGGTCTTCGGCGATCTGGGCGAGGTGGCCGCACGGGTGCGGTCACGGCTCGAACAGGAACTGGAGATCCAGGAGTCCGCCGAGGAGCTGCCGCCCGGCGTCGCCCCGGCCGTCGAGATCGAGCGCTTCGCCCAGGAGGAGCGGGCCCGGATCCTGGAGGCGGGAGTCGCCGGCCTGGAGAAGCTCGCGGAGGGCAGGGCCGAGGAGATCGACGAGGACGAGTACTTCGGGGTGGAGGCGATCGTCCTCCTGGAGGGCCGTCCCGCGATCCTCGTCCAGGGTCAGGACTTCGCCCCGCAGCAGGGCGATTGGGCGGTGCTCGACGCGAGCCGGGCCGCCATCCACGAGTCGATCGCCCGGGTGGGCCGGGTCGAGGTCACCGGCCACCCGAACCTGGACTGGATCGGCACCGCGTTCCTGGTGGGCCCGGAGGCCGTGATGACCAACCGGCACGTGGCCGCCGAGTTCAGTCGCGCCGAGGGCGCTGGCTGGACCTTCCAGCAGGGCATGACGGCCCGGGTCGACCCCGGCGAGGAACTTGCCGCGCACCCCGCTCCCGGGCCCGTGCCGGCCGCCGACACCCTCCCGTACGAGATCACCGAGGTCATCGGGATCCACCCGGACGTGGACATGGCCCTGCTGCGGATCGCGCCTCCCGACGGCGAACCGCTGCCGACCCCGCTGGCGGTCGCGGCGGACGCCCCGGCGAGCGTCCCGGGCCGGCCGGTGTACGTGATCGGCTATCCGGCCTGGGACGGGCGCCGCAACGAACCGGAGTCGATGCGCCGGATCTTCATGGACATCTACAACGTGAAGCGTCTGCAGCCGGGCATGACGACGGAGTTCGAGCCCGGCGGGCTGGTGATGAAGCACGACTGCTCCACCCTCGGCGGGAACAGCGGCTCCCCGGTCTTCGACCTCACCGACCACCGGGTCCTCGGGCTCCACTTCGGCGGGCGCTACCGGATCGGCAACGTCGCCGTACCGCTGTGGGAGCTGGTGGACGACCCGCTCCTCGAACAGGCGAAGGTCAACTGGGTCTGACCGCGGCCGTCATGGCGGGGCAGCGGGCCGAGGTCAGGCCGACCCCCGCCTCCGCCCGGGCCGAGCTCAGGCCGGCCCCGGCCTCTGCCCGCCGGCGGCCGGCCTCCGCCCACCGGCGGCTCGCCGACGGGCCGCCCGCCTCCGCGCTACGCCCCGTCGCCGCCGAGGAGGCCGAAGACCGGGAGCAGTCCGTGGGGACGGCGGTCGACGGGGAGGTGGTCGACGAAGTGCACATGGGCGCCGAGCGCCTCGGCGCCGCCGTCGGCCCTGCGGTCGTCGCCCACCATCAGGGTCTCGGCGGGGGCGAGCCCGAGGCGTTCGCAGGCGAAGCGGAAGATGGCCGGGTCCGGCTTCTGGGCGCCGACCTCGTACGAGAGGGCGTAGACGTCGACCCACTCGTCCAGGCCGTGGGCGCGGAACACCGGCCGCAGGTCCCAGCCGATGTTGCTGACCACGGCGACGGCGACCCCGGCGCGGCTCAGCTCGCCGAGGGTGCGGGCCGTGTCGGGGTACGGGTGCCAGGCCTCGGGGACCATGTGGCGGGCGTACAGCGCCTGGGCCAGGGTCCGGTCGGTCACCCCCGCCTCGCGGATCAGCGCCGTGTATGCGGCGCGGTGCCGCTCGGCGTCGAGATCGCGCTCCTCCCACAGCTTCTTCAGCCGGGCGGGCACCTTCCGGGGCGCCGGACCACCGGGCAGGGCGCCGTGGTAGGTGAGCCGTTCCACGGTGTGGGCGAACTCGTCGCCGGAGAGCCGGATCCCTGCCTCGGCGAGGCCCGCGTCGAGCCAGTGCGCGACGCACTCGATGCGCAGCAGGGTGCCGGAAAAGTCGAACATCACGCCTTTGATCACCCTCCGATCGTACGAACGCCAGGCCGGGAACTCCAGGAACCCCGAGCACCTGATACCCCCCGCCGGTACCCGAGTGGAGGAGGCGGGGTGCGAGGCCGCCCCCTGCCGGCCGGGATCGGGCCGGAGGAGGACCAGGCCGTGCCTTTCCGGTGAGACGGCCGGGCTCGCGGTGTCCGTGTCACCGGACGGACACGACCTGGGCGAGGGCCCGCGGAGGGGGCCGGGCCGCGTTTCCCCGCTCGTCCCACCGCGCCGTGGTTCGATGAGGGCACCGGCGCGCCCCACCCCGGGCCAAGGCCCCGCGCCCCAGGACCTCGCCGAGCGACGGAGACGCCATGCCCCCTCAGCCCCTCACCGTCGCTGTGCTGGGTACGGGGATCATGGGCGCCGCGATGGCGCGGAACCTGGCGCGATCCGGGCTCGGTGTGCGGGCGTGGAACCGCACGAAGGCCAAGGCCGAGCCCTTGGCGGCCGACGGCGTGCTCGTGGTCGACCGGCCCGGCGAGGCCGTGGACGGGGCCGACGTGGTACTCACGATGCTGTACGACGGGGCCGCCGTGCTCGACGTGATGCGCGAGGCGGCCCCCGCGTTGCGGCCCGGCAGTGTGTGGCTGCAGTCGACCACGGCCGGGCTCGACCGGCTGACCGAGCTCGCCGCGTTCGCCCGCGCCCACGGACTGCTCTTCTACGACGCCCCGGTGCTCGGCACCCGGGCGCCCGCCGAGGCCGGGCAGCTGACGGTCCTGGCCGCCGGGCCGGCGGAGGGGCGGGCCGCCCTCGGCCCGGTCCTGGAGGCGGTCGGTACCCGGACGGTGTGGGCGGGCGAGGACGGCGCGGCCGGCGGTGCGACCCGGCTCAAGCTCGTGGCCAACAGCTGGGTCCTCGCCGTCACCAACGCGACCGGCGAGCTGCTGGCCCTGGCCCGGGCGCTCGGCGTGGCGCCGCAGGCATTCCTCGACACCGTCGACGGCGGCCCGCTCGACATGGGCTACCTGCGGGCCAAGGCCGCCCTGGTCCTGGAGGACCGGCTCACGCCGCCGAGCTTCGCGGTCACCACCGCCGCCAAGGACGCCCGGCTGATCGTGGAGGCCGGCCAACGGCACGGCCTCCGGCTGGACGGGGCCGAGGCCGCCGCCCTCCGCCTCGACCGCGCCGCCGCGCAGGGCCACGGCGCCGAGGACATGGCCGCCGCGTACTTCGCCAGCTACGACGCGGAGGCCGACCTCGAGCTCGTCCACCGCGAGGTCGGCTCGCGCCGCGTGCCCACCGGCCTCGCGGACACGGTGCTGCTCCGGCGTACGTACGCGACGGGGATCGACGACCTCTGGGACGCGCTGACCTCGGCCGACAGGCTCGGGCGCTGGTTCCTGCCCGTGACGGGCGAGCTCCGGCAGGGCGGGCGCTACCAGCTGGAGGGCAACGCGGGCGGCGAGATCCTGGACTGCGCGGCCCCCGGGCGCCTGCGCCTCACCTGGTCCGTCGGCCTCGAACCCGGCTTCAGCGAGGTGACGTTCCGGCTCACCCCCGCCGGCCCGCACCGTACCGTCCTGGAACTGGCGCACGAGGCCGTGCCGACCCAGGCGTTCCGCACCCGGTACGGCCCGGCCGCGGCGGGTGTCGGCTGGGACCTCACCCTGCTCCGCCTCGCCCGCCACCTCGCGGGTGCCACCCTCTCCCCCGACGAGGCGGCCGCCTGGCAGACCTCCGCCGAGGCACGCACCGTCATCACCCGCTCGGGCGAGGCCTGGGGCGCCGCCTACGCCGCCTCCGGCGCGGACGAGGCGGCGGTGGTCTCGACGACGGAGGCGACGATCGCCTTCTACCGCGAGGACTGACCGGCTGCGGGCGGGAGCCCCGGTCGGCGGGGCCGCGACGCGCCCCGGAGCACACCCGGCGAGCAGCCCCCTCCGGCCCAGACCGGGGTGATTTGCCCGGCTCGTCAGGCGATGCGGTAATGGAAACCCTGAGACTCGACGTTTCCACCGGCACCCTGGGAGCAGGAATGACCGACGGCCCCGAGCCCATCAGTGAGGACGCTCTCGAGGCGCTCCAGCGCGAACTCGCCGAGCTGCGCACCGAACGCGGGAGCGTGGCCGCGACCCTGCGGGTCCCTGACGAGGTCGGCGACCGGGCCGACGAGGCCGACGAGCTCCAGCGCGCCGAGCAGGTGGCGCGGCTCGACCGGCACATCGCCGAGATCGAGGGACGGATCCGTGAGGCGTCCGTCGCCGGCGCCCCGTCGTCGGACGCGGTGGGGGTCGGCAGCACGGTCACCGTACGGTTCGAGGACGGCGCGGAGTCGACCGTCCACGTCGGCGAGCTGGCCGACGCCGACGATCCGGCCCTGGTGACCTCCGACAGCCCGCTCGGCCTGGCCCTGATGGGGCGGCGCGCCGGGGAGTCGGTCTCGTACCGCACACCCGGTGGCCCGGCCACCGCGGTGGTCGTCTCCGTCGGCGACTGACTCCCGGCGAGGGCGACCGCCGCGCCCGGCGCTCCTTCCCGCACGGGCCGTTCAGGCCGCGGGCTCGGGCTGCGGGGTGAGCCGGGCCAGGCCCCTGCGGTCGTAGTAGCGCGTCATGCCGAAGCCGAAGAGGAGGGCGGCGACGAAGCCGATCGCGATCATCACCCAGGCACGGGTGAGCCCGGCGTCGGCACGGGCGTCGAAGTAGAGGATCGCGCGGACGCCCTCGGTGAGCTGCCGCATCGGCTCGAAGGCGCCCAGGAACCGGTAGAAGGCGGGGGTCGCCTGGAGCGGGATGGTGGCGCCGGAGGACGGCAGGGCCAGGGCGATGAAGACGAACATGGACACCAGCTGCCCGACACCGCCGAAGGCCGCGTTGATCGCCTGCACGCCCAGGCCGACGGCGACGACGGCGCAGTACGAGAAGACCCACAGCAGCGGCAGGTGGCCGGCGTCCATGTCCAGGATCCCGACCGTGGCCAGCATCAGGAGCGAGGTGGTCAGCAACGCGATCCCCGCCGTCATCACCATCTTGAGGACCAGGGTCTGCGTCCGGTCGATCGGCACGGTCCGGTTCCGGGTGTGCCAGGGGCCGATCTCGCTGTCCGCGTAGCCGAGCGCCGTGTCGACCCCCGTGTGGATGAGGTTGCCGCCGATGAAGCCGGACAGGACGAGGAGCAGCGTGTAGTAGAAGGCGGAGAGCCCGAGCCCGCTGCGCCGGCCGATCGGATGCCCCACGCGGGTCTGCACGGCCACCGGGTCGGCCAGCAGCACCCGTGCCGTCGGGTCGGTGGCGGCGGGCGCGAGCCGTTTGCCGAGGGTCACGGAGGCCCGGTGCGCCGCGGCCTGGTTGATCTGCGCGGCGAGGGAGGAACCCAGGCTGCCGACCCCGGGGTTGGTGAGGACGGTGAGCGTCGGGCGGGCGGTCGCGCGGGGCGTGCCGAGGGCCGCGACGGAGGCGCTGAAGTCCCGGGGCACGAGCAGCGCCCCGTAGACCTTCCCGGAGGCCAGTCGGTCCTGGGCCTCGGCCGCGCCGATCCGGTGCCACTGCACTCCGCCCGGCCCCTCGGAGGTCAGCGCGGCGGTGATCTCCTTCCCCAGCCCGCCCCGGTCCTCGTCGACGAGGGCGATGGGCAGCCGGTCGAGGTCGGCGCCGGGATTGAGGATGCCGCCCATGTAGAGGAGGGACAGCACGAGGGTGACCAGTGCGCTCAGGACGGTCGGCACCAGCCACAGCTTGGGGTGCCGGAGCAGCGCACCGGCGTCTGGGGGGCTCGCGGGGGCCATCGTTCTCCGTGGAGGTGTCGGGGGCGATCCGCGCCGCCGGCGTCGATCCCCGGGCGGCACTCCGCCATGGTCGACGCAGGGACTCCCGGAACCCGGCATTGACGGCACCGGGCGCAGAATGGGAGATTCCGGACAGGAGTCCCGGGTAGGCGTGTCCTGAGCGCCGCCGGCCCCGCGGACTCCGACCGCTCGCCGCGACCCGTCCTGAGGAAGGTGTGGTTCCCGTGACCCGTGTGGTGGTGGAAGGCACCGAGGTCGTCGTACGGCTGGGTCTGCGCGAGGCACTGGCCGCGCGGCGGCGCACGGTCCGGGTACCCGTACGGGCGCTGCGCGGGATCGGCGTCGAGACCAGCTGGTGGCGCGTGCTGCGCGGCGAGGCCGGCCCCGGCCGATGGCTGCCCGGCCGCTGCGTGGGCACCCGGCGCGGGCCGGACGGCACGGACTTCGTCGCCGTACGCTCCGACGGCCCGGCGCTGTACATGGACCTGGCCGCCGGCGCACCCTTCAGCCGCGTCGCCGTCTCCGTACCCGACCCGGACGCGACGGGGAGCGCGCTGCGCGCGGCCATGCCGGCGGAGCCGGAGCTGTCGGACGCGCCGGAAGAGGCGGAGGAGGCGGGAGAAGCGGGGAGCCCGGAGGGATCGAAGGGAGCGCGGAGGGCCGAGGAGTCGGAGAGGCAGCGGGAATCCGGAGGATTCGAGGAGCCGGAGGGTCGGGAGCCGTCCTGAACGCCCCGGGGGCCGGGTCCGTCGGCTGACGGACCCGGCCCCCGGGTTCACCGGTCGCCGCGGGTCACACGCGGTCGGCGGCGATCAGGACGTACTGGAAGGAGCCGTCCTTGTACGACTCGATGAAGGCCTCCTCGATGCCGGTGACCAGGGAGGACGTGGCGCGCAGCTCCCAGTAGGGCAGGGTCGCCGGGGTCAGGTCGATGACGGCCTGGGGCACGAGGCGGTTGTCGGCCATGGCGCGCAGGTACTCGCGGCGGGAGTGGATGTTGCACTCGAAGTGGGCGTTGATCTGGGAGACCCACTTCGAGGGCTGGCCGTACTTCGGGTTCCAGCAGCCCGTGATGGTCACGTACCGGCCGCCGACCGCGAGGATGCGGGAGTGCTCGGCCATCAGGTCGTGCAGGTCGACGTACATGCTCGACTCGTTGTTCCACGAGGCGGCGGCCTGGCCGGACTCGAAGGGGGTGTCGAGCATGTTGCAGACGCGGGCGTGGACGTGGTCCTCGATGCCCAGCTCCTGCGCGCGCCGGTTGGCGAAGTCGGCCTGCTTGGCGGAGAGCGTGACACCCTCGACCTTGCAGCCGAAGCGCTGGTGGGCCATGACCATCGAACCGCCGCGGCCGCAGCCCGCGTCCACCAGCGTGTCGTCACGGCCGATGGACCCGAGGTGCTCCATCAGCACGTCGGCCTGCGCCGACTCCAGGCGGTGCAGCTCGGCGATCAGCTTCTTCTCGTACTCGCTGTCCTCGCGGTCGCCGAGGGCGGCGTGGTCGACGTCACCGATGCCGTAGTGGTGGTGGTAGAGCCCGTCGACATCGCCGAGGCGGAGGTTCACGGGCCTGGCCTCGTTGTTCCAGTAGCGGGCGATGTCACCCTGGTAGGGCGTCGCCGGGGCAGGGACGAACGCGGCGGTGGTCGCGGCGGTGGTGAACTCGGTGCTGGTCACTGATAAAGGTCCGTTTCTACCAGAAGTCGGGCAGGCTGTATCGGTATGTGTTGGTCTGGTGCCAGTAGTGGTTGCCGTCCACCCACACGGCCACGCCCCGCAGGAAGCGGAGCACGTCGGGGGCGGGGAAGGCGGCTGCGAGCGCGGCCGCCTCGGCCTCGAATGCGTGCATGAGGTCGTTGTGGACCTCGACCGCCTTGAGGTAGCCCTCCTGGTCGGAGACGCCCTCGCGTGCGGCGATCACCACGGGCAGGTTGAGGTGCGTGCCGGGGCTGGCCAGCTCCTTGGTGTAGGAGTACAGGTCGTTGACGATGGTGGTCGCGTTCCCGGCGAGGGCGATGACCCGCTGCATGGCGGGCTGGGCGTGCAGGTCGGCGGGCAGTTCGTAGCCGCCGACGGTGTCGGTGATGGTGGGGCAGGGGCGGAAGTTGTTGAACTGGCGCATCGCCAGGTACTCCCACACCTCCGGTACGTGGTCGGTCTCGGCCCAGGCCGCCTCGGCGAGGTACCCCAGGTGCAGCCGGGCCATGTCGTGCCGGAAGCGGTCCGCCTGGGACGGGGTGGCCAGTTCGGTGAAGTACCGCATCGCGGAGCGGTAGGCGCGCCGCGGTGCGTCCGAGAGAAGCGATTCCTCCCAGGTCGGCTCGTATTCCTTCGTGGTGTGCAGCGGGTCGAGTGCGGTGTGGGCGAGGAGGAGGCGGCTCCCGAGACCGATGGGCGAGCCTCCGTGGTCCTCGCAGTAGCAGTCGTCGACGGCGTTCTCGGCCACCATCAGCCGCGTGGCGGCCATCAGGTGCTCGACCGTCGGTGCGTCCGGGTGGCAGGCCACCATGTAGCGCCCCACGGAGAAGCCGTCGAACTCGCCCTCCCACTCGGGCGGGAAGATCTGGACCTCGTCCACGGCCCAGTCCTTGATCCGGCGGCTCACCTCCGCCACCCGCCCCGCGTCGGGCTCCGGGATCGGATGGAAGTAGAGGCCCGGCACGGGCGTGCCCTCCCCCGCCGAGGTGGGGACCGGCAGCTCCGGCGCGGCCGGCGGGGCCGGCGGCTCCGGTCGGCGGGCCAGGGAGAGGGCCGCCGTTCCGAGACCGCTGGGTCCGCGCAGGATCCGCTCGATCTCGGGCCGCACGGCCGCTACGGACGGCTCGGCGGGCGCCTCGACGCGCACGCCGCCCGACGGCGTGACCGCCGGGACGCGCGACGGGGTCGCCGCGACGGGCCCCGCGTCCGCGGACGGCGCGGACGCCGGGGCGGCCGCGGCCCCGAGGGCGGGAAACGCGGGGGACGGCGGGCCGGGCAGCGGCGGCCGGGCGGCCGGTCCTGACGGCCCGGGGGAAAGCCCGGGATCGGGCATCCGTGGCTCCTTGCTGGGGTCGTGGGGCCGCCCCCGGGCCGGGACGGCCCCGGCCCGGCGCGGCCCCGGACGGATTGCGCACCGGATCCGAAGCCGGGTCTGTCCATCGGATCAGGCCGGATCGGGAAGCGGCGTCTGCGGCTTGTGGCTGGAGGGCGGAGGGCGGAGCCATGACGCCGGGGGCCTCCCGCGCCCGAGGGGCCGCGGGGGGACCCGGCGACGGGCGGTGGCGCGGCAGCCGCGCGAGCCGTACGCCGCGCGTCCCGGCATGGTCCGACGGTCCGGCCGGCACCCGGCCTAGTCGCGCCTACGGGCGATCTGCACGTTCTCCAGCACACCGAGGGCATCGGGCACCAGGACCGCGGCGGAGTAGTAGGTGGTGACCAGGTACGAGATGATCGCCTGCTCGCTGATGCCCATGAAGCGCACCGACAGGCCCGGCTCGTACTCCTCCGGCAGACCGGTCTGGCGCAGACCGATGACGCCCTGGTTCTCCTCACCCGTACGCATGGCGATGATCGAGCTGGTCTGTTCCCGGCTGATCGGGATCTTGCTGCAGGGCAGGATCGGCACGCCGCGCCAGGCCGGGACCGACTGACCACCGAGGTCGACGTGGTCCGGGTAGAGGCCGCGGGCGTTGAACTCGCGCCCGATCGCCGCGATGGTCTTGGGGTGGGCGAAGAGGAACTTCGTGCCGCGGCGGCGGCAGAGCAGCTCGTCGAGGTCGTCCGGGGTGGGGGCGCCCGAGTGGGGCTGGATCCGCTGCTTGAAGTCGGCGTTGTGGAGCAGCCCGAACTCGCGGTTGTTGATCAGCTCGTGCTCCTGGCGCTCGCGAAGCGCCTCGATGGTGAGCCGGAGCTGCTCCTCGGTCTGGTTCATCGGGCCGTTGTAGAGGTCGGCGACCCGGGTGTGGACCTTGAGCACGGTCTGGGCGACGGAGAGCTCGTACTCGCGCGGCTTGAGCTCGTAGTCCACGAACGCGCCGGGGAGTTCGACCTCGCCGACATGGCCGGCGGACATCGCGATCTCCGCCTCGCCGTGCTTGTTCTGCCGCTGCTGGGGCAGCGAGCTGAAGTCGTGGATGTGGGTCCGGAGGCTCGGCGCGGCGGACATCACGGACGCGAAGTCGGCACGCGAGAGGGTGAGCAGGGTGCCCGGGGTCTCCGCGGTGGCCGTGTAGTCCCACCTGGCGTCGGCGTCCAGGAGGGCGTTCTCGCCGAACCGGTCGCCGTCGGCGAGGACCGCGACGGCCACCTCGTCGCCGTACTTGCCGACCGAGGTCTGGCTGACGCGGCCGTGGGCGATGAGGTGGATCTGCTCGGCGGGGGCGCCGCGTTCGACGAGGACCTCGCCGGCCCGGAAGTCGCGCTGGACGCACCGGTCGGCCAGGGTGCGCAGCACCTCCTCGTCCTCGAAGCCGCGCAGCAGGGCGAGTTCGCCGAGTTCACGAGGGATCACCCGGACGGCGCCGCCGTCCTGGATGAACTCGATCACCCCGTCGCCGACGGTGTAGCTCAGCCGGCGGTTCACCCGGTAGGCGCCGCCCTTCGTCTCCACCCACGGGAGCGACCGCAGCAGCCACCGGGAGGTGATCTCCTGCATCTGCGGGGCGGACTTGGTCGTGGTGGCGAGGTTCCGGGCAGCCGCGGTGCTCAGGCTGGACTGCGGCCGCGGCTGCTCTACCTGAGTGTCCGGGCCGGTCTCAACGGTCATGGGACGAGCTCTCCTTGAAAAGAGGAAAAACCGACACAATCTCTGGGAATCCAGGGGAATCCGTCCAGATCCCGGGCAACAGTAACGGCCCGCTCACACGGCTCGCCCGGCCGGACCGGGGGCATTACCTCGAAGCGGTGATCTTGCTTCGTGCGGGGTTTATCCGGGCCGATGACGACATTCGAGCCATGGACGGAGAGTGCACTCCGGCGCACGGGACGGCGTGCGCGCCCGGCGGCAACTTCCATGCAAGCAACCGCTTTTGATGGGTCATCAGGGAAGTGGCGGACGAAGCGGGCGGAACGGAGGCGTACGGCACCGCCGGCAGGACGGGGCAGCGTGTACGCCCATGACGACGGGGTTTCGGCCACGCCCCCGCCCACCACGGGACCCTCGATCGCGCGATCGCCCCGGTCACGCCCCGGCGCGCACGACCCGACCCGGGCGCCCACTCCGCACGCCCCGGGGGAAGCAGCCGCCGACTCCTCCCTCCGCGCGCCCGGCGAGGGCGCCGCACGCCCCCGCCACCGTGCGGTGACATGACCGCTCCAGCCCCTGGGTACGCGGTCCGTGACACGGGTGCGGTCGCGCGCCCGGCGAGGCGGGCCCGAGGGGCCCGGGCGAGGGGGACCGGAATGCGTGAAAACGGAGCGGAGCAGCCGACGTTGTCGGCGGCGGAGCTGTTCGACGGCATGGGCCTCGACTACGAGAAGGCCTTCGGGCACCTGCCGGAGCAGCTGGCGGCGGTCGAGTGGCTCAACGCCCGCCTCGCCCGCGGCTCGCGCGTCCTGGACGTCGGCAGCGGCACCGGCCGCCCGGCCGCCGACCTCCTCGCCCGCGCCGGACACGAGGTCACGGGCATCGACGTGTCCGCGACGATGGTGGAACTGGCTCGGCAGCAGGTGCCGGGTGCCCGATTCGAGCAGTGCGACGTCCGCGACTTCACGCCCCCCGAGGGCGGCTACGACGCCGTGTGCGCGTTCTTCCCCCTGCTGATGATGAGCCGCGCCGAGGCCTCGGCCGCCCTGCTCCGCATGGCCTCCTGGCTGGCTCCCGGCGGCTACCTGGTGAGCGCCACCGTTCCGGCGGACGTCGAGGACGTGGAGATCGTCTGGATGGGCCGCCGGGCCCGCGTCTCCAGCTTCTCGGCCGCCGACTACGTCCGCCTCCTGCGCGAGGACTGCGGACTGGAGATCCTGTACGAGGCCGTGTCCGTCTTCCGCCCGGCGGAGGCCTCGGCGGGGCCGGAGGAACACCTGTTCTGCTACGCGCGGCGCGGGGCGTAGCCACCTGCGGCGGGACGGCAGGGCGGGCGGGGCGGGCGGGGCGGCTGGACAACTCGGCGCCAGTCCGCCGGACCGCCGCCGAGCCTCGCGTAGACGAACATGTCGCAGCACTCTTCCCCCACCAGCCGCCACCCGCGCAGCAGCCCCTCCCTGACGTGTCCGGCGCCTTCGGCCGTACGGCAGTACGCCGTGTTCCACGGCTCGACGAAGAGCCGGAGCCGCGGGATTCGTAGCCCGTCGAAGGCGCAGGCGGTGACCTTCCGCAGGGCGCCCGCGGCCGCGTCCAGCCTCCGTGCGGACCTCACCAACCAGTAGCCGGGGGCGCCCGGACCTGCGAGGCCTCGCCCACCCACAGCCGACCGTGCCCAGGGACAGGGCGGCCTGAGGGGTCTGCGTCGCGGCGACGCGCAACCCGCCTGCATGGCACCACATGACACCGCATGGCACCACGGGGCACCATGCGGCGGTCCCATGGCGCCTGGGGGTCGCGGTCCGGGTGGCGGTCGCACTGCGGGCTTGGCGCATCCTATGGAGCAAGCCCTGGCACGGAGACCGGCGCGGGAGCTCGCACGGAATGCGATGCGAGCGGCGGGTCGTACCCGCGCAAGCAATGCCAGCGCGGCGCCATATGACACCGCTCGGCACCGCGTGGTGCCACACAAGCTTGCGGTGGCGCCACCATGGTGCCATGATGATGCGCATGGACCTGACCCCCTACGTCGATAACCTCCGCCGCGAGCTCGCGGTCGCCGCCGACGCGGGCGGGGAGGACGCGCGCGCCCTGGCCGAGCGGCTGACCGCCCCCTTGGAGTCCGCCGCCCGGCTGACCCTCCTGAACGCGCTGTCCGCGGCCTCCGACGAGATCACCCGTGAGCTCGCCCCCGGTTCGGTGGACGTACGGCTCCGGGGGCTCGACCCCGAGTTCGTGGTGACGGCCCCGCCGGCTCCGGAGGTGCCCGCCGCCGGCCCGGCCGATGCCATGGCGCCACCGATGACCCCGCCGGCACCTCCTGCGGCGGACGTCGACGAGGGCAACACGGCCCGGATCAACTTCCGGCTGCCGGCCCACCTCAAGGCCCGCGTCGAGGACGCGGCCGGCCAGGAGGGCCTGTCGGTCAACGCCTGGCTCGTACGGGCGGTGGCCACCGCGCTGGAGCCGGGCGGGACCGCGACCCCGGGGCCGGGCGGCACCACCCGCTCCCCGCGCACGGCCAAGCGCAACAGCTACCAGGGCTGGGTCCGCTAGCCCGACCCCACCTGCGCATTCAGCCTCCACCGTCGAGAGGACGGCACAGCCATGCCTTCTTACGAAACGCCCGAACCCGTCACCGTCGTCGTCGAGTTCGACCTCGGCAACGTGCAGCTGACCGCGAGCACGCGCAAGGACACCGTCGTCGAGGTGCTGCCGAGCAACGGCGTCGAGGACAACGACGTACGGACGGCGCAGCAGACGAGGGTCACGTACGCCAACGGCATCCTCACGCTCAAGGGCCCCAGGAAGCGCTCGCCGTTCGGCAAGGTGGGCTCCATCGACGTGACCATCGACCTGCCGGCCGGCTCGCACCTCCAGGCCAACAGCGCCATGGGCGACTTCGCGAGCCAGGGCCGGCTCGGGGAGTGCCGGGTCAAGACCTCGGTCGGCGACATCCGGCTCGACGAGACCGGTGTGGCCGACCTCCGCACCAGCCACGGCGACATCCGCGTCGGCCGCATGGTGGGCGACGCCGAGATCAACGGCTCGGGCCGGATCGACATCGCCGCCGTCGTGGGCTCGGCAACCGTCAAGAACGGCATCGGCGAGACCGCGATCGGCACGGTCACCGGCGACCTGAAGGCGAACACCTCCATGGGCCGCGTCGCGGTCGACCTCGCGGAGGGCTCCGTCGACATCAGGTCCTCCCACGGCAGTATCCAGGTGAACGAGGTCGTCCGTGGCCGGATCGACCTCCAGACCTCGCTCGGCGGCCTCGACATCGGCATCCGGGAGTCCAGCGCCGCCTGGCTCGACGTCAGCTCAAAGGTCGGGGTGGTCCGCAACTCCCTCGGCGCCGCCGAGGGCCCGGGCGACGCCGAGCACACCGTCGAGATCCACGGCCGCACCACCGCCGGCGACATCGTGATCCGCCGCGCCTGATCCGCCCCCCGGGCCGCTGCACCGGGTCACCACGACCGGTACGCGGATCCCCGGGCCTGCACACGGGGACACCACGGGGACACCGCGACCGGTACGCGGGTCACCCCGGTCTGCACACGGAGGCGGACGCCGCCGCCCTCGGGCGTCCGTCCGCCCCCGCTCCCCCGATCCTGCCCTCGCACCCACCCCTGTGAAATGTCACATCACACGCGCGCTCCCCTCCCGGAGAGCACCAGTCCCGCCTTCCGGTGATCGCCGCCCCGGGGCGGCGCCCGTCGCATCCCACCCGTACACGGAGGACTCCATGCCGCACGACCCGTCGCCCGACGCACCCGTGACGCTCCCCACGCGGCGCGCCCCATGCCCCTTCGACCCGCCCGCCGGTCTGGCGGAGCTGCGCGAGCGTGCTCCGCTGATCCCGATGGCCTACCCGGACGGGCACCTCGGCCGGCTGGCCACCGGCCACGCCACGGTCCGGGCGATTCTCGCGGACCCGCGGTTCAGCTCCCGCTACGAGCTGATGCACTACCCCTTCCCCGGCGGGCCCGAGGGCCCGCTGCCGCCCGCTCCGGTCGGCGACATGACCGGCCTGGACGCCCCGGAGCACACGCGCTACCGCCGCCTCCTCATGGGCCGCTTCACGGTCCGCCGGATGCGCCTACTGACCGACCGGGTACGGGAGATCACCGCGGAGCAGCTGGACGCGATGGAGCGCCGGGGGCCGGGCGCCGACCTGGTCGAGGCGTTCGCCCGCCCGGTCCCCGCCCTGATGATCTGCGAGCTGCTCGGCGTCCCGTTCGCCGACCGGGAGCGCTTCCAGGGCCACGCCGAAACGATCATGTCCATGGAGGTGTCCCCCGAGGAGCGGTACGCGGCCATGGCCGGGCTCCAGGAGTACATGGCGGAACTGGTCGCCGCCCAGCGCGCCGAGCCCGCCGACGACCTCCTCGGCGATCTCGCCCGCGACTCAGGGCTCACCGACGAGGAACTCGTGGGCCTCGGCGGCTTCCTGCTGGCCGCCGGGCTCGACACCACCGCGAACATGATCGCCCACGGGACGTTCGCGCTGCTGAGCCACCCCGAGCAGGCGGAGGCCCTGCGCCAGGACCCGGAGCTCGCCCCTCAGGCGGTCGAGGAGCTGATGCGCTATCTCACGGTCGCCCACACCAGCGTGCGCACCGCGCTGGAGGACGTCGAACTGGACGGCCGGCTGATCAGGGCCGGCGAGAGCGTCACCCTCTCGCTCGAAGCCGCCAACCGCGATCCCGCACGCTTTGCCGACCCCGATGTCCTCGACCTGAGGCGGGCGGCCACCGGCCATCTCGGCTTCGGCCACGGCATTCACCAGTGCCTGGGCCAACAACTCGCGCGCGTCGAACTGACGGTGGCGCTCCCCGCCCTCCTCGAACGGTTCCCCGCGCTCCGACTCGCCGTACCGGCCGACGAGGTGCCGCTGCGCACCGACATGAACATCTACGGCGTGCACCGGCTGCCGGTCACCTGGGACCAGGAGGGATGACCGTGGACATCCGGGTCGACCGCGGCCGCTGCATCGGGGCCGGCATGTGCGCCCTGACCGCTCCGGCGGTCTTCGACCAGGACGAGGACGAGGGTCTCGTCGTCCTGCTCGACCCGCGTCCGGCGCGGGACCACCACGCGGCCGTGCGCCTCGCCACCGGCACCTGCCCGGCCGCGGCCCTGACGCTCGGCGGGCCGGGCCCCTCCACCACCGCGTAGTCACGGCCCCGACGCCGCTGCCGGAAGGGCCGAGCGGCACCCGGTCACACCGGTACGCCCACGCTCCACCCCAGCTCGTGCGCCCGGAGGCGGGCGGCCGCCGCCCGCGCCGGGTCGCCCTCGGCGTCGGCGAGGCGGGCGTGGGTGAGCCAGTTGTAGGTGCTCGCCGGGCGCAGTGCGGTGCGCTCGCTCAGCAGGGCACGGGCCAGATCGAGCCGGCCGGAGTTCAGCGCGGCGTCGAGGAGGGTCTTCTGGACGGCGTCACGCTGGGCGTGGCTGCCGCCGAACTCGTGCAGCCGGCGGCGCAGCGGCCACAGGTGGTCGACGACCGCCGCGTGGTCCCCGCGCGCGTGGGCGATGAGCGCCTCGCAGACCGGCAGGCCGATCTCGGCGGTCATCGCGCGGTTGGTGACGGTCCCGGGGGCGGTCCGGGCGAGCCATGCGCGGCGGTCGGCGACGAGCCGTTCCGCGTCGGCGACGCGATCGGCGCCGGCGTACGCCATGACGGCATGGACGTCGTTGAAGGCGTAGAACGGCGGGTCCATGCGCGCGGCCCAGGCGTCGGCGAGCCTCTTCCAGCGGCCGGTCAGGTCGGTTGCGCAGCCGTTGCCGTCCAGGCGGAAGCGCCACAACAGGGCCGCTCCGTCGAGGAGTTCCATGGCCAGGCCCTGCGAACGCTCGTGGTGCAGGGTGGTGTCGTAGACGCGGAGCGCCGTGTCCGTGTCGCCGGCCTCCAGCGCGAACAGCGCGTAGTGCCACCAGTTGTGCACCGTCAGGAAGGTGTCCGCCGACCAGTCGGCGGTCCGTGCGTCGAACCAGGCGATGCCGTCCGCGAACCGGCCCCGCATCTCGTGAGCGTGGGCCACGGCGTGGATGGCCCACACGTCGCGCGCGTTCCGCTCGACGGCGGCCGTGCCCGCCTCGGCGGCCTCCGCGTAGTGCCCCGACTCCTCCAGACCGAAGGCGTACATGCCGAGGACCGCGCCGCGATGGGGGTCGTCGAGGTCCCACGCGGACAGGGCGCCGCCCACCCGGTCCCGCAGACGTACGGCGTCGCCGGTGAGGAAGTCGAGCTGGTGGCCCACGAAGAGGGCCAGCGCGTCCCTGGGATAGGCCAGGGACGTCTCCTCCAGGATCCGGCTCGCCCGGTGCAGGTCGCCCGAGAGGAGGGCGCCGGCGGCGGCCGTGTGGAGTCGCTCGCGCGGCGGCAGCGCCGTACGGTCCACGCGGGCGGTGAACTCCTCGAACCGTGCTCGCGCGGCGGCCGCGTCGGCCGGCTCGGTGCCGAGGACGCCGAGGTAGGCGGCGAGAGCCTGTCCGACGGGGGCGTCCGGGTCGGTGGCGAGCAGGTCCGCGACGGCCGGGACCAGCTCGGGGCTGAAGAAGAGCAGCGCCTCGACGGCCCGGTCCAGGTGCGCCGCGCCCTCCCGTGTGCCCTCGTGGAGCACATGGCCGTATCGGTCGGTGACCACGTCCGTTCCCCCTCCGGTGTCCGCGGACCGCCGGCGCCCGGCGTGGGCGGCGGTCCGTCCCATCAAGCCATCCGGAGGAGCCGCCGCACAGTCCCCGAAGGAGTGACAGGTGCGCGGAGGGCGTGGGCCGGGCGGCTCAGACGGTGGTGCTCCTGCTGAACCAGCCGCTGAAGGAGGACCGCGCGGACGCGGCGCCGGTCTCCGAGCCGTGGCGCGCCGCCCGGGCCAGGACCCGTTCGGCCTCGGCCCGCCAGCTCTCGGCGTCCGCGCGGGGCGGCGGCAGGAAGGGGCCCCGGCCCGGTGCCTCGGCGGCCGCGCCGAAGAAGTCGCCCCCCTTGCGCTTGGAGTCGTCCGTTCCCCAGGAACGGCCGGAGCCGCGCGCCGGGACCTTCTGGAGGTGCGGGATGTGCTTGGCACAGTGGATGTAGGCCTCCTCGACCGTGATCTCGACCCACACCACCGGGCGGCGGCCCGGCACCGGGTCGCCCGCGAGCCACGGGTGGTCCTGGCGCATCGCGGAGTCCTCCACGACCCTGGCCCGGCCGTTGACGTGGAGTCCGATGCGGTCGCGGAGGAAGTCGACGAGCAGGACGCCGACGTGCGGGTTCTCCTCGATGTTGCCGAGGCTGGCGTGGACGCCGTTGCCCCGGTACTCGGGATAGGCGAGCGTCGTGTCGTCGAGGACGTGGAGGAACCCGGGCGGGCCGGCCCGGAAGGTGTTGTCGCACTCGCCGTGCCGGTCGGCGGTGGCCAGGAAGAACATCTCCTGGCGTGCCACGAACTCCCGCATCCGCGGGTTCAGCCGGTCGAGGACCTGGTCGGCGTAGAAGCGGTCGGCGCGCCCGGTGCTGCCCATGCGCTGCTGCACGGCGTGCTCGCCGTCGCTGCCCGGGCGGATGGTGCGCAAGGGCGTCGCCGTCGCCTGCCCGGTGTGTTCGAAAGTGCTCACGTCGTTGCCCCGACCAGTTCCTCTAGGGAGTCGTGCCGTATGCGGTGGGTGGGGACGCCGATGCCCAGGAGGGTGTCGACGCCGCGCCGGATCATCCCGGGCGGTCCCGACAGGTACACGTCGTACGTGTGCCACGGGCCGTACTCGCGTACGGCCTCGGGGAGGCCGCCGGCCAGCGGTCCGGCCGGGCCGTCGTCCACGACGGGGCGGACGGACAGCCAGGGGTGCGTCTGCTGCAGCCGCAGCATGGTGTCGATGTCGTACAGGTCGCCGTTGCGGCGGGCTCCGTAGAACACGTCCACGACGCGGCGCCGACCGTGCTGGGCCACGTCCTCGACGAGGGCCTTGATGGGCGCGATGCCGGTGCCGCCGCCGAGGCAGAGCAGTCCGTTGCTGGTGGTGTGGTCCACGGTCATGGAACCGGCGGGCGCGCCGATGCGGATGACGTCGCCGGGGCGGGCGCGGTGGACGAGGGCGTTGGAGACCCAGCCCGCCGGCACCGCCTTGACGTGGAAGGAGAGCAGTCCGTCGGAGCGCGGTGCGGAGGCGAAGGAGTAGTGCCGCCAGACGCGCGGCCACCAGGGCGTCTCGAGGGCGGTGTACTGCCCGGCGAGGAAGGGGTACGGCTGGTCGGGCCGGACGGTCACGACGGCGATGTCGGGGGTGCGCAGCTCGTGGGCGACCACCTCCGCCTGCCACGAGGCCGGTGCCCGGAGCGCGTCCGCGGTCGCCGCGTCGATCATGATCTGGGAGATCGTCGTGTATGCGGCGACCCAGGCGGCCTCGGTACGGGGCCCCCAGCTCGCCGGGGCGTACCGCGCGAGGGCGCCGATCAGGGCCTCGCCGACGGCCGGGTAGTGCTCGGGGAGCGTGCCGTACTTCCGGTGCCCGCGGCCGAGGTGCGTCAGGTACGTGGTCAGGGTGACCGGGTCGTCGGCGTGCGTCGCCGCGGTGAGCAGGGCGGCGAACAGACGGTCGCGCTGGGCGTCCATCGCGGCGGGGAAGAGCCCGCGCAGGTCGGGATGGCGGACGAAGAGCAGGGCGTAGAAGTACGAGGTGACCTCGTCGGCGATCGGCTCGATCTCCGCGAGCGTGCGCCGCAGGAGCGCTGTGTCGGACTCGGGGCGGTCCTGCGGGAGGTCCGCCGGGCGGGGGTTCGGACGGTCCGCCGGGCGGGAGTTCAGGAGGTCTGACGGGTGCGCTCCCGGCCGCGGGGCGGAGTGGTGAGCCGGTGCGGGCGCGGGCGTCTGCGCGGGTGCAGGTGCCGGACGGGGCGCCTGCGCGGGCGCGGGTGCCGGGCGGGGCGCCTGGGCGGGTGCGGATGCCGGACGGGGCGCCTGGGCGGGCGCGGGTGCCGGGCGGGGCGCCTGGGCGGGTGCGGGCTGCGGGGCCGTCGGGCCGCCCGTCGGGCTCGGCCCGAACCAGCCTCCGCCGCCGTTCGCGCGCCCCCCGTTTCGGTCACCGTCAGCCGATGCGGCGGTCGGAACTTCCATCGGTCTGCCTCGCCTCGAACGTCTTCGGTCGGTCCTCGCCGTCGGGGCCGCGAACAGGCTCCTTTCCCGCCCCCCGTTCACCTGAAGGAGTGAACGCGGCCGACCATACCCCGACCTCGCGAACCCGCCCCGACCATGCATTTCCCGCCCCCGAGAGGCGTTGCCGCAGGTCAGAAATGGGTTACTGGTGAGTCGGGTCGAATTCGCCGGCGGTACGGCATGGATCAGCGCACCATTCGACGACGGAAGACTTACCGGCCGCCCAGAATTCCTCCACATTCTCTGAGCGGTCTTCACGACCAGGGCACGGAAGAACTCAGACGGGCCGGATCCGGCTGCGCAGGAGACAGAACTCGTTGCCCTCCGGATCGGCCAGGACGTACCAGCTCTCGTCGCCGGTCTGACCGACGTCGGCGTGCCGCGCGCCGAGCGCGAGCAGCCGCTCCAGCTCGGCCTCCTGGTCACGGTCGGTGGCGCTGACGTCGAGGTGCAGCGGAAGCTTCCCGGCTCGCGGGTCACCGCAGGGGCTCAGGACGAGGACGGGCAGCGGGCCGCCGAAGCCGAGGTCCGGCGGCCCGATCATGATGCTGCCGTCGTCCTCCCGCTCGACCTCCACATAGCCGAGGACGTCGCTCCAGAACGCGGCCAGCCGTTCGGCGTCGGCGCAGTCGAGGACCAGTTCACTGATGCGGCATGCCATGCGCGTCAGTGTAGGGAGCACCAGGGCCGGCGCCGCCGCACGCGCGGAGCGGCGCCAAGGAGGGCCTGACGCACAGGGATTGACATCGCGGAGCGGTGAATCGTCGTGATCAAGGTGTTGGTGCCGGAGGGCCGCCCGCTGCCAGGCTGACACCTGAAGTCGCCTGCCGACCGGGCGATTCGGCGTACAGCGAGAGGCACCCTTCCTTGAACACCCCGACGGACACCCCTTCGAACACCACCTTCCCGACCACGAGCGGCCCGGTGCGGGGCTTCCGGTGCGCCGGGGACGTCGTCGCCGTCCTCGGCATCCCTTACGCGGCCCCGCCGTTCGGTGCCCACCGGTTCCGGGAGCCGCTCCCGGCGCGGAAGTGGAGCGGCGTACGGGACTGCACGGAGTTCGGCCCCGTCGCCCCGCAGTCGGCGGAGCTGCCCGGCGCGCCCGTCTGGGCGCCCGGCGACGAGGACGTACTGACCGTCAACGTATGGACTCCGGCTCCGCGCGACGGTGCCCGCCGGCCCGTCCTGGTGTGGATCCACGGTGGCGCCTACACCTTCGGGTCCTCGGCACAGCCCGACTTCGACGGCACCGCCCTGGCCGGGGCGGGGCTGGTCGTGGTCACCCTCAACTACCGGCTCGGCTTCGAGGGCTTCGGCCACGTACCGGCCGCCGGGGACAGCGCGTACCCCGACAACCGGGGACTGCTCGACCAGGTCGCGGCCCTGCGCTGGGTGCGCGAGAACATCGCCGCGTTCGGCGGCGATCCCGGCAACGTCACGGTCGCGGGCCAGTCCTCCGGGGCCGCCTCGGTCGCCTGCCTGATGGTGATGGAGCGGGCGCGCGGGCTGTTCCGCCGCGCCATCGTCCACAGTCCCGCCAGCCCCTGCTACACGCTCGACATCGCGGCGGCGACGACGCGCGAGGTCGCGGCGGCGGCCGGGTGCCCGGCCACGCCCGAAGGGCTGGCGGCGGCGTCACCCGAGGCCCTGGTCGCCGCCTCCGACCGGGTCGTCGACCGCTACCGGGGCGCCCCCGCCTCCGGCTCCCGGCACTACGACCCCTCGCTGTACGCCCCGGTCCTCGACGGCGACGTCCTGCCCACCGACCCGCTCACGGGGATCGCCGGCGGGGCGGCCACCGGAGTGGACCTGCTGGTGTGCCACACCACGGAGGAGTACTGGCTGCTCGACGCCGTCGGCAGCAGCGCGAAGGTGACCACGGAGGCACAACTGCAGCTCTTCGCACGGGACTTCGGCCTCCCCGACGGCCTTGTGGCCGGCTATCGCGACACGATGCCGCAGGCACCGGTGCTGGACGTCTACCTCGCCGTCTTCGGCGATCTCCTCTTCACGGAGTACGCCCACCGACTCGCCGAGGCCCACGCCGGGGCGGGCGGGCGGGCGCACCTGTCGCGCTACGACCGCAGGCGCGCCGGGGCGGACGGGGCGGACGGGGCCAGGGTCGTACGGGCCTGGCACTGCGCCGACATCCCCTTCGCCTTCGGCAACCACGCCGACGCCTCCGCGGCCTTCCTCATCGGCGGCGCCCCCTCCCCCGCGGACCACGACCTGGCCCGGCGCATGGTCGGCGCATGGGCGGGCTTCGCCACGCACGGGGACCCGGGCTGGCCGCCGGTCGACGGTGCCACCACACGGGCGAGGACGTGGACCACCGAGGCCGGTCCGTCGGAAGACGCCGGGCACGACGCGATCCGCGCCCTGTGGGCCGAGGCCCGCTTCCCGCTGCTGCGTCCCTGAACCGCTGCTGGAACCTGCACCGCGGGGGGGCCGCGCCGCTCGGCGGGCGGCCGGCTCCGCGTCTCAGCGGGCGTTCAGTGGCGCTCCCGTTCGAAGGTCAGGAGGAGGTCCGCCGCGACGCTCACGGCGATCGTGGCGGGTTCCTTGCCGGTGATCTCGGCCAGTCCGATGGGGGTCTTGATCCGGTCGATCGTGTCGGCGTCGTGGCCGCCCTCGTCGGCCAGGCGCTTCCGGAAGCGTGTCCACTTCGCGGCCGAGCCGATCAGGCCTATCGAGCCGAGACCCGGGGTGCGCAGGGCGGCGTCGCACAGAGCGGCGTCCTCGGCATGATCATGCGTCATGATCAGGACGTGGGTGCCGGGTGCGAGCTCCTCGAGCACTTCCTCCGGAAGGAGGGGGGTGTGGTGCACATGGGTCTGTGCCACCGCGTCCGCGAGCGCGGCGAGCCGCTCGTCGGTGAGCATGTCCGGGCGGCTGTCGATCAGGTGCAGGTCCAGATCGTGGCGGGCCAGGATGCGGGCCAGCTCCAGGCCGACGTGCCCGATGCCGAAGATCGCCACCGCGGGGAGCACCGGCAGCGGTTCCAGGAACACCGAGACGGCACCGCCGCAGCACTGGACGCCGTGGCGGCCGGTGACCTTGTCGTTCAGGGCGAACTCCATCAGCTCCGGCTCCGCGCCGGACTTCTCGATCAGTTCCCGGGCGCGGTCGATCGCGACGGCCTCGATGTTGCCCCCGCCGATCGAACCCCAGGCCTCGGTCCGTCCCACGACGAGTTTGGCGCCGGCCTTGCGAGGTGCGTGACCGCGCACGGTCGCGACGGTCACCAGCACGCCGGCCTCCCGGCGTGCTCGCAACCGCGCGACCGCGGCGACCCAGGTCATGTCAGGCATGGCTCAGTGCGTGTGCTTCCGTACGGTGCTCGCCGCCCCGCACGTCGCTCTGACGGGCCGCCTCGACGGCCCAGTAGACGGCCTCCGGCGTCGCCGGGCAGCCGAGATCCACACTGACACCGGCGGGGCCGAACGCCGCGGCGGCCTGCCGCAGCGCCTCGCGGACCGAGAACGCGAGCATCAGCGGAGGCTCGCCGACGGCCTTGGAGCCGAAGACGGCGCCCTCCTCGGTGGCGTTCTCCATCAGCGTGACGTTGAACTCCTCCGGCATCTCCGAGAAGCTCGGGAGCTTGTAGGTGCTCGCGGCCTGGGTCAGCAGCCGGCCACGGTTCGGTCCGTCGCTGGTGTCCCAGCGCAGGTCCTCGAGCGTCAGCCAGCCCGCGCCCTGCACGAAGCCGCCCTCGACCTGGCCGATGTCGATCATCGGGGACAGGCTGTCGCCGACGTCGTGCACGATGTCCACGCGCCGGATGCGGTACGCGCCGGTGAAGCCGTCCACCTCCACCTCGGTCGCGGCCGCGCCGTGGGCGAAGTACTTGAACGGGGAGCCGCGGAAGGACTTCGCGTCCCAGTGCAGCCCCTCGGTGCGGTAGTACCCGGCCGCGGACAGCTGCACGCGCTGGAAGTACGCGGTGCGCACCAGGTCGTCCCAGTCCAGCTCCTTGTCGTTGCCGAGGGCGCGCGCGACGCCCTCGACGATGCGCACGTCGGAGGCGTTCGCACCCAGCTGGGTGGCGGCCACCTGCAGCAGTCGCTCCCGCAGCTGCTCACAGGCGTTCTTGATCGCACCGCCGTTCAGGTCGGCGCCGGAACTGGCCGCCGTGGCGGAGGTGTTGGGCACCTTGTCGGTACGCGTCGGGGCCAGCCGCACCTTGTGCAGCGGGATGCCCAGCGTGGTCGCGGCCACCTGCATCATCTTGGTGTGCAGGCCCTGGCCCATCTCGGTGCCGCCGTGGTTGATCAGGACGGAGCCGTCCTTGTAGATCAGCACCAGCGCGCCGCCCTGGTTGAAGGCGGTGAGGTTGAACGAGATGCCGAACTTGATGCCGGTGATCGCGAGCGCCCGCTTGGTGTTCGGGTGCGCGGCGTTGAAGGCCGCGATCTCGCGCTTGCGGTCGGCGATGCCGGCGTCGTCCTGGACCTGCTGCCAGATGCTGGAGATCCGCTCGGCCTGCGTGACCGGCTGGCCGTACGGCGTCGTCTGTCCCTGCCCCGGCTGGTAGAAGTTGCGCTCCCGCAGCTCCATCGGGTCCAGGCCGAGCAGCGGCGCGCAGCGGCCGAGGATGTCCTCGATCACCAGCATGCCCTGCGGGCCGCCGAAGCCGCGGAAGGCGGTGTTCGAGACCGTGTTGGTCTTGGCGATGAGACCCGCGACGCGCGCGTTGGGGATCCAGTAGGTGTTGTCAATGTGACACAGGGCGCGGGCGAGCACCGGCTCGGACAGGTCCAGGCTCCAGCCGCCGTCGGCGACCAGGGTGGCGTCGAGGGCCTGGATGCGGCCCTCGGCGTCGAAGCCGATCTTCCAGGTGGCGTGGAACCCGTGCCGCTTGCCGGACATGGTCAGGTCCTGGGTCCGGTTGAGCCGGAAGCGGACGGGCCGGCCGGTCAGCTTGGCGCCGAGCGCGGCGACGGCCGCGAAGCCGTGCGGCTGCATCTCCTTGCCGCCGAAGCCGCCGCCCATCCGCAGGCACTGCACCGTCACCTCGTGGGCGGGGACGCCGAGCACGTGCGAGACGATCTCCTGCGTCTCCGACGGGTGCTGGGTGCTGCTCTGGATGAACACCTGCTCGTTCTCGTCGACCAGGGCCAGCGCCGCGTGGGTCTCGAGGTAGAAGTGCTCCTGGCCGGAGAACTGGAACTCGCCCGTGAAGACGTGCGCCGAGTCGGCGAAGCCGGCGCCGATGTCACCGGTCTCCATCAGCGGCCGCGCGCCGTGGTAGCTCTCGGCCGCGATCGCGTCCTGCAGCGTGACCAGCGCGGGCTTCTCGTCGAGCTCTACCTCGACGGCGGCGGCACCGAGCCGGGCCGCCTCCAGGGTCTCACCGAGCACCCAGGCCACCGCGTGGCCGTAGAACATGACCTCGTCGGGGAACAGCGGCTCGTCGTGCTTCATGCCGGCGTCGTTGACGCCGGGCACGTCGGCACCGGTCAGCACGCGGACCACACCGGGCACGGCGAGCGCGGGCTCGGTGCGCAGCGCGGTGATCCGGCCGTGGGCCTTCATCACCTGGACCGGGTAGGCGTGCAGCACGTCCTTGGTGCGGTACACCAGGTCGTCGGTGTAGAGCGCCGCGCCGGTGACGTGCAGGTTGGCGCTCTCGTGCGGCATGGAGACGCCGACTACGGGCTTCTCGGGACGCTCGGACAGATGACTCATGACGACACCGCCTCGGTGGTCTGGGCGTACAGCTTCAGCAGGCTCTGGCCGAGCATCGCGGAACGGTAAAGGGCGCTGGCACGGTGGTCGTCCATCGGGGTGCCCTGGCCCCGCAGCTCGCGGGCCGCGGCCTCGACGGTCTCGGTCGACCAGGGCTTGCCCTCCAGGGCGGCCTCGGTGGCGAGGGCGCGGATCGGGGTGGCGGCGACGCCACCGAGGCCGATGCGGGCCTTGCGGACGACGCCGTCCTCGATGTCGAGCGCGAAGGCGACCGCGACGCTGGAGATGTCGTCGAAGCGGCGCTTGGCGATCTTGTGGAAGGCCGTGACGGGCGCCAGCGGCAGCGGGATGCGCACGGCGCGGATCAGCTCGTCCGGGCGGCGCACGCTCTGCCGGTAGCCGGTGAAGTAGTCGGCCAGCGGGACCTCGCGCTCGCCGTCGGCGTCCGCGAGCACCAGCGACGCCTCCAGGGCCAGCAGCACCGGCGGGCTGTCACCGATCGGGGAGCCGGTACCGAGGTTGCCGCCGAGGGTGGCGCTGTTACGGATGAGCCGGGAGGCGAACTGCGGGAACAGCTCGGCCAGCAGGGGGACTTCACCGTCCAGACGGCGCTCGATCTCGGTGAGCGTCACGGCCGCACCGATCTCGATGTGGTCGGACTCGACGCGCAGCTCCCGCAGTTCGGGCAGGCGGTCGATGGCGACCACGCAACCGGCGCGACGGGAGCGGATGTTCACCTCGACACCGAAGTCGGTGCTGCCGGAGACCAGCACCGCGTCGGGACGCTCGCGCAGCACCCGCAGCGTCTCGGCCAGGGTGCCGGGCCGCAGGAAGGTGCTGCCGTCCTGGGTGTACTCGGTGGCGACCGGCGCGGGCGGGGCCTCGTCGCGGCGCTGCGCGAAGGGGTCGTCCTCGGCCGGCTCGCCGACGGCGAAGGCGGCGTCGCGGATCGGCCGGTAGCCGGTGCAGCGGCAGAGGTTTCCGCTCAGCGCGTGCAGGTCGAACCCGTTGGGGCCGTGCTCCGCGTCGGCGTGGCCGGCCGCGTCCCCGTCCGACTCGCCGTGGGCGCAGCGGTCCGGCCGGTAGTACTCCGAGGCCATGCTGCAGATGAAGCCCGGGGTGCAGTAGCCGCACTGGGAGCCACCACGGACCGCCATCTCCTCCTGCACCGGGTGCAGCGTGGGGGGCGTGCCCGGCTCGCCGGGCGTGGCGAGGCCCTCGGCCGTGACGATCTCCTGGCCGTCGAGCGCGGCGACCGGAACCAGGCAGGCGTTGACCGCCACCCAGTCGGTGGGCTTGTTCACCCCGGGCCGGGCCACCAGGACCGAACAGGCGCCGCACTCACCCTCGGCACAGCCCTCCTTCGTGCCGGTGAGACCGCGATCGCGCAGGAAGTCGAGCACCGTGGCGTGGGGCGCAGCAGGGGCAATCGGCGCTTCTTGCCCGTTGACGGTGATCCGCGCCTCTACCATGACATTTCCTCATTTCGGTGCACGGGAGAACTGGTTGTACTGGTCGCCATGTCAGGCCTTCTGTTTCAGTGCGCAGCTAGAGAACCCGGAGCAGGCGTCGGTGGGTACACAACGACACGCCGCGGGTGGTGGCAGAAATCAAAAAAGAGAAGCCGGGGCCACGAGCGGGCACGCCGGAAGTGCGACTGCTTCAGCAGCCGTGCGCAACACGACCCGGGACCCAGGCGGTCCGGTGAGCGAGGCGATTCAGGTCGGAGAAGATCGACATCCGACTCGCCTCCTTTCGACAACTCACGGGTCGGTGCGCTCGAAAGTACGTCGCCGGAAGCGCATCGGTCAAGGTACCCAGCCGGGACGCTGAGCTGCTCGTTCTGTCGGCGCGACCGTTCCCGGCCGCGACGCGTGCGCCCGCCCGCGCGGAGACGTTCGCATCTGCGGCCGAAAGGGCGGCAACACGTTATGAACTGTGCGTTGCGGGCACCCCGGCGGTCGGGGCACGAGCGTCGGGAACCCGCGGCACGGCCACCCGAAGGCTAGCTGTCCTCTTTATCCAGAATTCTACCGACTTTCACCGGCTTCCGTCGACGCCTCCGGAGGACGGCCCGGGCGGCACGTACGCGGCGGGTCAGCGGGGAGCATCCGGGCGGCACGTACGCGGCGGGTCAGCGGGGAGCATCCGGGCGGCACGTACGCGGCGGGTCAGCGGGGAGCAGCCGGGCGGCACGTACGCGGCGGGTCAGCGGGGAGCGTCCGGGCCGCCGCGTACCGCGGTACCGAGGATGTGGGCGCCCGCCGGAACGGGGACGCGGGTCTCGGGGAAGGCGAAGCGGTCCATGGCCGTGACGGTGAACCCGGCCGCGGTGATGGCGGACCCCGTGTCGCGGCCGGTGTGGCAGCCGCCGGCCAGCCGCGGCCAGACGGTGGCGTCGAGCACGCGCTGGACACGGCGCATCGCCGGGGTGTCCGCACGCACGTGTTCGAGGAATCGCAGCTGTCCGCCGGGCCGGAGCACACGGTGGAGTTCGGCGAGGGCCGCCCGGGGGTCGGCCACCGAGCAGAGCGTCAAGCACACCACGGCCGCGTCGAAGGACGCGTCGGGGAAGGGGAGTTCCTCGGCGCGGCCGGCCGTCACCTCGACCGGGACGGGGGCCTCGCGGGTCTGCCGTACGGCCAGGGCGCGCAGGTTCGGCTCCGGCTCGACGGCCACCAGACGGGTCACCCCCGGCGGATAGTGCGGGAAGTTCAGTCCGTTGCCCGCACCGATCTCCAGCACCTGTCCGTTCAGGCCGGACAGCAGACGCCGGCGGTGTGCGTCGATCCCCGCCCGTTCCAGGGCGGGACCGGCGACCCCCGCGTAGAAGCGGGCGAAGAGCGGATGCGGCTTGACCGGACGGAGAGTCATGGCATCAACCATCCACGGTCGTGGCGAGCGGGGCGAGACGGACGCCCGGGGCCGCGCCGCACGCTTGCGGTGCGCCGGGCCAGGCCGGGCCGACAAAGTGCCCCGGACCTATACTTTTCGGATGAACGCTCGGCTCGCTCTGCTCGCGGGCACGGAGCCGGGGATCACGGAGAGTGACGCCTTCCGGCTGGCGCTGGAGCATGCGGTGGCCGAGCTCGGCGCGCTGGGCGGCGCCGTCCACCTGGGCCGTACCACCTCGGCCCTTCGCCTGCTGGCGTCGACGGGTCTGCCGCCGGCGCTCACCCGCCCCTGGGAGATCATCGACCGGACGGGACCGACGGTGCCGACGTTCGCCGTGCGCACGGGTCGCGGCCTGTGGGTGGCCACCCCCTCCACGCATGCCCCCGGGTTCCCCGCGACACGGTGGCCGGGCACCGGATTCGCGTCCGTGCCGCTGCTCCGCGGCGGACGCACGCTGGGCGCCCTCACCGTCGTGACGGGCGCCCACGGCACGCCGAGCGGCGAGCAGTGGACGTTCCTGCGCAGCGTGGTCGCCTGGACGTCCGAACGCATGGGCCAGGCCCCGCCCATGCCGCCGCCCGGTGAGGAACTGGTCGGCGGCCGCCTCCGCCACGCGCTGAGGGAGGTCGCGGTCGGCACCTGGAGCTGGGACCTGCTCACCGGGGAGCTGGTGTGGGACGAGGCGGGGGCGGCCCTGTTCCATGCCGAGCGGGTCGCCCGTGAGGCGACCTGGCTGAAGTCGATCCACCCCGACGACCAGCCCTCCGCGCTGGCCGCGCTGGAGCGGGCGATGCGCGACGGGACGCTCTACGAGTCGGAGTACCGGGTGGAGCAACCGGACGGCGGCTACCGCTGGGTGCACGGCCGCGGGGCGGCGGAGTACGACGAGAAGGGGCAACCGGTGCGGATGATGGGCATGGTGTGGGACAGCCACGAGTCCCGTACCGCCCGGGACGCGCTCAGCCGCGCCCTGCGCCACATGAGCGACGCGTTCGTCCTGACGGACGCCGACTGGCGGATCAGCTTCGCCAACCGGGAGGCGGAGCGCACGCTCGGCGCGGCCGAGGCGGAGCTGTTCGGCCGGAGCCTGTGGGAAGTCCCCGCTGTGCAGCGCGTTCCCGACCTGGAGGCCCGCTGCCGCAAGGCCGCCTCGGCGGCCACGACCGCCGAACTCGACGTACGGATCACGGCCGGACGCTCCCACCAACTGCGTCTCGTCCCGAGCCCCGACGGACTCGCCCTCTACTTCACGGACGTCACCGACACACGTCGGCGCGAGGCCGAGCGGGCCGCCGCCGAACGCGCCGCCGCCGACCGCTCGACCCGCACCGGTGAGCTGACCGCGGCGCTCGCCAAGGCGACGACCTCGCGCGATGTCGTCGACGCCGTGGCCGAGCGGGTGCTGCCGCCGTTCGGCGCCACCGGTCTGACCGTGGTCTCCGTCGAGGGCGACCGTGCGGAGATCATCGGAGCCGTGGGCTACCCGCAGAGCTTTCTCCAGGAGTTCGACGGCCGCAAGGTGCCGGCGAGCGATCCGGTCCGGGACACCGTGCGCGGCAGCGCACCGTTGTTCATCTCCTCGGTCGAGGAGTTCACGGAGCTCTATCCGCATCTGGCGTACCGGCCGCGCCTGGCCGGCAAGCAGGCGTGGGCGTTCCTGCCGCTGACCGTGTCCGGGCGCACGTTCTCGGTGTGCGCGGTGTCCTTCGACCGGCCGCGCCGCCTGAACCACGAGGAGCGGACCCTGCTGACCGCGATCAGCGCGCTCCTCGCCCACGCCCTGGAGCGGGCACGGCTCTACGACGCCGAGCACACCCGTTCCCAGGAGCTGCAGCGCGGGCTGCTCCCGCAGCGGCTGCCGGACAGCCCCTCGTGCACGGCCGCCGCGCGCTTCCTGCCCGCCGGGCAGGGCATGAACGTGGGCGGCGACTGGTACGACGTCATCCCGCTCTCCGGGGGCCGGGTCGCCCTCGTCGTCGGCGACGTGATGGGCCACGGCCTGGCGGAGGCGGCCACCATGGGGCGGCTGCGCACGGCCGTCATGACCCTGGCCGACCTGGAGCTGCCCCCGGGCGAGGTCATGAGCCATCTGAACGACATCGTCGGCGACCTCGGGGAGGACTTCTACGCCACCTGCCTCTACGCGGTCTACGACTCCAGCACCCGGATCTGCAGCATCGCCCGGGCCGGCCACCCCCCGCCGGCCGTCGTCCGGCCCGACGGCACCGTCCACTTCCCGGAACTGTCCCCGGACCCTCCCCTCGGGGTCGCCGAACCCCCTTTCGAGACGACCGAGTTGGAGCTGCCCGACAGCAGCCTTCTCGTGCTGTACACGGACGGCCTCGTCGAGTCGCCGGACCGGGAGATCGACGAGGGCATGGCCGAGCTCGCGCGCCTCCTGCGTGCCTCCGGCCACCAGGACCCGGAACGGCTCTGCGACATCCTCACGAGCGGTCTGCTGCCCGACGAGCGGCCCGCCGCCAACGACGACGCCGCCCTCCTCGTCAGCCGTGTCCACGCCCTCGCCGCGGACCGGATGGCCTCCTGGGAGCTGGAGAAGGACCCCCGGGCGGCCGGGCAGGCCCGCCGGTACATCAGGGAACAGCTCGCGGTCTGGGGGTTGGACGAACTGGCGATGACGACCGAACTGATCGCGAGCGAGCTGATCGGGAACGTCGTGCGGTACGCGAAGGGCCCGGTGCGACTGCGGCTGCTGCACAGCGCCGTCCTCATCTGCGAGGTGTACGACGGGAGCCTGGCCACGCCGCGCATCCGGCACGCCGCGGAGACGGACGAGGGGGGTCGCGGCCTGCAGCTCGTCGCGGCACTCAGCCAGCGGTGGGGCGCGCGCTACACCGCGGACGGGAAGTGCATCTGGACGGAGCAGGCGCTGTCCGGCGCCCCCGCGGACCTGGCGGCCGCTCTGCTCGCCGCCCCGGAGCTGTGAGGGCCGCCCGTCACCGGGCCGGCCCTCGGCCGCGGCCACGTGACCGGTGCCCGCCCGCGGCGCCCGGCACCGGCGCGGTTGCTCCGGGCCGGTGACGGACGCCGCTGCGTGCCGTCAGGAGATGGTGACGAACCGCGCGATGCTCGGCACCCCTTGGGCGTTCAGGGCGAAGAGCATGTAGGTGCCCGGCAGGACCACTCCCGGGTCGGCCGGGACGGACACCGTGTAGCTGCCCGTCCCCGCGGCGGTGGACGCCAGCGGGACCCTCCGCTGGTCGTTGTCCGTGGAGTGGGTCGCGGCCGCGGCCCGCATCAGGACGAAGGAGGACACCGGGCCCCCGGTGGCGACGGTGAGCGAGCTGCCGGGGGCGGCCCGGGGCGGCACGCCGCCGGTGATGACGGGACGCGGCTTGGGCGAGCCGTCCGCGTTGAGCAGGTACGGCGGTGTGAACACGGCCCCGTCGGCGTGATTGGTGGCGCAGTCGCCGCACAGGCCACCGCCGCCGGAGAAGATCCGCCCGTCGGGCAGCAGGTTGGCCACACTGTGGTAGTTGCGCGGGATGGCCATGGTGGCGAGCGGGGTGAAGCGTCCGGTCGCCGGGTCCCACAGCTCGGGGGTCAGCACGGACGTGGCGTCGCTGAAGGGCACGGGGAACGCCTGCCCGCCGAACACGGCGACCTTGCCGTCGGGCAGGACGACGCTGTTCCCAAAGGCGCGGGCGTGGCCCATGTCGCCGGTGCGCACGGACCGGACCTGGTTTCCGTCGATGCTGACGGTGTACGCGCGCCGGGTGGCGGCGGTCTGCTGGTACCCGGGCGAGCCGCCCAGGGTGAGCAGCTTGCCGATGTCGTACGGCACGGCGTTGCCGGTCATGGCGTCCGGGCTGTCGGCGCGGGTGCCGGCGGAGGTGATGCTCCCGTCCCCGCGGGTCGTGATCCAGTTCATCTGCTTGCTCGGGCCGAGCTGGAGCACCTTGCCGCCCGAGGTGGCGTACAGCCACATGTGGTTGTCGGCGCGGTAGGCGCCGGCCGGGTCGGCCGTGACCGCCGGGGCGGCGGGGACGCCGGGGAGCCTGCGCCAGGTGCGGGTGTCCGGGGACCAGACCTCGCCGTCCTTGCCGGCCCTGGCTCCGCTCCAGGAGCCGCCGAGGACGAAGGCCTCGCCGGTGGAGAGCAGGGTCATGGCCTGGTAGCCGCGGGGGATGTTCATGCTGGTCGTCGCGGACCAGTCATCGGTGGCGGGGTCGTAGATGCTCGCCTTCTCCGCGTTGCTGCCACCGGTGACCAGGACCCGGCCGTCGGCGAGCATCGCTATGCCCGGGCAGAACATGTCGTGGCCGGTGTTGTCGATGCGGCGCTGGGTGACCTTGCCGGTCTTCAGGTCGAGGATCGCGGTCTGGGTGTAGCCGCTGCTGCCGCCGAAGCGGTCGACCGCGTACGCCGACCAGGCCAGGAGTTTGTCGCCCGGCAGCACGGCGGTGGCCACCGGCACCAGGGGGAAGCCGGTGATCCGGCTCCAGGAGCCGTGGGCGGCCGGGTTGGCCGGTCCGCTCAGGCGTATCTCGGCGGCGGAGGCCCAGGGCCCGCGGTTGCCGGCCTCCCGGGTCACGGTCAGGCGTATGTAGCGGGCGTTGGCGGTGCGGGTGAACGTGGCGGTCTTGACGGTGTCGTCGTCGCGCCAGGTGCCCGAGGAGACCGGTGCGCCGAAGGTGGTGCCGTCGGTGCTGGTGGTGATGGTGTACGCGCCCACGCGGCCGTTGGGGCTGTCCTTGCGGGGCTGGTAGACCAGGGCGGAGACGGCCGCCGTGCGGTGCATGTCGATGGTGATGCGGTGCGGCAGCGGGGCCGGGGTCCCGGACCACCTGCTGTGCCAGAGGGTGGCGGCGTCGCCGTCGAGGACGTTGGGCGCGCGGCCGTTCTCCTTGGCGGTCTCCTCGTCGCCCGCCGTGGCCGTCCACCCGGTCCGGGGAAGGTCGACGGTGGCCGCCGGGGTTCCGGGGTCGCCGAGCAGGTTGAGCTCCGCGGCGGAGCTCCACGGGCCGCGGTTGCCGGCCTCGGCGACGGCGGTGAGCCGGACGAACCGCGCGCCCTGCGGGGCGAAACCGAGGGTCTTGGCGGAGGCGTCGTCCGCGAGGGTGCCGGTGGCGACCGGGCTTCCCCAGTTACGCCCGTCGGCGCTCACGCTGATGCTGTACCCGCCGACGCGCCCGTTGGCCTTGTCGGTACGGGGCTGGTAGACGAGCGCCGAGACCACCGTCGTGCGGTGCATGTCGATGGTGATGCTGTGGGGCAGCGGGGCCGGGGTCCCGGACCACCTGCTGTGCCAGATGGTGGCCGTGTTGCCGTCGAGGACGTTGGCCGCGCGGCCGTTCTCCCTGGTGGTCTCCTCGTCGCTCGCCGTGGCGGTCCATCCGGTCCGGACGAGCACGGGAGCCGTCGGCTCCATGGCGTTCGCCGGGGCGACGCCGTGGTGCGGCGACTGCTGCGCGGTCTGCTGGTCGAAGGGCACGGGCCCCGGCGGTGGCGTCGGGCCGTGTCCGCCCGTAGCCGTGCTCGCCACTCCCAGCCACGGGGTGAGCCCGACGAGCAGCGAGCCGAGGGCGAAGGCGATGAGCAGAGGGGAGCGGCGGAATGCTCCGGCGACGGCGCGGATGCGTCTGGACTGCAATCGGACCTCCTGGGCGAACCGTAAGCGCGACGGGCCCCTAGAACATAGGTCAAATCCGTTCAACTCGACCAGGGAACAGCGGAGTTGAGACCAACCCGTGCCGTCCGCACGCGGCAGCGCCCCCCGGGGCACCGGCTGCCCCTCAAACGAAGGCCCGGATCATCCACCCGCCGGACACCGTCCGGGCAGGCCGCCCCCGGCCGGGTCGCGGTGCGCTGCGGGCGCTGCGGGCCCTGCGGATCAGCCGGCGCGCCGATCCCCCGGCCCTCCTTCGGGCATGACCGAGGGGCCGTTTCGGATCACTCCGAAACGGCCCCTCGATTTCCGACTCTCACAAGTCGGGACGACAGGATTTGAACCTGCGACCCCTTGACCCCCAGTCAAGTGCGCTACCAAGCTGCGCCACGTCCCGATGCCCGTCTGACCTGGGGTTTCCCCGGCCGAACGCGCACGAGAACCATACCGCACTTCCGCGCGTGTTCACGAACCCGTTGACAGCTTGACCTCAAGCTTGCTTGAGGTTGCACGGTGTGTGCCATGACGAACACGACGTATGCCAAGGACACGGCGGACGCACGGGGCGGCACGGCGCGGCTGCGGCGGCTCATGGAGCTGATGACCGGCGCCGAGAAGCACTCCCCCGCCGCCACCTCCACGCTCGACGCCCTCTGGGTGCTCTACGACCGGGTGCTGCGGGTGTCGCCCGGAACGGTCGACGACCCCGGGCGGGACCGGTTCCTGCTGTCCAAGGGTCACGGGCCCATGGCCTACTACGCCGTCCTCGCCGACAAGGGCTTCGTGGCGGAGGACGCCCTGCCCGGCTTCGGCGGATACGACTCACCGCTCGGGCACCACCCGGACCGGACCCTCGTCCCCGGGGTCGAGATCGGGAGCGGGTCGCTCGGGCACGGGCTGCCGCTGGCCGTGGGGAGCGTGCTCGGGCTGCGGGCCCAGGGGCTGACCGAGCCGAAGGTGTGGGTGCTGATCGGGGACGCCGAACTCGACGAGGGGAGCAACCACGAGGCACTCGCCTACGCCGGGCCCGCCGCCCTGGAGCAGCTGCACACGATCGTGATCGACAACAGCTCCGCCACCCACGGCTGGCCCGGCGGGATCGCCTCACGGTTCGAGGCGGCCGGCTGGTCCGCCGTGACCGTGGACGGGCGGGACCACGAGGCGCTGTACGCCGCCTTCACCGCACCGCACCCGGGCCGGCCGCGGGCGGTCGTCGCCCGCGTCGAGCCCAAGAACTCCTGAGCACCTTCTTCCCCCCTCCGGCCCCGACCCGCGCCGCCGGCACCTTCGAGGAGACCCTTCCGTGGACACCATGCGCGACCGTTTCATCGCCACCGCCGACCGACTGCTCGACGACGACCCCCGTCTCGCGCTGCTGCTCGCCGAGATCAGCAAGGACGGGTTCCAGCAGGCGCTGCGGCGCCACCCGGACCGCGTGATCAACGTCGGGATCCGGGAGCAGCTGCTCATCGGGGCCGGCGGCGGGATGGCGCTGACGGGGATGCGGCCGATCATGCACACCTTCGCCTCCTTCCTGGTGGAGCGGCCCTTCGAGCAGCTGAAGCTGGACTTCGGGCACCAGGGCGTGCACGGCGTCCTGGTCAGCGCGGGCGGCTCGTACGACTGGCCGTCCGGCGGCTTCACCCATATGTCTCCCGGTGACGTGGCACTGATGGACACCCTGGAGGGCTGGACCGTGCACGTGCCGGGGCACCCGGACGAGGCGGAGGCCCTGCTGCGGCAGGCGGTCGCGAGCGAGGGGTCGGTGTACGTGCGCCTGTCGGTGCACTCCAACGCCTCGGCGCACCCGATGGCCCGGAGCGGGTTCACCGTGCTGCGCGAGGGCTCCCGGGCGGTCGTCGTCGCGGTGGGGCCGATGCTCGACGACGTACTGGCCGCGACCGAGGGTATGGACGTGACCGTGCTGTACGCGACGACGGTCCGGCCCTTCGACGGCACGACGCTGCGCCGTGCGGTGGCCGGGGCGCGGCCCGACGTCGTCCTGGTGGAGCCGTACCTCGCCGGGACCTCGACGGCCGCCGCCAACGACGCGCTGGCCGAGGTGCCGCACCGGGTGCTGGGACTGGGCATCGGGCGGCGCGAGCTGCGCCGCTACGGCACGATCGAGGAGCACCTGGCCGGGCAGGGACTCGACCCGGCGTCCCTGCGAGCGCGGATCACCGCCTTCCTGGGATGAGCCCGGGCGGCCTGAGGGATCAGTCGTCCGCGTGCGGCAGGCCCAGGTCGGGGTGTTCGGCGAGGAGCCTGCGCGGCGCCGCCTGCCGCCAGGAGTCGGTCAGGATCGCACGCAGCTCCTCCTCGTCTTCCAGGGCGCCGAGCCGCACCCGCATCCAGGCCCAGGCGTCGTCGTGCCCCTCGCGCAGGCAGAACTTCTCCGGCTCGGCGGCGATCAGCTCCGCCCGGTCCTCCTTGGGGCACTTCACGCCGATCACCTGGTCGTCGTCGGACAGCGACGCGAAGACGCGGCCGCCCTGGCCGGCCCGGAAGGTGGGCATGCCCCACGCCTGCTTCTCGAACGCCCCGGGCAGCGTGAGGGCGATCCTGCGCACGTCGTCGGCGGTAACCATGCGCCGACGCTACGGCCTCCCTCTGACATCGCGCCTCGCCACGGAGAGTGAGGGAGGGCGGCCCGGGCAAGGCGGGCGCCCGCGCACGCTCCGTGACGAGCCCCCTCCACCCCGTGTGATCCGCCCCGCGCCCCGCCCGTGCCACCGCGTGCTCCCGACGTGTCCTTCCCTTGGGGGTGCGCGAGCGCGGATACCGTGCGGTAACCGCATGTCGCGGCTTGGGCGCGGTTCCGGAATGACGGGTGTTCCCCGATGAACTACGGAATGAGGGTATCCGCGCCTCCTTCCTGCCATTTGCCCATGAATACTGTGCCGTTGGCATGTGGCAGAAACGAGCCCCTGGGGATCGCGGGGCGGACCGGACCTGATGCGCCAAGACCACGCGAAACACAGTCAGAAACAAACGTCAACCATTCCGTTTTCGGCCAAACTTGGTGGCGATATTGATCCGTCCCAGAAAGATCAACACCATGAAGTGGTCGGCCTGTTCGGGACGGGACCACTGCCGATGCACCACCTGCTCGGCCCACTGGACGAGCAGGCGTTTCGCAGGGGAGGACTCGGATGGACGGCTACTTCAGCAGTCGCATGCATCACCAGCTCCGGGAGACCGTTCGAGACTTCGCAGAGCGTGAGGTTCGGCCACGGATAGCGGAGATGGAAGCGTCGCGCTCAGTGCACCACGAGCTCTCCCGGCTGATCGCCGAACAGGGCTGGTTGGGCGCGACTATCGGCCAAGAGTACGGCGGCATGGGCGCCGGCCATCTGGCCAAGACGATCATCATCGAGGAGCTCTCGCGGGTCAGCGGCGCGATGGGTGCCATGGTCCAGGCCTCGCAGCTCGGCACCGCCAAGATCGTGCACTTCGGCAGCGACGAGCAGCGGAAGACCTGGCTTCCGGCCATCTCCGCCGGCGAATGCCTGCCCACCATCGCGGTGACCGAGCCCGAGTCCGGCGGCCATGTCCTCGGCATGTCCGCGAGCGCGGTGCGTGACGGCGACGACTACATCCTCAACGGCAGCAAGGTGTACGTCGGCAACAGCCACGTCGGCGATCTCCACGGTGTCGTGGTCCGGACCGGTCCGGGGTCGAAGGGACTCACAGCCTTCCTGGTCGAATCCGATCGCCCGGGGTTCAGGACCGGTCCGCAGCAGCCGGCCATGGGTCTGCACGGCTTCAGCTTCGGCGAGCTCATCTTCGAGAACTGCCGGGTGCCGGCGGCCAACCGGCTCGGCGACGAGGGGGACGGCCTCGCCGTCGCCTACTCCTCCAGCGTGCTCTACGGCCGCGCCAACCTCACCGCGGTCTCCCTCGGCATCCACCAGGCCATCCTGGAGGAGACCACCCGCTTCGCCACCGAGCGCATCCGCTACGGCGAGCCGCTCGCCGCGCTCCCCACCGTCAAGCTGAAGCTGGGACAGATGCAGTCGCGGCTGATGACGGCCCGGCTCGCCGCCTACCACGCCGTCCACCTGCTCGACCAGGGCATGTCCTGCGACACCGAGCTGATGAACGCCAAGCTGGTCAACGTCGAGTCCGCCATCGACTCCGGGCGCAACGCCATGGAGATCCACGCGGCGGCCGGCCTCTTCACCGACCGGGCCATCGAGCGCTACCTCCGCGACGCGCACCACATCTTCGCCCCCGCGGGCACCTCCGACATCCAGCTCCTCCGCCTCGCCGAGGTCGCCCTCGGACAGGACAAGGGCAGCTGGTCGGAGCGGCTCTCCGAGGTGGTCCGCATGGAGCCGGCCCACGTCTGACGTTTCGTCACCGAAACGACCGTGCCCCGGAGTCCGGCAGAGGAGCCGAACACCGGGGCACCGCCGCGCCTGTGCGCAGCGCCGATCCGTCGGACCGTCAGAACATGCCGTCCTCGCGGCGGTGGATCTGCTCCACCAGCTCGGCCGCCATCGCCTTGATCGTCTCCAGGCCGGCGCGGCCCCAGGGCCGTACGTCCGTGTCGACGACGCAGATGGTGCCGAGGGCGACTCCGGTACGGTCGATCAGCGGGGCGCCCATGTAGGAGCGGATGCCGATCTCGTCCACGACCGGGTTGCCCGCGAAACGCGGGTAGTCGCAGACGTCCTCCAGGACGAGGGCCTTGCGGCGCACCACGACGTGCGGGCAGTAACCGTGGTCGCGGGCCATGAAGCGGCCGACGCCGCCGCCGGCGGCGTTCGCCCCGAGGTCGGTGCCCGAGTGGCTGCCGGCCGGGGTGTGCAGGCCGGCGAAGAACTGCCGGCTCTCGTCGATGAAGTTGACCATCGAGAACGGGGCACCGGTCACGTCCGCGAGCCGGTGGGCGAAGTCGTCGAAGGCCGGGTCGGGCTGCTCGCCGAGGCCCAGTTCACGCAGCCGGCGGACCCGGGCGGGCGCCTCGTGGTCGACGGGGGTGAGCAGCAGATGACCGGTCGGGTCGTAGGTCATGTCGTGGCTCCGTAGGTCGGCGCGGCGGCCGGGATGGTGGTGAGCAGATGCTGGACGAGGGTCAGCAGGGTACGGATGCCCGAGCTGGAGATCCGGGCGTCGCAGAGCACGACCGGCACCGTGGGCCTGAGGTCCAGGGCGGCCCGCACCTCGTCCGGGTCGTAGCGGAAGGCGCCGTCGAACTCGTTGACCGCCACCACGAAGTTGATGCCCCGCCGCTCGAAGAAGTCGACGGCGGAGAAGCATTCCTGGAGACGGCGGGTGTCGGCGAGGACGACGGCGCCGAGGGCACCCTCGGAGAGTTCGTCCCACATGAACCAGAAGCGCTCCTGGCCCGGGGTGCCGAACAGATAGAGCACGTTGCGGTCGTCGAGGGTGATGCGTCCGAAGTCCATCGCGACCGTGGTCGTGGTCTTGGACTCCACGCCCTCCAGGCTGTCGGTGGCCGCGCTGACGGAGGTCAGCAGCTCTTCGGTGCTCAGCGGTTCGATCTCGCTGACCGCGCCCACGAACGTGGTCTTGCCCACGCCGAACCCGCCGGCCACCAGGATCTTCAGAGCGGTGGGAAACGGGTCGGCGGCGAAGCCGTCGTGACCACGGTCGTGGCGCTCAGAGCCGTTGTCGTAGGCCATCGAGCACTGCCTCCAGCAAGGAACGGTCGGTTGGGTTGGCGTGGAAACGGGGCGCTCGGGCGGTGAGCGCCCCGCAGTCCACGAGGTCGGAGAGCAGGACCTTGGTGACGACGGCCGGGAGCCGTAAGTGCGCCGCGATCTCCGCCACCGAAGTGGGTCCGCCGCACAGCCCGAGAGCCAGGTTGTGTTCGGGACCCATGTGCGGCTGCGGGCTCGAGCCGGTCGCCATCACCATGGAGAGCAGGTCGAGCGCGGCGGTGGGCTTGGTCCGGCCGCCGCTCACGGTGTACGGGCGGATCAGCCGGCCTGCCGCGTCGTCGAGCCAGGGCCCTTCCTGGGAGCCCACGTTCACTGGCCCGCACTGCCCACGACGCCGGCGGCCTGTCTGGCCGGGGTGACCAGGTACGGCCGCACGCTCTTCACCAGCATGGCCATCTCGTAGCCCAGGACGGCGGCGTCCGCCTCCCGGCCGGCGAGCACCGCGAGGCAGGTGCCGGAGCCGGCGGTGGAGACGAACAGCAGGGTGGAGTCCAGCTCGACCACGACCTGCCGGACCTCGCCGCCGTCGCCGAAGCGCGCGCCGGCGCTGCGGCCGAGCGAGTACAGGCCGGAGGCCAGCGCAGCCATGTGGTCGGCCGCGTCCTGGTCGAGGCCGTGCACGGACTTCACCAGACCGTCGGAGGAGAGCAGTACGGCGTTACGCGTGTACGGGACCCGCTGGACCAGGCCGCTGAGCAGCCAGTCGAGATCCGAGGAATGGCCGTTCGGCGCATTGCTCGCCATGGTGTCTACTCCTTGTGCGCGTCACCGGGACGCGGCGATTCACGGGGGGCGGGCTGGGATTCTGCGAGACCGATGCCGCGCTGGAAGGCGGCCATCAGACCCGGGTCGTGCAGGGCGTGCTCCTCGGGCTTGCGGGCCACGGGCTCGTCACGCAGCTGCGGGACGAGGTGTTCCTGTGCGCGCCGCTTGGGGAGGAGGGGCCTGCCCGGCACTCCGGGGCGCGAGGCCGGGGGGACCTCGGCGGCCGGAGCGGAGTGAGCGGAGCCGGGCCGCACGGGCTCGGCGGGGGCGGGCTGGTGCGGGACACCGGGCAGACCGGAGCCGGCGGACACGCCGGGCAGACCGGAGCCGGCGGACGCGCCGGGCACGCCGGAACCGGCGGGGGCACCCGGCATCGCCGGCATGCCGGACCCGGTGGGGGCACCGGAGGCGTGGGGGGCGTGGGGCGCGGGCCGGTGTCCGGAGGGGGTGACCGGGGCGGTCGCGGCCGGGGCGACGGGGGCCGCCGGGGCCGGCACGTACGGCTGCGTGTACGACTGGACCTGCTGCGACGCGTGTGCCGCCACGGGGGTGGGGGCGGGCGCGGGCGCCACGGGGGCGGGCGTCACGGGGGCCGGGGCCGCCGGGGCGGGCGCGACCCGGGGCGGCGCCTGCACGGAGGCCTGGCCGACGACCGGGGCCTGGGCGGAGGCCGGAGCCTGGACCTCCGCCGGGGCGTGCGCCGGTGCCTGTGCCCGGCCCTCGCTGCGGGCGAGGCCCTCGGGGTCGGCGCCGAGCAGGCCCTGCGGCAGGACGAGCACGGCCTGGACGCCGCCGTAGATGTTCGACTGGAGACGGACGGCGATGCCGTGTCGCCGGGCGAGGGCCGAGACGACGAAGAGGCCGATGCGGCCGTCCTGGAGCAGGTGGGCGACGTTGACCTGGTCCGGGTCGGCGAGCAGGGCGTTCATCTTGTTCTGCTCGCCGACGGGCATGCCGAGACCGCGGTCCTCGACCTCGATGGCCAGACCGGCCGTCACGTACTGGGCGCGCAGCAGCACCGTGGTGTGCGGCGCGGAGAACAGCGTCGCGTTCTCGACGAGTTCGGCGAGGAGGTGGATGACGTCGGCCACGGCATGGCCCCGGAGCGTCCCGTCGATCGGCGGGACCAGCTTGACGCGCGGGTACTGCTCGACCTCGGCGATGGAGGAACGCAGCACCTCCGTCATGGTGACCGGGTTCGACCACTGGCGACGGGAGATGGCGCCGCCGAGGACGGCGAGGTTCTCCGCGTGCCGGCGGATGCGGGTGGCGAGGTGGTCGACGTGGAAGAGGCCCTTGAGCAGCTCGGGGTCCTCGACCTCGTTCTCCAGCTCGTCGAGGAGCTGGATCTCGCGGTGGACGAGCGACTGGAGCCGGCGGGCGAGGTTCACGAAGACCTCGACCTTCTGCTCGTTGCCGACGCTGCTGGAGAGCTGCGACGCCGACACCACGGCGTTCACAGCGGCCTCATGAGAGCGCGTCAGCTCCTGTGCCAGCAGGTCGAATTCGTCGCCGGAAGGGGAGCCGGCGGGAGCCGCGGGGCGGGGTGCGGGGGTCTCGCCCCTGCGCAGCTGTTCGACGACCGCCTGCAGTTCGCTCTGTCCGCGGGCACTGTTGCGGCGCAGCGCGTTGGCGCGGTCGAGGACCGCCTTGGCCGCCCGGTCCGCGCCGAGGGCGGCGGCGGTCACCGAGGCGACCGTGAGGGCCGCGGCACCGGTGAGCGCGACCCACAGGCCGGGCGTCACATGGGCGCCGGTGGAGCGGATCGTGAACAGGACCGCGGCGGCGCCGCCCAGCGCCACGGCGACGGCCGGAAGTACGGAGGTACGCAGGAGTTGGGGGCGTATGCGGGCCTCGTTCGGAAGCGGCGCGGGGGACTGAGCGGAGCCGGCGCCGGTCGTGCCGGCGGCGGTGCGGGCGCCTGACCGGCCGTGCCGCCCGCCCTCGCGGCGTTCGGACCGCGCGGCGGGTGCGCGAAGTTGAGACATGAGTGTCCTTGGTACGTGCCCAGGAATCGGCGTACTACGGGGGTGCACTACGGGGGGTGTGCTACGTGGGTTTCCTACGTGAGTGTGATGAGCCTACCGATGATCACCAAGCATCCACTGTAGTTGTCAACCGTTCACGTGCGGTGCGCAGTTGGCAAACTTACCCGTAGACCGCCTCACTCTGGTATCGCCATCTCACCACCGGCCGAGAACACTTGGCCGAAACTCGTCGCCCGAAGGGATCGGCGCCGGAGCGGAGGGCCGCGAACACCGACCCGGGCCGCCGCTCGGCGCGCGAATCGCCCCTGAGCGGAATCCCGTCGCCCGGACATGCGCCGGGGCGGTGTGAAGGTTCCGGATGCGTCCTTCCCGGCACCTTCACACCGCCCCGGCGCGGACCCGATCGGTCCGGATTCGCGTTCGCGTTGGTGCGTACGTCGCTGTCTGTTCGTGTTCGCGTGGGTTGCGGCCGCGGGACCGCGTCAGCGACCGCCCGCGGGGGCCGGCTCGCCGCTGCGGTCCTCGGGCGCCGTGCGCGGCGGCAGGGAGCGGCGCCAGTGGCGGGCGATCGGACGGGAGACGCCGGACCACCAGGGCTCGGACGGCACGTCGCCCCCGGGCTCGAAGGGCTGGCCGGGACGCGGCAGCGCGACGGTCTGCCCCGCCTCGTCGGCGGCGTCCTTCGTCCAGGCGCCCGGCTCGGCCCACGGGTGCGGGGCCAGGTTGAAGGTGCCCCAGTGGATCGGCAGCAGCACACCGTGCGGAGCGCCGCCCTGGAGGTCGAGGTGGGCTCGCAGGCCCTCGGCCGGCGTCATGTGGATGTCCGGCCAGTACTCGGAGTACGCGCCGATCTGGATCATGGTGGCGTCGAAGGGGCCGTGGGCCGCCCCGATGTCCTTGAAGCCGGAGAAGTAGCCGGTGTCGCCGCTGTGGTAGATCCGGTGCTCCGGGCCCTCGACCACCCAGGAGGCCCACAGGGTGTGCTGCTGGTTGCGCAGTCCGCGGCCGCAGAAGTGGCGGGCGGGCGTCGCCGTGAGCCGCAGGTCGCCGATCTCGGTGGACTCGGTCCAGTCGAGCTCGCGGATCCGGGACGGGGACACGCCCCAGTGCTCCAGGTGGGCACCGACGCCGAGCGGGACGGCGAAGAGGGTCCCGGTGCCGGCGAGCGCCTTGATCGTGGGCAGGTCGAGGTGGTCGTAGTGGTCGTGGGAGATCACGACGACGTCGACCGGGCCGAGGGTCGCGAGCGGCGCGGGCACCGGGTGGAGCCGCTTGGGGCCCGCGAAGGCGAAGGGCGAGCAGCGGTCGCCCCAGACCGGGTCGAAGAGCACCCGTCGGCCGTCGATCTCGGCGAGGACGCTGGAGTGCCCCATCCAGGTGATCCGAAGCCCGGTGGCCGGGGGGCGCGCCAGGTCCGCGACGGTGGTGGGGTGGACCGGGATCGTGCCGTCGGGGGCCCGGCGTGCCCGCGCCTCCTTCTCGAAGTAGACCTTCGCGAACTCCATCGTGGAACCGGACGGCCGGTGCCGGGCCTGCTCGGGGTTCTGGAAGACGCCGTCGGCGAAGTTCGGCGAGCGGAGGATGCGCTCCATGCGCTCCCCCGTCGGATCGGCGCCGAAGGCCGCGGGGCGCAGCGCGCGCAGCCGTGCCCGCAGCGTGTGGTCGGAGCCAGTGCCGGTCACAGGACCTCCTGAAGTCGAGGGTCTCTTCATTATGAGCGGACCGGCGACCGTGCGGCGGTCGCGCCCCCTCCGGCCCTCCTTGCCCCGGCATGCCCTTGTCATGTGCTGTGTAGGGTCGGAGCGTGGCGAGAGAGCGGTTGAGCGTGCCCGAGCGGCGGGAGGCCCTGCTGCGGGCAGCCGTGACCCAGATCGAGGCCCGCGGTGCCGCGGCGCTGCGGATCGCCGACGTGGCCGCCGAGCTCGGGGTGAGCAACGCTCTCGTCCTGTACCACTTCGCCACGAAGGAACAGCTGGTCGCGGCAGCCTTCGCGCACGCCGCCGAGCAGGACCTGGCCCGGCTTCGCAAGCTTCTGGGCCGCCGTACCACCGCCGTGCGCCGGCTGCGCGCGGCGGTCCGCTGGTACGCCCCGACCGGCCAGGCCAAGGGCTGGCGGCTGTGGATCGAGAGCTGGGCGGTGGCACCCCGAGAGCCGGCGCTGCGCGAGGTGGCCGGATCGCTGGACCGGGCCTGGAAGGACGCCCTGGCCTCGGTGATCTCGGAGGGGGCGGAGGCCGGCGAGTTCTCGTGCGCCGACCCGGCCGCCGCGGCCTGGCGGCTGACCGCGTTCCTGGACGGCCTGGCCGTCCAGATGACCGCGTACCCGGGCGCCCTCGCCCGCGCGACCATGCTGGAGTGGGCGGACGCGGCCCTCGCACGCGAGCTCGGGCTGCCGGCCCTGCCCGCTTCCTCGCCCGCCACGCCCTCGTGACGCCTGACGCCCGCGTGAGGCGTCCCCGAGGGTACGTGGGGTGTCCTGGGCCGGCGACGGCCACCGGCCCCCGGAGCCGCCCCCACACCCCGCATGAGGTCTCGGGACAGCCGTCGGAGGAGGCCCGGGAGCAGCAGGCACGGGAGCAGCAGGCCCGGGAGCAGCAGGCACGGGAGCGGACCAGGGAGCGGACCAGGGAGCAGGCGGAGTGGCGGGCGGGGAGCGGCCCGGCCGGGACCTCAGAGCAGCTCGTAGACCGCCACGACCGTCACGCGCTCCTCGATCTCTCCCGGGGCGAGCGGCACGCCCCCGCCGCCGTCCGCGGCAGCGCCCGGGGCCGTGCCGGGCCCGGGGCGTACGCTCTCGCCCTCGGTGAGCGAGACCAGACGGCCGACCCCGCGGCCGCTGAGCTCGGCGTACTGGGAGGCCTTGTCCCGCGCGTCGCGGTGGGCGGCCGCCCGGGCCCTGGCGCGCAGCGCGGAGGGGTCGGACACGTCGAAGGTGACGCCGTGGACACGGCCCGCGTCGCCCGCGGCATCGCTCACGGCGCCCACGACCTGCCCGGCCCGGTCGACGTCGCGGACCGTGACGGAGAAGGTCTGCCCGGCCTGGTAGCCGGTCACCTTGCTCTCTCCCTGGGGGCTCGGTGTGTACACCGGCGAGAGGGAGAGGCTCTCGGTGCGGATGTCCCGGTCCTCCACGCCCTGCGCGTGCAGCGCGTCCAGGAGCACCTGGGCCGCGGTCTTCTGCGCGGCCACCGCCTCCTTGGCGGTCTTGCGGGTCACCTCGACGCCGACCGACAGCACGGCGAGGTCCGGCACGGCGGACGCGCTCCCGCTCCCGGTCACCGTCACGGTGTCGGCCGCCTCCTGACGGACGGCGGCGGGGCGCGCCTCGGGAGCGTGTCCGGCGGCGAGGGCGGGGGCCGCGGCGCCCAGCAGCAGGCCGCCGAGCGCCGCGCCGAGGGCGAGGGCGGGCAGCCCGCCGGTCCGCGGCCGTCCGGCCCGGCCCCCGGCGCGGCGGGCGGCCCGGCGGGGGACCTCCCGCGTGGCTCCTTCTCCCGGATGGTGGCGAGGTGTCATGGACGTTCCCTTCGACGGTGGGCGCCGGCGGCCCGGCGGGGCACATCCCACCAGTCGCCGCCCGCCGCGCCCCTTCGCCACTCCTGCGCAGCCCGCTCCTTCACCTCTCCGTACCAGGCCGTCAGCAGTTCAGGGCGAGCGGCGGGCGCCAGACGCGTCCGTCGCCGGGGCTGCCCGGGGTGGGGACGTAGCTCAGGGGCACGAGGTGGGTGGGGGCGGCGGCCTCGTTGCGGGTGCCCAGCCAGAGGTCGATGATCTGCCAGGGTCGGCCGTCGAGGACGGTGACGGTCCTGGGCTGGCCCCCACAGCTGTTGCCGTCGAAGACGCGGCGCCCGGACACCGGAGCGCTCCAGCCCACGTTGCCGGGCGCGGACCAGCCCGTGTAGAGGGAGGGCGCGGTGGCGTAGCCGATCGGGGTGCCGGAGCAGTAACCGCAGGCGGTGTCGGCGTAGGTGAGGACATAGCGCCGCCACACCGGGTCCCAGTAGCCGCCCGGCCCCTCGACGTCGGTGAGCCCGGCGACCTTGCGCACGCCGACGCCGTGTCCGCCGCTTCCCTGGCCGTCGAGTTCTTCGAGATTGAGCTGGGCGGCGCCGGGCTGGGTGCAGACGATCGCGGGCGGGGCCCCGGGGGTGCCCGAGGCGATGATGCCGAAGTCCCCGTTGCCGTTGCAGAAGGAGAGCGCGGGCTTCCGGTACCAGCCGTCCGGCCCCGCGCCGGGACCGCACGGTCCGGCGGCGGAGGCGCAGCCCATGACGTTGTAGGCGTTCGACCCGTCGAGCGAGTAGTGCCGGGGGCTGTTGAACCAGAGGACGAAGGCCCCGTCGTCCCGGCCCCAGCCGGTGCGGCGGATCATCCGCGGGTTGAAGCAGCCCTGGGCGGTGCCGCCGCAGGTGTCCTGCCAGGAGGCGCGGGTCCACGGGTCGACGGCGGCCGGGTCGAAGAGGGGCACGGGGGTGCTCCAGGGGCCGCGGGGCGTGGGGGCGGTGGAGACGCCGAACCCGCACCAGGGCGTGGGCGGCGCGTACCACTCGAAGCCGCAGCCGTACATCGAGCCGTACATGTAGTACGTGTGCCCGAACCTGACGATCTGTCCGTCGTGGAGGTCGACCCCCCGGATGGTGAACGAGGCCGGGAAGGCGGGTGGTGCGGCGGTCCACCCGCCTCCCGAGGGCTCGGCCCACGGCTCCGTCGGGGGTTCGGCCCACGGTGCTCCCGGAGGCTCGGGTGATGCTGCCGCGGACGGGTCCACGGGGGCCTCCGGGGGCGGGGAAACCGCCTCGCCCGTAGGGCTGGTGTCCCCGCCCGTGGGCGTGTCGGCGCCGGCGGCCGGGAGGGCGACGAGAAGCGTGGCCACGGCGAGCAGCAGTGCGGTGAGGGTGCGACGCATGAACACGAGTGATGATTATCAGACAAATCATCAGATTCCTTTCCGGACACGCTTTCCGGGCACGCCCGTGCGCGGCGGAGCTCCCGGCGGCCCCGTCCCGCGCCGCCGGGCCCGGCCCCGGCGTTGTCAGCCGTGCTTGGTAGAACTTCATGCATCAGCCGATCAACGCCGGCCGGTGCCACGTCCGGGTGTCAGGAGCAGACATGACCATTGGGGTTCACCTGCAGGAGTTCCACGGGCTGCCCGTGTTCGAGTTCCCCGCGCCGGGCACGGCGGCCGAGCTGCCCGACGCCGCGTCGGTGGCCTGGCGCCTGTCCGTCCCGACGTACGCCGAGCCCGAGGACGAGCAGTGGCAGCCGCTCTTCGAGCGCTTCCTCGCGACCGTGGACACCGCCCGGGTGCGGGCCGTGGTCGTGGGCGGCTGGGACGAGCCGTACGAGACCTCGTCGGCCGCCATCGTCACCGCCCTGATGGGCGCCAACAACCGGCTGACCGGCCTGGAGGCGGTGTTCCTCGGCGACATGACGTTCGAGGACTGCGAGATTTCATGGATCGTCCAGTCCGACGTGACCCCGCTTCTCGCCGCCTATCCGGCGCTGCGGGCCTTCGGCGTGCGCGGCGGCACCGGCCTGGCCTTCCCGCCGGTGCGGCACACCGGGCTGCGGAGCCTCGTCGTCGAGACCGGCGGACTGAGCGGCGCGGTGGTCCGCGGCATCGCCGGGAGCGAGCTGCCCGCGCTGGAGGACCTGGAGCTGTGGCTGGGCACCGACACGTACGGCGGTGACAGCACGGTCGCCGACCTGGCGCCGCTGCTCGCGGGCGACCGGGTGCCGGCACTGCGGCGCCTCGGTCTGCGCAACAGCGACATCCAGGACGAGATCGCCGCCGCCGTCGCGGACGCCCCCGTCGTCGCCCGTCTGGAGGCCCTCGACCTGTCCATGGGCACCCTCACCGACGCCGGCGCTGCGGCGCTGATCGCCGGGGGTGCGCTGACCGGTCTGCGGCGGCTCGGCCTCGCGCACCACTATCTGTCGAAGGAGGCCGCCGAACGGGTGTCCGCCGCGCTGGTCCCGCACGGCGTCCTGGTCGACCTGGCCGACCCGCAGACGCCGGAGGACGACGGCGACGGCGAGGTCTACCGGTACGTAGCGGTCGCCGAGTGACCCCCGTCCCGCCCCTCGTCGTCGTCGGCGATCCGGAGGGCCGCCGCGTGCGGCTCTTCCAGGACGCGGCGCTCGCCGCCGGGCTGCCCCGGCCGCGGGCCGTGCCGTGGCTGGACGTGCTGCGGGGCGGGGCCGTCTTCCGTGCGGGCGAGCGGGTGCGCCTCGACTCCCCCGGCGAGCAACCTGAGGTCGACCGGCTGCTGCGCGGCGTGCCGGAGCCGACCCGGGTCGAGGGCACCGGCCGCTGGTACGCGGGCTTCACGGCGACCGTCACCGGCCTCGCCGCCCAGGTGCGGTCCGCCGGTGCGGAGCTGCTCGCCGACCCCGGCGAGCTCGCGGTCCTCTTCGACAAGCGGCGCAGCCACGCGCGGCTGGCCGCGGCCGGCGTGCGGGTGCCGCCCTCGCCCACCTCGGGGGCGGCGGCTCCGCCGGTACGGGGCTGGGAGGACGTGCGGGCGATCACGGGCGGCGCCGGGATGCGCCGGGTGTTCGTGAAGCTCGCGCACGGCTCCTCGGCCTCCGGGGTGCTCGCCGTCGAGACCACCGGCGCGGGCCGGGTGCAGGCCACCACCTCGGTGGAACGCCGGGCCGACGGCCGGCTGCACAACTCGCTGCGCGTCCGCCGCTACACGTCGGAGCGGGAGGTCGCCGCGATCGTCGACGCGCTCGCCCCGGACGGTCTGCACGTGGAGCGCTGGCTGCCGAAGGCCTCGCTCGGTGGGCGGGCCGCCGACCTGCGGGTGGTGGTGGTCGACGGCCGGGCCACCCACGCCGTCGTCCGCACCAGCCCCTCACCCATGACCAATCTGCACCTCGGCGGCGCCCGGGGCGATCTGGACGCGGTGCGTGCCGCGATCGCCACGGCGGGCGGCCGTTTCGCCGACGCGCTCGCCGTCTGCGAGCGGGCCGCCGCGGCCTTCCCCGGCACCCGCTGCGTGGGCGTCGACCTGCTGCCCGCGACCGGCTGGCGCCGCTTCTCGGTCGGCGAGGTCAACGCCTTCGGCGACCTGCTCCCCGGGCTCACCGGCCTGCCCGGCGGCGGCGCCGAGGGCCGGGACACCTATGCGGCCCAGGTCGCCGCCCTCCTCCGTACGCGAACCACAGGAACGAGCACGTCGTGAACCCCCCGAGCCCCGCCGCACCCGGCCCGCCGACCACACCGGGCCCGCCGCGCTCATCCGTCGTTCCGGGCGCGCCGCCCGTTCCGACCGCCCCTCCCGTCGCGCCCGACATGAACGAGATCGTCGGCAGCCACGACCTGCTCCTGGTCACCCTCGACACCCTGCGGTACGACGTGGCCGCCGAGCTCGCCGCCGCGGGCCGCATCCCCCACCTGGCCCGGCACCTGCCCGGCGGGGCCTGGGAACGCCGGCACGCGCCCGGCAGCTTCACGTACGCCTCCCACCAGGCCATCTTCGCGGGGTTCCTGCCCACTCCGGCGGAGCCCGGCCCGCACCCGAGGCTCTTCGCCGCCTCGTTCGCGGGCAGCGAGACCACCGCGGACGGCACCTACGTCTACGACACCCCCGACCTGGTCTCGGCGCTCGCGCACGAGGGGTACCGGACGGTGTGCGTGGGCGGCGTCGGCTTCTTCAACCGGCAGCCGCCGCTCGGCACCGTGCTGCCCGGGATGTTCCAGGAGAGCCACTGGGAGCCCTCCTTCGGGGTGGCCTCGCCGACCTCCTTCGAGTCCCAGGTGGCGCGTGCGGAGGAGGTGGTAGCCGCGCTCCCCCGCGAGCGCCGGCTCTTCCTGTTCGTGAACGTCTCGGCCCTGCACCAGCCCAACTGGTTCCACCGGCCTGGTGCGACCCGCGAGGCCGGCGACTCGAAGGCCACCCACGCGGCCGCCCTGGAGTACGTGGACCGGCACATCGGGCGCCTGTTCGCCGCGATGAGCAGCCGTCGCGCGTGCTTCGCGATCGTCTGCTCCGACCACGGCACGGCGTACGGGGACGACGGCTTCACCGGGCACCGGCTCGGCCACGAGGTGGTGTGGACGGTGCCGTACGCGCAGTTCGTCCTGCCGGGCCCGGCCGCCGGCGACGCCCGGGACCCGCGGGAGGAGGCCGCGTGACCGTGCTCCGTACCCACGCCGACACCCCGCGCCCGTACCGCAGTTACGTCTACGCGTACCCGCACAAGACCGCCTACCGGCCGCTGCCCGAACGCCCGTCGCTCGCCGCGCTCTGGGCGGACGAGCCGAAGGACGCGCTGTCGCTCTACGCGCACATCCCCTTCTGCGAGGTCCGCTGCGGCTTCTGCAACCTCTTCACCCGGATCGGCGCCCCCGACGAGCTGACCACCCGCTACCTCGACGCGCTCGACCGGCAGGCGACCGCCGTGCGCGAGGCGCTGGGCGACGCGTCGCCGGTCCGGTTCGCGACGGCGGCGTTCGGCGGTGGCACCCCCACCTTCCTCACCGCCGCCGAGCTGGAACGGCTCTGCGACATCGCCGAGCGGCGGATGGGGGCCGATCTGCGGGCGGTGCCGCTGTCCGTGGAGACCTCGCCCGCGACCGCGACCGCCGACCGACTGGCGGTCCTCGCCGAGCGGGGTGCGACGCGGCTGAGCATCGGCGTGCAGAGCTTCGTCGAGGCGGAGGCCAGGGCAGCGGTGCGCCCGCAGCGCCGGGCGGACGTCGAGGCGGCCCTCGGCCGGATCCGCGCCACCGGCGTCCCGGTCCTCAACATCGACCTCATCTACGGCATCGACGGCCAGACCGAGGAGTCCTGGCGCCGCTCGCTCGACGCGGCCCTCGCCTGGCACCCCGAGGAGCTGTACCTCTACCCGCTGTACGTCCGCCCGCTCACCGGCCTGGGCCGGCAGGCCGCCGGCGCTTCCGGGCCGGCCGCCGACCGGGAGTGGGACGAGCAGCGGCTGCGGCTCTACCGCGCCGGCCGCGACCACCTCCTCGCGCGGGGGTACGCGCAGGTGTCGATGCGCATGTTCCGACGGACGGACGCGCCGCCGCTCGGGCCCGACGACCACGCCTGCCAGACGGACGGCATGATCGGACTGGGCTGCGGTGCCCGCTCGTACACCTCGGCGCTCCACTACTCCTTCGACTACGCCGTCGGGATGCCGGAGATCCGCGGGATCATCGACGCCTACACGCGGGCCGGGGACTTCTCCCGGGCCGAGGTGGGCCGGCGGGTCGACGCGGACGAGACCCGCCGCCGGCACCTGCTGCAGTCTCTGCTCCAGGCGGAGGGCATGCCGCTGGCCGCCTACGCGGACCGCTTCGGCGGATCGCCGTTCGAGCACTTCGCCGCCGAGCTCGCCCGTTTCGAGGCGTGGGGCTGGCTGGACACCGACGCCCCGGCCGGGCTGCTGCGACTCTCCCCCGAGGGACTGGCGCACTCGGACGGGCTCGGGCCCGAGCTGTTCTCGCCGGCGGTGAGCGCGGCGATGGCCGCGTACGAGGCGAAGTAGGCGCGGCATGGACCTGACCCTGCTCTACCGGGGGCCGCTCGCCTCCTGCGACTACGACTGTCCCTACTGTCCCTTCGCCAAGCGTCGGGACAGCCCCGCGCTGCTGCGCGCCGACCGGGCGGCGCTGGAACGCTTCACCGGCTGGGCGGCCCGGCAGGAGGGGGACCGGCTGCGGATCCTCTTCACGCCGTGGGGCGAGGGCCTGGTGCGGTCCTGGTACCGGCGGGCCATGGTCGAGCTGTCCCGGCTGCCGCACGTGGAACGGGTGGCGATCCAGACGAACCTGAGCTGCCGCACCGGCTGGCTGGACGAGGCCGACCTCGACACCCTGGCGCTGTGGTGCACCTACCACCCGGGCCAGACGCCGTACGAGCGTTTCCTGGGCAAGTGCCGGGAGCTCGTCTCCCGGGGGGTCCGTTTCAGCGTCGGGATCGTCGGCCTGCCCGAGCACCTGGAGCAGGCCCGCCGGCTGCGCGAGGCGCTGCCGGAGCAGGTCTATCTGTGGGTGAACGCGGCCGAGGGCCGCACCTACGCCGACCCGGAGGCCGCCGAGTGGACGGCCCTCGACCCGCTCTTCCCGTACAGCCGGCATCCGCACCCCTCGGCGGGCCTGCCGTGCCGCACGGGCGAGTCGGTGCTCTCGGTGGACGGCGAGGGGACGGTGCGCCGCTGCCACTTCGTGAAGGCCGAGCTGGGCAATCTCTACGACGGCTCCTACCGGGCCGCCCTGCGCCCCCGTGCCTGCCCGCTCGCCGCCTGCGACTGCCACATCGGCTACGTCCACCTGGAGACGCTGCCGCTGTACGACGTGTTCGCCGGCGGGGTCCTGGAGCGCATCCCGGCGGGCCGGGCCTGAGCACCGTCCCGCCGGGCCCCCGTGCGGTCCACGGCCCCGGCCGCGTGGGTGGGCGCCGGGGCCGTGGCGGACCCGCCACGGCCTCGCGGACCCGCCACTGCCTCGCGGACCCGGCCCGGATCCACCGGCCGGGACGGGATCCGCCGGCAGGGACGGGATCCGCCGGCCGGGCCGCTCCTAGAGCGGCATGAGGTCCGGGCGCTTGGCCGCGACGTGGTCGCCGGAGCTCTCGCCGCGCAGCCGGCGTCCGATCCAGGGGACCAGGTACTCCCTGGCCCAGTGGATGTCGTCCTTGCGGACCTCCAGGGCGCCGCGGGGCGGCAGCGGCGGCCACGGCTGCTCCGGGTCGGCCGGTACGGGCATGCCGAGGACCTGGGCGGCGCGGAGCGCGACCCGGGTGTGGCCCTCGGGCGACAGGTGGAGCCGGTCCTCGTCCCAGGCGCGCCGGTCCTGGACGGACTTCAGCGACCACAGGTCGAGCACCGGGCAGCCGTACCGGTCGGCGATGGCCCGGACGTGCCCGTTGTAGGTGGCGATCTTGCCCCGCAGGTGCTTGAGCAGGATCACGTCACGGGTGTCGAAGCCGGTGGTCACCATGACGGTGCCGACGGCGGAGGTGAGGTCGGACACGGCACGCTCGAAGCGCTCGGCCACGTCGTCGGGGTCGGTGCCGGGGCGGATGATGTCGTTTCCGCCGGCGCAGAAGGTCACCAGGTCGGGGGCGAGTTCCTTCGCCCTCGGAACCTGTTCCGCGACGATCTGGTCGAGAAGGCGCCCCCGTACGGCGAGATTGGCGTACCGGAAGTCCGCGTCCTCCGGCAGCTGGTCGGCAAGCAGGACCGCGAACCGGTCCGCCCAGCCGGCGTACGCCCCGTCGGGCCCGGGATCCCCGACCCCCTCGGTGAAGCTGTCACCGATCGCCGCGTACGACCCGAATGCGTTCTTGTCTGTTGATCTCGAATCGTCTGCCACGGGAGCACATTTTTCCCCTCCTCATGTGACCTACGCGACCGTAAGGAGGGGTTGACGTCGGGTGACATATGCCACCGATAAAGATTGTCCCAAGCCGGAATACACCGGAGGCCCGGCACAGGGTGCCGGGCCTCCGGAGTGTCGACGTCAGGCCGACACGGTACTGACGCGATGTCAGATGCTCACGCCGTGCTGGCGCAGAGCGGCCACCGGGTCGATGTCGGAGCCGTAGTCCGGGCCGGTCCGCATCTCGAAGTGCAGGTGCGGGCCGGTGACGTTGCCGGTCGCACCGGAGAGACCGATCTCCTGGCCGCCGGTGACGGTCTGGCCGGCGGAGACGGAGATCGAGGACAGGTGGGCGTACTGCGAGAAGGTGCCGTCGGCGTGCTGGATGACGACCTGGTTTCCGTAGGCCCCGCCGTCACCGGCGGAGTAGACGGTGCCCGGGCCGACCGCGTGGACGCTGGTGCCGGTGGAGGCGACGAAGTCGATGCCGGTGTGGTAGCCGGAGGACCACATCGCGCCGGCGGTCTTGTACGCGGTGCCGACACCGGCGCCCGCGATGGGGGCGACCCAGCCGGAGGAGGAGGTCGTGCCGGCCGAGGAGGACGACGAGGAGCTCGCGGCGGAGGCCGGGGCCGAGCTGCGCTCGCTGCCGCGCGAGGCGCGGGTCGAGTCGCCGGAAGCCTTCTGGCTGCGCTCCGCGGCGGCCTTCGGGTGGTGCGTCGCCTTGGCGGTGTTCTTGGCGCCGAGGGTGAGCTTCATGCCCGGCAGGATCAGCGACGGGTTGCCGCCGACGACCTGGCGGTTGTCGCGGTAGAGCTTCTGCCAGCCGCCGGCCACGTGGTGCTCGGTGGCGATCTTGGACAGGTAGTCGCCGCGGACGACGGTGTACGACTTCGGGGCCGCGGCCGGAGCCTTGGCCGGGGTCACGGCGGCGGGCGCCACGACGGCGACGGCCTGCTGCGGGGTGACGGTCGGGGCGGCCTGCTCGGCGGCGTGCGCGCCGGTGGCGCCGATGAGCGGGAGGGCGACGACGGCCCCTCCGGCTCCGGCGGCCACGAACCCGCGGGTGATCGGGTTGGCCTTGGGACGGCGGTGCTTACCCTTCACGGGCATGGCGAATTCCTCTCCGTCGCCTGCGAGGTGAGCTGTCGGGTTCGGACTGGAGATGTCCGGCCGCTGGTCGCGACTTCACCCCGAGCCGTCCTTCATCGAGGGATCGGCGTACTACCTGGGTCCCCCGCTCCTGCCGCGTACGGGTGGGTGCGGATTCCGGTCGGCGGCAGGATTAGGCGGTCCGTCCGGATTGAGCGCGACGCTAGACGAGCGGGGTCGACGGGAACAAGCCGCCGATTTCCCGCCAGTGCCGATTCGGGGAAAGGGGGCGGGAATTACGGTCACCCTCCGTGGATGACGGTCCCTCGATTTCCCTTTCCGGAAGGGAATTTGGAAAAGACGATCAGGCACGGTCCGTCACGTCTATGACGCTGCTCACGCCCCGCTGCCCATCTCCCAAGGAATCCGGGCGCGTTACCGCCAAACCCTCAATTCGGACAGAACACTCATTCCCTCCCGAGGGGGTGCGTGCGGGGCCCCTCACCTGGATGATTGCCCCAGGAACCGATCTCGAGACCAGGAGCAACCGTGACGCAAGCGACGACCGAGCCCGAGCTCACCGGCGTACGCAACTTCCGCGATCTGGGCGGACTGCCGACCGTGGACGGCCGGTCCGTGCGCCCCGGACGCCTCTTCCGCAGCGGCCACCTGGCCCACGCCACCGCCGAGGACGCCGCGTTCCTGGCCACCCTCGGTCTGCACACCGTGTTCGACTTCCGCAACGACGCCGACCGGCGCTTCGAGGGGGACGACGTCGCCCTGCCGGGCGTGCGGAACGTGAACATACCCCTGAGCGATCCCGCCGACGGGAAGGAGTTCTGGCAGATGGTGCGCCAGGGCGACCTGGCGCAACTGCGCGAGCTTCTCGCCGACGGCAAGGCCGCCGCCCGTATGTCCGGTTCGTACCGGAAGATGATGGTCGAGCGCACGGCGGAGCACAGCCGCGTGCTGCACGCGATGGCCGAGGACAGCGTCCCCGCCCTGATGCACTGCGCCGCCGGCAAGGACCGGGCCGGCCTGTCCGTCGCGATCTCGCTGCTGGCCGTCGGCGTCGAGCGCGAGGCCGTCGAGGCCGACTACCTGAAGTCGAACGCCCCGCACCGCCGCTACAAGGTGCAGCGCAGCTCCACCGCCCCGGACGGCATGGCGCCCGAGGTGATGGAGCTGCTGAGCCCGCTCTTCGACGCGCGGGTGGAGTACCTGCGGGCCGCCTTCGAGACGATCGACACGACCTGGGGCTCGGTGGACGCCTACCTCACCCAGGGCCTCGGACTCGCCCCGGAGACCCGGGAGCGCCTCCGCGCACGCCTGCTGTCGGAGGCTTGAGGTCGTCGCCCCGGTCCCGGCCGGCCCCGGCTACTGGTTCTGCCCGCCGAGCATGAAGAGCAGGTAGAGGAAACCGGCGAAGAGGTGCCCCGCGACCAGGTACGCGAAGAGGCGGAGCACCAGCCCCTTGGGAAACTTGCCGGCTTCGCGCTCCTCGCCGGTGACCGGAGCGGACTTCTCGGACATAGCACTACCTTTCGGGTTGTCAGCGCCGGTGCGGGGTCCCGTCACCGAGGCACAGCTCGGCGACGGGACTCTGCAGGAGGGTGTGGACGAAGAGCAGTTCGGCCCCGGCGCGGGTGGCGGCGCCGATCCGGTGCGGGGTGAGCGAGTCGAAGTGCGCGCTGTCCCCGGGATCGAGGATGTGCACGGCCTCGCCGAGTGCGAGGCGCACGCGTCCCTCGATCACGTGGATCCACTCCTCGCCGGGATGGACCCGCACGATGTCGGCGCTGGTGGCGTAGGGCACGTGCACGCGCAGGCACTGCATCGCGCGTCCCGCCCCGCCGGCCTGGCGGTAGATCCAGCCGTCGGCCTCGACCGGATCGGAGCGGCCGGCCCGGACGACGGGGTCGCGCTCGGTCGGCAGCTCGCCGAGGAGCTCGGACACCGTCGTACCGTAGATACGGGCGAGGGCGAGCAGCATCGGCAGCGAGGGCTGCCGGTTCCCCGTCTCCAGCCGGGAGAGATGGGCCGGGGAGAGACCGGCCCGCTGCGCGGCGGCCTCCAGGGTGAGCCCCCTGCGCCGGCGCAGGGCCCGCAGCTGCGGGGCGACGTCCGGCGGGACGTCGAGAGCGCCGCGAGCGGCGCGGGCGGCAGGTTCCGGGGCGGGATCCCCGGGGACGTGGTCCATGCGTCCATTCCGCCAGGATCATGCCTCGGAGGCAAATTTGTTGCCTCCGAGGCAAAGCCGGTGGGCCGGATCCGGACGGTGCGCCGTCAGCGCTGTGCGACGGCCTGCTTGACCAGTGTCTTCCCGAAGTCCCACATCAGTCCGCCGCCTCCGTGGGCGTCGTCCATCACCGCCGTGAAGGCGGTGACGAAGCGGTCCACGTCCGCCTCGTCGATGACCAGCGGCGGAATCAGTTTGATCACCTCCAGGTGGTCTCCCGACACCTGGGTCAGGATGCGGTGGCGCTGGAGCAGGGGCACCACGACCATCTGGGCGAAGAGTCCCTTGCGGGCGGCCTGCAGCATCGTCCAGCGACTGCGCAGGCCGAGCGAGGAGGGGCGGCCGAACTCGATGCCGATCATCAGCCCCCGGCCCCGGATCTCCTTCAGCAACTCGTAGCGCGGTACGAGCTCGCGCAGCCGCCCGGCGAGCAGCTCGCCCGTCCGGCGGACGTGCGCGACCGTGCCCTCGGACTCCATCACCGAGAGCACCGCGAGCCCGGCCGCCATGGCCTGGGCGTTCGACCCGAAGCTGGCCGAGTGGACGAGCACCCGGTCCATCGACGAGTAGACCTTCTTGAAGATCCAGTCCTTCCCCAGGGTCGCCCCGACCGGCACGTAGCCGCCGGAGAGCGCCTTGGCGACGCAGACCAGGTCCGGCTCGACGCCGTCCTCGTGCTGGTACGCGTAGAAGTCGCCGGTCCGCCCGAGTCCGGTCTGCACCTCGTCGGCGATGAGCAGGGCGCCGTGCCGGTGCAGCAGCTCCTGGGCCGCGAGCAGGAAGCCGGGCGGGGCCTCGTGCACCCCCTTGCCCTGGACGGGTTCGACGACGAAGCCGGCCACGTCGCCCTTGCGCAGCTCGCGTTCCAGGGCGTCGAGGTCGCCGAGGTCGATCGGCGTGTCGGGCAGCAGCGGTGCGAAGCCCTCCCGGAAGCCCTGCTCGCCGTTGACCGAGAGGGAGCCGGTGGTGAGGCCGTGGAAGGCATGGGTGCAGTAGACGATCCTCGGCCGGCCGGTGGCGTACCGGGCGAACTTCAGCGCGGTCTCGACGGCCTCGGTGCCGCTGTTGCCGAAGAACACCCGGTCGAGGTGGGGGCTGTGCGCGAGCAGCCGCTCGGCGAGCAGTCCGGGCAGCGGCTGGCAGTCGAAGCGGGTGAGGTCGGCGAGCTGCGCGTCGAGGACGTCGTGCAGCGCCTTGCGCACGACGGGATGGTGCCGGCCGAGGCCCATGACGCCGAAGCCGGCGAGCATGTCGAGGTAGTCGGCACCGTCGGCGTCCCAGAAGTGGGCGCCCTCGGCCCGCTCGTACACCTTGTCGAAGCCGATGGTCCGGAGCATCCTCGGCAGCTGGTGGTTGAGGTGGCGGGCGTGCAGCTCGTAGCGCTCGCCACCCCGTTCGGCGAGCAGCGCCCGCAGGTCGAACTCACCGGTCATGGCCCACGCTCACCCGTTGTTCCCGTTGACGGTCTCGCGGACCGCGCGCAGGGATTCCTTGAGCGAGCCCATGGTGGCGAGGACGGCGGTGGGCTCGTAGCCGCAGTGCGCCATGCAGTTGGCGCAGCGCGGGTCCTTGCCGCGGCCGTACTTGTCCCAGTCCGTCTCCTCGATGAGCTCGCGGTAGGTCGGGACGTAGCCGTCGCTCATCAGATAGCAGGGGCGCTGCCACCCGAAGAGGGAGTAGTTGGGGATCGCCCACGCGGTGCACGGGAAATCGGCCTTGCCTTCGAGGAAGTCGAGGAAGAGCGGCGAATGGTTGAGTCGCCAGCGCCGCCGGTTTCCGCCTGCGAATGCCTTCTTGAAGAGTTCCCTGGTCTGCTCGACGCCGAGGAAGTGCTCCTGGTCAGGAGCCTTTTCGTAGGCATAGGCGGGCGAGATCATCATTTCGTCGACCTGGAGGTCGTCGTTGAGGAAGTTGAGCACCTCGATGATCGTCTGCGGGGTGTCGGTGTTGAAGAACGTCGAATTGGTCGTGACCCGGAATCCGCGCCGCTTGGCCTCCTTGATCGCCGCGACGGCCTCGTCGAAGACGCCTTCCTTGGCGACCGACTCGTCGTGCCGTTCCCGCAGTCCGTCGATGTGCACGGCGAAGGCGAAGTACGGGGAGGGGGTGAAGTCGTCGAGCTTCTTGCGCAGCAGCATCGCGTTGGTGCACAGGAAGACGTACTTGCGCTTGGCCACGAGCTGGCGCACGATCTCGTCGATCTGAGGGTGCATCAACGGTTCGCCACCGGCGATGGAGACCATCGGCGCCCCGGACTCCAGGACGGCGCCGACCGCCTGGGCGACCGGCATGCGCTGCTTGAGCACGCCCGCCGGGTGCTGGATCTTGCCGCAGCCCTCGCACTTGAGGTTGCAGGCGAACAGCGGCTCCAGCTCGACGATGAGCGGGAACTTGTCCCGCTTGCGGAGCTTCTGTTCGAAGAGGTAGGTCCCGACCCGGATGGACTGACGGAGCGGCATGGCCATAACTCGCTCACCTCCTGGGGAGCAGCAAAGAACGGTGCCATTCGAAGAATGCGGGAAGGACGGCACGAAGGACGCGGAAGGCCGATATTCCCCCGCGTACCGTGCCGATCCGTACCAGTTCATGTTCCGGAGCGTCCACGACCACCCGGACGGCCGCAACCGGACGGGGTCCGGCGGCGGTGGCGGTCCGCAGGGTGGCGGCGGACTCCATGTCGACGGCGATGGCCCCGCCGGCCAGCAGCGCGGCCCGCTCGGGGCCGCGCACCACGTGGTCGGAGCCGGTCAGCAGGCCGGTGTGCACGGTGCTCCCGGGCAGCGCCCGGGTGAGTGCCTTGACGAGCAGTTCGGTGCCCACGCAAGGGGTGGTGCCCTCGGAGTCGCGGGTCTCCTCGGCGACGATCAGGTCGCCGGGGTGCATCCCCGGTGCGAGTCCGGCGCAGAAGCCGGAGGCGACGACGGCCGCGTCCCGCCAGGGCTCGCGGTCGAGGGCGCGGGAGACCACCCGGTGCGCGTGCGCGGGGCCCATCCCGGTCCTGACCACCGTCACGGGCGCGGGCGCCCCGCCGCGGTCGCCGCTGCGCAGGGCGAACTTCTCGATGCCGAGCGCGCAGGCGACCAGCAGCGGGGGGACGGCTGCCGCTCTGGCCGGCTCCCGGGCCATCAGCCGGTCCCCCGGCCGTGGAGTACGGGCTCGCCGTTCACGTAGCGGCCGAGCGCGGTGAGCGGGAAGACCTGGCGGTAGAGGTGGTAGTTGATGGAGAAGTCCCAGGGGAAGCCGGTGCCGGTGAAGTACGGCTCGTCCCAGGAGCCGTCCTCCCGCTGGGTCGCGACGAGCCAGGCGACGCCCCGGCGGACCGCCTGGGACTCCCGCTCGCCGGCCGCGAGCAGGGCGATCAGCGCCCAGGCCGTCTGGGAGGCGGTGGAGGCACCGCGCCCCATTCCCTGGCGCTTCCGGTAGGAGCGCAGGTCCTCGCCCCAGCCCCCGTCCTCGTTCTGTACGGACTCCAGCCAGCCGACGGCCCGCCGGATCGCCGGGTGGCTGCGCGCGATCCCGGCGGCGGTGAGGGCCGGGACCACCGAGCCCGTGCCGTACACGTAGTTGACGCCCCAGCGGCCGAACCAGGCACCGCTGGGCTCCTGTTCGGCGAGGAGCCAGTCGATGCCGCGGCGGGTGCGGGGGTGGTCGGCCTTGCCCTCGTGGGCGAGCATCTCCACGACGTGGGCGGTGACATCGGCCGACGGCGGATCGATGACCTCACCGAAGTCGCAGAACGGCAGCCGGTTGGGCAGGCGGCTCGTGTTGTCGGCGTCGAAGGCCGCCCAGGCGCCGTTCCGGGACTGCATGCCGGCGGTCCACCGGGCGCCGCGGCGGACGGCCGCCTCGACCCGCTCGGGTTCGGGGTGCTTCACCCGGCGCAGCGCGAGGATGACCTCGGCGGTGTCGTCGATGTCGGGGTAGTTGTCGTTGTGGAACTCGAATGCCCAGCCGCCCGGCTGCAGTCGGGGCTTGCGCACGGCCCAGTCGCCCTTGCGGAGGATCTCCTCGCCGAGCATCCAGTCGACCGCCTTGACGAGCGCGGGGTGGTCGGGCCGGACACCGGCGTCGGCGAGCGCGATCGTGGCGAGGCAGGTGTCCCAGACCGGGGACTGGCAGGCCTCGATCATGCGGGCGCCGTCCTCGCGCCACACGGCGAACCGGTCGAGCGACTCCAGACCGGCGCGCATCACCGGGTGCTGGAGGTCGTAGCCGAGGAGGTGCAGCGCGATCACCGAGTAGACGGCGGGCGGCTGGATCCCGCCCCAGCAGCCGTCGTTCTCCTGCCGTTCGACGATCCAGCGGGCGGCGACGTCCATGGCGGTCTTCCGCAGCAGGCGGGGGGCCACCTTGCGGTAGAGGTGCAGCCCCTTGTCGGCGCGCTGGAAGAAGCCGTCCCAGCTGAACGCGGGCGCGAGGGGCCGGGCCGGGCTGGGCCGGGCCGGGTCGGTGTGGAGCTCGTCCAGCCCGAAGGGGGCCGGGCGTACCGGCCGCTTGGCGGACACGACCGTGAGCGGCACGATCGTCTGCCGGGCCCAGCAGCCGAAGTCGTAGATGTTGAGCGGGAACCAGCTCGGCAGGAAGATCAGTTCGGGCGGCAGTTCGGGCAGGTCCTCCCAACGCCACCAGCCGAACAGGGCGAGCCAGATCCGGGTGAAGACGCGGGCCTCGGCGATGCCGCCGTGCTCCCGGATCCAGGCCGAGGCGCGGGCCATGTGCGGGTCCTCGGGGCGGTCCCCGGCGAGCCGCAGGGCGACGTAGGCCTCGATGGTGGCGGAGAGCTCGCCGGGCCCCTCGTAGAAGGTGGCCCAGGTGCCGTCCGGGCGCTGTTCGCCGCGGATGTGGAGGGCGGCCGCGCGGGTGGTGTCCGGGTCGAGGATCCCGAGGAACTGGCGGAGCAGCAGGTCCTCGGCGTCCATGGTGACGTTGGTCTCCAGGTCGCCCTTCCACCAGCCTTCGGCGTCCTGGCGGCCGAGCAGGTGGTCCACGGAGCGTTCCGCCGCCTTGGCGGCGGCCTCGTCGAGCGCTCCGGTGCTGACGGTGGTCGTTTCGCTGGCCGCGGCTGCTCGGGGTCCCACGGCCCCGGCGCTTCCGTCGGTCGTCGCTGTCATGGCTTCCCCTTCGTGCAGTAGCTCTACTTCTGCTTCTTCGGGTCTGCCGTCGGCCGGTGCCGGGTGGCACCGGCCGGCGACTGCGAACTCATATCAGAGTGATGGTGATCATCTCTTCCGTACGACGACGAAATCGGCCAGCGCGGTGAGCTGGGCGCGGACATGGGCCGGCAGATCCACGTCGTGCAGCGCCTCGATGGCGATGGTGTGCTGGCGGCGGGCTTCCTGCGAGGTCCACTCGCGGCCGCCGGCCTCCTCGATGAGGGCCGCGCGGAACGCGAACTCCTCCTCCGAGAAGGAGTCGAAGTCGCTGCTCTTGGCGTCGGCGGCGAGCAGTTCGCCGAGCCGCTCGGAGGCGGGGCCGCCGGCCGCGAGGGCGGCGACGACGGGCAGCGACTTCTTGCGCTGGCGCAGGTCGCTCCAGGTCTGCTTGCCGGTGGCCTCCGGGTCGCCCCAGATGCCGAGGAGGTCGTCCACGGCCTGGAAGGCGAGGCCCAGGTGGTAGCCGTACTCCTCCAGCTTGTCGGCGGTGCGGTCGTCCGCGCCGCCGAGGACGGCGCCGATGGAGACGGCGCAGGCGAGCAGGGCGCCGGTCTTGTTGCCCTCCATCTCCAGGCACTCCTCGACGGTGACCCGCTCGCGGTGCTCGTAGGAGATGTCCTGGGCCTGCCCGTCGATGAGCTTGCGGGTGGCGGTGGTCAGCCGGCGGGTGGCGCGGCCGGCCTCGACGGTGCCGAGCTCCAGCAGCAGCTCGTTGGCGAGGGCGAAGAGGGCGTCGCCGACCAGGATGGCCTGGGCGGGGCCGTGCACCTTCCAGACCGTGTCGCGGTGACGGCGCTGCTCGTCGCCGTCCATCAGGTCGTCGTGGAGCAGCGAGAAGTTGTGCACGAGCTCCACGGCGACGGCGCCGGGGATGCCGACCTCGGGGGCGGCGCCCGCCGCCTCGGCGGAGATCAGCGCGAGCGCCGGGCGGACGGCCTTGCCGCTGTCCCCCTCGGTCGGGTTGCCCTGGGCGTCGATCCAGCCGAAGTGGTAGGCGGCGACGGTGTCCATGGGGGCTGCGAGACGGTCGACGGCCGCCCGCATGACGGGCGTGGACAGCGTCCGGCCCCGTTCCAGCAGTGCGGCGACGTCCGCGGTGTCGACGGCCGGATCTCCCGGGGGCACAGTCGGCACGGTCTCTCCTCTAGTTCCGGTACTCACACTCATGCCGCCTCCTGCAGCGGATGTTCGTAGCGGCGGCCGAGGGCGGAGAGCGCGGCGCCCGCGGCGCTGAAGCCGCTGCGGACCGCACCCTCCATGGTCGCGGGCCAGCCGGTGGCGGTCCAGGCGCCGGCCAGACAGAGGCCGGGGACGTGGGTACGGGCGCCGGGGCGGAGCCGGCCGACGCCAGGGGTCGGGGCGAAGGTGGCGGTCCGTTCGCGGGTGACGAAGAAGTCCCGGATCCCCGCGCCGCGGGCGGCGGGCAGCAGCCGCTCCAGCTCGGGGAGGTAGCGCTCGCGGAGTGCGGCGACGGGCTCGTCGATCTCGTCCTGGGCGGCGGACTGGGAGATCGCGAGGTACTGGCCCGGGCCGGTCAGGCCGGACGAGTCGGTGCGGTCGAAGACCCACTGGACCGGGGAGCCGAGCGCGGCGAAGAACGGTCGGCGCAGCACCTTGCGGTCGTAGATCACGTGCAGGTTCAGGATGGGGGCGGTGCCGATGTCGAGGAGCCGGTCCGGGTCGTCGAGGGCGCCCTCGGGCAGCAGCTCGCGGGTCTCCCGCTGCGGTACGGCGAGGACGACGGCGTCGGCCTCCAGGGTCTCCCCCGGCACCTCGACGGTCCAGCGTCCGTCGTCGGTGCGGGCGATCCGCTCGGCCTTGGTCCGCAGTTCGGTGCGGACGCCGAGGGAGTCGAGGGCCTTGCGGGCCCGGGTGTCGTGCAGTTCGCCGAGCGGGACGTGCGCCCAGCCGATGTCGGCGGCGCCCTTCTCCGAGAGCAGCCCGGTCTTGAACACCATCGCGGCGAGGCCCATGGAGGCCTGCGGGGCAGGGGCGTTGAGGGTGGGGATGCCGACGAGGTCCCACAGGGCCTCGACGGCGCGGGCGGACTGCCCGTGGCGGCCGAGCCAGGTGGCGAAGTCGATGCCGTCGAGGGCCGGGTCGGCGGGGTCGAGCTTCTTCAGCGCGAGCGCGGCCCGCCCGACGCTCGCCCGCTCGGCGGGCGAGAGATGCGGGTAGGTGGCGAGGCTGCGCGCCAGGTGCAGCGGTACGGGCAGGGCGTCACGGCGCAGCCGCCCGAGCCGGGGCCCGCGCGGGTGCCCGACGTCGAGCACGGGCACGTCGAGGCGCGGCTGCAGGGGCGCGAGGCCGGCGCCGTCCACCCGGTCGAGGAACCAGCGGTAGGCGGTGCAGCAGCGCAGGTAGACGTGCTGGCCGTTGTCGACGGTGAGGTCGCCGCGCTTGAACGAGAAGGCGAGGCCGCCGAGCCTGGGGCGCCCTTCGAGCAGGGTGACCCGGACGCCGCTCTCGGCGAGCTGCAGCGCGCTGGTCACGCCGGCGAGGCCGCCGCCGACGACGACGACGTGCGGCCGGCGGCCGCCGTGCCCCGTCAGGGACGCGGCGCCCGTGCGCTCGGTACGGTCGGCGGTCATGCGTCCTCCCCTCGGGACGTCGTGGTCAGGGACGCACCACGGGCGCTCCGGGTTGAGACCGCGTGGCCCGCGCATCTGCGGGGGCCACGGTCTCCGCAGTCCGCTGCGGCACGGTCGGACGTCACGCGGGCCTCCTGACCGTACGGCGGGAGATGTGGCGGGCGTCGAGACCGGAGAGGCCGCGGACCGCGACGTAGGCCTTCTCGTGGCCGGGGAGCGAGACCCGGCCGCGCAGCACGGCCGCCGGGTCGCGTTCGATGCGGTCGAGGAGGCGGCGGTAGATGCCGGCCATCGCGGCGACGCAGGCGCCGCTGCGGCGGTCGAGCATCGGCAGCAGCCGGTAGCCCTCCGCGAAGAGGGCACGCGCCCGGCGCACCTCGAAGTGGACCAGTCCGGCGAAGTCGGCGCCCGCGGGCGGGTTGCCGCCGGCGAAGCCGTCGGAGCAGCCGAACTTGGCCAGATCGTCGGCCGGCAGGTAGGTACGGCCATTGCCGGCGTCCTCGCGGACGTCCCGGAGGATGTTGGTGAGCTGGAGGGCGAGACCGAGCGTGTCGGCGTACTCGGCCGCCCGCTCGGCGCCCGGCGCGCGGGACTGGGTGCCGAAGACGCCGAGCGACAGCCGCCCGATGGCACCGGCCACGCAGCGGCAGTAGACCTTGAGCTCGTCCCAGGTCTCGTAGGTCTCGCCGCGCACGTCCATGAGGACGCCGTCGATGAGCTCGTCGAGCCCGCCGAGCGGGATCGGGAAGCGGCGGGCGGCGTCGGCGAGCGCGACGGCCACCGGGTCGGTGTCGTCATCGGCGACCTGCCCGGCGTGGACGCGCCCGAGGATCGCGCGGGTCGCCTCCAGGCGCTCCTTCTTCTCGGCGGCCGGGAGCGGCCCGTCGCCGATGTCGTCGACGCGCCGCGAGAAGGCGTAGAGCGCCGACATGGCCTGCCGCTTCTCGGCCGGCAGCAGCCGGATCCCGTAGGCGAAGTTGCGTGCCTGCTGACCGGTCACGGTCTCGCAGTAGCCGTACGCGGCCTGGACCGGCGCGGACGGTTGCGGCTGTCCCTCCACTGTCCGGCTCACCCCTCTCTCCGCGCCGCGAGCAGAACGGTGCCCGCCCGGCGCATCAGACTCGGTTTGGTGGCCTTCGGCGGCCCGGGCAGGACGTCGAAGCCCGCGGCGGCGATCGCGTCGAGTGCCGCGTGGCCGCCGGCGGTGAAGCCGGCGAGCAGCAGCCGGAGGCGGCCGTGGACGCTGCCGACGAGCGGCGCTCCGGCGTCGAGCAGGGTGCGGGCCCGGTCGGCCTCGAAGGCGATCAGCGCGCGCACCGAGGCGCCGGCGGTGGGCCGGGCCAGGTCGTCCTCGGTGACGTGGAAGCGCTTGAGGTCCTCGGCGGGCAGGTAGATCCGGTCGGCCGCGAGGTCCTCGGCGACGTCCTGGAGGTGCTCGACGATCTGCAGCGCCGTGCAGATCTCGTCGGAGCGGAGGAGTCGCTCGGGGGTGGCGGTGCCGGTGATGCCGAGGACGAGCCGGCCGACGGGGTTGGCGGAGAGCTCGCAGTACGCGAGGAGGTCGTCGTAGGTCTCGTAGCGCCGGACCAGCTGGTCCTGGCGGTTGGCGGCGACGAGGCCCAGGAACGGCTCCCGGGGGAGGCCGCAGCGCTCGACGGTGGGGCCGAGGGCGCGCAGCAGCGGGTGCCGGGGCGGGCAGTCGGCGGGGTCGAAGACGCGCAGGAGGTCGGCCTCGAAGGCGTCGAGCATCGCGAGCCGGTCGCCGGCCCGCTCGGGCGGCACCCCCAGGTGGCGCGCGTCGGCGCCGCCGGGGGCGAGGTCGCCGTCGCCGATGTCGTCGACGAGCCGGGCGAAGCCGTAGACGGCCATGAGGTCGTCGCGCCAGGCGCGCGGCAGGAAGAAGGGGGCCACGGGGAAGTTCTCGTCCGCGGCCTTGCCGAGTGTGGTGCGCGAGGCGGCGTCGGGGCGCGCCTGCCCGGTTCCCGTCACCGGCCGCTGCCCGACGCGGGGACGGCGACACCCTCGTGGAGCTGGAGATTCTGCGTCATGGCCGTCACATCTCCCGTTCTACACTGCGGATCCAACCCATCCTATTTCGGACACGCCGCCGACCCCTGCCCGTGGCCCACCGCCTGGCGGCCGGGGGCCGAGGGGTATCGCCCCACTTGCCGCGAAACAGACCGGTACAGCTTACGTTGTACGAGGCCGTGTGCCGCGCCCGGGGGCCCGGCGCGTGGGGACAACGCCGGGGGGCGGGTCAACCTTCCCGTGACGAGCGGGAGTTCACGATTCCCTGACCTTCTCCGGCCCTGCGCGGCGAGCGCGGCCGTGATCCTCAGGGAGCGCGGGTGCCGGAGACCACCATGGCCAGGGTGGATTCGACGACGTCGTCCCTGCGCTGGGCGGGCAGTCGGCGGAGCGGGCCTTCGAGCAGGAGGAGCGACAGGCCGTGCACGGCCGACCACGCGGCGGCCTCGGCGGCGGGGCGGGCGGCGCGGGGCGGGCGGGCGGTCGCGGCGAGGGCGGCGAGGGCGTCGGTGAGCAGGGTGAAGGCCCGCACCTCGCCGGCGGGGGGCTCGGGGTCGGTGCAGCGGCCGGCGGACTCGGTGCGGGGCGCGCCGAAGGCGGAGCGGTAGAGGCCGGGCTGCTCGACGGCGAAGGCCACGTAGCCGCGGCAGAGGGCGGCCAGCCGGGCCTCGGCGGCGAGGGCGGGGTCGTCGGCGCCGGGGACGCGCGCGGCGGCCCGCTCCATGGAGTCGGCGAGCGCCCGCCGGGCGTGGTCCCGGACGGCCGCCAGGAGCTCTCCACGACCCTCGAAGTGCCGGTAGGCGGCGGTGGGCGAGACGCCGACGCGGCGGGCCGCCTCGCGGAGCACGACCCGCTCGGGGCCGCCTTCGGTGGCGAGGCCGACGGCCGCGCAGATGAGGGCGTTGCGCAGATCGCCGTGATGGTAGGTCTTTCCTCCGGAGATCGCTGCCATGCGCTCATCCTGCCCGATGTTGACCGCATGAACATTCCGGGCGGGCTCGCGACGCGCGAAAACCGGACGCTCCCGGACACGAAACCGCCCCCGCCGATCGGATCGGCGGGGGCGGCGGAAAACACGGTCTCCGGAGCGGGCTACTTGCCGGTCTCGCGCTCGTAGGCGGCGATGACCTCGTCGGTCGGGCCGTCCATGAGCAGCTCGCCCTTCTCCAGCCAGAGCACCCGGTCGCAGGTGTCCCGGATCGACTTGTTGCTGTGGCTGACCAGGAAGACCGTGCCGGCCTCCTTGCGCAGCTCGCGGATGCGCGCCTCGGAGCGGATCTGGAACTTGCGGTCACCGGTCGCGAGCGCCTCGTCGATCATGAGGACGTCGTGCTGCTTGGCGGCGGCGATGGCGAAGCGGAGCCGGGCGCCCATGCCGGACGAGTAGGTCCGCATCGGCAGCGAGATGAAGTCGCCCTTCTCGTTGATGCCGGAGAAGTCGACGATGTCCTGATACCGGCTCTTGATCTCGTCGCGGCTCATGCCCATCGCGAGGCCGCCGAGGATCACGTTGCGCTCGCCGGTGAGGTCGCTCATCAGCGCCGCGTTGACACCGAGCAGCGAGGGCTGCCCGTCGGTGTAGACCTTGCCGCTCTCGGTGGGCAGCAGGCCCGCGATGGCGCGCAGCAGGGTCGACTTTCCGGAGCCGTTGGTGCCGATCAGGCCGATGGCCTCGCCGCGGTACGCGGTGAAGGTCACCCCCCGCACGGCGTGCACCTTGCGCACACCGCGTTCGGCGTCGCCCTTGCGGCGGCGCACGATGCGGCTCAGGGCGGCGGTGGCGCTGCCCTTGCCGCCGGCGCCGCCGTTGACCCGGTAGACGATGTGGACGTTGTCCGCGATGACGGTGGGCACACGGCCCTGGGAGTCGTGGTCAGCCACGGCCGTACCTCTCCTCGGCCTTCCAGAAGTAGACGAAGCCGCCCAGGCCGATCACCACGGACCAGGCCACGGTGACGAACCAGACGTGCGGCGGCAGGTTCGAGGCCCCGTAGCCGTCGATCAGCGAGAACCGGATGAGGTCCATGTGCAGCGCGGCCGGGTTGTACTGGAGCAGGTCGGCGATCCACGCCGGCTTGTCCTCCAGCATCACGGGGATCGAGAACATGACGCCCGACGCGTACATCCAGGTGCGCATGATGAACGGCATGAGCTGGGCCAGGTCCGGCGTCTTGGCACCCATCCGCGCCACGATCATGGCGAGGCCGGCGTTGAAGACGAACTGCAGCACCAGGGCGGGGATCATCAGCAGCCAGCTGAGCGACGGGTAACTGCCGAAGACGACGGCGATGGCGACGAGCACCACCATCGAGAACAGCAGCTGCTGGAGCTGCTGGAGCGCGAAGGAGATGGGCAGCGAGGCCCGCGGGAAGTGCAGCGCCCGCACCAGGCCGAGGTTGCCCGCGATCGCGCGGACGCCGGCCATCACCGAGCTCTGGGTGAAGGTGAACACGAACACACCGGTCACCAGGAACGGGATGTAGACCTCCCGCGACATGCCCCGGTCCGCGCCGATGATCACGCCGAAGATCAGGAAGTAGACCCCCGCGTTCAGCAGCGGCGTCACCACCTGCCACAGCTGGCCGAGCTTCGCCTGGCTGTACTGGGCGGTGAGCTTCGCCTGGGAGAAGGCCAGGATGAAGTGGCGTCGTCCCCACAGCTGGCGGACGTACTCCGCGAGCCCCGGCCGGGCGCCGCTGACGGCGAGGCCGTACTTGGCGGCCAGCTCGGCGGAGCTCAGGCCGTCGTCGGCGGACGGTCGGGCGCTTGTCACGACCCCACCGTCCTGGGATGTGTCACTCACAAGTCGAAACTTTCGTGTTCAAGATGCGCGGCAAGTCGGGTACCACGATGTCAGACCACGGGCGGGCGGCCCAGTCGGGTCAGCCGCCACACCGTACGCCACTTCATGGGGTGCCGAGGTCCGCAGGAGGCCTTCCAGCCTTCCCGGAAACCGCCGAACCAGGCCCTGAGAGCGGGTACGGAGGGTCGCCGTGCCAGGGTGAGCAGCAGCCAGACGCCGAGATAGACCGGCACCAGGGGTGCGGGAAGATTGCGACGCGCCAGCCACACCCGGTTGCGGGCCACGTTGAAGTGGTACGTCGCGTGCCGGGACGGCGGGGTGGTGGGGTGCAGCAGCACCATGTCGGAACGGTAGTCGATCATCCAGTCGGCGTCGAGGGCCCGCCAGGCGAGATCCGTCTCCTCGTGCGCGTAGAAGAAGTCGTCCGGCAGGCCGCCCACCTCGGCGAACACCTTGGTGCGCACCGCGTTGGCGCCGCCCAGGAAGGTGGTCACGCGCGAGGAGCGCATCGGGTCCGCGGCGCGCAGCCGCGGCACGTGCCGGCGCTGGGTGAGACCGGTGTCCGGATCGGCGATCCGGAAGCTGATGATGCCGAGCCGCGGGTCGGCGGTGAAGGCCTGCCGGACGAGCTCCGCCGTGTCGTCGTTGGCGAGCAGGCCGTCGTCGTCCAGGAAGAGCAGCGCGTCGACGTCGGAGCCGCCGGGGCCGAAGGCCTCGATGCCGACGTTGCGCCCGGCGGGGATGCCCACGTTCTCCGGGAGCGTCACCGACCGGACGCCCTCGGGCAGGTCGGTGATCTCCACGCCCTGGCCCACCACGACGGTCTCGATGGCGTCACCCTGCTGCCGGGCGACCGAGTCGAGCAGGGCGCGCAGATCGTCGGGCCGGTTGCCCATGGTGATGATCACCGCGCCGAGCTTCAGGGAGGCGGTCATGGTGGGCGTCCTCACTTCAGCCTGCTGGAGGCGAGGATCGAGACGAGGTGCAGCACGGTCTGGAGCATCGCGATGCCGGCGAGCACGGCGACGCCGAGGCGGCTGAAGAAGAGGTCGCCCTGGATCCGGTCCACGACCGCGAGGACCAGGATCAGCAGGGAGGCCTCGATCCCGAGGATCAGACGGTGGAACTTGAGCGCGCCGGCGGCCCGGCGGGCCAGCGCCATGCCGGAGGAGCGCGGCTCGGAGGCGGACTCCTTGACCGGCGGCAGTCCGCCCTGGTGGCGGGCGACACCGACGAGGTCGGTCTCGGCCTTGATCAGGATGGCGCCGAGCGCGGCGAGGGTGCCGAGGAAGGCCCACAGCCAGTCGATCCGGCCGCCGCCCCACGGGTCGGCGGCGCGCAGGCCGAAGCCGACCAGGACGGCCGCGTCGCACAGGTAGGCGCCGACCCGGTCCAGGTAGACGCCGCCGAGCGAGAACTGCTTCTTCCAGCGGGCGACCTCGCCGTCGACGCAGTCGAGCAGCAGGTAGAGCTGGACCATGACCACGCCGAGGACCGCGCCCCAGATTCCGGGCACCAGCAGCGCGGGGGCGGCGAGGACGCCGCACACCGTCATCAGGTAGGTCAGCTGGTTGGGCGTGACCCGGGTGGTCACCAGCTGCCGGGTGATGCGCAGCGAGATCTCGCGCATGTAGAGCCGGCCGCCCCAGTGCTCACCGCTTCGACGGTCCTTCACACCCGGCGGGTGCACGACGGGGCGCAGCTCGGCCACCGACGGCTTCTTCTGCACGGACGGGCGGTGCTCAGCTACCGATGAGTTTTGCATAGTCGGCGTACGCGTCCCTGATCTGGTCGGTGGACAGGTCGAGGTGCTCGAGGATCGTGAAGCGGCCCGGCCGGGTCTGCGGGGCGAACTCCACCGCCCGGACGAACTCGTCGACGGTGAAGCCCATCTCCTCGGGCAGGACGGGCAGGCCGTGCCGGCGCAGCGTGGCGACCATCAGCGCGGACTCGTCGCGGGCGCCGCGCAGGTGCATGGCGAAGGCGGCGCCGAGGCCGCACTGCTCGCCGTGGCTGGCCGCGCGGGTCGGGAAGAGCAGGTCGAAGGCGTGGCTGATCTCGTGGCAGGCGCCCGACGAGGGGCGGCTGTCGCCGCTGATCGACATGGCGATGCCGGACATGACCAGGCCCTCGGAGAGGGTGACCAGGAAGTCGTCGTCGCCGACGCCGCCGGGGTGCCGGAGCACCGCCTCGCCGGCGCTGCGGGCCATGGCGGCGGCCAGGCCGTCGACCTTCTCGCCGGTCTCGCGGTGGGAGAGCTCCCAGTCGGCGATGGCGGAGAGGTTGGAGATCGCGTCGCCGATGCCGGAGCGGACGAAGCGGAGCGGCGCGTCCCGGATCACGTCGAGGTCGATGACCAGCGCGATCGGGGTCGGCACACCGTAGGAGCCCCGCCCGTTGTCGTTGTCCAGGGTGGAGATCGGCGAGCAGATGCCGTCGTGCGAGAGGTTGGTGGCGATGGCCACCAACGGCAGGCCGACCCGGGCCGCCGCGTACTTCGTCACATCGATGATCTTGCCGCCACCGAGGGCGACGACCGCGTCGTACCGCTTGCCGCGCATGGCGTCGGCGAGCTTGACGGCCTCGTCGATCGTGCCGCCCATGACCGGGTACCAGTCGGCGTCCGGGAGCTCGGGGGCGAAGCGGTCACGCAGCTTCAGGCCGGAGCCGCCGCTGATGGCGACGGCGATCCGCCCGTTGCTGGAGATCCGCTGGTCCGCGAGGAGCGCGGACAGGTCGTCCAGCGCTCCGCCGCGGATGTCGACGACGACCGGCGACGGAATGAGCCGGGTCAGTACTGGCACGCGATGTCACGGCCCTTCGCCAGGTCGTCGTGGTTGTCGATCTCGACCCACTTGACGTCGCCGATGGGGGCCACGTCGACGGTGAAGCCGCGGTTCACCAGCTCCTGGTAGCCGTCCTCGTAGTAGAGGTCGGGGTCGCGCTCGAAGGTGGTCTTCAGGGCGTCGGCGAGCTCCTCGGCGGCCTCGGCCTCGATGAGGGTGACACCGATGTACTCGCCGGTGGCGTCGGCCGGGTCCATCAGCTTGGTGATCTTCTGGACGCCCTTGCCGTCGGCGGTGACGACCTTCATCTCCTCGTCGGCGAGGTTCTTCACCGTGTCGAGGGCGAGGATGATCTTCTGGCCGTTGCCGCGGGCGGCGAGCAGCGTCTTCTCGACGGAGACCGGGTGGACGGTGTCGCCGTTGGCGAGGATCACACCGCGCTTGAGGACCTCACGCGCGCACCACAGGGAGTAGGCGTTGTTCCACTCCTCGGCCTTGTCGTTGTCGATCAGCGTGATCGAGACGCCGTACTTGGCCTCCAGGGCCTCCTTGCGCGCGTACACGGCCTCCTTGCGGTAGCCGACGACGATCGCGACCTCGGTGAGGCCGACCTCGGCGAAGTTCTTCAGCGTGAGGTCGAGGACGGTCAGGGAGCCGTCGCCCTCGCGGTCCACGGGCACGAGGGCCTTCGGAAGCGTGTCGGTGTAGGGGCGCAGACGCCGTCCGGCACCGGCTGCCAGTACGAGGCCAATCATGCTGTCTCTCCTTCGTCGTGTACGGCGGGTGCTCCGGAGGAGACCCAGAAGCGGATGGACTCCACGAGCACCACGATGCCCACGGCGACCGCGAGGGCGGTGAGGGCCGAGGTGAAGTCGTTGCCGCGGTTCGCCAGCAGGGCGGCGAGAACGGTCACCACGAGCGTGCGCCCCTCGTGGCCGCCGATGGTGCGCACCAGCCAGGCGGGCGGCGCGCCGGTGCCGCCGCGAATGCGGTACACCGTGTCGTAGTGATGGTAGGCGACCGCCGCGACCAGCCCGAATGCGGCGGGCAGGGCCTGCGCGGAGTCGGCCTTCGCGGCGAGCGCGAGCACGGTGACGTACTCGGCGGCCCGGAAGAAGGGCGGGACGAGCCAGTCCAGGGCGCCCTTGAGCGGGCGCGCCACGGCGAGGCCCGCGGTCATCACGTAGATCACGGCGACCGGGATGAGACGTACGTCTCCGGACGGCAGGGCCAACGCGCCGGCGACCATCACGGCGGCGCCGAGGGCGGCGACGAAGACGGGGGCGACGACGCCGGTCCGGCCGCGCAGGAGGCGCGCCTGGAGCTCGGCGAGCGGGCCGGAGTCGGCGAGGTCGGCGAGCGCGCGGGCGGCGCTGTCGGTGCGGGGCGCCTTGCGGGTGAGCGAACGCAGGACCCGTCCGGCGGTGGTGTAGCAGGCGCCGAAGGCGCAGCCGACGATCAGCGCCCAGAAGACGATCCGGGGGCTGGTGGTGGCGGTGAGGACGGCGATCATCGCCCAGCGCTCGCCGATCGGCAGGATGATCATGCGGCGGGCCCAGACGGTCCAGCCGACGCTGTCGAGCCGGTTGGACAGGGCCAGGCCGGTCTTCGCACTCCCGCCCGCGCCCGCCGCGGGCGCCCCGCTCGGGGCGGCCGCGTCGCCGGCGTTCGCCTCGTTGAACGAGAAGTCCACGACGTGCCGGCACGTCATGATCACCATCGCGGCGAGCGCGAGGGCCCAGACGTCGTCGCCGTCGCGGGCGGCGCCGAGGGCGAGACCGGCGTAGAAGGCGTACTCCTTGGCGCGGTCGAACGTGGCGTCGAGCCAGGCGCCCATCGTCGAGTACTGCAGGGAGTAGCGGGCGAGCTGCCCGTCGGTGCAGTCGAGGACGAAGGAGACCAGGAGCAGGAGGCCGGCGGCGATGTAGCCGACGCGGTCGCCGGTGGCGGCGCAGCCCGCCGCGACCAGCGCGGTGAGCAGCGAGGCGGTGGTCACCTGGTTCGGGGTCAGGCCGCGGCGCGCGCACCAGCGGGCGATGTAGCGCGAGTACGGGCTGATGAAGAAGGTGGTGAAGAAGCCGTCGTGGGCCTTGACCGCCGAGCGGAGCCGTACGGCCTCCTCGTCGACCGCCTCGACGGCGCTGCGCGCCTCGTGCCGGGCCTCGGGGTCCGCGGGCACGGCGGCCACGAGGGTGCCGAGCTGCGGCCGGTGCACGGCGACGCCGTCGGCGTCGAGGGCCTCGGCGAGGGTGTCCGGGAGGTTGTCGACGACCGCGTGCGGGGCACCGGGGGCGGCGGGCGCGGCGGCCGCCGAGCCGAGCGCGCGGGCCAGTGCCGGGCGGGCCTCGGGCTGTGCGGTGAGCGCGCCGGGCGCGGCGGCGGCGGGGAAGCGGGGGTCGGTGAGGGCCAGCCGCAGGGCGTGGAGGTGACCGACGAAGCGCGGGTCCACGACGGCGACGCGCTGACCGGCGGGTACGCCGGCGAGCAGGGTGCCCGTCTCGTGGGGGCCGGAGGCGACCTCGACGTCGAAACCGAGGGACCGCAGATCGGCGTCGAGCGACGATCCGGGTACCGGCGGACCGGTGAGGATGGCGGTCGACAGGACGAACTCACTCCTTGGAGCTGGCGGACGGGCCGGCGGGGCCCAGGACACGGCCCCGGGCGCGGTGATGCGGCCCGGCACCGGGCGGCGGCACGTCGGCTGAGGCTATCGGATGACGGAAGCACGAGTTCACCGAGGTTTCGCGGGACGGCCTCCCCCGGGCCGCCGCGCGTCCGCGAGGGTGCGCCACGCACTGTGGAGATCATCATGGGCGATCGGCGGTCCGGCCCACAAACCGCGGCGGCGGCGCTCGGGGGCCGTGATATCGGGGCCCTGCGGCCGGATTCACATCACCGCAGGTCAGAGCATATGACAACGGTGTTCAGTACCGTGTTGCAGATACCCCCCTCCCGTAGTTGACTGGCGAATCGGGGACACCACCGAGAACGCTGTCGAGACGACCGGAGGCCTGGGCATGGGGGCTGGACACGACCACGGACACAGCCACGGCGGACCGCCGCCGACGGGCACCGCGGCCCTGGCCTACAGGAACCGGCTGCGGATCGCGCTCGGCATCACGCTCTCCGTGATGGTGGTGGAGATCATCGGCGGCGTCCTCGCCGACTCGCTCGCCCTGATCGCCGACGCGGCGCACATGGCGACCGACGCCCTCGGCCTCGGCATGGCACTGCTCGCCATCCACTTCGCCAACCGGCCGCCGACCGGCAACCGCACCTTCGGCTTCGCGCGGGCCGAGATCCTCGCCGCGCTCGCCAACTGTCTGCTGCTGCTCGGCGTCGGCGGCTACGTCCTCTACGAGGCGATCCAGCGCTTCCTCGAGCCGGCCGAGACCCGGGGCGGACTGGCGATCGCGTTCGCGCTGATCGGCCTGGTCGCCAACCTCGTCTCCCTCTCGCTGCTGATGCGCGGCCAGAAGGAGAGCCTGAACGTGCGGGGCGCGTATCTGGAGGTGCTCGCCGACGCGCTCGGTTCCGTGACGGTGATCGTCTCCGCCACGATCATCCTGCTCACCGGCTGGCAGTACGCGGATCCGATCGCCTCCATCCTGATCGGCCTGATGATCGTTCCGCGTACGGTCAAGCTGCTGCGGGAGACCCTTGACGTGCTCCTGGAGTCCGCGCCCAAGGGCGTCGACATGGCGGAGGTGCGGGCGCACGTCCTGGCGCTGCCGGGCGTCGAGGACGTGCACGACCTGCACGCCTGGACGATCACCTCGGGCATGCCGGTGCTCTCGGCGCACGTGGTCGTCGCGCAGGACGTGCTGGACGCCGTCGGGCACGAGAAGCTGCTGCACGACCTCCAGGGGTGCCTGGGCTCGCACTTCGACGTCGAGCACTGCACCTTCCAGCTGGAGCCGGCCGGTCACGCCGAACACGAGGCCAAGCTCTGCCTCTAGTTGCTAGCCTGGGGCCGCACACACGTGAGCAGGGAGAGGAGCTGAGGTTGATGACCGTCGCGATGGAGGCTGCCCGCAGCGGCAGCGCCCGGTCGTCCTTCAGCTTCCGGGTCTCCGGCTGACCTGACGCTTCGCACGTCCGCCGTCGGCCGGGACCCCCTCACCCAAGGGTTTCCCACGTTGTCCGACAACACCCAGGCACTTCACGACGCCTTCTTCGCCCTGCACCACGGTCTGCCGCGGCAGGGCCCCGGTTCCGACACCACCACCCGCCGGCTGCTCGCGCTCGCCGACCCGCTGCCCGCGCGTCCGCGCGTGCTCGACCTCGGCTGCGGCCCCGGCCGCTCCGCGCTGCTGCTCGCGGCCGAGGCGGGCGCCGAAGTGACCGCCGTCGACCTGCACGAGCCGTTCCTGGCCGAGCTGCGGGAGGCCGCGGCCGCCCGCGGGCTCGACGACCGGGTCCGTACCCTGCGCGCCGACATGGGCGCTCCGGGGCTGCCCGACGCCTCCTTCGACCTGATCTGGGCGGAGAGCTCGGCGTACGCGATCGGCTTCGACCGGGCGCTCGCGGAGTGGCGCCGGCTGCTGGCACCCGGAGGCACGCTCGTCCTCACCGAATGCGTGTGGACCACCGAGCAGCCCTCTCCCGAGGCCCGGGCCTTCTGGGAGGAGCACTACCGGCTCCGCACCGTCACCGAGAACGCCGCGGCAGCCGTCGCGGCCGGCTACCACGTCCTCGGCACCGTCCTCCAGCCGGAGGGCGACTGGGACGAGTACTACGGGCCGCTCGGCGGTCGGGCCGAGGCCGCCGACACCGCACTGCCCGGGATGGCCGAGGCCGTCGCCGGGGCCCGTGCCGAGATCGCGCTGCGTCGCGAGCACGGCGGTGACTACGGCTACGCCGGCTTCGTCCTGAGGCCGGCGGACCCGCGCTGGCGTACCCGGGAGGAGACCCCGGCGGACGTGCCCGTCGTACGGGAGATCAACGCGGCGGCCTTCCCGACCGCCGAGGAGGCCGGTCTGGTCGACGCACTGCGCGCCGACGAGGCGGCCTGGCTGCCCGGTATGTCATACGTGGCGGAAGCGCCGGACGGCACGGTCGCCGCGTACGCGCTGATCACCCGGTGCCACGTCGACGGGGTCCCGGCGGCGGCGCTCGCCCCGGTCGCGGTGGCTCCCGCCCACCAGCGGACGGGCGCGGGCCAGGCCGTCGTACGGGCGGTGCTCGACGCGGCGCGGTTGCGCGGCGAGCGGCTCGTGCTGGTACTCGGCCATCCGGCGTACTACCCGCGGTTCGGATTCGTACGTGCGTCCGCGTACGGGATCAAGCCAGGCTTCGAGGTTCCGGACGAAGCCATGATGGCGCTCGACCTGGACGGTTCCGGGCCCGTGACCAGGGGCACGATCTCGTATCCGGCGGCTTTCGGGGTCTGAGCGACGGCCGCTCCTGCCGCGCCGGGTGTACTCCGGTGCGGTAGGAGGGGTCATGTCCGGCCTCCGAAGTACGGACAAGCCGCTTTTGTACGGCAGACTGAGGTGGCCCCCCAGGGCGAGGACCGAAGCGAAGGATGGGTATGCCGAGCACATCAGCCACCGTGGCCCAGAGTTCCTCGAACGGCGTCCGGCCGGTCGAGGACGAGGCCCCGATCATGCTCGAACTGGTCGACGAGAACGGCGTCACGATCGGCACGGCGGAGAAGCTCGCCGCGCACCAGGCGCCCGGGCAGCTGCACCGCGCCTTCTCGGTGTTCCTCTTCGACGAGGCGGGCCGGCTGCTGCTCCAGCGGCGGGCACTCGGCAAGTACCACTCCCCCGGCGTCTGGTCCAACACCTGCTGCGGCCACCCCTACCCGGGCGAGGCGCCCTTCGCGGCGGCCGCCCGGCGCACCTTCGAGGAGCTGGGCGTCTCGCCCTCGCTCCTCGCCGAGGCGGGGACGGTTCGCTACAACCACCCGGACCCGGCCTCGGGCCTGGTGGAGCAGGAGTTCAACCACCTGTTCGTCGGCCTGGTGCAGGCCACCCCGCAGGCCGATCCCGAAGAGGTCGAGGAGACCGCCTTCGTCACCGCGGCCGAGCTGGCCGAGCGCCACGCGGCCGCGCCGTTCTCCGCCTGGTTCATGACGGTGCTCGACGCGGCGCGTCCGGCCGTCAAGGAGCTGACGGGTCCGTCCGGGGGCTGGTGACCTCCGGCGCGGTGCCGGGCAACGGCCCCGGCACCGCGCTCGGCACCACCGGTCCGGTCGGCGCCTGACCCGGTACGAAGGGGTTCAGGGGCAGGGCCGCCCAGATGATCTTTCCGCCGCTCGCGGTGTGCTCGACGTCGCAGGCTCCGCCGGACTCCAGGGCGATCTCCCGGACCAGCAGGAGGCCGCGGCCGCCGGTCTGGCCCCAGTCGGCCACCAGCGCCTTGGGGCGGTACGGATGGTTGTCCTCGACGGACACCCGGATCCACTCCGCTCCGATCGCCACCTCCACCGCTATCTCCGGGGAGAGCAGCGCGGCGTGCTTGACCGCGTTGGTGACCAGCTCGGAGACGATGAGAAGCAGTCCCTGGACGGTGTCGTCGTGGACCGGGACGCGCTGGCGGACCAGCAGGTCGCGTACGGCGTGCCGGGCCTGCGGCACGGACACGTCCACCGCGGGAGCGGTGAACCGCCAGACTCCTTCGTAGGACGGTGGCCGGGCGGGGACGCTCCCGCGGCTCTCCATAGTCCGGCTCCCACCCTCGTGCTCGATTGTCGCCACACGTCGAGTCTTGGGAATCCGCAGGTGCGCCTCGGGATACTGACCAGAAGTCGACACTTATCGACCGACTTCTGATCAGGTGAGTATGCCAACGTCAGTTGTTCGACTACTCCTGACTCTCCGCTGACGACTTCGGAGGACCCGTCGCCGATATGACCATACGGCCGGTACGGCGCGGGCGGGCGCGTCCTCCCCGCGGACCGCCGTCGAGGGCCCGTGCGTACCCTCCACGCACCGCCCTCGCGGGCCGTGCGCCCTTCTCCGCGCACCCTTCCGGATCCTCCGGCGAGGGTGCCCGGATAGCATCCGGCGCATGGAGCCCCAGCTGACCGTCGGCGTCGTCGACGAGGTCGCCACCCTCGTCATCACCAACCCCGCCAAGCGCAACGCCATGACCGCCGGCATGTGGCGGTCCCTGCCGGGGCTGCTCGCGCCGCTCGCCGCGGACCCGGCCGTGCGCGCCCTGGTGCTGACCGGCGCGGGCGAGACCTTCTGCGCCGGGGCCGACATCTCGACCCTGCGCGAACCCGGCGACGAGCAGCAGACCCTCGCGGTACGGGCCGAGGAGGCACTGGCCGCCTTCCCCAAGCCGACCCTCGCCGCGATCCGCGGCTTCTGTGTCGGCGGCGGCAGCCAGCTCGCCGCCGCGTGCGACCTGCGGTTCGCCGAGGAGGGTACCCGTTTCGGCGTGACCCCGGCGAAGCTCGGCATCGTCTACCCCGCCTCGTCCACCCGCCGTCTCGCCTCGCTCGTGGGCCCCGCGGCCGCCAAGCACCTGCTGTTCTCGGGCGAGTTGATCGACACCGAGCGTGCGCTGCGGACCGGGCTCGTCGACGAGGTGCTCCCGGTGGGCGAACTGGACAAGCGCGTGGCCGAGTTCACCCGCACCCTCGTCTCGCGCTCGCTGCTCACCCAGGCCGCCGCCAAGGAGTTCGCCGACGGCCGCGCCGACCGGGACGCGCACTGGGCGGAGCAGGCACGCGGCAGCGGCGACACCGCCGAGGGGGTCGCCGCCTTCCTGGAGCGCCGCCCGCCCCACTTCACGTACGGGCTCTGACGCCCGCACCCGTCACTCCTGGACGAGCACCTTCTCGGCCTGCCCGCGCCAGTGCGCGACGATCGCGGCCGGGGCCTTGGCCGGGGAGCCGGCGTCGTACGGGGGCTGCGGGTCGTACTCGGTGAGCAGCTGGATCGTCTGCGCGGTCGCGTCGCCGGCGATCCGGCCGACCAGGTGCAGGGCCATGTCGATGCCGGAGGAGACCCCGGCCGCCGTGACGTACTTGCCGTCGAAGACCACCCGCTCGCCGGTGGACTCGGCGACCAGCGGCGCGAGTTCGTCCAGGGCGAGCCAGTGGGCGGTGGCCCGGCGCCCGGCCAGCAACCCGGCCCCGGCGAGCACCAGGGAACCGGTGCACACCGAGGTGGTCCAGGTGCTGGTGGCGTCGGCGGTCCGCAGCCAGTCGAGGATCTCCTGGTCGTGCATGGCCGCGCGCGAGCCGGGACCGCCGGGGACCAGGACGATGTCCGGCCGCGGCACGTCCCCGAGCGCCTTGTCGGCGACCAGCGCCAGACTGCCCTGGTCGTTGCGGACCGGGCCGGGCTCCTTCGCGACGAAGACGACTTCGGCTCCGGGTAGCCGGCCGAGGAGTTCGTAGGGGCCGACGGCGTCGAGCGTGGTGAAACGGTCGTAGAGCAGGACGGCGATCTGCATGGTGCTCCTCTGTCCGATGCGGATGGGTGAGGTGAGGTGAGGTGGTGCCGGGGGGTCCCGTCGGCGGTACGTCAGTCGACGGGGGCGTGGAAGCGGCGCCGGTAGTCCGCCGGTGCGGTGCCGAGCGCCTTCACGAAGGCGCGGCGCATCGCCTCCGGCGTGCCGTATCCGGCGGCCCGGGCGACCTCCTGGACGCCCTGGACGGACTCCTCCAGGAGCCGCCGGGCGTGTTCGAGGCGTACGCGGTCCACGTAGCGGCCGGGGGTCGTGCCGGTCTCGGCCTGGAAGGCGCGGGCGAAGTGCCGGGGCGAGAGCCGGGCGCGGGCGGCGAGCGCCTCCACGGAGAGATCGTCCTCGGGGTGCTCGGCGATCCAGTGCTGCAGGTCGCGCAGCGGCTCCCGGCGGGCGGTCTGCGCGGCCAACTGGGCGCTGAACTGGGCCTGGTTGCCCGGCCTGCGCAGGAACACGACCAGATGGCGGGCGACGGTCAGAGCGGCGTCCCGGCCCAGGTCCTCCTCGACCAGGGCCAGCGCGAGATCGATGCCCGCGGTCACCCCCGCGGAGGTGGCGAGCCGGCCGTCCCGGACGAAGATCGGCTCCGGGTCCACCTCCACCTCGGGGTGGCGGCGGGCCAGGTGGTCGCAGGCGACCCAGTGGGTCGTCACCCGGTGCCCGTCGAGCAGCCCGGCCTCGGCCAGGAGCAGGGCACCGGTGCAGACCGAGACCAGCCGTTGGGCGTCCGGGGCGTGCCCGCGCAGCCACGCGACCAGCGCCGGGTCGGGGGCGCGGGTGCCCTCGCCGCCCGGCACGAGCAGGGTGTGCGGGGGTCCGTCGGCGACGGCGTCGGCGAGCGTGGTGTCGGGCAGCAGGCGCAGGCCGCTGTGACTGCGGACCGGGCCGCCGTCCAACGATGCCGTACGGATCGGGTAGGCGTCCGGCCGGCCGGCGGCGCGGGCGGCACCGGCGAACACCTCCACGGGGCCGGTGACGTCGAGGCTCTGTACGCCCTCGAAGAGGACGACGAGGACGGGTCGCTGCGTCATGCGTCCATCCTTGGCCGCGCCGGGTATGGCCGCAATGACGAGCTCCCCACCTTTCCTGCCATGCGGGCGGGACGGCGGACCCGACTTCCGGACCGAGGGCACGGGATCCCCTCCGATGCCTTTGGGTGGCGCCGAAGCGAGGGCGCGCGGCCTGCCCCTCCGGTGGCCTGCGGGCGCGTTCCGGGCCCGCCCCCGGGCAGCGGCCCCACGGCGGGACGGCAGACCCGACTTCCGAACGGAGTGCGCGCGGTCTGCGCCGCCGGTGGCCTGCGGGCGGCGCCTGGCCCGCCCCCGGCGGCAGCCACGGCCGGACGGCGGACCCGACGCCTGCGGGTGGCACCGAGCCCGCCCCCGGGCGGCAGCCCCACGCCGGGACCGCGGACCCGGCTCCCGGACCGAGGGCGCGCGGTCCGCCCCTCCAGTGGCCTGCGGACGGCGCGGGGCCCGCCCCCCCCGGAGGCAGCCCCACGGCGGGACGGCAGACCCGGCTTCCGGACCGAGGGCGCGCGGTCCGCCCCGCCGGTGGCCTGCGGACGGCGCCTGGCCCGCCCCCGGGCGGCAGCCCCACGGCGAGACCGCCGACCCGGCTCCCGGACCGAGGGCGCGCGGTCCGCCCCTCCGGTGGCCTGCGGGTGGCGCCTGGCCCGGCCGCAGGCGACGGCCCCACGGCGCCACGGCCGCACGGTCCCGCCGCCTCAGCACACAGCGGCGCGGCGCCCGGCGCACCGGACCCGCCCCGCCGACGACGCCGGGCTCCCGCTTCGTGCCGGCCGTGGCCAGGGTGCGCTCGGACGGGCTGCGCCCTGATCCGGCCAGGGCTTCCCGGCCCGGCCGACCCGGGGATTCCCGCCGTACCGACCAGTAGGTAATGTGCGGCTCCATGACGAACCTGCCGCACCGCGCGGGCCGCCGCTGCGCCCACCCCGTGAACCTGCTGCACGCGACGCTGTTCTTCTCGCCGGACCTGGACACCGAGTTCCGGCGGCTCGGCATCGAGGATGCGAGCGCGATGCGGCTGGCCGCGCGCAGCGCCCCGCTCGGCGCGGTGGGCGCCGGGACGGTCGCCGCGACCTTCTACAACTACAACCACACCTTCCTCGCAAGGCACCTGCCCGGCGTCTGGGCGGCCGCCTCCCCCGCCGAGGTCCTCGAAGCCCGGCTGCGAGCCGTCGACGCCACGCTGCGCCGGCTGCTCGGCGACGACGCGATCACCTCCCCCGAGATGGCCGAGGCCGCCGACCTCGCGCTGCGCGCCGCCGAGGCCTGCACCCGGCACGCCCGCCCGCTGTACGCCGGCAACGCCGATCTGCCGGTCCCGGACGCCCCCCACCTGCGCTTGTGGCACGCCGCCACGCTGCTGCGCGAGCACCGCGGCGACGGCCACCTCGTCGCACTGGTGAGCGCCGGCCTCGACCCGGTGGAGGCGCTCGCCAGCCACACCGCCACCGGCAAGGGCATGGCCCCGCGCTGGGTGCTCGGCACCCGGGGCTGGGGGCGGGCCGACTGGGACGCGGCCCAGGAGCGGCTGCGCGAGCGCGGACTGCTCGACGCCGAGGGGGAGCTGACCGAGGTGGGCGTCGCGCTGCGCGAGGCCCTGGAGGACGAGACCGACCGCCTCGACGCGGCCCCGTACGAGCTCCTGGGTGCCGACGGCGTGGCCCGGCTCACCGAACTGGCCCGGGGCTTCCTGGTGGCGGCCGTCGGAGCGGGTGCGTTCCCGGGCGACCTCACCGGCAAGGCGTAGCCTCCGGGCAGGGCCGCCGACAGGGGCGGGCCGGCGACGGAGGCGGGTCGGTTGCCGCGTACGGGTGACCGACCCGGCAGAATGCTTCCGCAAGCTTGAGGCACGAGAAGGCGGGTCGGGACATCGTGACGACGTCCATCGAGGCAAGGATCGCCGAGGAGCTCGGCGTACGCGAGCGACAGGTGAAGGCGGCCGTCGAACTGCTCGACGGCGGTTCGACCGTGCCGTTCATCGCGCGCTACCGCAAGGAAGCGACGGAGATGCTCGACGACGCGCAGCTGCGCACCCTGGAGGAGCGGCTGCGGTATCTGCGCGAGTTGGAGGACCGGCGGACCGCCGTCCTCGACTCCGTACGCGAACAGGGCAAGCTGACGCCCGAGCTGGAGGAGCAGATCCGGGCCGCGGACACCAAGGCCCGCCTGGAGGACATCTATCTGCCGTTCAAGCCGAAGCGGCGGACCAAGGCGCAGATCGCCCGCGAGGCCGGTCTGGAGCCGCTGGCCGAGGGACTGCTCGCCGACCCGTCGGTGGACCCGCTGACCGCAGCGGCCGCGTTCGTGGACCCCGACAAGGGCGTCGCGGACCCGGCCGCGGCGCTCGAGGGCGCGCGGGCCGTCCTCACCGAGAAGTTCTCCGAGGACGCCGACCTGATCGGCGAGCTTCGCGAGCGCATGTGGGGCCGGGGCCGGCTCGTGGCGAAGGTACGGGAGGGCAAGGGCGACGGCAAGGAGGGGCCGGGCGCGAAGTTCGCCGACTACTTCGACTTCGCCGAGCCGTTCACCGCGCTGCCCTCGCACCGGATCCTCGCCATGCTGCGCGGCGAGAAGGAGGACGTCCTCACCCTGGACCTGGAGCCGGAGGAGCCCGCCGACGGCCCGGCGGGGACCGCGGCCACGTCCTCGTACGAGCCGATCGTCGCGGCCCGCTTCGGCGTGGCCGACCGCGGCCGCCCCGGTGACAAGTGGCTGCTGGACACGGTCCGCTGGGCCTGGCGGACCCGGATCCTGGTGCACCTCGGGATCGACCTGCGGCTGCGGCTGCGGACGGCCGCCGAGGACGAGGCGGTCCGGGTCTTCGCCGCGAACCTGCGCGACCTGCTGCTCGCCGCCCCCGCGGGGACGCGCGCGACGCTGGGTCTCGACCCCGGGTTCCGTACCGGCGTGAAGGTCGCCGTGGTCGACGCGACCGGCAAGGTCGTGGCGACCGACACGATCTACCCGCACGTTCCGGCGAACAAGTGGGACGAGTCCCTCGCCAAGCTCGCCCGGCTCGCCAAGGAGCACGCCGTCGAGCTGGTCGCCATCGGCAACGGCACGGCCTCCCGTGAGACCGACAGGCTCGCCACCGATCTCATCGCCAGGCACCCGGAGTTGCAGCTGACGAAGGTGATGGTGTCCGAGGCCGGCGCCTCGGTCTACTCCGCCTCCGCGTTCGCCTCGCAGGAACTCCCCGACCTGGACGTCTCGTTGCGCGGCGCGGTGTCCATCGCCCGCCGCCTCCAGGACCCGCTGGCCGAGCTGGTGAAGATCGACCCGAAGTCCATCGGGGTCGGCCAGTACCAGCACGACCTGTCCGAGGTGAAGCTCTCCCGCTCCCTCGACGCCGTCGTCGAGGACTGTGTGAACGGCGTCGGCGTCGACGTCAACACCGCCTCCGCGCCGCTTCTTTCGCGCGTCTCGGGCATCGGCGCCGGCCTCGCCGAGAACATCGTGGCCCACCGCGACGCCAACGGTCCCTTCCGGTCCCGGAAGTCGCTGAAGGACGTGGCACGGCTCGGCCCGAAGGCGTACGAGCAGTGCGCGGGCTTCCTGCGCATCCGTGGCGGCGACGACCCGCTGGACGCGTCCGCGGTGCACCCGGAGGCCTACCCGGTGGTGCGCCGCATGGTGAAGACGACGGGCGGCGAGGTCGCCGCGCTGATCGGCAACACCGGCGTGCTGCGCTCCCTGCGGGCCGACGACTTCGTCGACGAGACCTTCGGTCTGCCGACGGTCACGGACATCCTGAAGGAGCTGGAGAAGCCGGGCCGCGACCCGCGCCCGGCGTTCAGGACGGCCACCTTCAAGGACGGCGTCGAGAAGATCTCCGACCTGGTGTCGGGCATGGTCCTGGAGGGCGTGGTGACGAACGTCGCGGCCTTCGGTGCCTTCGTCGACGTCGGCGTCCACCAGGACGGTCTGGTCCACGTCTCGGCCATGTCGAAGACCTTCGTCAAGGACCCGCGGGACGTCGTGAAGCCGGGCGACGTGGTGAAGGTGAAGGTCCTCGACGTCGACATCCCGCGCAAGCGGATCTCGCTCACCCTCCGCCTGGACGACGAGGCGGCAGCCACGGAGCCGGCGGCCCCCCGGCGGGACCGCGGCGAGCGCGGAGACCGCGGAGACCGAGCCGACCGCGGCGGGCGTCCGCCGCAGCAGCGCCGTGGCGGCGGGGGTGGGGGCGGTGACCGCAACCGCGACCGCCAGTCCTCGGCACCGGCCCCCGCGAACAGCGCGATGGCCGACGCCCTGCGCAAGGCCGGCCTCCTGAACGAGGGCGGCGGCAACGGCAGGCGGCGCGGCCGCTGACGCGCCGAAGGCCCGGCCTTAAGGCCGGGCCTTCGCTGCTCTCCGGGGCGCCGGGACGTGGGGGGGACCCTGAGGCGCCCTTCCCGCGCCTCGCCCGGCCCTGCGCGCGGCGCGCGCGGGGCCGGTCGGACCGCGTTCTCGCCTCGCCCTCCGCGGCGCCGTCGTCCCGCCTCGCCCTCCGCGGCGCTGTCGTCCCGCCTCGCCGTCCTACGGCACGAAGCGGAGGGCCCAGTCCGCACGGTTCGCGACGGACAGGTCGTCGTCCTCCGTGAGCGGCTGGAGCAGCTCCTGCGCGGCCTTCGGATCGGCGTGCACGAGGTCGACGATCTCGGCGGCCAGGCCGTCCTGGTCGTCGCCGAGGTCGACGGCGGAGGCGCGCACGAGCAGCGGGAGCCGGTCGGTGCCGCCGAGTGAGGCGATGACGCCGCCGAGGAGCTCACGGGCGTAGGAGTTGCGTTCGGCGACCGCGCGGCCGAGTTCGGACTCGAGGCGCGGGAGCGCGCCCCGGTCGCCCGAAGCCGCGATCTCGTCCGCGAGATCGATCGTCTCGTCGAGGTCGGCGTCGAGGTCGTCCAGCATCTCGATGAGCCGGGTCACGCGGTCGTCGGTCATGGTGCCTCCTGGAATGCGCCGTCCACGAGGACCGGAACGGCCGTCGACGCGTCGATCTCCGCGGCCACCTCCACGTCCTGCGGATAGCCGTACTCGTACAGTTCACGACCCGAGTCGCAGCCGTGCAAGGCGGCGACCGGGTCCTCCGTGGCCGCCCACAGCGTGGCCGCCGCGGTCGCCTCGGGTGTCAGGGTCCGCCCGGCCGCGCGCAGCGCGTCGAGCACCGCACCGGCGCCGAGGAGGTCCTCCAGGGCGGGGCGCAGGGAGCCGTCCGGCCACCGTTCGCCGGACGCGATGACCGCGACGGGGCAGTCGGTGGTGCCGTGACCGCGCCCGACGAGCCAGTGGGCGACGGCGGTGCGGTTGCGGAGGGAGGCGGCGACGACGGTCGCTCGACCGGCGGCGGCCTCCACGGAGATCGTCGAGCCGTTCGGGGACGGCAGGACGAGGCGCCCGCTCCCGGGAAGGGGCGCCTCGCGCAGGCCGGCCGGGGAGAGCGACCAGGGGTGCGCCCCGTCGGCCCTGCTCCGGCCGACGGCGAGCACGGCGTCCTGCTCCCGCGCGTACGCCTCGGCGGTCGCGTCCCGCCAGCGGTACGGGAGCACGGCGGCGCCGCGCTCGACGGCGACGCCGACGGAGGTGGTGAAGGACAGCACGTCCACGACCACCACGCAGGAGGCCCGGGGCACGAGGACCCGCGCCTCGACGGGGCCCCAGCCGAAGGAGACGGCCGGGGGCGCGGTGCTCACAGCTGGGCCGTTCGGCTCACAGTTCGGTCACCTTGCCGTCCGCGACCTCCAGGCGGCGCGTGACGTGGACCGCGTCGAGCATCCGGCGGTCGTGGGTGACCAGGAGGAGCGTGCCGTTGTACGAGTCGAGCGCGGACTCGAGCTGCTCGATGGCCGGCAGGTCGAGGTGGTTGGTCGGCTCGTCGAGGACGAGCAGGTTCACCCCGCGGCCCTGGAGCAGGGCGAGCGCGGCGCGGGTGCGCTCGCCGGGCGACAGGGTGGTCGCGGGCCGCAGCACGTGGTCGGCCTTGAGACCGAACTTGGCGAGCAGGGTGCGGACGTCGGCCGGCTCGGTGTCGGGGACGGCCGCGCAGAACGCCTCCAGCAGGGTCTCCGTGCCGTGGAACAGCTTGCGGGCCTGGTCGACCTCGCCGACGACGACGCCGGGGCCGAGGATCGCGTCGCCCGCGTCCAGCGGCAGCCGACCGAGCATGGCGGCGAGCAGGGTCGACTTGCCGGCCCCGTTGGCACCGGTGATGGCGACCCGGTCGGCCCAGTCGATCTGGAGGGTGACGGGCCCGAAGGAGAAGTCGCCGCGCCGCACCTCCGCCTCGCGCAGGGTCGCGACGACCGCGCCGGAACGGGGCGCGGCGGCGATCTCCATGCGCAGCTCCCACTCCTTGCGGGGCTCCTCGACGACGTCGAGACGCTCGATCATGCGCTGGGTCTGCCGGGCCTTGGCGGCCTGCTTCTCGCTGGCCTCGCCGCGCAGCTTGCGCCCGATCTTGTCGTTGTCGGTGGCCTTGCGGCGGGCGTTGCGGACGCCCTTGTCCATCCAGTTGCGCTGCATGAGGGCGCGCGACTCGAGGGCGGACCTCTTGTCGGCGTACTCCTCGTAGTCCTCGCGGGCGTGCCGCCGCGCGGTGTCCCGCTCCTCCAGATAGGCCTCGTAGCCGCCGCCGTAGAGGGTGATCTGCTGCTGGGCGAGATCGAGTTCGAGGACCTTGGTGACCGTACGGGTGAGGAACTCGCGGTCGTGGCTGATGACGACGGTGCCGGCGCGCAGCCCCTTGACGAAGGCCTCCAGCCGCTCGAGACCGTCGAGGTCGAGGTCGTTGGTGGGCTCGTCGAGGAGGAAGACGTCGTAACGCGAGAGGAGGAGGGAGGCGAGACCGGCGCGGGCGGCCTGGCCGCCGGAGAGGCCGGTCATCGGCTGGTCGAGACCGACGGTGAGGCCCAGGGTGTCGGCGATCTCCTCGGCGCGCTCGTCGAGGTCGGCGCCACCGAGGTCGAGCCAGCGCTCCAGACTGACGGAGTAGGCGTCGTCGGCGCCGGGCGCGCCGTCGACGAGGCCCTGGGTGGCCTCGTCCATGGCGATCTGGGCGGCGGCGACACCGGTCCGGCGGGCCAGGAACTCGCGCACGGTCTCCCCCGGACGCCGCTCCGGCTCCTGCGGGAGGTGGCCGACGGCGGCGGTGGGCGGGGACAGCCGCAGCTCGCCGTCCTCGGGGGTGTCGAGGCCGGCGAGCAGCCGAAGGAGCGTGGATTTGCCGGCTCCGTTGACACCGACGAGGCCGATCACGTCGCCGGGGGCGACGACGAGGTCGAGCTCGGCGAAGAGGGAGCGGTCGCCGTGTCCGGCGGCGAGGTTCTTGGCGACGAGGGTGGCAGTCATCAGGGGATGAATCCTACGTGTGTCGGCGGCCGGGGTGCGGGGGTACGGTCCGGGCGGGGGCGGCACGGGGAGGGATGGGAACGGGAATGGGGATGGGAACGCGAACGGGGATGGGGACGGGAATGGGAAGCGGGATGGGGGCGGGGGCGGGGATGCGCACGGAAACGGGGACCGCGAAGGCCGGCGGTGGGGGCGCGGGCGTGGACGGCGGGGTGGTCGTGGTGGGCGCGGGGGTCGTCGGCCTGACCACGGCCGTCCGGCTCGCGGAGCGGGGCCTGCGGGTCCGCGTCTGGACGCGGGACCCGGTGGCGGAGACGACCTCGGCCGTGGCGGGCGCGCTCTGGTGGCCGTACCGGATCGAGCCGGAGGCACGGGTCGGCGCCTGGTCGCTCGCCTCGCTGCGGGTCTACGGGGAACTGGCCGCTGATCCCGTCGCGACGGGGGTACGGCTGGTGCCGGGGGTGCACGCGGACACGGTCCGGGACGGGCTGGGCGACTGGGCGAAGGAGGTCGACGGCCTCCGGCAGCTGCCGGCGGAGGAGGTGCCGGGCCCGTACCGGGTGGGGCTGGCGGCGCGGCTCCCGCTGATCGACATGCCGGTCCATCTGGCCTGGCTGCGGGGCCGCCTGGAGAAGCTGGGCGGGGTGGTGGAGCACCGCGCGGTGACGGACCTGGCGGAGGCGGCCTCGGAGGCGCCCGTGGTGGTGAACTGCGCGGGGCTGGGGGCGCGGGACCTCGTGCCGGACGGCGGGGTGCGGGCGGTGCGGGGGCAGTTGGTGCTGGTGGAGAACCCGGGCGTGGAGACGTGGTTCACGGCGGCGTCTGGGACGTCGAGCGAGACGACGTACTTCTTCCCGCAGCCGGGGCGGCTGGTCCTGGGCGGCACGGCCCAGGAGGACGCCGAGAGCCTGGATCCCGACCCGGCGACGGCGGCGGCGATCGTGGCGCGCTGCGCGCGGATCCGCCCGGAGATCGCGGGGGCCCGCGTCCTCGGCCACCGCGTGGGCCTGCGCCCGGCCCGCGACGCCGGCGTCCGGCTGGCGCGGGAACTCCGGCCGGACGGCGGCCTGCTCGTCCACCACTACGGTCACGGCGGGGCGGGGGTCACGGTGGCCTGGGGGTGCGCGGAAGAGGTGGCGGGTCTGGTGACCGGGGACTGAGGCGGCGGGCCGAGCTGTCAGGCGGTCGGTCGGCGAGGTCCGCGCGGGCCGAGCCACCAGGGGGCTCGGTCGGCGAGGTCCAAGGGCGGGCCGAGCTGTCAGGCGGCTCGGTCGGCGAGGTCCAGCGCGGGCCGAGCTGTCAGGCGGTCGGTCGGCGAGGTCCAGCGCTTCCCACCTGGCAGGCCCGGCGGCCCGCCGGACGTCAACCACCGGGTCCGTAGGCCGGGTTGGCATCGGGAACCGCTCCGCGTCGTTCCGCGAAGCCCTCCTTCGGGGGTGCGGAATTCCGTGGACGGACCTGCGAAAGATCGCGTAGCGTGTGGCCTCACGCCCTGAGACGAACGGAAGGAGGCGAGTGCCGTGCGGTTCACACCTTTCCAGCGCTCCCACTTCCGCTGTCCCGGCGTGTTTCGCGAGGTCTGACCGGGAGCGCTCCAAGCAGCCTGTATCCCGGAGGAATTCATGACCGGTCTGGTCATCCGCACGCTCTCCGCGAGCGACGCTCATCTCTTCGACGCGCTCCCCGACCCCCTGGGCGCCCGCGAAGGCCATCGACGCACCCGGTTCCGCCCCGACTGGAAGCGCGTCGTGCTGCGCGACGGCGAGGTCGTCGCACGCGGTGCGTGGTGGGGCGGCCCCGACGACTCGGAGCCCGTCAACATCAACTGGTTCGACGTGGCCGAGGGCGAGGAGGAGGCCGGGGCCGAACTCCTGCGCTCCGCTCCCTGGCAGGTCGAACTGGAGATCAACCTGCCCGGCGGCTGGCGCGATGAGCCCGGCCTGCGCGCCGGTGCCGAGGCGCGCTTCGCCGCCGCACGATCGGCGGGGTACGAACTCCTCACGGAACGCTTCCTGTACCGCTGGACCCCGGAGCGAGGTCTGCCGGAGCGGCCCGGACGCCTGCGCTTCAGTGCTGAACCCGACGACCGGGTGTTCTTCGACGCGCTGCGCCGCATCCACTCCGCCACCTTGGACGCCCACGCGCTCCGGGCCGTCGAGGAGGGTGGCCTGGACCGGGCCGCCCAGGAGGAACTCGACTTCTTCCACTGGTGCCCCTCCCCGCGGGAGTGGTGGCAGGTCGCGCACACGCCGGAAGGCGACCTGGCCGGCATCCACATCCCGGCCCACAACCCCTCCGGTCCGACCATCGGCTTCATCGGAGTCGTCCCGGAACAGCGCGGTCGCGGCTACGCCTACGACCTTCTCGCGGAGTGCACCCACGTCCTCGCCGAGCAGGGCGCGGAGTTCATCGGCGCAGCGACGGACCAGGGCAACTTCCCCATGGCCGCGAACTTCGCCAAGGCCGGCTTCCCGGTCGTGCGTGAGCGCATCAACTTCCACCCCGTGGGCCAGGCGTCCTAGCGGGGAGCCGCATGCGCCGAGCGGTCCGGTCCGAGGGCAGGACCGGGCCGCTCGGCGCCGCGCGGCGTGCGGGCTCACGCCCGTTCGGACGGCGCGCCCGGCGGCGGTCCACGATGAGCGCTGGGTCCTCTGGTCAAACTCCCGTCGTTGCCCGGAGGGCGGCCCCGCGGCGTCAGGTGCGTGCTCTCGGTGTGCCGGGCGCGAGGCCTCGTACCGGACGTACTCGGGCTTGTGCCCGGTGCGGCGAGAGCGCGTGCATGGCGTCGCGGGGCAGACGGGAGTTTGACGACAGGGCCTAGCGGCCCAGCGCTCCCGCGCCGGCGTAGCGGGCGCTCGCGCCCAGCTGCTCCTCGATGCGGATGAGCTGGTTGTACTTGGCGGTCCGGTCGGAACGGGACAGCGAGCCGGTCTTGATCTGGCCGCAGCCCGTGGCCACCGCCAGGTCCGCGATCGTGGTGTCCTCCGTCTCGCCCGAGCGGTGCGACATGACCACGGTGTAGCCCGCCCGGTGGGCGGCGTCGACCGTGGCCAGGGCCTCCGTCAGGGTGCCGATCTGGTTGACCTTCACCAGGACCGAGTTGGCGACGCCGGTGCCGATGCCCTCGCGCAGGATGGCCTCGTTCGTGCAGAACACGTCGTCGCCGGTGAGCTGGCAGCGCGCACCGACCCGTGCGGTCAGGTCCCGCCATCCCGTCAGGTCGTCCTCGGCCATCGGGTCCTCGATCGAGACGACGGGGTAGGAGTCGATCAGCTTGACCAGGTAGTCGGCGTGTTCGGCGGGGGTGCGGCGCACCCCCTCCCCGGTGTAGTCGTAGAGGCCGTCGCGGAAGAACTCGGACGACGCCGGGTCCATGACCAGGCCGATGTCCGTGCCCGGCCGGTAGCCCGTGCGCTCGACGGCGGCCACGACGAAGTCGAGCGCCTCCTCGGCGGTGCGCAGGGCGGGCGCGAAGCCGCCCTCGTCGCCCACGCCCGTGGAGTGCCCGGCGGCGAGGAGGTCGCGGCGCAGGGTGTGGAAGATCTCGGACCCCATCCGCACGGCCTCGGCGAAGGTCTCCGCGCCGATCGGAGCGATCATGAACTCCTGGAAGTCCAGGGGGTTGTCGGCGTGGGCGCCCCCGTTGACGATGTTCATCATCGGCACGGGCAGCAGCCGGGCGTCGGAGCCGCCGAGGTAGCGGTAGAGCGGCAGCCGGTGAGCGGCGGCCGCGGCCTTGGCGGCGGCCAGGGAGACCCCGAGGATCGCGTTGGCGCCGAGCCGGGACTTGGTGGGGGTGCCGTCCGCGGCGACCAGGGCGGCGTCGAGGCCGGCCTGGTCCTCGGCCTCGCGCCCGACGGCGACGGCCGCGAGTTCCGTGTTGACGTGCCGGACCGCCTGGTCGACACCCTTCCCGTGCCACCGGCCCGGGTCGCCGTCGCGGAGTTCGACGGCCTCGCGGGCACCGGTCGAGGCGCCGGAGGGCACCGCGGCCCGGCCGAGGGATCCGTCCGCCAGCTCCACGTCCACCTCGACGGTGGGATTCCCCCTGCTGTCGAGGACGCGGCGGCCGGTGACGGAGGTGATGACGGTCATGGGGGCCCTTCCCGTTGTCGCATGCACGCCGGGTACGGCTGCGGCGACGGTGACGCTGGACCCGGCGCGGCCGACTCTACAGCAATGCTGTGCAGTTCTGCTGTTCAGTTGCGCTGTTCAGTTTGGCTGTACAGTGCCGCTGTACAGCCCCGCTGTTCAGTTTGGCTGCGCAGCCAGCCTGCCCAGCCCGGCTGCGCAGCTTCGCTGCGTTAAAATGGGCCATGCCCCTTCCGGAATCCGCCGCCACCGCCGCCGAACTGCGCACCGCGCTCGGAAAGCTCACGCGGCGCGTGAAGCTCGAGGACCAGATGCCGCTCGGTCAGGCGTCCGTCCTCGGCGCGCTGGACCGCAGCGGCGCGATGACGACCAGCGAACTCGCGGCCGATCAGCGGGTGCGCCCGCAATCCATGGCCCGGGCCGTCGGACTGCTCATGGAACAGGGCCTGATCACACGCCGGGCGCATCCGACCGACGGTCGTAAGAGCCTCGTCGACCTCTCCCCCGCGGGCCGGGAACTGCTCGAAGAGGAGCGGGGCCGCCGGGCGGACTGGCTGGCGCGGGCGATCGACGCGGAACTCACGGAGGAGGAGCGGGAGCTGCTGACCCGGGGCATCGGGCTGATGGAGCGGCTCGCGACACACTGAGGCCCGGCCCCACACCCGGCACGACAGCCGATCCTGCGGCCGACACGACCCCGGCGCCCGCCGCGGGATCACACGCCCCGCACACGGCGCCGGCCGCCGCGCGGGGTGATCCCCGCGTGGCGGCCGGCTTACGGCGCTTACGCCGCGATCTAGCGCGGGAAGGGCTTCGGCGCGGTGTCGTCCGCGTCGATGCAGGCCTGCGCCTTGCGGTCCAGCGCGTCGGCCTGGGCGCGGGCCTTGCGGGCCTCCGCCGTCGCACCGAGGCGCTGCAGCTTGGCGGCCTTGCTGCGGAGCTCGGCGGCCTCCTTGTGCATCCTCTCGACGTTGCAGGTGACCGTCTTGCCGGCGGCCTGCGCGGCGGGGGCGGTGGCGGTCTGCCCGAGCAGCAGGCCCCCGGCCAGCAGCATCGTGGCGGCGAGAGCCGAGAGGGTACGGCGGCGCAGCGGCGTCGCGTTCGTCATGCTTTTCACTCCAAGTTCCGGACCGTGACGGTCCGTTCAGGTATGGTCAATACCGGCTGGTAACCATAACTCGGAATGATCATGTTCCTCGACCGGGTCGACCGCGGTCACCAGGTCCTCAACAGGTCTCCACACGCTCTCCGTGAGTCAGCGCGTAGGCCGCCCCCGGATCCAGGAGCAGCGGCACCAGCGCGCGCAGCGACTGGCGCAGCGGTACGAGCGCGCCGCCGCCGCCCTGCTCCCGCACGACGACGCCGTGCAGTTCCAGCTCATCACCCACCTCGGCGTACTGAGCATCCGTCAGACGGTATGCGCAGGGCGGGTCCTGGAGGATCTCGGCGGGTTCGGCGGGGTCGTTGTCCGCGCCGCCCAGCAGGATCGGACCACGGTCGAGGAAGCCGGTGTGCCGGGCCGGCGCGGTGGCCGCCGAGAGCCGGCCGCCTCGCTCGTCGAGGTAGTCGAACGCCCCCTGGAGCGCGGCGCGTTGGGTGGCGACCCGGCGACGGTGGTTGCGGGCCGGGTCGTTCTGCTCGCCCGAGGTGAGCGCGTCCTCGCGCGTCTCGACGAGCAGGCCGGCCGCGTGCTTGACGCCCACCGTGTTGCGCAGGATGCGCTCCTGACCGTCGCCCGCCACCTGCTTGACCGGCTCACCGGTGACGGGGTCGGTCCAGATGCCGTAGATGCCGCTGCTGTATCCGGAGCGACCGGCGGCGGGGCGGACGTACGCCTCCGAGAGCGTGCGGGACTCGTCGTGGACGCGCTGGTCGGTGTTGAGGTTGCGCGGCCAGAGCGCGAGCAGGTCCTTGTCGTAGTAGGGCGGGGTCGCGCTGTACTCGTGGAGGTCGTAGACGAGTTCCGGGCGCCGGTCCCGGATGAGCGCGGCGAGCGCCCGCCCCTCAGCCGTACGCAGGGCGATGTGGTCGCGGTTGACGTCGACGCCGTCGCTGTTGCCCCGGGTGTTCGCCTCCCGGCCGTCGGGGTTGGCGGTGGGGACCACGAGCAGCGTCGTTCGGGCGAGGAAGCGCCGGGTCCCGGCGTCCCGCGCGTACGCGAGATCGCGCAGGGTGCTCAGGCAGGCCTCCCGGCCGGACGGTTCGTCACCGTGCTGCGAGCAGACGAGGAGCACGGTGGTGGGGCCGGTGCCGAGGGCGGCGAGCCGGAGCGGGCGCCCCTGCGCGGTCGTCCCGATCCGGCGGACGGAGAGGCGGGGGCTGCTCCGGTCGACGGCGGCCAGGAAAGCCGTCTCCTCGGCCTCGGTGGTCCAGCGCGCGCCGTCGGTCGTCTCGAAGCCGGTGCGCGGGGCCTGGGCCGGCGGCACGGGCGCGCCGGCGGCGCCCGCGGCGTGGGTGGGCGTCGCGAGCAACGGCAGCCCGAGTGCGGCGAGGCCCGCCGTGACGGTGAGCGCGCGCCGGGAAGTGCGGTGGGTGCGGGTCATCGGGCCTCGCCGGGGATCGGGGCACCGGTGCGCGGGGGCGCTGCGGCACCATGAGGGGCGCCGCCGCGCGGGAGCGCGTGGGCGCCGGTCGGGGTGACACCGTGCTGAACGGCCTCGCCCGCCGGGAGGTCACCGGCCGTGGCCCGGTCGAAGGCCCCGGTCCCGCCGAGCAGCGGTACGGCGGCCCGGGTGCGGGCGAGGTCGAGGGTGAGGGCGGGCCGGGTCGACGGCGGATCGAGCAGGTCCCTGTCCGTACCTGCGACGATCAGGGCGAGACGGTGCCCGGCGGGGACGACGTGGTCGGTCGGGGCCAGCCGCACGGTGAGCGTGTACGGGCGGCCCGGGGTCAGCGGACGGCCGGTGCGCGGATCGGCCCAGGTGCCCAGGTCCGCCCAGCCGCGGCTGACGACGGTGTACGCGACGTCGGCGGTGCGGGCCCTCGTCTCCTTGTAGCAGGCGCTGTCGCCGTCCGTGCTCGCGCCCCAGCAGGTGCGCTCGGTGAGGGTGGTGATGCCCTCGCCGGGTTCGGCGTAGGCGCGGATGGCGGCCGGGCCGAGATCGACGAGGACGGCCGTCAGGTGGGCGCTCGTGGTGGTGGGCGTGGCCGTGACGGTCACGGTGGAGGAGCCGGCGATGCGCAGGTCGCGGGTGAGCGTGCCGGTGGAGAACCCGGCCTTCGCGGGGGTGGGCCGGTCGATGTCGGCGGCCCAGTCGAGCTCGCCGAGGGCCGGGTCGTCGGTGAAGGTCTCGGTGCTGCCGCGCGGGGCGGGCGTACGCCCGAGGGCGCCGACCCCGGGGGCGGCACCCGGCGCGGGGCGGAGCACGGCGGGTGCGGTGCCGCGCGGCGGCCAGCTCCGGTCGGTGGTCCAGCGGTCCGGGGCGCGCTCGATGTCGGCCATCGGCTCGCGGTCGATGCCGTTGTCGTAGCCGAGCAGCTCGTGGTCGAACCAGCGGTGCAGCGTCCTGACCCAGTCGGCGCGGCGGAAGTCGAAGGGGTCGACGTGGCCGGTCTGCGCGAGCCAGATCTTGCGCGTGACCCCGTGGCGGGCGAGGGCGTCCCACCACTGGCCGAACTGGTTGGCACGCACGTTGAGGTCCTGCTGTCCGTGCACGACGAAGACGCTGGCCTTCACCTTCCCGGCGTCGGGCACGTAGTTCCGCTCGCTCCAGGCGGGGGTCCAGTCGCCGCTGTACGGGGTGGCGGCGGCGATGCGGTCCTGGACGGCGCCGCAACGGGCCCTGGAGTCGGGGTGGTTCACGTAGTCCGACAGCCAGGTCGGGTTGGCGTCGTAGAGCGGGGCGCCCTGGGAGTGGAAGTAGTCGTACCAGGACGAGATCGCCCCGATCGGGACGACGGTGCGGAGGCCCTCGACCCCGGTGGCGGCGACGCCGTTGGCGACCGTGCCGTCCCAGCTCTTGCCGATCATGCCGACGGCGCCGTTCGACCACGTGGTGGCGTCCGCGCGCCGGTCACCGGTGCGGGTGGTGTAGCCGGGGGCGCGGCCGTTCAGCCAGTCGACGACGGCCTTCGCGGACCGGACGTCGGCCCGTCCGCCGACCTCGTCGCAGCCGTCGGAGCGACTGGTGCCGGCGAGGTCGACGGCGGCGAAGGCGTAGCCGCGCGGGACGAAGTAGTTGTCGTAGTAGAGCGGGAACCCGACGGGCCTGCCGTCGGCGTCATACGTCTTCTTCTGGCCTTCGTTGCCGCGTCCGCAGCAGGCGTAATAGGGGCTGGCGTCCATGATGACCGGGATCTTCCGGCCGGCCGCGGCGGGTTCGCGGGGGCGGACGACGTCGACGGCGACCCGGTCGGTGCGGCCGTCGGCGTCGCCGTCGTCTCCGGTGTCGACCCAGACGGACTCGCGGACGGCGGCCGCGTACGCGTACACCGGCTGCGACTCCCTTACGGGCGGGGCCGCCTGGGCACTTCCGGAGGGAGCGAGCACGAGGGAGGCGAGGACGGCCGCGGCGACGACGGCCAGGGGTCTGCGCGACGGACGGGCTCCGCGGGTTCTCCGCACACGTATCGGCATGGGCGGAAGGTACTCCGGAGGACTCCTGCGCAAAAGAGTGCCGCGTCGGACATCCGGCGCAGGGGGTTCATGTCGGCCGAATGGCGATCATGTGACAGGGGGTGCTCTGGACGTGACGTGGTGTCGGGGGCCTGAATAGTGTCGCCAAGGACCGACGACCACCCGTGCGTCTTGTGATTCTTACGACTTGGGGAGCACCTGTGCACCGCAGAATCATCGTTCCGAGCGCCCTCGCGGCCTCCCTGCTGCTGGCGATCCCGGCATCGGCGGCCGACTTCAAGATCGGCGCGCCGGGCATCGGCGACTCCTATTACCCCGCCAGCGGCAACGGCGGCTACGACGTCTCCCATTACGACCTGCGCCTGAAGTACCAGCCCGCCACCGACCTGTTGGAGGGCACGGCGACGATCCTCGCCACCACGACGCAGAACCTGTCCCGCTTCAACCTCGACCTCGGCCTGAAGGTCGACGAGGTGCGGGTGAACGGCCGCGTCGCGAAATTCGCCACCTCCGGCGACCACGAGCTCGAGGTCACCCCGGCCGCACCGCTGGAGAAGAACAAGCCGGTGTCGATCGTGGTCCGTTACGCGGGCAAGCCCTCCGAGGTGAAGATAGGCGGCTGGTCCGCCTGGGCCCGTACCCCGGACGGCGGTGTCGCCGCGCAGGAGCCGGACTCGGCCGTGTGGTGGTTCCCGTCGAACGACCACCCCCTCGACAAGGCGACCTTCGACATCTCCGTCCTGGTGCCGGACGGCCACCAGGCCATCAGCAACGGCGTGCTGCAGTCGCAGTCCTCGAAGCTGGGCTGGACCCGCTTCAACTGGCGCTCCAACAAGCCGCAGGCGACGTACCTGGCCACCCTCGCGGTCGGCAAGTTCGACATCACGACGGACCGGACGGCGAACGGCCTGCCGGTGCTCAACGCCTACAGCAAGGACCTGGGCGACAACGGCGGAGCGGCCCGCGCCTCCGTCGAGCGCACCACCGAGGTCGCGGAGTGGCTGGAGTCGGTCTTCGGGCCCTATCCCTTCAACTCCCTCGGCGGTTACGTGCCGAACGTGACCAGCGGCTTCGCCCTGGAGACGCAGACCCGTCCGTTCTACAGCCCGCGGCAGTTCGCCAACGGCGCCAACGTCTCCGTGGTCGTGCACGAGTTGGCCCACCAGTGGTACGGCGACAGCGTCTCCGTCGCCGACTGGAAGGACATCTGGGTCAACGAGGGCTTCGCCCGCTACAGCCAGTGGCTGTGGTCGGAGAAGGAGGGCGAGGGCACGGCCCAGGAACTCGCCGACTACGTCTACCGGACCCGGGCGGCCGACGACCCGTTCTGGACGGTGAAGCCGGGTGACCCGGGCGCGGAGGACCAGTTCCACATCGCCGTGTACGACCGGGGCGCGCTGGCGCTGCAGGCGCTGCGCAACGAGGTCGGCGACGAGGACTTCTTCGCGATCCTGAAGGGCTGGCCGCAGGAGCACGCGTACGGCAACGCGCGCGTGACCGACTTCGTGAAGTACGCGGAGCGCGTCTCCGGCAAGCCGCTCGCGGGCCTCTTCGACACGTGGCTCTACCAGCCGGTCAAGCCGGCGGCCCCGGCCGCCTCGGCGGCGGGCCTGGCTGCACCGACCGGGCGGGCGGCGAAGACCGTGAAGCCGGCACAGCCGAAGTCGTGGAAGAAGATCGCGGAGACGAACGCGATCCACGAGAGCGAGCACGGCAAGCGCTGACACTCGCCCACGCGCCCGGCGGCGCCTTCGTCCCGCGGTCGGGCGGGACGGGGGCGCCGCCGTCCTTCGCGGCATGTGCGGGCGGGGCGCCGTCGACCTTCGCGGCACGGGCGGGCGGGGCGCCGTCGACCTTCGCCGGCGGGCGGGACGGGGGCGCGGGGCGGACGCCTCGTCCCGCACGTGCGGCGAAGGACGGCGGCGCCCCGCCGCCGCTCCGTCACTCCTGCCCTGGCGCACCTGACCTGGGACTCCCGCCCCCGTCACAGCCGCACGTCACAGCCGCCCCGTCCTGGCCGCCCTGTCGCGCCCGGCCCGTCGTGCCCCCCCTGTCGCGCCCGTCACGTCATGCGCGCCGGGCGCGCCATTCCGAGGCGAGGATGCCCCAGATCTGCTTGTCGTGGCGTGCGCCGTCGTACGGCCAGGCCTCGCGGCGGACGCCTTCGAGCGTCATGCCGAGGCGCTGGGCGACGGCGCCACTGCGCTCGTTGTCGGCGCGGCAGTGCCATTCGGCGCGGTGCAGGCCGCGCTCCACGAGGGCCCAGTCGAGGAGGACGGCGCAGGCCTCGGTGACCAGGCCGTGCCCCTCGCCGGCCGGTTCGAGCCAGCAGCCGAGCTCGCAGGTGCCCCACGCGGCGTCGAAGTCGGTGAACATCACGCCACCGACCAGCGTGCCGTCCCGCCAGATGCCGTAGAGGCGTCCGCCGTCCTTGGCCTGGCGCTCGCCGTAGCGGACGAGGGTGCCGCGGGCCCCCTCCACGTCGCCGGTGACGAAGCCGGGACCGACCCACGGCCGGATGTGCTCGCGGGCCCGGTCCAGGTGGGCGGCGAACTCCTCGGCGTGCCAGGACTCGAGCGGCCGGAGGACGGCGTCGTCCCGCAGCGGGAGGGAGAACATGAGGACCCCATTCACACAACAAACGTTATGGCTATTACCGTAGCAGCATGCCACGCACCAAGGGCGATCACGAGGCCCGTCGCCGCGATGTCTCCGAGGCGGTTTGGCGCGTCCTCGCCGCGCACGGCTTCGGCGGCCTGACGATGCGCGCCGTCGCCACCGAACTCGGCGCCACCACCGGCCTGTTGACCCATTACTTCCCGGCCAAGCGCGATCTGGTCGCGTATGCGCTGGAGCTGCTCGACGAGCGCACGGCAGCGCGGCCGAGGCGCTCGGCTGGGCACGGTCTGGCCGCCCTGCGCGCCGCCCTGCTCGACATCCTGCCGCTCACCGCCGAGGCCACCGCGAGTAACCGGATCTGGGTGTCCTCCTGGGACACGGCGCTCGCCGACCCGGCCCTGGGCGAGGAGTACGCCCGCAAGTACGGGCGCAGCCGGGACCGACTCGCCGAGCTGGTCGGGGCCGCGCAGGAGCGCGGCGAGCTGCCCCCGGGCGACCCGGCGCGCTTGGCCGCCGGCGCCCAGTCCTTCACCCTCGGCCTGGTGGTCCAGGCCCTGTTCGACCCCACGGCCTATCCACCCGAGACCCAGGTCGAGCTCCTCGACGCCTACCTGGACGCACTGGCGGCGTGATCACGGAGCCGCGACCCCGCTGACCGCCCGCGGCACCCGATCGGCGGCGTGGTCGCCACGGTCCCGCCGCACGGTCGCCATGGTCCCGCAGCGCGGTACCCGTGGGCGCACCGTCAGGGAGCAGGGCCTTCCGCCCGCCCGACCGCCGTGACGCCGCCGCCGGCGTACGGCGACGTCATCGCCCGGTACGCGCTCCCGCCCCGCCCCGCCGGGCCTCCTGAAGGGCCTCCCGCCGGGCCTCCTGCCGCGCCTTCCGGGCCAGCGGGAGGTAGCGCAACCGCTCGGGGAGGACGGGCACCACGGCCCGCACGACCCGGGTGAAGCGACGCAGCCGCCGCTCCTGGGCGTCGTTCCACTCCAGGCCGATCGCCTCCCGCGCGTCGGGCGGCATCAGGCCGACCGTGAGGAAGGCCCTGGCCCGCAGGAAGGGGCCGCGGAGCAGCGGCCACAGCACCCTGAGGGCCAGCCGTACGGGCAGCGGGCCGCGGTCGGGGGCCGGCACGGGCTGATCGGTGGCGATCAGCTCGCGCACCACGACGGTGGCCTCGATCTCCTCGGCGAGGACGCGACGGTAGTACGGCCAGAACTCCTCGATCGTCTGCGGCATGTCCCGGTCGTGGATGCCGAGCACGCGGCCGACCTGGAGCCACTCGGCGTAGAGCTGCCGCTCCTGGGCCTCGGTCAGGGGGCGGGCGAGGTAGCGCAGGCCGTGCCGGTAGACGGGATAGCCGGTGGCGTGCACCCAGGCGTAGTAGGCGGGGGTGAGGGCGTGGTAGCGCCGCCCGTGCGCGTCGGTGCCCTGGATCTCCTTGTGGAGCGCGCGCAGTCGGCGGCCCTCCTCGGCCGCGGCCTCGCCGCCGTAGATCCACAGCTGGAGCGACCGCAGGGAGCGCTCGCCGCGCCCCCAGGGGTCGGTGCGGAAGACCGAGTGGTCGTCGACGCCGGCGCCGATGGCGGGGTGCGCGACCTGCATGGTGAGGGCGGCGGGCAGCATCAGCAGCGCCCTGACGTCACCGGCGACCGTCCACAGCACACCTCCCACGGGCGGCGGCACCGGCTCGCCACGGCCGGAAGCGGGGGCGGCGCGCCGCCCGGGGCCGGCGACAGAGGCGGGCGCGGCGTCGGTGGCGCGCCTGGAGGCGGGGGCGGACGCGGCAGCGGGGCCGGGGCCCGTGAAAGAGCCGCGCCCGGAGGCGGACCCGGGCACGGAGACGGGGTCGGCACCCGCGGAAGAGCCACGCCCGGCATCACGCACGAAGGCGGGGTCGGACGCGGAGGCGGGGCCGGCGTCGGTGGGGCGCGCCCCCTGAGCCGGGTGCTGCGGGCCGGGCATGTGATCGTCCTCCCTGACGCGGTCTCCCCCAGGCATTGTCCCCCGGCACGGAGGGAGCGCGGCGGGGCCGCCCATGACGCGGGGCCGCGACCCGGGCGCGATGGCCCGGGGCGCGGCCCCGTACGGGTGTGCGCGGTGCGTCAGGAACGCTCGGCGCCGACCGGCTCGCCGACGATGCGGCCGGCGAGGGAGCGGGCCCAGGCGTCGACGTCACCGGCGAGCTCGCGCTCGGCGGCCTCGCGCTCGGCGGCGATGCGCTCGTGGCCGGCGGCCAGGATGGCCTCGCGCTCGCGCAGACCCTCGGCGCGGGCGGCGGCGATGGCCTGGGAGCCCTCCTCGGTGGCCTGCGAGCGGATGCGGGCCGCGTCGTGGCGGGCCTCGGCCAGCTCGGCCTCGTACTGCTCGCGGATCGCGGTGGCCTCGGCGCGCAGGTCGTCGGCGCGCTCGGTGCCGCCTTCGATCGCGTCCTCACGCTGGGTGAGGGTGCGGTTGATCTTCGGGAGGATCCCCTTGGCGAGGATCAGGAAGGTCAGGGCGAAGAGGACGGCACCGAGGATGAGCTCAGCCCAGACTGGGTTCAGGGGGCCCAGGTCGGTGGGGAAGATCTGCGAGTTCTGCGCGAGGGTCATGGGCGGCATCTTACCTGGTCGCAAAACTCGCAATTCAGGCAGGCGGCCGAGAGTTGGTGCGTTTGTGCGAGCGGCGCAAGATTTCCGGCACCCAATGGCTACCGGAAGGTAACCATGTCTGATCTGATGTGCGGCGCCGGTCCAACCCCCCACTCTGATCCGGGAGTTCACAGTGCCGTTCGCAGCCATCCGCCGTATCCCCGGCGCCGCCCTCTCCGTCGCGCTCGCCGCGGCCGCCCTGGGCGCCACCGCGCCCGCCGCGTCGGCCGCCGCCCCCGCGGCTCCGGCGGGCACCGCCGCGGGCCCGCAGCTGAAGGTGCTGACGTACAACGTCTTCCTCTTCTCGAAGACGCTCTATCCGAACTGGGGCCAGGACCACCGCGCCGCGGCCATCCCCGCGGCGCCCTTCTTCCAGGGCAACGACGTCGTCGTGCTCCAGGAGGCCTTCGACAACTCGGCGTCCGACGCCCTCAAGGCGAAGGCCGCCACGCAGTACCCGTACCAGACCCCGGTCGTCGGCCGCTCGAAGTCCGGTTGGGACGCCACCGGCGGCGCCTACTCGACCACCACGCCGGAGGACGGCGGTGTGACGCTGCTGAGCAAGTGGCCGATCGTCCGCAAGGAGCAGTACGTCTACAAGGACGCCTGCGGCGCCGACTGGTACTCGAACAAGGGCTTCGTCTACGCGGTCCTCGACGTCAACGGCACCAAGGTCCACGTCGTCGGCACGCACGCCCAGTCGACCGACCCCGGCTGCTCGGCGGGCGAGGCGGCGCAGATGCGCAGCCGCCAGTTCAAGAACATCGACGCCTTCCTCGACGCCAAGAACATCCCGGCGAACGAGCAGGTGATCGTCACCGGCGACATGAACGTGGACTCGCGCACCCCCGAGTACGCGTCGATGCTCGCCGACGCGGACCTGGCCGGCGCGGACGCCCGCACCGGCCACCCCTACTCCTTCGACACGGCGCTGAACTCGATCGCCCACGACCGCTACCCGACCGACCCGCGCGAGGACCTCGACTACGTCCTCTACCGGGCCGGCAACGCCCGCCCGGCGAACTGGACGAACAACGTGATCCCGGAGCAGACCGCGCCCTGGACCGTCTCCAGCTGGGGCAAGCAGTACACCTACTCCAACCTGTCCGATCACTACCCCGTGACGGGCCGGGTGGGCTGACCCGACCGGGCACGGACCGGCCGTGGGCCGGGCCCGGAACACGGGGAAGGCGCCGTGGACTCGCGCAGAGCCCACGGCGCCTTCGCGCGTGATCCGAAGGCACGACGGGCTAGTAGACGCCCCCGTAGACGCTGTACGCCCAGAGGGCCACGACGGCACCCACGCACAGCAGGACGACCCACGAGCCGACGCCCGTGTGACCTCCCCTGCGCGGGCGGACCGCCTTCGACCGGCTCCTCGCCCGGGCCGGCCGGGCTGCCCGGCCGGCCCGGGCCGCCCCGGCGGTCGAGGGCGCCGCGTCGGCTGCGGTCTCCGCGAGCAGCCGACGACAGACCGCCGCCAGCTCGGCCGTCCCGGCCGTGAGGTCGACCACGGCCTCCAGTCGGGCGGGCGCGGTCGTGCCCCCGTCCAGGATCCGGCCGGCCCGGACCAGCGCCTGGTCCTTGCCGGCGGTCGGCGCCAGGCTGATCCAGCGCCGCACGTGGTCGCCCCTGATCACCACACCGCCACCGCGTTCGCGGTAGACGGTGTGCTCACGCCACAGGACCGCGGCCAACTCCGTGGCCGTCTCCCTGAGTTGCGCCTGCATTTCCCTCCCCTGCCATGCCCCTGATTCGAACAGACGCATGACTCTAGCGTCCGCGGCACCCCTCCCCCCGCCGGGGTGCCCGGGGCCTCCGGGCCGCGCCCTTCGGGTCAGGCCGGATCCCGTGCCGGACACCGCGTGCCGGGCGTGATCAGGAAGGCGGCCTAGGCTCCGACGTCGTACACGGTGACCGGTATCCCCCGGGCCAGGAGCCGCTCCGTCACGAGCGGCTCGATCCGGGACCACGTCCCGCCCGCGAGCCCGCAGCCGATCCGCGGCATGTGCACGGAGGCCTCCAGCTCCACGGCCCGGTCCGCGAGCCGGCCGAGCGCCGCGTCGATCGCCTCGTACCGCACGGGCACCCCGCTGCTCCGGCCCGTCCGTATGCCCCGCTGGCCGACCAGATTGGCCACCCACACGTACGGCTCCACCCGCACGAACTGCGCCGCACCGAGCCCGAAGTCGTTCCCGGCCCGCTCACGGTGCCAGCGGCGGTAGGCGGCCTCGGGCTCCGGCCAGCGGCGCGAGACCGCCAGGACGAAGCCCTTGCCCCAGCCGCCCAGGTCGTTGCACACATGCGCGACGATCTTGACGCCCTTGCCCCGCGGCGCGGTGGCGTCCCCCCGTACGTACTCGATCGCGATCACGGGTCCACCGTACGAGCCCCCACTGACAGTGCGACCGGGCCGGAGCTCCGGCCCCGCGCCCGCCCCGCCACGGCTCCGGCTAGCGCTCCGGCGCCAGCCGCTCGACCGCGACCAGGGCCGCGTCGTCGCCGAGGTGCCCGCCGGCGTACGCCTGCAGGTCGGCCCGCAGCCGGGCGAGCAGGGCCGGCGGGTCGTACCCGGCCCAGGCCGTCAGCCGCTCCTCCAGGGGGTAGAAGGCGCGCGAGTCGTCGCGGGCCTCGATGACACCGTCCGTGTAGAGCAGCAGCACGTCACCGACACCGAAGGGGAAGGTCTCCACCTCGGCATCGGGGGCGAGGACGTCCGACAGCCCCAGCGGCGGGCTCGAGTCGCCCCGGTCCAGGGCGGTCACCCGCCCGTCCCGGAGGAGCAGGGGCGGCGGGTGACCGCAGTTCACGAGCCGGACCACCGGCTCGTGATCGGGGATGTCGAGCACCAGCGCGGTGACGAAGGCCTCCTCCGTGCTGTCGGCCGTCTCGTCGGGCTCCGATCCCGTCCCCGGTCCGTTCTCCGTCTCCTCGGCCGAGCCGACGCCGGCCTCCAGGTGCCCGACGAGCTCCGGCAGCTCCTGCTCGCGGCGGGCGGTGACCCGGAAGGCGCCGAGGACGAGCGACGCCTCGCTGATGGCGTCGAGCCCCTTGCCCCGGGCGTCCCCGATCAGCAGGCGGGTGCCGTGCGCCGTGCGGGCCGCCGCGTACAGGTCGCCGCCCATCTGTGCCTCCTCCTCGGCCGCCAGGTACACCGAGGCGATGTGCAGGGGGCCGGCGCGGCGGGGCAGCGGGCGCAGCACGACGCTCTGGGCGGCGTGGGCGATGGAGCGCAGCCGCGTCACCCTGTTCTCGTCGCGCTCGCGCAGATAGGCGAAGAAGGTCGCGATGATCGAGATCAGGACCAGCGCGACGATCTGGTAGGTGTGGTTGAGGTCCGTGAGGTTCGTCCTGGCGAGCGCGACCGCCGATTGCGCGAGTACCGCGACCGCGCCGACGAAGGCCGTCATCCGGGGTCCCGCGAACGAGGCCGTCACCGCGGGCGCGGCGATGAGGAAGGGCCCCAGGTGCACGTCGGGCGGAACCAGGACGTCCACCACGGTCACCGCGACGATCAGCGCGAAGGGCGCGGCGAGCAGCAGCCGTCCGCCACGCCGGGAGAGGCGGGGGACGAAGGCTCGCCGCTGGGGATCCATGGGAAAGGCATACCTCAGCCGACGGGGTGTGTCCTGTTGCCCGGGGCCGGGTCGCGCCCCACGCGAACCAGCTCTTTTACATCACTGGTGAGACAGCAATACTGTTGAACCATGCAGCAGGGGAGCGACGAGGACCAGGGCGAGGGGCGGGCCGCCGGACCCACCTACACCGTCGACGAGCTGGCGGCGCGGGCCGGGGTGACCGTGCGGACCGTGCGGTTCTACGGCACGCGGGGTCTGCTGCCGCCGCCCGTGATCGGACCGCGGCGGGTCGGGCACTACGGGCCCGACCACCTGTCCCGGCTCGCCCTCATCGAGGAGCTCCAGCGGCAGGGCATGACGCTGGCCGCGATCGAACGCTATCTGGAGCAGCTGCCGCCCGACCTCAGCGCCCAGGACCTGGCGATCCACCGGGCCCTCGTGGCCAGCTGGGCGCCCGAGTCGGCCGAGGAGATCACCCGGCAGGAGCTGGAACGGCGGGCGGGGCGGCCGCTGACCGACCGCGACGTCGACCGGCTGGCCGCGATGGGGGTGCTCGACAAGGGGCCGGACCCGGACGTGTTCCGGCTCGACGGCTCCCTGCTGCGGCTCGGCGTGGAGCTGCTCGACGTCCCCATCGAGCACGAGACGATCCTCGCCTCCCGGACCGTGCTGCTGGAGCACGCCCGGACGGCCGCGCAGGAGCTGGCCCGGCTGTTCCGGGAGCAGGTGTGGAACCCGTACCGGGAGAGCGGCGAGGACCCGGACCACCTGACCGCGATGAAGTCGCTCTCGGCGCACATGCAGCCGATGGTGATCCAGTCCCTCGTCACGGCCTTCCAGCGGTCGCTCAGCGAGGAGCTGAGGACCGCCTTCCGGACCACTCCCCCTCCCGCTCCGGGCGCTACACCGCGTCCGTGAAGACCTCGCCGCGCTCGGCCTTCTCCAGCAGGAGGGCCGGCGGGTTGAAGCGCTCGCCGTAGGTGGTCGCCAGCTCGCGGGCCCGCTCGACGAAGGCGGCGACCCCGACGCCGGCGGCGCCCTCGTAGCCGTTGACGTACTGGAGCACACCGCCGGTCCAGGCGGGGAAGCCGATGCCCAGGATGGAGCCGATGTTGGCGTCGGCGACCGAGGTCAGCACGCCCTCCTCGATCAGCCGGACGGTGTCCAGCGCCTCGGCGAAGAGCATCCGCTCCTGCATGTCGCGGAACGGGATCTCGACCCCGGGCTTGGTGAAGTGCTCGCGCAGGCCCGGCCACAGCTTGCCGCGCCTGCCGTCCTCGCCGTACTCGTAGAAGCCGGCGCCGCCGCTGCGGCCGGGGCGGCCGAACTCGTCGACCATGCGGTCGATGACGATCTCGCCGGGGTGCGAGACCCAGGTGCCGCCGGCCTCCTCGACGGCCTTCCTCGTCTCGTTGCGGATCTTGCGCGGCAGGGTGAGGGTCAGCTCGTCCATGAGGGAGAGCACCTTCGCCGGGTAGCCGGCCTGGGCGGCGGCCTGCTCGACGGAGGCGGGCTCGGCGCCCTCGCCGACCATGGCGACGCCCTCGTTGATGAAGTGGCCGATCACCCGCGAGGTGAAGAAGCCGCGCGAGTCGTTGACGACGATCGGCGTCTTGCTGATCTGGCGGACCAGGTCGAAGGCGCGGGCCAGGGCCTCGTCACCGGTGTGCTCGCCCTTGATGATCTCGACCAGCGGCATCTTGTCGACGGGCGAGAAGAAGTGCAGGCCGATGAAGTCGGACCGGCGCTCCACGCCCTCGGCGAGGACGGAGATCGGCAGGGTGGAGGTGTTGGAGCAGAGGAGCGCGTCGGGCTCGACGACGTGCTGGACCTCCTGGAACACCTTGTGCTTCAGCGAGGTGTCCTCGAAGACCGCCTCGATGACGGCGTCGCAGCCGGCCAGGTCGGCCACGTCACCGGTCGGGGTGATGAGGGCGAGCAGCGCGTCGGCCTTCTCCTGGCTCGTACGGCCCTTGGCCACGGCCTTGGCGCACAGCTTCTCGGAGTACGCCTTGCCCTTGGCGGCGGCCTCGGTGGTGACGTCCTTGAGGACGACCTCGATCCCGGCGCGGGCGCAGGAGTAGGCGATGCCGGCGCCCATCATGCCGGCGCCGAGTACGGCGACCTTGCGGACCTTGCGCGGCTCGATGCCCTGGGGGCGGTTGGCGCCGGAGTTGACGGCCTGGAGGTCGAAGAAGAACGCCTGGATCATGTTCTTCGCGGTCTGGCCGGTGACCAGCTCGGTGAAGTAGCGGCTCTCGATGGTGAGCGCGGTCTCGAAGTCGACCTGCGAGCCCTCGACGGCCGCCGCCATGATGTTGCGGGGCGCCGGGTAGGGGGCGCCGTTCAGCTGCTTGCGCAGGTTGGCGGGGAACGCCGGCAGGTTGGCGGCGAAGCGCGGGTTCGACGGGGTGCCGCCGGGGATCTTGTAGCCGGGGACGTCCCAGGGCTGCTGCGACTCGGGGTGCGTGTCGATGAAGGCGCGGGCCATGGCCAGCATCTCCTCGGGCGTGGCTGCCAGCTCGTGGACCAGGCCGTTGTCCAGGGCGCGCCGGGGGTTGTACTGGGTGCCCTGGAGGAGCACCTTGAGCAGCGCGTCCGTGATGCCCATGAGGCGTACGGTACGGGCGACGCCGCCGCCGCCCGGAAGCAGGCCCAGGGTGACCTCGGGCAGGCCGATCTTGGAGCCGGGCGCGTCGAGCGCGATCCGGTGGTGCGAGGCGAGCGCGATCTCGTAGCCGCCGCCGAGCGCGGCGCCGTTGATCGCGGCGACGACGGGCTTGCCGAGCGTCTCGATGCGGCGGAGCGCGTTCTTGATCTCGATGGCCGTGTCGAAGATCGCCTGGGCGTCCTCGGGGCCGGCCTTGATCATGTCCTTGAGGTCGCCGCCGGCGAAGAAGGTCTTCTTTGCCGAGGTGTAGACGATGCCGCGGATGGAGTCCTTCTCGGCCACCGCACGGTCGGCGATCGCGGTGATGGAGGCCCGGAAGGCCTGGTTCATCGTGTTGGCGGACTGGTCGGGGTCGTCCAGGACGAGGGTGACGACGCCGGTCTCGTCCTGCTCCCAGCGGATGGTGGTGCTCTCGCTCATGCTGATGCTTCTCCGTAAGAAGGGGTGCGGACCGGGCGGTCAGAAGCGCTCGACGCGCTCGACGATGGTGGCGATGCCCATGCCACCGCCGACGCAGAGGGTGGCGAGGCCGTAGCGCTTGTCCTGGCGCTCCAGCTCGTCGACGAGGGTGCCGAGGATCATGGCGCCGGTGGCGCCGAGCGGGTGGCCCAGCGCGATGGCGCCACCGTTGACGTTGACCTTGTCGAGGGTGGTGCCCATGTCCTTGACGAAGCGCAGGACGACGGCGGCGAAGGCCTCGTTGATCTCGATCAGATCGATGTCGTCGATCGTGAGCCCGGCCTTGGCGAGCGCCTTGCGGGCGGCGGGGGCGGGGCCGGTGAGCATGATGGTCGGCTCGGAGCCGGAGACGGCGGCGCCGACGATGCGGGCGCGCGGGGTCAGGCCGTGGCGCTCGCCGACCTCGCGGGAGCCGATGGCGACGAGGGAGGCGCCGTCGACGATGCCGGAGGAGTTGCCGGCGTGGTGGACGTGGTCGATCTCCTCGATCCAGTGGTACTTCTGCAGCGCGACCGCGTCGAAGCCGCCGAGCTCGCCGATGTCGGCGAAGGAGGGCTTGAGCTTGGCGAGGGAGTCGGCGGTGGTCCCGGGGCGCATGTACTCGTCGTGGTCGAGGACGGTGAGGCCGGCCCGGTCCTTGACGGGGACGACCGAGCGGTCGAACCGCCCGTCCTTCCAGGCCGCGGCGGCGCGCTCCTGGGAGAGGGCGGCGTACTCGTCGACGTCGCGGCGGGTGAAGCCCTCGATGGTGGCGATGAGGTCGGCACCGATGCCCTGGGGGACGAAGTTGGTGGCGATGTTGGTCATCGGGTCGGCGAACCAGGCGCCGCCGTCCGAGGCCATCGGCACGCGGGACATGGACTCGACGCCGCCGGCGAGGACGAGGTCCTCCCAGCCGGACCGGACCTTGGCCGCGGCGAGGTTGACCGCTTCGAGGCCGGAGGCGCAGAAGCGGTTCTCCTGGACGCCGGCGACGGTGTCGGGCAGGCCCGCGGCGATGGCGGCGATCCGGGCGATGTCGGAGCCCTGGTCGCCCACGGGGCCGACGACACCGAGGACGATGTCGTCGATGGCGGCCGGGTCGAGGTCGGGGAAGCGGGAGCGGATCTCGTGGATGAGCCCGACGACGAGGTCGATGGGCTTGGTGCCGTGCAGGGCTCCGTTGGCCTTGCCGCGGCCGCGCGGGGTGCGGATCGCGTCGTAGACATAGGCTTCGGTGGTCACGGTGTTGCCTTTCGCATGAGGGTCAGGCGCGAGGGTCGGGCGCGTCGGTCGGGCGCGAGGGTCGGGCGGGTCAGGCGTGCGGGTCGGGCGGTCAGGCGCGAGGGTCCGGTGGGGGTCGGGGGCCCCGGGTCCGGGTGGACACGGGGGCCGGGCGGGCGCCGGATCAGGCGGGTGCGGATCGGGCGGATGACGGACCGGACGGAGCCGGATCAGGCCGGGGTGGGCATCGGGCGGGCGCGGATCGGGCGGATGACGGACCGGACGGAGCCGGATCAGGCCGGGGTGGGCATCGGGCGGGTGACGGATCAGGCGAGCAGGGAGCGGCCGATGATCTCCTTCATGATCTCGGTGGTCCCGCCGTAGATGGTCTGGATCCGGCCGTCGGTAAAGGCCCTGGCGACCGGAAATTCGCTCATGTAGCCGTATCCGCCGTGAAGTTGCAGACAGCGGTCGGCGACCCGCTTCTGCAGTTCGGTGGACCACCACTTGGCCATCGAGGCGTGGACGGCGTCCAGCCCGCCCTCGGCGTGCTCCTCGACGCAGCGGTCGAGGAAGCTGCGGGTGACGGCGCACTCGGTGGCCATCTCGGCGATCTCGAAGCGGATGTGCTGGAGCCGGGCGAGCGGGCGGCCGAAGGCCTCGCGCTCCTTCACGTACGCGGTGGTGACCTCCAGGAGGTGTTCGGCGCCGGCGATGGCGGCGACGGCGATGGCGAGCCGCTCCTGGGCGAGGTTGGTCATGAGGTGGACGAAGGCACCGTTGAGCTCGCCGAGCAGGTTCTCCTTGGGGACGCGGACGTCGTGGAAGAAGAGCTCGGCGGTGTCCTGGGACTTCTGGCCGATCTTGTCGAGGTTGCGGCCGCGCTCGAAGCCCTCCGCGCCGCGCTCCACGACGAGGAGGGAGAGGCCGTGGGCGCCCCCCTCGGGGGTCGTCCGGGCGACGACGACCACGAGGTCGGCGAGGATGCCGTTGGAGATGAAGGTCTTGGAGCCGTTGAGGATCCAGTGGTCGCCGTGGTCCTCCGCGGTGGTGCGGATGGCCTGGAGGTCGGAGCCCGCGCCGGGTTCGGTCATCGCGATGGCGGTGACGATCTCGCCGCTGCAGAAGCCCGGCAGCCAGCGCCGCTTCTGCTCCTCGGTGCCGAGCGAGGTCAGGTAGGGGCCGATGATGTCGTTGTGCAGGCCGATGGCGAGGCCCGGGGTGCCGGCCCGGGTGAACTCCTCGGCGAGGACGGCGCTGTACCGGAAGTCCGGGTTTCCGCCGCCGCCGTACTCCTCGTCGACGGCGAGGCCGAGCAGGCCCTGCCGGCCGGCGGCCCGCCAGACCTCGCGGGAGACGATGCCGTCCTTCTCCCACTGCGCGTAGTGCGGCAGCACCTCCTTGGCGAGGAAGGTGCGCACCACCTCGCGGAAGGCCTCGTGGTCGGCGGTGTAGAGCTGGCGCTTCATGCGGAGGGCTCCTCGGGCTTCGGGGTCAGTGCGGGTACGGCCCAGTCGCGGGCGACCTCGTCGGTGTCGGCGCCGGGCAGGGCGGGGCCGGTACGGAGGGTGCCCGGGGTGGCGGAGAAGCGGGGCGCTGGCGCGGGCTGGACGAGGCCGGCGTGCTCGACGAAGGTGCCGCGGGCGGCGAGGTGCGGGTGGCCGGGGGCCTCGCGCAGCGAGAGGACGGGGGCCACGCAGGCGTCGCTGCCGGCGAAGACCTCGGTCCACTCTTCCCGCGTACGGGTGCGGAAGCGCTCGGCGACGGCGGTGCGCAGTTCCGGCCAGCGGGCGAAGTCGCGGCGGGCGGGGGCGACGTCCTCGATGCCGAGGAGGCGGGTGAACTCGTCGTAGAACTGCTGCTCCAGGGCGCCGACGGCCATGTAGCCGCCGTCGGAGGTCGCGTAGGTGCCGTAGAAGGGGCAGCCGCCGTCGAGCAGGTTGACGCCGCGCCGGTCCTGCCAGCCGCCGGCCGCGAGCATGCTGTGGATCATGGTCGCGAGGTGGGCGGTGCCGTCGACGATGGCGGCGTCCACCACCTGGCCCTCGCCGTGCTCGCGGGCGTGCCGGAGGGCGGCGAGGACGCCGATGACGAGGTACAGCGAGCCGCCGGCGTAGTCGCCGACGAGGTTCACAGGCACGGTCGGCGGGCCGTCCGGGTCGGGGCCGATCATGCCGAGGGTGCCGGTGACGGCGATGTAGCCGATGTCGTGCCCGGCGGTGGGGGCGAGCGGCCCGTCCTGGCCCCAGCCGGTCATCCGGCCGTAGACGAGCCGCGGGTTGCGGGCGAGGCAGGCCTCGGGGCCCACGCCGAGGCGTTCGGCGACGCCGGGCCGGTAGCCCTCGACGAGGACGTCGGCCCGCGCGACCAGGTCGAGCACGGTGTCCGCGCCGCCCTCGGCCTTGAGGTCGACGAGGACGGAGCGCTTGTTGCGGTTGGTGAGGTCGTAGGCGGGGTCGATGCCGAGGCCCGGGCCGCCGGGCCGGTCGACGCGGACCACGTCGGCGCCGAGGTCGGCGAGGAGCATGGCGGCGAAGGGGCCGGGGCCGATGCCCGCGAGTTCGACCACGCGTACGCCGGAGAGCGGGCCGCCGCGGGACGGGCGGGGTGTCGTCATCGAGGCCCCCAAGGGTGCGCGAGATGGCTGCATGGGTGTGACAGTGATGATGTAACACCGAAGATGCTAGGAACGCGTTCCACTCCGCACAAGCCCCCGAGCCGAGCAAGCGCTTGGAAATTACCCGGGGGTACCGCCCGGTCCGCAAGCGGGGCGCCGTCCGCTAGAGTCCGCCGACGACATGCGCGCCGGGGGACGGCGCGGGCGAAGGCGAGGGGCTGGATGGACACAGGGGCGGCCGCACGGCCGTACGACGTCGTTCTCTTCGGGGCGACCGGGTTCGTGGGCGAGCTCACCGCGGAGTACCTGGCCGAGCACGCCCCGTCGGGCTGCCGCTGGGCCCTCGCCGGACGCAGCCGGGGCAAGCTCACCGCGCTGCGCGGACGCCTGGCCGAGCGGTGGCCGCGCTGCGCCGACCTGCAGATCCTCGTGGCCGACTCCACCGACCCCGAGGCGCTGCGCGAGCTCGCCGGCTCCGCGCGGGTGGTGGCCAGCACGGTCGGCCCCTACGTCTGGTACGGGGAGGAGCTGGTCGCGGCCTGCGCCGAAGCCGGCACGGACTACGTGGACCTGACCGGCGAGGCCGAGTTCGTGGACCGGATGTACGTGCGCCACGACGCCCGCGCCCGGGAGACCGGCGCACGGCTCGTGCACGCCTGCGGCTTCGACTCCGTCCCGCACGATCTGGGCGTCTACTTCACCGTCCAGCAGCTGCCGGAGGGCGTCCCGCTCCGCGTCGACGGCTTCGTCCGCGCCGGCGCGGTCTTCTCGGGCGGCACCTTCGCCTCGGCGCTGACCGCCTTCGGGCGCGGCCGGGAGATCCTGCGGGCCGCCCACGAACGACGCCTGCACGAACCGCGGCTGGTCACCCGCCGGGCCCGCGCACCGCTCGGCGGCCCGCGCTTCAGCCGCGAGACCGGCACGTGGGCGCTGCCGCTGCCCACGCTGGACCCCCAGGTGGTGGCGCGTTCCGCGCGCGCACTCGAGCGTTACGGCCCCGACTTCCGCTACCGGCACTACGCCTCGGTCCGGACCCTCCCCATGGCCCTGGGCGGCACGGCCGCGGTGGGCACGGGCGCCCTGGCCGCCCAGATCCCCTCCGTCCGCCGCTGGCTGATGGACCGCTACGAACCGGGCCAGGGCCCGAGCGCCGAACGGCGGGCCCGCAGCTGGTTCTCCGTCCGCTTCGTCGGGGAGGGCGGCGGACGCCGTGTCTTCACCGAGGTCTCGGGCGGCGACCCGGGCTACGACGAGACCGCGAAGATGCTCGCCGAGTCGGCGCTCTGCCTCGCCCTCGACGACCTCCCGAAGACCTCCGGCCAGGTCACGACGGCGGTCGCGATGGGCGACGCCCTCCTCGCCCGCCTGCAGAACGCCGGACTGCGCTTCCGGGTGGCGTACGCGGGCTGAGCGGGGGCGGCGGCGCGTCACGGCCGGCGATCAGGCCCGTCCACGGCTGCGCGCAACGCCGACACGAATTCCCGGCAGGAGCGGTAGCGGTCGGCGGGGGCCTCGGTCAGAGCAGTCCACATCACGCTGTCGACATCCGGCGGGATCTCCGGGCGCATCCGGGAGAGGGAGAGCGGTGGGGTGCTCGGACGCACCCGCCGCTCCCCCTCGCCGCCGTCCGGGGGGACCACCGGCTGACCGGCGAGAGTTTCGAGGACGACACGGGCCAGGTCGTACCGATCACCGGCGGCATCCGCCTCGAAGCCCTCGGCCGGTACGGGTTCCGCCGTACCGAAACCCGTGAGGTAGGCATTCTGAGGGAGGTCGTCGTCCTCCCCCAGGATTACCAGGACCTTTTCGGGCCTGACTGCGCCGTGCACCACGCCATGTGCGTGCGCGGAGTCCAGCGCCGATGCCGCGTGCTCCGCGAGGCGCAGCGCAGGAGCCACCGCGAGCGCTCCGCGCTGATCCAGGAGATCCCTCAGGCTCCCCGCACGCACGTAGCGCATGGCGATGTAGAGCACTCCGTCGCTTTCGCCCGCGTCGAAGATCGGCACCACATGCGGATGATCGATACCGGCGACGACACGAGAATCGTGTATGAAGCGTTGTCGGAAGGCTTCATTCTGCGCCAGTCCCGCGGGCAGGAGCTTCAGCGCCACGACGCGATCCAGTGCCAGGTCTCTCGCACGGTAGACGACTCCGGCCTTTCCACGACCGATCTCGCGCTCCACTTCGTAAGCCGCAATGCGCGATCCGATCGGGACGGCGGGTGGACCCTGATGCGTCTCCCTGCCGTCGGCATCGCGTTCCATCGGCCACCCCCTCACCGGGCAGCGAGCGGAATCCCCCTTCCATCCTCGCCAGTCCTCAGGAGTCCTTCAAACGGAACCGGCGCTTCTGCGGGAAGCGTTCCTGATCCGGGTCGAGAAAGTCGATCAGGTCCATCAGCGCGACCTGGAGCTTCACCAGGCGCGGATGCCGCCCCTCCTGCGCTGCCAGCCCCGAGACACTGTCGGACAGACGCGTGAACCAGGCGGCGAACCCGGGATCCGATTCCAGTCGTGCGCAGAACTCCGCGTACCCGATGCATCCGTCCCCGTCCTCGCCCTCCTTGATGACGAGTTCCCCGATCGCTCTTTGATCGCTACGGAACAATTGAAAGTGCTGGTCCTCATACGCGTCGTCGTTCAGAATGCTGCCGATACGGGCGAGCAGCGTCACGATGCGACGGTTCGCGTCCCGGTTGCCGAGATCGAGGAAGTAGACGCGCCGTCTGAGAATCTCGACCCAACCCAGGTACTCGGAAAGCACATGAAGAGTGCTGCGCGTGGCGTACAACTGATCACGCTGGTGCACGAAGTGCACCCTGAGAAATCCTTGGCCGGCAATGGCGTAAAGGCGGGACTGGAAGTCGAAGGCGGCCCAGAGCAGGGGATCGCGATACCGGCTCATGACGTCTTGCCGCTCCAGCACGCGGTGACGCTCGACGGTCTGCCTCTCCAGGGCGTCTTCGAGGAGGGCGTTCTTCCTGTTCGCTCGGGAGCTGTACGCCACGCTGACCAGGGCCACCACCCCGGACAGGGAAGCCACGATCAGTTCCGTGTTCATGGCGCCCCGTCGGACGAGGTCGGAGCCGGGCGGATCGGGGAGATTCTCTGCATCGAGATCTCTCCCTACCAGGACGACGTCCACCGCAAACAGGTGTTGCCCTGAATGCAGGACGCCACTCCGCACGACCCGCGAGCGGGCGGAGGCCGCGGGACGTCACCACCTGGCGATCAGACCGAGGTCGGCGTCGCCCGGCAGGAGGCTCGGCCCTCCGTGTCTCTCCCCCCGGGGCGGGCCGCCGGCGAGGCTCAGTGCCGGACCAGGCAGAAGGGGTGGCCGGCCGGGTCGGCGTAGATGCGCCAGGACCGGTCGGCCGTCCCCGAGTCGAGCCGCTGGGCGCCGAGCGCGGTCACGGCGTCGTCCGCGAGGTCCAGGTCGGCGACCCGCACGTCGATGTGGAACTGCTGCTCGGGCGCACCCCAGACCGGCGGCCGGTGGTCGGCCACGCCCTGGAAGGCGAGCACCGGGCCCCCGGAGGCGTCGTGGAGCGTGGCCCACGCGTCACCGACGGCCCACTGGGGATCCGGGCGGTTGATCTCGCCGCCGAGCAACCGCTGGTAGAACTCGGCGAGTTCGAGGACGTCGGGGCAGTCGAGGACGACGCACTGCAGGGTGCCGATCGGGCCGGGGGCGGCGGAACCAGGGGTGATCATGCCGGGGGAAGTCATGCCGGACACTCTGCCTCCCGGCCCACACACCCGGGTATCCGTACGGGTACTCAGACGCCCCAGGTGTCACTCGGTCGGCGTGCTCAGAGCCTCCTGCAGTGCCCGTCGGCACAGCGAGTCGGCGTGCCGCGTGGTCTCCGGCAGCCGGAACCGCGGGCTGAGGTGCAGGGTCTGCGCGCAGGCCCGCTCCAAGGAGACACGATGCCCGACGGACACGAACACCGGCTTCACCCCGTCCCGTGTCCGCAAGGCCCGCCCGACGACCTCGCCGTCGGCGACGAGATGGCTGAACTCACCGCGCCGATCGCCCGGTTGCTCGTACGTGAAGGTGAACGGATTCTTGGCGACGCCGATGGCCGGCAGGCCCGTGAGCACCCCGAGGTGGCTCGCCAGCCCGAACCGGCGCGGATGCGCGAGCCCGTAACCGTCGCAGACCAGCAGTCCGGGATCGACGGAGAGCCGCCCGAGCGCGGCGAGCACGGTCGGCACCTCCCGGAAGGCCAACAGCCCCGGCACGTAAGGGAACGACACCCGCCCGACGGCCGTCGCCTCCTCGACGACGTCGAGCGTCCGTCCGTCCAGCACGACGGCCGCGGCGGCCACGAGATCCCGCTCGTCGTCGTAGGCCACGTCGACCCCCGTCACCCGCCCCTCCCCGACGCCCGGGCCCTCCTCCCCCAGCACCAACCGGCCCCGCAGCTCCTCCTGCACGGCGAGCGCCGCGCCCTCGTCGCCGGGCCAGCCCTCGGGAATCTCGATGATCGTCATGGTGGGGACCCTACGCGGCGGGCCCGGCGGGACGCCCGGGTGAGCCCCGTCCGGCGGCGGGTAGCCTGGCGATCATGTTCGTACTGGAGTTGACCTACACCGCGCCCGTCGAGCGGGTGGACGCGCTGCTGCCCGCGCATGTCGAGTGGCTGGAGGGGCAGTACGCCGCCGGGGTGTTCCTGGCGTCCGGGCGGAAGAACCCGCGGGACGGCGGAGTGATCCTGGCCGGCGCGGTCGGGCGTGCCGAGATCGAACGGATCGTGGCGACCGATCCGTTCAGCGTCGAGGGTGTCTGCGCGTACCGGATCGTGGAGTTCTACGCCACCAAGACGGTGGACGGACTCGCCCGGTTCCGGGACGAGTTGCCTCTCTGACCGCTTCGCGTAACGGCGATCGGGGCCGGTCAGGGGCCGACGTCCGTGCGGCGCGCGGGGCCGGAGCCCCGTAACGGCGATCGGGGCCGGTCAGGGGCCGACGTCCGTGCGGCGCGCGGGGCCGGAGCCGACGGCCCCGGCCCACCGAGTGCGTCAGGCCACGGCGCCGGCGGCCCCGGTACGGCCGTCCGGTACGCCGACGGTCGTCACGACGACCTGTTCGCGGATGTCTTCGCCGGGGACGCCGACGAGCGCGTCGTCCCCGCCCGTCCGACCGCCGACCCGGCCGGCCTGTGCGGTCAGAGCGCTAGCGCAGCGACGCCCGGGCCACCCGTCCCTTCTCGCCCGAGGCCCAGCACGCCCCGTCGGCGGTGCAGTCGACCGTGTCGTACGAGCCGGTGTCGACGGTGCGCCAGGTGCGGCCGCCGTCCGTGGTCAGGTCCGTGCCCGTGGGGCCGACGGCGAGCGCGGCGGACTTGGTGTGCGGGAGCCAGGCGACGCCCGAGCGGTAGGCGGGCGGCGGCGTGGCGGACGCGGTCCAGGAGCGGGCTCCGTCCCGCGTGACGGCGGCGGCCTGCGGCGAGGGCTGGTCCTTCCGGTAGTCGCCGCCGACCGCGATGCCGTGGCGGCGGTCGCGGAAGGCGAGACCGAAGACGCCCTTGGCCCCCTCGCCGGCCGGGACGCTGGTCTCGGTGGCCGTCCAGGTGAGGCCGCGGTCGGCGGAGTGGAGCACGCGACCGGTCGCGCCGCCGCCGGTCGCGAGCCACACGTCCTTCGGTCCGGACGACACCAGGCACTGGCCGCTCGCCGCGAAGCCCGCCTCTCCGGGCAGTGCGGCCGGCATGCCGTCGTCGGGCAGGACGGTCCAGGACCGGCCTCCGTCGCCGGTGGACAGGATGCGGTACTTGCCGTCGACCGGGTCGCTCATCGCGAGCCCGTGCCGGTGGTCGAAGAAGGTCATGCAGTCGTAGAAGGCGCGCGGGTCGGTGTTGCGGAAGGACTCCGTCCAGGTCGCCCCGCCGTCCTCGGTGCGGAACACCCGGGACGCCTCGCCCTCACCGATCGCGAGGACGACGGCGCGCCGCGCGTCGAAGGCCTCCACGTCGCGGAACTCCAGTTCCCCCGCGCCGGCCGGCGAGACGTTTCGCCAGCTCTTGCCGCCGTCGGTGGTCCGCAGCACCGTCCCGTGGGAACCGGCGGCCCAGGCGACGGACCGGCTCACGCCGGCCAGCCCCCGGAAGCGGGCGTCCGTCCCGGTCTGCGTGAGCTGCCAGCCGGCCCCTGTCGCCCCGGCCACCGCCTTCTCCCCCGCCGGGCCCTCGTCGGCCACGGCAGGGACCGTCAGGGCCATGGCGAGCGCCGCCCCGGCCAGTCCCGCCGCCGTCATTCGTCTCGTCTTCCCCATGGACGTCATGGCGCCGGAAGCTAGTCCACCGCGAAGATCCCGTCCAGAGTGCGTACCCCCCGTCCCCTTCCTAGGCTGGGACGCATGACGGACCGCACCACCGACCCCGTCCCGGACGAACCGCCGAGGCTCAAGGAGTACGACGGCGAGGGCATCACCGTGACCTTCGAGCCCCGCCGCTGTCTGCACGCGGCGGAGTGCGTCCACGGCCTGCCGAGCGTCTTCGACCTGGGCCGGCGCCCCTGGGTGCAGCCCGACCAGGCGTCCCCGGAACTGGTCGCCGAGGTGGTCGGCCGCTGCCCGTCCGGCGCCCTGCGCGCCCGCCTTGCGGACGGCACCGCCGAGCCCCCGGACACGCCCACCACCGTCCGCCGCATGCCCGACGGGCGCCTCGTGATGCGCGGTGACCTCCTCGTGCGGGCCGGCACGGCCGAGCGGCACGAGGTACGGGCCGTGCTGTGCGGCTGCGGGGCCTCTGGCAACCAGCCGTACTGCGACCACTCCGGACCCTGCGCGGGCGGTGACTTCGACCTCCCCCAGGGGCGCTGACCACGGGAAACCTGTCCCTTCCTGCGGTGGTGACACAGCTCACGTCACCTTCCAGTGCACGTCAGCGCCCTTTCGTTCGTCTCTCCTGGTGTCAGGGAGATGCCAGGAGAGCGAAGCCGCGCGACAGGAGGCTGGCCGTGTCCACCGTCATCGAGCAGGCCGTGCAGGCCCGTCTGGTCGCGTCCGCGCCACGGATCGAGTCCGTCGCCGCCACGCTGCGGTACGACCGCGAGGACCCCTACGCCGTCAGCATGGCCTTCCCGCCGCCCGCGACCCTGGAGGGCGTCGAGGTGTCGTGGGCCTTCGCGCGCGACCTGCTCGTCCAGGGCGTCGAGGGACCGGCCGGGGTGGGGGACGTACGCGTCCGGCCGTACGGCTACGACCGCACGGTGGTCGAGTTCCACGCCCCCGAGGGCGTCGCCATGGTCCACATCCGCACGTCGGAGCTGCGCAGCTTCCTGGAGCGCTCGCAGCACCTGGTGCCGCGTGGCCTCGAGCACGAGTACGTCGACTGGGACCACGACCTGGCCCAGCTCCTGGAACTCCCGTAGGTCCGGGGCTCGCGGTGCCCCCCCCCCGGGTCGGGGGCGCTCCCCCGAGCGGTGCCGGATCCGGGTCGCGGGCGCTCCCCCGCCGTAATTCGTTTGCCGTCCCGCCCGACCCCCTCGTAACGTCTTCTCCGGCCCAGTTGTCGCCCGATCGGAGAAGGCCGTTGCTCGTCTGAGGTTTCGAGACACCGTGCCGCGCGTGCCGCCCCGCCGCCGCGTGTGCCGTCCTCGACCTCGGCGTACGAGCGCTGCTCCGTTCCCTGCCCGCCCGCGCCCCGGTGTCTCACGCGTTGCCCACCATCACGCTTCGCAACCGGGAGGCCCGCATGGCGACCCGCCCATCCTTCATCACCTGTACTTCTCTCTCCTTCTCCTGGCCGGACGGCACCGGCGTCTTCGACGACTTCCGGCTGGCCGTCGGACCCGGCAGGACCGGGCTCGTCGGTCTCAACGGCTCCGGCAAGTCGACGCTGCTCAAGCTGATCGCCGGCGAGCTCTCCCCGGCGGAGGGCACGGTCCGCATCGCCGGTGAGGTCGGCTACCTCCCGCAGAACCTGGTGCTGGACACCGGGCTGCGCGTCGACCGGGCCCTCGGCATCGACGCGACGCGTGCCGCTCTGCACGCCATCGAGGCGGGCGACACCGCCGCGGAGCACTTCACGGCCGTCGGCGACGACTGGGACGTGGAGGAGCGGGCGCTGGCGGTGCTCGACCAGCTGGGTCTCGGGCACATCGGCCTCGACCGCACCATCGGCGAGATCTCCGGCGGCGAGTCCGTGCTGCTGCGGCTGGCCGCCCTGCTCCTCGCCCGGCCGGAGGTGCTGCTGCTCGACGAACCGACCAACAACCTCGACCTGGTCGCCCGGCGCCGCCTGTACGAGGCGGTGGACGCCTGGACGGGGGTGCTCGTCGTGGTGAGCCACGACCGCGAACTCCTGGAGCGGGTCGACCAGATCGCGGATCTGCGGGACGGCGAGGTCACCTGGTACGGGGGCGCCTGGTCGGACTACCAGGCGGCGCTCGCGGCCGAACAGGACGCCGCCGAGCGGATGGTGCGGGTCGCCGAGGCCGACGTCCAGCGCCAGAAGCGGGAACTCGTGGACGCCCAGCAGAAGTTGGCGCGCCGCAAGCGGTACGCCCAGAAGAGCGTCGAGAACCGGGTGGCACCGAAGATCGTCGCCAACAACCGCAAGGCGCAGGCCGAGGTCTCGGCGGGCAAACACCGCGCCCTGCACGCCGACCGGCTGGCCGAGGCGCGCTCGCGGCTCGACGCGGCCGTGGAGGCGGTGCGGGACGACGACGAGATCCGCGTGGAGCTGCCGCGCACCACTGTCCACCCGGGGCGCGGGGTGCTGCTGCTGCGCGATCTGGAGCTGCCGTACGGCGCCCGGGTCGACGGGGAGTTCGAGCTGCGGGGCCCCGAGCGGGTGGCACTCGTCGGCCGGAACGGAGCCGGGAAGACGACGTTGCTGCGGACGATCGCGGGCGAACTCGCCCCGGTCGCGGGCGAGACTGTCGTCCACGTTCCGCTGCGGTTCCTGCCGCAGCGGCTCGATGTGCTCGACGACGAGCTGAGCGTGGTGCAGAACGTGGCGCGGTTCGCGCCGGACGCGACGGCCAACGAGATCCGGGCACGGCTCGCCCGGTTCCTCTTCCGGGGCGCCCGGGCCGACCGGCCGGCGGGGACCCTGTCGGGAGGCGAGCGGTTCCGCGCGACGCTGGCGGCTCTGCTGCTCGCGGAGCCGGCCCCGAAGCTGCTGATGCTCGACGAACCGACCAACAATCTGGACATGGCGTCGGTACGGAGCCTGACGGCCGCGCTCGAGGCCTACGAGGGCGCGCTGGTCGTGGCGAGCCACGACGTCCCGTTCCTGGAGTCGCTCGGGATCACCCGCTGGCTGCGGCTCGACGGCGGCCTGCGGCCGACGACGGCCGAGGCCGTACGGGAGGGGCTCGCGGAGCGGGCACCGAGGGCGGGTGCTCCCACGGTGGAGTAGGGCCGGCCCGGGCCCCGCCGTGCGACGCGACCCCCGTGGCCGCAGCCCCGTGCTGCGGCCACGGGCCGGTCGCGGTTCATCGCGCGCGGAGGGGGCGCCGGATTCCTCGATCCCGACGTCACGGGGATCCTGGACCGGGCGCCACGGCGTTCCTGGACCGGGCGTCGCGGCGTTCCTGGATCCCGGCGTCACTGCGCTCCTCGACCCACAGCGGATGCGGCGTTCCTCGACCACGGCGGACGCGGCGTTCCGCGCCGGCCCGCCGGTCGGGGGCTCAGCTCTGCGTAGTCGTCCGACCACCGCACGACCTCCTGACCGAACGGGAACATACGCGTGACCTGGATCTCATCCCAGGCACAGGAGCAGGGAACATAACCGAACGTAATCGGACATCACCGAGGGGGGCTTGGCCACCTCTCTTACGGAGCCTTAACCTACGGTTTCGTAACCTACGAATCCGTAGGTAGTTCCGAATGCCCTTCTCCGTCCCCAGGAGTTCCCGTGACGCTCACCTCTCCCCACCTCGCCAGTTCCGCAGGGTGGACCGATGCGCGCCTCCTGTACGCGTTGGAGGAGGTCGTGGAACAGGAGCTCAACCGGCACCTGAAGGTCACCAAGGACTGGATGCCGCACGAGTACGTGCCGTGGTCGGACGCCCGCAACTTCCCCGGCTTCTTCGAGGACGGCGAGGCCTGGGACCGCTCGCAGTCCAAGGTCACCGACATCGGCCGGATCGCGCTCGTGGTCAACCTGCTCACGGAGGACAACCTCCCGAGCTACCACCACGAGATCGCCACCCTCTTCGGCCGCGAGGGCGCCTGGGGCACCTGGGTGCACCGCTGGACCGCCGAGGAGGGCCGTCACGGCATCGTGATGCGCGACTACCTGCTGGCCTCGCGGGCGGTGGACCCGGATGAGCTGGAACGTTTCCGCATGGCACACATGAGCGAGGGGTTCGAGTCCGACAACCGGCACTCGATGCTCCACTCGATCGCGTACGTGGCCTTCCAGGAGCTCGCCACCCGCATCTCGCACCGCAACACCGGCCACCAGTCCGGCGACCCGGTCTGCGACCGGATGCTCGCCCGCATCGCGCTGGACGAGAACCTGCACATGATCTTCTACCGCAACCTGCTGGGCGCGGCCTTCGAGATCGCCCCCGACCTCACGATGGAGGCCGTGCGGGACGTCGTCGTCAACTTCCGGATGCCCGGTCACGGCATGCCCGGCTTCGAGCGCGCGGCGGCGCAGATGGCGATCGGCGAGATCTACAACCTGCGTATCCACCACGACGACGTGCTGGAGCCCGTCCTCCGCTTCCTCAAGGTCCTCCAGATCGACGGCCTGGGCCCGGAGGGCCTGAAGGCCCAGGAGGAGCTGGGGCTGTACATGAACGGCCTCGACTCCGAGGCGTCGAAGTTCGACGAGAGGCTCGCGGCGCGCAAGGCCCGGATGGCGTCCCGGGCGGCCGGCTGATCCCGGACGCCTCGGAGCGGATCAGCCCTGGCGACGCTTGAGCTTGATCCGCTCCTTCTCCGAGAGGCCGCCCCACACCCCGAAGCGCTCGTCGTGGGCGAGTGCGTACTCCAGGCACGCGACGCGCCCCTCGCACGCCCCGCACAGCAGCTTGGCCTCGCGGGTCGAGGAGCCGGGCGCCGGGAAGAAGAACTCCGGTCCCGCCTGGGCGCACAGGGCGTCCTCCTGCCAGGAGAGGTCGGTGTCCATGAGGCTGTACGGGGCGGTGGGCATCGTGTCGGTCTGCATGGAGGCAACACTGGCCCGATGGCCTAAACGCGCCATCAACGTCCGATCAACGCGGCGCGCCGAGCGCCGGCAAGAGCGTTTCGGCCGGCCGTTCTCCCGGCGCCCTGGGCCGACCGCTCCGCACGTCCCGTACAGCCCCTGCCCTGGCGGCGTGATCGTGAACGGCGTGTTTCCGCCCTCCTGAGCCCACCGGTTCGACTCCTGCCGTGTGGCAGCGTGGGGGCCGACGGGCAAGATCGCCGGGTGACCGATCGCGAGGACCGGCCACGGAGATCGGTCACGGAGATCGGTCACGGAGATCGGTCACGAAGATCGATCGGGGAGATCGGTCACGGCGATCGACGACGGGCAGCGAGCGAGCAGCGACGGGGGCGGGACACATGACCACCGAGGCCGACACCATGGCCGGGCCGGCCGGGGCGCAGGCCGTCCGGCGGGCCCTGGACGTGCTGCACTCCTTCCACGACAACGGGCCCGATCTGAGCGCCTCGGACCTCGCGCGACGGCTCGGCCTCTCGACGTCGACCGCGCACCGACTGGCCAAGACGCTGCTCGCCGCCGGATTCCTGGAGCAGGACCCCGGCACCGCCCGCTACCGCCTGGGCCCGGCGGTCACGGAACTCGGGCGGCTCTCGTACCACCAGCGGAGACTGCACCTCGCCGCGCCCGAACTGCGCGACCTGGCCGAGCGGACCGGTACCACCGCCGATCTGGCGCTGCGCAGCGGCTCGTACGCGGTGATCGTGGCGGGTGGCGCGGTCACCCCGAGGACGGGACTGCGGCGGCCGCTGCACGCGTCGGCGCTCGGAAGGGTGCTGCTGGCGTGGCACGGGCATGGGCAGCAGCGCGAGCGGGAGTACGGACCTGGGCACGGCCTCGCGGACGAAGCGGCCACGCCCGCCAGCGGGTCGGTCCGGGTGCGGGAGCAGGGGTACGTCCTCGACGACGGTGCGTCGGAACTCGGGATACGGACGCTCGCCGTGCCGGTACTCGGACGCGACGGCCACGCACGGTTCGCGCTCGGACTGCGGGCGGCTCCGTCGGCGATCCCGGACGCCCGCGTCGGCTGGTTCCTGGCGCAGGCGCGGGCGTGCGCCCGGGCCCTGGAGGTACTGCTGCTCCCACCGGAGGAGCGACGGGCCCCTGAGGCGTAACGGCGCCGTGGCCACCCTGGAGGCGTAGCAGCCCCGCGGCTACGGAGCCCGGCGGTAGGGCGGCGCCCCGGCCGGCCATGCCCCTCGGAGGGCGACGGCGTCCCCGTACCGCGACTGTCCGCACGACCGTGCGGACAGTACGATGGGCGCATGAGCGGCAGCACCAAGACGGACGGACGCGTCGAGCGCGGCAACCAGACCCGGCGGCTCGTTCTGGCCCGCACGATGGACATCGCGTCCGTGGAGGGCCTGGAGGGGCTGTCGCTGGGGCGGATCGCCACCGAGCTCGAGCTGAGCAAGAGCGGGGTCTTCGCCCTCTTCGGCTCCAAGGAGGAGCTCCAGCTCGCGACCGTACGGGCGGCCGCCGCGGTCTTCGCCCGCGAGGTCGTGATCCCGCTCGCCGAACTGCCGCCCGGCCCGGGCCGGGTGTGGGCACTGTGCCGCAACTGGCTCGCGTACTCCTCCGGCCGGACCTTCCGGGGCGGCTGCTTCTTCCACGCGGTCACGGCCGAGTTCGACGCGCGGACGGGGCCGGTCCACGACGCCGTCGCGCAGGCGCGCGTCGACTGGGTCACGTACGTGGAGCGGACGATCGAGGAGGCCCGGCTGGCCGGCGGTTTCGTCGAGGACGTCGACGTACCGCAGCTCGCTTTCGAGATCATCGCCCTGATGGAGTCGGCCAACGCCCACTCCGTCCTCCTCGGTGAGACCTCCGTCTACGCGCGGGCGGAGCGGGGCATCGCCCGCCGACTGCGCGCGGAGACGACCGCCGAAGCGCGGGACGAGGTCGACTCCCCCACCGCCTGATCCGGAAGCGCGCCGGAGGTCACGAACCCGACGACTTCGGAGAGGACCTGAGGGTCGGTTAGAATACCGCTGTGGCCGAGTCCTTGGGTGACGACGAGCCGGGTCCGCTCGGCGCGCGCCGCACGGAGGGCGTGCGCGTGGGCGATCGGCACCATCGCATCGGACGCGTCATGGACGAGCAGCAGCGGCGCGTCGAGGTCCCCGGGCCGCCAGCCCGCGTCCAGGTGTTCCCAGACCCCCGGCTCCTCCGGCGCGAGCCGGCGCTCGACGTGGCGGCGCATCGCGTTCATGGCACGGTCGCTCATCCCGAAAGCACCCTGGAACCAGGCCGTGAGCAGCGCGAAGGAACCCACACCGGAGATGCCGACGAAACGCCCGGCGCGTACGCCGTCGCGCAGCGCGAAGAGGGCGGCGCTGACGCCGAAGGAATGCGCGACGACGGCCTCGAAGTCGCCGTACCGGGCGTGCAACTCCCTGATGATCGCGCGGTATTCGATGATGTTGCTGGCCCGGCCCGGCGCGTCGCCGTGACCCGGGGCGTCGAAGGCGACGGGGCTGTATCCACGGTCGAGCAGCGCCTCGGCGAAGGCGGCGAGGCGTGAGCCGCGCGAGGACCAGCCATGGACGAGCAGCACCGGCCGCCGCCCGTCACCCCAGGCGTAGACGACGGCTTCCTTGCCACCCACCGGTATCCGCTCGATCCGGGCGGCGCCCAGCAGGCGCTCCTCGGCGGGCTTGACCCGGGAGCGCCCGGCGGGACGGACGAACAGGTGGAAGACGGCCCGCCCGGTGGGGCCGGGGGCGACACGGGCGGCGGCGTTGAGAGCGGTGCGGACCAGCAGAGCCTTGGGAAACATGCCGGATCTCCTCGATCGTCCTCGATACGAGAAAATGTTAGCACGATCGTTCGTGTTGTTTTTGGGCCAGGCGACCGGCCACGATCGTTCGTGTTGCCTTGAGGCCAGGCGACCGGCGACCGACCGCCCTGCAGAGAAGCCCCGCCCTCTCGCCACCCGGCTATTCCTTCTTCTCCCTGCTCGGCTGCACGCGCTTGGGCTCACCCGGCATCTTCGGATACTCCGGCGGATACGGCAGGTCTCCCAGGCCGTGCTCCGCCTCGTCGCGGCGGGCCAGTTCGAGCAGGGACTCCAGGCTGAAGCGCTCGTCGTCCATGTCCGCGTGCACGTCGCCGAGTTCGGCGTACCGCGCCGGCATCGTACGGATGTCGAAGTCCTGCGGCACGGCGTCGTCGACCTCCTCCCAGCGCAGCGGCGCGGAGACCGGGGCGTTGGCGCGGGGCCGGACGGAGTAGGCCGAGGCGATGGTGCGGTCACGCGCGGTCTGGTTGTAGTCGACGAAGATGCGCTCGCCGCGCTCCTCCTTCCACCACTTGATGGTGACCCGGTCCGGCATCCGCCGTTCCAGCTCCCGGCCGCAGGCGATGGCGGCCCGCCTGACCTGGGTGAACGTCCAGTTCGGCAGGATCGGCACGAAGACGTGCAGCCCGCGCCCGCCGGAGGTCTTGGGCCAGCCGCGCAGCCCGTGCTCGTCGAGGACCGCCCGCAGCTCGTGGGCCGCGCGGACCGCGTCGGCGTAGTCGGTCCCGGGCTGGGGGTCGAGGTCGATGCGAAGCTCGTCGGGGTGGTCCGTGTCCTCACGGCGGACCGGCCAGGGATGGAAGGTGACGGCCCCCAGATTCGCCGCCCACAGGACGGCGGCCGGCTCGGTGGGGCACATCTCGTCGGCCGAGCGCCCGCTGGGGAAGGTGATGTGGGCCGTCGGGATCCAGTCCGGCAGGTACTTCGGGGCACGCTTCTGGAAGAAGGACTCGCCCGTCACGCCGTCGGGGTAGCGCTCCAGGGTGGTGGGCCGCTCCCGCAGCGCGCGGGTGATGCCGTCGCCGACGGCCAGGTAGTAGCTGACCATGTCGAGCTTCGTGTAGCCGGTCTCCGGGAAGTACACCTTGTCCGGATTGGACACGCGCACGGTCCGTTCGCCGACCTCGAGTTCCACCGCTGCCGCCTTGCCTGCCATGGCGGTCAGCCTAGGCCGGACACCCACAGCGCGCATATCGGGTCGAATCCTCTCTAGACTCGCCGCATGGACCTGCCGGTGATGCCTCCCGTGAAACCGATGCTGGCGAAGGCCGTCAAGAAGATCCCGCCGGGCATGCAGTACGAGGCCAAGTGGGACGGCTTCCGCGCGCTCGTGCACCGGGACGGCCCGGAGCTCTTCATCGGCAGCCGTACGGGCAAGCCGCTGAGCCGCTACTTCCCCGAGCTCGTCGAGGCGTTGCTCGCCCGGCTGCCCGAGCGCTGTGTCGTCGACGGCGAGATCGTGATCGAGCACGACGGACGGCTGGACTTCGACCGTCTCACCGAGCGGATCCACCCGGCCGCGTCGCGGGTGCGGATGCTGGCGGAGGCGACCCCCTCCCGGTTCATCGTCTTCGACCTGCTCGCGCTCGGAGACGAGTCGTTCCTGGACACTCCGCTCGGCGAGCGCCGGGCCACCCTGGAGAGCGCGCTCGCCGGCGTCGACGCCCCGGTGCACCTCGCTCCCTCGACGACGGACCCGGAGCTCGCCGCGCACTGGTTCGAGCAGTACGAGGGGGCCGGGCTCGACGGCGTGATCGCGAAACCGCTCGACCTGCCGTACCGCCCGGACGAACGCCTCATGTACAAGATCAAGCACGAGCGCACCGCCGATGTCGTCGTGGCCGGATACCGCTTCCACAAGAGCGGGCCCGTGGTCGGCTCGCTGCTGCTCGGCCTCCACGACGCCCGGGGCGCCCTCCAGCACGTCGGCGTGTGCGCCGCCTTCACGGCGAAGCGGCGCGCCGAGCTCGTCGAGGAGCTCGAACCGCTGCGCATGGACCCGCCGGACGGGCACCCGTGGGCGGCCTGGTCGGACGAGTCGGCGCACGAGTCCGCCCGGCTCCCCGGGGCGCCGAGCCGCTGGTCGGGCAAGAAGGACCTGTCCTGGGTGGCGCTGCGCCCCGAGCGGGTCTGCGAGGTCGGGTACGACCACATGGAGGGCGACCGCTTCCGGCACACGGCCCAGTTCAAGCGCTGGCGGCCGGACCGCACGCCGGAGTCGTGCGGGTACGAGCAGCTGGAGGAGCCGGTCTCGTACGACCTCGGCGAGATCCTGACGTAGGGCACGAGGGGGCACAAGGGGCACGAGAGGTCCGGCGGAGGGGCGCGACGGAGATCCACCCGGGCCCTGCGGAGATCGTTAAGCCTCGGGACCGACGTGAGATGCCCCACACCCACAAGGTCCACAACCGCCCCTTCTCGCCCTGAGGTTCGGCGAACTGACGAGCGATCGGACGTACGCACCCCGGTACACCTGCGGGAACGCGACGAGGGTCGGCGGCCCCCTCCGTACGCCGCGCCGAGGGCGCCGCGCCGCTGTTGCCCGGCGGTGACGGAGCCGTCGTCGAACCGGCACCGGGATCCGGTACGTATGGAGACGTGGAGAAACCCTCCGCCACCCCAGAGACCCACAAGGACCGACCGTGATCACCTCGCCCTCACCTCTCGTTCCCGTGCCGATCCCCGACCGCGTCGCCGCGCTGATCGGGGCCTGCCTGCCGCTGCACGTGCTCCAGGCCGAGGTCGACGCCGACTGCGCCGCGCGCGAGGTGTACCGCTTCCGCGGCCCGCTGTGCCCGGAGGACCGGGCCGACCGGGAGCACGCGCTGGCCGCACTCGCCCGGGCGAACAAGATCCTGGCCAAGCACCACCCGAAGCTGCCCGTGCGCCCGGGGTTCTAGGCACCACCCGAAGCTGCCCGTGCGCCCGGGGTTCTAGGGACGCTCGCGGGACACGCGGAGGCGACGCTCCTCGGCCGTTCGGCGTACGCCGCGGCGCCGCACCGGTTCGGGTGTACTCCGCATGCGGGACACGACCGCCGGTGTGACGCTGCGAGGGTGACGACCACCAGCGAAGCAGCGCCCGCGCCCCCCGCCGCCCAGCCCCCGGTGCTCGACAGCCGACGCCGCAACATCGTCTTCGGCACGATCATGCTCGGCGTGCTCCTGGCCGCGCTGGACCAGACGATCGTGGGCACCGCGCTGCCGACCATCGTCGCGGACCTCGGCGGCGCCGCCCACATGTCCTGGGTGGTCACCTCCTACCTGCTGGCGGAGACGGTCGCGACCGTCCTGGTCGGCAAGTTCGGCGACCTGTTCGGCCGCAAGGTGATCTTCCAGGTGTCGGCGATCATCTTCATCACCGGCTCGTTCCTGTGCGGCCTCGCCACCAACATGACGCTGCTGATCGTCTGGCGCGGACTGCAGGGAATCGGCGCCGGCGGCCTCATGGTCACCTCCATGGCGCTCATCGCCGATGTCATCCCCCTGCGCGAACGCGGCAAGTACCAGGGCGCGATCGGCGCGGTGTTCGGCGTCTCGACCGTCATCGGTCCGCTCCTCGGCGGCCTGTTCACCGACCATCTGAGCTGGCGCTGGGCGTTCTACGTCAACGTCCCCATCGCGATCCTGGTCGTCATCGCGGCCGCCCGCACCATCCCCTCCGTACGCTCGGCGAGCCGCCCGGTCATCGACTACCTGGGCATCGCGCTCGTCGCCGTCGGCTCCAGTGCCCTTATCCTGGCGACGAGTTGGGGCGGGAACGAGTACGCGTGGGGCTCGGGCGTCATCATCGGGCTCTTCGCCGGCGGCCTGCTCGCGCTCGCCCTCTTCTGCTGGGTGGAGACCCGGGCGGCCGAACCCATGCTGCCCATGCGCCTGTTCCGCAATCCGGTCTTCACCGTCTGCTCGGTGCTCAGCTTCGTGGTCGGCTTCGCGATGCTCGGCGCGATGACCTTCCTGCCGACGTATCTCCAGTACGTCGACGGGGACTCGGCGACGATCTCCGGCATCCGCACCCTGCCCATGGTCGTGGGCCTGCTCATCGCCTCCATCTTCAGCGGCAACGTCGTCAGCAAGACCGGCCGCTACCGGATCTTCCCCATCGTCGGCTGTTTCGTGATGGGCCTCGGGCTCTATCTGCTCTCCCTGATGGACCCGCAGACCAGCACCTGGCTGGCGTCGCTGTACATGTTCGTGCTCGGCGTCGGCATCGGCCTGTGCATGCAGGTGCTCACCATCGCCGTACAGAACACCGTCGACTACGCGGACCTGGGCACGGCCACCTCGGGCGTCACCTTCTTCCGTACGCTCGGCAGCTCCTTCGGGACGGCCGTCTTCGGCACCATCTACGCCAACTCGCTGGAGCCGAACCTGGCGGAGGGCGTCGGCGAGGCGTCCGCACGCGCCGCGAGCCTCGGTCTGAACCCGGCGGACGTCGCCACCGCCGCGCAGAGCCCGGCGGGCGTGCACGGCCTGCCGACACCGGTGGCCGAGCCGATCGTGCAGGCGTACGCGGACACCCTGCACACCGTCTTCCTGTGGACCGTGCCGGTGGCGGCGGTCGGCTTCGTCGTCGCGTTCTTCCTCAAGCAGGTCACCCTGCGCGACACCGCCCGGGCCTCCGCCCCCGACATGGGCGAGGGCTTCGCCTCCCCGACCATCAGTGGCGACTCGGCCAAGCTCCTGGAACTCTCCGTCGGCCGGATCATCCGGAGGACCGACTACGGCACCGCGCGGCGGATCGTGACCGACTCCGACACCCGGCTGGACACGGCCGGCGCGTGGGCGGTCATGCAGGTGGAACTGTTCACCCGGCTCGTCGGCCACGCCAGCCTGGGCCTGATCTCGGCCGGTCGCCGGGTGCCCCCGGAGGTGCTGCTGCCGGTCTTCGACCGGATGGTCGACGAGGGCTTCCTCACCCGCGACGGCAACCTGCTCTCCCACACGCAGGCCGGCAAGCGGGAGGCGGACGTCATCACCAAGGCCTGGGGCGACTGGCTGAGCACCCAGGTCGAACGGGAACGCGGCCGCCCCAGCGGCCCGGAACTGCGCGCGGCGACCGACGCCATCGCGAAGAAGCTGATCGCGGAGGACCTGGCCCAGGGCCTGCCGCGGGTCGAACGGGAGCCGGTGGGCGCGACGACGCGGTGAGGCGGATCCGGGATCCGGCCTCGGCGCTCGGGGACCGGGATCCGGGATCCCGGATCCGGGACCCGGTCCCCGGGATCTACGTTCGTTGGGCCGGGATCCGGGATCCAGGTCCGGGCATCCGGATACCCACCGCAGGCGGATCCCGTCCCACCCCCCGGCCTCAGTCCAGGAAGTCCCCGTCCACGTACACCCACGCCCCCTCGTGCCGCGCGAACCGGCTGCGCTCGTGCAGCTCCCCCGGGACCCCGTCGTGCGTGAAGCGGGCGCGGAAGGTGACGGTGCCCTGCTGGTGGAAGGCCGTGCCGTCGCCCGTCTCCTCGATGTCCAGGCCCGCCCACCGCATGCCCGGGTCGAAGTCGACGTCCGCGGGACGCGTCTGCGGGGCCCAGGTGCGCAGCAGGTAGGGCTCGTCGCGGAGGACGAAGGCGCTGTAGCGCGAGCGCATGAGCAGCGCGGCGGTCGGCGCGGTGGCGGGGCCCGCGTGGAAACGGCCGCAGCACGCGCCGTAGGCGGCCTCCAGGCCGCACGGGCAGGGCGACGCGTCGGTCACGGCGGGCGCGGGGGCGGCGGGACGGGCGGGGCGGGTCTTGCGTCGGGACATGGGCCCATTGTCGCGTGCCGGCCGCCGCCCGCCGCCGCGAGGTGCGCGGTCAGCGGGCCTCGCGCCACATCCCCCACAGCACGGGGCCGCCGCCGGGCAGTGCGAACTCCTCGCGGACGGTGAAGCCGAAGTGCTCGTAGACCGGGAGGTTGGCGGCCTTCGAGGACTCCAGGTAGGTGGGCAGGCCCGCCGCGTCGGCCTTCGCGAGGCCCGAGCGGAGAAGGGCGGAGCCCTGGCCGGTGCCCTGCGCGGCGGGGTCGGCACCGATGAGGGCCAGGGACCAGTGGGGCTCCTCGGGCGTGTACGCGGCGGCGGTCTCGACCGCCTCGCGGAAGAGTCCGGCGCGGTCGCCGAGGATGTCCACGAGCTGCCTGATGGTCTCGTCGTCGGGCACGGCCTTCTCCTGCGCCTCGGCCGGCACCCAGAAGGCGGCCGCCGCCCCCGTGCGCTCGCAGACACCGTTGTGGAGGTACTGCCGGGTGAAGAGGGTGGAGAAGTAGCGCTGCAGGGTCGCCTCGCGCGGGGCGTCGTCCGGGAAGAACCAGCGCATCATCGGGTCGTCATCGAAGGCCCGGGCCAGCGTGCCGCTGATCGCCCCCGCATCGTCGATCACGGCCGCTTCGGGCATGTTCGTTGTCGCCATACGGAACATTCTGATCACAAACGATCTTGGAACGGGACGCGGGGTCCCCTTCGGGGCCCTACGGCCGGTACCGCAGCGGGTGCCCCTCCGGCACCTCCACCACCGCGATCCGTACGCCGTCCGGGTCCGCGAGCCACATCTCGACCAGTCCCCACGGCTCGGTGACCGGCTCGCGCAGCACCGTCACGTCCTTGCCCCGGAGCTCCTCGCGCGCCGCGCGCACGTCGGCCACCTGGAGCCACAGGCGGACTTCGGGCTCCGGTGGTGCGGCGGCGGCGCGCCCCGAGAGTTCGAGGAAGCCACCGCCGAGGAAGTAGACCGTGCCGCGGTCGGGACCGGTACCGAACTCGCGGTAGACGGCGAGGCCGAGCGTCTCGCCGTAGAAGCGCCGGGAGCGTTCGGGGTCGGCCGGGCGGAGCAGGATCCTGCTGCTCAGTACGTGCATCCGAGTAGCGTACGGGCATGAAACTGACGATTCTCGGAGGCGGCGGGTTCCGGGTGCCGCTGGTGTACGGCGCTCTCCTCGGCGACCACGCCGAGGGACGGGTCACGCAGGTCACCCTGCACGACCTCGACGCCGGGCGGCTGTCGGCGATCGCCCGGGTGCTGGCCGAGCAGGGCGCCGGGGTGCCCGACGCACCCGTGGTGAGCGCGACGACGGATCTCGACGACGCGCTGCGCGGCGCGGACTTCGTCTTCTCCGCCATCCGGGTGGGCGGGCTCGCGGGCCGGGCCGCCGACGAGCGGATCGCGCTGGCCGAGGGCGTGCTCGGCCAGGAGACGGTGGGCGCCGGCGGCATCGCGTACGGTCTGCGGACCCTGCCGGTGGTGACGCACATCGCCCGGCGGATCGCGGAACTCGCCCCGGACGCCTGGGTCATCAACTTCACCAACCCGGCCGGCATGGTCACCGAGGCGATGTCGCGGATCCTCGGGGACCGGGTGATCGGCATCTGCGACTCGCCGGTGGGTCTCGGCCGGCGGGTGGCACGGGTGCTCGGCACGGACCCGGACGGGGCGTGGATCGACTACGTGGGCCTCAACCACCTGGGCTGGCTACGGGGGTTGGAGGTCGGCGGACATGACGTACTGCCGCGCCTGTTCGAGGACGATGCGCTGCTCGGCTCGTTCGAGGAGGGCAAGCTCTTCGGGGCGGAGTGGCTGCGCTCGCTGGGTGCGATCCCCAACGAGTACCTGCACTACTACTACTTCAACCGCGAGGCGGTCCGCGCCTATCGCGAGGCGGAGAGGACCCGCGGCGCCTATCTTCTCGACCAACAGGCGGGCTTCTACGCGGAGATGGACAAGCCCGACACTCCCCCGCTGGACACCTGGCACCGGGTGCTCGCCGATCGGGAGGCGACCTACATGGCGCACAACCGGGAGGCGGCGGGGGCCGGCGAGCGCGACGAGGCGGACCTGGAGTCGGGCGGCTACGAGAAGGTGGCGCTGGCCCTGATGCGGGCCATCGCGCGCAACGAGCGGGCCACCCTGATCCTCAACGTCCGCAACCGGCACACCCTTTCGGTGCTCGACGCGGACGCGGTCATCGAGGTCCCGTGCTTCGTGGACGCGGCCGGAGCCCATCCGGTGTCGGTGCGGCCGCTGCCGTATCACGCGGTGGGCCTGGTGACCGCGGTGAAGGCCGTCGAGCGCGAGGTGCTGGCCGCGGCGGAGAGCGGTTCGCGGACGACCGCGGTCAAGGCCTTCGCGCTGCATCCGCTGGTCGACTCGGTCACGGTGGCCCGCCGACTGGTCGACGGCTACACCGCCGAGCACGCGGGACTGGCCTACCTCCGTCCTTGAGATGGACGGGTGACGAACATCTTTACGACGTCGGGGGCGCGGCCTAGGCTCGCGCCCCATGACTGCACTGCGCCGCAGGCGTGTTCGAGGAGGAGTGGCCCGGCTCGTCGCGGCCTGTCTGCTGGCCACGGGCCTGGTCAGCACGGGCACCGCGGCGGTGGGCAGTCCGGCCGTCGCCGAGACGGGCGGGGCCACCGTCGTACCCGTCCAGACCACCGGGCCCGCCGACCGGCGGTTCAACCTGGTGGTCATGGGCGACGGGTACACCGCCGCGGAGATGCCGGCCTTCCGGGCGGACCTGGAGCGGCACCTGAGCATGCTGTGGAGCATCGAGCCGTTCGCCTCGTACCGCTCCTCCATCAACGTGTGGGCGGTCGAGGTGCCGTCGCGGGAGTCGGGCGTCGACTGCGATCCGGGACTCGGCGCGCCGGCCCGTGACACCGCGCTCGACATGGGTTTCTGGGGCGGCTGCAACCCGGGCAGCGTGCAGCGGCTGCTCACCGTCGACGGCGCCAAGGCGGCCGGCTACGCCGACCTGGTGCCGGGTACGAGTCGCGCGAACCGGCAGATCGTGGCGCTCGCCCACAGCTCCACCTACGGAGGGGCGGGCGGCAGTTACGCCACCGCGTCCGGCGGCAACGCCCTGTCGGCGCTCATCACCCCGCACGAGATAGGCCATTCGCTCGGCGGGCTCCAGGACGAGTACGACTACTACGGGCGCGGCGTGCCCGGCGGCACGTACGGCGACGACACCGAGCCCTCCTCCGTCCACCACACCCTCCTGACGGAGCGCCAGATGCGGGAGCAGCGGGCCAAGTGGTGGCGCTGGCTGGGCGAGGAGAGCGATTCGGGCGGGGTGATCGGCCGGTACGAGGGCGGCCTCTACAGCACGAAGGGTGTCTGGCGGCCCAGCCGCCACTCCATGATGAAGACCCTCGGCTACGCCTTCGACCAGGTCGAGCGCGAGGTGATGGTGCAGGCGATCGCGGCCAAGGTGGACCTGGTCCAGGACCACACCGCGGACGCGGCACCGATCGGGGCCGACCGGACGGTGTGGGTGGACACGCTGCATCCGCTGGGCGGCGAACTCGCCGTGGAATGGCGCCTCGACGGGCGCCCGCTGAGGACCGGCGGCGCCCGTACGGTCGATCTGCGCGGCCTGGGCCTCGCCCCCGGGCGCACCTACGCGCTGACGGCGACGGTCACCGATCCGACGCCGTTCGTCCGCGACCCCGCGGTGCGCGCCTCCTCGGCCCTGACCCGTACGGTGCGCTGGACGGTCGACCCGGCGCTCCGCACGCCGGACGACGCCGTGCCGCCGGCGTTCACCGGGCACACGGCGACCACCGCCCCGGTCGGCGCGTGGTCCGTCGTGCACGCCGACACCACCCACCCGGTGCGCCGGGCCCCGGGCGTCCGCTGGACCCTCGACGGGCGGACGGTCCCGAATCCCGGCAACGACCGGGACCTGGACCTGAGCGCGCTGCGACTCGCCCCCGGCACGCACTCGTTGACGGCCCGGATCCCCGGCACGCGCCAGGAGCTGCGGTGGACGGTGGACGCGCTCGCCGCCACCGTCTCGAACGAGCTGTCGCCGCCGCTGCGGACGGTGCACCGGGCGGGGCGGCCCGTCGAGTACGTCTACGACGGGGAGTTCACGATGCGGCTGGAGGCGCGGGACGACCGGCAGGGCGCGGTCGTGAGCCAGTTCCGGGTGGACGGCGACGGCTGGTACACCTACTACGGCTGGCCGACGGACGCGGCGGCGCCGTTCCGCTTCTCGCCCTCCGGGACGGTGATCGACGACCTCGTCTACGGCAAGCTCGGCCGGAGCAGGGTGGTGCCGTGGGACGACGCGACGCCGGACTACGGCACGCACACGGTGGAGTACCGCTCGGTCGACGCGGCGGGGAACGTCGGCCCGGCGAACCGTTTTCTGGTGACGCTGGTGAGGAAGGGGGCCGCGCCGTCCGTGACGTCGTGAGGCGCTGGATCCCCGGACCCGAGGCGCGGATCCACGGCACGGGGAGCGGATCCACGGCACGGGGAGCGGATCAACGACACGAGGAGGGGTCCACGACACGAGGAGGGGTCCACGGACACGAGGAGGGGCGCCCCCCCGGGGGGGGGGGGGGGGGGCCCCCCCCCGCGGCGGGGGGGGGCCGGGGGGGGGGCCCCCCCGCCCCCCCCCCGGGGCGGGGGGGGGGCCCCGGCCACCAACGGCGCGCCCGGCGCCCGGGGGC